>JADJPB010000007.1 GCA_016713445.1 Bacteroidota bacterium | reverse complement strand
CAACGGTAGTGTGGATATACCAAAGGAAGTTAATTCTGGATACATTGGCATAGCACTTTACACCTCTGGATCCACAGGAAAACCCAAAAGGCGTTGCTGTTCGACATATTTCTGCGATGGTTTACTACAAATGATCTTGCTCCGGAAAATGGGGTTGATCGAGAAGAGAGATTCTTATCGGTTTCCACCATTTCGTTCTGACATTTCCGTGTGTTGGAATTTTTCATGTGTGTGCATGAGGCAGGATTGCATCTTGCAAATAAAACACAAGCGATGGATCCTCGATGGTTAAGTAATTATATTGACCAGAAAGCTATTCGATTTATACAAGCTACTCCCGCAACCCACGACCTCCTTTTCACGGGCGGATGGGAAGGAAAAAGGACCTTGCCGTACTTTGTGGTGGTGAAGCATTGCGTGTAGAACTTCAAAAACTTTTATCCTGCAATCGTGATGTCTGGATATTTATTTTGCCCCACAGAAAATCACGATATGGTCGACGGTCTCCCCTTGTTACAGATCATACATTAAACCGACAACGTGACGGAATCCTTTCCATTGGAAAACCTTAGCCAACACAAAAACATTCATCATGAATGAACATGGCCAGCCTTGCCCTGTTGGCGTTTCTGGAGAGCTATGGATTGGCGGTGAGGGTGTTTCTGCCGGGTATTTAAATCGCGCTTAGCTTGACACGTGAAAAATTTATTCCATCACCAGATGGTGAAGGTATGGTTTACAAAACTGGAGACCGAGTGATGATGGATCTGTCAGGATACCTTTATTTCCTAAATCGTTTTGATCATCAAGTTAAAGTAGGGTTTCGGATTGAACTAGGAGAGATTGAAACTGCACTCAATACTTGTGAAGAAATTTAACAGTCTGTCGTACTTACTTCCCCTGATGCATTTGGTCAAATGTTTTGGTTACCTGGTTTAAACCAACTTCAATGAACCATCAGAAGGGATTAAAGTCGGTGTAAAATTCCATTGGAAAACAATTGCCTGAATATATGATTCCGGCGATATGGATTCCCCTTGCAAGATTTTCCACTTACTCCCAATGGAAAAAATTGATCGAAAAGCGCCACACAACCAGGGCAATCAAATATAAAAAAATTCATCAAGCAGAAGAATCACAACTCCGTTACAAAAAAGTATTCTTAGTTTATGGGAAGAAGTACTTCAAATTCCAAACATTCGACTGGATGATAATTTTTTCAACTCGGAGGTCATCTATCTTAGCAGTGAAAATAATGGTTGACCTGGAAAAATCAACAGGAAAAAAATTACCCTTGGCTGTTCTCTTCACCTCTTCTACCATTCGAGAATTGAGTTCTCTTTATGAACAACATGAAGACGAAAAGGTGTGGAATCCAATCGTGTCCTTGCGTGAAGGAGGAATTAACAAACCCTTATTTTTTGCGCATGGAATTAGCGGAAATGTTTTTAAATACCATGGTTTAGGACAACGTCTAACAGGTAGTCAACCGAGCTATGGACTTCAGGCATACGGTCTAAATGGAATAGATACTCCATTCCACGAGATGAAAACAATGGCGGCTTATCATATTAACGCCATTCGTGCAGTACAACCTGAGGGGCCTTATTATTTAGCTGGAGGTTCCTTTGGCGGATATCTGGCATACGAAATGGCTCTTCAGTTAAGAGAAGCCGGGCAAGAGATAGGATTTCTGTGTCTTTTTGATATAGATGCCGCCAAGAAAAAAGATTTTCTACCTACAGGAATGAAACAAATTGTAGATGTACAATTATTAGCTGAACGTTTTATGAAACGTGCCGTGGAATTGGCCAAAGCAGACAAAGATGAAGGTAAAAGTTATTTTGAAGCGAAAAAGCAGCAAGAAAGAAATAATGATATTGAGTCATGGCTCGAAAAATATAAAGTAACTGAGATGATCGGAGCAGAATCTGCAGCTTATTTCCGAAGAGTTGAAGAAGCGTGTCACGATGCACTTATGAGCTATAAAATTCGTGAGTTTGATGGGGATATATTATTAGTTCGCGCAAAAGACAGTTATTACAATAACGAATAAAGATAATGATCTTGGATGGTCCCACTATGTGAATGGGAAAGTTGAAGTTTTATTCGCTCCCGGGATCACAATAGCATCTTTTGGCCTCCGAATGTTGAATTTTTGGCTGAAAAATTGGAGACGAGCTTGAAAAATATTGCGATAAATCAATGGAGTTAAATACATTTGTTTCTGCTGCTATAAAGTGGAAACATTGAATCCGTTTTCACAATGTTTTATACTCCACACTAAATTTCCAGAATCTCTCCGAGAATTTATTATACGGAAGAAGAGTCCATCAGGGCTTCTCGTTATATTTTTGAGCAACACAAAAACTCCTTTTGTTTACCAGCATCATTTATTAAGAAAATATCTATCACATTGGTTAAACATTTCTCCAGGATGTGCATCTCACGGTAAACCCCTTCGGCAAACCTGAACTACAGAACACACCCTTTTATTTTAATATGAGTCGATCAGGTAAACATTTGGTCTTCTATTTCGGTCCTGCAGAAGGAGGAATTGATATTGAAACGATCCGACCATCAGCACCATTCCTGGAAATTGCGAAACTACATTTTCACAGCAACGAACAACAATTTATTTCTTCAGATTTAGATTTTTTTACTCTTTGGACGCGTAAAGAAGCCATACTGAAAGCTATGGGCACTGGACTCCAATCACGAATCGATGATATTGATACCACGCAAAATTGCATCTTAAAAATGGGTGTTTATATGAAGTAAAATCCTTACAAGTTGATGGGCAAGTGATTTCTTATTCGATGGACCAAGAACACTTCGAAATTCCCATTTGCATTTCGATTTAAAGTGGTTGACCCCTATTTAAGCCTAATAAAGTACTCAATAGTTGCTGAAATCGAATCCAAAGTAGAAGAATAATCTTCTATTTTCGAAGTTTTCAGCCTCCAGTCCAAACTCTCCTGCATTTCAGTTGTTGTTATTACTTAAAACCTATTAAATTTACATATCAAATTAAACGATCATGATCTCAAAGAAAATAGAAAAATTACTGAACCAGCAAATAGCTATGGAATCCGACTCATCACAATTTTACCTTGCGATGGCTTCTTGGGCTGAACGTTCCGGATATAATGGTGTGAGCGCATTTTTATATCGCCATAGTGACGAAGAGCGTCAACACATGCTGAAGCTAATCAAATTCGTAAATGAACGTGGTGGGGTGTCCCAATTACCGCCTTGAAGAGCCCACCTGTCAACTTTAAAATGTAAACGAAGTGTTTGAACAACTCTTGAAACATGAAGTTAAAGTGAGCAATGAAATAAATAAATTGGTTGATAATTGCCTTGCTGAGAAAGATTATACTACTCACAACTTCCTACAGTGGTATGTTTCGAACAAATTGAAGAGGAGCGTTTAGCCCGTAACTTGCTCGACAAACTCAATTTAATTGGAGGCGACAAGGGCGGCATGTATCTCTTCGACAGAGACTTGGAGACGATGATTCCTGAGGGAGAAAAATAAAATTGACTTCTGTAAGAAATTGGGCCACTGCAATCATTTTTTGTGGTGGCTTTATTTATCTTGCCAATCGAATGTAAAGTTCATCCCTACAAACAATAATTTAGAGATTTTTACGTCAATCATTAACACCAAGAAGAGAAGAATATAATGAAAATGAAAAATTGGTCAAAAATATTTATACTGTCGCTGTTAGCGTCAGTTTAAGTTTACAAAGTGTAGCACAAAATACAGCGGCATCCTCAAAAGTTTGATGCACTGTTGAACATGGTCAGCTATGCCTATGTGGATTCTGTGGATCAGAACAAAATTACAGAAAGTGCTATTCGTGCCTTGCTAAAAGATTTAGATCCACACTCTGTTTACATTCCTGCGGATGAATTAAAGGCAACGAATGAGCCACTTGTCGGAAAGTTTGAAGGCGTCGGAATCCAATTCAATATTTTAGATGACACCATCATGGTAACGCAAACCATCAGCGGAGGTCCAAGTGAAAAGTTGGGCATTCGCTCTGGCGATCGGATTGTTTTAATTAATGATACCACAGTTGCTGGAATTGGAATCAAAAATAATGATGTACTCAAAAAACTTCGTGGCGACAAGGGCACCAAAGTAAAAGTGAGTATTGCGAGAAGAGATGTTCCCGAGTTGATTGTATTCAATATTACGCGCGATAAAATTCCATTGTATAGCGTAGAAGCTTCTTATGAAGCAGCACCGGGGGTTGGCTATATTAAAATCGCTCGTTTCGCCGACACTACGGTTGATGAATTCCGTGATGCGCTTAAAGATTTAAAAGAGAAAAATAATATTCAAAGTTTAATTTTAGACTTAAGTGGAAACGGTGGTGGATACTTGAACAGAGCCATTGAATTAGCCGATGAATTTTAACGATAGGAAAGCGTATCGTTTATACGGAAGGAAGAAATAATCCGAAACAAGAATCTTATTCAACGAATACTGGTGGATGGGAGAAGGGAAAATTAATTGTGCTGGTTGATGAAAGCTCTGCTTCAGCAAGCGAAATTGTTTCAGGAGCTATACAAGATTGGGACCGTGGTTTAGTTATTGGAAGAAGAACATTTGCGAAAGGGTTGGTGCAAAAACCATATCCGCTTCCTGATGGATCAGCCGTTCGATTAACCATTGCTCGTTATCATACACCTAGCGGAAGATGTATTCAAAAGTCGTATGAAGCTGGTGACGAAAATTACGAATTGGATTTGAGCAAGCGATTTGAACATGGTGAATTGTATCACGCCGACAGTATCGCATTCAATGATTCCTTGAAATACGAAACCAATGGTGGAAGAGTAGTATACGGTGGTGGTGGTATTATGCCTGACATCTTTGTTGGATTAGATACGAGTTTAAGTTCTCGCTATTACGATGAAATTAGAAGAAGCGGAACCATGAATGATTTTACATTAACGTATGTAGATGAGAACCGAGCTTCCTTAAAAGCGCAATACAAAGATGTGTATGCTTTCAAAAAAGGATTTGTGATTAGCAATGATTTCGTCAACAAATTTGTGGAGTATGCTGAGAAAAAAAGGAACCAAGAAAAACGAAGAAGGTTTAAAAACATCTGACCGCCTCATCCGCACCCAACTGAAAGCACTCATAGCACGCGACCTTTGGAATACGAGCGCGTACTATTATATCATCAATGATATCAATGTCTTTGTAGAAAAAGCGTTGGAGTCGTTGGATGATGATAGTTTTTCGAGAATGAAGATTGCGGGAATTAAGGAAATTGCAAATTGGCAAGTTGGTAGTTGCTGCGCCATGAAGTCTGTGCAACGCACTGTACTTCATGGGTGAATTGCTGCGCTCTGAGGTCTGTACAACGCTCTGAACTTCATGGGTAAATTGCGCCATGAAGTCTGTGCAACGCACTGTACTTCATGGGTAATTGCTGCGCCATGAAGTCTGTGCAACGCACTGTACTTCATGGGTGAATTGCTGCGCTCTGAGAAGTCTTTAGGTAGGAGTGCACTTCTGAGGTGAATTTGCGAGTTTGGTTTTTGTTCAAAGAATTGATAGACTAAGGAAAATCAGTTAGATAATTCTCTCAAATATTAAAATGTTGGACTTCGCTAGAAAATTGGTAGATGATAGATTCTCCTGAGCCTGCCGAAAAGTGCTCCCTGAGCTAGTCGAAGGGAGATTAAAAGATTGGCGTGATTTATTCACGCCTTTTTTATGACTTTTTACCGGAAATGACTTTTGTCATTGATTAAATTTTCAGGGCAATTAATTTTATTTTTCCATGAATAATTCCAAAAGATATCCGAGAACTAACTCGGATTAAAGCCTTCTTTGATTCAACTTCGCTTAAAAAAAAAGAACGACTAGTCTCAATTTTGCTTGAGGAAACTCTATTTACAGATTCTGATTTACTAAATTTACATGAGACATTACTTTTTCTAAAAGCGCATCCATCGGGCATTAAGTTCTTAAAAAACTGATTCAACTTCAGAAAAAAATCAACCATAATATACTTCAATCAATCCGAAGAAAAAAAAACAGAGGGCCCCTTTGAACAATCAGGAGTAATTGGGACGTGTGGAATGCGATCTTCAGTTACGAATTAGTTGTATGGCTTGCCAAAGAATATCCTAAAGATGTAAGCTTTGACAGTTTTGGTGCTCCGGAGGAAAGGTTGAGTTCTGTCATTTCTTCTTTGCTTCCTTTATCATTAAAGGAACAATACACAGATGGAGAAACTGAAAACACAATCTCGTGGATGCAGGAGATAGCAGGAAAAATAAATGCAAGCAACTTAATTTCTACTTCAATTGTTCTCCAAGGCCCAATTAAGTAATCGCATCGCTAGTCAACTAATGGAACAATTGGAATTGTACATTAAAATTGATTTAACAACACTTCCATCCAGGTCAACCATTAAAGGATTGAATCGTGCACAATTTCATCATAAAGAAGAGTTGCTAAAGAAATTTAACTTAGATGAAATCATAAAATCACCATTGCCGCCTCCTTCTCCTTTAACTTTAAGAGAGAAAAAACAGCTCATCACCTCCATTCGATTCCAGCTTATCAGTCTTTACAGAGAGACGGATCCGGGGACAAACACGGATCTAAATGATATCACCTATTATCGATTAGAAAGAGGTTTGGATATCGTTTTGCTTGGATTAGATTCGCCACATCGACAAGCTGTAGACGCATACATTGGCTTCTTTGCTTTTAAAAATCTGATGCCATATGCTTACGGAGGAACATGGCTCCTAGGATCAATGGCTAAGATAGGACTCAATATTTTTCCTTCGTACCGAGGTGGTGAATCTACATGGTTCTTTGCACAACTCATGCGCGTCTATTCTCAAGAATTCAATCCCGATTATTTCATTGCGGAACCGTATCAAGTAGGGCGGGGTAACCCCGAAGGAATTGCGAGTGGGGCATTCTGGTTTTACTATAAGCTCGGATACAGACCCCTTTCTAAATTGCATCAAACATTAGCTACAAAAGAATTCGCCAAATTAAAATCAGGTAAAATAAAAAGCACTTCTGCAAAAACGCTTAAGTTTTTGGCAGAAGAAGAATTAGGATTTTCGATTAAAGAAAATACCTCGCTCTCAAAATCAAAATTCGACACCATACAACTGGGTGCTGCGGTTACTCGTTTCATCCGAAAAAAATTTATTGGAGACCTGAAAAAGGCAACTCAGCAATCATTGATAGCATTAAGGAAAGAGTTAAAACTTAAGGATGACAAAAAATACTTATCACTTCTATCAGGTATCGAAAGAATAGCTCTTTATCTCAATGCCGGTGGGGGGATTAACTCTTGGAGCAAAAATGAAAAACAATTGCTATTAGATTTAATTGAAGAAAAAGCTATTGGAACTGAAAGCCGTTATGCAAAAAAATTCGATCTCATTTGAAATTAAACGAGTTTCTAATAACAATAGCAAAAATGAAATAGAAAATTATCATAAGTTTTCGGACTTAAAACTCATAACATTTTCTGATTATGGATGCTCGCTACACTTTGTTTTATCGATAATAAATCCGCCCGAGCAATTTCTACAGGATTCTTCCATAAGTCCAGTTTGGTTGCAACGATTACAGGCGACCTTTCCTCTACCTCCACATTTATTACAAGCGACTTGTACATTTTGTCCTTGAATTTTTCCAGATCCACTACAAGAAGGACATTCCGATTTCTTATCGCCATTACAAGTTTTGCATGGAGCGTTGTAAACGGATCGGCCTTGGCATTGTCCGCATACTGCTTCTTTAGTGATAATTCCAGTACCTTACATTTCAAACAGCGACTGCGAACGACTAAAATTTGTTTGAGAGTCAAGACGCGTGATGCGGAAGAGGAGTCGTTCGCATTCAAAAGTAAGTAAGCATCGTATTCTTTTACAGCGGCATCGTATTCACCTAGACTATCGTTCGCAATAGCTTTGTATTGTAGATAACTGGCTTCCGATTTATACTTGTCATCTAGTTTATCTAAATGACGAAGCATGGTTGAATAATTATGAGCGATGTAATCTTTCAATACTTGTTTGTATTGTTTGTCGGTGGATTGCGCGTTTGATTTAACTACACAGATCAATAAAAATAAAACGAGGAATAGAGAATTTTTTTTCATAAACAGAGATTCGAAATTGGTGAGTTGGTGAGTTGGTGGTCGCGATGCTTCGCGAGGTGGATTGAATATAGATCAATTCTGATTGGTGATGATCCCACAGTGCTGCGGTACAGGTTTTTATGATTATTAATCGCAAAATTAATCTGGCACTTTTGAACGCGGATGACGCGGATTTTTAGGATAAACCATCCTTCGCTAAAGCTACAGATGGTAAATTAGCTGTTAGGGAAAGGAGAGTGCAACATACATGATTTTCAAATTAATTTAATCTTTCGAGAAATAATCACAGCTTTGATATACTCCTGTCGTTTGTTTTACAATTTGCATTAATAGATCGTTGACTAATGAGGAAGCACCGAAGCGGAAATAGTTGGGGTTCATCCATGCTTCGCCGAGCGTTTCATTTAAGACTACTAAATATTGAATGGCTAATTCGCTGTTGCAATTCCGCCTGCGGGTTTCATGCCGATCATCTTTCCTTCTTTGTAATAAAAATCGCGGATGGCTTGAGCATCACCAAGGTTACGGGTAAAGTAGCAGCAGGTTGTACTTTTCCGGTAGAGGTTTTGATAAAATCGGCACCAGCATACATGGCGATGTCGGATGCTTTTCGCACGTTGTCGAGTGTGCTCAACTCTCCTGTTTCCAAAATTACTTTGAGATGAGCTTCTCCGCATGCTTCCTTCACAGCTGCAATTTCAGCGAACACATAATTATATTCTCCGGCCAAAAAATGTCCGCGGGAGATGACCATATCGATTTCATCGGCGCCTTCGTTCACGGCGAATTTGGTTTCATCCAGTTTCACTTTCCGTGTACTCATTCCACTGGGAAATGCGGTGGCTACGGCGGCAACTTTTACTCCGCTGTTACCTAAAGCTTCCTTCGCAACACGCACCATGGTAGGGTAAACACAAACCGCAGCGGCTGAAGGTAAGTCAGGCATTGCTTCGTGCGGACGCATGGCCTTAGCACATAGCTGGCGCACCTTTCCAGGAGTATCCTTCGCCTCGAGGGTGGTGAGGTCCATCATACTCATGGCCAACTTCAAGGCATGCATCTTAGATTCATTCTTGATGGAACGCTTGGTGAAGCGAGCGATACGTTCTTCGATGGAGACGGAATCGATGGGGGGGGAAGTGATCATAGAAGGGATGAAATTACAGAAAAACTAAATGACGCGAAATGCGAATGAACACGAAAATGCGAAAATTTTGCGAAAAGAGGCGAAATGCTTAAATGACGCGAAATGCGAATGAACACGTCGCGAGGCTTCGCGATGCGAAAAGAGGCGAAATGCTTAAATGACGCGAAATGCGAATGAACACGTCGCGAGGCTTCGCGATGCGAAAAGAGGCGAAATGCTTAAATGACGCGAATGCGAATGAACAAACGTCGCGAGGCTTCGCGATGCGAAAAGAGGCGAAATGCTTAAATGACGCGAAATGCGAATGAACACGAAATACCGACACGAAATGCGCAAATTATGCGAAATGCGAATGATCACTAAATGCGAAATGTTAACGAAAAATGCGAAATGTCGAGCAGTACTTGCCTAATCGCGAAATAAAATGGAAAGCGAGGTATTGATATGAGCAAAAATTGAAGATTTTGGGGTGAAAAAGGTTAAAACTATCGAAAATTGCTTGTAGCCGTATTTAAACGAGTACAAGTATTTATTATACGACTAATTAAAAATCGTTGTGGAGTTTTGCAAAAATTAAATCAATGAATAAAATTATTCATCGTGAACTTTCATACAATATTATGAAAGCATGCTTCGCAGTTTACTATAAATTAGGTGGAGGTCATCCTGAATCTGTTTACCAAAATGCTTTAGCCATTGAATTAAAATCTCAAAATATAAAGTTTAAAGAACAAGTAAGAACCAAGGTTTTATACGAAGGTAAAACAGTTGGTATTGGATACGCCGATTTCGTTATTGAAGAACTTATTGTCATTGAAATAAAGAAACGACCACAACTACATTTTAATAACATTATTCAAATCGAAAAATACATGGCAGCTTTAAAACTAGATCTTGGAATTTTAATTCACTTTGGATATGATAAAGTTACTTACAAAAGGGTAGTAAATAAAAATTTGATTCCACTACGTCCAAATATTACGAGCAATTAATTTCTGCATTTCGAAAAGAAATCTGAAACAATTCGCCGATAAAAAGCGTAGCGCAAGCTTTTCTCCTCGGCAAGCCCCTCGACTATGCTCAGGGCAGGCTCAGCGCAAGCATTTCGCATGTTTCGCATCGCGAAGCCTCGCGACGTGTTCATTCGCATTTCGCATCACTGGAATGTTTGTAGCTCGTATAGTTTCTTATAATACCCACCCTGCTCTATCAACTCCTGATGCGTTCCTCTTTCTACAATTTCGGCTTTGTTCATGACGATGATTTGGTCGGCGTGGACGATGGTGGAGAGACGATGCGCGATGACTAACGTGGTACGATCTTTCATGAGGTTGGTAAGTGCATCTTGTACGAGACGTTCCGATTCGGTGTCGAGGGCAGAGGTGGCTTCGTCGAGGATGAGAATGGGTGGATTCTTTAGTACGGCGCGAGCAATACTGATGCGCTGACGTTGTCCGCCACTGAGTTTTCCTCCACGAGCACCGATGTTGGTTTGATATCCTTCGGGCATGTTGGCGATGAACTCGTGCGCGTTGGCCACTTTCGCTGCGTGAATCACATCGGCTTCGGAAGCGTTGTCGATTCCGAATGCGATATTGTTGAATACAGAATCGTTAAAGAGAATCGATTCTTGCGTTACCCCACCTAACAATTTACGTAAATCGAAAATGCGCAATTCACGGATATTAATACCATCCATTAAAATTTCGCCTTCGTTGGGATCATAATAACGGGGAAGCATATCCGCTAATGTCGTTTTTCCGCTTCCTGATTGACCTACTAACGCTATCGTCTTACCGTGAGGAATGTCGAGGTTGATATTTTTAAGGACGTAGCCTGCTTCACCATTTCGGTAGGCAAAGGATACATTTTGAAAACGTACTCCGGATGTGAATGATTTAATTTCCTTCGGATTTTCAATGTCCTTCACCGCGACTGGTGCGTCGAGGATATGATAAATTCTTTCTGCTGATGCTAATCCTTTTTGGATATTGTACCAAGCAGTAGTGAGTGCTTTTGCGGGTGGAATAAGTTGCGAAAAAATAGCAATGAAGGCGATGAACTCGGAGGGTTCTAAGTTAGCTTCTACACCTAATCCTAATCGTCCGCCGAAGTACATTACAATCGTTAACACCACAGCACCTAAAAATTCGCTGAGCGGAGAAGCTAAATCTCTACGTCTGCCAAGTTTATTGAGCATACGATACAATCCTTCGTTAATTTTTCCAAAACGCTCTTTCGATTTTTCTTCTGCGGTGAAGGCATGGATGATTCTCAATCCGCCCAATGATTCATCCAAATTGCTGAGCAACTCACCAACTTTTCCTTGTGCTAGAGAAGATTTCTTTTCAAACTTTTTCCGATGCGTCCGATAAGTAATCCGGCGATGGGTAATAAAACGAGAACAAACAACGTCAATTCCGGACTCATTGAAAACATCGTTATTAAAAATATAATAATGTTTAGAGGTTCGCGAAATGCTGCTTCCAATGAATTCATGATGCCCCACTCTACTTCCTGCACATCGTTAGTAACACGTGCCATGATATCGCCTTTGCGCTCGTCGGTGAAATAACCGATGGGGAGTGTTAATATTTTTGAATATACATCACGACGAATATCGCGCACAACTCCATTACGTATCGGAACGAGATAATACATCGCCATATAACGAGTAATGTTTTTCAAGAAAAACAAAATGACAACGAGTAAACTGATAAATGATAAGGCTTCTAATTGTCCGTGTTGTACTACAAAATCACTCAAATAATAATTGAAGTTATTCAATAAATCCTTCACCGAACTCGACCAAGGTCTTAACACATAATTCCTTTCTTGACTAAAAAGGACATTCAAAAACGGAACGATCATCGTTAAAGAAAAAAGAGAAAATACAACCGTTAGTAAATTAAAAGATACGCTAGTGATTGCTCGACTTTTATAAGGTCCAATATATCGGATGAGGCGGAAGTAGTTTTTCACAGTTTAGATAGCGTGGTGCAAAGATAGTTTTACTAATTATCATTTAGTTTTTAAAGATGAGTTTGTTGTAAAATACCGACCTACATCCCCTTACCTCTCAGTCGCATTCCTCTTCTTTTTATCGTGTAGGGCCGATATTGAATATAGTGGGGTGCTTTCAACCTTATCGAAATCGACTCTACCCGAATTTTATTTTAAGCGATAATTCTGCACCTCCAACGAATATTGAATTTGCGATCTGCGCTTTCTAAAAAACCCTGATTCCCCTTTTCCTCTGTTCTAAAATAAGGTTTAGGAGTTCCCTTTTTACACTACTCCCATCGGCCCCTGGCCAAAATAGAAAACATTTAATGCTGATTAATAATATGTTACAGATAAACGTTTAAAAACATGTATATACAACAATTATGTTCGTACATTTGTATCTACAATAAACGTTAAAACGCATAATCATGAAAAAGTAAAGAAAATTCTTGCCGCAACGGAAAAGCATATCGGTGGTGGAAACTATGTAAAGAGTCCTTTGCCGAGTGAGTTTGTGGATCAAATTAGTCCGTTCATCATGTTCGATCACTTTGGTCCGGCGCAGGTGACATCTAAAAAACCATTTTATGTTCCACCACATCCGCATAAAGGATTTGAGCCCGTGACATTGCTTTTTAAAGGAGAAGTTTTACATCGTGATAGTTTGGGAAATGTTGGAAATTTAAAAGCAGGTGATGTGCAGTGGATGACCGCTGGAAAAGGCGTGATTCATTCGGAAGGTGTTCCGGCTGCGTTTTTAGAAAAAGGCGGAGAGATGGAATTGATACAGCTGTGGGTGAACTTGCCGCGTTCGGCGAAGCAACATGAACCGCGTTATCAAGATTTACGTGGAGAGAATTTTCCATTGATCAAAGAAGGCGATGCCGGATTGAAGTTAATTGCGGGCGATTACAAAGGACAAAAATCGGGAACGGAATTATTGACCCTGTATTAGTGATGCATGGAAGACTTGATAAAGATGGAAAACAGAAATTGAAATTCCGGCAGGATATAACGCTAGCGTATATACGTTAAAAGGAAAATTGATGACTGACGGATTTGAAGTGACGCCACAACATCTTATTTGGTATCAAGAAGAAGGTACAACACTTTCCTTAACAGCTACCGAAGACAGTGAATTTATTGTCTTATAATCGGGGAAGATGGGGTTTCTCGAGAAATAATTCAGAATTAAGAATGTAGAATTCAGAATTAAAGAACAATGAAAAGGATTTGTAAATTTCATCTTTACAATTTATGCATTCGAGTTGATTAATAGTACAAACAAATTATTTAAATTAAAATCAATAAATTAACAAACTAAAAAAATAAAAATCATGACAACTACACTTGAAAAAACAAAATGGGCTTTAGATCTTTCGCATAGCGAAGTAGGTTTTAAAGTAAAACACTTAATGATTACGAATGTGAGTGGAGCTTTCGAAAAATTTAATGTAGAAGTAGAAGCGAGTGACGATACTTTCGCTGATGCGCACATCAAATTTACAGCGGATATTAACAGCATTACTACCTACAGCGAACAACGCGATGCGCATTTAAGAGGAGCTGAATTCTTCGATGCTGAAAAATTTCCGGAGATGATTATCGAAGCTACCGGTTTAGAAGGAACTGGTGAAAATCGCAAACTACATGCGAATATTACATTGCATGGTGTAACCAAAACGGTTGCATTGGATGTTGACTTCGGTGGTGTTGCCAAAGATCCGTGGGGAAATACAAAAGCGGGATTCAGCATCAACGGAAAAATCAATCGCAAAGATTTCGGATTAAATTGGAATGCGCCTACCGAAGCGGGTGGTGTGTTGGTGAGTGAAGAAGTGAGATTGCATGCAGAGATACAATTGTTGAAACAGGCGTAAATATTTTATTCACTGTCCGTGGGATTCATCCCGCGGACGGTGTTAAAACGACCCTTTCAATCCCCAGCCTAGGGATTAATCCCTAGGCTGGGGTTGGGGATGGGGTTGGAATGGGATTTTTTTAAAACGACCCTTTTAAATCTTTCATCTCCGCTTCCATTTTTTCGATGCGTTTTAATACGCGATCTTTCGCCCAATACTCTTCCGGGAGTTCGGAGCTGATGTAATTACAAAATTTCCATACTTCGCGGATATCCGTCGCCGGTACTTCGTAAGGATCATAATTGGGATTGAGGGATTTCAATAATAAATTTTTCTTCTTCTTGATTTGATTGTACGCCACTTTAAAAACAATTCCGTCTTCTTGTGTCAACAACACATAGGCAGCACCATCTTTAATATCATAAAATTCTCGACGTACTCACCAATCACCCAACTCTTATCGGGAATGGGCATCATGGAATCACCAGAAATTTGAAACATTCTATACTTGCGATCACCAAAAAGAATCGGCAGTTGAAACGTGGGTAACTTCTGAATAAATTCTGGATCAGCGAATCCATTTTGATATCCGGCTTTTGCTTTGATGGGCACCACTTCAATATTTTCTTTGTTGTTACTATCGACCGTGGTTGCAATCACACGGAGTCGCGCACCGGTGACGTATACATCGTGGCCACGCTCGAGTTCGCCGAGTTGAAATTCACTCAGCTTACTTAAATCCAACTTGACGAGTGTATCGATGCTCACCCGAAAATATTTGGAGAATGCAAGGAGCATCTCCAGGGTTGGATTTTGTACGCTACCGTTTTCGTAGCTGTTGAGGGTTGAACGGCTGATGCCAAGCTCTCCGGATACATGATCTTGGGTGAGCTTACGGCGTTGGCGAAGGAGTTTGATGTTAGCGTTGAATGTCATGAGCTACCAATTTTAAACGCGGCGACGCGGCGGTAACGCGGCGGGCGCAATGGAATTATAATTTATTTACTACTCTACGAACTCCATCCATTACTTTAACTGAATTAAAGTTTATCAAGAGTCCTAATTTACATTTTGATAATTTTAGATAGGTCATTACTTGCGCTAAGTGAACCTCGTTTAATGCTTCAACGGATTTCACTTCTACAATTACCTTCTTCTCCACAAGTATGTCGACACGATATCCTGCATCAAGTTTCACTTCTTCATATACTAATGGCAAAGCCTTTTGATGCTCTGCATATAATCCCTTCTTCAATAATAAATGCATTAATGATGCTTCGTATGCACTTTCCAATAATCCTGGTCCCAGCTTCCTATGAAGTTCTAATGCACAATCCAATATCAGTGTTGCAATCTCATTTTCTGTTTTCGCTGCGCCCGTTGCGAAAGCGTTGCTATCGCTGCGTTTAAACTCTGCGTTTTGTTTTGTTGTCGTATGTTCATTCATTGCAAAATGTTTTTCTAGAAATTTTTACAAATATATGTTTATATTGCAGTCCTACCAAATGATTGCGCAGTAACCAAAATAAGTTCCCCGCCCATGTCCCTCCCCGAACGCACAATAGTCCATATGGATCTCGACAGTTTCTTCGTATCTGTCTCACGCTTAGAGCATCCCGGTCTATTTAACAAGCCCGTGATTGTGGGTGGAGCAGCGAGCGCGGCGTGGTGGCGGCCTGCAGTTATGAGGCTCGGGCGTATGGTGTGCACTCGGCGATGCCCATTCGGATGGCGCGCAGGCTTTGTCCCGATGCGATTATTATTCGTGGTGATTACGAACGTTACAGCCATTACTCGGGCGTGGTCACCGACATCATCCACGAGCAAGTTCCCTTGTATGAGAAGTCTTCTATCGATGAGTTTTACATCGACTTGAGTGGGATGGATCGCTTTTATGGATGCTACAGTTTCGCTTCGGAGCTGCGACAAAAATTATGAAGGAAACCCATCTTCCCATCTCCTTCGGGTTATCCAAAAACAAAACGGTGAGTAAGATTGCCACGGGAGAAGCCAAACCGAACGGACAATTGAAAATTGATTTGGGAACGGAAATTCCTTTTCTAGCGCCATTACCGGTGCGAAAAATTCCGGGCGCGGGAGAAAAGACCTGCACTCTTTTACGCAGCATGGGTGTAGAGAAAGTACAAACGTTGCAAGAGATGCCGGTGAAGCTCATGGAAAAAGTATTGGGTGAAGCGGGTATTTCGCTCTGGAAAAAAGCCAACGGCATCGATAATAATCCGGTGGAGCCTTACAATGAACGGAAGTCCATCAGTACGGAAGAAACTTTTGACAGTGACACCATCGACATCATTTTCTTAAAAGCGTTGTTGGTGAAGATGGTTGAAAAGTTAGCGTATCATCTGCGCAGTGAAAACAAACTAACGGCATGCATTACCGTAAAGATTCGTTATTCGAATTTTGATACCCATACCACACAGTGCCGCATCCCCTACTCGTCCAACGATCACACGCTTATTGCGAGAGCAAAAGAACTTTTCGATAAACTGTATGAGCGAAGAATGTTGGTGCGATTGATGGGCATTCGTTTTAGTCACCTTGTGGGTGGTGGACATCAAATTAATCTTTTTGAAGATTCGGAAGAGATCATCAACCTCTACCAAGCGATGGATAAGATGCGACAAAAGTTTGGCGACGGAGCGGTACAAAGAGCAGTTGGAACGGGATTGAATTTAAGAAGGTTTAATCCGTTTAATGGGCTCTCGTCTTGAATTGGTGGATTGGTGAATTGGTGTCCCGATAGCTATCGGGATGGTGAATTGCTGCGCTATGAAGTCTGTACGTAGTACTGTACTTCAGGGGTGTCGCGAGGCTATCGCGAGGTAAATCTTTAATGGATATGAGAGAAATGATTTTTTGTTGAAATGAAAATTTCGCTTCGGATACTATTTTTGCTGCAAGCTACAAGCTGCAGGCTGTAAGAACATTTAATTGAGACCTCTACTGATTCGTATTTTGATCGAACTACGCGGGGCAGACGATCGCGAAGCTTCGCGACCACCCCGAAGTAAAGATCTGGATTGTTTTTTTATTAGTCGGTAAATAAACATTTATAGTCGAATACATTGGTAAAAGTCGACACGATCTACAGATACAAATTACAACTTCACAAAGCGAGAAGAATAACGGCTATTACCAGAAACATAAAGGATCGTATACATTCCGGGATCAATAGCAAGCAAACTCATTTTGTAAATTTCATTTGTCGGATTCACTTTCTCATTCCAAATCAAACGTCCTTGAAGATCATAAACCATCAACATTCCTTGCTTTACACTTTCAGGTAAACTAATATTCAAAACATCTCTTGCAGGATTCGGATACATATTTAACTTTCCGTTCGCTACCCATTCGTTGATAGATGTTGTTTGTACAATTGCTGTTACAGCATTGTTAGTTATGACAGGGGAATTATAATCAAAATAAATAAAGGCTTTGTTTCTGATGGTATCGCCCGGCAGAAGATTGGTAAGTGGTCGAATGGAATACTGCACAAATCCCATCGACTGTTCATTGTTAGTGCCGCTATCGGGAAGAACGATTCCAGGAAAATCAAACTTTAACATCCGTGAATTTTGTGTGTACTCTATGTTCACAGGATGAGAGGACGCCTCAAACTCAAAAGAAGAATCCAACAATTTTGAAGGAAGATTATTAATCACACTTACGATGGTAGCAGGAGCATTGCCCGTATTTTGAAAACGGATGGTATACCGGAGAATTGGATTTGAGGGTAGTGTGTTGTATTCAATAGTTCGTTTATCAACGAGAATATCATTCGGATCAAAACTTCCTCTGACAATCGATTCCCATGTAGCATTGTTATCACTGGGCGCAAAATCGGTAACGATGGGTAAGGCCCGAGCATAGGAATTTAAAATGGATCCGACCTGAATACTGGTATCCAATTTAACGGTCACGCTCATTATTTTACTTTGCCCAGGAACGATTACACCAATATCCCATAGCACAGAATCAGAAGTCAACAAAATTGGAATGGATGTAGAAGAGACATAAGAGATATTTGGATAAAGTCGGAAATAGATTTGCGCAGGGACAGGAACAGTACCTTTATTTTCACAACTTATCATATACGTTGCACTAAATCCTGGACGAACCATTGCGGGTGGTGCTAAAGTAATTTTAAGATCTTGAATGAACATAATGGGATGAAGAATAAAATCATTCAAAGAATCTATCTGTTTAAACCCTGTAAATATGGCTGTATTCAAAGCAGGATTTACACCATAGTAAGGATTCGACTCGGTAAAAAAATCGTATGTGCTATCGGCAACTAACATTTTATAAGTTCCGTCATAGCTAACAAATGAATGGTAATTTGAATCGGTAGTTTGAATTTTTAAATTTTGAGGAACAAAATCACCAGAATCTTTCATTAAATTCAGATTCATATCTGTAAAAACATTTCCGGTAATTTCGTTAAAGTTTTCTGTAAGAGTAAACAACCAACTATCAGAGTACGATCTCCTGAAAATTGCCCGATCAAATCCTTTTTCAGAATAGCTAGAAGCTACTACCAACAAATCACTATTAGGAAGAAGTCCGATCCCTGCTCCTTTGTCTATATGGTCAACCCCAACTGTTTTATCCCATAATTTTACACCGTTTGCTGACAATTTTACTATCCACGCATCCGCGCTACCTCGGCATCTTTCACTTTTGTCAAAACCAATATTCGAACTTGTAGCTCCTACTATATAAATTTCTCCCGTTGGACTTAAACACATATCAGATGGACCATCACTATGTGTTCCTCCAATTGTATTATCCCAAACATAACTACCAAGACTATCTACTTTCACCAACCAAATATCACTTCCGCCCATTGCATTTTCAGTTTTCCAGGACGAAACATTCCCGGATGAACCGTAACAGATTAAAAATCCTTTATCAACGGTATTCAAAACAACCAAAGGTTGAGCTGAACCGGAACTAGCGATATTCTGATACCAAAGCAAGTTTCCAATACTATCTAATCTAAACAATCCAGAAGTATAATTACCATTATAATAGTTACCAACGGCTGCATAACCTCCATCAGGTACTTGTATAATATCCTGAAGATAAACTTCGGTTACTCCCGGTAATGTGACTACGTTCTGCCATTGAATCAGTCCGAATGAATCTAATTTTACTAACCAAGAATCTTCCAATCCGACTAATGGTACTGTTTTCTCAAAGCCAATTGGAGAAGTGGTACCAATGGCCATAATTACTCCATTATCACTTGTTGTATCCATACAACGCATCTGGTCATCAGTTGTACCGCGAATGGTATTCTGCCATAAAATATTACCATTTGCATCCAATTTAAGCACCCAGGGATCATCAAGATAAGAACTTTCCGTTTTATTTCCACTCATCAAGGAACTTGAAGTTCCACCAACAAAATATTCACCGTTTCTGGCTACCCTTATTTTTCTTATATTGTCTGAGGCAGCTCCTCCATAGCGTTTCTCCCATTGCAATTTTTGTTAGCATCATATTTTACTACCCAAAAGTCCTCACTACCATATGTTGGTTCTGATACTTCAAATCCTTCATAGCCTGTAAGACGCACAGCCACTATAAAACCACTATCTGGTGTCACAGCCAAGTCACTTGGCCATGACTGATGTTGACCTCCTACGGCAGCTTGCCAATTAATAATTTGTGCAAAACCGAAGAGGCGGTGACCAATATCAAAAAATAAATAGCAAAATCCTTTTCATGGCATTATATCAAATACAGGTTAATTTCAAAGTAAATATACATAAAATTTTGTATCCCCTAATATTATTATTTAAGGAGTTGATGTACTCAAGGAATTCTGCTTTTTTATTGAATTATGAGAGAGTGAAAGGCTTTTTCTTGAAATGAAAATTTTGCTTCGGATAATTACTTGCTGCAAGCTAGAATACAAGCTACAAAAATTGCTTTACGTACTCCGTTCTACACTCTCCACACTGAATTTACTGCGCGGGGCAGACGACATCGCGAAGCTTCGCGACCACCCCGAAGTAAAGATCTGGATTGTTTTTTTATTAGTCGGTAAATAAACATTTATAGTCGAATACAAGTGTTTGCAAATGCTTTTTGGGTGGGCGATGGGAGAATGGAGAGTGAGTGTGAGAATGAGAATGAGGAGAATGCTTGACCTTTTATCGGACGAAAGACGTGCTGAAGTGAGTGAGTGTGGAGTGCGAAGAGCTTGATTTCGCATCGCACAGGGGGGCAATTCTGCATTCCTAATTCTGCATTCTTAATTGCCATTGATTATCCCACAATCACAAAAAACATTTTTTTGATTTCAATCCCAATCACTTAGCCTTAGTAACACAATTTTCTATTGGGAGATCTTGTTTTATGTTTATCTTGCAATCATACTATTTGATCATAATACAATCATATAAATATGGACACAATCGATCTTATTTTAAACGCGCTCCGCTATGCGCCACTCTGCCTAATGGGCCTAGGAACTATGATGCTTCTTTGGATTCAAGTAAAGGAATTGAAGAAATCGTAGCGCTGCTAGATCTCTTGGACTTGGATTAAATTTCAAGGCTCTTGAGATGGACATGCTTCGCAAATTTAGGCGATGCGTCTTGTGGCAATGTGATCTTCTCGATGCTACTAACAGGGAGGATTGAATTCAGGCATAAGTTCAATTACAATGTCTCTTCAACCTCGTCCTTGGCTTCTGTTCCGCAGCAATGCGGGATTCATGCAGCAGAGACATGTGATGCGCCATCTAATGTCTAACGTCTAATCGCGAAGCCTCGCGACTAATATCCAACATCTTGGCAGTTGTAAACAGGTAGGACTAGATTCCGTTGTGATGCGTCGTGATCATCTAATGTCTAACATCCAACATCCATCATCCATCATCCCGCCATGTACCTCAATTGCCACAGCTGGTTCAGCTTTCATTATGGAACGCTCTCCATTGAGAAGCTGTTGGAGGAAGCACAAAGGCTAGGGGTAAAAAAGCTAGTCTTAACCGACATTAATAACACTTCCGGCGCGCTCGACTTCATCCGCTTGGCTCCGAAATATGGCGTGGAGCCAGCGGTAGGAATGAGTTTCGTCAAGGCGATACCGCTAGATTCATCGGTATTGCAAAAATAACGAAGGCTTCGAAGAGCTGAACCGATACCTCAGCGATTGTCTCCGCCAGAGCCGCCGAAGGAGAAAGTTCCGGCAACCGCGATGCCATCGTCCCCAAAGAAATTCCATGTTTCAGGAACGTTGTAGGTTATCTTACCTGTTAAACTGTCATCCATCGACCCTCTCGTCTCATGTTGAGATGGGAGGGGAGTGCGGAGAAGGAGATGGGAGTGCGGACTCCCGATAGCTATCGAGAGGAGAGTGGGAGTCTCGAGAGCGAGAGGGAAAATGAGAGGGAAAATGAGAGAGAGAGTGAAAGCGGAGTGCGGAGTGCGCTTGCCCTACTGCCGGACGAAGAACGCGCTGCAGGGGAGAGCGAGTTCGAGAGAGAGAGGGATAGCGAAGAACGGGGAGAGATGCAGGAAGATGCCGCAGTTCCTTCGCATAAAAAACATACAATTTTTGTCGGGGGAAATAATGGGTCAAACGACTCGCCCAATTATTCAGAGAAAACCATCCCGCCCATTGTTGCTTTTGGCACATCAAAAAAAATTCTCCATTAAACACTAGAAACTTTTATTACAGCGAGAAAACGCAGCGAAGGAACAAAACAGAGAACCACAGCACGAACAATCGCCCCGTCTGAAAGGACAAGGGAAACGAAAAAAACTGCGCGATACAGAATACATCTATTACGGAGTAACCCCTTCCGATTTATCCCGCCTCCCCTTTTCGGAATTTAAAGACCTCCTCCACCGCTGTGTCATCCTCTGTCCAGTAGGATATTGTTCGCTATGCACAACGACGTGGGTATTTCTACGTAGGAAGAGGCAGTGGCGCCAATAGCGTCGTCGCCTACTGTTTGCGCATCACCGACGTGGATCCCATCGACCTCGACTTATACTTCGAACGATTCATTAATCCCTATCGTCAAACCCGCTTGACTTCGATTTAGATTTTAGCTGGAAGGATCGCGATGATTTAACAGCGTACATTTTTCGTCGTTATGGAGAAGAGCATACCGCCTTACTCGCCACGTACAGTACGTATCAAAGCAAAGCCATTGTTCGTGAGTTAGGAAAAGTTTTTGGATTGCCCAAGGAAGAAATCGATGCCTTGCAAAACACACGCGACGGAGAAAGTGTGGGGCGAAGGCATGGCGAAATTGATTCGTGAATTTGGTGTGTTGATGCACGACTTCCATCACCTCAGCATCCACGCCGGCGGAGTCATCATCAGCGAAAAACCCATCGTCTGTTATACCGCACTCAATCATCCGCCGAAAGGATTTCCTGTGACGCAGTTCAGTATGTTAGAATCGGAAGACATTGGATTGGACAAGCACGATATATTAAGTCAGCGTGGACTCGGACATATTCGTGATACGGTGGACATCGTCAAAAAAAATCGCGGCATCGACATCGACATTCATCAGATCAAAGCATTTAAGAAAGATGAAAAAATAAAAGAGTTGATTCGCAACGGACGCTGCATGGGTTGCTTTTGTAGAGAGTCCTGCCATGCGGATGTTGCTGAAAAATTACAAGTAGATACGTACATCCAACTGGTGGCAGCGAGTTCGATCATTCGTCCAGGTGTAGCGCGGAGCGGCATGATGCGCGAATACATTCTGCGCACGCACGATCCAGCACGAAGAACGTATATCCATCCCGTTATGAAGGAGCTGATGGAAGAAACGTAGGCATCATGGTGTATCAGGAAGATGTAATCAAGGTGGCGCATCACTTCGCGGGACTTGATCTGAGCGAAGCCGATGTGTTACGCAGGGGGGATGAGTGGGAAGTTTAGAAGTCAGGAAGAGTTTCAAAAATTCGCGATAAATTTTTTTCCTCTTGCCATGAAAGGATATCCGCTCTCCATCACCGAAGAAGAAATGTGGAGGCAGATCGAAAGTTTCTCAGGGTATTCCTTCTCCAAGGGCACTCGGCGAGTTATGCGGTGGAGAGTTATCCAGAGTTTATATTTGAAAACATTATCCGCTCGAATTTCGCGTGGGTTGATTAACAACTTCGGTGGATTTTCACAATACGCCGAGTTCTACGTTCACGAGGCGCGCGTATGCGGGGCAAACATCCACGCGCCCGACATCAACAAAAGCGTCTATTTGACGGATATTCACGACCGTGATATCTACTTAGGATTCATCCAATCTTCAAAACATACAATTGCAAAACTGTGAGTCCATCTTACACGAACGCAATAAACCGGTGCTTTCCTCCACCTCGCCGACCTCATGCGTCGCGTCGCTGGGAAGTAGAACAACTACGCATTCTCATTCGCATTGGTGCGTTTCGATTTACGGAAGAAGTAAGAAGGAGTTGATGTGGGATCTGCTTCTTCACTTGGAGCGATGGACGAAAACAGAAGTGCATCGCTCTTTAACGAACCCTCCTTCGACAAGTCTTCGGAGGGCGCGGTAGAATTGAAATTACCTCCACTCACGCATCATCACTTAAAGATGCATTGGATGAAATTGAGTTGTTGGGATTTGAATTATCGAGTCCGGTATAAAAGATTAAGAATCCCAGCAGAAACTAATCCGCGAAAATCCGATAGATCCGTGTCATCCGTGTTCCAACTTCCGGATCTCATTGGCAAAGAAATCTCCATCCAAGGTTACCTTGTCACCACCAAGCCAACGCGCACCGCTAAGGGGGAATACATGGCCTTCGGAACGTGGTTAGATGTAGATGGATATTTTTTCGACACTACACATTTTCCACGCGTCATTAAGCAACATCCTTTCCGCGGCAAAGGCATCTACACCATAAAAGGAAGAGTGGATGAAGAGTTTGGATTTTGTAGTATTACTGTATCGGAGATGGAAAAATTACCTACGCAGGGTTGAGTGGATTGTAATTGGCAATCGCGAAGCCTCGCGAGGAAAGTTGGTAAATTAGGAGATTGGATCGCGAAGCCTCGCGAGGAGGTCACGAAGTTTTGCAATAGAGGTTTGAGGGAAGGTGCGCTTTAAAGCCTAAACGAAACTAATCGTATTAAATAAATTTCTAAATTTGTAGGAATGGAAAATAAAAAGTATCGGCTTGACAAATCCGCTTTTCGTCGCGAGGCTTCGCGATCAAACCTTTGAGGAAGCGTCACAAAACAAAGAATCTGGCTGAGTAAAGTCCAGCTGAAAGATGGCGCGCTGCGTGGTATCTCACTTGCTGCGCCTGGCATCGGGACCCAATCGCGAAGTATCGCGACCTCCTCGCCTAGATCGTACTGCATTTTCAATGAGAAAAAATGGGTAATATTTTAAACAATGACTTTCCTGATTTTTTGAAAAGCTCATTCAATTTCAGGTTGATGATGAATGGAATCTAAACAACAACATCTAATCGCTCACACAGCGACTAAATAAAAGAGTTGCCAACGCTGAACACCTGACCATTCAACGCTGGCAACAGACCTCGCCTCAATCAATTCTTCACAAATTTTCCATGACTAATATGTTTGCCGCTACTCAATTTCAATGTATAAAAACCGGTTGCAATATTTTTAATATCAAGAGAAGAAGCGTTACTTCCACTTACAACATCAATCAACTTTTCAGAATGAACACACTTCCCATTAATATCAAGAATATCAATTTGCACAATTTCTGGATAATGCAAATTATATTTAAAAGAAAGATGATCGCTAATGGGGTTGGGATAAATCGAAAGAGAAAAATAATCTATTTTAGAATTCTCAAAACTATTCAATGATGTAGGTAATAGGCATTGACCTTCCGTAGCAATATACATTACATTTGAAAGTACACTTGTACAAACATCCAAAATACCCGATGGCCATTCAATTCGAATAGTATCGATGGTGAGCGGTGTTGCACCTGTAACACCAAATCCAAAATGCGCGTTAAGCATATTCATTCCATTAAAAGTATTTTGTGCGGAGATCTCGCGCATCTGCCAGAATCATTGCTTTTAACTCTCACCTTCGCCCGATCCCGGTTTATTTGATGTTACGCCCACCAACTTCACATTAATAAAACGGTAAGCGTAGTCGTATTCTCGAACAATCCTTTATCGCTAGCACCAGAAATAAATAAATCTCGAGATCGCCATCATTATCATAATCACCACTCTTGCACACCAATGATTGCGCTATTAATTACGAATGGTTCGTTAAAGATTTGGGTAAACACTGCACTTCCTTGTGCAATATTATTTTGACAATACACATTACTCTTGCGGACCTTCATTTGTAACAATACAATCGAGATCTCCATCATTATCAAAATCACCCCATGTGTACTAGAAAGTGAAATTCCCAGATCCGTAACAATCGAACCCGTCAGCAAATGCTAATTTTACGAAACTGTTCTTATCACTTCTCTACATTTCATTTGGATACCCGGTGGTAGGGGTTGTGCCACCATAGTTGGTCAAGTATCCATCCAGATCACCATCGTTATCAAAGTCGATCCAATTTCAAACTTGAGCCATCGTGCAAATCAGTTCCCAATGGTGAGAATTTATTCTAGAGAACAATGGTCCGCCACCTTGCATGAAATTATTCTCAAAAGATAATCTCGGGATAATGCACCATTCACTCTACCTGATCCAATAAATAAATCTACATCACCATCATTGTCAAAATCGCTCCAAGATGGAACAGTGAATGCATCTAAAGTATCGGTAACAATAGTTGTATCTACTCGAGCAAAATTACCATTTCCAAAATTGATTAAGAACTTACAAGAATCCGTTATCCCAACAAATCCGACTGGTGAAGCAATAAATAAATCCACTAATCCATCATTATTATAATCGCCAAAAGTAGAACCCCAACCTCGCAATGCAGTAGGCACTGCCCAAACACCAGATGTGTTTTGTGTAAATGTTGCATTTCCATTATTGATAAATAATTTTGTGCCTCCAGCGTTTCCTCCTGACTGAATACAATCAATGTCACCATCATTATCAATATCAGCCCAAGTATTACCAACACCAGTAGTTAATCCCAATCCGCTATTCGTAATTTTAGAAAAATTTCCATTCCCATCGTTGTGATACAAACCACTTCGAACAACAAATAAATCGAGTAGATTGTCATTATCATAGTCGATCCAACTGGCCCCATTATAATAGCTCTGTACAGGGTCAGTTACAATAGGGTTAGCGGTTGATGTTACTTGAGTAAATAATTGAGCATTTACCAGGGAGCAGTTGCCCATTAAAATAAGAGGCAAGTGTGAATTTGATTAATTTGCTTTTCATAATAATATTTTTTGCAAAATAATCGACTCAAAAATAAACAATAGTCACTCCGATAAACTAATACTAATTCATTCTAATTTGATTTTGTTGACGATATTCGGATGGGGTAACGCCAACAATCCTTCGAAAAGCATTATTAAATGTGTTTTTCGTGTTATAACCAACAGTATAGGCTACTTCTATAATATTCATTGACTTCTTATTTACATTTACCAAAAGGCTTTTAGCTTCTTCAATTCGAAGTAAATTAATGTATTCAAAATAATTTACTTTATAATACTGATTAATAATTTGAGAAACATAATGTTTGGGACGTCCAATTTAGAAGCAAGCGTTTCCAACTTCAATTCACTTTCCCGATAAAGTTTTCCTTTTGCATAAGTTGCTTTAATGCTTCCGCTAATTCATTACCTACATCGGCAGTCAATCCCGAATTTTATATTTAAGGGAAACAATTTCTAGAACTGGATCTTGTATTCTTCTTTTCTCAGGCTCAATCTGGACTTCATCCTTTGTAGAATCCAGATTCAAACTAGACTGGTAGTTATATATTATTGTTTCATCTTTTTTTTTTCTCGAAATGTGATCGGATGAAACTTTTATAGGAAAAATAAATATTTTCCAGTTTCAAAGATTCCTTCAATGGGTACCCTTCAAAATTTTATTCTTACCATAAGCAAAATAAATAATCGCGACGATACTGGCACATTCCCAATGACACAAAATAATCGGTGGTCAATGTAAACCAAGGGTATCTAACCGTGATATAATAAGAAATATAGCTGGCAATAAAAAAACCAAATAATCCAACAATGGTAAACAACCAATTTTTAATATACCCTACTCTTTTTTCTCTAGCAATTTTAATAAATAAATAAACACAATAGCCTACCATGTGTGCCATCAAAAAATAATTAAGCACACTCAAATCCAATACAAAATAATCAATCATTTTATAATGATGAATTTTTAGATCTGCTGTACTTAAATAATAAGGAAGCATTAATATTAAAACGATGATGGCTGGTGCAAAATGAAATAAGTAAACATTAAATTTCCTTCTTTCGTTGAAAATATAATCAATATACAGGGCAATAATGGGCCAAATAAGAATGAGTGGTGAGACTAACATTGCATAATTGGTGATAATGTTCTTGCAACCCAGTCCAGTAAAGTACATACTCCAAAATAATGAGGGATTGGATAAAAAGGAATAGTGTAATGATGAGGTCGGATGTGTTCTTGGTTTTGATGGACAAAAATGAAAAGATAACAGAATGCACCAAACCGATAAAAGCAAAACCATAAAATAACAAGATGGGCAAGTCCATTTAGAATTTCTTTGAGTCGCAAATTAATTAAAAAAATACAGAAAATTAGTCATTCCCGATAAAAGATGACCTTTACATATTCATCGGCACTTCAATCAACAATATTTCCGCATCCTGAGAAATTGCTTTTACAGAAAATTTATCTGAGTTCCAGATTCCCATACCATCTCTTTCATTCAACGCATTGCCATCTAGCACAACATCACCTTTCAATATGAATGCATAAACACCATTCCCTCTTTTTTTGATGCTGTAATCAATAGAAAAATCCTTATCGAATTTTCCCAAGTGAAACCATGAATCCTGAAGAATACAAACACCTGCATCATCCGCATTGGGAGATACTATTTGTTGAAAATTATTGTGTTTGTCTTTCTCGTCTAGCGTAATTTGATCATACCGTGGCTTCGTATTTTTCTCCTTTGGAAAAATCCATATTTGCAAAAACTTAACGGGCTTATCTTTATTCTTGTTGTACTCGGAATGCGTAACTCCGGTACCGGCACTCATAATTTGAACATCTCCCTTTTTAATCACAGTAATATTTCCGATGCTGTCTTTATGTTCTAAATCACCTTCCAGCGGAATTGAAATTATTTCCATATTGTCGTGGATGTGTTCCAAAACCCATTCCGGCTTCCACAAAATCATCATTCAACACTCGAAGCACGCCAAATGCATTCGCTCTGGATTGTGATAGTTTGCAAAACTAAATGTATGTTTACTGTGCAACCAACCGTGGTTTGCATCTCCGCGGGTTTCCGATTTGTGAATTATTGTGTTGGCTATTTTGATTTTTTTATTAAAAGTGAAATTACAAATATTCTTAATAATTCCTTAAAGTATTAGATTAGAAAATTATTATTGGTCTCAATTGCTTTTTGCTCCCTGTTGAATCCATTTCAAAATTAATTTGATTTTACATTCTTCCAATTTCCTGTTGGTGGCATTGGCTGTGAAACTGAATTCATTTGAGTGTATAAAATACTGAATTCAGGTTTTGTTAAGTTAATATATCCTTTACCAGGTTGAGAAAGCTGCGCAAAAGCTTGTGCATCATCAAGATTTAGATTACCTCCTGGATTAGAACCCGAATGGCAACCTGAAGTACTACAATGGAGCAAAAATAGGTAGAACATTTTCACTGAAAGAAACAGTTTCTGGTGTTGTACCGTTGCAAGGTGGGTATTCAAATTTATCATAGGTGCAAGAAAAAAAATCCAGCACTGCCAATAAATATAATTATTAGCAATGCTGAACTTTTAAAAAGTAATTTATTTCTCAATTGTTTAATTTATAATGATTTTTTGACTGACTACTCTCTTATTCGTAGTAAGTTTCAAAAAATAAATTCCGCGTGAACAATTTAGTGAAATCTTTTGGATGGGCGAATTATACTTTGCAACTTGATTTCCCAATTCGTCATATACTAACAACTCTACAGTCTTCTCTGAGTGGTTATCGTAAGTAAATGTTAAGTTTCCGTTAGATGGATTTGGGTACATATGAATTCCTGAATTTGCACTAATTTCACTTATGCTAAGCACATTGGGCAGCTCTGACAAACCTTGTGAATAAAGACAATTGTTTGGTGTGGTTGCAAAAAGTCGTGTGGTTACAAATGAAAGTTTACCTATATCAGCATAGCTCGGGAAATTAAATTGCGTGCCTGCTTCTTCCCACGTTACACCATTGTCTGATGTCGCATGAACAGTACCTCTTACACTTGCAAATGCATATCCGTAATAGTAGCCCATCGCTTGAATATTGTTCCCATCCAAACCCATTGTAGTAGTAAATGAATTAACAAGAACCGAAGTGGTTGACCAGCTAATTGAAGAAAGGTCTGAAACAAAAACTCCATTGCCATCCGTTCCAGCAAACATTTTATTCTGGTTATTTACAGTGACGGAAGTTACGTTCAGATTTGTCAATCCTAAATTATTCTGTGTCCAAGATCCTGATGCTTCCGGACGGGTATAAATTCCATTGCCCATTGTACCCAACAAAATATTACCACTATAAAAATCCATTGAAGTAGGATTGATACCTCCAGGTAAACTTGACTGAATGCTTGTCCATCCAGAAGATAAATCTGATTGAAATATTTCACCACTCGAATCAAATAAATAAACATAACTGCTCTTGCATTGACTTTACGTATAGCAATATTGGACAGATTGGTATTATAAGCTGACCACGTTGTTCCTATCCGAACTAATAAAAACTCCATTATTTTCTGTTGCAGCAATTAACGTTGAGCCAAAGAAAACCAAATCATTTACATTTAAACTATCCGTCAATCCGATGTTGATTCTTTGATAGCTTGTGGCAAGATCGATGCTTCTGAAAACTCCTTTTTCGGTAGCTGCAATTACAAGCAATGCATCTTTGCATATCATAGAATGAGTAACGATGTTATTAAAACCATTGTTCATCCCTGTCCAGTTGATGGAAGCAGAAGGTGTTTTGTAAATTCCTTCGCCAATCGTGCCCGTGACTAGTACACTTGATGTGGGGAGATAAACAATTGCATTTGAATTCGTCGTAGCAATTCCCGTATTCAGACTCGTCCAATTAATAGTCCCGGTGGGTGAAGTAAATACACCTTGATCGGTTGCAATATACCAGTTTGAGCCATCATTTGTAATTGATTTTACAATTGCATTAAGAGGCAGATTAAACTTGTGCTGAAATATAATTAGGTGCTCCTGTAGTACTGAAGCCCATAAACCGCCATCAGAAATTTGTAAAATCCTGTTTCCTGCTTTTACAAAACCATTCACATCCAAGTGAAGCATATTTGTATTGGAAGAATCCCACATGGCTCCCTTGTTAATGGTTTTGTAAACGCCATGCCCATCAAGACCTGCCAACAAGGTAATAGAATCAATTGCATACAGTGATGTGACGTTATTAGAAGGCAAACCACTACTTACTTTTTCCCAATATCTGTCATTTCCAATATAACCAGTGAAACGGTAAATCCCGCTGTCAGTAGCGGCAAAATAGGTAACTACCTGTATGTGCGAGTGCGTGTATATTTCCGCTTTTTTTAAACCTACGGGTCTTGGTCGCTATGCAATTAACTGTGAGTTGGTGCTTTCATAAACACCGCCAGTAAAAGTACCAATGTAAACATTCGAATCTTTTACAGTCATACAACTGACGGAGCCACCAAATGGTCCTTTAGAACCAAAATGTGCCATTAATGGGGATGATGCAAGAAATGATATTGCTAAAATTAAAATTATATTTGTTTTTATACTTTTCATTTTATTGTTTTTAAATTATTGAATTATTCTGGTTTAAACATTTGCAACTATATTATTTACTACTGCTGTTGCAAGAGCAGTGCTGTTGTCAGCCGGTGTTGTTATAGAAAGGTTTGTCGCGTGGTTGATCTGAATACCGTTAAATAGTGTATTGTAATCAGCCACCATGTGAATAGTTTCAGCCTGGCTCTTTACAATTGTGATGTTGATGCCAGTAACCGTTATTTGTTGGTAATTGGCATTCGTTCCAATTTTATACACAAACGGAGCCATGCTACCTGTAAGGCCTGATGAGGTGTCGATTGTTCCCTGAATATTCATGAACACATAACCATCTGGCTGAGCGGTTGCACCAAACCACATATTAGGTTTATTAAGTATAACGGAGTCGGAAGATGCATTCGGTGGCAATGAATTAGTATTAGAGTCAAGACCCACTTTAAACCGAATGATATTGTAATTTCCAATCGGAACTTCTCCAACTTCGTACAATACATTTTCAAAAACCTTCAATACTTTTTTTCCTGCGAACTTATAAACAGTCCCATCTGATTTTTCCATTTCGAATTCAGAAATGTACATACCAACATTACTAATGGTTATTGTTCTTCCGTTATTGTCCGTGTTAGGTATCCCTGACAATTCACCTATATCATCAATATCATCTATGAAATTATGCAGATGCAATAAAACGGTTCCAACGTCAACTGGAGTGCTGTTGTTATTGTTATCGTCATTATCATTCTTTTTACAGGAAAAGAATGTTATACTAAAGCATAGAAAAAGAACAGTAACCTTCCGCATTCTTCTAAGAAGGAATAAATGCAGAACTTGCTAAATCTTTCATTTGTTTTTTTTGTCATTTTGATTTTTGGTAAAAATGATTTTTCAAGCACCAAAAATTACTGGATATATTCATGCAAACACATAAATTAATATGCATTACATTTTTTACTCGCAAATAATTAAAGGCAAATTAAGAGAACTTAAAAGAAAAAAAATCAGCAAGTGGGGGGATGAAAAATGGAAAAACATACTCCTTGAGATTTGAGTTCGAGATAAAAATTATAATTGTTTTTTTCTTGATTAACGGAATTGAAAATAAACGCAATATTATTCTGAAAAAACTGAACCACTCTTGTTTTTCCTTTAATGGGGCGACTGGATTTTGTTCATTTTTCTCCTGCTCTTTCATCTCCTTCATCATATGGCATTCCCCGTGGCATTTCATTTGGGGCTTCGTCTGGTTTTCGCAAAGCACGGTTGCATAATAATTCTTATTGATAAGGTAATGAACAAATATACCCGACTGCCCAAGCGAAACTTAGCAATATACAGAACAGAAGTAGTATAGATAGCAGTTTTTTCATTTACCTGTTCAAAGTTAGGTAAATAATTTAGTTTAAAACAAATCAGAATGTTAAGTTGTGAGCCAATTAAAGTTTACTACTAAAACAGTTTTAATTTCTAAAAAAGTCAATAAGAATCAAATTGATAGGGGTGTGCCAAGAAGAACTTATTTTGACTCTCCTTTGCCTTAAAAGCTTTAGACAAAGGATCCTAGCCCCAAAAAAAGTATTCTCTAAGAAAATCGCGATACCACTTGGGATACTAATAAGCACTTGATCGAATTTTCCTTCAAAATTTGTTCCTTGATATAGAGTGAAGCACACTTTAAGTTAAAAGCAGAAAGTACTACATCATCCTTATTTTCAAAATTACCATTGATACAACCCTTGGTAAGTCCAGTTGCATTGGTCAATTATGAAATCGTCGTATCAACATACCCCTACTCATTATAAACAGGGGCAGATTGTTCAATGATGAACTGCAGTGTACGTTCCGAACTAGAAAATATATAACTCTTAATATTGGCAAAGACATAATAAATATCGTACAGCACAAATTTTTATGAATTAAACTTTATGGAAGATGTAGAAAAGGGGTTATTTTGTGAGGATTAGCCGGAAGCTTAAGAATTTAGCGACAATTATTCTGAGGAATTTAGTGAAGATGCTTAGTGGTGTTTCAGGAAACGTTACAGGGTTTTACAAAATCATCATTCAACACTCGAAGCACGCCAAAATGCATTCGCTCGGGATTGTGATAGTTTGCAAAACTAAAAGTATGTTTACTGTGCAACCAACCGTGATTTGCATCTCCTCGAGATTCTGACCTATGAATTACTGTATTTGCCATTTTGTGATTATATAATAAAAATTAAAATTACGAAAAAATTCAATTACTATACTTCGCTAATGAAGCAATATAATTAATCACTCTGCTAGCTTATGAATTTTTCAATCTCATCAAGTATGAAATAGCTTGCAGGAGGAGAACTTCTTTCGACATGGCTATCTATCGATTCAAATAAACTACCGTTCTCTTTTTAATTTCTTAAACTCCTCTATCAAATATGTTTTGATTTCTCCTTCGATGCTATTAAGTTCTTCCCATACTGTTTGTCTGTTCTCTAAAACGAAAACGATATCTTCAAAATCTTGACTTGTCCTTCCATCGCCTCGACCTCTATCTTTGAAAGCTTCCAATTTAACTGCAATAAAATAAGGAGATGTTAGAATTTTAACTTTGTTCCTATCGTCAATTTGATAATCTATTGCATTTTTAAAACCTTCGGGATACCATCGATTGCTAAAACCTAAAGATTCTTGTGTGGTAGGCATAATGTCTACTATTATCCCTTGTATTTTATATCTGCAAATGATTCCAGATTCTATGTCGTGTTGAAAACCAAAATCTCTTAACTTTTCTTCAAGCTTCGCTTTTTCGTTATAATTTAAAATTTCAATGATTACATCTACATCATTGGTTGGTCTTACATCAAACGTTTGTCTTTCTGCATAGAGAGAAATAGTTGCACCACCTACAAAAACAACTTTGTCTTTCAAGTCAGCTAAAGAATTATGTACTGCTTTTATTCTAACTATGTTTTGGTGATGGCTCATTTAATATTAGTTTTTCTAATTCGTCTACAGCAAATTTTATTTCTCTCACTTTACCTACAAGAAGTACATAAATCAATGACATTAATTTATAAAAAACAGGATAGTCTTTAACCGCATGAATTTGTTTGGGATAAAAGTGGTTCAATTGCAATTCCGATGGTCTCTCCTTTTGAATCAGGCCATACATAATTCAATTCACTTACGATTTGTTCCTTTATAAATGGATGAGAATGTGCTGTTGGAATTCCACGCACCATCGATCCAAGCTGTTGAGGAAAGACATATTTAATTCCATGTTCTAGAAACTCCATCAAATTTTGTCGGTTAATTTTCTTCTTTTCATAATCGATTAACTTTGCTATTCTACTTCTATTTAATGATTCCGAAATCTCAGAAATGCTAATCGACAACTCATTTGAGAGCGTAGACAATTGCCATGGTTGATCGCCCATTGAAACTATTTTCATTAGGACTGCAATGTCTTGTGGTCGCATACCATTATGTTTCCTCATTATGTAAATAAGTACATATTTTCTCATTTCGCAAATCGCGAAACGAGAAATATCATCATGAAAGTCATAAATTTGATAGAAATGCTGAATATAATACACCTTTCTCACAGGAAGACAGATTTAAAATGATTAATAATCAGTTAATTGGCAAAAAGATAGCTAATTATAAATTTTGGGAAGGAATAGTCGATCCAGAGAATCCTGCAAGAAGCATATCAAGAGCACATAAGCAAATAGTTTTATGGGCTAAACAAGAGAAATTGAAATCAGTTATGATTGCTGAAGATGATGTTAAATTCATTGCTCGCGGAGCATTTGACTACTTTATAAAAAATGAGCCTGAAGATTATGACCTCTATTTAGGAGGAATCTATTATGGAAAAATTAGTGAAGACAATACGGTTTCAGATTTTGCAGGAGCTATGTTATATATGATTCATGAAAAATTTACGAAACCTTTCTGTCTATTTCCGAAGATAAAGATATCGATAGGTCATTAGCAAATAAAGGAAAGTATATTGTCTGTAACCCATTTGCCGCAATTCAACATAACGGATATAGTGATAATAAAAAAAAGCAAGTGAATTATGACAGCTATTTGAAGGGAAGAAATTTGTTTAAATGAAAATCATGATGAATAAAAAATTTGAAATGAAAAACATGGGCTGTAAATTATATTTTTCGCAGAGGGCTTTCATTCGATCAGTCGCGAGGCTTGGCTAACGAAGCGCGATATCCAATTCTTGAAATAAAATAATTAATTATCAAGCGTTGCATAGGATCTTACTGCAATTAGAACAAATACCATGAATTCATTAAACTTCAGAAATCTCTATTTCAAATAAGTGGTTCTTCAATGGAAGAGAAATGTATTTGTTCTTCGCTTCATCCATTTTTACTTCTAGTAAAGTTTCGGATTTTAAATTGTCAGGATCCTCATGATTAAAAAATGACATCATGGCTTTGTTGACTAACAACGTTGCTGTATTTATACATAATCTAAATTCAGATTCCCAACTGAAACCTGATCTTTTCACAAAAGGAGCATGACTAACTATACTCTGCAAATCTAAAATAAGACCATGCTTTGTTTTTAACTCGAAAAATATTTCTTCCAAAAAGGGAATCCCATAAACAACTTTTTTAGTTGAATAATATGAGAATCCTCTTTCAAATAATTAATCTTAACAATTACCTGAGCACCATTCCCATCGCTGCAATACTCTTTCAAATGCAGAGGACTATTTTCCTTGTCTGTAAAGCAAAAAATGAAAGCCGAATTTTGAAGCTCTTCCATTTGCTCTTCATATCGAGGCCACTTAGGGTAACTCAAATCTATTAAATGGCGATACTCCTCTTTGTCCTGATTGTTTTTTACAAACTTTGAAAGGCTATAAAATCTTAAGTGACCCGTTTCCAAAATTTGTTCAAGATATTTTCGATCACGCAAATAATGATAAAATACAAGGGGTGTTTTTGTAATGCTCTTAAAAAGATGTTCGTTTAGGTAATTTGAAATTAAGTCGGTCGGCAAAATTTTATTTATCTCACTTCTATTCCATTGAACCATTTTCTTTTCACGATCTATTGATAAGTGAATATACTCTCCCAGCTTGTTCAGAGTACACCGCTATTTTTTTAATTAAATAATTGTTTTTTTCAATAGAATCTTTCAGTGTAAATAGTTTAAGATGAAAACTTTCTGTAAAAACTTGTGCAATAATTTTATCTATTTTGTCTTGCCTTAGATACACCCAGCCCTTACTACTAATATTATTCACGAAAAAATTTGTTAAAGCTTCTTCAGTAAAGTCATGTTCATACTCCTTTAAAAATTCACGTAGGTCAATTGAAATTGTCGAAACATCAAGAGATGAAATTTTTTGATGTTTTTTCTTTGTCAACTGGATTAGAAAGGAATGGTTCCACGAATAGTTCCATTCCCTCAATATTTAAAACTATATCCACCCTAATATCTCCCAAAGATGTCTTATACGTTTTTTCAATAAAACATTCTTTCACATTTATTTCAGTCGCAGTTTGAAAGGACCTCCCCAATAGGCCAATCCTTTTTATATCAAACCTGTCATTTATACCAGTCGACTTTAAATATTCCTTGAGTTTATCAATTATTACAGAGTTGCTATACGGTCCTTCATAAAAGTGAAGAAAAGTTATAGGTGGCAACTTCAATTTTTGAATAGTTTTAAATATTATTTTAGCTAATCCATGAATATATGTCTCAAAAGTAAGATTTATGGTGCAGTTTGATTCCTTTTCGTGCCGAAAATGAGCACTTTGTTTTACACGTCGATTTACTGCAATTAAATCTGCTTTGCAATTGGGACAATAGCAATTACAATCTTTGCCATTCTGAACATCGTTTACATGTACAAGTTTATTTGTTTCTTTTTCTAGTGCTATTGGAATTCGAATATTAGTAGCCATTTGAAATGTGTTTTCTAAAGGATAAAATATGACAGAAACAAAGTAATACTTACAGTCCCTTACTCTACCACCAACCGTATCGCACTGCGAGAAGAAGAAGAGGCTGCAGAGTAAAAATACAATCCCGCAGGCAAATCTAAATTCATTTTTAAAGCTGAAGAGGTAATTGGAATTTGCATCACTTCCTGACCCAACACATTGGTAAGAATTAATGTAGTAGGTTTTGTAAAATTGTTGACTTGAATGTTGATGGATCCTTGTGAGGGATTTGGAAAGATGGAAATTACATTTTCCTTTTTGTCAATTTCGTTGACAGGAGTGGCGCCGCTGTATTCAATTAAATCGGCGTACGGAATTCCGCCTGTGGCGAACGATCCATTGTAAATTACCGTATATGTATTCGTAGTTAAATTGAATTTATAAATTACACCTAAACTGTTTGTGCCGCCACTGTTGGTACAGCCATACAAATTTCCATCGCTCGCCATCATCACATTTCCCCAAGGACTTGCCCCAGTAGGTGTATCAAAATCATAAAGTTTGGTGTAAGTATTGTTGGAGATTTGATATTTGAATATTACACCTTTGTTGTTGTTTACTCCACCTTGCGATGTGCAACCATAGAATTCCATTGACTTCGATCAATTGTGCCCAAGGCGCCGATCCATCGGTTCCATTAAAATTGTGAATGACGGTGTACGTATTCGTTATAGGATCTAAGCTGAAGATGACACCAAATCCACCCGTTCCTCCCCAAAGGCCATTCCGTAAAGTAATCCATTACTTGCTTGTCGCAAAGTTCCGAAAGGTGTCCATCCAGTCATAAAAGAAAAGTCATGCACAATTGCAAATGTTGTAGTCGGAATATCATAACTAAAAATTACTCCACCGTTGTTCGCTCCGCCTGAGGTAGTCATCCCGTAAATTTTATTATTCACAGTTGATTGCATCACGCCGCCATTCGGTAAAGCGCCTGTGATCGTGCCGAATTCATGGCGTTTCGTATAGGTGTTGTTGATTAAATTGAATTCATAAAAAACACCTTTGTCAGAAATCCCGCCGTTGCCTGTCATACCGAAAAGACTATTGGCGTTACTTGCTTTAATAATGGGTCCGCGAGGATAATATCCATAAACCGAATCAAGACTAAACAGAGAGGTATCAGTGTTGGTCGCAGGATTATAACTAAAAATATCTCCTCTACTAAAGCTACCACCGCTTGTGGAATTTCCATAAAGCAAGGTGCTACTGATGGGAAAGAGATTGCTTTGGATGCTGCCGCCATTGATTCCTCCTGTGCAAACATACTCCATGCTGTAGCCAGTGCCATCACCGTTGATCTTGATGATGCCACCGATACCGAAGGATCCACCGAGAGACATGGAACCCAGAGTTCAGGAATTTGAGAAGAAGCAGAGAGGGTAATTAAAATACTTAAGAGGGAAAGTAAGGTTTTTTTCATGATGAGAAAGTTTGAGGAAATAAAAGTACAATTATTTTTTTGAAAATTAAATCCAACGAATAACTTTCTTTGGAACGCTGATGACACGGATAATTATGATTTACACGGATTTGATCTACCACGATTAACACTACATTTTCATAGCGAAGCCTCGCTATCAAATTAAATCATCGCGATGCTTCGCGATCAAATTAACCCGATCGTTCATCTCGCTTGGTGTAGCCCATCCCTTGCAATTTTAAATCACGAAAACTTTTAATTCTATTTCGGGAGGATGGGTTCGCCGATGGGTTGGAGGAGGTCGATGTCGTTTTCGCGCGGACTCTTTATTCTTTTGCTGATGGGATAAGCGTTCATCTCATCGTCGGTATACGGCTCGAGTAGGTCGGTGATTTGGTTGAGATGTTCTGCCTCTAACCATTTACGTTCGTCGCTTTCATGGAGGATGACCGGCGAACGATGATGTCCAATTTGCTGGATGACATTGTTGGGTGTGGTAGTGATTCTAGAAAAAGAATGTATGATTTCTCCTGTCTCTTTATTCGCCCATTCATCCCAAATTCCTGCTAAGGCCATGGGTCGACGCTTTGGGTAAACGAGGTATGGTTTGTCGAGCTTCTCTTCTTCGGACCTTCAATAAAATAATCGGCGATCACTAAACATCGTTGTGAGCGGATGGGTTTTCGAAAGAAGGTTTGCTGATGATTCCCCTTCGCGCCACGATAGTTCGGATCATCATCACTGTTATGATCGCCTTCTGCACGCGCGTTGATTAAGTACATGGGTTTCTTCGCCCAGAAAGGCGTGAGTCCAAAATGAAAAATTGAATTTCATTGGGTTTATCATTGGTAATCACAGGAGCCAAAGCACCGGGCACCACATTAAAATTAGGCAAACTTACGCGCGCGGAATATTGCTGTGCTACGGCGTTGAAACGCTTTTCGTAGGATTTGATATTGTCGATTAAGATATAGCGGCCACACATATTGAAACTAAACACGAATATACGAATATCGAGGACGCGAAATGCGAATGAACACGAAATGCGAAACTGATTGCGAAATACAAAAAGCTAAAAGCCAGAAGCTAGAAGCTAGAAGCTAGAAGCTAGAAATTCGCGACTATAAATACTACTCAGAACAAATCCTAATACGAAGAAGGACTCAAAACCAACTTCAAACTTCCTAACGATCCATCTTCACGTTGGTATTGCAAAATATAGAGTCCAGAAGGGAATTTGGCTAAATTGACTTCGCGATTGATAAGATCCAACGTGGTTACTTTTCTTCCTTGCACATCATAAACAGTTCCATTGGTGATGGGCGATCCTCCAGCGGTTTCCATCAACAAGAAAGTTCCTGTCGAAGGATTCGGATAGGCGCTAACGTTAGATGGGTTTTCGATTTCATTTATGCCTACTGCACTTCCACCGTATTTAATAATGATCATGTGAAAGAGAAACTCATTAAGGAAATCGGTAGCGCTTTCTCCAGCAACCATAAAGTTTCCTTGCGCATCTCGAGCTAAATCATAAAGTACTTCAGGTGCGAAATTGGGAGATGTATACGTGCTAAGAAATTGTTGAACCCAGCGGAGTTGTATCCCACTAAAACAAAATCGTAATTGGTAGTAGCTCCATTGATGGCCCATCCTGCGGTAACTACTCTGTTGTTGGGCTCGACTAAAAGCTTCAAGGGTTCGCGATCGCTGGCGGTTTGAGCATATACCGTTGCCCATTGGTAAACTCCGGCAGCACTGTATTGAAGTGTGGTGTATCGAGAAACAAATCCTGTCCAGCCTCTGCAGATATATACAATATTTCCCTCGGGAGTGAAGCGAACTTTTACACCTCACTCATTGGTGGTATTTGGATTGTATACTTGTCGCCATTGTTGTGCTCCCGTGCTTCCATCATAGGAGATCATAGTAGAAACTCCTGATCCTAAAAAACCAGAGATACCGACAGTAGCTACTTGCCCCGTTGGACTCACGGTCACATCATATATTTCATCGTATGCGTTGATCGAATCAAAATCAGCAGTCCAAAGGCGATTGCCATTAGGTTGAAATCGTTGTACCACACCTTTCGCCGTAGTTCCACTTCCTGTTTGAACTAATCCTGCAACAGCTATATCACCATTCGGAAATGAAGCTAAACTATTAATTTTGTGACTGTAAATTGAGTGGAATCTAGCTTGGCCGACCATTGATAGTCAAGTTGATTATCAAAATAAATTAAAAGTCCACCGAGAACATTTGAATTCGCACCTATTGCTACACTTCCATCACTACGCATTACCATAGAATTTGAAAACACGTTACCTAAGGGAGCAGGCTGAATCCATGAGGTGTCCAAAAATTCCCATTGCTGTTCATTCTCACCAACGACATTTTATAATTACTATTTGTTTGAGCACTATCGGTTGAAATGACCATTACCAAATCTCCACTCGGCGTAAGCTCCATATTCGTGATGGTATCGTTATTCCATCCATACGAAGAATAATATTTTTTCCCATAACAAAGTACCGGCAGGATCATATTTAACGATAACCACATCCCATCCTATCCAATCGCTCCTTTTGACGGTGGATGCACAATAAATATTATCTGCAGCATCTACTTTTAATATTTGTCCATGGGTTACACCAGCGCCTTTTCCATTATGATTCCATTCATGCAAGCCATTCCCTGCTGTATCAGTAACCATCACAAATAAATTTTCATCCGCATAGGCCGTGTCGGTCTTAAATCCGCCAGCGATAACTTTCCCGTTGCGAGTAGCGATAGCAAAACCCATAGATGCGTCTGTCGAATCACTAATTCGATACGTCCATAAAGAGTCTCCGGCTTCTGAATATTTCGTAACAATCATATTCGTAAGACCACCATTCCCATAATAATCTTCTCCGGGATAAATCCTCTTCCCGACGTATAGACGCCACCGTTATTATCCACGGCTACGGAATTTTATTACATCGTATCCGAATGGTAATGGGCCCACCCACTTTCTCCTCCAACCTTGAGATCCGTCAAAATTAACCTTCGTAATAAATCCATTTGTATAATCAGATCCGACAACATAAGCATTTCCTAAATCATCAAATGTATTTCCTAAAAGATATTCATCACTTGCCGATGTGGAATCTTGGTAGATCGTTTCCCATTGTCGAACACCCGCCGCGTTATACGACATTACCAATACATCTAACTTATTATTTACTGAATTTCCCGTCTCACCAGAAACAAATAAATTTCCAGCTGTATTGTAGGCTAATCCTCTCAATCGATCAGGCAAATTAAATGCAGGATTTGAGTATGTATCACCCATACGGCGCCTCCACTTTGATCATACTGTTTAACAAAAGCATTAATGTTACCGTTAGCAGTAATATCATAAACATAGCCACATGCTGTTGCATTCCCATTGGGAGCGATTACAATATCGAGTGCTTCATCATCTCCGTTACCTGGTCCATTAAGTACATCCACCCATTGTTGAATTCCACTTGAATTATATTTTACCACCAACCAATTCGTACTTGACAAGGCTGGATCAATGGTTCCGGCAAATATATACATTTCCATTTAAATCCACAGCAATTGAATATCCATAACTCTGACTGTTGGTTCCTGAAGGATAACGTGCCACCCATTGTTGAACACCGGCACTATCTCAATTTAATGGTGATACAATCAAAATATCCTGAAAAGAGGGCCGCGATTTTCCTGTTAAATAAACATTAAGATTCGCATCGATAGCCATATCAAGAACGTAATCCTCTCCCTTTACTACCACTATCATAATAATATTGCCAAAGGGTGTCGCCCTGTGCGTTTCTTTTCATGACATATGCATCGGGGTAATTTCTTCGTTACCGGCATATCCACCTATGTAAATATCATTGTTATTATCAACTACTATTTACTGATGCGGTCGGAAGATTTTCCTTGCGGAACAAAAAGAGCGAAGCCATTGTTGTGGTAAGGCTTGGGAGAATGAATGGGCATTAAATAGAATTACAAATAAAAGAGAAAGGTTAATTTTTAATTTCATGTTTTGATGTGTTTGGAGTGTGAAGGTAATACTTTTCAAATAAAAAAGCTGCTGGCTACTAGAGCATTCGATACTCGATATTTGATACTCGATTCTCGATATTATAGTCTAGTAGCCATGACTTAGCCTGAAATAGGTTGACTTTTTAGTTAGATTGTATTTAATGTTGACTTTTTTCTTTTTTGCTTCTTTTTTCTTTTTTGTTAGCAACTGGCATTTCTGTTAATAATGGATGTGACCATTTATATACAGTCATTTGCGGGCGATCTTTTTCAACTAGACTGCTAATATACTGTTCGTACTCGACAGGGGTCCTATTACCTAATCTTGAATGTGGTCGTTCATTGTTATAAAGCCATAATATTTGCTTTATTTTCCTCTGAATATTTTCTTCAGTAATCAGCTCTGGATTCAAATATTCATACTTTATTGTTCCCTGTACTCGTTCAGCATATGCATTTTCTTGAGGAAGTTTACACATGCTAGGAGTCATTTCTAATTCTTTTATTAGTGCTATTTGAAGTTGACTTATATATTGTGTTCCTCTGTCTGAGTGGAAAATACATCCTTTAAATGTTAATCCACTACGAGCTTTTATTGCCTTTCTCAATGCTACTACATTCTGTTCCGCCCGCAAAGTTTTAGATACCTGTAATGCAAGTAATCTACGTGAATAGACGTCGATAATACATACACCATAATAAGATTTACCTGCAACATCGAAGTAAAAAATATCTGATTGAAGTGCTTGATTCAATCCATTAAATACTTTTCCTTCTAAGTGATTATCGAATATTGCCAACTTAGTTGCCCAGGTAGTTCTATGCTTACTCCTTACAATTTGAAGTTTAAAGCCATTGGAAAATCCAATTTGCTCGAAGTTATCTCTGCCAACTTGCATTGTATTTTTAACTCTAGAATACATCTTACGACAACTCATTCGCTTGTGATTTTTACGAATTTTGTTACATGCTTTAATGACTTCTTTTGATACACTCGAAATATATTCTTGCCGTAATCTATATTTATAAATTGCTTGTTTACTTATCCCAGCTACAATATATAAATCCTTCATTTTGTAGTGGTGGGTGGTTCGTTTTTCGACTCGGAATCGCTCGAGGGCTCCTTTGATAAATTTTTTTTTAAATCTGTCTTAAATTCCTCGTTAGCTAAATCAATGATCTTAGAAAGTAAATCTACTTCCATTTGTTTACGACCCAAGGCCGCCTCCAAGTCCTTTATGCGACGTTCTAGTTCTTGGCTGCGATAAGCTTCGCTTTTATCTTCTACTACCATAACCCTATTTTTTATCAAATGTCGGGAATATCGGTAAATCCAGTTATATATTGTTTGAATACACACGCCTAGTTCATGACTGGCTTGTATTACAGTGCATTTGCCTTGCTCCACATCCTTCACAACAGAGCGTTGAACGGCTTCACTAAAGACTCGTCGCTGCTCTAAATACTTTGTTTTTTTTGCTTTTTTCGTTTCCATTTTAGGTTGATTTTTTGGTCAACCTATTTCAGTCACGGTCACCATGATTAATATTTTACTATCTAGCATCAAATCTGTAGTCTAGAATCTAGCGTCCAGAATCTAAAACTCTCATCTGAAGTGTGAATTAAATAATCCCGGTAAGTAATTCCGAAGAAGAAACTACTCAAGCCTTCGCTTTTTTTTCTTTCCGTTGCCCATCATCTTCAGTAAAAACCCAACTCCACGTTGGTCGTGGATTCTCCAACGACCTCTTTGAAGGTCTTCTTTGTGAGTCCAGCAACCTCCATTCAACGCGATCTAATTTCACAACATCATAGCCCAATGCTTCGAACATACGACGCACGATACGATTTTTTACCAGAGTGTAATTTACACCAACTGCTTTCTTATCGTCTTTTTCCATTGCCGATTGAAATATCATCTACGCTTCTGATTCCATCTTCTAGTTCAACACCTTCTTGCAAGCGACGCATGTCCGACACTTTAAAGTTTTGTCGAGTTCAGCTTGATACACTTTCTTCACTCTTGAACTTGGATGTGTTAAATGACGTGCTAAATCACCAAGTTCGTGAATACAAAAGTCCAAATGTTTCTCTCAAGCGTCCCATTGATAAACTTCGTTCCGGACAAGCGCCTGCAATTAATTCCATCACGGTTTTACGATCGTTCGATCATCAGACGTTGTGATATAATCTTTGGGCTTATTCAACAAAAGATAAACATGCTTTTCATTTCGGATTACGCTTACCGTTATAACGGATATCATCACCTGGTTTCACTTCCTTCATTCCAAGCTCTCTAGGCGACCCGACCATTTACAGAAATAACACTTAGCTGTAATTAAATCATCGAGCTTCACGGCGTGAACAAATTCCAGCCATTCCGATAGTAAGCGATTCGCCGAATTTCGCCTGTTAAATCCGGACCCGTACTAGCACTTTCGTTTACGGGTGGCACGGCGACCTCCGCTTTTCCATAAGATGGACGATCTTCGTAAGATGATTCTTCTTCAAAGCGTGCATGACGATCTTCTTCTACTTGGCGGTCGCTTCTTCATAGGGTCTTCTCTCCGAACTTTCCTTCTCCTTTTCGCCTCTCTGAAAGAACGTTTTCCCCGAATCCACCAGCATTATCATCTTTCTTTGATGTTTCTCCAAGTCCACCTTCACTATCGTCTCTTCTTTCTATATGGACGTTTTCCTTCAGAATTCTCCTAACTCCCGTCTCCAAACTCCGACCCCTTTAAAGGGTCGCTTTCCCTCGAATCCTCAGCACTTCTCTGAGCGTCGTTGGTACGTTTTCCCCGCCCCTCACCTCTCTCTGAACTATCATCACGTTTCTGTGTAAGAACGTTTTTCACCAAATGCCTCCGCTCTCTGCTCTCCGCTCTCTGCCTCCGGATAAGGGCGTTTTTCACCGTCATTAGAATCACTTCTTCCTCGTGTAAAAGACGTTCTGCGCTTCTCCGCTTCCTGAACTCCGCCTCTCCTCCTCGCCTTCCTCTCTGAACTCCGCTCTCCTACTTCCGCTGTCGTCTCTTCTTTGATAAGGTCTCTTTTCACCGTCACTTGAAGAACTTCTTCTTCCTCTTGAAAATGGTGCTCTTTACTTTCTCCGCTGTCGCCTCTTCTTTGATAAGGGCGTTTTTCACCGTCATTAGAATCACTTCTTCCTCGTGTAAAAGGCGTTCTGCGCTCTCCGCTCTCCGAACTCCGCTCTCTTCCTCCTCGCTCTCCACTCTCCGTTCTCCGCTCTCTCCCTCCTCGCTCTCCGCTCTCCGAACTCCGCTCTCCTCTGCTGGGTCTGTCATTATCAAATGAGTCCCAAGGAGATTTTTCTGATCTGAAGGGCGATCGCCGCCTCTTTCGTTTCTTTGACTTGCCTCTTCCTGTCGCAGGTCGAGAGCGGTCGTTACGCCCGTGAACCGTCACGGCCGGGCTACTTTTTTCTTTTTCATCTTCTCTATTAAATAGGGCTGTAAAGATCGCAATTGATGTGTTGATAAGTCCAATGCTTTTTTGGACGATTTATCTTAAAAGCATTGATTTCACACGCCAAAATATGTCACTAAAACCAAATTTCTTGGCAAAGTCCAACTCAGGTTATTGACAATATAGATTCTTCATGGAAGGCTTCCTTAGATGGGTTAGTTGGGCCTTCTTATCTTTTACGGAAAATGATAGAAATTACATCAAATCGGACCCCGAGTCGGATATCGTGGAGCTCTTGGTAAAATCCGGCCGCCAATGCCATCAAGTCCGTTTTTGTTTGACCGATGGATGCTTCTGACTCCCATAACTTGAAAATTTCCGGACTCCTTACTTCCACAATAATCAAAATCTCTGTCGGTTGCAATGATGTCGATTTCTCCTTTTTGATAGCGGAAGTTTCGAGCTGCGTTCGGTAGCCAAGTTATTGGAGGTAGCGAACTGCGATGGTTTTACCGCGCTCACCGATTTTTCAATGTCGGTCATTTTCGATTTTATTAAAAATGGTTTATGGAAAATGATTTTGCAAATATACTAAGAAAAGGCTCTAGCTGCTAGCTTCAAGCTGCTAGATTTTTCTAGAAGCGATGTGATTTTGCTCCGGTAAAAACAACAAATTGCTATTCCCAAAGAAAATTCAATTCATTAAAAATTTACAGTGCCAT
>JADJPB010000006.1 GCA_016713445.1 Bacteroidota bacterium | reverse complement strand
TATCATGCAACCATCTATAAATCCGGATGGGCTGAGTATTATGGTGAAAGGAATGTTAAGAAAATCGGGCCATGGTACGCACGCTTGACCTATGAACAATTGAATTACCTGTATGATGCCATACGTCAAAATAGAATTGAAGCTATGGATACGACATACTCTAATCCTTATCTTGCCGATTTCCCTGTTTATTATTTATGGGTGTCTGATAAAAAACCGAGAAAGCAAATTATGTTAAATCATGAAACAATTCCGGTAGAAATTACTGAGTTTACACAAGTCTTTGAAAGCATGATGGATCAATTGCGCTGGGTACAACACCCTAAAGCAAGAAAAGATGAAGAATAGTTCATCTCCAACATCTTTTTTCAAGTCGAATTCGATGTTTTTTAGCAGTTAAACCGTAAATTTGTAGTCGCAAAATATATACAATGTCTACCGACTTCCTCCCTCTGAATGGAACTGACCACATCGAATTTTATGTGGGAAATGCAAAACAATCTGCTTATTATTATCAGCATGCCTTTGGCTTTCAGCTTGTTGCCTATGCCGGACCTGAAACTGGAGTGCGAGATAGAGCGTCTTATGTCTTGCAACAAGGAAAGGTGCGTTTTGTATTGACTACAGCGCTTCATCCAAACCATGAAATTACACAACATGTAGCTAATCATGGCGACGGAGTTAAAGTTTTAGCTTTATGGGTTGATGATGCCGAAAAGTCTTTTTATGAAACAATGGCTCGTGGAGCTAAAGCTCATAGCGAACCTCAAACGATCACAGATGAATTTGGTGAAGTAAAAATTTCTTCCATTCATACGTATGGTGAAACGATTCACAAATTTGTAGAAAGAAAGAATTATAAAGGTACATTTCTACCTGGCTTTAAAGCAATGACAAGCACCGTTGCTTCCACTCCAGTCGGATTCCAATATATCGATCATTGTGTCGGAAATGTGGAGCTAGGAAAGATGAACGATTGGGTGAAGTTTTATGAAGACGTGATGGGCTTCAAAATGATCCTTACGTTTGATGATAAGGATATCAGTACCGAATACAGTGCGTTGATGTCGAAAGTAGTTTCTAACGGTAATGGATATGTGAAGTTTCCAATCAACGAACCCGCAGAAGGCAAGAAGAAATCGCAGATTGATGAATATCTTGAGTTTTATCATGGCGCCGGAGTACAGCATATTGCCATCGCAACAAATGATATCATCGATACTGTAAGTACATTGAAGGATCGTGGTGTTGAATTTTTGCAAGTTCCCATGACGTATTACGAGGACCTAAAAACGAGAATCGGAAAGATCGATGAGGATATGGATGATTTGGCGAAACTGGGCATCCTAGTGGATCGCGACGATGAAGGCTACTTGCTTCAATTGTTTACGAAGCCTGTGGAAGATCGTCCAACTGTTTTCTTTGAAATCATCCAACGCAAAGGTGCTAAGTCTTTTGGAAAAGGAAATTTTAAAGCCTTATTTGAAGCCATTGAAAGAGAACAAGCGTTGAGAGGAAATTTGTAAAGGGCAACTAACCAATAGTATACCCGATTCTTTAATAGACTCGGGTATTTTTTTTGCTTGTTAAATGCGTGGTTGTAGTGGAGTGTTTCCGTGGCTTTCAATAGAAACTTTTTGAGTATATCAAAGTATAAGTTGATATAAAAAACAAAAAGCCCATCATGGCCAGAAAAAATTTACGTCAACACACTGCACTTAAGACAAAACTGCGTCTCACTTTTATCGCTACTATGACCGCTATCACAGGTCTGGTGGTATTGTTAATCGTGGTCTTTAACATGACACAGAAGGAGGAAGGAAAAGCATCAACTGCCATGAGCTTTAAACAAGCTACTACAATCCAAGATACTTCCGGTGTTTTGCGTGGTAGTATTAACCAAAAAGTGATTGGTGTGATGGTGGAAGCCAGCGGAAAAGGTACTCCTGTTAAAGTGAATTCGCTTACTTTTTCAGCAACAGGAACCTCTTTGCCGATTAATCAGAATATTGAAAATGCTCGTTTGTGGTATACCGGTAATGATCCGGAATTTTCAATTCAACAAACAGTAGGAACAACCATTCAAACGATTACCGATAAACCATTCGTTTTTTCTGCAAACCAAACATTGTTACCTGGAAAAAATTTCTTTTGGTTGACTTTTGATGTGCTAGCGGATGCTGCAGCAACCCCAGGTATTGTGGATGCTGCATGTAAAGAAATTCGAATTGGTGCTATTTCTTATCTGCCTACTGTTGGTGATCCAATGGGGAAAAGGTACCGGATCAAATCTTCAAACCTTGGTCATAGAAAAAGGTGGTGAATTGCGAATCACTTCTCCGTTGCGTTTGAATGCAATGTATGTTGCTTTTGGCGGTGTCGTGCAGATGGATACATCAATTAATGATTTTTATTCATTTAACGAATTTTACATGGCCAATGGCGCCATGTATATTCATAACAGTACCGGCTGGTTTCCGGGATTAAATAATTCATTGAATCCAAAGTCTACCCAACTATTTTTTAAATACGGACCTAATACTTTTCGCCCAGAAATAAAATATGGGAATGTAGTGTTGGATGCAGCTGAAGTTGCTATTGAAGATTTTGGTGGGAAATTAGAAACGATTCAAGGAGATTTCGAAATTCGAAAAACAGGAAATGGAAATAGTGGAGTTTATTTTTCCGGAGATAATTTAATTTATATTGGCGGAAACTTCGTACAAACTGGAGGTCGGTTTTTAGGAGGATGCAATGGAATTTTAACATGTCATGTGAGCGAAGATTTTATTTTGAAGGGAGGTGAATTCAATGATGTAAAATCGGATAATTCAAAGCAGAAAGCTAGTTTAAAGATGAAGGTTTCTGGAGATGTTATTTTATTGAATGGAACTTTCGCTTCAGATTTAAGTGTAACCTCAGAATTTATTCTTTCGGGTCCTGGAACATCTAGATGGATCCAAAAGCCTTTCTGTAAAGTAGCTTTGGGAAATGTGACGATTGCCCAAAAACATACATTGCAAATAAAAGGAAGTGCTTTCGGTGAAATTTCAAAGGGACGCATTTTTCAAGTGAGCGAAGGTGCCGAGTTTTTTTGCGAGCAAGTAGTTATTAAGGGCGAAGGTGAGTTCGTATTGGAAAATAATGCGATGCTGGGTATTGGACATGCACAAGGAATTTATTCGCATGGCGCCAAAGGAAATATTCAAACAGCAAAAAGATCGTTTAACTCAGGAGCGACCTATTATTATTACACGAATTCACAACCACAAGAAACAGGAGTATTTCAAACAGTGCCAAATCAAAAAACAATAGCAAAATTGGTGGTTCACAAAACCAGTACTTCGCAAGTGCTAAATCTTTCGCAGGATTTAGAGGTCGACAGTCCATGTCAAGTGTCGTTAGGGGATATCCGAAGCAATGGTTTTGAAATAGTAGTTAGAGATGATATTTCTACTGCCAAGCTGAAGTAGTTTCTGCTTTTATAGTGTGCGACTTTTTGCTTTGCTGTGTATGCGGTTTCCAGATGGCAAATGCTTTTTAGATTTCACTTTTTCGTTATTAGTGAATTAACATAGATAGGTTAATAACTGTCTGATTCTTATTTCAATTACTTTATACTCTGTGCTATTTTTAACACAACTTGAATAGGGGTGAAGGGTTCATTTCCTAATTCAAGATCAAGTAATCATATGGAAGTTAGTAATAGTGTAAAAAGCAAACATGAGCAGATTCTAGAACTACTCGACGAAGTTTCAATTTCTGGTAAAAAATTGGGCATCATTTTGCAAACGGTGGAAGATGACGAATTTGATGGTCGTCATGTGACACTAAAAGGTAAAAAGCTGAAAAATTTTAGCTCGTGCAGTTACCTAGGTCTTGATCTTGATCAGCGTTTAATGGGCGGCGCCATTGATGCGATTACCCGATTCGGTGTTCAATTTTCGTCTTCGCGCTCCTACCTTTCTTCTCCGCTTTATGGCGAATTGGAAGAAAAGTTGGCGAAGATATTTGATGCTCCTGCCGCTGTATTTAATACGACGACACTAGGACATTTAAGTAATCTTCCAATTCTTATTGGTGATGAAGACGCCATCATTTTGGACGTAAGCGTCCATTCAAGTGTACAAATGGCAGTTTCTCTTTTAACCTAGCCCTGTTAAAGATCTTGTGAAGTTGATGGATATCTATGAACAACTTTATTTGTACATTGATGATGCTCACGGAATGAGCTGGGCAGGTGAAAACGGTTCAGGTTATGTTCGTAGTGAAGTACCTAGGCATGACCGAATGTATTTGACAACTTCTTTAGGAAAAGCTTTCGGAGCAAGCGGCGGTGTGATGGTTTTTCCGAATGATGAGGAGTATCGTCGAGTTCATGATTATGGTAAAACTTCCATCTTCTCTATTCAAATTCCGCCCCCCATCTTAGGGGCAGCTGTGGCATCTGCAAAAATTCATTTATCCACTGAAATTTATTCGCTTCAAAAACAACTTCAAGATCGTATTAAGTATTTTAATCAAACAGCGAAGTTGCTTGAAATTCCAATGTTGTCGGATGATATATCTCCCGTGAAGTTTGTTTGTTTGGGAAAACCACAAATGGGGTACAATATGGTTAGCCGATTAGTGAATAATGGATTCTATGTTAATCTGTCGGTATTCCCTAGTGTTTCGTATAATAATACGGGTATGCGAATCCCATTATCGCTACATATGAATAAAGAAGATATTGATGGTTTACTAAATCAAATAGCAAATCTGTTGCCGACAGCTATGTCTGATACAGGGACTTCAATGAAGGAAATAAATCGATATTTTAAAATGGATAGAAAGCAAAAGATTTAAAAATAACTAAAAATAATACAAGGATTTACCCTTATAATATAATTTTAAAGGTAAATCCTATTTTTATGGCCAAACGCAAATCTTCCAAAAATCAGACAAAGTTTGAAAAGTCGACTCAAATTGACTAATATCAACTGGCTTTACAAAATATCCAGCTACATTATGCTCATAAGCTTCTTTTCTATCATAATCGTCGTTCGAAGTAGTCAATACAAATACACTGATGGAACTAATCGTTGGATCACTCCTAAGCTCCTTTAAAAACTCAAGTCCATTCATCTTTGGCATATTAATATCCAACAAAATTACTTGAGGTAATTGCTCCAGTTTTTCCTTTCCATTAGTACCTCTCAGTACATCTAATGCTTCCTCTCCATTTGATGCGTGAAGTAAATTGTTAGTAAGCTTGAGTCGTTTAATTACCCTCTCAATTACCATCTTATCTACTTGATCATCCTCTACGTGAAGAATAGTGATAGTTTGTTCGCTCATAGCTTATTTCTTTATAAGTATTGTAACAACTAAAGCTAATGTTCGTAAACAACATGAGCTAATATTCTTGTTCTAGTATTCTGCGTTGCCAAATGTAGAATTAATAAAACAAAGAAAAAAGGATTCAAGCTTAAGAATTTAAAAATGCGTAATCTAAATATATTTCGAAATAACGAAAAGTATCAAGAAAGTATCCCTTCGGATGATCTCATCGCGCGTCAGCGTTATCGCCTTTTTCAGACGACTACGATTACAGCTTCGATCGTAATTTTTTATGCCTTTTTTCAAGCTTGGTATGTGGTCGATGTGGGAAATTTTGCAGGTATTCTTATAGGAATTCTTGGATTAGTACTAGTTGCAAATTACTTTGGACTCCCACTCCATAAAAGACACAGGTTGGCTTATTATGTTATTGTATTGGGTGCTTTTGCTACGCTTCATATCATTTCTTATTATTCTGGTGGTATTCGAGCTTCAGCTATCATGTACATGGCCGGACTTATGTTGCTGGGATACATGCTACTAGGGAATACAGCTGGAAAAATTGTGTTTGCATTGATTGCCGCAAATATTGTTTTCTTTTGGTATGCTACAGAAAAGACTGATTTGATTTCTTACGCTTTAATTGGTAATACGGATGAACTTATCAATATCGATTATCTCACTACTTTCTTTTTAGCAATGCTGATTCTGTCCGCTCAAATGAATTATCTGGAAAGTGGTAAGAATGTGGTGATCGAACGAATCACCGTACAAAGAAATGAATTGCGTGAAGCTAATAAGGAGTTACATAAACTTTCTATCGTTGCAAGTAAAGCAGATAATGCTATAATTATTACAAATTCTGAAGGGATTGCTGAATGGGTTAATGATGGATTTGTTCGACTAACGGGATATGCTTTTGATGATATCGTAGGGAATAATCCGCATCAACTTCTGACAGGAAGAAAATCTAATTCAGATACCCTTGCGGCATTGAAACTAGCTATCGTAAATCATGAAGCGTTTAGTTGTGAATTGTTGAAGTATAAGAAATCAGGTGATCCTTTCTGGACGCAAATTACAATGACTCCGATTGCTGCTGATACTAATTTAGAATCGGAAGCGAAGTATATCTATATTGAAAGTGATATTACACCAAGGAAGTTGGCCGAAGAGAAGATGAATCGCTACATGAAGAACCTAGAAAACAATTTCTGAACTCGACAAATTCGCGTATGTAGTTTCTCATGACTTGAAAGCTCCCCTTCGCGCGATTGGAAATTTAACAGGTTGGATTGAAGAAGATTTGGGGGATCAATTGCCTCCCGAAGTATTGGAGCATTTTAATACGATCAAAGGTCGTGTAGTGCGTATGGAAGGTTTGATTAATGGCATTCTGGATTATACAAAAGCAAGTAAAAACTCAGGAGAATTGCAACCATTTGAAGTGAGTGAAGTGGTGCGTGACTCCATTGATCTTATCGGTCCACCTGCAAATGCTGTCATTAATGTAAGGGATAATCTGCCGAACATGAAAGCAGAACGCGTGAAGATGCAACAAGTGTTCTTGAATGTCATTCATAATGCGATTAAGTATAACGATAAGGAAGATGTTCAAGTGGAAATTGGTTGTGAAGATGCTGGGAATGACTGGAAATTTTTCGTGAAAGATAATGGTCCTGGAATTGAAGCACGTTACCACGATAAAATTTTTATTATTTTCCAAACCCTGAACGCCAGAGATGAAGTGGAATCGCGCGGCGTAGGTCTCGCAATCGTTAAGAAAATTATCGAAGAAGAAGGCGGGAAAATCTGGGTGGAATCGGAGAAGGGAAAGGGCGCAACGTTCTGTTTTACCTGGCCAAAAGTGAAGAAAGCGACCATGGAAGAGTCTTTATTGGCAGAAGATTTCATGTCGTGAAACACTAACTAACTTTTTTCCGTTAAAAGCAATAAACCAAAACGATGAAAACGCAATCCGAAATTCAAGTGAAACACGATCTCGATCAATGCGTCACGCAAATGAAGAATTTATTGAAGCAAATGGAACCCGCGCAACGACTTGCTTTTATAAATGAATTGACGATTCAATTGATGCCCTCACGTAAGAAAGCATCTTCTTCCAGCGAAAAGATAAACGCTCGAATGAATTCTTCGGTTCAAGGTTTGTCTAAAGCACAAATGCAGTTAATTAAAAAAGTTTCTGATGATACAGATCGCCTTTTTGATTTCGATAGCGACCACAGAGCGTAATCTATAGTTTGATTTGTTGAATCTTTTCTAAAAATAATTCAAGCCCCTCTTGGGCTCTCGTATCCATTCTGTAAAGTATTCTGTCTTGTAAATAATGTGAAACATTGATTTCAGGATATTCAATTTCTAATTGAGAAAAGTAATCTTTTCGGTGTGAAACGCCATATTCAAAGGCCGATTCTAATTGCTGTAAAGTTTTCGAGGATAATTCCCTATTGCTTACCCAAGTTGCAAAGACAAACGGAAGTCCAGTAAGCGCTTTCCATTCCTCTGCTAAATCATAACAGTATTTATAATGAGATCTGTGGAGTAATGCACGATCACCAATGATGACAGCCCCAGTAAATTCTTGGTCGGGAAGGAGAGCACTTTCCTCGTTTTCTTGTACCCATTCTGGTTGAATGTGCCAAAACTCTCTTGCTACAATTTTCGCAAGTAAAACCGAAGTCCTAGATTCCTGATCTAAAATAATTTTTTTTATTTCGCCGACGGGTGTATTGCTAACTAGGATTACTGAATCTACTTTCCCATCAGCCAAAATTCCAAAGGAAGTGATAAGATGTGATTCGGATAAAGAAGAAATCATGGCAACCGGAATAAGTCCAATGTCCGCTTTATGGTCGATTAACTTTTGAGCACAAGTGGATGGGATGTCTTTTTCAATATGGAAATCATCCTTGGATAAATGATGCTCCATGCCATAGATAAAAGGCCGGGCATTTAAATAGGAAACAACCGAAATTCGAGTCTTGCTACGCACGTAATTTTAATGAATTAATTTATAAACGAATTCTTTCATGAAATCATCATTGCCCATTACAGAAGATCCAACTCCCTTCGACTTTAAATCAAATTCTCGAAGTAAACTGATGTTTTTTTCAACATGTTCCGCACTATAATTTTTACCCGCTGTATAATAATCATCAACAAAGAATGGATTTACTTTCAGCGCAACCGCAACGCCGTTTCTGGATTTATCTTGTAATGAATGAAACAATAGAATTTTTGAAAAATAAGAATATAACATTGCTAATGTTACTTGTATCGGGTTGCTTTTTGGATTGGCCGTAAAATAATTCGCGATCTTGATGCATGTATAAACATCGCGCTTTCCTAATGCTTTTTGTAATTCGAAAATGTTGAATTCTTTACTTACTCCTATGTACAACTCGATGTGATGTACGTCAATGGTTTCCTTGGACTTTATATTGACAAGTAATTTGTCGCATTCATTGGCAATCCTCGATAAATCATTTCCCAAATGTTCTGACATTAATTGCGAAGCCTTTGGAGTGATCTTGGAATTTTTTTCAGCTAAATAATTTTCAATCCATTTTGGTAGTTTATCGTCGTACATTTTCTTCGACTCAAAAACTACTCCGTTTTTTTCTATAGCTTTATATAATTTACCTCTCTTGTCAAGACCTTTGTATTTCATCGCTAAAACTAATAGCGTAGAAGTAAGAGGGTGGGTAAAATAGTTTAAAAGAGGATTGCTATCAATCTTTTCTTCATCTCCTTCATCACTTTTGGCTTTGGCTTTTGGAAAAAGCGCTTTGATTTCTTGAGCTTCTTTTACAATAACCACTTGATAGTTGGACATCATGGGATATCGCTTAGCCGCACTAATCAAACTTAACACCTCGCAATCTTTTCCATATAACACAGTTTGATTGAATTCCTTTTCCATGTCATCTAAAACAGATTTTTCAAGCAACTCAGTGACCTCATCTATATAGTAAGGCTCATCTCCTTGTAGTAAATAGACAGGATGGTAGATTTTGTTTTTTAAATCTCGTTTGATTTCATCAATTGTCTTTTGCGCCATTACTCTTTAATGCAAGATTAAAATTTAAGGTGTTTAACTGTATTGCCATTGTTGATGATCTCATTCAGCGCTGCAATGCCAATCTTAATGTGATCTTGAACATAGCTCTTGGTCACATTGGTGTCGCTGTCTGCGGTTTTAATTCCTTCCGGAATCATCGGTTGATCGGAGACAAGGAGTAAAGCTCCAGTCGAAATTTGATTCGCAAAACCGGTTATGAAAATAGTAGCTGTTTCCATATCTATACCCATACATCTCAATTTGGTAAGGTATTTCTTGAATTCTGCATCGTGTTCCCAAACTCTTCTATTTGTTGTGTACACAGTGCCCGTCCAATAATCTTTTCCAAAGTCACGGATCGTTGTCGACACCGCCTTTTGTAAACTAAAAGCTGGCAATGCTGGGATCTCTGGTGGGAAATAATCATTTGAAGTTCCTTCGCCACGGATGGCAGCTATAGGAAGTATTAAATCTCCTACTTTGTTCTTCTTTTTTAAACCTCCGCATTTTCCTAGAAACAAGACCGCTTTCGGTTTGATGCTACCTAATAAATCCATAATGGTAGCAGCATTAGCACTTCCGATTCCAAAGTTTATAATGGTAATCCCTTTAGCAGTAGCACAGGACATCGGCTTATCTAATCCTACGATTTTTACTTTGTTCCAAGCAGCAAATAACTCTACATAATGCTGAAAATTAGTAAGTAAGATGTATTTTCCGAATTTTTCGAGCTTTTCTCCAGTATAACGAGGAAGCCAATTTTCAACAATTTCTTTTTTACTTTTCATAGATTAATTTTACAAGGAGTACTATAAATTTTATTCATCCCTTTTAGAACCGTAGTTTTGACAAATGAATGAATTTACATTGGAGCATTTAAACTTTCCCGATTTCTCATTTAGAGTTCGTGAACAAGGGCAAAGTAAACAAATTTTTGACTCAGTAAGGAGACGATTTGTGGCTTTAACTCCTGAAGAATGGGTAAGGCAAAATTTAATTCAGTTTATGGTGGAGGTCTACCAGTATCCGTTGTCCTTGATGGCGGTGGAGAAAATAGTGAAGGTGAATGGCTTGTCACAACGTGCCGACGTGGTGGTTTATGATCGTTTGGGCAGCCCATGGCTGATTGCAGAATGTAAAGCCCCTTCTGTTTCGATCTCACAAGATACTTTTTTGCAAGCCGCTCGCTATAATTTTTCGTTAAATGTGTCTTTTTTACTTCTTACTAATGGACATGAACATTTTTGCTTGAAGCGAGGCATAAATCAGTTTGAGTTTATGGAATCTTTACCTAAATTCGAATTGTAGAAATTTTATTTGCTCTTTTTAAGCCATCTTTTAGTGGTTGCTGGAGCATTTGTTATCTTTGTTTAATGATGGAATTATTGTATTTAATGCTGGGTGGTTGTTGGTGCTATTCTTTCTTATCTCATGATGAAGATACGAACGAAAGAAGAAGTAAATGCAGCCTCCACAGTAACAATGAATGCTGAAAAAGAAAAGGCTGTTTTGTTGCAACAGGTAGATGGTCTTCGTGTTCAATTGGAGAAGGCCGAACAAATAGTAAAGGCGATGCAAACGGAATTGATAGAGGTGAATGCATCGAAAGTAAAAGCGGAAACAGTAGCTCAAGCGATGGAAGCTCGGTTGACCGAACATCGAAATGAAATGGAAGTGATTCGTGTGCAAATGAAAGAGCAGTTTAGTACCATCGCTTCTGATATTGTATTGAAGAATGCTCAACGAATTCAAGAGGATCACAAAACGAAGTTGGATGATATTTTAAATCCGTTAAAGGATAAGATTGAAAAATTCGAATCGCAAGTACGTACCTCACACGAAGAAAGAATTAAAGAGAATCAATCTTTAAAGGAACAGTTGAGTCAATTACAAACGATGAATAAGTCGATCGGCGATGAAGCACGTAATTTGGTTTCAGCACTTAAAGGTCAAGCTAAAACTCAAGGAAATTGGGGTGAAATGATTTTAGAGAAAATCCTTGAAAGATCGGGGTTGGTGAAAGGTCGCGAATATTTTGTTCAAACAAGTTTGCATGCAGAAGATGGAAAACGTTTTCAGCCGGATGTGATTATTAGTCTGCCCGAAGGCAGAAGTATTGTCGTAGACGCTAAAGTTTCTCTCATCGCTTACGAACGCTATGCGAATGAAGAAGGAGAAATTGAAAGAGCATTGGCATTGAAAGAACATCTTGCTTCTGTGCGTAAACACATTAAGGATTTGAGTGGAAAAAATTATCAGTCGTTGCACGGTATTAATACGTTGGATTTTGTATTGCTATTTATTCCAGTAGAACCTGCTTTCGCTTTAGCCATAGAACAGGATCATGAACTTTTTAATGAAGCTTTTGAAAAGAATATTGTATTGGTGACTACTTCTACTTTGCTGGCTACACTTCGAACGATTGCTAGTATATGGCGTTTGGAATATCAAAATAAGAACGCTGTGGAAATCGCTCGTCAGTCTGGCGATTTGTACGATAAGTTTTCAGCTTTAATCGATGATATGATTTCGGTGGGTAAGAAAATGAACGACGCTCAGTCTGCTTATGAAAGTACCATGAATAAACTGCATACTGGAAGAGGAAATTTGGTTGCTAGAGTAGAAAGTTTGAAGAAGTTGGGAGTGAAAACATCGAAACAAATAAATCAGAAATTAATTGATCGCACTGAAGATATGGAAGAGGTGGATGTGGATGAGCTGAATGAAGATAATGGTGATCTGAACTCTAAAACGCTGCCTTCCTAATGGCGTCGTCACATCTAAAAGAGATTTATCGAATGTGTAAAAATCAATATGTAGTTTGCTCTTTTTTTCTGTCAATGATTTTTTTCTTGATGGGCTGTAAGTCTTCATCGCGATTGAGTAATGAAAATTTAACAACTCAGCTTTTTTATCAATCTGAGACAGTTTCCCCTGATTTTTTAGTATATCATAAGAATATGGATTCCTCGTATATTTATTTTTCAATTGATGCAAAGGATCTGCTTTTTGTGAATGATGGCTCAATATCTTCTTCTCAGATTCGAATTGAGTTTTCATTGTTCGATTCTTATTCTATTGCTGTTCCTTCAGATACAGGTTCCTATCATTATAAATTTTTGTCAGTTGCTAATAATGTTCAAATCCGTGATTCGTTTCTTATTGAATCGAATTTGCAGGAAGGAAATATTATTCGTTTAAAGTTTGTTGATATTCATAGAAATGCAGCGACCATTCGTAGTGCGTTGGTCGTTAATAAAAGTAAGTTGAGCAACCAAAGTTTTATTGTTTCCAAACAGCAAGGCCCCATTTTGTATAATAATTTTTTGCCAGGAGCAAATATGATTTCTTTGAAAACTGATTTCCCAGGTATAGAGGCGTTGTGGGTTAGATGTTATTTTAGAGATTTTCCACTCGCTTCCTTGCCTTTTAGGGTGATTGATGATGTGAAATTTAGTATGTATTCGGATAGTGTTTTTTATGTTTACAAAAGCGATTTCGACTCAATTCAAATTCTTCGTCCTGGGATTTATTATTTTCAAATGGACACAAACTTATCAAGTGGATTGGCTATGGTTTGTTTGGATCCAGATTTTCCAAATGTGACAAAACCAGAGCAACTTATTGAAGCGACTCGATATTTAACCACTAGAAAGGAATATGCACAGTTGATGGGTGCAGAGAATAAAAAGTTGGAGTTGGACGCATTTTGGCTTGATGTGGGCGGCTCACCGGATAGAGCACGCAATTTAATTCGCACCTATTACAACCGCGTTCAGGATGCGAATCGTGCTTTTACTTCTTATATGGAAGGGTGGAAAACGGATCGTGGTATGATTTATTTAATTTTAGGACAGCCTATTTCTATCTATCGAGATGCAGAAACAGAACAATGGACCTATTCCGGATTGCCCGGGTTTCCCGGGTTTCCAGAAATGTTATTTATCTTTAGAAAAATGAATAATCCTTTTTCAAGTAATGACTATGCGTTGATTCGTCAACCTGTCTATGAAAATGTATGGTATCTTGCTGTTGATCATTGGAGACAAGGAAGAATTGTGAACGATAATTAGATTAAAATGTATAAAGAAGATAATGAATTGACCATGATCTATGGTACTCGTGCAGTGATCGAGGCGCTACAGGCAGGAAAGGAATTTGAGAAGGTGTTTGTGCAACATGGTTTGAATAATCCCTTAGCTCGCGAATTGAAATCTGAATTGGAGAGTGCTGGCTTGCATTTCCAATCTGTTCCAGTAGAGAAGTTAAATCGGTTGACGAGGAATAATCATCAGGGAGTGATCGCTTATTTATCGACCGTGTCTTACTGCAAAGTGGAAGAGATTATCCCTGGAATTTTTGAAGCCGGGAAAACACCGTTGCTGCTTATCCTGGATCGAATTACCGATACGAGAAATCTCGGTGCCATCGCTCGTACCGCAGAGTGTACCGGTGTTCAAGCAATTATTATCCCCTCTCGTGGATCTGCCTTGATTACCGCCGATGCCGTGAAAACAAGCGCCGGAGCATTACATCATTTACCCATCTGTAGAGAAGATAATTTAAAGGATACAATCGATTATTTAAAATCTTGTGGAATTAAAGTGGTGGCTTGCTCGGAAAAAACGGATGCGCATGCACGTGATAAAGATCTAACAGGACCCATGGCAATCATTATGGGCAGTGAAGAAAATGGAGTTTCGCAAGAATATATTAAGCGTAGTGACGACATCGTTAAACTTCCGATGGAAGGTACAGTCGCTTCTTATAATGTTTCTGTAGCTACTGGGATGGTGTTGTATGAAGTAGTTTGCCAACGACGAATTAGTAAATGATTATATGAAGCGATTGATCCTTGAAGATAAAATTGTAATGCTGCTAGTTTTCATTGGCGCACTGTTTCGATTTTATAATTATAATAGTTGGTCTTTGAGTAATGATGAGTTAAGCGCTATTACCCGCTTGAGGTTTGATTCTTTTGCGGAGATGATCGAACAAGGTGTCCGCCTTACCGATATGCATCCGATCGGGGTGCAATCTTTTTTATGGGTTTGGACAAATTTATTTGGAGTAAATGAGACTATGTTGAGTCTTCCTTTTGTTTTATTAGGAATTGCTTGCATTCCATTGCTGTATCTCAGCTGTAAAAACTTTTTTGGAAAGTTTCCTGCATTATTGGCTACAGCAGCTTTTGTTGGATTGGAGTTTCCTATACTTTATGCACAGCTCGCTCGACCCTATAGTCCGGGTTTGTTTTTTAGTTTATTGGTGTTGTATTCTTGGTCCGAAATGATGTGGAAGAATAATGCATGGAAATGGAAAACGGCATTGCTTTTTGTGATGGGCGGAATTGGGTGTATGTACTCTCATTATTTTAGTTTTCTATTCGCAGCCATTGTAGGATTAGCTGGTGTATTTCTAATTCAAAAGCAAAATAGAGTAAAATATTTTATTTGTGGAACTTTAATGTTCCTCTTTTACATACCAAACCTAAATGTTTTTCTTTATCAATTTAGTATAGGCGGCTTGGGTGGTTCAGAAGGTTGGCTAGGACCACCTAAGTCAGATGCTATATGGAAGTATATTCTCTATTGCTTTAATGAAAGTGCTTTCTTGTTGCTTTCGATAATTGCTTTGATCGTCTTGATGCTTTTTGTATTTAAAGTTAAGTTTACTTGGACTATGAAGCACAGCTTGGCATTAGTGTTTTTTTTTATTACCGGCACTCATCGCTTACTTCTATTCTATTTATAAGAATCCGGTTTTCCAGTATTCTATTTTATTGTTCAGTTTTCCTTGTTTGCTGATGTTCTTGTTTTCATGGTTTGATACTTCTGAATTAGGTAAAATGAATTATACGTTTCTAGCCTTGATTATTCTACTAGTGAGTTACAGTACCGTGATTGCAGAGAAATTTTATAGTACGCAGTTCTTCGCTCCTTTTAGTTTGGTGGCTGAGAAAATGGCTGAGTACAATTTAAAATATGGAACAGATAAAACCATTTCAACGGTGAATGTAATTCATCCTAATTATATTCATTATTATTCAGACAGATTCCCATCATCTCCTCAGTTTAATCAATACATATGCAATCGTGCATCTCAGTTTGTTGAGTTAAAACAGATGCTGGATACTTCCAAAGCGCAAACCATGATTCATGGTTGGTCTAATAATTATCATGCTCCAGAAGTAGAGATGATTATCAAAGAGAAATTTCCTTTTTTAGTTCAATACGATCCTTTTTTTAATGCCGGAGTGATGGTTTATTCTAAGGATAGTACTTGGCCGTTGGCAAATGCGCCTAGAACGCTCACAACGATTTCTAACGATTTCGAATCAGTAATTTGGCCCGACGACGAAAAGTTTAGAACAGACAGTATTGCTGCCAATGGCAAATGGTCTATGAAAATGACGCCAGAGCAAGAGTATAGTTCTACCTATAGGTCAAGTGCCGCTAATCTCGGACTTACTCAAGGTGCCGTTTATCAAATATCATGTAAGTATCTTGCGGATACTGTGCTTGCAGATGTCGTTTGTGTTTTATCCATAACACGAAAAGCTGAAAATGTTATTTGGAGAGGAGTGCAATTACATGATTTTCCCGCGAAAAATAATAACTGGGCAACCTTCTATGCAGGATATAAGTTCGTAGAGTATATAATGCCCGACGATGAAGTATCTATCTATTTTATGAATGCTTCAAGGCAAAAGTTTTTTATTGATGATGTCGTATTTCGCGTCTTGGAAAAGTGATGACATTATCACTTATTGCTTGATCGAATTTTAAAATATGAATCCAAAAGTTGTTAATACACGATGTGTAGTTTCTTTCAACGTAATTCCTTCCGTAGTTTGATTGTTTAGTGTGTAAGGTTGCATAAAGCTGCCTTGTTGTGACCAAGAATATCCAATATCAAAGTACCATTTCTTCTCACGCATTCCAAATCCTCCGGTTAAACCAACTCTGCTTAAATCGTTATCGCTAGATTCTTGTAATTCACTTTTGAATGGTGATGTTGAATAAAATCCACCCGTTCTAAAACGGAATTGCTCAACTCTAAATTCTACACCTGCTCTTAAATTATGAGATCCAGCATATTTTTTTCGGATAGCATTGTTTACAGGATTAAAGTCAGCTGAGAAAGAACGATCAACAGGTTTTACACGAGCTTCACTATAATTCAAATATTCGTAATCAACATTTAAGGCTGCTGACTTGCCAAGTATTAAAGCAAAATTGGTCATTACACGAAAGGGCGTAGTAATTTTATAATCAAATGGAATAAATTCAGGGCCAGCATAGGATCTAATATTTCCATCTTGTAAGTCTGTTTTGATGGAAGCAGAGTATTTATCAACTAAAGTATACCAGGTGGGTGAATGAATAGCAAAACCAATTCGTATAGCATCTACAGGACGATAGATAAGGCCGAATTTTAAATTAATTCCGCTTCCCGAAGTTTTTAAATCTTGATTGTATTGAAAGCTGCTGAAACCGAGAATGGTGTCTTTGTGATCTTTTTCTTCCCATGTGCTCTCTTCTTCATAGCGCAAAGAAGCGATGCCTAAAGTGAATCCCAAATATAATCTTTCATCATAGTTTCCTCCAAATGTGAAATCCCATTCACCTTGTCCACCTTTTGTTTCTACAGTTTTGGTTTGCAATGCACCTGCGTTGTCAAGTACACTGAAGTAAGAATTTCCATTGACTGAATCAATTTTTTCGTCAATTAAATAAGTCTGCCAAGCCAAGTCTACATCAAATGGATAGTAACTTGGAATGTCATTAGGATCGACGCCGTTCAAGGCTTCTAAATAATTATCGAGTAGAGAATGCATTGGATTTCCAGCTGAGGCAGTGTAGCGTCCGTTGAAATCATTGGTTCGGTTATATCCAATTCCAAAGGCAACACCCTTCCAATTCGAAGAAGATTGATCACGGTTTGAGGCCCAAACCATTCCTAAATTTCCAAATGAAAATTTAAACGAATTATCACTGATGTCTTGTCCTAAATAATTGGCGTTGGTGGTTCGATTGGAAAACATCGGACTAAAAGTAAACTCAGATCTTCTGTATACAGCAATTCCGGCCGGATTTCCAGATAAGGAACTGAAGTCGGCTCCCAAGGCTCCAAATGAATTTCCCATTCCCAATGAACGCGCTGTACTCCCATAGTTGAGCATGCTATAGCGTAATGCATCTAAGTCATTTTGTGCGCGGGAAAAGGTACTGCTTATAAGTAGCAATGTAATTATTGACAATAATTTTGACATAGTCTTGGTTTTTGAAATAAAAAGGCTGCAATCAATGAAAGCTGTTGCGTCAAATAAGTTGAGCTATTGCTTTATAAATTGCAGCCTTGAAATGATTTTTTTTATCTTCTGTTTCTACCGCTTCCTGATGTTGATCCCGAGCCTGAACTTCTATTGTTTGAAGGCGCTGGAGCAGAGTATGAAGGTCCAGTTGACCTAGGACTTGATTTTACTTCGTTGGTTCTAGGATTAGAGTTTTCACTCTTTGGCGTGATGTTTTGCCTAGGACTCTCATTACGATTCTTTTTTGGAGTTGAATAATTGTTGTTTTTCGGAGTCGTGTACTTCGGAGTATTTCCATTATTACTAGGAGCGGTTTCTGATGGAGTATTTTCACGCGGATTGGAATAGTTGCCGTTATTTCTTGGAGTATACCCATCGTTTGATTTTGGATTGTTATTGTACGATGGTGTTTCATAGCGAGGATTCGAATTTCCGTTGGAATTGTTAGATCTAGGATCGGTGCTCTTAGGCGTATATTCATTGCCGTTAGTATTCGATGGATTGGATCTTGGATTATTAGTTTTAGGAGTGTATTCGTTCTCGTATGTTTTAGGAGTTGTGTTTTTAGGCTCTGTATTGCGCGGAGTTGAATTGTTACCGTCGTTTTTAGGATTGCTATAGCTAGGTTCCGTATTGCGAGGATTTGAATTGTTTCCGTCGTTTTTAGGATTGCTATAACTAGGTTCTGTGTTGCGCGGATTTGAATTATTTCCGTCGTTTTTAGGATTGCTATAACTAGATTCTGTGTTGCGCGGATTTGAATTATTTCCGTCGTTTTTAGGAGTGGTAGATCTTGGGTTTACACTCGTACCTGTTTCGTTTTTTGGTGTGTAGTTTTTGGGTCCTGTTTCTGTACCTTCATTGCGAGGAGTGGTGGTTGTGTTCTTAGGATTTCCAACAACTTCATTTCCTCGAACAGGGTGTGCTATTTGTGAAGCTAAAGAGGTGATTTGGTTTTTAGGTCGACCAATTGCCGAAACTCCATCTGTAGCGGTATAGTTTCTAGGAGCTTTTGGATCGGAAACTAAATGTCTTCCATAAATTTCACCTACTGCTCTTCCTCCAGGGACATTATTTGCAACATTATTTCTTCCCCCACCACCTCTTGGTCCATAATAATAGCTGTACGAATCATAACTATTAAAGTAATTGCCGTTGAACGTTCCGTTATATAAGCCAGCATAATAACCATTCATATATCCTTGGTTATATCCATTCCAATAGCCATGATTGTATCCGTGATTGAATCCATTCCATCCATTGTTCCATCCCCATGATGGGCCCCATCCCCAGGATGGACCATATCCAAAACCGATATTCCAACCACTATTATACCCCCAGCTTGAATAATAGGGAGGATTCCACCAGTTATATCCACAATATACACTTACACCCCATGAAAAAGGATTGTAATCATACATATAGGTGTTGGTATAGAATGGATCGTAATAACTCCATCCAAGTGGACGATAAAAGCGGCGAATACGGGCAGAATATGCATAATCGTAATAATCGTCGTCGTCGTAATAATTATTAGTTATATAGGTATTCCCATCGCGATCTTCATATTCTGAAGAATTGGAATTTGAAACGTTTGATGAATTTTGGTTGTTGTCAAAACGATCATTATTGCTATAGTTATCATTTTGCGACTGATTCCCACTGTTTTGAGAATCATATTGGTTGTTTTGAGTTTGATTTTGACCAGAAGAATAATCGTTCGACTGATTGTAATCGCTGCCATTATTCTGCTGTGAATTGTCGCTGCGGCTATAATTATCCGCTATTGCATCCCGATCTGAATAATAAACGTCATCGTATTCGCGACTAGCCGTTCTGTTGGATGAACATGAAACGAAGCTTATCGCTGCTGCTAGGAGTACAAAGGTTAATTTTTTCATGGCTTTTTCTCTTTTTATCGTGGTTGACCAACAATTTGATAGACTAAACTGGCAATAGTTTAAGATTTGATTGGCTATGTGCAGTCAGTTTTCCAATTTTGCTGTGTCAAACGACGAGGCAAACACAATGCCAAACTTTGTAAAGATATATATCCTATGAGCGAACAACTAACATCAAGAGCAGAAAATTATTCCCAATGGTATCAAGATCTTGTCATCAAAGCAGACTTAGCTGAGAACTCAGCTGTAAGAGGGTGCATGGTGATTAAGCCCTATGGTTATGCTATATGGGAACGTATGCAACAAGATCTCGATCGTCGATTTAAAGAGACTGGCCATTCAAATGCATATTTCCCGCTCTTCATCCCAAAATCATTTTTCTCAAAGGAGGCCAGTCACGTCGAAGGCTTTGCAAAGGAATGCGCCGTAGTTACGCATTATCGATTAAAAAATGATCCCGACGGAAAAGGTGTGGTGGTGGATGAAACCGCGAAGTTAGAGGAAGAATTAATTGTGCGACCTACCTCGGAAACAATCATTTGGAATACATACCGCGGGTGGATTCAGTCTTATCGCGATCTTCCTATCCTAATTAACCAATGGGCGAATGTAGTAAGATGGGAGATGAGAACAAGGTTGTTTCTTAGAACTGCAGAGTTCTTATGGCAAGAAGGACATACTGCTCACGCTACACAGGAAGAAGCAATTGCAGAGGCAAATCAAATGTTAGATGTTTATGCTGATTTTGCGCAAGATATTCTTGCAATTCCAGTGATTAAAGGAAGAAAATCTCCGAATGAAAGGTTTGCTGGTGCATTGGATACATTGTGCATCGAAGCATTGATGCAAGATGGAAAAGCGTTGCAAGCAGGAACCTCGCATTTCTTAGGGCAAAATTTTGCGAAAGCTTTTGATGTGAAGTTTACATCGAAAGAAGGAAAGCAAGATTTTGTTTGGGCTACTTCCTGGGGTGTTTCTACACGTTTGATGGGCGCATTGATTATGTCGCATAGTGATGATAGTGGTTTGGTTTTACCTCCTCGATTGGCTCCTATTCAAGTGGTGATTGTTCCCATCTATAAAGGCGATGAACAATTGGAGTTATTGACTCAGTTCATCAATCCGATTATTGCAAAGTTGAAAGCGAAAGGTATTTCTGTAAAGTTCGACAATAGAGATACGCATAAGCCAGGATGGAAATTTGCAGAGTATGAATTGAAAGGTGTTCCTGTGCGAATTGCTATTGGACCACGTGACATGGAAAACGGAACCGTGGAAGTGGCTCGACGTGATACAAAGGAGAAAAGTGTATATCAAGTAACCGATCTTGATTTAAAAATCGAACATCTATTAAGTCAAATCCAAGATAATATTTATAGGAAGGCACAAACTTTCAGAGAAGAGAATACTTTTCGTGCCGATTCATGGGATGAGTTCTTCAAAATATTAGACGATAAAGGTAGATTTATTTACGCACATTGGGATGGAACTCCAGAAACAGAAGAGAAGATTAAGGAAATGCCAAAGGCTACTATTCGTTGTATTCCACTCGGAAACAAATTAGAAGCCGGTAAATGTATTCTGACCGGAAATCCATCTTCCCAAAGAGTAGTTTTTGCAAGAGCGTACTAGATTTTTCTTAAGTTTATATTCTATTAATGTTATCGAATGGATAAGGTCAACACTGATTTAGTCAATACCATCTTGAAAAAGGGAGGACTGGCAAAGGATGTAACGGATAGTACATTTAAAGTGTTGACTTTATTTAAATCTGTTCTGCAAAAATAGAAGCTGAATTGAGAATGGAAGTAATTAAGAATGATCCGCGCATCAAGATTCAATTTAAAGACCGGGGAACTTTCGAAGCAGAGATAAAAATTGCAGAGGATTTATTGATTTTTATTATGCATACAAATGCATTTATATTTAATACTTCGCATCCAGTTTGGAAATCAGGTTATGTGAACCTGGATGAAAGTCGTGGAACTGTCGGAATGATTAGCATTTATAATTTTTTATCAGATTCATTCAAATTCGATCGTAAACACGATACCGGGCAATTAGTCGCCAGAGTATTTATCAATAAAGAAGGAAATTTCTTCGTAGAAGGAAAACGACAACTTGGAATACTATTTAACGATTATGCGAACATGAAAGCGAGTGAGGATACTATACAAGCTTTAGTCGAAAGTGCAATTGCCTTTAGTTTAGACATTGATGTGGATGTTCCACCATTTGATGCGATGAAAGAAATTACTGTCTTCCAAGCAATGGTTAACACCATGCAAAGCACCTTCACCACAGGAAAGCGCCTCGGGTTTAAATTTGAAGGCGAGACGGATTTGGAAGGGTGAGGTTTAATTAAGGATTTAGAATTTTTTTATCTGTTTGTCAACGATCAGCTTTCAAAAAAACGTAAAGTCATCCTTCCTGGTCTTTACTAGATTTCAATATTTATTAATCTATAAGCATCTCCACTTAATTCTGAATTCTGAATTCTGATCGCGAATCCTCGTGACTTAATTATTTATACTCCTTCGATTCTTTAATAATCTTAATCGCTTCAATAGCTTGCTGAACTTTAGGATCGATTGCTAAAACTTTATTCCAATATTCTAAAGATTTTTTTAAATCTTTTTGACGCAAATATGAAACAGCAATGTAGCTATTCGCTTCGATCAACTCGCGACTGTATTTCGCAATGCTTGCTTCATCTACTGATGTCAATTCAATAAATTTTTGATAGTGAGGAAGCGCTGCATTAGTTGTAAATAGAGAATCGTCTTGACTAAGAGCTCTGCCTCTATAAATATGTCCGTAAGGCCATGATGGACTCAATTCTGTCACTTTGCTAAATGCAGTATCTGCTTCTAAATAATTTTTATTAGAGTATAATACTTTTCCTAAATTGTAGAAATCGGCACTGATTACTTTTGACACATTTGATATTTTAGCTTGATAAGTTTTAATGGCTAAATCATAATTTTTCAACTTCATGGCCATCTTCGCTAAATCATCATATAATTCAGCGTTGCGAGCATCAATGCTTACTGCTTTTTCTAGAAATATAACTGCCAATGAATCATTTCCTAATGCTGAAAGAATCTTGCCATAATATGCATAATCTTTTCCATATCTTCTTGTTGTGTCTGCATCAGTGATACTAAATACTTTTTGAATGGTTTTTAGTGCGGTGTCGTTTAATGCATTTTCATGCGCAACATAAGACATGATACGCATCATGTATAAGTTAGCGGAGTCAACTTTGTTGACTAAATCCAGTTCTGCTTGCGCACCTTTAAAATCTCCACTATTGTACAGGAAGAATGCATAACGTAATCGGGCAAATGTATTATTCTTACTTAATTCTAAATACTTTTTATAAGATGTATTTGCCTCAGTCGTCTTTTTTTGTGCAAAATAAACTTCTCCCAGCTCACGATAGGCCGGTGCGAAGTTGGCGTCAATCTTAATTGCGTTTTCAAATTCAATGAGAGCTCCTTCGTAGTTGGTAGCACGTTTGTATAACTGACCTTTGTGTAACAACGCTTTTACTTGATTTTTATCGAGGTCGAGCGCTTTATTGTAGTTGGTAGCAGCCATCGTTCCATTGTTCAACTCCGAATAAAGGTCGCCCAGTAAATTATATACTTCAGGATTTTTAGGTTCTAGTTTTGCAGCAGCTTCAAAGTAGTTTTGAGCATTGATTAAATCTTGTGCTCTCTTGTATGAAATATATGCTTCACCAGCTTCCATCAAAACCAAAGCATTTTTCCCATTGCCCATCATCACCGCTTTGTCGATTAAAAGTTTACCGCCAACTAAATCTCCAGCCATCAACTTAATTTCGGCTTGGCCAATTAAATTGAGTGCGCTTGTAGGATCTTTTTCTAATCCTTTTTGAAAAGCTACGGAAGCTTGTTCAGGATTTTCAGCATCAATAAAATTTTCTCCATAGTAATAATACAAAGTTCCGTTGTTGGGTTCGGTCAGCAAAAGTTGTTGATACATCGCAGCCGCTGCCTCTTGCTGCTCATTTTCATTTAATCGAATAGCTTCTTTTAAAGATTGAGAATATATGTTGCTACTAAATAAAGTAAGTAATGTAATTATGATGTTTTTTTTCATGTCGGTTTTAGTAGTGGTAATCTGTATTTATAATTTAATTTAATTTAATGTCTCTAGTATAAGGGGATGCAGGTAATAATCCTGAGAGACGAACGATTCGCTGTCCTTGCTCACCGGCAGCGAAGGAGACAAAGCCTGTGCCAAGTCCCATCCTTCCTTCTCTACTGATCATGTAAACTTCACGTTTTAAAGGATAATCTCCAGTGTATAAATAAGCTTGAAAGGGTCCAAAAAAATCATCAGGATATACTGCTTGATCGGTTTTACTTAACCAAACAACACGAATACGATTGTTGAAGCTTAACATCTTCGGATCATCTCGATCGCTAATCCAGTTTACGCCAATCACACCAATGGCATTTTTGTTTTTTTCTACGTAGTCAATCACTTGTTCATTGGATTTAGCCGCAAAACAGAAGGACGGGAAATTTGTTTTTCCATTCATTAAGCTATCGCTGATGAATCGCATCGTAGAGGAACCGTTGTTGTCAAAAACAAAACTTAATGGACCTAAAGGAGAAGTAGGGTGTAATTCTGCCCAAGTGCCTATCTTGCCTTCTAAAATGGATTTTAGTTGTACAACCGATAAAAGACTGTCATAGTTTTCTCTGTTAATAATAAGGGCAATAGCATCAATGGCAATCTTGGTCGTAACTGGTATAAGCTGTTTCGATTCAAAATATTTTATCTCGTTATTGTTTAATTTGCGTGTAGCCAAAATTACTTTCACAGAGTCGTTGAGTAAATCTTGAAAACAATCGGACTCTGATTTATAGGTAGCATTAATAGAAGCATATTGATAAAGTCCCATAAAGGTATCGGAAATAGCATCCATCAGTGGTTCTAATGTCTCATCTCCCGCAATATTTACTTTGCCTGCAGTTGGGGTGTCAGAGTAAGGCTTATTAAAGTCGGAACCACATGAGGTTAAAATTCCAGAAAGTATAATTATGGTCAGTAAGTTTTTCATTTTTTATATAACGAAATGATCCTGAATTTCAGGGTGTACAAAGATCAGAATTTCTGATGATTTAGAGGAGAAAAATACAATTTAATGACTTATCTAGTATTTAAAATGAAAATACTAATCTTTTTGTTTGCAGCAGGTTAAACAAAGGAGAAGTTGATTAATTAATTTCGATTCAAATCATCCAGTTTTGTTTCCATACTGTCTTTTAGTTTTTTCAATCTACGGAAGCGAACATAAGCATACCCAATTAGCATTAAGCCCATTACCCAGTGTTTCCAACCTGGTAAAAACTCTGCTACACCCGGAGAAAACATGACAAAGAGTCCGAGTACAACATATAATCCAGACATTACAAGGGTGAAGTAGTAAAGGGTGGGTGTTTTTGCCATGTACAAATATAGTGAACCTTGATGTGTTTGTATTTGCGAAAGTAAAAGAAGCAATAGTCATTTAATAAAAAGCAAATAAAAAACCCTGAACCTATGAAGGATCAGGGTTTAAATGTTGTGTTTTTAATATTACTTCAACGTGAAGTTTATGGGCATATTAAATTGAACATTAACAGAGCGCCCGTTTTGCTTTCCTGGCTTCCATTTTGGCATTGATTTCACAACACGAATGGCTTCTTCATCACAACCAGCACCAATTCCACGTAATACTTTTACATCACGAATTTCACCATCAGGACCAACAACAAATGTCATATATACTCTTCCAGTTATACCATTTTCACGGGCTAGTGGTGGGTATTTAATGTTCTTCTGCAAATACGCGTACATTGAAGCTTCTCCTCCAGGGAAAGTAGGTTGTTCTTCTACATATGTAAATACTTTTCCTGCATCTGGATCAACGAATGGTTGTTCAGGAGGTAATTCTGTAGCATCGTCATCACCCTCTTGCGTAACTACTCCAACATTAGTTTCACTCAAAACTTCCTGAACAGGTGGTTCTTCGTCAATAATTTCCTTGTCAACTACTACAGGGGGAGTGAATTTTACCGTTTCAATAGTGGGAGGTGGTGGCGGTGGGGGAGGAGGAGGAGGCTCGTTTTCATCGATAGGTGGCGGCTCTGTAAGTTCCACATTTACCTCTACTATGGATTCAACTTTCTCTGTGTCAAAACCACCGATCATTTTTATAATGACTGGAAGACTAATCAACAAAGCAAAAAATGAGAAAGATGCAATCAGAGCGAAAGAAGCCGTTTTAGTATAACTTGTTCTAAGAACAAATGCGCCATATTCTTTATTGCGTTTTTCAAACACCATTTCGGCCCTTACAGGGTTAATGGCGTCGTCCCAAGATGGGTTGAATAAATCTGCCATAATTAAGGTTGGGGTTTATAATTGTTCATTAAATCAAATTCTTGTTGCGCTAAATCAACAATAGCATATTTTCCTACCATCGTAATGTTTAGTTCGTCCAGTACATCGATTACATTTTTGTATTTTGCTTTGTCATCAGCTTTTACAAGAACCATAATCGCTTTTTTATTTCCTTTAGCTTCATTTTCCAATCTCTTCAATGTAGAGTCGGGCATGTTGCTCGTTAAGGCTTTACTTCTTAGATCTTTGATGATCTCAACTGCATAATTATTTTTTTCGAGGAGTAGTTTTCTTAATCCATCGTTTGAATAATCAGTAAGGGTTAAAAAAGTTTCTGGTTTTAGTGCTCCAAAATACCAATATACTTTATTGCTATCCGTTAATAAAACGGTAATTGCATTCGTTACCTCCGTAGGTTCATTGGTCTCCTTTATCGGCATATTAATTTCCATCGTTTTTGGTTTCCCAAACGTGGTGGTCATAATGAAGAAAGTTAAAAGAAGAAACGCCAAATCCACCATCGGAGTCATATCGATGTGTGTACTCTGCTTCTTGGATCTGACCTTTTTATGTTTGCCGCCCTTTCCGGAGTCCTGGTCGTTAGTTTGTACGTCTGACATTTTTTGGATCTCTATTTATTGGTTAGGGTTTTCTTCTAATGTAGTAACTAGATTAAATCTATTTACCTTCATCTCCTGAAAGATTTCGATGACACGTTTCACAGTAGTATAATTCGCTTGTGAATCGCCTTTAATGGCGAATCGCAATTGCTTGTCCTTAGGGATATCTGGATTTAATTGAGCATCCGCTAATCGACCAAATCGAATCCAGTCGCCCAATTGATTGTTTAAAGAATCATAAGGTATTCCACCACTATTTTTCATGAACTCCTTCCGCTTTTCATCGTCCATTGTTATATACTTCTTTAACTGTTGAACGGATAATCCGAAAGTAGTCATGACTGCAAATCGCTTCATTTCGTTTTCATCAAACGTAACATCATATTTTTCACCCATTTGCTGAAGCATCGACCTACGTATTTCCTTTCCCTCAAGATTGAAGAAAATTCTATTTTCCGTATCAATACTAACTACCATCGATTTATCTGGAAGAATCTTTTCAGATATTGATGACGGAGAGTCAATGATCACAGGTTCGTCAGGACGAAATTGGGTGGTTAACATGAAGAACGTAACCAGGAGGAAGGCCAAGTCCACCATCGGCGTCATGTCGAGGGATGGGCTGTTTTTAGGCATCTTCACTTTTGGCATACTTCTATGTTTTTAAGTTTAAATTAAATTAATGATAGGTTTCACTTAGTGACGAGCAGTGAAAGATTGAACAATAGAGTATCCAGCTTCATCAATTCCATAAGTGATAGAATCAATTTTATTAGTAAAGAAATTATAAAAAATAATCGCGATAGCCGATGTACCAATTCCTAATCCAGTATTAATAAGTGCTTCGGAAATTCCAGTCGCTAATGCAGATGCATCAGGAGCTCCCGCTTGCGCAAGGGCACCAAATGCTCGAATCATTCCGAGTACTGTTCCAAATAATCCCATTAAGGTAGCTATCGAAGCTATAGTAGAAATGATGATTAAATTCTTTGATAGCATTGGAAGTTCAAGAGTGGTCGCTTCTTCAATTTCTTTTTGAATAGCTGCAATTTTATGTTCTTTGTCTAACTCTTTTTCAGTGGCCATTTGTTTGTATGCGTTCAATCCCGATTTTACTACCGCCGCAATAGAACCTTGTTGACGATCACACTCTTTTAATGCGCCTTCCACGTCGTTCTTAGATAGAGCAGAACGCATATTGTGAACAAAGGCATCGATACTTCCTTTTCCTTTTGATTTGTTAACTGTGATGAATCGTTCTACAACAAAAGTGACAACAATCACTAATAACGACATTAAGATGGGTACTACGAATCCACCTTTATATACCATTCCAAGGTAGTTTCCTGGAAGCGGATCTAGCTCTGGGTTATTGCCTTGGAAGTTAGCTGGGCTTCCGAGTACTACTTTGTAAATAATTAAACAAAGGATGTACGCTGCCGGTATCACAATCGCAGCGAGCATTCCTTGAAGGCTGCTTCCTGATTTCTTCTGACTCATAATGTCCGTTTTGGTTTTTTAATAATTATTAAGTTTAAATTTCGATTTTTTAAGGGTGACAATATTAAGGAATCTCTGCGAACCATAAAACGTGGCGATGTTAAGTAATTGTTGTAATCATGGTCTTATTTGACAAAAAATTGACACTTTATATTGGAAATGATAGGTTTAGCAAATTTATTATTTTCCCAATTGTTTGAAATTAATTTCTGAAATTGGTGAATTGTAAAGGTAAATCCATGTTTATTCCTTTTACTGTGGCGATCACTGATTGTAGCTCGTCTAATTTTTTCCCTGTGACTCTTAATTGATCATCCATAATAGAAGCTTGAACCTTCATTCCGCTGTCTTTGATTACTTTAACAAGTTTTTTTAGCGGTTTCTTTGTCAATGCCTTTTTTTACTTTGATTTCTTTTCTTAGCATATTTCCGCTAGCATAGTGTTCTTTGCCAAAATCTAATGCTGCTGAATCGAGTCCCTGCTTTAACATCCTAGATATGATAATGTCTTGAATGGCTTTTACTCGCATGTCATTCTCAGTTAAAACATTGATGATCATAGTCTTTTTGTCCAAATCTACTTCCGTTTTGGAGCCATGAAAGTCGTAACGTGATGAGATTTCTTTCACCGCCACATTGATGGTATTATCGAGTTTTTGAATATCTATTTCGTTAACAATATCGAATGAAGGCATATTAGTTTTTTTTATTAGACGAATTTACCATTTTTCGATGAAGTGAACTTAATAACGAACGGAATATTGTTTTAAATCGATAAAAGAGAGAAATTTTGAGAAGTATGAATGATAAGTCTCCTTATTAAAGATGATGTGTATGATGTGTGTAAAAATCAGTTAATAATTTACCTTTTATAGCTCAGGAACGTGTTATCTTTGAGACACACTATCCAATTCAATTCAATTCAATTCAATTCAATGCGATTACTACTAATACTATTTGGCGTTTTAGGATTACTTGACCAAACAAGAGCTCAGACTCAATTGTTGTATTTAGATCAGCGACCTAAGGTTATTGTAAATACGAATGATACGTTAGATTTTCCATGGACTGGAGGATTTAATTCGATGATGCCTATTGAAATTGAAATGAATGGTGATACGTTGATGGATCTTCTTATGTTTGATCGAATCGGGAATAGAATATCTACTTTTTTGAATGATGGTAGTGGAAGTACTTCAGCATATCATTATCATCCCGAATACATTGATAAATTTCCTGTTTTCAATGATTGGGTTCGATCTTTTGACTATGATTGTGATGGCGACCTCGATTTGTTTTCTTATACAAATAATGCTATGGGGTTTTGGAGAAATGATTATGCTATAGGGGTTGGTTTGCAGTTCGTCCAAGTAAGCAGTTCATTAAACTCATGGTATGGAACTTTTTTTACGAATATTTTTGTAACACAGGTGAATTTACCCGCATTGTATGATATAGATGGCGATGGAGATATGGATGTGTTGACATTTGCAAACTCAAGCAATTACTTAGAATATCACAGGAATTATGCTATGGACTCACTAGGAACATGTGGTGACTTTCTGTTTTATTTAGAACCTTATTGTTGGGGATATTTTAAATTGAGCGGACTTACTAATATTGGGCTGTTGAATCAGAATTGTCGTTCGGCGATTGTTGATGATAATTTGGTAAATAGAAATCGTCACTCAGGTTCAGTACTTACTCCTTTAGATCAGGATTGCGATGGCGATGTTGATTTGTTAAATGGAGATATACTTGGGCAAAACATGTTGTTTTTGTTAAATGGCGGAACTTCAGATTCTGCAGTTATTGTTTCTCAAGATTCTGCCTTCCCTGTATACGATGTTCCAGTTGATCTGCAAAATTTGCCAGGCGCCTACTATTTAGACATGGATAATGATGGCGTAAACGATATGTTCGTAAGTCCGTTTGCAACCGTGGGTGAAGATTATAATAATATGTTATTTTATAAGAATACAACCAACAATTGCACAAATGTTTTTGATTTTATTAAGTCCCGATTTCTATCCGATGAAACAATTGATGTAGGTACTGCAGCCAATGTTTCATTTTTTGATGTGGATAAAGATGGATTATTGGATATTATAGCTGGGAACGATTTTTATTATCATCCGAATCCAAACCTTGCTTATTCTCGATTGGCATTTTTTAAAAATATTGGAACTGTAACACAACCTATGTTTTCTTTAGTAACAGATGACTGGCTCAGTTTATCTTCGATAACCCAATATGGGTTGTATCCTTCATTTGGAGATCTAGATGGGGATGGTGATGACGATTTGTTGTTAGGAAATGCAGATGGAACATTAATTTATTATTCGAATACTGCTGGAGTAGGACTTCCTTGTAATTTTGTATTTGCTTCTCCGCAATATCAAGGAATTGATATTGGTAATAATAGTACACCGCAAATAGTGGATGTTAATCGTGATGGTAAAAATGATCTGTTGATTGGTGAACGAAGTGGCACAATTAATTATTTTGAAAATTTGGGAACTAGTATTAGCCCTGTTTTTTTAACGAATAACTCGAATTTTGGCAATGTAAATGTTTTATTTCCAGGTGCTATTGCCGGATTTAGTACACCACTATTGTTTGATAATAATGGTGTTTATGAAATGCTGGTTGGATCCGATAATGGAACTATTTTTCATTGCACAAATATTGATGGGAATCTGATGGGTAGTTTTACGATTGTGGATTCTTCGTATCAGAATATTCTTGAGTTAAAGCGAATAACACTTGCAAAAGGCGATATAGATGGAGATGGAAAATTCGATTTGTTGACAGGTTGTAATTCTGGAGGCATGCGTTTGTATACTCAGTATACATCTGTAGGAATTCCGAATGCTTCTTCTGTTTCAAGCTTGGATATTAATTTAAGTCCAAATCCAACAAGTGATTTTTGTTTACTGAATATTCAATCTGTATCCGCGAATAGCAAATTTCAAGTTTTTATTTCCGATGTTTCAGGAAGAATTTTGTTTTCGTCTACCACTTTGCAAAAGCAAATGCAACTTAATACCTCCACACTTTCGTCTGGTATATATATTCTTCAAGTAAGTACTAATGGTTATGTAACTTCTAAAAAATTATGCATTCAACGATGAATTGTAAAATAATTCTCTTACTTGTAGTAGTTTTCCCGTTTTTTTCTGATGGGCAAACTCCTTATATGTTTAGAGACACTAGCGTAGCAGTATTTCATGGCAGTACCCGGTTAACAAATCCGTGGGCAAGTGGAATGAATACTCCTGTATTCGCAGAGATAGATTTGAATGGTGATGGGATAATGGATTTAATCGAATTTGATGCACCTAGCTTTCGGGTAAACCCCTTTATTAATTTGGGGTTTGCTAATAAAACTTGTTATGTATATGCTCCTGAATACCGACCTGTCTTTCCAGATATTTTAGAAGGTTGGGTTCGAACTTTCGACATTGATTTTGATGGAGACATGGATTTGTTCTCGTATTTCGGTGGAGGAATTTCTTTTTTTCGAAATGATATTTCAGCAGGGAATGGATTGTTTTTTACTCAGATTTCTAATTCTATTCAAACGCACTATGGTGGATTTCAAACAAATGTTTATGAGTCTCGGGTAAATGCCCCAGCTTTAAGTGATATTGATGACGACGGTGACATGGATATTTTGGCATTTAGCATAAGTGGATCATGGGTAGAGCACCATGAAAACTATTCAATGGATTCAACGGGTACTCCTGGTCAAATGAAATTCCACAATATTCCGATTTGCTGGGGTTATTTTGTTTTAGCAAACAATTCAAATGTTGCCATAATGCCACCTGTCCTTCCAACTTGTCCTTTATATATGGCAAATCCTTATTCCCGAATGTTTGATTCAGAAGAGGAATTAGTTAGTAATGATCATCCTTTATATCAAGTAGAAAAAGGAATGCGTCACTCTGGATCTTCTCTGTTGGTTTTTGACAGTGATGGTGACGGCGATAAGGACGTGTTGAATGGTGATATTTTAGGAAGTAATGTATTGTACCTGGAAAATTGTGGCACCCCAGACTCCGCATGGATTTGCGCTCAAGATTCCTTTTTTCCATCTTATGACGTTCCAGCAAAAATGTTAGATGTAGCAGGCCCTCATTATTTCGATGGAAACAATGACGGAAAAAGGATTTTATAGTCGGTAATTTTTTTCCGACGGGAGATGATTATAATAACGTAAGCTTTTATAAGAATACAACAAATAATCAAACAAATGTTTTTAGCCATCAAACAGATCGATGGCTTGTGGATGGAATGATTGAAGTGGGAACCGGTGCCCACCCCGTTTTTTTTGACGTGGATCAAGATGGAAAGAAGGATTTACTCATAGGAAATGATTTTTATTTTGATAGTCTTAATTCTATTTCCAAAGTGACATACTATAAAAATACAAGTGCAGGGCTAAAAGCTGAATTTACTTTGATTACGGATGACTATGCTTCATTGTCATCCTTTCAGTTAGCTGCAATTTATTTAACTTTTGGAGACTTAGATGGAGATGGCGATCAAGATATGATTGTTGGTCATTCAGATGGAAGTCTAATTTATTTTCAAAATATTGCAGGTGCTGGAAACCCTTGTAATTTTATTTTGACACAGGCGAATTATCAATCTATTGATGTCGGTGATAACTCAGTTCCTCAGTTGATTGACATAAATAGAGATGGAAAACTGGATTTACTGATAGGCGAGAGGGCAGGTGTGTTGAATTATTATGAAAACACGGGTGGTGTATCAAGTCCAATATTTAGTTTTGTTTCAAATAATTGGGGAAATGTAAATGTTGCAAAAGATGGTACGTTTGCAGGGTTTTCTGCTCCTATTTTATTTGACAATCAAAGTGGTTATGAAATGTTAGTAGGTTCTTTAAGTGGCTACATTTATCATTTCGGTAATATAGATGGAAATTTATCTGGAACTTTTACGTTACTAGATTCGATGTTCCAAAATATTTATGAGCCGCAACTTGCCGTTCCAGCAATGGCAGATGTAGATGGTGATTCTGCCTTTGATTTAGTGGTGGGTAGTTTGTCGGGCGGATTGGTACTTTATACACAAGATCAAACTCTCTCTTTAAACTCACCAAATGATGAAAGTGGTTTTTGTAGTATTTACCCGAATCCTGTTCAGTCTAACTTGAATTTAAATTTTGAAGGAGAAAATTTAGCGAGAAATTTAATTGAAGTGGTGGATGTAGCCGGTCGATTAATTTATTCACAACAAAATACAAAACAACAATTGATCTTGGATGTTTCAAAATGGAATTCCGGAACCTATGTATGTAGAGTGAGCAATTCGAAAAGATCGTTCAGTCGCAAATTTATTAAGTATTAAAGTTTAATGGTAGAAGACAATGAATAAGAATAAATTATTACTCGGAGTTTGTTTCATATTGATGAGCTTCGTTTTTATTCAATGTAAGGATAAAAAGAAGGAAGAAGAGGATAATTGCCCGGAAGGGCGAACAGGACAATTGACTATGGTATTTAAAATGCTCCACCATTCAAGACCGATCCCGGGCTGTCGCGTTTTTATAAAGTACAGTGCAAGTGAGTTTCCTGGAACTGATACAACAAAGTATGATTATGCAGTTACTGCTGAAAACACATCTGCGTATGCGAGCATAGATAGTTTAAATTGCGGTAGCTATTATGTATACGCTATCGGTATTGATAGTTTGCTGGATCCAACGGATTGGGTTTGCGTAGGCGGGTTGCCATTCAATAATTCAATGGTGGCTGGAGTTGATTCTATAAATGTTTATATAACAGAAGGAGATTAATGGAGATTAAAAGTATAATTTTTATTGGGTTGATTCTGGTTTTAGCAGGATGTAAATACGACAAGTATGAAGCCATTTTACCCTCAAACAATGGTTATCCAACACAAGTTGAAAATATAATTATTGGTAAATGCGCTACTCCCGGATGCCATACCACCATTAGTAAAAATGCAGCTGCTGGCTTGGATTTAAGCTCGTGGGATGTAATGTTTGATGGAACAAACAATGGTGCTGTCGTAATTCCATTCCGTTCCGATTTTAGTACACTTTGTTATTTTACGAATATCGATAGCACATTAGGTTTAGTGGTTCTGCCAACGATGCCCATCAATGAACCTGCTCTTTCAAAGGAAGAATATGAAATATTAAGAAATTGGATTGATGGTGGCGCTCCAAATAAGGAAGGGAAAATAATGTTTGCAGATGATCCTTTGCGACATAAATTTTATGTTGCTAACCAGGGATGCGATGTCGTTTCTGTTTTTGATGCGGATAGAAGAGTGGCGATGAGGATGATTGATGTTGGTGTAAATCCTGGAGCATCTCCTCCTGAATCTCCCCATAATATCAAAGTTACTCCTGATGGTTTGTATTGGTTAGTTGTGTTTTTGAATTCAGACATCGTTCAGGTGTTTAGTACAACTACTGATCAATTAGTAAAAACCATTCCAATAGGAAATGGAATTGCAGGAGGATGGAATACGATTACGATTTCAAGCGATTCAAAGAAGGCATATTCTGTAGATTATAATGGAGGAAGAATTGCTTTCATTGATATTGATGCCGGTACATCCAATACGGTAGGTCCATTTCCGATCACTGGAAATCCAACTCCAAATTTGCATGGAGTAGCGCTAAATCAAAACAATGATACTTTATATGTGACGTGTCAGGATATTAGTAAAATAATAAAAATTCCAATCAATGATTTAGTCAGTTACGAAGACATAAACATCAATCCCATTGGACCTTGGCAACTGCCATTCCCAATGCGTCCTCATGAAATTATTTTTAGTCCTGATTATTCGAAATATTTCGTGACTTGTCAAGACACCAATGTGAATCAGGTTCGTGTGTTTAACACCAGCAATGATCAATTAATCCAAGTGATACCTGTAGGGAAGGTGCCGTTAGAATTTGCAATGTCGCCCGCTAATAATTTATTATTTGTTACTAATACAGAGGATGATTTCTTTCCAAACATGAGAGGATCTATTAGCGTGATCGATATTAATTCATTAACTGAAGTAAAGAAAATTAAAGTAGGGTGGCAGCCGCATGGAATCGTAGTTGATGAAAAGAAACAAGTTGTGTATGTTGCAAATCGAAATGTTTCAGGCGGTATAGCTCCGCACCATGCTTCTTCTTGTTCCGGAAAAAATGGATATTTGAGTATTATAAATTTGAATACGCTGGATAAGGATCCAGATTTTAATCCAGAAGTAAGTGTGGATCCATATGCAATTACAGTTCGTCCTAAGTAATTTGATACAGAGTCATCGAGCTCAAAGGATCGAGGTTTATAAATTTGAAGTGTAAATTCGATACCTATTTTAAATGAACTATGTTTCGAAATATGATTTGGATAAGATAATCATCTTCGATGGCCACTGTAACTTCTGTTCGTGGGGAGTTCAGTTTTTGTTAAGACGTGATAAACAGAATGCATTTTTATTTTCTGCAAGTCAGAGTGAAAATGGAAAAGAATTGTTATCACATCTTGCGATTTTAAATGTCGAAAGCATATTGTATTTGAGAAAAGGAAAAATTTTGAAATCTTCAACAGCTGTCCTATATATAATTAAAGATTTAGGTTATCCTTGGAAAGTATTTTTCGTGTTCATCCTTGTTCCCACATTTATTCGAGATGCATTTTATAATGTATTTGCAAAAGTTCGATATTCATTTTTTGGTCGAAGGGCAACATGTAGAATGCCCAATGAAAATGAATTAAAGCGATTTCTTTAAAAACAAATATTCCTGTTTAAAAAACACAAAAGCCTGCGACTTCAGTCGCAGGCTTTTGTTGAAATTGAAATATTATTTAGCCGAAACAGCCATATTGTCCAACACACTCATCACCTCTTTTACAGCGATGGATGATTTAGCTAATAATTCTTTTTCGTCTTTGTTTAATTTAAGTTCGATAATTTCTTCGATACCATTCTTTCCTAATTTAACAGGAACGCCGAGGTAAACATCTTTTTCACCGTATTCACCTTGTAACCAAGCGCACACCGGAAAAATTCTCTTTTGATCACGAACGATAGCTTCTACCATCTGCGCTGCCGCAGCTCCCGGTGCATACCATGCTGATGTGCCCATCAAATTTACTAATTCACCGCCACCCACTTTCGTGCGTTGAACAATGGCTTCTAACTTATCATCAGCGATTAATTCAGTAACAGGAATTCCGGCAACCGTGGTATAGCGAGGAAGTGGAACCATAGTGTCACCATGTCCACCCATTAATACAGCTTGAATGTCTTTTGGTGAGCAATTTAATGCTTCAGCTAAGAAGGCACGGTAGCGAGCAGTATCTAAAATTCCTGCCATTCCGAAAACGCGTTTCGAATCAAATCCAGCAGTTAAAAAGGAACAATAAGTCATCACATCTAACGGATTACTAACTACAATGATGATACAATTAGGACTGTACTTTATAATTTGCTCAGTTACTGACTTTACGATTCCGGCATTAGTAGCGATTAAGTCATCGCGACTCATGCCTGGTTTGCGTGGAAGTCCAGAAGTAATAACTACTACTTCTGAATTTGCAGTAGCACTGTAATCATTGGTCACACTTTAATACGTGTATCGTACATATTAATTGGGGCTGTTTGCCACATGTCGAGAGATTTTCCTTCCGCTGTGCCTTCTTTGATGTCAAGTAAAACTACTTCGTTTACTAATTCGCGCTCAGCAATAACATTTGCGCAAGTTGCGCCAACGTTACCGGCGCCTACTACTGTTACTTTCATTGTTGTGATGGGTTTTTATACCTAGGGTTAAAACCCTAAGTTGTGTTGTTTGTATACCTAGCGTTGAAACGCTAGGTTGTTTAAGCGTCTACTTTAGCGTACTTGGCATTTTTTTCGATGAATTCTCTTCGAGGTGGAACATCGTCGCCCATGAGCATTGAGAAGATGCGATCGGCTTCAGCTGCACTCTCAATCGTAACTTGGCGCAACGTTCTTGTTTCTGGTCGCATGGTGGTTTCCCATAATTGTTCTGCATTCATCTCTCCAAGACCTTTGTATCGTTGAATGCTAACGGAACTTTCTTTTCCATCGCCCGCAATTCTCTTAATGGCTTCTTGTCGTTGCTCTTCTGTCCAGCAGTAAGTTGACTCTTTTCCTTTCTTCACCAAATAAAGAGGAGGAGTAGCGATATACACATATCCTTCTTCGATTAATTCCTTCATGTGACGGAAGAAGAATGTTAAAATCAATGTAGTAATATGACTACCGTCGATGTCGGCATCGGTCATGATCACTACTTTATGATATCGTAATTTGTCGATGTTTAATGCGCGTTCATCTTCAGCAGTTCCTTTACTAACACCTAGTCCTGTGAAAATGTTTCGAATTTCTTCGTTGTCATAGATTTTATGATCCATGGCTTTTTCCACGTTAAGAATTTTACCTCTTAAGGGAAGAATCGCCTGGAAATTACGGTCACGACCTTGCTTCGCTGTTCCGCCTGCAGAATCTCCCTCGACAAGGAAAATTTCACATTTGCTTGGATCACGTTCAGAGCAATCACTAAGTTTTCCGGGAAGTCCAGTACCTGTGAATGCGCCTTTACGTTGCACCATCTCACGTGCTTTTCTAGCAGCATGACGTGCAGTAGCGGCTAATATTACCTTATTAACGATACTTCTTGCTTCACGAGGGTGCTCTTCTAAATAATTATTAAGCATTTCAGAAACGGCTTGATCCACTACACCCATTACCTCGTTATTTCCTAATTTGGTTTTGGTTTGTCCTTCAAACTGTGGCTCCTGCACTTTTACCGAAATAACTGTCGTGAGTCCTTCACGAAAATCATCTCCACTAATATCAAACTTTAATTTAGAAAGTAATCCTTCTTTGTCAGCGTAATTTTTAAGTGTACGCGTTAATGCACGACGAAAACCCGCTAAGTGAGTTCCACCTTCATGCGTATTGATATTATTTACATACGAATGTACGTTTTCATTGAATGAAGTATTGTAGGACATAGCAACCTCAACGGGAGTTCCGCCTTTTTCACCTTCCATGTAAATTACATCATCAATTAATTTCTCACGCGTCGCATCTAAATATTCAACAAACTCAACCAGTCCTTTTTCGCTGTAGAATACATCTTTGTTAGTTGAGACACCATGTTCATCTAATTCACGCATATCGCTGAGAGAAATACGAATACCCTTATTGAGGAAAGAGAGTTCACGCATTCTAGTTGCAATCGTATCGTAGATGTAATCTGTAGTAATGAAGATAGAAGCGTCCGGTTGAAATGTAACTTCTGTTCCGGTACGATCTGTTGTTCCAATTTCCTTTACAGCATATAGAGGTTTTCCTTCAGAATATTCTTGCTTGTAAATTTTCCCATTTCTGTGAATGGTAGCGATCAATAATGTTGAAAGTGCATTTACACAACTTACACCTACACCATGAAGTCCACCAGAAACTTTGTAGGAATCTTTATCAAATTTACCACCTGCATGAAGTACTGTCATTACCACTTCCAATGCGGAGCGTTGCTCTTTGGCATGGAAATCAGTTGGGATTCCACGACCATCATCCTTTACTGTGATGCTGTTTCCGGGGTTGATGAATACATCAATGTTTTTACAGTGGCCTGCAAGTGCTTCATCGATGGAGTTGTCTACCACCTCATAAACGAGGTGATGTAATCCTTTCACACCAATGTCGCCAATGTACATGGCGGGTCTTTTTCGTACCGCTTCAAGTCCTTCCAGGACTTGTATACTATCGGCAGAATATTCGTTTTGTTTTAGCTCTTCTTTGTCCAAGACTTGTTCGCTCATTATCAGTTAGTTATGCTAATTTTTCTAATAGTTAACAAAGATACGGATTTTAATGCTTTTAAAGGGTTATGTTTGATTAGGTGTTGATAATCTATCAAACTGTTGAAAACGTTTGTCACGCTCCATTTTTAATGGATTGATTAGGTTAAATGAAGGCTGGATGAATATGGGTGTTTTGTTGGTAAATGAAATAATGATTGAATTTATTACTTAAATTGGGAGCTTATCATGGAAGTTTCCAATATTGGATTAGTGAAATTACTGGTGTTGGAAAAGTATGTTTATTTGGATTAAATTATTTTTGAGGAAGATTAAGGAAATGAAATTTATAAAAATTTATGTTTTATTTTTTAGTTGGGTGATTTTAGCAGAATCCATCTATGCGAATATTATTCTGGATCAAAACTCAATTTGGAAGTACCATGACCAAGGTGTCGATTTTGGTTCTCAATGGAAAACCAATTTATTTAATGATGGTAGTTGGCCAACAGGTAAAGGAGAATTTGGCTTTGGTGATAATCCAGTCACTTCACTCAAGAAGAATAATACATGTTATTATTTTCGAAAAGTAGTTTCTGTTATTAATCCACAACAATTTGCAGCATTCAATGTCAAATTGCGAAGAGATGATGGTGTAATAGTTTATTTAAATGGCACGAAAATTTTTGTAAATAATTTACCAAGTTCGGGAGTAAATTATTTTACTCTTGCTCTCAATAATTGTATAGACGATGGTGATTCAACATACACCTTTAATTTAAATTCTTCCGATTTTTTGAATGGTCAAAATTTGTTTGCTATAGAAATACATCCGAGTAGCGCAAATGATGTGGATCTTACTTTTGAGATGACTGTAGATGCAGTTTTGCCATTGGTGCTTCCTGTGATTAGTCGGGGACCTTATTTGCAAACAACTACTCCAAATTCTTGCACTATTCATTGGCGTACGGATGTAGAAACCGACTCTAAAGTTAGTTATGGTTTGACCCAAACGTTTGGAAATACAGTTAAGAATTTTGATATGGTAAAGGATCATTTTGTCAAGTTAGATGGACTTCTTCCTAACACCAAATATTTTTATAAAATTGGTTCGACTGTGGTAGTCCTTGAAGGAGGAGTTGAAAATTATTTTCACACAGCACCAGTCTTTAATAGCGAACAGCCCATTCAAATTTGGGCATTAGGTGATTTTGGGAATGGAAGTGTGCAACAAAACCAAGTATTGCAGTCGTATTTGAATTATTTAGGAGGTAAAAGAAATGATATGTGGATTTGGTTAGGTGATAACGCCTATTACAATGGTACTGACCAAGAGTATGGTAATTTTGTTTTTGATGTTTATAAAAATCAATTTAAAAATTGGAATTTTTATCCTGCTTTAGGAAATCATGACTACGGCCAAGCAGGTTATTTGTCTACAGCATCATTAGGAACTAATTTTCCATATTTCAATATTTTTAATTTGCCAAAGTATGCGCAATGCGGAGGTGTTCCTTCGAATTCCGAAAAATATTATTCATACAATTGGGGAAATGTTCATTTCATTGCACTCGATAGTTATGGCGCATTAAATCATACAGGAAGTCCAATGTATCAATGGTTGTTAAACGATTTACAATTAAATACTGCAAAGTGGATCATTGCCTATTGGCATCATCCCCCATATAGTAAAGGAACCCATAATTCAGATGTTGAAATTGAATTGATTGATATGCGTGAAAATATTGTTCCGCTATTAGAAAGATTTGGTGTTGATTTGGTATTAACTGGGCATAGTCATACCTATGAAAGAAGTTATTTCATGCATGGGCATTATGGGCTAGAGAGTACTTTTAATAGTTCAAACCTCATCCAAGCTGGAGATGGGTTGAACACTCCTTATATTAAAGATAAAGAGCATAACGGTACCGTATATACGGTATGTGGAGTTGGAGGTGTGTCTAGTACAGCTGTTGCAAATGGATTTCCACATGACGCAATGGTTTCATCAATAAGTTCAATCGCAGGTTCTACATCAATAGTGGTAAAAGGGGATTCGATGCATTGTAAGTTTATTTGTTTTGATGGGCTTGTTGCAGATGAATTCTATATTCTTAAGAATAGTAATCCACGTTATGAATGGAGCGGAACTTATTTTCAAATGAGTCCCAAAGCTTTTCCGAATCCAACTTCAGGTATCATGAGAGTTTATCCGGGTTTTCCTCTCTTAAATAATTTTCAAGTCTACAATCAATTAGGAGTACTTCTTTTTGAAGATGAATTAATCGATATTAAAACAATCGATTTTCAATTTCTTGGTAAAGGAACTTTCGAATTTTTATGGAGTGATGGCCAAAGAAAATTTACTCAAACGGTCGTTATTCATTAATTGCAAATTAAATGAGGGATCGCTAGCGTTGCGTTAAAAAAGAATGAAGTTCAATTTAGTATTGTTCTGCTCACTATTTTCATCAAATCCTTTATCTGAAAACATTTCAGTTAGGGTCTTTTTTAGAAGGGAAATACACTAACGTATTACAGTATTTCTTAAATTGAGTTTTGTATTTCAAGTTTCTTTCTTGTAATAACTACGAGAATATAAACGGATATCGCCACCCATACTTGTATTCGAACAGCATTTTCATTTTGTGCCCCAGATTGATTTTATATTCAAGTGTTGTTTATCTATTTGAAAAATAATTCCACTACCCATCGGTGCTTGTATAAATGAGCAGCAGTTACGGGTTTTACCTTGAAGTTGTTAGTCAGGAACACAAACGTTCGATCAAAGTCTGGGTCACGAAATTTTATACTTCGTAGGAGTTCCGAGTATTTTTTGAAAACTTTAGAATCCATTTAAGCGAATATCTTGATCACATATTATTCCAGCGGATTTGTCTACTGCACGAGATTTTATTCTGGCAAAATGTAAATTTACTTTGGCGCATACAACGAAGTACGCTTTCTCCTCTTTGATATTATGCAAACGTGCAAAGTCTATATAGGTTTATTAAGCTTCAGTTATTTCCAGGTATAACGAACCGATAGTGCCGCATCACCTACCCAAAAATTGGTGATTCCAATAATGTTAAATGCGGGCTTCCAGTCGATGGCAAGGTTTAAAGGAATTTTATTAAATGTATACTCAAGACCTATTTGCCCATCTATCCCTAATACCATCCTAGTATCATTATATCTTTTATCTTCATCCCACCACGGGCTTCGGTCTCTATCCCAAAAGCCAATATGTCCGCCACCACCGATAAAAAAGTTAAATCCTGGTTCTTCAAAAACTGGATAGTTAACACTATAAATACCTGTAATATTCAATCCATGCCAACGGGTATAAAGAATTCCTTCGATACTTTGATTTTCTTTCAAAGAATGGCGTAACGAAATTCCAGCGCCACCATTTAATCTTAAGCCGAGCGCTGTTTTGTAATTATGTTGTGCTTCTGATTCCAAAGGAAGGTTGATAATCAGGAGTATAAGCACAAATAGTGCCTTGATATTGTAATTCATAGGGCAAAATTAATTAGGATAATCGACTATTGGATAAACGAAAAATATAGATTTAATATTTTGTTCAACAATCAATAGAAAGTTGGTTCTTAAAGTTAAAGATTTGGTGCAAAATGATAATAACCGTTAGTTTTCTTAGTAAGTATGTTGGAGTAAGTTTTTATATTTGCAATTATTCTGTTGAACGTCAAAGTATTAAGTCTCTTCGAACATTTGCACTCATATTTTTCCGTTTAATAATTATTTATTTCCTTTGTCAATTATTGAAACTGTTAATGCAATTACCCTTATGATAAAGAAAACCTTAAGCCTTCTGTTGATTTTAACATTCGCATTTATGAGCGGATTTTCTCAGGAAAAGACTGTTAAAACGCCCAAAAGTAAAACGCAGAAGGCTGATAAACATTTTAGAATTGGAGAGTATTATAATGCAAGTACTCGTTACAAAAAATGCTATACAAAACTAAGGAAGAATGAGGATAAAGCTCGTGCTGCTTTTTTTGCTGGTGAGTGTGCTCGTTTTATGGGTAATAATTTAGAATCTGAAGATTGGTATGGTAAGGCTGTTGCTGCCAAACATAAGGATCCTATTGCGTTCTTGCGTTATGGCGATGCATTAAAATCAAATGGCAAATATGCTGAAGCAATTGCCCAATACAATGCGTATAAGGCGGCCGAGCCTAATGACGCAAAAGCCGCTGCTGCAATCAAAGCAACAGAAACAGCCCAAGCTTGGAAAGATAAACCGACACGTCATCGTATTGATAATATGTCTGCGTTAAATACAAAATATTATGATTTTGCTGTAGCAGATAATCCAGCTGTAAAAAATACGTTGGTTTTTTCTTCTTCTCGTGAAGAAGCTACCGGTAAGGATAATGATAATTGGTACGGTGAGAAGCATTTTGATTTATTTCAGGCTTCTATGGATAATAATGAGAAATGGAGTACTCCAGTTTCCTTCCCGGGTCCTGCAAATTCGGAATACAGTGATGGGGCAGCATGCTTTGATGTTACAGGTAAAGTCATGTATTATACTACCTGTCCAAATAATGATGAAACGAATGCGCAATGTAAAATCATGATGACTACCATGACTGATGGTAAATGGAGTGATGCCGTTTCATTGCCTTTCAATAGCGAAACATATACTTGCGGACATCCTTGTCTTTCTTTAGATGGCAAAACGATGTATTTCTCTTCTGATATGCCAGGAGGAATGGGCGGAAAAGATATTTGGGCCTCCGCTTGGGATGGTAGCATGTGGGGAACACCAGTTAATTTAGGATCAGGAGTAAATACGGATGGAGATGAGATGTTTCCAACGATGAATAAAAATGGTCGCCTTTATTATTCTTCTAACGGAAAAGTTGGTTTAGGTGGATTGGATATGATGTACACCAGTAACGAAGGTGGTGTATGGGCTGAAGCCACTAATTTAAAGTCGCCAATGAATTCTTCAGGTGATGATTTTGGTTTGATTTGGAATACTGAAACTACAGGATACTTCACTTCTAATCGTGATGGAGGAAAGGGAATGGATGATATTTATTCTTTCTTGGTTCCGCCATTGAAATTAGCAGTTGGTGGTCGTGTTTATGATACCGATACTAAAGAGAATTTAGAAGGAGCTACCGTTGAATTATTTGGTTCTGATGGTACTTCTTTGAGCGTTCAAACTGGTCCTGATGGAATGTATCGTTATGAATTGAAGCCGAATGTGAAATATAAAGTTTCAGCTTCATTCACAGGGTATTTAACCAAGTTCCATGAATTATCAACGGTTGGTTTAGAGGAAGATCAAGATTTTTTGAAAGATTTCGACTTCCCATTAAAGTCAACTGCAAAACCGATCACTGTACCTGAAATTTTTTATGACCTTGACAAATCTACTTTGCGTCCTGAGTCTAAGAAAGCATTGGATGGTTTGATTCAAGTGTTGAACGACAATCCTACAATTACGATCGAGTTAACTTCACATACTGACTACCGTTCAGATGATAATTATAACATGAAGTTATCTGATCGACGTGCGAAGAGTGTTATGGATTATTTGATCGCGAATAAGATTCCTGCTGATCGTTTAACTTGGAAAGGAATGGGTGAAACTACGCCAAAATCCGTTGAAAATAATGAGGAATACTTGCCATTCAAAACAGGTGATGTGTTAACGAAAGATTTTATTGATAAGCTAGAAACAAATGAATTACGCGAAAAGGCGCATCAATATAATCGTCGTACAGAATTTCAAGTGACTGGTACAACCTATGTTCCTAAGAACTAATAAATAATTAGATTTAATACTGAAGGGCGGCTCTAAAGGCCGCCCTTCTTGTATCTTTGCAAAATCATGAATACGTCAGATCGATACGCTAAAAGAGGCGTTTCTGCCACTAAGGATGAAGTGCATGCTGCCATAAAGAAGGTAGATAAGGGCTTGTTTCCTAGAGCTTTCTGTAAAATTGTCCCCGACTTTTTAGGAGACGACGACCAATGGTGCAATATTATGCATGCTGATGGGGCCGGAACAAAAAGTAGTCTGGCTTATATGTATTGGAAAGAGACCGGCAACTTAAGTGTATGGAAGGGAATTGCACAAGATGCCCTAATCATGAATATCGATGACTTACTTTGTGTAGGAGCTTGCGATCGAATCTTACTTTCTTCTACCATTGGTAGAAATAAAAGATTGATTCCGGGAGAGGTGATTTCTGCGATTATTGAAGGAACCGAAGAATTGGTTCGCGAACTTCAGCGATATGGAATCAATATTTATACAACTGGAGGAGAAACCGCAGATGTTGGTGATTTAGTAAGAACGATCATTGTAGATAGCACGGTTACTTGTCGAATGAAAAGAAGTGATGTAATCGACAATGCTAAGATCGTTGCAGGCGATGTAATTGTTGGATTAAGCTCGAGTGGGAAGGCAAGTTATGAGTCGGATTATAACGGTGGTATGGGAAGTAATGGATTGACATCAGCACGTCATGATGTTTTTGGTAAATATTTAGCTGAAAAGTATCCTGAAAGTTTTGATAATGGAATTGAAGATTCTTTGGTATACAGTGGGAAGATGAAGCTAACGGATAGCATATCCGAACTCGGTGTGGACGCAGGTAAATTAGTATTATCTCCAACCCGAACTTATGCTCCCATCATTAAAGAAATTTTAGATAAGCATAGAAGTCAAATCCATGGTATGGTGCATTGCAGTGGTGGTGGACAAACGAAAGTGATGCACTTCGTAGAAAACGTTCATATCGTAAAAGATAATTTATTTGAATTACCTGTATTGTTTAAAATGATACAAGAGCAGAGTGGAACTTCGTGGCAGGAAATGTATCAGGTGTTTAATATGGGACATCGCATGGAAATTTATGTTCCGACAGAAGTAGCAGAGAGCATTATTTCCATCTCAAAATCATTTAATGTAGAAGCCAAGGTGATTGGACGGGTGGAGCCCTCTGAAAAGAAAAAATTGACAATTAATAGTACACAGGGAACATTTACCTGGTAAGAGAATAGAATCATGTCGACAGATAATTTATTAGAAAAACTTGAAGGAATTGAAGCTCGCTTTCATGATATCGGTGTACAGTTAGGTGACCCGGGAACAATTGCGGATCAGAAAAAATTTCGTGCTTTGAATAAATCATATCGTGATTTGGAAGAAATCGTTGTTGCGACACGTGAATATAGGGCGATTCTAACTCAAATTAATGAAGCACGTCATGTGTTGAATAACGATAAGGACGAAGATTTTCGTAATATGGCAAAAGAGGAGATAGAATCATTAGAACCACAGCTTGCGAAGATAGAAGAACATATTCAGCAATTATTGATTCCTCAAGATCCCGAGGACAGCAAGAATGCGATTATGGAAATCCGTGCAGGGACAGGGGGTGATGAAGCAAGTTTGTTTGCTGGTGATTTAATCAGAATGTATCAGCGCTATTGTGAAGCAAAAGGATTTAAAGTGGAGATGGTGGATTTTAACGAGGGAAACACCGGTGGGTATAAAGAAGTAGTAATTGAAGTGCGTGGTGATAAAGCGTACGGAATTTTAAAATACGAAAGTGGTGTACATCGTGTGCAGCGAGTTCCAACGACAGAAACACAAGGTCGAATTCATACTTCTGCTGCTACAGTTGTAGTATTGCCGGAAGCAGATGAGTTTGATGAAATTGATATTAATCCAGCCGATTTAGAATATAAAACTTCACGTTCAAGTGGAGCCGGTGGGCAAAATGTAAATAAAGTTGAAACGAAAGTTCAGTTAACACATAAGCCAAGTGGAATTGTAATTACATGTCAAGTTGCACGCTCGCAACACGCCAATCGTGAATCGGCTTTGCAGATGCTACGTTCGAAATTATACGATATTGAATATACCAAGAGAATGGATGATGTATCTAAGCGAAGAAAGACCTTGGTAAGTACAGGTGATCGTTCTGAGAAAATTAGAACTTATAATTATCCACAAAGCAGAGTTACCGATCATCGCATTGGATTCACATCTCATAATTTAGGTGCTGTGTTAAATGGAGACATTCAAGATTTTATTGATGCATTACAGTTTGCGGAGAATGCAGAAAAAATGAAAGAAGAAAACATGGTAGGGTAATTCGTTCTTTTAAAGAATATAAAAAGGTAGAAAAAGTGAATCGACAAGAACTCTTTGAGCAAATAAAAAGTAAACAAAGCTATTTATGTATAGGTCTTGACACCGACCTTAACAAAATTCCTGCTCATTTATTGCAAGAGGAAGATCCTATTTTTGAATTCAACAAAGCCATCATCGAAGCTACCTCTGATTTGTGTGTTGCTTACAAACCCAATTTAGCATTTTACGAAAGTCGTGGATCGATTGGATGGGGAAGTTTGGAAAAGACCAGGGAGATGATTCCTAAAAATATTTTCACAATTGCTGATGCTAAGCGTGGAGATATCGGTAACACGTCAACGTTATATGCTCAAGCATTCTTTAAACAAATGAATTTTGATAGTGTTACGGTCGCTCCTTATATGGGCATTGATTCTGTTAAACCATTTCTAGCTTTTGATAATAAATGGGTGATTTTATTAGCTCTTACCAGCAATGAAGGCGCCAACGATTTTCAATTTAATCAGCTGAAAGGTGGAGGAATGTTGTTTCAAGATGTAATGCGTAAAGCACAAACCTGGGGAAACGCTGATCAACTTATGTTTGTTTGTGGCGCTACACAAGCAGAGCAATTTGAAAAATTAAGAGCCTTAGCTCCCGATTCTTTTTTTCTGGTTCCGGGAGTGGGAGCGCAAGGAGGAGATTTAGCAGCTATATCAAGATTAGGAATGAATAAGTACTGCGGTTTGCTCGTGAACTCTTCGCGTCAAATTATTTATGCATCTAAAGGGAAAGATTTTGCAGAAGCCGCCAGAGCAGAAGCATTAAAAGTGCAGCAAGAGATGAGTGGGTTATTGGCTGAGCTCATTTTATAAATTTTCGATTCTTAATTATTTACTTCTAAACGCAACGTTAGCTGCGTTTAGCAACGGTCACAGTGGTTTTTAATCGTTGGTAAACACTTGTAGTCGACTATAAATATTTATTAAATGACTTTTTATTTTTCATCTCCCTTATTTTGCAAAAAAATATTTGATGAAAACAAATCGCTTCCGACATTTTATGTACAGCTATTTCACCTACACCCGTGGTGAAAAGAATGCGGCCTTGGTTTTGTGTTCTATTCTATTAGTACTTCAAGCGAATCTATGGTATCGACATTATTATTTAAATCCTGAAGTTTTTATTCCGAATGTAGAATTGAAATTAGCCGCAGATAAAATCCATCTAAAGGAGAAAAAAGAAAATTCATACACCACTAATTATAAAAAACGCGAAGAAATTAAATTAACGGTATTCGATCCCAATACAGCAGATTCTTCTCAATTGGTAGCGTTAGGAATGAGTCCTAAGCAATCTTCATCTATGATTCGTTTTCGGGATCGTGTTGGTGGATTTAAAAGTAAGGAAGAAGTGAAGAATGTGCGTGTTTTGCATGCCTCTTTGTATGAAAAATGGGAGCCTTTTATTGAGTTGAGTCCAGCCAAAGGAATAAAGCCAAGCGGTAAATTTCAATCCGGATTTAATGCAAATCGCGAAGCCTCTAGACCAAAATGGATCGTTTTAGATTTGAATAAAGCGGACACAACCGAGCTTCAAGATTTGCCGTTCATTGGTTCAGGAAGGTCGAAGGCGATTGTCAGTTATCGTGAGCGTTTGGGTGGATTTTACACAGTGGAACAACTGAAGGAAATTCGTTCTATTCCGGATTCAGTCTATAAAATCATTTTCCCTAAGGTAAAAGTAGACGGTGGTCCCTATAAAAAACTTAATATCAATAGTCTACCTGCAGATAGTTTGCGGCATCCATACATCAACAAACAATTGGCTCGCTTAATTGTTGCTTACCGAGAGCAGCACGGAGTATTCAAAAGTCCATCGGATCTGAAGCAGATACCTTTGGTGGATGAGGAAATCCTCCGTAAACTTGCACCTTATTTACTATTAAACTAATTCCCTATTATGGACTTCAAGTCAAGTGAAAATCAAGAGCTAATTAAACAGACTATACGCGATTTTGTAGAGAAAAATATACGCCCAAAATTGATGGAGTGGGATGAAGCTCAATATTTCCCCGTTGAGGTTTTTAAGAAGATGGGTGAGCTGGGCTTGATGGGAATTTTAGTTCCTGAAAAATACCATGGTGCTGGATTAACGTATTTTGAATATGTAACGGCAATTCAAGAAGTAGCTCGAGTTTGTGGATCTATTGGGTTGTCGATGGCTGCTCATAATTCTTTATGCACAGGACACATCATGGCTTTTGGAAATGAAGAACAGAAAGAAAAGTATCTTCCGAAATTAGCAACTGGAGAGTGGATTGGTGCATGGGGTTTGACAGAAGCAAATACTGGATCCGATGCTTTGAGAATGCGAGTAGTAGCTAAGCAGGATGGCGATCATTGGATCATCAACGGTGCAAAGAACTGGATCACGCACGGTATTAGTGGAGATGTGGCAGTAGTACTTGCTCGCACGGGTGAGATGAATGACTCGCATGGCATCACGGCATTTGTTGTTGAACGAGGTACTGCAGGATTCAAAGCAGGAAAGAAAGAAAATAAATTGGGAATGCGTGCTTCTGAAACAGCTGAAATGATATTTGAAGATTGTAAAGTACACAAGAGCCAAGTTCTCGGAAATGTAGGAGATGGATTTATTCAAGCGATGAAAGTGTTAGATGGAGGTAGAATTTCGATTGCAGCACTTTCTCTGGGTATTGCAAAAGGAGCTTTTGATGCGTCTGTAAAATATTCTCAAGAGCGCGAACAGTTTGGACAACCTATTTCGAATTTCCAAGCGATTTCTTTTAAGCTTGCTGATATGGCAACACAAATTGAAGCCGCCGAATTATTAACGATGCAAGCTGCCGATTTAAAAAATCGCGGAGAGAAAGTAACACGTCAGTCAGCATTTGCGAAGTATTATGCTTCTGAAGTGGCGGTGCGTTGTTCGACTGAAGCGGTACAAATTTTTGGTGGCTACGGATACACGAAAGATTTTCCAGTTGAAAAATTTTATAGAGATTCAAAACTCTGCACCATCGGTGAAGGAACCAGCGAAATCCAAAAATTAGTGATTGCCCGCGATATTCTCAAAGCTTGACGATTTTTTAACACTAGAGGGCACTAGAGGTCACTTGAGAGCACAAAAGTTAGGTTGCAAGAATTGAATTACTCCTAGGAATACCTAAAGAAGAGATCTATAATAAAAATATTTTTCTATAAATTCTTTATATGATTAAATCAAAATATGAATTAAATGCTCTTGCATTTGCTACCATAGGATGTGCAATTGAAGTACATTCTTATTTAGGACCTGGATTGCTTGAAAGTGTTTACCATGCTTGCTTAATTCAAGAGTTGCGAGTTAAAGGGTATTCAGTACAATCAAAATTGTTGGTGCCAATTTTTTAGAAAGGCACTCGAATTGAAAGTCCTTTGATATTAGATTTGTTAATAGAAAATTCTTTAGTTGTAGAATTAAAATCAGTGGAACAAGTTCATTCTGTACATAAGGCACAATTGCTTTCCTATTTACGTCTCGCACAGAAACCCAAAGGACTTTTAATAAATTTTAATGTGGAAAAATTAGTCTCTGGTGTTACACATATAGTCTCTGAATCATTCGCAACTTTGGATTCATGATTGATTCTATCTATAGTGCCCTCAAGTGATCTTTAGTGACCTCGTATGTTTGTTTCGTAAATAATGCCAGAAGTAAAGTGCAAACAAGAAGTAAGAAACATGAATGCAGAAAAATTGAACCTGCTTGCTGCAGGCAGGCGCGGATAAAAAGGATAAATCGGATTAACGCAGATTTATTTAAGTCAAAACAAAAGACTTTGTGTTCACAAGATATCTCAAGTGATCTCTTGTGACCTCTAGTGCCCTCTAGTGTTGAAAAAATCACTAATCAAAGGTTGAACACTAAGTTACTAAAAGTACTAAAACGAATAAGTAACTCCAGCCATTCCTAGGAATCGATAGCTTGGATATTCGTACCATCTGAAATAACGAGAGAAACCGATGTTATTCAACGATACAAATGCGGAAAGCACTTTGCTGTATCGATAATCAATTCCAATATTCGCATCCAGCCACCCTTTTATATTCACGAATTGCGAATACACCTGCGTACTATCGGATGTGTATGTATTGCCTGTTACGTCACTATTGTAAAATACATCTGCTTTTAAATAAATTTTTTCGGCAATAGCATAATGTCCACTGATACCAACTCGTAACGCTGGAATATACAATTGTTCATTCAACTGATCCGTTTTGTATTTGTTGTAATCAGCGCTGAATGCGAAACTCATTTTCTCCGCATTTTTGTACTCTAACGAAGCTCTGAAATTTAATAAGGTTGCTTTATCATACACCACAGCGAAAGTGGAAGGTATTTCGAAGTTGGCATAATAAAATGGTTGGTCTTTAATTCGCGACCATTTCGCCGAACCTACAAACATTAAATCGTGTTCAAGTTTGATGGAGGTTCCTGCTTTAATTCCTAATTTTTCGTTGGTGTTATTGAGCATCACATTTCTTCCAAAGAATGGATTTTCCCTGCTAAAACTTCTTAAATCGTTGCGTTGTAGATCACCACTTAGCGTAGCGAAAATTTTCACGGCATCATCAATCACTTGGTAGCTTGTGCTGAGATATGGGTATAAGTGATAGTTGTTGTCTTTTATTGGTTTCGAGTAAGGTGTGATTCCACTTGGATTATTTCTTGATTCAATGGCAACGTTTCCACCTACTTCAATGGAATACAAATTCTCATTGATAATGAAACGAGGTTGGAAGCGAATAATACTTCGGTTGATTGAGTACAATGCTTGTTTAATTTTTCCAAACTCACCTGAAATTTGCAAATTGAATTTTGCATTGGTTAATAATTTTCCAATTCCTAATTCTACTTTAGCATTGTTCTCAGTGCTGCTGCGATTGTCTTCGAAATTGTAAAATCCTACTGATGCTTGATAGGTCCAACTGTCTTTATCGGGATTGATGGACGCCAGATTTACATTTCCATCAAAGTCACTCATACTATGTTTAGTCTCCGATTTAGAGAATAATTCAGGCGGAGAATTGTATCCATAAAAATGTACAACATCTCTATTGTAAGCAAGGTTGGCGCCTAACTTAAACTTTTCGAAATAACGCGTTCCAAAAACATTAAATAGGTTGTTGCTGTTTCCAGGGAAGCCATACTCTTTTATTTTTCCGCTGGTGGAAAGATGCTTGAAACGCACACCGGCATCAAAATTTTTCGAGCGTAAACTGTTGAATGAAATATCCAGCAGTGGCATGTTCTCTAAGCCGTATCCCGCTTTCACAAACCCATGATACAATTTTTTTATTGCATCGTCTTTTATTCTTACGGGTTTGATGGGAGAAGTATTGTAATTTGAAATGATGGGCTGTGCACTCACTTTATATTCTGGAGTGTTTGCTTTTCGAATTGTAGTGGTGTCGCTGTCGGGGTTGATGTTAATTTTGAAAGCATCATTCAATACTGGTTGGTATTCTTTGATGACATTAATATCTTCATTGCCGAGGTTTCCTGTTTTTCCTGCGCCCGTTTGTGCGAAGGACAAAGTTGGACACAGTGCGATCAGGATTAAATAGTGGCGAGTATTCATCTTCATTTTGTCTTTTAGCACTAGTTCTTTTCTTTGTTCAAATCAGTTTCTGTATCGGGTACCGGGGTTGGTTCTTTGTACTCATTCATTTCTGTTAAAATGAGATCATCTAATTTCTCCTGAGCGATAGCTTTGATATCTTCCGGGTCCGACGGATCTTTTTCATAATTATCAAGCAAGCTTTGCAAAGTTGCCTTTGCTTCAAATATATCTTTTAATGCAACGTGATTATCGGCAAGTAGGATAAAGCTTTTTGCAATCCAATAGTCGTAAGAAGGAACTTGGTTCGCTACATCATAGCATTTCGCTTGGGATGTTTTGAAGTTACCCATTTTGTAATCAATAAGCGCTAATGAATATTTCGCTTCAGCCCCAGCATCACTTGATTGTTTAGAGATAGCTGTAAATTCCTTTTTAGCAGCTGCATAATCTTCCAATTTCATAGCACTTCTGCCATAAATTAAATGTGATTCTGCAATTATTTCATTGGAAACTTTTTCTCCTTCAATTAACTTCTTCGCATATTCAATGGCCTGATTGAAATTAGCAGTTAAGTAGCTTGCGCGCATAATTCCAGTTTGTGCATTAAGAATATTGTCGCGCATTTCAGCATTTCGCTCTAATTCTGAATATTGTTGAATCGCCTTCAAGTACTCCTTGTTATTGAAATTGATATTACCTGCTTTTAACAATGATTTTTCAGAGTAAATATTCTTTGGTTCTCCAATGATGGTTTCATAGCCAGTTAATGCTGCTGCGAAGTTTTTATTTCTGTAATTACATTCTGCTAAATAGAAAGTAGCATTTAAGCGATAAGCTCCATCGGGGAATTGCGTAAGGTATTTATTAAAATCCTTAGCAGCATCTTCAAAATTGCTTTTTAAATAACGCTGCTCCGCTACTTGATAGGTGATGGAATCTTGAGCACCAATACTTACGCTTGCATTCGGAATGTTTTTTACAAAAGCAAAGTATTCTTCTGCTTTCCCATCTTCTACATAAATATTTTTTACGCTTGTCAAAGCTTCGGTGGCTTCTGGTGTTCCAGGATAAGTTGAAATTACTTTTTGAGTTGCTCAATTGCTTTTTCGTCTTGTTTGTCGTTATAGTATATTAATCCGATGTTTAGTTGTGCTTTCTTTCCATACTGACTTCCTGGAAATTCTTTGAGCAGTTGACTAAAATTCGTTTGTGCTTGCGCTCCATCTCCCTTCGACATATACGCCTTTCCTCTTTCATAGATCGCATCGGCACGATATTTTGAACGCGGATAACTGCTCATAAGATTAGTAAGCGTTTGAGCTTTTGCGTCCATGTTTCCTTGCAAGCCTTGGATCACTCCCTTTTGATAGAGTGCATAATCGGATGAACTAGCTTTAGCAGAAATAGCATCGTTGTAATAATTTAATGAATTGTCGAAATCGCGCATTCCGTAAAAACAATCTCCAGTTCGAATTAATGCATCATTGTAAATATCATTTTCGCTAGGATTTCTTTTTGCTAAATACTTTCTGAACCAAGTTTGTGATTCGATATAGTTGTTTGTTTTGAAGAAGCAGTATCCTAAATTATAATTTGCAATATTGTACATGCTTGTATTCACCGAGCCCGGATTAAAAACATAGGAGCGATATTGCTTAATGGCTAGTTCATATTTTTCTTGCTTAAAAAGAATTTCTGCTTTCCAATAAATTGCTTTGGCTTTAATATCTGGATCTATATCATTGATAATGGCTTTTTCAAAATGTCCAATCGCTTTGTCATTCTCGCCATCGTTATAAAGTTCGAGGCCACGGAAGTAGGCCACTTTTTGGTAAGCACCTTTCGTCCTAGTGCTCTTTGTTTTGATATTGTCGAGTGCAGTAAGTGCATCCTTATAATTTCGAGTACTTAAGTAAAGTTCGGCAAGTAATTCGTTTGCTTCGTCCCCGTAGGATGAGTTGGGGTATTTCTCAATAAAATCTTTGAATGCGTTTAATCCGCCAGGTAAATTTAATTCATACGACAACTTCGCATAATTGAACAATGAAGTTTCTTGGATGTTTTTATTGTGGTTGAGTTGTGAAGCGAATTGAAAAGCATTTCTGGCAGCTGTTTTATTATTTGTTTTAAGATAACAAGCTCCTAAATGATACCATGCATTTTGTTCAAGCGAGTCTTTCATGCCTGTCACTTTTTCGAAGTTTGTAATCGCTCCTGCAAAATCATCCGATTTAAATTGGCAAAATGCCAAGGTGTAACGATCGTCTCTGCTTAATGTTGGTGTGGCTTGGCTGTAGGCATTGATGTACACCATTGCATTTTTATAGTCACCTTTTCGGTAGTACGATTCAGCAACGATTCGCATAATCTCTACATTGTTCTGCGGACTCTTCGTTTCTAGAACTGGTACAGCATAGGTAATAACATCCGAGTATTTTCCTTGATCAAAATACATTTGTGTAATGTAGTAGGGCACTAATGGACCAAAGGTGGCTGAAGAATCCAACTTTGAAAAATATTCTAAAGCAGTTTTATAATTGTTATTCGAGTAAGCAATATGTCCGTAGTAATATTGAGCGGCCGTTTGGTATTTCGATTTCACATTAACAATTTCCAAAAACTTTCGAGCAGCTTGGTCATTATCATTCTTGTTAAAATAACAATAGCCGATTTTGAAATAGTATTCTGGTACTTCATCTCCACTTAAATAATAAATATCGGCTTGCTCAAATGCAGGCAATGCTTTCGTGTATTTTTTGGTGCGATAAAAGTGTCTACCTAAGTAAAACCATGCACGAGGCGCTTTTGTGCTTTCCGAATAATTCGTGGTGAAGTTTGATAAGAGAATTTCCGCATCGGGTTGAAACAATTCATAAGCGCAAACGGCAACATAGTATGAAGCGTTAATTCTATTGTGAGATGTGCCCTTCTTCTCCTTTAAATATTGGCTAAATTCATCCTTCGCTGCAGAGTACTTCTCCTTGATGAACAATTCCCAAGCACTCTTATAGACTTGATCCTCCTCAACAAATATTTCTGTGAGTTGAGCTTTAGAGCTGTATGATAAAAGTAAACAGCAGATTATCAGTAGTTTGCGCATCTTTTGGTTCTTTCTTTCCTATGAACGTATTTTATCAAAATTACATCTAAGGAACGCCTTCGGGCCTTTTAATCGTATCTCATCCCATCAAATTATTAACAGGCTATATTGAATTAGTTCTCACTATTAATTCATACATAAATCATATTTAATGCAATTTTAACTTTTAGTAACGCGTTGTTTATTTGATGAATTTTTAGAATGGGTACTTAAGATTGTAAGTAATTTATTGATTTAAGTGATTACTCTTTTAAACCTTTTGTAAATTGCGCCATCCTAGAACCTGAAAACAAAAAAATAATTTGAAAATGAAAAATAAAATGAAGTTTGGATTTGTGGCAGTATTTGCTACTTTACTAGTTTATGTAGGATGTAAAAAAGACAAAGAAGAGGAAGACCGTGATGGTACTACGGCCGTTGAATATGCAATGGCCGATGCTGCATTTGGTGATGTTGCGAGCATCGCAGATGAAGGTTATGATGGATCTTTAGAATCGTATCGCATGATGAATGGAGGTGGAGCAGAAAAGGTGATGACAAGTTGTGCAACTATTACTTTCGATTCGCTTTCATTGCCAAAATCATTTACTATTGATTTTGGTACTACAGATTGTTTATGTAATGATGGTAATTACCGTAGGGGTAAAATCATAGTGAGTTGGGTGAATCATTACCGCGACTCAGGTTCCTCCCATACCATTTCATTCGACAACTATTTTGTGAATTACAATCAATTATTGGGTTCAAAAACGGTGACCAATAATGGAAGAAACACCGCTGGTAATTTAAGTTTTACAGTTGCAATCAATGGTTCCATTATTTGGGATCCACAATATTTTGGCGGTGGTGGTACGAGTACTTATAATTCAACACGAACTCGAGTTTGGTCAGCAGGTGAAGCAACGCCGTCTTGGCTAGATGATGTTTATCACATCAGCGGAACAGCAAGCGGAACAACACGTACTGGATCAAGTTATACCATGTCAACCACTACTCCTTTGAAAAAGGAAATCGGATTTAAACATTTAACTGATGGTATCTTAGTGTTTACACCCTCAGGAAAATATGCACGCACAATCGATTATGGTTATGTGAATGGTTTGCGAGATGCATTAGCGAAAGTAACCATTAATGGTTATACCTTCACGATTCAATTGAAATAGGTTTTTCGTTCGACGAGATTAATAAATCTAGCATTTAGTAGCGAAGCTTCGTAACTAAATGCTAGATTTTTTTTGTGGATTGAAACCTGCATTTTCTATATACAATCTACACTAAATATATAGTTGTAGTTAGACTGTAGAAAAGCACCTCGAAGCTTGAAGCTAGCAGCCAGCAGCCTTATAATAGCGAACGAAAGACTCATTTGTACTGATAAGCTGGTACGTAAAAAAATTACTTCAGCAAATAAATCTGTCCTTTCAAATTATGTTTCTTGCGATTGAAATCTTTAATTAAAGCTTCGTAAACATACACGCCCGACATACACTCTTCGCCATCATTTAAAAATTTACCGTTCCAGCTTTCATATGGGTCACTGCTTTCGTAAACAATCTGTCCGCGACGATTAAATACTTTGATATTAAATTCATCCACTCCTTCAGAATAAATGGATAAGCGATCATTAATTTGATCGTTGTTTGGTGTAAAAGCATTGGGAATATATAAAGAGTAATTGGGTGTTACAATTACTTCTAATTGGAATGTATCTCGACAACCACCCGCATTGAATGTGTAAAGTGTGACCATATAAGTTCCCACATTTTCATATTCATGCGTAGCACTACAACTACTATCACCCGTTCCATCTCCAAAATCGTAATAGCATCCGTTATTAGCAAATGCCGATTCGAAATTAAAGACTGGATTTAATTCATTTGCCACTAAAGGATTTGCAGTGAATAATGCTACTGGAATTGGAAAGGTCGAGATGCCTCCAGCTAATGTATCAGTTGTACTACACGTATCTGCACTTGTTAAAGTGAGTGTAGGTGTATACACACCTTGATTAGGATAGGTATGTGTTGGGTTATTTATAAATGAAACTACACCATCGCCAAAATTCCACAAGTAAGTTGGACTTGGAATGGCTGGACTCAAATTTTGGAAGATTACATCTAAAGGAGCACAACCCGTATTTTGGTTTACACTGAAGTTCACAACAGGATTGGGTTTCACAATTACATTGGCTATGTATTGATCTGGAAGACATCCAGGAGTTTGCGTTTGCAAAATGATGGACTTGGGTCCCGAAGAAGTGAAATTGTAGTCTTGAATAGTTGGTGATACGATGGTATCAGTTCCGATAATCCAAGTCAATGTTGCACCGGGAACAACTCCGAATAAAGGACTAAAATCAAAAGCATTGTTTGTTTCACATTGAGGATTGGGTGGAATGAAGAATGCTCGCTGTACAGAATTTACGGTAAGTATCATTGTGTCTTTTCTATCACAATACGCGAGAGTTGTTGTCACAATAAAACGTACAGTAGTATCTGCAGTCCCAACGACGGGAACGGTTGCTTGTGGATTAGATACAGTGCTTGAACTTAAATAAGATGGGTTTGTCCAGCTGTAAGAATAACCTGCAGTATTTGTGGTTCCAATAGCAATGGGTTGATTAGAGCATGTTGTTAAATCATTTCCTGCATTGGATAGAGGGTAGCTTCCAACAATGATGGTATCGCGAATGGTATCTGAATTACAAACATTGTCATTAGCAACTAACGTTAATGGATATACGCCGTTAGCAGGATAAGATACATGAAATGGCCCCCATGCATTTGTCCCGGGATTTAATACCGTACCGCCTAACTGCCATGTAAAATTATTTCCAGATACAGGCATAAGTCCATTGTAGGTGATGATGGTTGAATCACTTCCACAAACCGTTGTGTCGCTCACTGTAAAGTTGGCAATAGGTTTAGCGCGAACAACAAGAGGAACAGAATCAATATTCGATTTGCATCCTTCCAAAGATGTAGCTTCCGCTTTCATGAATGTATTTCCTGCAGTATTCCATGTAAAAGTGCCCGTACTTCCATCTGCAGGAGAACCACTCACAAATGTTGCTGCACCGTAATTCCATGTATAAACAGATCCAACTGGAGCACCAGTAGCTAAAGGTGAAAACGTAATTGTCTCGCCCTGACAAACCGGCGAACTAATATTGATAGCTATGGTTGGTGTTTGAAAACCTTTATGGAATCATCATATGGAAAACCTAAACAACCATTTTCAACAATTGCTAAATTTAAATAGTAAGTCCCCACTGCATTCCAGTTGATATCAAATTGCTGATTGGTGGAATTGCTCACGGTTCCACCGCCGTAGGTCCAGGCATAAGTTGCAGTACTGGCTGCTGAGCCCGTATAATTTACGGTAACATCTGTGCCCGTACATGCTGTATCTGGCATTGAGAAATTAGCAGTCGGTAAGTTAAAAATATGAATGGTATCTTTTGTAGTGTCCGATGCGCATCCATTTTCTGTAATTTGTAAACCAACAATAATATTTCCTGCCGTGTTCCAATACGCTGTGGCTTGACCGAATCCGGTCACAAATGAACCTGAGTTATTCGGGAAAACCCAATCGTAAAAAATATTCGGATCCGAAGAGTTAGCTGTGAAATCTGCAGTGACCGCATTGGTACCATCAAAACATAAACTATCGTCACTGGTTGTAAAGGTTACTAACGGTTTCGGCTTAACGACAATTTGTCGACTGAAAGAATGTGAACATCCTGTTAGTTCTGTCAATGTTAAAGAAACTAAATAAGTTCCAGGTCCATAAAAATGATTGGGCAGATTAAAATTAGCACCTACTCCACTTATGGGAGGATTTCCATCACCAAAATCAAATGACCATATCGTAGAGGAATTATATTCACTATTGTCTGTAAAATTAGCCGTTAAGGATCCACACGCTAATACACTATCCACATCAAAATCAGCAGTAGGCATCATTCGAACGCCAAAACCCCATGTAAAATCAAAACCGGATCCACTTTGACTGGTATCATCAATCATCAAAGCATATTTATCGCCTGAGGCAACATTGATAGGCGGGCAATAGGGGCTGCTTGTACAATTTATTACAGAGCTTGACATTCCTAACGGTTGAAAGGGGTCGTAAAAACTGTTGCAAGCTACTTCAAATCCTGGGCATCCTGCGGTAATATTATAAAGTGCCCATCTGAACCCTCCGATATTAGTAGGAAAAGCAGTAAATTCTAAAGGACCATTATATCCCACATTAAATTTATACCAAAAAGGTCGAACAGGAGGTGAATTAAAGCAAGAAGGCGTAACTGAAATTCCGGGCTGAGCACTTCCCGGACTACTAAAATCATACGTATTACAAAGTGCTGTTGCACTGTTACAATCAATTCCTGGATTAATAAATCCGTTGGTGCTGCTTACGCAAATTAAAAACTCTCCATTCGCTTCGAGAGAAGTCACATAAAACCATATTTGTGTTCCTGCAAATGAAGTAAAAGCTACAGAGGCAGGATCCACATTCGTTAATGCCGTATTACAAACATTCGGAGTCCCACCGCCAGCGCAATTTCCATTGACTACGGTTACTGAAACTTTTTGAGCCGGATTAAGCCCAATCGGCGAAACCGTTATTGTATTTACGGTTCCGGTTACTACATAAGAATACCAAACTTCGTTTCCTCCTGGAGGGAGCGGGGGTGTGGCACCTGCGTCGCAAGCATTTACTATTCCATCGCTAGTCGCTGTTGAATTGTCATCGTTTATACAAGTATTTCCACTTTGATCAAGGTAAATAAAAGTAGCGCCAGAACAGTTATCGTTTGTCGGAATTTGAGCTTCAGAATTGCTGTTAACAAATGTGAAAAAAGCGAGAAGCAGCACCGATAAAAATCGATCAAAATTTGAAGAGGTTGATTGGTAGAGCATTGTTTAACTACGTTGATTCAGAGGGCTAAAGCTACTCGAAATGAATTAGCATGGCTAATTGTCTTTTCGAAGCATTAGAACGACTATTTTTGCAAGAACAAAACTACCCAATTTATGAATACCATTCAAGATTATATTAATGAAAACAAGGATCGTTTTATCTCTGAATTGTTGGATTTATTACGAATTCCTTCGGTTAGTGCTGATTCAAAGTATAAAAGGTGATGTTGCTCGTGCAGCGGAATTCATCAAAAAGTCATTAGAAAAAGCAGGCGCTGATAAGGTTGAAATTTGTGTTACAGCCGGGCATCCTATCGTTTACGGCGAAAAGATAATTGATGCTAAGCTACCAACTGTATTGGTGTATGGTCATTATGATGTGCAGCCACCTGATCCCATGGACCTTTGGGATTCACCACCTTTTGAACCGGTGATTAAGAACGAAAAAATTTATGCGCGCGGAGCATGTGATGATAAAGGTCAGGTATATATGCATGTGAAGGCTTTTGAATCGATGATGAAAACGAATTCTTTATCATGCAATGTGAAGTTCATGATAGAAGGAGAAGAGGAAGTGGGTTCAACCAATTTAGGAACTTGGATCCGCGAAAATAAAAGCCGATTGACAGGAGATGTGATTTTGATTTCAGACACTTCCATTATCGCTAATGATATTCCAAGTATTGATGTTGGTTTGCGAGGATTAAGTTATGTAGAAGTAGAAGTTACTGGTCCCAATCGCGATTTGCATAGCGGAGTTTATGGTGGGGCGGTGGCAAATCCTATTCAAATTTTATGCGAGATGATTGCTAAGATGAAGGATGAGAATAATCACATTACCATTCCTGGATTTTATGATGATGTGTTAGTACTTAGTGCTGATGAGCGTGCAGAGTTAAACAAAGCTCCTTTTGATTTATCCGAATATAAAACGGATTTAAATGTAGGAGATGTTCATGGCGAAAAAGGGTATACGGTATTGGAACAAACTGGAATTCGTCCAACGTTTGAGTTGAATGGAATTTGGGGTGGATACATTGGTGAAGGTGCAAAAACGGTGTTGCCATCCAAAGCATTTGCAAAAATTTCGATGCGTTTAGTGCCAAATCAAACTAGCGATAAAATCACTCAACTTTTTTCTGACCATTTCAAAAGTCTAGCTCCAGCGGGCGTGACCGTTAAAGTGATTCCACATCATGGAGGTGAGCCTGTGGTAACACCTACCGACTCAATCGCGTTCAAAGCAGCGAGTAAAGCGATGGAAACTACTTTCGGGAAAAAGCCAATTCCTACTCGAGGTGGTGGAAGTATTCCGATCGTTGCTTTGTTTGAAAAGGAGTTGGGGTTGAAAAGTGTATTGATGGGATTTGGACTGGATAGCGATTTAATTCATAGTCCCAATGAGCATTATGGTATCTTTTAATTTTATGAAAGGAATAGAAACGATTCCGTTGTTCTTTCAAAACTTTCGTGAAATGAAATCTTAATTGGATGGAGATTTTTTCAACCTGCCTGCAGCAGGCAGGCACTAGAGAAAAAAGAGTACACTAAAGAACACAAAAGACATTCTTAGTGTTCTCAAGTGACCTCTTGTGACCTCTAGTGATGATACTGAGTTTCATTTCGGAGGAAAAATACTACGTTCCAGAAAACTTATTAGGCTGGGAATTTGGTGTTTGATAGATATATTCTATTTTTAACAGATGCAAATCCTTAAAAACTCCCGCTCGAGCTGATTAGTTGGATCGGTTCGCTTTTGTATTTGGCAGGGATTGATCCGCATGCTGAGCACATGAGTCTTTGTGTTTTTAATTGGTTAGGTTTTATATGGTGTCCGGGATGTGGATTGGGTCATTCGATTTCATTCTTTCTGCATGGAGAAATTTTGCAATCATGGAATGCACATATTCTCGGTGGTTTCGGGTTGATGGTTTTATTTCATCGGATTGTACAACTGCTCCGATTGGAATATTCAAAGTATCAATTAAAATTCAATGTAAATTAATTGTTAAATAAATAATCATGGATAAAAATTTACTACTCTCTTTACCCGGAATCGAATCTGAAGAAATGCTGTTTATTCAAGAAGCAATAAAGGATTTGAGTGAAGATGCTCAACGTAATTTTCTATTGCTGTATCAAGGAAGAAGAAAGGATCCGCAAACAATTTTAATTTGTTGTATTATCGGATTTGTGGGTGTGGCAGGTGTTCAACGGTTTATTCTTGGACAAATTGGAATGGGAATTCTGTATTTCTTTACGGCTGGACTCTGCTTCGTTGGAACCATCATTGACCTATTGAATTACAAAAAGATGACCTTGGAATTCAATCAGTCGCAGATCGTTGAATGTAAGTTGCTAGCTGCCAGTTTTAGGCCTTAATTAAACTTGTTTGAATAATTATCCTCTTAAAGGTTAATCGTGCATAAGTTTTGGAGGAACTTTTGCGTTTAATTAGATCAATTGCTAAATTTGGGAGATGAATAACTTGAAAATAGGGGTATTGTTTCTTGCTGTTTTCTTTATAAGTTCCTGCACGAAGACTGAGTTGGAAACAATTCCTGGCAATCAAGCACCTCCTGATACTACGATTGAGTCCAACGTATATGATGATTATGTCAATAAGACATATATTTTAGTTTTGGGTAGAGAGCCTAGTTTATTAGAATTTCAGAAAGCTGTTGACAGTTTGAAAGAGCACGGGTTAGATGTGGCTAGTCGATATCGTTTTTTAAATACAGTTTTTTCATTGTCAGATTATAAATGGCGCCAGGTAGAAAAGTGGCGAATACAATTGTTAGGCTCAGTAGATTCGTCGGATGTGATAAATCAGATGGCGATCTTCGATTTCTTTCTGAATGATTCAACTTATATTACGGTATGGCCTGCATTGCAATTGGAGAAAGATCGCTTGGATACTTTATACAATTCAACCTATGATTATGTAGCAAACACCATTTCCATCCGTCAATTGCAATCGCATATGTTGAATAATTATTTTTACGATCAGATTAATATGGGGGGAGATAATTTTGTGCTTTCTTCGTTTCAACATTTTTTGGATCGAAATCCGACTTTATCGGAGCTTTATGGGGAGTTGGTATGATTGGAGGGAGTAATGCTGTTTTGTTTTTGCAAGCTGGTGCTTCTAAAGATGATTATCTCAATATCTTTTTTAATTCCGATGATTATTTTGAAGGAGCGGTAATAAGAGTGTATAAAGATTATTTATTGCGCGCTCCAGAGTCTACAGAAATGAGTGCTGCCACATTGAAATATAAGAATTCATTGGATTTCGAATCAATACAGAAAGATGTGTTAGCTTCCGATGAGTTTGTTGGATTTAAATAAGAGTTGCAAATGAAAAATAGTATCTTACTTGTATTTGTTTTCTGTTTTCTTTTCATTACTTCCTGTGAAAAGGAAGTGGATTATTTGTATGAAGTGAATCCGGTAGCTGTTCAGTCTCCCGGAAGTATAAAATCAAATGCTAAAAGTACAGTCGAGTTTTTGACGATCGCTTGGGCCGATCTTTTCGGAACCCAAATCCCACAGCAGGAACTTAGTAAGTTGAATACTATTTATGTTGCTTTCGGTGATAAGAAAATGATTGAAGATCGAATCTTATTAAATTTTCTTTCTAAGTCGGGAGTTCAAATTCCAACTCAAACAAATGTTGCCGGCGATACACTTTTATATATTAATAATACTTACAAAAAATTATTTAATCGCGATGCCAATGCATTCGAGAAATATTATCTGAAGGAACAAATTAGATTGAATGCATCCATGACAAGTGAAGTGATTTGGTATGCCTTGATGACATCGGATGAGTACCGTTACTATTAATTAAGAAGAAACACATGGATAGACGTCGGTTTATTAAGAATATTGGACTTACTGCAGCAGGAGCCATGGCAGCTCCGTATTTATTGCCTGGAGGTCGACTGTTTGCAGCGAGTGGTTTACGAAAAGTGAATCACGTGGTGTTCTTGCTTTTTGCAGGAGGTGTACGTAATCTGGAGTCGGTGCAATTCAATGACGGTAATCTCATGCCCAATATGTTGATTGGCGGTAGTGCAATCTCGAATGATATTTTACCGGCTATGGATTTTCTTCCTCCTGGACCCTTGTCACAACCCTTGCAAAATTATGGCACTTTGTTTCGTCAGTTTCGATATAAGGAAGGCCCTACTGGCCATTATAACGGACACACCGTTGCGGTTACTGGACAATACGTAAGCACCGATTTAAATATTCGTGAAGCACCTCGTAATCCGACCATCTTTGAATATTATAGAAAGCATAATAGTCCCCAACAAACTGCATTGAATTGTTGGTGGGTAGCGAATACGCTTGGGCCTTATCCTGCTTTAAATTATTCCAGTGATCCCAATTATGGTGCAGGCTATGGAGCGAATTTCATTTCGCCAAATTTTTTAATTTCTCAAGATGGGTTTAATGCTTTGGGAAATCCATCTTCCTTTACAGCCAATGAACAAGCAGCCTTTGAGAGTATTCGCAAATTTGCAAATGGAAACTTCGATCAGAGTTATACTAATCCCTCTGCAGGAATAACAAACACAACAACTGAAGCAGCTCAGTTGCAGCAATTCATAAGTGATTTGTATGCCAAAGCTCAGTCAGGTCAGTTTGTTAATCCTTGGGGTGTGGGACCATCCATGAATAACGATATGTTTAATGTGATGTTTGCTGAGGAAATTATTCAACGCTTCAAACCTGAATTACTTACGGTGAATATGCAAGACGTGGACATTGGCCATTTTAATTTTAGTTCTTATGCTAATCATTTACGCAAAGCTGATTGGGCGGCAGCTCATTTGTGGAGTGTGATTCAAAGTACACCCGGCATGGCTAACGATACAGTAATGGTCATTGCGCCCGAGCATGGAAGAAATTTTATTCCAAATACTTCGATTGATTCATACGGTCGATTAGCTTTAGATCATACATCTCCTTCTGATGGTGTAAGTGGTGATCAAATGGCACGCGAGATATTTTGTTTAGTGGTGGGGCCGCCAACCGTTGTGAAGCAAGGTCTCGTTGTAAACAGTTTGAGTGGAGAAAGTACAGAGATTGTACCAACCATTGCGAATCTTTTAGGCTTCGATAATAATATCCCAGCAAGTGCAGGCATCAAAAATTATAATCAGTGCGACTTAGCACAAGCTTTCTTCTAATCGAAATAAGCATGAAAAAAATACTTGATTTATTATCAGCAGCCTTTTCATTTCGAAAACAATATTTTGTTTTGGGAAGTGAGTGGATGATGGTTTTTTTGTTGGTGATTTTGATTTCATCTTGCAAAAAAGAAGAGACACCCGATAATCCTTACGATAGTGTAAATTATAATAATGGAGGAAATGAAGATTCTATTCCAGATCCATCTTCCATCACTGGTCTTCATAAAAATATTTTCTTTCCGAAATGCGCCAATCCCGGTTGTCATGATGGAACCTTTGAGCCTGATTTTAGAACCGTGCAAAGTAGTTTCTCAACGTTGATTTATATGGGCGTAAATAAAAAGACGCTCGACTCCGTTAACTTTTTTAATTACCGTGTCATTCCAAATAATGAATCCGCTTCTTTCTTGATTGAACGATTAACAACCACTACTTCCGATTACATGCCCAGTAATGGTGTGCGTTTAGGGCCAGAGGATATGGGAAATATTAGGAAATGGATTCAGGATGGTTGTCCGGATGTTGATGGAGTATTGCCACAAAAACCAAATCTTCCTCCTAATATTATTGGTTTCATCGCAGCAGATACAGCTTATAATCGTTTAGATACCATTCGTCAAAATGGAATCGGCTACTTACCATTCTACGCGCCAGCAAATAATAGTATGTACATCGTGTTAGTAGCTTTAGATACGGCCGACGGAACTACTGCCACTGATCCCATCAACTTCACAGAGCATAAAATTAAATGGTCATTAGATCCAAATAATTTTACAGGAGCACAAACTATCAATGCATTTTGGAATACACCCATTCCGTTTCCTTATTGGCAAGCGATTGTGAATACGAGTCAGTGGAGTGTAGGAACCACTGTTTATTTCAGAGTGTACATGAACGATGGCTTCCAAGCCATGCCTAGTGAACTTCCCAAAAATCAATCGCCCGATTTTTATAAAACGTATTTTGCATTTATTGTCCAATAAAAATTCAAGATGAATATCAGGTCGCTCCATAAATTATTTATCAGAAAACCTATTCTAATGGGTGTTATGGTTTGTTGTCTTTTATGGTCATCAGGCTGCCAAAAAGACGACGATCCTTTTGCAAACAAAGCACCTACCATAGAATTGCTTTCACTTACACCGCAGATGGTTGTTGAGTTTCAAGATTCACTAGTCTTCAATATCAAGTACCGCGACAACAACGGCGACCTTGGAGAAAATGATCCGAACGTAAAAAATTTATTCATCACCGACAATCGCATTGGTATCGTTTACGATTATCGCATACAGCAATTAGCTCCTTCAGGTTCTACCATTGCCATTGAAGGTACGTTGCAAGTGGTACTAAATTCCGTAGCTCGCACCGACACTAGTCTAGCTCAACAGTCAGCTACTTTTTCGGTTTATGTAAAAGACCGTGCGGGGAATAAAAGTAATGTGGTGACTAGTGGGGCAATTACGATTAAGGAGCTTTAATTTTTATAGGGTGGTACTCTAGTGAACTTTTGTGACCTCCTGTTTCTCTAGTGTTAAATAAAGTAAATTTTATGTATAAGAATTTTATTTTTCAATGACATTCTCAATTGATTTAATCAATAAGTTTGCCCTATGATCATCCCTGAGATTAGCGTACTCCCCAATAAATTAACGGTACTGTACATGCATTACCCCGAGAGCCTGGTGACGCATTGTGGTTTGTTGATGAAAGCCGGCACCCGCGATGAGGAGAAAGGGAAGGATGGATTGGCTCATTTTATTGAGCATACTTTGTTTAAAGGCACCAAGAATCGCAAATCTTTTCATATCCTTAATCGATTGGAAGTAGTGGGCGGGGAATTGAATGCATACACCACCAAGGAAGAAACTTGTTTGCATGCTTCGGTGATGAATCGCTATTTTGAAAGAGCCGTGGATTTGATTGCCGATGTGGCTTTTCAGTCCATCTTTCCAGAAAAGGAAATTGAAAAAGAGAAGGAAGTGATCACTGATGAAATTCGAGCTTATCAGGATACTCCCTACGAGCAGATATTTGATGATTTCGAAAGTCAGTTGTTCGCTGGGCATACTCTCGGACATAATATTTTAGGGACGGAAGAAAGTATTCGAAAATTTAAGCGTAAGGATATTTTAGATTTCGTAAGAGCACTTTACGACCCGTCGAATATGATTTTCGCTGTGAGTGGAAGCATCGGAATGAAGGAAGTGATTAGAATTTCTGAAAAGTATTTTGGCGGCCAGAAGCACAAAAAATCACCGACCCAAAGAATCGCTTTTAAAAAATATTCTCCAAAGTTAGTCACCGAAAAAAAAAGCATTAGTCAAGTACATTTTATCACAGGTCGACCAGGGTTGGGTTTAAAGGATCCTCGCAGACTCACCTTAATTCTTTTGAATAATTTGTTGGGTGGTCCGGGCATGAATTCTCGATTGAATCTCAATATTCGTGAAAAGCACGGATTCACTTATACCATTGAATCGGGATTCCATTCCTATTCCGATACCGGCGTATTTCATATTTATTTTGCGACCGATGAAAAGCATTTTGCTAAAACCCGAAAATTGCTTGATCGGGAATTGGATGTGCTCATGGATAAAAAATTGAGCAATAGCATCTTTAAACAGTACAAAGAGCAATTGATTGGGCAAATTCAACTTAGACAAGAGAATAGATTGAGTGTTCTCCTTTCTATAGCAAAAAGCCAATTGACTTTGGGTAAAATCGTTGCATTAAAGGATGTTATCGAACGAGTCAATAAAATTACTCCTGACGAAATACAAAGCCTTGCCAATGAAATATTAAGCCCAAAATTGCGTTCTGAATTAGTTTATGTTCCTAAATAATAAATTTGCACCAATTAATATTCAATTGCTTAACTTCGTAAGATGAAATACAGAATTTTACTTTTATTGACAGTTGTCGCATTTATCTCTTCTTGCGGAAAGGAAGAGACTTTTAGTCCAATTCCCGAAATTAAATTCGATCGTTTTGTGAATTATATTGGGACTACTGGAAAAGATACGGCTATCGATTTTATATTTACCATTAAGGATGGTGATGGTGATATTGGTTTCACCGATAATGAATTTGACAATAGCTGCGGCGCTGATAATGCGAATTTATATTTAGCTTATGAGACAAAAGACGGAGCAGGTTTCAGAAAGAAAAATTTATGGCTTCAAGTAGTAGAGGTAACTCCAACATGTGATACGCTTATCTATTTTGATAGTGTGCAAGTGAAATTCAATCAGCGCATGCAGTACATCGAGCCCGCAGGGAATAGTAAGAGCATTGAAGCTACGGTGACCTATCGAATGGATTATACGAGTGCTTTAATTTTGTTAGATAATATTGGCCGCTTCGAATTTTATATCCGCGATCGTGCTAATCATAAGAGTAATGTTGTTTTATCGAATGAACTAATTCTGAATAAGTAATTTGTAGCAAAGGCCAATGGGGACGAATTTATTATTTGACAGGACTTTGATCCTGCATTATATGGGCGATTATTTGAAAAATACTATTAACTCCTTATCTTTATAAAAAGTTTCTAACTATGAAATCCATGAGCCTCCAATTAAGAAAAATGAATTTAATTGAATACTTGTTAGGGGTACAAGACGAAAAGGTTTTCGATAAGATTGAATCTACCATTCAAAAAAGCATAAAAGATGTCAAGCCAAGTGATATAATTTTCACAAAAAATGACATGGTAGAAAGAATTGAATTCTCAAATAAGCAAATCAAAAAGGGTCATGTTTTAACTCAAAAGGAATTAGAGAAGCAGTCTAAAAATTGGTAGTTCCAATGAGAGAAATAATATGGACTTACTTTGCGACTTTAGAGTTTAAAAATATTTATTTGTATTATAAACTTGTAGCCTCTTCAAAGGTAGCAGATAAGTTTAGGAAGTCTATTTTAGGTGCTACAAAAAAACTTTCGAAGTCTCCTTTGTTAGGTCCAATTGAGGAAAATTTAATTGAATTAAAACAAGAGCACAGGTATCTAGTAGAAGGCAAATACAAGATCATTTATCGGATAATTGATGATAATATTTTCATTGTGGATATTTTTGATTGTAGACAGAATCCGCAGAAAATGAAAATTCATTCTTCTTTAAAGTAATCCGTTGTTAGGGGCTACAGTTCTTCATCCCCTAACAACAGATATATTTTTTCTAATTAAACACAAAACTACTCGGTCCAATTCCTACTGTTGATGAATCAATCAACACGCCGGCATTGGTGAAATGCAACATATGCGAGTTACTACTGAAGCTCGATTTCCCTCCGTAGATGCTTCCATCAGTAGGATGAATACCCAAAGCATAAAACTCACGATTAATATATGGCGTGCTTGGGATTACCGTACTGCTTGCATCCATTTTATAAATCGTTCCAGTATAAGCACTATTACCGAATAAAAAGTACAGTGTAGATCCATTAACGTTAGTGTTGAGTTTGAGAGGATGTTCATCGTAGTTGAAATCTGCAAACCATTCAGTAGCCAATGAAGTAGGATTGATTCGCATTAATTTTCCACCTGGATCATCGGGGGTAGGTGTGAAGTCGGCTCCTAAACTGCCTCTGCAAAGCACCCAAACATTTCCATTATTGTCTTTGCGAATGGAAGATGGATTTACCCCGGTTGTTAAAGTGGTAGCGACATTAAATGTATTTAAGTTTACAACCGTTACGCTACTATCATCAACAAATCCTCCGCTGTTGCAAACGAAAAGTTGATTATTGGCAATCAACATTTCTTCAGGACCAAGTCCGCACAAAACACTGTCAATAATGGTATTTGAATTTAAATTGATTTTGTATACTTGATTAGAGTTCCAATCACTAATATATCCGTAGTTGCTTTGCGCAGTGAAAAAGCGTGGACTGTTGATTCCATAAATGGAAGCAGTTTTAGTAAAGTCAACCATCGATACTACTTCTACTTTTTGTGAATTGTTTACGCAGAGATAGGCTTTCCCATTATAAATGCTCATCGATTGCAATAAATCACCAATAGGAAATCCATTTACCGATTGATAGAGATCACTGTTGTGATAAACAGAGTCAGAAGAAAAGAAGGAGATGGAAGCATTTCCAGCTAAGAAGGCGCCTTCGTTTATGACGAATACACCATTTAAATTGTTAGGAGCTGGAGTGTTTTCTTCTAGTTTATCCTTCTCGCAAGAAGTGAATACAAGAATGCTCATCGAACAAATAGAGAATGCGATTTTTTTTATCATGGTCTTTAAATTAATGCATACAAGAAACCACGATTGAATACTCTATAGCGTATAGGAAAATAAATCCTATACATTAACGCTCATCATCCTTTCCTCCGAAGGTTCAACCATGGCAATAATGTTGGCAGGTCTTCTGACTCACAGAATAATCAAAACTCCTTCCCATTCATTGATGAACAGTGGTTACGTTTTGAAATGCATTTGAATGCGAAACTGTTTACAGCAGCGGGGACTGTTGCCGGATTGCACGGCATTCCCTTTTCATTCCTGTTATTAAGCAGGAAACCATCACTAAGAGCAAAAGTAGTGAAAAGTTTGTTGCTAGATACGATCAAAGAAAATTTTAATGGTCGGCTTGAACTCCTGATTCACAGAGAGATCAAAGGGAGTACACTGTTCAAGCATTTCCATTCCTCTTTTTAAATCGACTTGAACTTGGTCAAAAGCGACGATATGTTTTTTCCTTGAATGCATCTCCGCTAAAAATTCTTGTTCTGTTTGACCTGGTGTGGGAATGCAGATCGCCGATTTTTTTACAGCACACAAATCCATCAATGTTGAATGTCCGCTACGGCTGATGATGTATTTGCAATTCGTATAATGAAACAACATTTCATCCGTAGAAATATGTGACGAGAAAAAACAATTTCCATGTTGTTCTTGTATTGGATGCCGCGGAGTACCTTTTGCAATAATTGCCGTGATGGGCAAATCTTGTAATTGTTGATCGATAATTTTTTCGAAATAACTTCGCTGTGGTTCGGGTCCGGATAAGACTACAATGGCGTCGTAATTTTTATATTCTCGCTCTACAGATAGTGAAGCAAAGCGCGATAAAGATCCAATGTATTTCGGCTTTAATTTTTGTACCGTGGCTGCATCGTGTGAAAGGGACCCTGTTAAATTATTTTCCCCTGGAGAATCAGGTACCCAGATTTCATCAAAAGGAGTAAGGTAATGATGATTTATTTTGTTGATGATTGGACGTAGCCATTGTTTGTTCTTGGGTGTTTGCAAATTAAGTTGATGCGTAATGATCACACTCGGAATCCCATCTGCAAAAGCCCCATACCGATTATCGCTGATGATCGCATCCACCTGTAAATCTTTCACTAACTTTTTAATTTGCTGATGTTCGTTTTTTATCGCTAACGAAATTTTTGGTGATTGTAAAAACATCGACAGCGACATTGGAATGCGAGTAGGGTATTTTACTTGTATTCCGTTTACTGTGTGAAATGCCAGTTGGGGGAATACCGATTGAATTAAATGTCCAGTCGAGCCTTCGCCACATAAAGTAACTCGAGCCCCTTGCAGTAAAAGTTCCTCAATAATAGGAATGCTGCGGGTTGCATGCCCGAGTCCCCAATCGAGAATGGAATAGAGAATATGTGGATTCGTTTTTTTCAATCTTCAAAAGTACTTCTTTGCCACTTCTAAATGATAAAGTAACTTCGCAGTCGATTGAAAAAAGTTAATTAGTAATGGCAAAGCATAAACTTCGGCGATTTAGTGAGTTAGAGACATTTGAGCGAACTTTTCAATACCCGTTTCCTTTATTAGGCACAGATCATGGCCTTTGTGGTAATTGGAATGAAAAGGTATTTCATAACGACCATCCCATTGTAGTTGAATTAGGTTGTGGGCGGGGAGAGTATACAGTGAGTTTAGCGCAACATTTTACGGATCGCAATTTTATAGGCGTCGATATTAAGGGAGCACGTTTGTGGAGAGGCGCTAAAACCATCAACGAAGAAAACATCCTGCATGCCGCCTTTTTACGAACACATATTGAATGGTTGCCTCAATTTTTCGCTCCCGGAGAAATTCGTGAGATTTGGGTCACCTTCCCCGATCCACAGCCTCAAGTGTCAAGGGAAAATCGAAGATTAACGAATCCCAAGTTTCTAAAAATGTACCGCGAGTTAGTAGGGAAAGATGGGGTTTTACACCTTAAAACCGACAATATAGGGCTCTTTGAATACACTCTTGAAATGCTGACAAGAGAAGAAGGGTCACTAGAAGTTTGCACAAAAGACCTCTATATTGATACTCCGCAAAATTTCAATACGAGCATTCAAACCACCTATGAGAAAATTTTTCTCAAGCAGGGCTTTAAAATCAATTATTTGAGGTTCAGGTGGTATTAAAGCAATGTTAATTTTAATTCAACACATTTAAATATATTTACATTCTATCCGTCAAACCTTTTAAATTTACGCAAAATCTTAAAACCATGAAAAAAACACTAATTGTTGTAGGAGTCATTCTTGTTATCGTATTTATTCTCTACCGATTTTTTGCTGGTACATATAATGATTTAGTGGAGCGAGATGTTCAAGTTCAAACGGCTTGGTCTCAAGTCGAAAATGTTTATCAGCGTCGATTGGATTTAATTCCAAATTTAGTGAGCACTGTAAAAGAGGCTGCTGATTTCGAGAAGTCAACCTTGACTGCAGTAATTGAAGCACGTGCTAATGCGACACAGGTTAAAATTGATCCAAAAAATTTAACAGCCGAGCAAATGGCTAAGTTCCAATCAGCGCAAGGTGAGTTGGGGTCGGCTTTGGGTCGATTGATGGTTGTGGTAGAACAGTATCCTCAATTGAAAGCGAATCAAAACTTCTTAGAATTGCAATCACAATTAGAAGGAACGGAAAATCGTATTGCTGTCGAGCGTCAAAAATTCAACGAAGCGGTTCAATTATTCAACAGCTATGTGCGCAAATTCCTCAAGTTACCATTGCGGGGATGTATGGTTTTTCACCTAAACCATTTTTCGAAGCAGACAAAGGAGCTAATAAAGCACCGGATGTTGGTGCTGCATTTGATAAATGAAAGCAGAAGAATTATTTCAGGAAGCCGATAGAGCGCGTATTCACCAAGCGGTTCATGCCGCAGAGTTAGTAACCTCTGGGGAGATACGTGTATTTATGGAAGACGAATGCAAAAACAATGTGCTTGACAGAGCCGCTTTTATTTTTGCGCAACTCGAGATGCATGAAACAGATTTGAGAAATGGAGTGTTGATTTATTTGGCTGTTGATGATCGAAAATTTTGCATCATTGGTGATGCCGGTATTCATAAGATCGTTGGAAATAATTTTTGGGAAGAAATCACTGGTCAAATGGGAATATATTTCAAGGAGAACCACTTCGTAGATGGAATTGAATATGCTGTCAGAAAGGTAGGAGAGCAATTGAGTGCTCATTTCCCTCGCGATAAAGATGATATCAATGAATTGCCGAATGATATTGTATTTGGAGGAGGAGGGTCGTGAATAAATATTTGTTGATATTATTTTTGTTGGTTTTTGGTACTTTAAAAGCAGTGGAGTTTCCTCCTTCGCCCAATCCACCGAGGTTAGTGAATGACTTTACGAATACTTTAAGTCCGCGCGAAACCGAAGCGCTCGAAGAAAAATTATTAAGATTTAATGACACCACATCGACACAAATAGCGGTAGTCATTGTCAATACAATTGATGGATATCGGCTAGAAAGTTATGCTTTTGAATTGGGGGAGAAATGGGGTATTGGAAATAAAGGAAAAAATAATGGAGCATTATTGCTTGTCGTGTTGCAAGATCGAAAATTATTTATTGCCACAGGTTATGGATTAGAAGGAGCTCTTACTGATGCGTTGTCAAGAAGAATTATTGAAAATGACATCAAACCCTTTTTTAAAGAAGGAAAATATTACGAAGGGATCGATGCGGGTGTTTCCAAGATCATCGATGTTGTAAAAGGAGAGTATCGGGATTCATCACCTCGGAAGAAGAAAGGTAAGAATGAGTTTCCTTCTATCGTTTTAATATTGCTTGTACTTGGAATGATTTTCTTGTTCAAGATTCTTAGTGTGCGACGTTACGCAAGATTAAATAGTATAACATTTCTAGCTGCATGGTTATTATTAAATGCGGCTCGTGGTCGACAAAGTGGAAGTTGGGGGAATTTTAATTCCGGTAGCGGTGGATTTGGTGGTGGCAGTAGTAGTGGCGGTGGGAGCTTCGGTGGATTTGGAGGTGGCAGTTTCGGTGGCGGTGGAGCAGGGGGAGCTGGTAGTCGTTAAGTTATCTTTCTCTGTATTTTATAAATTATACTTCGGATAATTATTAAAAGCTGCAAGCTTCAAGCTGCAAGGTGCGCATTCATGAAGCTTGAAGCTTGAAGCAAATGAATAGTAAACGAAGAGAAAACACCACGCTGAGGAAAGTAATTAAGAAACGAATCTATTTCTCGAGTGGTATCGAAACCACAAAACACGCTCCTTTTTCAGACGGAACATAATCCAAACTTCCGCCGTAAGCACTCACAATTTGATGACTGATACTAAGTCCTAATCCCACACCTTTTCCTGTAGGACGTGTTGTGAAAAATGGTAAAAATATTTTTTCGACAATGTCATTCGGAATTCCGGTGCCGTTATCATGAATGGAAATTTGAATCGTATTGTCTTTGTTCTCGGTGGTTATACTAATTTCTCCTTTACTACTGGGATCAACAATAAATTGATCGTGTACAGCTGAGCGTGCATTTCGGAGTACATTAATAATGATACGTAGGATATCAACGTAAACGGCTTTCGTAGTATTCTTTGCTGCTCTAAAATCTAATACAAGATTTATTTTTTCATTAGGATATTCCGAATCCCATGTATTCTGTGAAGCTTTTACGGCATCTTCTATCAAGGTATGAATATTTATCTCTTCGCGGTCATTGCCATAGTTGGTGGAATGCTCCGACATGCTCTTTACAATCTCGCTGGCTCTAATACCGTGCATGGAGATGCGTTCGAGATTGCCAATAAGATCGGAACATAATTCCTTGGCTTCTTCGTCGGTAGTGAGATCAGAAACTTCCTGTAGTAACTCAAGAGAAACTGCTGAAAAATTATTAACGAAATTTAATGGGTTCATTAATTCGTGAGCAATGCCTGATGTTAATTGTCCGAGTGATGCCATCTTTTCATGATGGATTAATAATCGTTGGGTCTCTTGTAATTCTTTTAGTGCGAGTTCTAGCTCTCTTGATTTCTGCTCAACGTTTTTCTTTTCTTCCACTATTTGACGAGTGCGTAATTCAACAAGTTCTGTCAATTTCTGCTCTCGACTTTTATACTCATCTACTACTGCATTATTTTGATTGCGGAGTCGGTTGATGAGTTCTTTCATCAACATTCGATTCATAGAAGGATGTGATCCCAATAAACTAAAAAAATCTTTTTCTCCAATACGTAAAATGATTGCATCTGATGCAGCTGAAACCGATGCTGTTCGTGGGGAATTGTCAATGATAGAAGCTTCACCAAAATATTCTCCTTGTTTTAATACAGCAAAGATGATGGAGCCATCATGTACTCGAAGCGTTCCCGATTCAATGATGTACATACTTTCACCTGCATCCCCTTTCTTGAATAACGGTTCATTTTCTTTAAGATGAATTCGATCAACAACCTTTGCAATATGTTCGAGAAGTTTGAGATCGGCAGATTTGAATAAACTCGTTCTACCAAGAAGAGAAACCAAATGTTTACGATCTTCACCAAGAATTTGAGCATTCATATCCGTCATGTCTATCAAGCCATGATTTCCGGACGATTCTCTTAAGAGTGCTTTTATTTCTTCGAGGTTATTTAATTTCCCTTTGTTGCGAAGTGCATAAGCCGCATCCGTAAAATAAACATGGTTTTCTAAAAACTCTTTTTCTAAGCTGTACCATTCAACAAGTTTGATGGCTTTACCATGTTCTAATAATTCTTGTCTTAATAGTTGAGAAATAGAGAAGAAATCGGCTCTCCCAATATAATCTAAGTCGGCATCACGAATAATTTTATGAAAAAGTCCTTGCGGTTGTTTGGATGTATCGGTAGCCAAAATGAGATCTTTGATTATTTCAATCTGTGCAGGGTTGTATCCAAAAGTGGGCAAATGTTTCTCCGCAAATGCAGCACCCACAGGTTCGTTCTTTTCGTATTGGGTAACAAATCCTGTGTCGTGAAAAAGGGCAGCGGTTTTTATCAATAGCGATGATTCTTCATCGAGTTTTTCCAGCAAACAAAGACGCTCCGAAGATTTGATTACATTTTCGGTATGAAAAACATGATGATAATGAATGGTCGTCGCCAAGTTTTTATGGAGATAATCCAACACAAATTTTTCGGCTTCAGCGTAATTCATATAAAATGGCGATGGTTCTCTAATTTGAATTTAAAAATAGTAATTTATTTGAATATACTCGTTAACCCATGGAATTTATAATTCACGTGGTATTGTTAATAGGTGGTTAGAGTAGGAGATTAGGAGAGTAGGAGATTAGGAGAGTAGGAGAGTAGGAGAGTAGGAGATCGCGAGGAGATTGGAGATATGAGTGCTCCCTATGCTGCCTGAGCCTGTCGATGGCAGCTTGTCGAAGGTAGGGTTATACTTAGTGATTTCTTATTTATTGAATATCCCGAATTCCCAATTTGATCTCTTCTTGTTGGGCTGTATCTAATATTTTCAGAAAGATAAATTCTCTTTTCTCACTGAAATAAGAAAAATCAAGGGTTTCTATGAAGATTACAAATTTCATCTCGATGCCATGGTCTGAAAAATTTTCAATATGAATAAAGGGAGGCGTTTCGGAGGAAACATAGTCTAGATTTTTAAGAAAGGAATGAATCTCTTGTCTGAATTTTTCAATTTTTGAAGTTGGAGTTTCAAATCGGATGAGTACATTGAAGCTAGCACGAATCATGTTGCGCTGACTTACATTCTCAACATCCGAATCAATCATTTTTTTATTTGGTATGGAAAAAACAGTTCGGTCAAGGGTTCTGATTTGAGTGCTTCTAAATCCGATTTTTTCAACAGAACCTTTTACATTTCCTACTTTTACTAAATCACCCGTAGAAAATGGCTTGTCTAAAAAGATAGTGAAGGATGCCAATAAATTTTCAATGCTTTCTTTTGCCGCAAGGGCTAAAGCAAGTCCTCCGATACCCAATCCAGCAATGAGAGAAGCCACATTCACCTCAAAGACGGTACCGAGGATGATAAAGAAACTCAAAATAATTACTATTATTTTGATGGCTTCTCTCATGAAAGGAATGATTTTATTGTCGTTTTGGGATTCTTGAATTCCTACACGATGTGCCAATACAATTCCAAAGAAATCGATACATCGTAAAACGATCCAGGTAATCGAAATGAATACGGATAATTGAAATGTTCGCCAGATAACGAGTCGTATTCCAAATTTTTCTTCGGATGGAAGATGCCAACTTTCTGGATAGTGAAGTTGCTTGCAGGCTAGGTATACACTGAGTAAAATAACAAACAACCCAAATGGCTTGCGCAATAAATGGCGAAGCATTTTTACATCTACTCCCGCTACACGTTTTTTTATGGCCCGGTAAATAAGTCCGGATAAGTGGAAAGAAACAAATCTTTTTAAAATGATACCGGAAAGAATGATGGTAAAAAACAACAGGTAGCTGCGAACATCGTTTTCAAAATACACCTGGTTTAACCAATTTTCATTCATCTTACAAAATTCAATTTTATAATAATTGTTTTAACGCAATTTCGTATCCACTAGCAGTTATTCCCGTTTTTCCTTGATTGACTTTATAAATATTGTCAAGAGCAGTGTGAATTGTCCTTGCAACGTCGGTGAATATTCCTTCAGCTGTAACCTCTTTTGGATTACTCATCAAATAAGCAAATACGCGCGCCATTCCGCAGTTGGAAATAAAATCAGGGATTACACTCATATGATGATCTGCAAATCGACTAATCGGACCAAAGAAAATTTCGGTATCCGCAAAAGGAACATTCGCACCACAAGCAATTACTTTCAATCCGCCATCGTACAAATCACTAGCTTGATCAAGGGTAACTAAACGTGATGCTGCGGCAGGAATAAATACATCAGCCTCTTGTTTCCAAAATGATTCTTGAATATCATCTACCTTGGTAAATCCTTCAAACATATTTTTTGTTCGAGAATGAAATAGGCTGATGACTTCATCATGCGTAAATCCATTTTCATTTAAAACACCACCATTTCGATCTACAATTCCTGTAAGTAATCCACCAGCTTGTGAGAGATAAAATCCTGCAGCAGCACCTACATTTCCCCATCCTTGCACCAACACTTTTTTTCCCTTGATACCATCTCCCTGTAACTTGTAAAAATGAATTACCGATTGAGCAACGCCATAACCCGTAATCATATCGGCAATGGTGTACGATGAACCTGCTGGAACATAATGAGCATCATCCACCATTAAGCTAACACCTTTCTGAAGTTTTTGAATGCGTTCTTCGCGTTCTTTGCCTTCACTTTTGAAATGTCCATTCACCACGCCTTCTTGTGGATGTAAAAGTCCAAACTCAGCGGTAATGGGTATTACTTCATGAATTTCGTCAACAAAAAGATCACCTCCGGTTCCATAATAATTTTTTAGCAATGGCATCGCAGCTTTAAACCAACGCTTCAGGACTTCTTCTTTTCTTGGGTCGCGCGGATCGAAATTGATTCCTGATTTTGCTCCTCCGATGGGCGGACCAGCTACCGTGAATTTAATCTCCATGGTTTTGGCTAAAGATTCTACTTCTCTTCGGTCAAGTCCTTTTCTCATTCTGGTTCCTCCACCGGCAGCACCTCCCCTTAAGGAGTTGATTACGATCCAGCCACAAGCTTCGGATTGCGGATCATTCCATTCGTATATTATTTCAGGTTTCTTATCTTCAAATTGTTGGAGCAACTTTAACATCTATATTGGATTAAATTATTCTGCAAAGAAATCTATTTTCACTCGATTAATGAACTAGATTCCGAGCGTTGGTAATTTATAAGTTATTTTTTTTTGATTTCCGATTTCACGAATGATTGATTTACTGAGGGTTGTGCCAAGCCACGGTTGGTGAAGAATTAATTTTTCTTCGTAAGTATTCATTCCTAGTAAATAGATTCCTCCGTGCGTATCTGGACCTACACAAAAATCCAGTGGTCGAATGCTTAACATCGCTTCTTCAATATGCTTTGGTGAGAGTAGTGATGGTAGCGAAAAAATTCCAATTACTTTTCGATATCCTTCATCGAATTTTTTTGAATACGCACCGCATAAATATTTTTCAATTTCTGTTGAATGCAAGTTACTATTTGGCCAATCATTGGCAACTTGAATTCCATCAGCCTGTAAAATTTCAAAATTTAAATTGTATTGAGAAATTAATTCTTGAATGGCAAGTTGTGTAGATTCATTCAACACTAAAGCTGGATGAATCCCTGTTTTTATTCCTGTGAAAAAGAGGATGGCGCAGGTCTTGAAATATTCGTTCATAACGTTGCAATTAATCGACTTACTATTTTACTCAAAATGGGATCAGCGCTTTCCGCAATAGCAATAATTTCTTCTAATGTAACCGGTGACAAATGATCGGGATCACATACATCGGTCAACACAGAGATACCTACACAACGCATATTCATGTGTCGGGCAACAATAATTTCAGGCGTTGTACTCATGCCCACCGCATCGGCACCAATGGTTCTCAAATATCGATACTCCGCTCTTGTTTCCAACATCGGTCCATCTACAGAAACATAAACGCCCTCTTGCAATCGTATCGAATTTTCTGCTGCTATTTTCTTGATGGCCGCTCTTAGAAAAACATCATAAGGGGCACTCATATCCGGAAACCGTGGACCCATCTCGCTGTCATTTTTACCAATAAGTGGATTGCTACTTTGAAGGTGAATATGGTCTTCAATGAGCATCAATTCTCCTTTTTGGTAAGTTGGGTTTAATGCACCTGCTGCATTCGATACCAATAAAGTGCTTACGCCCAATTGCTTCATAACTCGCACAGGGAGAGTGATTTGTTGCATGGAATAGCCTTCATAAAAATGAAAGCGTCCTTGCATGGCTACCACTTCTTTGCCTTCAATGGTCCCGAAAAGAAGTTGTCCCTTATGCGACTCTACAGTACTCGTCGGAAAATGGGGGATCTTGGAATAATCAATAGCATCTCTGATCTTGATGGATTTAGCCAGCTGATGCAAGCCCGTACCCATAATTATTCCCACAGCACCCTGAGGGGAAGCAAATTTTTTTAAGAAATCACTTGATTGAATAATTTCTGAAGTCATCCGCCAAAATTAGGTGATAAGAACGATGAAAAACGGCTACATTTGCACTTCATTCGAAAAAGTTTATGATTCAGTTAGCGTATATCCGTGAAAACAAGCAGGATGTAATCAACAGATTAGCCATTAAAAATATAGATGCCACCGCAGCTATAGAAGAAATTATTGCGCTTGACCAAGAGAAAAGAAGGGCTCAAACAGAAGTTGAAGCCCTTTTATCGGAGCAGAACACTTTGGAGAAGCAGATTGGAGAGTTGTTTAAGTCTGGAAAGAAAGCTGAGGCCGACGATTTGAAGAATCGCAGTGCAGCCATTAAGGAAGTATCGAAAGGTTACGAAGATAAATTGGCAAAGCTGGAAGAAGATTTAAAGAATGCATTGATCGTATTGCCAAATATTCCATCCACAATGGTTCCTCCTGGAAAAACTCCAGAGGAGAACGAAGTAGTTTTTTTGAATGAGAAAAATATGCCGAAGTTAGCAGATGATTCTTTGCCGCATTGGGAATTAACTGCCAAGTATGATATTATCGATTTTGAATTGGGAAATAAAATTGCAGGTGCAGGATTTCCAGTTTACAAAGGCCAAGGTGCAAAGTTGCAGCGTGCATTGATTAATTTCTTTTTAGACCAAGCCTCTAAAGCAGGTTATTATGAAGTGCAGCCACCCATTTTGATTAATGAGGAATCGGGTTTTGGTACCGGACAACTTCCCGATAAAGAGGGGCAGATGTATCATGTAACAGCTGACAATTTATATTTGATTCCCACAGCAGAAGTTCCAGTAACAAATATTTTTCGAGATACCATTGTGAAAGCGGAAGAGATGCCCATCAAATACACTGCTTATACACCTTGTTTTCGCAGAGAAGCAGGGTCCTACGGGGCGCATGTGCGCGGATTGAATCGCTTACATCAATTTGATAAAGTGGAGATCGTACAAATTGCTCATCCGAAAGATAGTTATGCAATTTTGGAAGAGATGCGAAATTATGTTTGTAGTTTATTGGATTTATTAGAGCTTCCTTATCGTACACTTAAATTATGCGGAGGTGATATGAGTTTTGCATCTGCATTGACCTACGATATGGAAGTGTGGAGTGGAGCACAGAAGAGATGGTTAGAAGTGAGTTCGGTCTCGAATTTTGAATCATTCCAGGCGAATCGATTAAAATTGCGTTATCGTGAAGGAAATGATAAGCCAGTATTGGCTCATACACTAAATGGCTCAGCATTGGCGTTACCTCGTATCGTAGCTTCTCTATTGGAAAATAATCAAACTATTGACGGAATTCGAATCCCTGCGGCCTTAGTTTCGTATACAGGATTTGATACTATTAAATGAAAAAATTACTCTCGCTTTTATTTATAATACTCGCACTCGGTTCGCAGCCAGTTTTTGCGCAACCCGGTCAAACCAATGCTGAACTTGCCAATCAATATTTTAGCACAGGTGACTATGAAAAAGCTGTGGTTTATTTTGAAAAATTTTACGGCCAAGACCCTTTTGCAGCTTATTTAGGATATTCAAAATGTCTGATTGCGCTGAAAGATTTTAACGAGGCAGAAAAATTAATTCGTAAGCATCAGAAAAAATTTCCGCAAGACCCAGGAATTAGATTGGATTTGGGCTTGCTCTATGAACAACAAGGAAAGAGTAACGATGCAAGGAAAGTATTTGATGATGCTATTAAAAATTTGAAACCTGATATAAACCAGGTGAATTTATTGGGGAATGCTTTTACGAAGAATCAGATGTTTGATTATTCGGTGTCAACATATTTGCAAGGTCGAAAATTATTGAATGGAGCCTATCCTTTTTCTTTTGAATTGGTAGAGGCGTATGGGCAGTTGGGAAAATTTACAGAGATGGTGAATGAATACATCATTATGATTGATTTTAATCCGGGTTATCTTCCCAATATTCAAACGATATTGCAAAATAAAATTGCCAATGATCTCAGTGGAAACATGGGTGATTTGGTGCGTCAAAGTTTGTTACGAAGTATTCAGAAGTATCCAAATGAGTCGAAGTATAGTGAGTTATTACTTTGGTTGTTTTTGCAAGAAAAGGATTTTGAATCGGCCTATATTCAAGCGAAAGGACTCGACAAACGTTTGTCGGAAAATGGCGACCGACTCCTGAATTTAGGAAGGACTTGTGTAAGTAATAAGGATTTTTTGACTGCAGAAAAATGTTTTCAGTATGTGGTAGAAAAAGGTTCGTTGAATATCAATTATACTACAGCGCGTATGGAGTTGATTAATGCTGTGAATGATCGTGTAACTACCTCTGGGAATTATACACAAACAGATTTACTTCAGCTTAAGCAAGATTATGTTACTTCACTTGCTGAATTGGGAAAGAATGTAGCTACCGCTCCTCTTATTCGCGGATATGCGCATTTGGAAGCGTTTTATTTATTCAATACAGATACAGCCATTGCCTTATTGAATGAGACCATTGAGTTACCGAATTTGAAATCACAGTTTAAGGCTGAATGTAAACTGGAATTAGCCGATATTTATGTTTTTGATGGATTGGTTTGGGATGCTGCACTTTTGTATGGACAAGTGGATAAAGATTTTAAGAATGATATTTTAGGTAGGGAAGCTAAATTTAGGAATTCAAGATTATCATATTACTTAGGCGAATTCGATTGGGCAAAAGATCAATTGAACGTATTGAAGTCTGCCACAAGTCAGTTGATTTCTAATGATGCGTTGTCTTTAGCATTATTGATTACCGACAATACCAATTTGGATACATCCAATGCCGCTATGTTGGTTTATTCAAGAGCTGATTTGTTGGATTTCCAGAATAAAGATAGCCTTGCTTTGATGGTTTTGGATAGTTTGGTTACGGGCTTTCCCAATCACTCGCTTACAGATGAGGCGTGGTTTAAAAAAGCTCAAATCTTGAAATCAAAAGGTAGATTTACAGAAGCGCTTGTTTATTTACAAGATATAGTTGATAAATATCCTGACGATATTTTAGCGGATGATGCTATGTTTCAATTGGCTGATTTAAATGAAAATAAATTAGACGATAAGGAAAAAGCAAAAGTGTTGTACGAAACATTACTCACTAAATATCCAGGAAGTCTTTTTGTTGTTGATGCGAGAAAGAGATTTAGAGTTTTGCGCGGAGATAAAATTAATTAATTGGGTTGATGGTTGTACAATCATCACAAATGAAGTTTAGAAGAATGATTATCTATAATGTTACAGTAAGTATTGACGAAGATGTTTCGGTGGAGTGGTTGAAGTGGATGAAGGAGAAGCATATTCCCGATGTATTGAATGTAGGAATATTTTTTGAAGCTCGAATTTGTCGGGTGTTGGCTGAAGAAGCAGGCGGATTTACGTATGCAATTCAGTATTCCTGTAATGATATGGCCAGCTATGAACGGTATCGTGATGAATTTGCTCCTGCATTGCAAGCCGATGCAGCGAAACATTATGGAGGAAAATTTACAGCGTTTCGCACTTTATTGGAAGTAGTATGACGTGGAAGCCCGGTGATGTAAGAGCCAAGAAATTTTTAGGTCAGCATTTTTTAAATGATGAAGATACTGCGCAGGCGATTGTGGAAGCGTTAGAGTTGCCTGATGGTGTGAAGGATGTGTTGGAGATTGGTCCTGGTATGGGCGTTCTTACAAAATATTTATTGCCCAACAAATCTTATACAACACATGCCGTAGAACTCGATCGTGATTCTATTCCTTATTTGAATTTGCATTTTCCGGAATTGAAAGATCGATTGATTGAAGGTGATTTTTTGCAGATGAATTTGGACGAGTTGTTCGAGAATCAGTTTGCCATCATTGGAAATTTTCCTTATAATATTTCTACTCAAATTTTATTTCGAATTTTAGAATTTAAGAATAAAGTTCCCATGATGGTGGGCATGTTTCAAAAGGAAGTAGCTGAACGTATTGCATCACCTCCCGGAAATCGTGATTATGGAATTTTAAGTGTGTTGTTGCAGCCTTGGTTTGATATTGAGTATTTGTTTACAGTGGATCAAGATAAGTTTAACCCTCCACCAAGAGTGAAATCAGCGATATTGAGAATTACACGTAATGAAAGAATGGAATTACGTACCGATCAAAGTTGGTTTACAACCGTTGTGAAAACCGGATTTAATCAACGACGAAAAACCTTGCGTAATGCGTTACGCCCAATTCTACCTCCCGATTTCTCTCATCTTCCATATCTCGATTTGAGAGCAGAAGCCTTGAGTTGGCAAATGTTTGAAGAGTTGGCAGTGTTGCTTAAATCAAAGTGATGTACTTTTAATGTTGATGTGTTTTTTGATTGTGTCATCGCCAATGCAAATAATTGATTCCTGTGTATCATTTTATTGTGAGTTTTTAGACGAAAAGTATGGATTGCTTTTTTAACTTTCCGTTGCAAATAATTTATGGCTCTCATTGAATTAACAAAGCATGGTCTTTATTGTGCGCAAGCAGATGTGTACATCGATCCATGGAAATCCGTTCCAAAAGCATTAATTACCCATGCTCATTCCGATCATGCGCGCAGTGGAAATGGTTTGTACATTGCTCAAGTTCATTGTGTGCCTTTGTTGAATCTTCGTTTAGGTAAAATAAATGCGCAAGGATTGAAGTATGGGGAGCAAATGACAATTAATGGAGTGAAAATTTCATTTCATCCTGCAGGACATGTTCCAGGATCATCTCAAATTCGAATCGAATATAAGGGTGAAGTCTGGGTGGTGTCTGGCGATTATAAACTTGAGGATGATGGAGTATGTACTCCTTTTGAATCAGTGAAGTGTCATTCATTTATTTCTGAATCTACTTTCGGACTTCCAATTTACCAATGGAAAGATCAGCATGAGGTTTATGCTGAGATTAACAATTGGTGGAAGAAGAATGCTACAGATGGAGTGGTATCTGTGATCATGGCATACAGTCTGGGGAAAGCACAACGTATTTTAAAGCATTTGGATCAAGGCATTGGAAAAGTGATTGTACATCCTGTTGTGGGAGTAATGAATGAAGCCGTCAGAGATTTTACTCCGGATTTGCCCATGGATATTATTTGGAATAAGGATCTAACGGCATCGAATTACCGAAATGCAATGCTAATCGTTCCGCCCAATTCAGCAGAAGCCATGTTGGAGATGTTTAATCCATGTTCTATCGCATTTGCTTCCGGTTGGATGAATTTCAGAGGTGGAAAGTATCAAATGTCATCTGAGCGTGGCTTTACCCTTAGCGACCATGCCGATTGGAGTAGTTTAAATAAAGCCATTGAAGCAAGCGATGCGGAGCAAATTTTTGTTACACATGGGTTTGTGAAGCCTTATGTGAAATGGTTGCGTGAGCAAGGTAAGAATGCATTCGAGTTGGAAACATTGTTTAGTTCTAATGGAAGTAGTGAAGAATGAAAAAATTCGCAGGTCTTTATATCGAACTTGAGCAGGAGTCCCGTTATTCGCGAAGAGTAGATGCAATAGCTGATTATTTTCATGCCGTTTCCAGAGATGATGGTGCAATTGCTTTGTCGATTTTACTGGGATTTAAGAATAAATCAATTGTTAAAAAGGAGGTGTTAAAACAATTAGCTTGTGAATCAGCACATATTCAATCATGGATGTTTGAGGAATGCTTGACGCATGGGAATAATTATTTGGATACGGTTTCAATGATTGTTCCTTCCGGTGCTTCTACGCAGCATTTTTCGTTGCAGGAATCTATGTCATGGTTGAAAACAATGAGTGCGTTGCATCCGGATGAATCCATTCAAAGAATTTTAATTCATTGGCCGACGTTCAGCGTGGAGGAGAGGATTGTTTTTAATCAGATGCTTTGTGGGGTATTTAAATTTAATGTTTCTTTTGATGAATTGACAGAGGCTTTATCACGATGTTCTCGAATTCAGAAGGGAGTTGTAGCTATTCGATTGACGCAATGGAAACCTTTGATTTCTTCCATGGATGATTTATTGACGCCCATTGATTATAGTGAAGATGGTGCTATGCCAGAAAGTTTTAAAACCAGATGGGAATGGACAAGTGAGTTAGAGGGATTATTGAATCCTAAAAATTGGTGTGCTAAATGGTTGCCAGATGGAATCGAAGTTCAATTTATAAGACTAAATGGAGAAGTTTTTATTTGGGGCGCAAATAATAAATTATTTTGGAATCGCTTTCCTGAATTGGAGTCGTTTTTTCTTTCTGTTGAAGATAACATCATTGTGTGTGGAACTTTAGTGGGGTGGAGCAATAAAGGTGTAGACAAAGTGATACTTCAAAAGCGTGAAAGCAAAAAAAATATTACAGCAAAGACAGTCACTGATTTTCCAGTTCGATTCATCGTGTCGGAAGTGAGGCGTCGTTTCGCGAATTCAAAGGAATCGGAGATAGTGAATGATGAAATGCTCAATCGATTTTTGCACCAGATTAACAATGTTGATTCTCTCTTTATTTGGAATGAGAGTATCATTTTCAAATCATGGGAGGATTTGTTTGCTATGCAATCGAGAAAAAGAATGCGGGGAAGTTTAGGAATGGAAATATTTTCTATTTCAACAAACGAAATTGGGGTAGAGCAAACGAAAAGCTATTTTAGAAGGAACGAACCATATTCATTAAATCTCATCTTATTGTATGTGAAATCAGGAACGTACAACGGGGATAAAAGTAGCGAAGAATATACTTTTGGGATTCGACATGAATCCTCATTTATTCCGATTACAAGAGTTTCATCTTTTCATAATGATGATGAACGAGCTTTTATTCGGGAATTCGTCAAGGTAAACACTTTGGAAAAATTCGGTCCAGTAAGAAATGTGAATCCTGAGTTAGTTTTTAAAATTTCTTTTGCTTCCATCTATCTCAACGAAAGAAAGAAGTCTAGAGTGGAATTGGTGAATGTAAATGTCGTTTGTCGACTTCCTCATGCTTCGATAAACGATGCCCACCAAATGCAAGATTTGTTGAATTTATTATCTAAAACCTAAGGCTTAAATCCTTGCCTTTTGATTGTTGACATTACTGCGTTAAAATATCAAAGTCAACTGACCCACTAAATTAAATCCAGCTTGAGGAAAATAAAAGTTTTCCCTGATGCGAGAATTGTCGTAGATATAACCGTACGTATAGCCATTTGAAACATACAATGTATTGAAAATATTATTTAATAATACATTGAATTTAAACCCTGGAATTTTCGATTTTAAAATTTCATAGGAAAAGCGTATGTCGCTAACTATATATGAAGGCAATTCACTTTCTTTACTTTGGGTGTTGTCTAAATACTGTTGCGAAACATATTTGGTGATAAAACTAATTTCACTTTTTTCGAAGGGATTGAAATGTATCGCACCACTTGCGACCAACGAAGGTGAAAAGGGGATGGTAGTGTTTTTATATTTAATTTTTCTTGTCCTAAATTAGTGAAGGTTGCATCGTAGGCATCAATAAATTCAGTGTAAGTAGGGATTTTATTTTCACTAAATGTAATATTTCCTTGCAGAGTAATTTTTTTAGCTAACTGAATCGCTGTTTCAAATTCGATACCCGTACGGTAACTTTTACTGATATTGCTTCGAGTATAACTGCCCACATCGTTAACTTTTCCAGTTAGAATTAATTGATCGGTATAATTCATGTAATAAAAGTTCAATCCGGCTCGTAGCGTACGGCTCGTCCATTGGGTTCCTACTTCATAGTCGATCATTTTTTCAGCCTTCGGTCTTGAGTTAGCAGAGGATTCGATATAATCACTTCGATTAGGTTCTTTCTGCGCCACAGCTGCGGAGGAATAGAAAGATAAATTGGAATTGCACATATAACTTAAACCTACTTTAGGATTCAAGAAGTTATGCGAAACTTCTTGTTGAAGAAATATACTAAACTCATTGGGGCCAAGGAAAGAATAATTCACACGACGGTATTGTACATCTACAAAAAAATTAATTTTGGAGGAAAGTGAAAAGTCTGCTTTCACGTAAGAATTGATATCATCTTTTCTTGCATCATTTTCGTAGTACGGTTTCGTTAATTCACTGTTGCCTGCATTTCTTGCCCATATAACTTCACCGAAGTGAATTCCATCATAGCGATTTGCAGCACCTCCAAGTGTTAAATGAACCTTTTCATTTACATTTCCAAGTAGGCTCCATGTTACACCATAAAACCAGTTGTCAAGCCATCTTCTTCTTACCAAATCGGTTGTTGTGATAAGTGAGTCGGGACTACCGGCAGTTGACATGCCATAATTTTCAAGTTCTTGATCGTATTTATACTCTTCATAAAAACCTTTTCCTTTAGTTGCATGTAGTGCAATATTTGCTATCCAAGACTTACTCAAACTTCTGCTCGTCAATAATTGATAATGATCTTGCTGATAATTGTCATTCTGATTTTTATATGTGTAATAATTATAGGTGTGTCCACTCGATAGTAAATTCTTTGCTTCTTCATCACTCAATCCATTTCGATCAATGTAGGCCATCATTTCATCAACGTTACCCTTCCATCTGCTTTCTGGTATACCATTCCAGCTTTGATACGTAATTTCTTTTCCGGAGAAAATATTAAGACGAACTAAATTTTTCTGATCGCGATAAGCCGTACTGAAATAAAATGATTTAAGGTCAGATTTTGCTCTATCAACGTATCCATCACTCGTCATTTTTGAAAGTCGACCTTCAAAGGAAAAATGGTTGTTGAGCAATCCTGTTCCAAATGAAATATTATTCTTTAAAGTATTAAAAGATCCAAACGCATTGGATGATGAAAAAAATGCAGAATCGTTCAGTTGTTGAGAAAGTATATTGATGGTTCCACCAAAAGCACCACTTCCATTCGTACTTGAACCTGCACCACGAGTGACTTCAATATTCTGTGTTGAGCTTGCCATATCGGGAAGATTTACCCAATAAACACCTTGCGATTCTGCGTCGTTCAAAGGAATTCCATTGATGGTCACATTCACGCGGGTTGCATCGCTTCCTCGGATGCGAATACCTGTGTAGCCGATTCCATTTCCTGCATCGGAAGTAACAACGGCACTGGGAAGGAATTGTAGAAGGTATGGTAAATCCTGCCCAGTATTGAGTTGGTCAATTTCTTTTTTCTCCAAAACTTGACTCGACAATCCTAAATGTTCGCTACTACGTGTTGCTCGAACAACCACTTCCTCTGCAAAGTAAAGTTTTGATTGAAGAATTAATTTCACCTGAGCTTTGGATGATAAAAAAATCTCAATGGAGGTATCTCTGTAGCCGAGAGAATGGCAATTAATTTTATAGTTTCCATCTTTCAAATTCAAAAAGGAAAATTGACCTTTGTGATCAGAAACTTGATAATACTGTGTTTTATCCAAATGTAATACAGCTCCTGGAATTGTATTTTGATTTTGATCAATCACACTTCCCAAAAGAGACGATTGACCCCAACTTAAAGAGGTAAATAGAAGTAAATAAATACTTCCGAATGCAAATTTTAGCATAATATAAAATAGGTTGATATGGGGAGCTCAGAAAAGCGACATCGTTACACTTCCTCCGCCGGTACTAACCGGATCAGGTCGTATGGGTTTGATCTCAGCCCCTATGGGCACCCCAGTGTTTGGGTCAAAGGTATTGAAATGTTTATTAACTGAGTATTTTTTTACGTTAAGATTGGTATTTTGAAGTATACCTTTCCTACCTTTAGCCTATCTTAACAATTTGTTCCATGACACAGAAAAACAGTATATTGATGAAATGTTTGAGACTTTTGTTAGTCCCAGTTTTGATATGGTTTGGATCGATAAGGCTTGAAGCTCAAGTAAGTGTGAATGTCCCAGGGGGAGGCGCAGGTCCGGCTCCAGGAGCAGCTTTTAACTATAGACCTTTAGGTACATTTTGGGGATATGATCGTGGGCAAATGCAATTTCATGCTACGGAATTAACAGCTGCTGGTGTTCCTAATGCTATTATTATTTCACGAGTTTCATTTTTTCTAACAAGCTTTAACAACCCTTCTCCAAATACCCCTATACAAGTAAGAATGAGGGAGGTGGCAGGTCCAGGGGGACTTACGCCTACAACATATGCAACAGTTTCGGGTGCTTCGACTTTATGTTTTAATGGAATAGTTAGTTCTGCTACGTTCGTTGCAAATTCTTGGGTGACGATTAATCTTACTAGCCCATTTTATTTTAATGGTGGCGGAACACACTTAGAAGTTATAGTTGAGTCTAATTTTGGAGGAGCAGGTGGTGAAACATTTAATGGTAAAGTATTTACAAGAAGCAATATTGGTGCTAATCGTTTTCAATATTGGGGTGCAGATAATAACCCACCTGCGGGAAATGGTTTTGTCACGACCTATCGCCCAGATATTCAACTTTATTACAATATTGCGACGCCGTGCGTTGGAGTGCCTGGCGGTGTAACCGCAGTTCCTTTTCCTGCATCTGTATGCGCAAGTGTCCCTTATTCTGTAAGTCTTTCTGGTTTGTATCCACCATATAATAGTGGGTATACTTTTCAATGGATGTCTTCTACTGTAGGTGCAGGAGGACCCTTTGCTGCTATACCAGGAGCAACTCAAGCGATTTATGCAAGTACAGGTCAAATAGCACCTACTTGGTATCAGTGTCAAATTCGATGTAGTGGTGGACCCATAACAAATTCAACGGTTGCATTTGTAGGTTTAAATTCGGCTACATCTTGTTATTGTGGGTCTAATGCTACATCAAGTGTTGATACAGATATTGGTCAAGTGGTTTTTGGTCCAATGACGAACCCCGCAGCACCTGGGCCTACCACAAATAATCCGACCTCCTTCAATACATATTCGAGTTTCATTGGTTCTGTTCCAGTTCAGAACTACACACAGGGATTAAATTATCCCATTACATTGCGTCAAATTACTTCGGGTAATTTCTTTTTTGCTGCGTATTTTAATGTGTTCATTGATTACAATCAAGATGGTGTTTTTGACCCTGTCACAGAAAGGGTTTTTAGCGGCGGACCCACAGGTCCAACAAGTGCTACTCCAGTCACTACATCAGTGACAGGTAGTATAACAATCCCTTTTTCATCTTTTGTCGGTACAACACGAATGCGAGTTGTCTTGCGCGAAGGAGGGAATAATACAAATCCACCTTGTGGGACATATACGTGGGGAGAAACCGAAGATTATAATATCAACATAGTTCCTGGTGTACCGTGTGGATTGACAAATGCAGGATCAGCCACTACTTCGTTGACGAATGTTTGTCCATTGCAGGCATTTAAGTTAGACATCGTAGGTACTGTTACACTTGGATCTGGAATGACCTGGCAGTGGCAAAGTGGCCCAGCAGCAGGAGGCCCATGGACGAATATAGCTGGAGCAACTACCTATCCTTTTGCTACTACGCAAGGTGCAACAACATGGTATCGATGTCGAATTACTTGTGGAGCAACCACTCTTTACACCAATCCTGTATTAGTAACATTAAATACACCGGCGCAATGTTATTGTACTCAAGTGCATATTCCGAATTGTAATAACATGTGGACTTCGAATGTCACATTTAATACATTAAATAATTCAACGGGGGTGTTCTAGTAATAACGGGCTTGCATATAATGTGTATCCAGCATCTGGATCAACCACTACTACTGTAACACAAAATCAAACGTATAATTTAAGTGTCACTACTAGCGGAACTTTCAACGGTATCATATCTGTATGGATAGATTATAATTTTAATGGCGTTTATGAACCCACAGAATGGCAACAAGTAGCTGTAAGTAACCCACCAGGGAATGCAGCAACAGTACCGATCACGATACCCGGTACATCTGGAACAGGGCTAACGGGGATGCGTATACGATCGCGATGGAGTGGTAATCCAAATAGTTCGACGAGTGCATGCATAACTTTTGGTTCAGGTGAATCAGAAGATTATTTAATTACTATTAATCCATTTACACCACCCGCTTGTGCAGGTACACCAGGCCCATTTTCTGCTTTCGCATCGGCATCGACTGCGTGTTCTGGTTCCTTGATAAATTTGACGTTAAATCCGAATGCTTCTACCATTTTTGGTGGGTTAACTTATCAATGGCAAAGTGCTCCTGCAGCAGCGGGCCCATGGACAAATATCGCCGGTGCTACTAATAAAATATATAGTTTTAATGTTACTCAAACAGAATGGTATCGATGTATTGTTGTCTGCACTAATTCTGGATTAAGTTCTACTTCAACCACAGTATCAATAACAGTACAGCCTGCAACGTGGTTGGGATTTACAGATGATTGGAATGATCCCACCAACTGGTGCGGCCGCGTTCCTACATTATCGGATGATGCACTGATTTCTTTAGTGGCATCTGGACGACCAGCTGCATCTTATTTTTTTCCGGTAGTTGCCGTTGGAGATACCATGTTATCGAAAAATTTAACAGTTGCAGCTACAGATTCTGTGACGGTACTTACTGATACTACCGTGAACATGAATATCGCACAAAGTATTCATAATAATGGGCGAATTTCAATCAATTCTTCAGAGGCCGATATATACACTTTTGGAAGTTCTGTCACTACATCAGGATTGCTACAAGCTTTTAGAGGCGGTGGAACTCCGGATAATATAGTTCAAGTTATCTATACGGTTTCTGAATTGCAGGCTGCAGGAATGTTGCCAGATGATATTATTGATTCAATTTATTTGTCTTTCTATTCTAGATTAAGTACTGCAGCTTATCAGAATTTTTCTATCTCGTATGCTCAATTACCGTTGGCCCAAGATCAGTTTGTATCCAACGATCCATTGTTAGGAGTGACTCCTGTGTACACTAATCCGGCTTTAATAGTAAGTGCACCAAGTAATGGAGTCTATACGGCATACAATGCAACTTCAGGATTATTAAAACTCCCAGCAACGAATTTCAAATGGGACGGAGTAAGTAATATCCTATTGCAGATTTGTTACGACATGACTGCTGGAACTCCAGGCGGAAATGATTTTATGTATTTGTCAAGCACTGCTCCACGAAAATCAATGATTTGGTTAGGCTCAACAAATATAGGTACCAATGGATGTAGCTTAACTTCACTTTCACCCAACCTTCTTTCAGATTTTGGTCAAGTACCATCTACACTACGACCCAATATTGGTTTCAGGTTTCGACGATCACAAATCTTATTGAATGGTGCTATCGGAGCGGATTTGAATAATAATGGAGGTGCAAAGTTTTGGTCGAGTTTTGCGAATTTAACAATTGCAGGAAATTTGAATAATAATTCATTGGTATATGTCGATACATCAGTTATCAATCTAAGTGGATCGTTTATCAATAACGGAACTACAGACTTCAGTTATACTCCATTGATTTCAAACAGAAAAACGGTGATGAATTTCAGCGGATCGAATTGGGATAATAACGGATTGTTTACATCCGGAAATTCATTGGTAAGGTTCAACGGCACACTTGCTCAAAACCTCGGAGGAACTGTAAATACTATCTTCCATGAATTACAAATTATTAAAGGAGCCGCTTCTCAGTTTGTTACGATGCTGAGAAATGTCTCTGTGAATGACACACTAACACTTACACAAGGTCAGTTAAGATTAAATCTAAATACATTAGATATCAATAATGGATTGCCTTCAACAACGAGTACAGCAAACCCTATTGGGCCGATTACAAGGACAGCTGGTTTTCTCATTAGTGAAAATGCTGGTGCCTATGTGAATTGGAAGAATATTGGAACTAACAATGGCCTCCGTGTTGTGCCCTTTGGAAATGGGGCCAATGCAGCACCTTCATACATTCCTTTTTCATTTCAACATTCATCCGGTGACTTAGGCAATCTTAGTGTGTCTACTTATAATGCGCCGGGTAATTTACCTTGGCCTCCTGCAGTAACTCATATTAATAATGCAGTTACTGCAGCAAATAATGCTGCGGCAACCGTTGATCGTTTTTGGATGGTGAGTAAAACGGGCGCGAATCCTGTTGTTGATTTAATATTTCGTTTTACACCTACTGAGCGTGCTACGGGTATGGGCATTTTCCAACAAGGTAGAGCACAACCTTGGCGTAGCCAAGCCCAAACAGGTGGTGTGAATAATGCATGGATTCGATTACTCACTCCGTGGACAAGCGCTAGTTATGCTCAAACATATGGACAAGTTTCTGGAGTTTATGATTCTGTACGTGTAGGAGGTTTTGATTGGCCAATTTTACCAGCTCAAGGAGCGCCTTTCTTTGCTGCAGCAGGTCCAATAGGAAATAGTAATCCTTGGGCAATCTCTATCAATTCCCAACCACTCCCTGTAGAGCTGATTTCTTTTGATGCGAAAAGAATTGATGAAAGTGTAAAATTGACTTGGTCCACAGTGTCAGAAGAAGCTTCTGATTATTATTTCGTAGAACGCACATTGGATTTTAATGAACATGCTTATGTTGCAAAAGTTGAAGCTGCAGGATATAGTAATCAGTTGTTAAACTATGATACGTGGGATCACACACCAAAAGATGGAATTAATTATTATCGTTTATCTCAAGTAGATTTTGATGGAGCGGTGAATGTGATTTCAGAATATATTCCGGTTCGTTTTGGAAAAGATTTGAAATTTGAAATTATGTATATGCTGAATGAGCCTTCGTCTTCGTTGGTGTTCGATTATAATTCGAATGAGTCGCTTCAATTGTCAATTTTTGATATCTCAGGAAGATTAGTTTATCAGAAATTATCAACTCCTGGGCATGTTGGAATTAATTTATTGCCACTTAATTTGGAGTTTTTATCAGAAGGTTTATACACAATTCAGTTGAGAAATTCTCTTGAAGTGAAAAGTTATCGATTTGTAAAACAGTAAATTATTGATAATTTAAAGCCCCTGCATGCTCATCTCATGCGGGGGATTTTTTATGAAATTTGTAATTGATTTGATAAAAGTTCTAAGTATATTTGTTATACAAAACAAATCCCCTCAAACTATAAATATGAAAAGATTATTATCATTGATCCTGCTATTAAGCATGGGTCAAGTTGGATTTAGCACAAATCTAGAATTGTGGAAGAAAGCGAGCACCTCTGAATTAAATCAATTAGGCAACGCAACTATAAAAACAAAAAGCAGTTTGCAATTTAAATTAGATATGGATGCGTTGTCTTCACGATTGAATTTAGCGCCCGCCGAGAATTCTTCATTGCCAGGAGTTGTTTTAGAAGTTCCTTTTCCTGATGGATCAATGAAAAACTTTTTGGTAAAAGCGACGCCTATAGTCCCCATGGAATTGCAAAATAAATATCCTGGAATTAAAACCTGGTCAGGTAAAAGTATAGAAGATCCTTCTTCAGTAATTTATTTAGATGTTACGCTATGGGGTTTTCATGGTATGATTTTCTCTGAGCAAGGAACTGTTTATATTGATCCATACAATTCTTCTAATACTGAATTTTATAAAGTTTATTGGAAGAATGAAGCCATAAGCTCAAGCCCGATTTCTGCATGTGGATTTGATGCAAGTACTGAAGAAAATAAATTGAGTGTAGCAGAAATTCGTACACATGTGCAAAGAAATGGAATAGGTAATAATGTTGCCCGGAGTGCAGGTGGTACGTTGCGTACTTATCGTACTGCCATTGCTTGTACTGGCGAATATTCTTCTTTTCATGGAGGAACTGTACCGTTGGTGTTGTCTGCTATTGTTACAAGTTTGAATCGTGTAACTGGAGTTTATGAGCAAGAAGTAGCTACTCGATTAGTATTGGTTCCGAATAATGACACCTTGATATTTTTAGTAGCTGCTTCAGATCCTTATACCAATAGTAATGGTGGAACGATGTTGGGTCAGAATCAATCGACAGTTGCTGCTCGAATTGGAAATGGAAATTATGATATTGGCCATGTTTTCAGTACCGGGGGAGGTGGAATTGCGGGGTTAGGAGTAATTTGTAACGCTACTCAAAAGGCAAGAGGAGTAACGGGTTCTCCTTCTCCAATTAATGACCCTTTTAATATTGATTATGTGGCTCATGAGATGGGGCATCAGTTTGGAGCAAATCATACTTTTAATAGTAATACTAGTGGTTGTTCTGGAAATGGAAATTCATCAACAGCATTCGAGCCAGGAAGTGGAACAACCATTATGGCTTATGCTGGACTTTGCGGTTCAAATAATACTCAAAATTTTAGTGACCCTTATTTCCATACGGCTAGCTTTGATGAAATACAGGACTATACAACCTTATCGACAGGAGCTACATGTGGCGCTTCTAGTGGAACTGGTAATACACCTCCAGTTATTACTTCAGTTGGAACAGATCATGCCATCCCGTATCAAACTCCATTTTTATTGGAAGGAGTAGCGAATGATCCTGACGGAGATCCAATAAAATACAGTTGGGAACAGTATGACCTTGGTCCCTTCGGAAGCCCTACTTCTCCTAGTGGGAATGCTCCTCTGTTTCGTTCAATTATTCCTACAACTTCTCCAATTCGATATTTCCCGAAACTAAGCGCGATTGTTGCAGGAACTACTTCCTTAGGTGAGCGTCTACCAACGTATGCCCGCGATATGCAATTTCGTTTAACAGTTCGTGATAATAAACTTGGAGGAGGAGGAGTTACTTATGAAGAAGTAGCTGTTACTTTGACCGTTATTAATACGGGGGCTCCATTTCTAGTTACAGCGCCAAATACTAATATTACTTGGGTAGGTGGAACACAAGAAAATATTACTTGGAATGTTGTGGGAACCGATGTGGCTCCCATCAATGCTGCCAATGTAGATATATTTTTATCTACCGATGGTGGTTTTACATACCCAACTACGTTAGCAACAGGAGTACCAAATACCGGAATGGCTACGGTTACCGTGCCTGGAATTAACAGTACTACTGCTCGTGTTATGGTTAGAGGAGCTGGAAATGTTTTCTTTGATATTTCTAATGTAAACTTTACAATTACCAATACTCAAGCATTAAACGAAAACACATTAACAGATAATGTTCGTTTTTATCCCAACCCTTCCAATGGGCTTTTTAATATGAGTATTGCTGGCGATTTTAGAGGTGATGTATTGGTTTCTATCGCGGATATGTCCGGGAGAATAGTAGAACAGAGGTCACTGAACAAGGGTAATTCCGGTTTGATTGAATTGATAGATCTTAGTGCTTTACCAAAAGGAGTTTATACGGGTACTATTTCTACATCAGATGGTTTGAAAACACAAAAATTAGTGATAGCAGATTAAAATTTCCAATGAGATATTCCGGGTGTCGTTTTCAAAAAAACAACACCCGGTTTTTTTTGTCCTGATCTTTTCATATTTAAATCCATTTTATTTTAGAAGATTTTGTGATTTGGGAGTAAATGATGGATTGCAAATCGTAAATTTGTCACATCCATGAAAATATTGCGAAAAATATTTTATAGCCTTATTGTATTAATCCTTTCGGGAATTGTAGTTGTTTTAATTTATTTAGCTTCTCAGAAGCCACATTATAATGGAAGCATTAAAATGCCTGGACTCAGTAATGAGGTGGAGGTGATCTATGATTATTATGGCGTTCCTCACATCTATGCGGAAAGTGAAACCGATGCTTACTTCGCTTTAGGATTTGTACATGCACAGGATCGGCTTTTTCAAATGGAAATGACGAAGCGTGTTGCGTCTGGACAACTTTCAGAAATTTTTGGGGTGGATTTTATTAAGGTGGATGCGTTTTTCAAAACATTGGGGTTTCAAGAGCATGCCAATGCAGCCGCGAGCAAGTTTATGTCAGAAGATTCCTTGCCGTATCAAAAAGCTGCAAAAGCTTATCTTAAAGGAATCAATCATTTTATAAATACAGGAAGTACTCCCGTGGAGTTCGTTATGCTGGGCATAGTCAAAAGGATTTTTCAGTTTCTGATATGTATCTCTCTACTGAATACATGGCATTTAATTTTGCAATGGCCTTTCGTACAGATCCGCTCATGTCATTTGTTCAACAAAAATTAGGGTCTGCTTATTTCAAAGATATTATTACTTCACATTTAGATAGTACATTAACGATTCCAAATTATTTTGCACTTTCCGATTCTACGAAATTGCCCGTTGATTCAATTCGTAATAATAAGTTGAGTGCATTAAATACTGTAAATACTGTTCTTGATAAAATTCCCATCTCCCCTTTTACGGGAAGTAATGGATGGGTGATTTCTCCTGCCAAATCTCAGTCCGGGAAGGTGTTGTTTGGAAATGATACACATATCGGATTTTCTCAACCTTCCGTTTGGTATGAAGCACATTTGGAGTATCCTGGATTTAGTTTTTATGGAAATTTCTTAGCGGGTTTTCCTTTCGCAGCTATCGGACATACTCGAGAAATGGCTTGGGGTTTAACAATGTTTGAAAATGATGATCTTGATTTTTATTCGGAACGATTAAAGCCTGGAGACTCCACGAAGTATTGGTCGGATGGAAAATGGCAGGTTCTTAAATCAGTCAAAAAATATATTCAAGTGAAAGGAGAAGGTGATGTTCCACTCACGGTAATGAGTAGCCGTCACGGACCATTAGTACATCGGGTAATGCCAGAGTGGAAACAGGTTACGGAGAATGCTGTTTCCATGTGGTGGACTCATTTAAAATTTGCGAATAATCTCATGCAAGTTACCTACGAAATGAATCATGCTAAAAGTATGGATGAATTTCAACATGGCGTTTCTCAATTGATTTCTCCAGGATTGAATGTGATGTATGGCGATAAAGAAGGAAATATCGCATGGTGGGCTGCAGGCCGATTGATGAAACGAGCGCATGGAGTGAATCCGGTTTTACTTTTAGATGGTTCGAAATACAACTTAGATCCTACCGGATATCTTGATTTTGGTAGCAACCCACAATCTGTAAATCCACCGTCCGGATTTGTTTACAGCGCGAATAATCAACCTGATTCCACACCGGGACAAGGATTTTATCCAGGTTATTATACACCCGATGATAGAGCGGTTCGAATCAATAAATTGTTCGAGGAAAAGAATATTTTTTCCATTGAAGATTTACATCGAATCAGCTTAGATGCTCGTTCTTTAGCAACACCTAAAATTGCTTCAAACATTTTGAATTCTATTCGTTCAGAAGTTAAACAAAAAAGTGCAGCCCATACCAATGCAACAAAAATTCTTTTGATGTGGGATGGTGAACATCAACTTCGTAATCAAGCACCCACAATTTATTATAAGTTGTTGTATTATGTTTTGCAGATGGCGATGGAAGATGAGTTGGGAGCAGAGAATTTCAAACTGCTCTTGTCGACTCATGCGTTGAAAAATAGCGTTACCTCTTTTGTTCAGAACGATTCTTCCGTATGGTGGAACGATGTAAATACAATCGACGTTAAAGAATCTCGCAATATTATTTTTGAAAAAGCTTTCGACAAAACGGTAGCGGATTTGGTGGCGCAGTTGGGCAAAAACACCGATTCCTGGGAGTGGGGGCGAGTACATATGTTAGAACATAAGCATCCTATCGGCATGAAGAAACCATTTAACTTAATGTTTAACGTCGGTCCGTTTCCGGTTCCGGGTGGACAAGAAGTCATCAATCAAATGGGATTTGATTTAAACGCGATGGTGTTTACCGAGTGAAGTACGGTCCTGCAATGCGCATTGTTTTAGACTTGGCTGACGTAGAAGGTTCAAAAAGCATTTTACCTACAGGCCAATCCGGAAATGTAATGAGTCGTTATTACAATGATCAAAGCAATATGTACAACTCCGGAAAAATGCGCAAGCAAAAAATGAATCGTGCCGAAATCGAATCCAATCGAAGTGGAAGGTTGATTTTGGAACCGGGGAAATAGCTGCTAGCTTTTAGCTTCTGGCTGCTGTACATCTATCAAAATCGTAAATTAATAAATGATTGCGATGATCAACCAAAGCATATTTATTTCCATCGGGACTAAATATTACGTGGCGAATGGATGCACCAATTAAATTTAGACCAAGCTGTTGGTTTATGGGGCCCATTATAGAATCGGGAGTTACCAAAAATGAATAAAAAACTCCTCTTGCATAACGAGGGATTAGTACCCACCAATCGCGTCCATTGGCGTGTTTAACTCCTTGTACATGTCCAGCAGAAAGGGTGTCGTACATAAGTGGTAATTCACGCTGAGTAACAGCTCCCCGTCCACTGTCTAATGTCATATCTATAATGGTATGCCTTAGTTTTAATGCATTTTCGAAAACGAGAACTCCATCGTCCCAAGTTGTATCAATGGTTACATGAAAAATATTATAAAAACGATTATCATTTCCCGGTTGTGGAATTACTAACATGGTTTGAGCTGCTGGTTGACCAAAATAGTAATCTGTAAAAATATATGACGAATCAAAACCTTTACCATTGATCATAGTATCACTGATTGAATTGCAAATGGCAAATCCATTACTATAAAAAATTAAATTTCCAGCAAAATCTGACATTGAAATTGAAGTTCGCATAAAATTAAGGTTTCGCTGTTGAAAATAAATATTTGGACTACCTAGATTAAAATCTAAATTTGAATTACCTGCTGGAGGTTGTGTTTGTAAACCATAGCCAGTTATCCAATAATTGCTAAGCCCTTGTGAATAAACACAAGAACTTAGCATTATTATACACAATAAAAAACAAATTGTTGATGCCCTCATAGATTTATCTAAAGTATTACACTAAAGTCAGTTATTTTTTATGAGTTTATTCGCTGCGTTCGTTGCATAACGTTGCTAACGCTGCGGTTAAACTTCCCACTCAAATCAAAACCTTAATCATCTTCTCCGCCAAAATTCTCGCAATCTTTTCATTCGACTCATGTGTCCATCCTGCAATATGTGGAGAGAGTACTACTTGATCCATCGCACAAAGTTCTTGGAAGGGCGATGGTAAATTTTCTTTGTCGATGTGTTCGAAGCTGAGGGTTTCGTATTCGAGTACATCTAAAGCTGCGCCAATTATTTTTCCACTTTTAAGTCCATCTACCAATGCTTGGGTATCTACATTTTTTCCTCTTGCTGTATTGATGAACCAAATGGGTTTTGTGAAACGTTGTATCCAATTGGCATTTACCATGTACTTTGTTTCTGCAGTGAGTGGAATATGCAAACTCACTACATCACAAGTTTCAAAAAAAACTTTTTCGGAACATTGTTCTACAAATGGAAATTCATTTTTGTCGATTTTGATGTAAGGATCTAATGCTAAAATTTTCACATCAAAGCCGCGCAATTTTTCTGCAAACGATTTGCCCATCTGCCCAAAACCGATAATGCCAACAGTTTTACCTGCTAATTCAACGCCTCTGTTTTCTTCTCTTCTCCAAAATCCTTGTCGTACTTCTTTGTCGGCGCGTAAGAGGTTATTGAAAAGCATTAACAACATTCCTAATGCATGTTCTCCCACCGCAGTGCGATTTCCTTCGGGTGCATTTACACAAATGATGTTTGATTTTGTGCAGCGATTAAATCAATGTTTTCCATTCCCGCCCGGCCCGACCAATGCACTTTAGGGTTGTAGCTTTTTCAATAAAATCTGCATCAATAGCAAATCGACTTCGAATAGCGATTCCTTGATGATGATGAATTTCCTGTAGAACTTCTTCCTTGCTTAAATGATATCCTTCTCGAATGGAAATTCCTGCTTCCTGAATCGTATTGATAAACCGAGGATGTAATGTGTCAATAAGAAGAATAGATTTTTTCATGATTGAATTGCATCTACAAAAATTAGAGAAGTGAACCTTTGAGTAACACGGCTGCGATACTAAAATAAATGAGGAGTCCTGTAACGTCTACTAATGTTGCAATGAATGGCGCTGACGAAGTCGCAGGGTCAGCACCCAGATGTTTTAACAACAATGGCATCATCGATCCCATCACCGATCCCCACAATACTACAAACATAAGCGAGAAACCAATGGTTGAGCCAATAGCAAACCAATGTTCGCCGTACATGTCGGTAAAGAAATTCCACGCTCCTACGCGTGCAAATCCAAGAAATCCTAAAATCAATCCGAGCATCAATCCGGTGATCAATTCTCGTTTCATAATTCTCCACCAATCACTAATTTTAATTTCACCCAAGGCGAGTGCACGAATAATCAACGTAGATGCTTGTGATCCGCTGTTACCGCCACTGGAAACAATTAACGGAATAAATAATGCAAGTACAACGGCTTTGGCAATTTCATGTTCAAAGAATCCCATCGCGGATGCTGTGAAAAGTTCTCCAACAAAAAGTACAACCAACCAAGGCGCTCGTTTGCGTAACATTTCCATGATGCCCACATCCATATATGGATCTTCAAGTGCTTCTACCGCTCCTAATTTTTGGATATCTTCTGTATCTTCTTTTTTAGCAAGTTCTAAGATGTCATCGACGGTGATGATTCCTAACAGCAATCCTCCTGCATCCGTTACCGGCATCGCTACTCGAGTGGTATTCGAGAAAGCTCTTACCGCAACCTCTTCATCATCGGTTACAAGTAAAGAAGAGAAAGAACCATCTAAAATATCATGAATTAAAGTATTGTCTTCCGCTAATAGAATTTCACCTAATCGAATATCATCAATAAGATATCCGGTATCATCAACAATGTAGATCACATCTAAGGTCTCACTTTTCTCTCCTACTTTTCGAATATGATCCAAGGCTTCACGTACGGTCCAATTACTTTTTACAGTAACATAATCAGGCGTCATCAAACGTCCGATGGAATCTTCTGGATACCCTAAAAGTGATAAAGCAACTCTTCTTTCTTTTTGCGTGAGGAGGGTAAGAAGTTTATTGAGCTGATCGGTTTCTAATTGTTCCAGTAAAGCGGTTCGATTATCTGCCGACATATCATTCAGAATTAACTGAAGTTGACGATTTCGCAATACACCAATTAAAACTACTTGATCATTTAAATCTAATAATTCAAAAGTTTCATAAGCCTGCTCTCGATCAACCGCCGAAAAAATCATGGCTTGATCAGCAGGTTCAAGATCTTGAATGAGCATAGCAAGATCCTGCGGAGACCAGTTTTCTAACAAAACCTCCAGCTGGTCGTGGTCGCTTAAACTCAACAACCTTTCGATCTCTTGCTTTTCAATTTCAAATTCCATCCTGTATTTTCAAACTTGTATTATTGATCTTATGCTTCGTGTTTTTTCAAAGCCAAGGAAAAACGTATTGTTTTTTCATGGAGGATGATGAATAGCGACACGAAAATGATGACGTAGTCGCTATTGACTGATTGAGTTTAGTTGGGCAAAAGTAGGTAATGAGATAGAGGGAAACAAGGGGAAGGGAGAGCGAGTGCAGAGAGTGGGGAGCAGGGAAGGAGAGCGGAGAGCAGAGAAAACAGAGAGGAAGGAAAAAGATTATCAAAAAATTAAATCACACTATGCAAATAAAAATAGCTGGAAAAGGAAAAAGAATAATTAGAATGAGATCGAAAAAACCTCAAACAAGTGTGTTCAATTCTAAGATGGACGCTGCTCTTGCGCCTTAATATGTTGGCCGTATGCAGGACATCTTTCTTTGGTCTTGCATGATGCTACTGCAATAAAGAGGACACCAAGGATGAGGAAGGCTAATTTTTGACGCATTTCTTTTCTTATTTTCAGATGTTTTGCAAAAATAAACTATTTTTTATGCGATAATTGGTATTTATTTAAAATCTTATACCCCCTTAACGGTTAATAAAACGTAATTGAGCCTAATTTGTTATTTTTTATTCAAAATTCGAATATTAATGGATTTAACATTTTTTTCTGCGTGTTGCGTTAAAGCATTTAATTTCGAAGCATGACTAATCCCTTTCGTCCATCAAAATCTGAGTTGCTCGATGAATTTATGAAGGAGGATTCTTGGAAACATGCTATTAATGAGGAGTTTAATAAGGATTATTTCATTAAGTTGAAGTTGTTTTTGGAAGAAGAAATTCAAAGTAATCGGCAAATATTTCCTCCTGAAGAGAAGATTTTTACTGCTTTTAATAAGACTCCATTTAAGAAACTCAAAGTTGTGATTATAGGTCAAGATCCGTATCATGGTGAAGGTCAGCAAATGGGTTGTGTTTTTCTGTAGCTGATGGTATTCGTAAACCACCCTCTCTAGTAAATATTTTTAAGGAGCTTAAAGATGATCTTGCGGTGGAGATTCCAGAAAATGGAAACCTAGAGTCCTGGGCCGATCAAGGAATTTTATTGTTGAATGCGACGTTAACCGTAAGAGCTCATGAAGCGGGTTCACATCAAGGAAAAGGGTGGGAGGAATTTACGGATGCTGTAATTCAAAAAATCTCGAAAGAGCTCTATGGAATAGTTTTTTATTGTGGGGAAATTATGCACAAAAGAAAGGTCAAAGAATTGATCGTTCCAAACACTTGGTGTTAGAAGCGCCGCATCCTTCACCATTGGCACGTGGCGGATTTAAAGGATGTAAACATTTTTCAAAAACGAATGAATACTTAATATCGATAGGTAAATCGCCTATCGATTGGAATCTAAATGGAATGAAGTAATGAAGAGATTCCATACATTTTTTAATCAACGAAGAATATTCATGATGTGTTTTATTCTATCCTCGTGGATGGTCTTGTTGTGTTCGATGAGTTCTGCACAAGCAATTTTGTCTTTTCGATCCATAGAGGCGAATCATAAAAATGTGCTAACAAAAGCTTTTTCATTGTATGTGAAATCATCCAAGAATGGTATCGATTCTTTGGTAATCATTAATCAGCTTCGAAAAAGTTTAACGCAGTTTCATGAGTCGGGATATTTAGAGGCGCGATTAGATAGCATCTCTAAAATTGAAGGAAAAGTAGCTTGGTGGACTTTAGGTCCCCTATACAAAGTGGTTGAAATTAAAACGGCACAGGAGGATGATTATTTATTGTCGAACGGAGGCCGATTGTATCCAGATAAAGTATTTTCTCCGGAAGCTTATTCCCGAGTAACAAAAAATATTTTGAACTTTAGTACAAATAACGGATATCCCTTTGCGTTAGTGAGATTGGATAGTTTGAAAGTGAATGATGGAAAGTTGACTGCTAATTTGGTGGTTGACAGAGGAAATTTGGTGTTGTTGGATACAGCGCTCATCAAAGGTTCTGCGAAAGTATCACCGGCTTATTTGAATAATTATTTAGGAATAAAACCTGGAAGTGTTTTTAATGAATCTATATTAGGAAAAGTTTCAACCCGACTCAAAGAAATTCTATTTTTGCTGGGAGCACGAAGCTTTGAAATTGAATTTACAAAGGACCGTGCCCGAGAAATTCTTTTGGAAGAGCAGAGTTGTTCGATTTGAATTGGAGCAATCCATTGCCAAGATCCCAAGATTTAAAAGTGAAATTTTCTTATCCATTTTTATTTTCATTGCCTGTGGGTGTAGAAGGTGAACTGACTTTATTTAAAAGAGATTCCATATTCCTGGAATTAAATCGACAAATTGGATTTCGATATTTCATCAGTGGAAATAATTCATTTCGGTTTTTTCTCGGAAGAAAAACCAGTAGTTTAATTTCTACAAAAGGATATGAGAATGTAACAACCTTGCCTGCTTTTGCAGATGTAGGAACGAATACATTTGGATTGGGATTTCAGTTTCAACAACTCGATTATCGATTGAATCCAAGAAAAGGGTTTGCGATAGATTTAAATGGAGGAGCAGGACTAAGGGAAATTAAAAGGAATGCAAATATTAATAAGGTTGTCTATGATAGCATCGACCTTAAAAACACACAATATAAAGCAGAATTGCAATTTGACTTTTATATCCCCGTATTTAGTCGAAGCGTGATTAATATAGGTGGATTGGGCGCATGGTTAGAAAGTGAAAATATTTTTAGCAATGAGATGTATCGCTTCGGTGGACTCAAAACATTACGCGGATTCGATGAAGCATCTCTGTTGGCTTCCACCTATGGAATTGGTAAAATAGAATATCGATTTATCTTGGAAACAAATTCTTATCTCTTGCTTTTCTTTAATCAAGCATGGTTTGAGAATAAAGGGAGAGAAACAATAGTAAGCGATACGCCTTATGGATTTGGTGCAGGTATAACTTTCGATACCAAACTCGGAATTTTTTCATTCAATTATGCACTCGGTAGTCAACAGGATAGTCCCATCGAATTCAAAGCCGCAAAAATCCACTTTGGATTAGTGAATTATTTTTAATCGTTGTTCTACATTTCTTAGAGTCTCAATAACAATCGGCTTTGTGAAGAAAATTTTTCGTAGCGCAGCCTTTGCGCCTTTGCGCCTTTGCGAGAAAACTTTGCTGAGCGCAGCCTTAGCGCCCTTTGCGCCTTTGCGAGAAAACTTGCTGAGAGCTACGCAGCAACTATTTGACGCTAATTTTCTCGAGGCGAAGGGCGCAGAGTTCTTCTCGCTAAATTTTCTCGCAAAGGCGCAAAGACGCAAAGTTCTTTTCGCTAAATTTTCTAGCTAAGGCCTGCCTGCCGGCGCGGAGACGTAAAGAGCAAAAAGTTTTTTTGTAACTATGCTCGGAGTCATAAGAGTTTAATCATTGATTAACGTATACCGAATGGATTGATTGAAATTGATTCCAGTAATTTGAATTAAATAAATTCCTGTCGATTGATTCGTTATGTCAATGATTGTATCGGAGGTGATGTTACTTTTCGAATATACAATCTTTCCCATATTGTCATACACATTAATCAAAACATTGTTTCCGTTCAATCCACTGAGTTGGAATTTTCCACTTGATGGATTTGGATACAATGAAATGGTTGAATGATTCGAGTTTTCATTTAAGGAGGTTGTTCCGCATACAAAAGAGTCAACTTGTGCAATAGAAACAATATTCAATCCCAAACTCATGGTGCTAAAAACAATGCTTGCTGTGTCTGCTAAGAAATTATCTGAATAGCTTAATAAGGAGGTAAGTTGCGAAACACTGGTTTCAAAACATACCGTATTCGGGATGCTGTTTTTTTGTATTGCAAAGATTTGATTTTTATTTCCGCTGAATTGATTTCCATATCCTCCGAGTAAAATCATTCCTTGAGCATCTACGGCTGAGGAGGAAACGATGGTGTTTGAAACCCGATTCCCTAATGTAACTGCATTATTAATATTACCTGTTGAAATATCCACCTCTAAAGAAAGTCCTTGCGTATAGGTTTGGAACAAGGTATCTATTTCCGTTTGTCCGGTGAGAATAAAATTGCTGAATGTACCAGTATGTATTCCGTAGCCCTGTCATTCTCAGGTCCACCCGCAGAACCCGCAAGTATAAAGGCTCCAGTATAATCACATACAAGTAACAAAGCATCTGATGTAGATACTGCATCTACGGTAGTTTCACCAACAAAAGCATAATTCTGTAAATTTGAATTTTCAGTGGCTTTGTAAAAGATGTCTAGAGAAGGAGCATCAAATGCATTTGACCAGGTGAGTATACCCATAGAATCTGTTTTAACTGCCCATCCATTTTGACCTGTAAAAATATCGAACGTTGATCCTGAAAATAAAAATCCACCATCGGATGTGTTGATTACATCTAAAAAATAGTTGCTTGATTCTTTTTCGAAAGTACGACTCCATAATGCAACACCATTACTGTCTAATAACATTGCAAATCCACAAGTGAAAGCATTTTGACAAAAGATCGTTGAACCAGCAACAATAATTTTTCCATCACCTAAAACAACTAATTGTTTTACCACATCATTTCCATTGGTGGTAAAATTTTGCGTCCATAAAATATTTCCTATACTATCAATTCGTGTAATTAATATTTCAACAGACGTTTGAGCTGTGTTTGATTTTGAAGAAGCAAAGACAAAACCTCCTGTCGGAAAAGGATCAATGGATTCACCTACTTCATTACTGCCTCCATTAAATTGTTTGGACCAAAGTAAGTTCCCACTTTGATCACATCTAATAAGTAAAATGTCGTGATTCCCAATGGTGTCAGTAGCAATGGAACCAACGCCAATAAATCCATTTCCAGGCAAACTTGACAAATCATTTAATTCTGCTCCAAATAGAGAAGCAGTCGGGTAGGTTTGAGACCATGAATTTTGACAATAACCTTTATTACTTACCACTACTAAAGTGATTATCAAGCTTAGAAGAAAGTACTTTTCATATTAAGATCTATTTGTTTTGCTAAAATAAACATAATCAAACGATTATTTATTCCTAACGCCCCAATTTCTTATCTTTGCCCCCCATGTTGCATAAATCAGGTTTCGTAAACATTATTGGAAAGCCCAATGTAGGGAAGAGTACTCTTCTTAACGCATTGATGGGACAAGACTTATCTGTGGTTACACCAAAAGCGCAAACGACTCGCCACCGCATTAAAGCGATTTTGAATGGTGACGATTATCAGATTGTTTTTTCGGATACTCCAGGAATTATGAAGCCCGCTTATAAATTGCATGAACGAATGCTTCATGCTGTGGAAGAGACGTTGACGGATGCCGATTTAGTGCTTTATGTGACAGAATTAAAAGATCGTACGATTGCAGAAGATCTTTTATTTAAACTGCAAGGATTGTTAGTTCCCTTGTATGTAATAATTAATAAAGTTGACAACGGAAATCAGGAAGAAGTGATGGCGGCGGTTGAACATTGGAAAAAAGTGTTGAACCCAACTATGGTGTTGCCGATTTCCGCTTTGCATAAATTTCAAGTAGACCTACTCCAAGAAAAGATTGTGAGCGCATTGCCAGAAGGTCCAGCTTATTTTGATAAGGACGAAGACATCAGCGATCGAAATGTGCGATTTTTTGTGACGGAAATTATTCGCGGAAGAATATTACAACAGTTCCAAAAGAAATTCCATACTCGGTGGAAGTATTCGTGGAAGAGTATAAAGAGACTCCAGACATTGATCGCATCCGTGTAATTATTTATTGCGCACGTGAATCTCAAAAAGGAATTTTACTTGGGAAAGGAGGTGCGGCTATGAAAAAATTAGGTAGTGACTCTCGAAAATTGATTGAAGAATTTATCAATAAAAAAGTATACATCGAATTCACCGTGAAGGTAGCGGATGATTGGCGCGACAACGATAAAATGTTGAAGCGTTTCGGGTACGAATAAAGTTTTAAAATAAAGTATAGCCATGGCTAATATTGTTGCCATTGTGGGTCGCCCCAATGTAGGAAAATCAACGCTATTTAATCGTTTGACGGAGTCGCGTAAAGCAATTGTGGATGAGAGTTCAGGGGTTACGCGTGATCGCCACTATGGAAAGGCAGAGTGGATCGGTCGTACCTATTCCGTGATTGATACAGGTGGTTACATCATCGGGTCAGAAGATATTTTTGAAAAGGAAATTCGTAAACAAGTGCAGTTAGCGATTGACGAAGCTAATATTATTTTGTTCGTTGTTGATGTTGCCACTGGACTTACCGATATGGATAAGGAAGTTGGAAATTTATTACGCAAGTCAAAGAAGAAAATATTTTTAGTAGCGAACAAAGTTGATTCTTCTGCAAGGATACACGATGTACATGAGTTTCATGCCTTAGGATTAGGTGAGCCGTTCGGTCTTTCTGCAATGAGTGGAGGTGGAACCGGAGAATTATTGGATGAAATGGTGGCTGCTTTTTTATGAGGAAGATGTGGTGGAGCCTGAACTTCCGCGTATCGCTATCATCGGTCAACCGAATGTAGGCAAGTCATCATTATTAAATTCACTGATAGGAGAAGAGCGAAGTATAGTAACTGATATTTCCGGAACTACACGTGACACGATTTATAAACGATTTAATAGTTTTGGTTTCGACTTTTTATTGATCGATACTGCCGGACTTCGTCGAAAGAAAAATGTACGTGAGGATATTGAGTTTTATTCTGTGATGCGTTCAGTGCGCGCCATTGAAGAAGCCGATGTTTGTTTGTTTATGATTGATGCAACACAAGGGATTACGGCTCAAGATTTAAATATTTTTTCACTCTGTGAAAGAAACAGAAAGGGAGTGGTAATACTCGTGAATAAGTGGGATTTGGTAGAGAAAGATACCTTGACAACAAAGAAAGTGGAAGAAGCCATCCGTTCACGCATTGCTCCTTTTACCGATGTTCCAATTGTATTTACTTCAGCCACTACAAAGCAACGATTGCACAAAGCACTTGAAATTGCACTTGAAGTGTATAAAAATAAAACTTCAAAGATTTCAACTTCGAAATTAAACAAAGTGATGTTACCTTTTGTTGATCATTATCCTCCTCCCGCTGTGAAAGGAAAGAGCATCAGCATAAAATACATAACACAATTACCCGGCATATCTCCTACGTTTGCTTTTTTTTCTAATTTGCCTCAGTATATTGGAACTTCTTATAAACGCTATATTGAAAATAAAATGCGTGAAAATTTTCCGTTGAGTGGAGTTCCTATTGTCATTTATTTCCGAAACAAGGAAAAGAGTAAGGAGTCGTAATTTTTTACTGTATCGATCTTCTGTTAAAAAGGAAGTAGCCGATGTGGAAAATGATGGAAACGGGTTTCTCTTTTTCTTCAATATAATTTACCGCAAGACTTATCGGTCCTACCGGACTTTGATAGACTGCATTTACGGTGCCACATAAGTACCTTTTATTAAATGCATCTCCATATGTTGGTTTATGATTCGTTTTTTGCAAGATTTCTTGAAAAGGTTGAAACACGTATCCTTCTAATCGTAAGTCAAAATCTTTGGTGATATTAAATATATTCTTTAGCCCTAATCCCATATAATTATTGGCACGATACGATTCTAAAAACAAGGTTTGCATTTCGGGAATAGGGGCAAATGCGGGCATTTGTGATTTCGTATTGACGTAGTTGGAAAGGAAAGGCATTCCACTAAAATTCATTTCAACATAAATGCCTGCGGTATACCATTTCACCGTTTTAAAGTAATTTTCGTACTTCATAAGCAATTGAAACCATTGATGGTTTTCTTTGATGGTATCAGCGAGGATTTTAGTGTTTCCAGGACGTGTATATTCTTCAGCAGTAGTGAAGCGAGTGCGAAACTCAAAGAAGGTTCCCTCGTCAGCATAAAACTTTTTATTCAAGGTGTTTCTTTCAAAAAATAGATACGCACTAACTCCTTCCAAAGAAGTTTGATCGGTAGTATCGTTCTCGCTAAATTGACGTGTGATATAGTATCTGTCATTGTTGCGATAGAGATTAAACCCACTCACGACTTTTCCTTTGTTATTAACTGGTAATCCTAAATTTAAACCGTAGTTTCTTTCGTACTGAACAAGGAATGATGGTTTGACGTCTCCAAAAAATGCTGTGCTACTTTTATAAAAATCATATTGACTTACGGTAACGGAAGGTTCGATATAAAAAGGAAAATTTCAAGGAACATAAAATGTTAAATTAAAATGAGCGGAATTGTAGAGTTTGCCAAAATAAACATTTCCTAACATTCTTACACTTAGTAGCCCCCAGAAAGTTCTCTGCCCGCTCACAAAACCTGTATTGATAGGTTTGGAAGAAACCAATCCGCCAAAGTCTAATTTGATGCCTTTGTTTTTTTCGAACATCTAAATGTAAATCGTAGTTGCCACTTGCAGGATTGTAAACTAATTTAGGAAACAGATAGCTGATGTTTTCATCGGTTACTAATTGAAACCAATTTTTCGAAGCTGATTAATACTTAAACATTCATTTTTTGGATTTAATACAGTGCGGATATAGGTGCTTTGGTCGTTATTAACTCCATCTACAAAAATATTGTCAATACTGATTTGGAACATGCTGTTTTGAAAGAATTTTCTGCGCGCTTTTAATTGTTCTGTATCTGCAATTCGCGAAATGGAAGCTCTGATTTGTGGAATCATTCTCTTGGTTGCGATATATCCGCTGTCAATGGCAAGTCGAACACTGTTGAATTCAAAAGTGCCGATATCGCTCAGCTTAGGTTCAATTAAGATGTCTTGTTCTCGAGGCACAGTATACGCAGTATGTTGTGCAATCATCGTTTTTAACTGACTTAAAAAATTTCCCTCTGATGGTATTTCGGGAAGTCCTGCTACACTTACTCCTAAAATAATGTCTGGTTGAAATTCATTCAACATAATGTCGGTTGGAAAATTATTATAAATTCCACCATCGTATAAAATGTTTTTTCCTTGCAAAATGGGTGAGAAGTAAAATGGGAAAGCCATGCTAGCACGTACTGCCATAGCCAGATCCCCGTTTTTAAAAGTTACTGGTTTTTCGCTGTAATATCAGCTGCAACACATCGAAATGGAATTAATAAACTATCGAAATCGTATTTGGCTAATGCTGTTGGTGCAGCCATAGTTTCCATTAAGCTAAAATCTATTTCTGCAGGATTTACAATGTTGCTAGGAAGCTGAGTTTTTACAATTGAATCGATCATCAGTTTGATGGATGCCCATGAAGGATCGTTCGGATTTTTTAAAAAGTAGAAAATGTTTTCTTCGTCATAAACGCCACCTGCCCATTTAATGAAATCAGAACTGATCATCATTCGCTCAATTTCTTTTGGCGTTAATCCGATAGCATATAAACTTCCAATCAGCGCCCCAGCTGATGTTCCCGTGATATAGTCAATCGGAATTTTTTCTTCTTCAAGCGCTTTAATTACTCCTAAGTGTGCCATGCCTCGCACACCACCTCCACTAAAAACTAAACCTACTTTTTGGGCATGCACAGAATTTATAGCCATGACAAAGCATAGATATAAAAGCAGGGTGTATGGTGATGTGGACTTTTTGAGCACGCCACAAAAGTACAAGAAAGCGTGGGTTCTTATAATATTCAAGAGTAAATGAGTGATTTAAAGTAAGTAGGGGCTTTTTTGAGTCGGGAGCCGTACCAACTAAAGTAGGTCCCATCGACAAAGATTATTTTTTTACTGTCAATAAAGCTTGATAAATGCTCTTTCTCGTCTTCTCTAAACGGGTAAGGCTCAGAGGATAGAAAAACATAATCTATGTCGAGTTTCGCTAGCTCTTTGGGACTGATCTCAGGGTAACGATTGTTAGTAGATGCATTATGTAGTCCGCAAGCCGAAATCATTGCATCGATAAAAGTATGGTGACCAGCTGTGAGCCAAGGATTTTTCCATATATAATAAACTGCTTTTTTTCCAGTGAAACGTGAAGAATTGTTGATTGAACTAAATTGGTTTTTAATTTCTGCTATTAAATTTTTGGCGGTCTCGGCTCGATTACATAGTATTCCAATTTCACGAATCATGATTAATGCTTCGGACAAAGTGTTCACATCACTGATCCAAACTGGAAAATATTTTTGTAGTTCAAGAATGTCTTTTTCCACATTCTCTTCTTTATTGGCGATTATTAAATCGGGTTGTAGTTCTCGGATTGCATCAATATGAATATTCTTTGTTCCGCCAACATTTTTTTTCGACTGCAACCAAGTCGAGGGGTGAATACAGAATTTTGTTATTCCTATGACTTGATCTTCTAAACCGAGGTCGAAAAGCAATTCCGTCTGTGATGGAACAAGCGAAACAATACGATGCGCTGGTTTTCTTAGCCGAATAAGATGGCCAAGCATATCGGTGGATTGTATGGCGTATTCTTTTTTCAAAGAAGTTTGTACACAGAATTTGAAAAAAATTTGATAGGGAGTAAGGAGTTATTTCACCATCAATTCAGCAATGTCGGATCGCGTGATGATATAATTAATATCGCGCTTGAAGTCTTTCGCTAAGATGGCTTCGTAGTCGCCGCAAACCATTTTCGAAATCGTTTCAACCGGTGTTGTAATGTCTACAAATGGCAATGCTGCACTCATGATTTCTTCGATACGGACCTCCTTTTTCTCAGGATGTTGAAGTAACAAGTTCATTACTTTATTTTCAAAGATAGACCCCACAATTCTTCCGTCTGAAGTTACAGGGAGCTGACTGTAGTTGTTTTCCATCATTAGCTTTAATGCATTGGCAACCGTTTCGTTTTTGTCGATAGTGGTCATCTCTGCATTTATTCTGGAAGAAACTAAGTCTTGCGCAGTCATTCCTGTTTTATCTAAATAACCCATCTTGCGCATCCAATCATCATTGAACATTTTTCCGATGTATCTTGAACCATGATCGTGGAAAATCACAACGACTACGTCGTCTTTCTTTAATTGATCTTTCATCTGAATGATTCCAGCAATTGCAGAACCTGCAGAGTTACCTACCCAAATCCCTTCTTTACGACAGATTTCACGCGTGTATATTGCCGCATCCTTGTCTGTTACTTTTTCAAAATGATCGATGAGTTTGAAGTCGTAGTTCTGTGGAATGAAATCTTCTCCAATCCCCTCGGTTACGTATGGGTAAATTTCAGTATTGTCAATTTTCCCAGTCTCGTGATATTTTTTTAAAGCTGAACCATACGTATCAATTCCCCAAATTTTAATAGCTGGATTTTTTTCTTTTAGGTACATAGCTGTTCCTGTAATGGTGCCACCAGTTCCAGCACCTACTACAAGATGTGTAATTTTTCCGTCGGTTTGATCCCAAATTTCCGGACCTGTTTGTTCGTAATGCGCTTTACGATTGGAAAGATTGTCGTATTGATTCGTATGAAAAGAATTAGGGATTTCATTTTTTAATCGAGCTGCTACTGAATAATAAGAGCGAGGATCTTCCGGCTCAACATTAGTCGGACAAACAATTACCTCAGCACCGAAAGCTTTTAATGCATCTACTTTTTCTTTAGATTGTTTATCTGTGGTTGCAAAAATGCATTTGTAACCTTTAATAATTCCTGCAATGGCCAACCCCATTCCTGTATTGCCGCTTGTGCCTTCTATGATGGTACCTCCTGGTTTTAAAAAACCTGCGGCCTCCGCATCTTCAATCATTTTTAACGCCATTCTATCTTTGATGGAATTGCCTGGATTAAAGGTTTCTACTTTTGCCAATATTGTAGCCGAAACTTCAGAAGTAACATTATTTAATCGAACCAATGGGGTATTTCCAATGGCATCAAGAATGGTATTGCAGATTTTCATTTTTAATTAATTCGTCATTTATTTTTCGATGGCGAAGTTAGTTAACCTATGTCAATTCCCTCTTAAAAAGGTAAATTATAAAGTAAAATTAAACGAAAACTAGCGGATAACTATGAAAATAAGCGGTTATTCCATCAAAACGGAAGTGTCTTCATTTTCTATTTAATGATTTTATAGAATCAATAGCCCATATTGCACGCTCAATTCTTTCCTTTTCATCGCCAAAGATGACTTTGAAAGATTGGTTTTTCTGTATTAACGAACGGTAATAAATAGAAAATAATTCTTGTCGTTCAAGTGGATGTTCTCTTAACGGATCTGCTACCCAAGGTAAATCTATGTCCATTAAGAGGATTAAATCATATTTATTTTCCAATTCCGCTTTTAAAATCCACTCGTCACAATGTTGATATTTGTATTCACTCCATATTTTTACAACGAGTAAAGTAGTGTCACATAAAACTATTTTTTGCTGAAGATTTCTCTGTTTATTTTCTGCTTCAAGCTGAAGAAGTGCTATTATTTTTAAATCTCCAATTTGATAATCCCTCCCCAATTGATTTAAATATTCTCGAGCCATTTCGGGAACAAAATCAACTTGATAGTGTTTGGCGAGCGCTTGGGTTAAGGTAGACTTTCCAGTACTTTCTGGACCGATAATACCGATGACAAAAGGTGATTCTTTAAGATGCATTTGCATATTGAGTTTTTAATTCCATCTTCCAAGAATTCCATCCGAGAACACTAAGAATTCCATAAAGTGTAAACAAAACAACATACAAATAGAGTTCATTGTTTAAGTAAATGCCTATATAAATGAAATTTACTAACATCCATAGAATCCATGTTTCAATCTTTTTTCTAGCAATTAAGTATTGTGCAATAAATGCACAGGAAGTTGCAAAACTATCTAGCCACGGGAGCTGTGCATTTGTAAAATTTGCTAAGATTGTAGCCAGTAGGATAGTAGAAACTGAAACAACAATTACTAGGATTGATATGCTTTTTCTATTGAGGGAAGTGATGGGTATGTATTGATTTTTATCCGATGTATGATTCCATCTTATCCATCCATATATTAATAGAAGTATATAAACAGCCTGTTGCAAACTATCGGCATATAAAGCTTGCAATGAAAAAAGATAAAGAGAAATAATAACGTTGATTAATCCAACTGGAAAGCACCAAATGTTTTTTTTCATGGTTAACCAAACACCCAGTATACCAGAAATAAATCCTAAGATTTCTAATAGTTTAATCATGTATACTAGATTTCAATCCCGCAATTTGTCTTTTTTAAGTGCTGTAAAAATATGATTGTTGAATGAACTTGAGCCAAGAAGAAGGTAATTCACAAAAAAGTAGTTATTTTCAACTTGTCTTTTTTGAATAATGCCTTGGCTAAATTAAATCAATGTATTTGAAAATCAATGAACTGTGTGATTGTATTATTCTAAGAATTGCATTTTGGCATAATTGATTGTTTTTCACGTAAATGAAAGTTAAATTTGTTTTAGCAATTCTTTAGCTTAATGACTCCCGATGAATCTTTTAACAGGATTATAGAATCACTTCAAGTGAAATATTATCGGTCTGCATTGCGTGAAGTAATGAAGCCAAGTGAACTCAATGCTTCCATTGAACCGAGAAATATACTAGTGCAAATAAAATCAGGAACTTTCTTCGGAGAGCGTGATTTTGGACCAATTCATCCTGGTGATTTTTATTTTATGCCTGTTGGGTCGCCCATTTTTTTTCGACATGGAAAAAGTGCATTATATCCTATCTTTGAAAAAGAAGGTTTTACTTCTCCTGAACACAGAGAACAATATATAAAAAGTAGATTGCTCTCGGAAGGATACGATGAGTCGAAGGATATTTTTTCAATCATTGGATTCGATGTGCATATTTATGGAGCTATTCCTTTTTTTTCGATTCTTGAACTTCCTTGTTTTATAATTCCTTATTCTAAAAAATTAGATTTTTTAATGGAATCATTGATTAGTGAAGAAGAAAACAATCGACTTGGAAAGGAACGCTTGCAAAGAAACTTTACGGAAGAAATTGTAGTTCATATTTGTAGATTTTTAGAGAGTAATCCTGCTTACCGAAGTAATTTTGAAAAGATTAGTTTTTTGCTTGATAAACGTCTCGTGAACATTATTCAATACATCCAAGCGAACCTAGGAGGTGATTTAACGAATCAAAAAATTTCTACCCTTGCTTATGTGTCGAAGGATTATGTGGGTCAGTTTTTCAAAACAATGACCAATACCAATCTTCAAGATTATATCGAAAATCAACGATTAGAGCGTGCACATTACTTGCTTCGTACTACGAAGGATAATGTTCAGGAAATTGCGCATGGCATCGGATTTAAGGATCCCGCGTATTTTAGCAGAAGGTTTAAAATGAAGTATAACAAGAATGCAAATCAGATTCGTAAAGAGGATAGCATTACCATTTAGTTTGTTATTATTAGGGTTGGTCGTTGTACTTTGATTATTAGTCGATTTTTTAACGATAGCTTTTTAATTTTTATTAATATCGCATATAATCTAATTAATCATGAAAAAATTATTGTTTACCAGCGGAATCTTGTTTTTAAGCCTTCTTGTTACTGCACAAAAATCCGATTCGCAATTTCTTCAACCTACCGATAATCTGATTGTCGATGGTTTGTCACCTATTCCATTGAGTTTAGTGAAGGAGTTAAATGTGTATACTAATGTTCGATCTTCCGGCTTTTCAGAATGGCATCCTAAGAAAAGAGAGATGATCATGAGTACAAGATTTGGGAATACGAACCAATTGCATTATTTAAAAATGCCAATGGGTGCTCGTACTCAGATTACGTTTTTTGATGAGCCTGTTGGTGGAGCAACTTTTGAACCGAACGACGGGAATTATTTTATTTTTCGCGTGACGCAGGAGGAAATGAGTTCGGTCAATTGTATCGATATGATATGGTCGATGGTAAGATTACACTGCTGACAGATGGTGGCCGATCACAAAATGGAGGGATGAGATGGAGTACTAAGGGAGATAAATTGTTGTATGGATCTACTCGTAGAAATGGCGCCGATCGTGATGTTTATTTGATGGACCCCTTGCAACCTCAAAAAGATAAACTTGTCCTTGAACTGGCCGGTGGTGGTTGGGGAGTGAATGATTGGTCACCCGATGATAAAAGTTTTATTTTGGGAGAGTATGTTTCTGTGAACGAAAGTAAATTATGGTTGGTAGATATTGCTACTGGAACCAAAACGAAAATTTCTCCAGAGTCAAAAGATCCATTGGTTTTTGGAGGTGCTGTATTTAGTAAGGATGGTAAATCCATCTACCTAAGCACCGACCTCGACAATGAGTTTAATTATTTGGCGAAGATGGATTTGGCGACTAAGAAAATCACTCCCATCACAAAATCGATTCCATGGAATATTTCAAACTATGATTTATCTCCTGACGGAACGAAAATGATTTTCTCAACGAATGAAGCCGGACTCTCAAAAGTGTATATGTTAAATACACTCACTAATCAGTACGAAGCAATCAAAGAGATTCCATCAGGATCTGTAGGTGGATTTGAATGGCATGAGAACGGCAAGGACATTGCATATAATTATTCTACCGCGGCATCTTCCAGCGATATTTATGTTTTCAATATTGTCTCCAGAAAAACAGAACGGTGGACAGAAAGTGAATTGGGCGGATTGGTTTCTTCTCAATTGAACGATGCTAAATTGATTAAATGGAAGAGCTTTGATGGAACTGAAATTTCCGGATTTCATTATAAGCCGGCTACAAAATTCACCGGTAAACGTCCAGTAATTATTGTGATGCATGGTGGGCCAGAAGGACAATCTACACCTGGATTTCAAGGGAGAAATAATTATTATTTGAATGAACTAGGAATCGCCATAATTTACCCTAATGTGAGAGGAAGTACTGGTTATGGTAAAAGTTTTGTGAAGATGGACAACGGTTATCTTCGCGAAAATTCAGTGAAGGATATAGGCGCTCTCTTGGATTGGATTGCGCTGCAACCTGATTTGGATGCTTCCCGAGTGATGACCATGGGAGGAAGCTATGGCGGCTATATGGCATTGGCATGTGCCGTGCATTATAGTGATCGGATTAAATGTTCAAATGATATTGTTGGAATATCCAGTTTTACTACGTTCTTAAAGAACACCGAAAGTTATCGACGTGATTTACGTAGAGTAGAATATGGGGATGAACAAGATCCAAAGATGTATGAATTTTTAGAGAAAATTTCTCCGTTAAATAACGTTGGAAAAATAAAAATTCCGATGTTTATCGTTCAGGGTGGAAATGATCCACGCGTCCCACGAACAGAAGCATCTCAAATGGCCGCTGCACTAAAAGCAAATAATGTCCCAGTGTGGTATCTTGAAGCGAAAGATGAAGGTCATGGATTCCGCAAAAAGACCAATTCGGATTTCCAATTCTATTCTACCATTTTATTTGTGAAAAAATATTTGTTGGAAATAGAATAGTATTTCAAGGTCTACAAAATGAAAAATGTTTGCGTAAATTCTTTACGCAAACATTTTTTTTGACCGTGATTTTAAAGTGTCTTTTTTTCGTGCGGTAGCAATATCAAAAATTAGGGCTGGATTTTGTTCTAAACTATTTCCAACTACCACTATATCAACTCCAGCATCGTATAATTCTTCTGCATTTTCTGCCGAACGAACACCTCCTCCCACAATAAGTGGAATGTTTATTTCTCTTTTGATAGCTTTGATCATCTCCACGGGTACAGAATTTTTTGCACCTGAACCAGCTTCAGCAAAAATTAATTTTAATCCCAACTGTTCACCTGCAAGAGCAGTGTAAGCTGCAATATCTGTTTTCCCAACTGGAATAGGAGCAGTGCCACTCACATATTGTACAGCTGTCATGTTGCCGCCATCGATTAGCAAATAGCCTGTCGGAATAATTTCAATTTCCGCAGCCTTTAATCGTTGTGCTGCCATCACATGTTGACCAATTAATAGATCAGGATTTCTTCCGGAAATTAATGATAGTAGTAAAATAGCATCTGCATACTCATCAACTTGCTGATGATTACCTGGAAAAATGACAATCGGAATTTCACTTCTTTTCTTGATGGATTGAATGGTATGCGCTAAATCACCTGTTGTAATTAAGCTCCCTCCAACAAAATAAAAATCGATTTCTAATTCATTACAATAGGAACACAATTTATCAAGGTGCTTGCTTTGTGCTTTGTCAGGGTCTATTAAAACAGCTAATAATCGACGACCTTCATGTTTGGCTTCAACAATTTTCTGATAAATCATAATTCGTTTTTATTGGTTGTCAATTACTCAATTGCAATAGTATGAACCATTAGCACTCCATCCAAATATTCAAATTGATATTTAAACATTTTTTTACCCATCGGTCCAACGTAAATAGCCCTACCGGTTCCTTTATTACTTGAATCTAAAAGAGGTGGTTCAACGTTTAAATGTTCTTTAAATAAAATTCCACCCCCGCCAATATTCTTAAACAAACATTCTTTTACACTCCAAATCAAACCCGAATCCCGCATCAATAGATCCTTGTCTATCCAATTATACTCGTGTTCATTAATAAATCGAGGGCCAATTTTTAATACCCGTTCATCCACTTCTTCCAGATCTAAACCGGAGGAAAGGAGGGGATGATAAAGCAAACCCACATAATTTTTAGAGTGGGAAATTGAAATATGTCCATCGATCTCTTGCGGAAATGGTTTTCCTTCCTGATCGTATAGAATGTTAACTGTTTGACCATCACCTAAATGTTGCAAAAGAATGCTGGTTGCTATCTTTTGAAGCCTTCTTTGCGGATGCGAATAATTATTGGAAATGAGATTAAAATCTTCATCAGAAATAAACTTTTTAAGTGTGTTTTCCGTTTCAGCTAAATGCCAAACCCAAATTCGAGCACCCGTTGTCTGAAGTGAGTTGAAGTATAATGGCATACGATCTAATAATCTAATAAATAATGGTATTGTTTCTTAAGAGGATAACTGTACCTTTGCACAAAATTTCAAACAAATTATGAAGACGCAAACAGCACAGTATGTTAAGTACAAAGTTAAAGATATGTCTTTAGCTGAATGGGGCCGCAAAGAAATTAAACTTGCCGAGGCCGAAATGCCAGGATTAATGGCTCTTCGTGAAGAATACGGTAAACAAAAGCCTTTGAAGAATGCACGTATTGCAGGTTGCCTTCACATGACTATTCAAACCGCTGTTTTAATTGAAACATTAGTAGAATTAGGAGCTGAGGTGACTTGGTCTTCTTGTAATATTTTCTCAACACAAGATCATGCTGCTGCTGCTATTGCTGCGGTAGGAATTCCAGTTTATGCTTGGAAAGGTATGAACGAAGTAGAATTTGACTGGTGTATTGAACAAACTATTTTTGGTGAAGAGCGTCAGCCTTTAAATATGATTTTGGATGATGGTGGTGATTTAACCAATATGGTGTTGGATCGTTACCCCGAGTTGATTGCAGGTATTAAGGGAATTTCTGAAGAGACAACTACTGGTGTTCATCGTCTTTATGAGCGTATGAAGAATGGAACTTTAGCTCTACCAGCTATTAATATCAACGATTCAGTTACAAAGTCGAAGTTCGATAATAAGTACGGTTGCCGTGAGTCGTTAGTGGATGCTTTGCGTCGTGCTACCGATTTAATGTTAGCTGGTAAGGTTGCTGTGGTTGCTGGTTTTGGTGATGTTGGTAAAGGATCTGCGGAGTCGTTGAAAGATGCAAAAGTTCGTACCATCGTAACTGAAATTGATCCTATCTGCGCATTACAAGCAGCCATGGAAGGATATGAAGTGAAGAAGATGATTAATGCCGTGAAAGAAGCCGATATAGTGGTTACTGCTACAGGAAATTATAATATCATTTCTGAAGCGCATTTCCGTGCCATGAAACATAATGCAGTAGTTTGTAATATCGGTCACTTCGATAATGAAATCGATATGGCTTGGTTAAATAAGAACTATGGTCATACTAAGGAAACCATCAAACCTCAAGTAGACAAGTATACCATCGATGGAAAGGATATCATCATCCTTGCCGAAGGTCGCTTAGTAAATTTAGGTTGCGCAATGGGCCACCCAAGTTTCGTGATGTCGAATTCTTTCACGAATCAAACTTTAGCGCAATTAGAATTATGGACAAACACAGGTGCTTACAAGAATGAAGTGTATGTACTTCCTAAGCATTTGGATGAGAAGGTAGCTCGTTTGCATTTATCAAAAGTAGGTGCTGAAATTGAAGATTTAACTCCTGAACAAGCCAAATATATTGGAGTAACTGTTGCAGGTCCCTATAAATCGGATTCTTACAGATACTAAAATAGTGCTATAGAAAAAGAAAAGGCCTTTCGAAAGAAGGGCCTTTTTTTATGGGTTGAATTTTTTAAGATGAGCCGTTGCGCAGCCTTTGCGGCTTCGCGCCTTTGCGAGAAAATTTAGCGTAGAGAAATTGGCGAAGAAAGAAGCATTACTCGTCTGCGAATAAGTTATTGCAAGCATATTGTTCAAGCCTCTCCCTTGCCCTCTCCAGGGGAGAGGGAATTAAATAATTACAATAATCAGATAAATTTGGAATTAACCATAGAAATCTTTGCGAGAAAATTTAGCGGTGTATGTGGTCAGCGAAAACTTTATGTCCCGATGGCTAAGATTGAATTTTTTGATTTATTTTCTAATCTCAACTTTACATGAATTTTACTCACGCGATTCCTGTGTAATCAAAAGAAACTAGTTGTAAATATGAAGAAAGTTATTGGAAAGTAACTGGGTTTTGTATTTTAATAAGGGAACACTCGCTGGTCCCGTAATAACAGATCCATCAATTAAGCTGAATTTACTGTCACAAGTGGAATCTATGCAAAATATGTCATTAGGAATCCCTTTAACGTAAGCAGAGCTTACAGAAAGGTCGTAAGTGCAAGTTCACTCATAAGCATTGAACTCACTAAGCGATATTCGAATGATTATAATTCCCTTGTTTCCAGCGTAATTATAATAAACCCAATTGTTTATAGCATTTAAGTTAATGTATTCTAGTAAATTTAGGTTGATGTATTCATCAACTAATACATTGGGAACCTGATCATTGTTTTTCTTACAAGCAGAAGTCAAAATCATTGAACCTGCAATGATAACCCAACAAAGATGACCTTTCACGTAATTTTTCATGGTCTGCTAAGATAAGTATTTGTATTTTTAGTTGATTTATTTATATATTTGAACTGCTAAAAGAAACCAAACAAATGAAAAAGCACCTATTTACCCTATTCTTAAGTCTAATCTTTATGGTTCCTATGGGACTTAACGCCCAAACTACCGAAGGAGTTGCTAAGGGCAAACGCGGAGGATATATTATCGGTGAGGAACAGCAAATAAACTTTGAAGTAGTAACGAACGGGTCTACATTAAAGTTTTATCCATGTTCTGCAGATGGTGTATCACTTACAGAGGCTCCTGCTGTGGCAGATATTACAATTATAGCCATCGAAACATCTCAAAAATTAACTCAAAATGAGATTCCACTGAAGGATGGTAGTTTTACCATGGAATATAATTTGGATTACCCAATTTATATGTATGCGGTAAGTTATACCATGAATGGTAAAACCGACACTGTTAAATTTAGAGTTCCAGGTGCTCAAGCACGCTAAGAACTTTTTATTCCTATATCTTTGAAAAACCCTGTCCTTGTAGACAGGGTTTTTTTACTTTGTACCGCTTAGGTTGTGCGACTAACTGTTTACTAAGTGGAACAAACCCGAAGTTGTAAAACATCAAATTAATTGGGAATTTAACATATAAGTCGTCCATGAAATGAATGAAGCAGTATTTTTAACACATGATTCTATTTACTTTTGCGTTTAACTATATATGAAAAAGCTAAAGATCTTCTTTCTCTTATTGTTGATTCCATTCACTGTTGCTTTGGCGCAAGAAGATGGAAGTGCTAAGAAAAAACAAAAGAAAGCGGAAAAGGCAAAGCAAGAACAAATTAAAAAGCAACGCAAAGCGGAAGAGATAGGAAGGAAGCGTCACGCAAAAATTCAATCGAAAGAAGTGAAGAAACGTTGGAAAAAAATAAACGTCGTTATAAACACGTTGATTCATTTGACAAAAAAACTTCTTTGTGGCGAAAAATTTTCCCGCGAAGACGTCCGGAGAATAAGTAATTGCAGAAAAAAAACATCGTTTTTATCTGCAATTATCCTGATGTGTAATCGCATTTCGCGATTTCTACATCAAGTTTTGGTTAATTGCTCGGCATCGCACGATTTCACAGTTAGTTATAGATTTTTCTTTCCTAAATCTAGGAAATATTAAAAAACTCAATATCTTTTAGTTGAAAGCCATTGGGTTTTTTAATTCTTATCCCGATAGCTATCGCATAGGCGTCAGGCTAAGAAGTAATTTTTTAGGAAAAATTAACAGCCTTTTCACTCTTAAAAATTATAGTTTTCTTTAATAAATATTTGCCTTGTCATGCATCTAAAATAAATTATTGATTGGTACTGTTGATCCCGCCTTCCATAAAATTAGATGAAATCCAATTTTATGGAAGGCGGGATCAATTAAGGGGGGTGAATTCCAGTAGAGACGCCATTAATGGCGTCTCTACAAATTGGATGTTAGCAGTTAAAACCAACTGCAAATTGTTGCTAAACCTTTAATTTAGCCTGACGCCTATGCGATAGCAATCGGGACTTAATTCTTAATTCTTAATTCTTAATTCTTAATTCTTAATTCTTATCGCGAAGCCTCGCGACTTAATCCGCGTATTCGCGCATATCAACCGGAACAACAGTGGTCACTCCCGGTTCTGCCATGGTAATTCCATACATAATATCGGTAGCTGCCATCGTTTTCTTATTGTGAGTAATAATAATGAATTGAGATTCTTCGCTAAATGTTTTAATGATGTTATTGAACTTGTCAATATTATTATCATCCAATGGCGCATCCACCTCATCAAAGATACAGAATGGTGCCGGTTTCAATAAATAAATTCCGAAGAGTAGGGCGGTAGCTGTTAACGTTTTTCTCCTCCTGAAAGTTGATGGATACTCAATGGTTTTTTACCTTTCGGTTGTGCAATGATTTGTATGTCGCATTCTAAAGGATTACTTGGATCCGCCAATACTAAATCACAATTATCGTCATCCGTAAATAGAGAACGGAATACTCGAATAAAATTAGTTCTTACTTGCGTGAAAGCATCCATGAATACAGTTCTTGCTGTTTCGTCAATTTCATTGATGGTTTTCAATAATGCTTCCTTCGCATTTTGCAAATCTGTTTTTTCGGAAATAATAAAATCGTATCGTTCTTTGATTTCTTTGTATTGTTCAAGTGCCATCGGATTGATAGGGCCAAATTCTCCTACTCGTTTGCGTAATTGTTCAGCACGTGGACGCATTTCTTCTTCGTTGAATTCAGGGTCAGGCTCTTGTTCAGCTAACTCTTGAATATCGATGTTAAATTCGATGGTTAAACGCTCCTTTAAAGAGTTCATCTGAAGTTTGAGCTCGTTTAATTCATCATGTACCAATTGGAGCTGAGAGTCGTTATTATCTTTGGTTCTTCTTAGGTCATGCAATCGTTTTTCTTCTACTTCAATTTCATTTCTGGCGGCATTGTATTCCACTTCTGTTTCTTTGTAAGCTTCTTCGAAACTTACTTTTTCTGCTAACATATGTTGGAAAGCTTCACTGTTGTTTTCGAGCCCTCCAATTAAAGAATCTGTTTGTGTTTTTACATTTTCTATATCAAGTGCGTACTGTTCTTTGTTTTTTCGCAGTGTATCTGATTGGTTGGTTTTGTAACCAATATCACGAATAATATTTTGAATTCTGTTTTGCTGCTGAAGAAGAACTATGTTTTGCTGGTTGAACAACTGTGACTTTTCATTCGACTCATGTTGCAACTGTATGGTTTGTTCTTGTTGAAGATTGAGTTGCTGTACAAAATTCTCCAGACGCTCTTTTAAAATTACTGGAGAGAATTCTGGATTATTCGCTTCCTCATCTAATAATCTTTTGATGGTATTGGCATCTTCTTCTAAGCGATCGCTATTGCGCTTGAGTTGTGCAATATTATTATTGACAAAATCGCGATTGCTTTGAAGGGTGTTTACTTGTCCATTTAATCGAACAAATTCATTCTCCTGCGTGCTAATTGCTTGCTGCGTTTGTTGAATGAGAACCTTTAAGTCTGCCAACTCTTGCTCCGCATGTTTCACCTGGTCACGATATTGTTCGATGATCAGTTCTTGCTGTTTTAATTCTTCAGCAAGCTTTTCAAGGTTTCTGAATTTTCCGGTACGTTTACCATCAAACAATCCTATAGATCCACCACCAATCGTATATTTTTGACGAAGGAAATTTCCGCTTTGCGATATTATTACAGATGTTTGATCGTCTGCAATGGGGTAGTCGAGAAGCGATCGATCTTTATCAAGAATTTGTACATGTCCAAGTAAAAATTGAAAAAGTGAATCGTATTTCACATTGCCTTCAATAGTAGAGAGCGCAGGTGTACAGCCTTCCAGTTTTTGTGGAGAAGTTTTTTGGAACTTTTGAAGTGATTCTAATACAAAAAAATGTGCCCTTCCCTTTGCCGATTCCTTCAAGGTTTGTAAGGCATCCCATGCATCTTGCATCGTGTCCACAACGAAATGATTCAAGTAGGGGTCAAGGAAATTCTCCACCGCAATTTTATAGCCTTCTTCACAGACAATAATTTCGCTCAACAATGGCGCCTGTTTAGATCGATCGTGACTTTTTTTGAGGTAACGAATAGATTCTGGATATCCTTCCATCTGCTCCAATAAATTCTTGGTCAGTTGGTATTCATTGTGGCGAGCATCTAACTTTCTTGATTCAGCTTGTAAAATTTGATTCAGTTCTTTTAAGCGTGCTTCTGAGAGTTTTAAATTCTCTTCGTTTTCAATTTTTAATTGTTTTTGTTTTCGAAGTTGAGCATCCGATTCTTCCTTTGACGGAAGTAGTTGTTGGATTTCATTTTCCAAGGATTCAAGTTTCGAAATTAATTCTTTTGTTGTTCGGTTGAACGCTTTGCTTCTTCAAGAATTGAATTGTATCGTGTGTGATTAACAGCTTGCTTCGTTTCATACTCATTAATCATCGTTCGTAACTGATACGTCTGTTGATTTAATTCTCGTATGTTTATTTGAGATGCTTCATAATTTTTTTTGCTTTGTTCGGATTCTTCACGCTGTCTGGAAACACTTTCTTCTAATTGTTTGAAGTGTTCTTCTTCACGTGACTTTTCACTTTGCAACTCTTCCAGTTGAACTTGTAATTCAATTAACGATTTGTCGTCTTGCTCGTTTTGATCTTGGAGTTGTTTTTGCTTTTCAATTAAAAAATTTAATTTCTGACTTCTGGATTTTTCTTCGTTTTCGAAGCGTGTGATTTCGAGAAGTTTTTCATTCAGTGCTTTTGAACAGCTTGATATTGCTTCTCTTTTTCCAACGATTGCACTTTCATCTCTTGAATTTTTAATTCAAGCTTTTCTAAGTTTTCGTTGAGCTCAGTTTTAGATTGGTGTTGATTTTTTTCACGCTCTTGCAAATCAATCATCGCTTTGCTATGGTGGCGAATACTGTATAATGCAAGCTGAGTACTTAATGTTCGATATTCTTCGCGCAATCGATAATAGCGATCCGTTTTTTTCGCTTGACTTTCTAGCTGTTTTAAACTTTTTTCGATTTCAAAAAGCAAATCATTCACCCGATTTAAATCGGCATCGGTCTCTTCTAGTTTTTGAAAAGTTTGACGCTTTCTGATTTTGTATTTCGATATTCCTGCTGCTTCTTCCAATAATGTTTTGATGGTGTTGTTGCGATCCTTTAAAATATCGTCCACCATGTTTAATTCGATTATGGCATAAGAGTCAGGACCAATACCCGTATCTAAAATAAGTCATTTATGTCTTTTAAACGGCAAGTAACTCCATTCAATAAATATTCGGATTCTCCTGAACGATAAAGACGACGTGTGATCGTAATAGTTGTGTATTCCGTAGGAAGAATTCCTTATTATTATCAAAGGACATACTTACCTCAGCAAGATTAGCCGGTTTTCTGTTTTTGGTTCCGTTGAAAATAATGTTTTCCATTTTTTCACTACGAAGCAAACGGGTTTTCTGCTCGCCCAATACCCAACGAATTGAATCTACTACGTTCGACTTCCCAGACCCATTCGGACCTACTATAGAAGTAACTCCTTCATCAAAGTGAATGATAACTTTATCGCCAAAGCTTTTGAAGCCTTTAATTTCAAGTGATTTTAATCTCATGTTACTATAATTAATAAAGAAAAGAAAGCCCGCGTTTTTCGCGAGCAGGTCTTCTATTTAGGATGAATGCAAAATATGAATCTGTCTTAATAGATTCCACAATTATTTTATTTTGTCAATAATATACGTTTCGCAATGCAAATGTAAAAAACAGATCGGTTTGATGCCAGCATGACACTTGTTCTGTTGAAAAGTGTTTAATTTGGACCTATGGAATTTAAAGTACTCGTATATATTGTTATCGGACTCATTTGGTTGTTTTCTAAACTACTGAGTGCGAGGGGAAGCAGGAGAAGGGCGGTGGAGTATTTCCCGAATCTTGGACTAAACCTTTTGAAGATCAGTCTGAACCCGTGGAGCCTACAGTTAGAGAACGTGTTAAGATAAAACATCAGGAAAAGCCATCCTACTCAGCGATTTCGCCTCGGATTGGATTGGAAAGGACTAATATTCCTGAAGGCGGATACAAAAGAAAAACAAGCCTTAATTCTGATGAAATAGTGGTTTCTCAAGTACAAATTCTTGATGAAATCAACGAAAAAGAAACGAATCACTTTGCACAGGAACTTTCTTACGAGATCAAAAGTGGAGAATTTGATTGGAAGCGTGCAGTGGTTATCAATGAGTTATTGAAACATCAGCATTTTCGATGACAAAAATGTTGAAAACTATAAAATCATGACAATAGCTTTTTGAAATTCTATTTAATTGTTTCTATTTTTAGCCCCTGCCAAAAATTAACCTAACATTAACCAGTAATTGATAATAAACCTAACTCTATGATAAGGAATGTCTACTTAACCCTAGTATTTCTTCTTGTTGCAACTACCTGCTCAATAGCTCAAACAGGTGCAATTCGAGGTAAAATTCTAGACAAGGCTACAAAAGAACCATTGCCATTTGCATCGGTAGTAGCAGAAATAAACGGTACTCAAGTTGGAGGTGCCCAATCGGATTTTGATGGAGAGTATACCATCAAGCCTTTACAACCCGGAGCTTATACGTTAAAAGTTACTTATGTTGGTTACACCGACTTAGTAATTACAGGCGTATTAGTTTCCAATGACAAAATCACTTTCCAAGATTTATCTGTTGGAAAAAAGGTGGTTGAAACAAAAGAGGTTGAAATTATTGCGTATAAAGTTCCATTAATTGACAGAGGTAATACTTCTGTGGGCGCAACATCCACGAGAGAGGAAATTGAAGCAGCACCTACCCGTGACGTACGTTCAGTAGCTTCTCAAGCGGCTGGAGTTTTCCAAAAGGACGATGGGGATGATGTTAACGTAAGAGGTTCTCGTACAGATGGAACTGACTATTATGTGGATGGAATCCGAATTCGTGGTTCGAACCGATTACCACAAGCCGGTGTTGAGCAAGTAACCACTATCGTTGGAGGTACTCCAGCTCAATACGGAGATGCAACGGGTGGTATTATTAGTATTACTACACGAGGCCCTTCCAAGTCATTTTCTGGAGGTATTGAAGTAGTAACTTCAGAATTGTTAGATGATTATGGATACAACTTGGTTTCAGCGAATTTATCGGGTCCCATTCTTACCAAAAAAATGGAAGATGGAAGTTCAAGAGCAATGCTTGGCTTCTTTGTAAGTGGAGAGATTCAGCTTGATAAAGATCCTGATCCATCTGCAAAAGGAATGTATCAACTAAAGGATGATGTTTATAATGCTTATAAGAATAATCCGATAATCCCTCAGCTTTTTACGCAACCTAGTGGAGCTGTTAGCGCTGGTTCTCTTAATGCTGCTGAATTTTTTAGAAAGGAAGACTTTGAAAAAGTTAAGACAAAAAATAACGTAGATCAATTGGGGTATCGTTTTACTGCCAAACTTGATTTCCAACCGGTAGATAATACGAATATTACCTTAGGTGGATCTTTTAACGTCAACGACCGAACCAGTTTTGCTATCAACAGAGCTGTTTATAATTTCGAAGAGAATCCGAACATTAAAGATACAGATTATCGAGTTTTTGCTCGTATTACTCAACGAATCGCTTCGACTTATAAATCAGAGCAAGGAGAAAATTCATCAGCATTCAAAAATGTTTATTTTACATTCCAAGCTGAATACAATAAAAACAAACAAGTAAATCAGGATCCTGATCACAAAGATAATTTCTGGAATTACGGTTGGTTTGGTAAATTTGAATCTAATAGATCGAAAAGATTTGTTGGAAGAGCAGCCAATCCAGATCCAGCATCTGGAGAAGATCCTAACTTTACCTACTTTGAACCTGGTTATGATTATAATTTTACTTATGCTCCTGGAGGTGCTAATCCATTAACCGAGGCTTATAATACGATAGCTTATGATTTTATTCAAGCTAACCCTGGTTTAGGTTTTAGTAATATTAATTCTATTAGAGGACCTGGTGGTATTCGAAATGGTGACCCCGTTGGAAGTGTAATGTCAATCTGGGAGGCCATCGGTAATCATAGAAATGTTTATCAAAATTTTGATAATGACCAATACCGTTTTGTATTAAGCGGAAATGCAGATATTAAGAAGCATGCTATTCAAGTTGGTTTTGAATTTGAACAACGTGTCGATCGTGGTTATACCATGGCTCCACGTGGCTTATGGACAACTGGTCGCCTAGGTGTTAATTCTAAATTGATAGATGCAGATAAAAGTAATTTATTAAGTTCGGATACTAACTTAACAGACGCTACAATAACCAATGATTATGGGACAGGTTATGCCCCTGATGTGGATGCTCAAGGTAATATTTCTCAGACTTTTTATGAAAATGTTCGCGCTGCTTTAGGATATGCCAATAATCAATACGTAGACTTTGATGCATTAACACCCGATCAATTAGATATAGCTATGTTTTCACCGGATGAATTAATATTACAAAATGTATTGACTTCATTCTATGGTTTTGATTATACTGGTGAAAAATTTACAGGTAAACCAACGTTCAAAGATTTCTTTACTAAAAAGAAAAACGGAGTGTTTACACGTGAAATTGATGCATTCCGCCCTACTTATATGTCTGCATATATTCAGGATAACTTTGCTATTGATAATTTGAATTTTAATATTGGTCTTCGTATAGATCGTTTTGATGCTAATCAAAAACAACTTAAAGATCAGTTTCTATTATTGGATGCTTATAACGTAGGAAATTATCCAGTTGCAATTCCAAATAAACCCGGAAATATAGGAAGTGATTTTGTTCCTTATGTTGCTGATGTCACCGACTTAACTTCTGTAATTGGTTATAGAGATGGTGCAGTTTGGTATGATGCAAATGGACAAATTGTTTCTAGCCCTGATTTGATCGCTCAACAATCAAGTTCTGGTTTGATTTTGCCAGCTAAGAAACCAGATGCTGGAAATGTTGGAGATGAAACTTGGAATGTGGATGCAGTATTTCAAGATTACGATCCTCAAATTGTAATTATGCCTCGTGTAGCTTTCAGCTTCTCTATTACTGACCAAGCGCAATTCTTTGCACATTACGATGTATTAACACAGCGTCCGGCTTCGAATTTAAGAAATGACCCGATGGAGTATCAAACCTTAAGTCGTAATCCTGACGGATTAGTAAACAACGCAGGTTTGCTTCCTGAGCGTACTACTGATTATGAAGTAGGATTTAAACAAGTAGTAAGCAAGAGTTCAGCATTTACAATCTCAGCCTTTTATCGTGAATTGAAAAACATGATTCAAGCAACAAAGACAAATTTCGCATATCCTAATACTTATACTTCTTACGGGAACATCGATTTTGGTACTGTAAAAGGAATGTCGTTGATTTATGATTTGCGCAGAACAGGAAACGTGAGAATGCTAGCTAACTATACTTTACAATTTGCCGATGGAACTGGTTCTGGAGCAACTACGAATCTTGAATTAACCGACACAGATCAACCTAATGTTCGATTCATTGTGCCCTTGGATTTTGATACCCGTCATGCTTTTACAGTTTCACTGGATTATCGTTATGGAAACGGAAGTGCTTACAATGGCCCTATGTTATGGGGTAAGCCTATTTTGCAAAACACTGGAGCTAATTTGGTTTTCAGAACAAATTCAGGAACCCCATATACTCGTCAATTAAGAGCTACTCGTGAAGCGGCTGCAATTGGATGGCAAGACAATGGTCAAAGAGGTGTTGAAGGAGCAATCAATGGAGGGCGTACACCATGGCAATTCCGTATTGATGCTCGTATAGAAAAGGATATCAATGTAAAAATTAATGATAAAAAGACAGCCTCATTAAATGTATATTTATTAGTACAGAATGTACTCAATACGCAAAATGTAACGGGCGTTTATCGTGCAACCGGTAATGCTGAAGATGATGGTTTTATCAATTCTCCTGATGGCCAACAACTCACTAACCAACAAGCCGATGCTCAGGCGTTTGTTGATCAATACAATATCCGACTACAGAATCCTGATAACTACAGTTTACCTCGTCGTACTCGTATAGGAATTCGTTTCGATTTTTAATTAAATATCTAAAACCTGAATTAACGATATGAAAATGCTTAAATATAAAATCTCATTCAGCCTTATATTAGGGTTGATTGGGTGTGTACCTTCTTTCGGAAAGATGAATGTCGGTGCGAATAGATTAGCGGCTACGTCAAATATTAGTGTAGCCAAAGTTGCAGCCACTTGCCCAAATACCACAGCCCAACTTGATTTAGATGTAAATCAAGTAAGAGCACGTGTATTGGTAGGTGGTGATTTGTGGTGGGATCCGATTGGTCAAACCCCCTATTATGAAGTTCCGATTGGATCGAATAAGAATTCGATTTTTTCTGGCGCACTTTGGATAGGAGGATATGATCAATTTGATCAATTATTGGTGGCGGCTCAAACGTATCGCCAAGCTGGTGCAAATGATTTTTGGGGTGGTCCAATTTCTAAAGATGCAAATACTGGTGCAGTAGGTATCTCTGATGCGCGATGTGCAGAATTCGATAAGTTTTGGGTGATAAAACGTGAAGATGTTGAAGATTTTATTGCAAATGGAAATTCGACGCCAGATATCGAATCATGGCCAGGAAATGGAAATGTGGCGAACGGTGAGTTGCCTTTTCTAGCTCCGTATTTTGATGCAAATAATGACGGAACATACAACCATGAAGACGGTGATTATCCATACTTTAAATTAGACGGTGAGTATCCTGTAGATCCGGTTACTAACGAAGCAGTATGTAACGATTATTTATTCGGTGATGAAAGTATTTGGTGGGTATTCAATGATGTTGGTAACGTTAAAACTGAATCTCAAAGTAATTCTATTGGTCTTGAAGTGAGAGCGCAAGCTTTTGCTTTTAGAACTTCAAATGATATTAACTTCATGACTTTTTATAAGTATCAAATCATAAATCGTTCTAATAATACTTTAGATTCTACTTATTTTGGAGTTTGGTGTGATCCAGATTTAGGAGATGCAACGGATGACTATGTAGGTTGTGATGTGAGTTTAGGTTTGGGATACTGCTATAATGGTGACCCAGATGATGGTGGCGCTGGTGGTTATGGACTAAATCCACCTGCTGTAGGTATTGATTTCTTCCAAGGACCAATTGCCGATCTTAATGATGGAATTGACAATAATAAAGATGGTCGTATCGATGAGCCAGGAGAGCAAATTTCTATGTCACGTTTTGTTTTTTATGAAAATACGAATAACGTTCCTAATGGAAATCCAGCTACCACTGATGACTATTATGAATATTTAAGTGGTTCATGGTTGGATGGCCAAATCATAACTTACGGAGGAAATGGCCGTGGAGTTGGAACTGGTGCAACTTCTACACCTTGTGAATTTATGTTCCCTGGAACAACTGATCCTAAGTTTTCAACGCCTTGGACAATGGTAACAGCCGGTATCCAACCCAATGATATGAGATGGTTGCAATCTGCTGGTACGTTTACTTTGCTTCCTGGTGCAGTTAATTACATTACAACAGGTGTAGTTTGGGGACGAGCAACTTCGGGTGGTCCCTTGGCTTCAATCAGTATAATTAGTCGTGCAGATAAATTGGCTCAAGATTTATTTAATAACTGTTTCCAAGTATTAGATGGTCCTGATGCTCCGAATCTTGCATTCCGTGAAATGGATAGACAAATTATTTTGAGTATTGAGAATTCTCGTACTGATAAAGTGGAAAAGTATTCTCAATTTAATAAGAATATTCCTGGTGTGATACCCGTTCAAGTCAATGATTCTACAATTACATTTGATACCTTAACCGTTGATGAGCGTAGTTATAAGTTTCAAGGGTATAAAGTTTACCAAGTGAGCGATAAAAATGTTTCAGTTTCGGACGTAGATGATCCTTCTAAAGCGAAATTAATCGCACAAATTGATTTGGAAGATGATACACGCGATTTGGTAAATTATTATTTTAATAGTACACTGAACGCTTACGTGCCCAATGTAGAATGTGACGATGTAAATAAAGGCATCACTCATAATCTTATTGTAACTAATGATTTATTTACCTTAAAGCCATTGGCTAATTATCAACCTTACTATTTCTTGGTGATTTCTTACGCTAGTAATACCTTCCGTGATTTTGATGGATTGAATCCCGATGCTACATATACGCAACCCGAACCTTATTTGGAAGGAAGAAAAAATGTGAAGGTGTATTCTGCTATTCCACATAAAGAAGTTGTAAATAATGGTGGGTTCGTAGCGAATGTAAAGTTTGGCGATGGTTTTGAAATTAAACGAATTGAAGGTAGTGGAAATGGTGGAATTGTTTTAGATTTAAAAGATGAAACGGTAAATGAAATTTTAGCTGATCCATTATATAACCGTGCTGTAAATCCAGTTTATCAGGCTGGGAAAGGTCCTATCAATGTATCAACGTATGACCCTCTTCGATTAAAAACAGGTGGATTCCAAGTTCAATTTGAAGGGGTTGCTGATACTTCGTTTTACAATATAAATAATAATCCAGGTGGCACTTTAATTGAGAAAAGTTTCTTTGGAATTGGTGAGCGCTATGAACAACTTCTAGAAAGTCATAAATTGGCATTTAATATTTTTAAAGTGACAGGAAAAGAACCTGGAAGTGCTATTGATAATAATGGGTTTTTAGAAGCTACTAAAACTTATACAAACCCAAATGCTGATTGGTTAGGAGGTGTAGCAGATTCTGATACTTCTACTACCCGAAATTGGATTTTGTCCGGAGCTGCAGCAGGAGATTTAGTAGGCGATCCTGACCAAATTTATGAAGGAGTATTAGGAAGCACTTGGGCTCCCTATAAGTTGGCTGCTAAGTCTTATGTAGGCGCACCTAAGTGGAACAATGCAACTATTGAAGCTTTAACAAAGTGGGATTATTTAGCAAGTGTTGATATCGTATTTACAAGCGATAAGAGTAAATGGACACGTTGCGTAGTCTTGGAAACAAGTGATGATCCTATCACGGCTGCAGGAGGTGCAAAGAAATTTGATAAGAGAATCTCTCCTTCAGTGGATAAAAATGGTAATCCAGGAGATGGAGTTGTTGGCACCGACAGTATAAATGATGCAGATTTCATTTCACCTACCGGAATGGGTTGGTTCCCTGGTTATGCTATCAACGTTGAAACCGGAGAAAGATTAAATATTGCATTTGGAGAAAACTCTTCTCTTGATTCAGCGAGTGAAAAAGGAAGAGATATGATTTTTAATCCAAATTATAATGCTGGGAACGATGTGAATGGTAAATTGTCGTTAGGCGGTATGCATTATATCTATGTATTTAACAGAATTACATTACCTTCTCCTGGTGTTTCAACAGGCAACTATGATTACGGCAGACAAATTGAGGCTTTCTTAGCTCCTGCGGTGAATTTTACAACAAAGAGAACAGTGTTTGCTTCATGTATTTGGACAAGCTTACCATTGCTAAATCCTGGTCGTTCACTTCTTGAATCAGACGTAAAAGTTCGTTTACGCGTTACTAAAAACTATACAACATTTAATTCTGTTGGAGCAACAGCTGTAAATAACAGTAATCCCCTCTACGAGTTCAATGTGAAACAGTCTGAAGTAGCAAGTACAGGTGTAACATCAGTTGCTAAGAGTGCATTGGATTTTATTCGTGTAGTTCCAAATCCGTATTACGCTTATTCAACTTACGAGAAAACTAGAATTGATCAATTAGATACAAGAGTACGTATTACTAATCTTCCTAGTAAATGCACCGTTTCGATCTATACGGTGAATGGCACCTTGGTTCGACAGTTTAAACGCGATGTACCGGCTGATCTTACAGATGGATTGGCGGTAGATGAAGGACAAGATTTCAATACAGCAACTACACTGGATTGGGATATGAAAAATACATCAGGTATAACGGTTGCTAGTGGTGTTTATATAATTCATGTAAATGCAGGTTCACTCGGCGAAAAGGTGGTTAAATGGTTTGGTATAATGAGACCTATTGACCTTGATTCATTCTAATTATTCATTGGTAAAAAAAACAAACCTGACATCGTATGAAAAAACTTATAAAATATATATTTATCTTCACTGCAGTCGCAAGTTTATATACTGCACCAGTTTTCGCTGGTAATGAAGATCGTGCCGGTCAAGCTGGTGCGAATGAATTACTCATCAACCCTTGGGCTCGTTCTTCAGGTTGGGGAGGTTGTAATCTAGCTTTAGTTCGTGGCGTTGAATCTTTCGGCGTTAACATCGCCGGAATGGGCCATAATAAAGGAACTGAAGTTGTGTTTGCTCAAACCGATTGGTTGAAAGGATCTGATATTAAAATTTCATCCTTCGGAATTGCTCAAAAAGTAGGAGAATCTGGATCAATGGGTCTATCCGTTTCTTCAATGAAATTTGGTGATATTGAGCGTACCACTGAAGCACAACCTGATGGAGGATTAGGTGTCTTTTCTCCGCAATTCTTAACTATTGGATTTAGCTATGCTAAGTCTTTTAGTAATAGTATTTTTGGAGGAATGAGTGTGAAGATGATTTCGGAGTCTATTAATGATGTGAAAGCACAAGGACTAGTTGTTGATGCCGGAATTCAATATGTTACTGGCTTCAATGAAGAAAAGGATAATTTGAAGTTTGGTATTTCGCTGCGTAACGTGGGTACTCCAATGAAGTTCGATGGTGAAGGCTTATCTTATAGAAATGATAATGCAGGTGCTAATATTAATGTACTTCAACAACAACGTACGGAGCGTTTCGAAATGCCAGCATTAGTTGCCATTGGAATCGCTTACGATATCAAATTGAATCAAGATCATAGAATTACGCCTGCTGCATCTTTTACCTCAAATTCATTCATTCGTGACCAAATCGGAATTGGAGCTGAATATGGTTTCCGCCAATTGTTTATGTTCCGCGCTGGTTACACCTTCGATAAAAAAGATAAGAATGCTATCTTTGATGAAGAGATTGCAGCATTGATCGGATTTAGCGCTGGTGTTTCAGTTCAAGTTCCACTGGGCAAATCTGGAAAATCGTTTGGTATCGATTACGGTTATCGCGCTACAGAAACCTTCGACGGTACACATACGATCGGAGCTCGCTTTAACCTCTAATCATTAATTCAACATTTGCGGAAGACCTCTCCTGTTGAAGGAGAGGTCTTCGGCGTTATTTATACATTTCACATTAGTAGAATTCGTTATGTCAAACATTACCTACCTCACTGAAGAAGGCTTAAAAAAGCTACAAGAAGAGTTACATCATCTTAAATCTGTAGAACGTCCCAATATTTCTAAACAAATCGCTGAGGCTCGCGATAAGGGAGATTTGTCTGAAAATGCAGAGTACGATGCTGCGAAAGATGCACAAGGTCTTTTGGAATTGAAAATTTCTAAAATGGAAGCACTTGTTGCTAGTGTGCGTATCATTGATGAAACGAAGATTGATACTTCACATGTTTCTGTGATGTGTAAAGTGAAAATTAAGAATTTGAAGAACAATGCAGAAATGTCTTATGTGTTAGTAGCAGAAACAGAAGCGGATTTGAAGTCGGGAAAGATTTCAGTCTCTTCCCCAATCGGACATGGTTTGCTCGGTAAAAAAGTGGGCGAGGTTGCTGATATCAGTACTCCTGGAGGCATTGTGAAATTTGAGGTGTTGGATATTTCATTGGCTTCTTAAACTGAATTTATGGCTTCTATCTTCTCTAAAATTATTGCAGGTGAAATTCCTGCTAATAAAATTGCTGAGAATGAAAATTTCCTTGCATTTCTAGATGTGATGCCGCTTGTGGAAGGACATGTACTTGTAGTGCCTAAAAAGGAAGTGGATTATATTTTTGATATGCCTCCAACTGAATTTAAAGAGTTGTGGGCGTTCGCACAGTCAGTAGCACCTGGTATAGAAAAAGCAGTTCCTTGTAAACGGATAGGCATCGCCGTTATAGGATTGGAAGTGCCGCATGCGCATATTCATCTCGTGCCGTTGAATAGAGTAGGGGATATCAATTTTTCACAACCCAAAATGACAGTGTCTTATGAGCAATTAAAAATAACAGCAGAAAAAATTAGAGCAGCTTTGTAATAAAAATCTTCCTTCTATTTCAAGCTAATTTTAAACGCAACGAAGCAGCGAGAAGCAGCGTTAGCCGCGGATTCTAAATAAAATTCATAGCGCAGCAATTTGCCAACTTACCATCGCGAAGCCTCGCGACACCAATTCACCAATTATTTCAGTCTTTCCGGATTGTCACTCACAAAGGCATTCCATCCTGAATAATTTCGGTTACCTTTTTTGATAGGATTCGAATTTTTAATGGATGAATCATTGGTGATCATCTTTTTTCCGGTTTGAAAATGATGGCAAAGCGCAACACCCAAGGCATCTGTCGCATCTAAAAGTTTAGGTTGTTCTTCAAATTGTAAAAGTCGTTGAAGCATGATGGAAACTTGTTCTTTGGATGAACTTCCTTTTCCAGTGATGGATTGTTTGATAAGACGTGGAGAATATCCGTATACAGGAAGTTTTCTAGAAAGTGCTGCCGCTATTGCCATGCCCTGTGCTCTTCCCAATTTTAACATGGATTGAACATTTTTTCCAAAGAAGGGTTCTTCAATAGCAAATTCATCAGGGAGATGAGTGTCGATGAGTTGTGATACAGTCTCGAAAATTTCTTTAAGTCTAAGAAAGTGATCGTCTTTTTTGTGGAGATGTAATACGCCTGCCGATATAAGTTGAATCTGATTGCCCCGAACTGCTATGATTCCATAACCCATCGCTACCGTACCTGGATCAATGCCTAAAATGATGGTCTCTTTCGAATTTTTCAATTTACAAAGATGTCAATTTTTTATGAAGCTCCCAGCAAACAATTCCCGCACAAACGGATACGTTTAAACTGTGTTTGGTTCCCTCTTGATGAATTTCGATACATCCATCACACAAGTCAATTACATCTTGAGCAACCCCATCCATCTCATGCCCAAAAATGACTGCAGTGCGTTCACCAGGTATAAATACTCTTAAATCGATGCTGTTACTTGCTTGCTCGATGGCATATACTTTTGTGTTTTCACTTTTGAGTTGTCTCACAGCTTCTTTGGTGTCTTCAAAATATTCCCAAGACACGGATTCTGTCGCACCAATAGCCGTCTTGAGCACCTCTTTGTGAGGAGGTTGGGCGGTGATGCCGCAGAGTATAATTTTCTCCACTCTAAACGCATCTGAACTCCTAAAAACAGAGCCTACATTTAAGGCACTGCGCACGTTGTCGAGCACCATGATAATTGGTAATTTCTTTATCTGTTGATAAGCAATGAGGTCGGGTCTGCCGAGTTCTTCGTTCTTTAGCTTTTGCACGCGAATGGATATCTTAGCACAAAGTTAAACATCGAAGTGAAAGAAGATACACCCCTCATGCAACAATACAATGGGATCAAGGCGAAATACCCGGATGCCCTCTTGCTTTTTCGTGTGGGCGATTTTTACGAAACCTTTGGTCAGGATGCAATTCGTGCTTCAAAAGTGCTGGGTATCGTATTGACAAAAAGAAGTAATGGTGCCGCTGCAGATATGGAACTAGCAGGGTTTCCTTACCATTCATTGGAAACTTATTTGCCCAAATTAGTGCGCGCTGGAATGCGTGTTGCCATTTGTGATCAATTAGAGGATCCAAAAACTACAAAGAAAATTGTGAAGCGTGGTGTTACTGAATTGGTATCTCCAGGCGTAACTTTTAGTGATAAAATTTTAGAGCATAAATCGAATAATTTTTTAGCTGCTTATTATAGTTCTAAATCAGATAGTACTATCGGTTTGGCTTTTATTGATGCCAGTACAGGCGAGTTCTTTTTAGCAGAAGGTCGATTGGATTATATCGATAAGCTAATGCAAACTTTTCAACCCAGTGAAGTACTCGTCGCTCGACAAGAAAAAGAATCTTTCGAAAAAAAATATGGAAATCGCTTTTATACATTTACGTTAGATGATTGGGCATTTCAATCCTTGTTCGCAAAAGAAACATTGTCGAAACATTTTCAAACCACTACACTCAAAGGGTTTGGTGTCGAAGAGATGCAGCAAGGAATTATTGCTGCTGGCGCTGCATTGTATTATTTGCAACAAACACGTCAGGAAGCATTAGTACACGTTTCCGCGCTCAGTAGATTGGAAGAAGATCGCTACGTATGGCTCGATCGATTCACGATTCGGAACTTGGAGTTAGTAAATTCTCCACATGAGAACGCACGTACGTTGTTGAATGTACTAGATCAAACGGTGTCGCCGATGGGCGGTCGAATGATGCGCAGATGGTTGTTGCTTCCGTTGAAGGAATTGGTGGCGATTAATGAGCGACTGGATAACGTAGAGGAGTTAACGAAGAATTCCGAATTGTTAGAGGGAATTCAATCTTTATTAAAAAGCATTGGTGATCTCGAACGACTTGCTTCCCGCATCGCGATACGTAAATTAGGTCCTAGAGAAGCGTTACAGTTGAAGCGTTCTTTATCGTTGATTGAACCCATCAAGACACAACTTAAGGATGCAAAGCAAAAAGGATTTTTAGCCATCTCCGATCGACTCCAACCTTGTCATGAATTGATCGTCCATCTGGAAAAAGCATTGTCAGAAGATGCACCTGCAGTGCTCACAAAAGGCGGAACTTTTAAAACCGGATACCATAACGAGTTGGATGAATTGAAAACATTGGCATTCGAAGGAAAGGATTATTTGCTGGGCATTCAAAAAAGAGAATGCGAAAAAACAGGGATCACGAATTTGAAAATTGCTTTCAATAATGTTTTCGGATATTATATTGAAGTAAGTAATTCCCATAAAAGTAAAGTTCCAACAGAATGGACGCGCAAGCAAACCCTCACCAACGCCGAACGCTATATCACTGAAGAGCTCAAAATTTACGAGGAAAAAATCTTAGGTGCTGAAGGAAAAATGCAAACGATCGAAGAAAGATTGTATGCAGAGTTATTAGAGTATCTCCTCGATTATATTCCCGCATTGCAACAGAATGCTGCGGAATTAGCACGCCTCGATTGTTTATGTAGTTACGCAACGGTGGCAAATAAAAATGGTTTCGTGAAGCCGATAATGAATGAATCTTTAAGTTTAAAGATTGAAGGCGGTCGACATCCGGTTTTAGAACAGCAATTACCTTTAGGCGAAAATTATATACCCAACGATGTTTTTCTCGACAATGAAAAACAGCAAATCATCATGATCACGGGACCAAATATGTCGGGAAAGAGTGCAGTATTACGTCAAACTGCTTTGATAGTGATGATGGCACAATCCGGTTGTTTTGTGCCTGCCGCAAAAGCAGAAATTGGAATCGTCGATAAAATATTTACACGCGTAGGTGCTTCCGATAATTTATCGCAGGGTGAATCTACCTTTATGGTAGAGATGAATGAAACATCGAGCATCTTGCATAATATCTCGAATCGAAGTTTGGTGTTGTTGGATGAAATTGGAAGAGGAACGAGTACCTACGATGGAATTTCTATCGCTTGGGCCATTGCAGAATTCTTACACGAGCATCCGCAATCAAAAGCAAAAACATTATTTGCTACTCATTATCATGAACTGAATGAGATGGCAGAAGAATTTCCACGCATTAAAAATTATAGTGTATCCATTAAAGAAAGTGGAAATCAAATTCTCTTTCTAAGAAAGCTAGTGCCAGGTGGAAGTGAGCATAGTTTTGGAATCCACGTGGCTAAAATGGCGGGCATGCCTGTCCAAGTATTGAAAAGAGCTCAACAAATGCTCGAAACCTTAGAATCGACTCATAGTCACAGCGAATTAATAAAAGTAGCGGCGCATGAACAGCAAAAGGACGAATTGCAATTGAGCTTCTTCCAGCTCGATGATCCCGTTTTAGAGCAAATAAGAGACGAAATCCTCAAAACCGACATCAATACACTCACTCCAGTAGAAGCATTAATGAAGCTAAGTGAAATTAAAAAGCTGATTTCGAGAGAGAAAGTGAAATTAAATGCCTGATCATTTGATTTCTACCCGAATTAAACCTTATTTTTGCATCCCCTTGTGAAACTTATTGACTGAATTTCGTTCAAGTAGTTAAACAGTGGAATTATAAGCGAAAGTAGCTCAGTTGGTAGAGCACGACCTTGCCAAGGTCGGGGTCGCGAGTTCGAATCTCGTCTTTCGCTCCAAAAGAAGCCTCCTAAATTGGGGGCTATTTTTTTGATTGAGTAATTGATAAATCGATTACTTTTGCACCTCCAATAAATGCAAATTGGAACTTTTGCCCGGGTGGTGGAATTGGTAGACACGCAGGACTTAAAATCCTGTGGCCTTACAGCTGTACGGGTTCGACTCCCGTCCCGGGTACAAAACAGAGCGAGAAACAGAGCGAGAGCGGTGTTGCTCTTTCTGTTTTTCCTCACTCTCACACTGTTTCTCGCACTGTTAACTCTGCCCTCGAGAGCCTCAGGCAGCATTCTGCCACAAAATAAATCCCCGCTCTTACACTGTTTCTCGCTCTGTTAACTCTGCCCTCGAGAGCCTCAGGCAGCATTCTGCCACAAAATAAATCCCCGCTCTTACACTGTTTCTCGCACTGTTAACTCTGCCCTCGAGAGCCTCAGACAGCATTCTGCATCAAAAGAAATCATCGCACTGTTTTTCCTCACACTCTCCCGATAGCTATCGGGACTCACACTCACTCTAAAGTCTCAATTCGAATTGTATTTTAATGAGACAATAGATCAATTTCGAGATATCTGAAACGCGACTTGCTTTTTGCTTTTGACAAGACATGAACTTCTAGGAAAAAATCATTTGCAGAAGAACCCCAGCGGGGTTCCACCTTATTAGCGAAGCGATAATATTAAATTAGCCCCAACCCCAGCGGGGTTGAACAGCTTCGTTGAACATCGGCGTTTGTTCTCGCGTGGTTGTGTGACCCCGCTGGGGTCAGGGAAAAAAAATGCAATTTCTTTTCTATTGAGGTTTGACCCCGCTGGGGTCAATTGCTACATGAAATTTCGTCAATATATTTTAGATGTACTTATTATAATCGCAAAAAAAAACAAGGTTTAATCCGTGAACCCCAGCGGGGTTCCACCTTATTAGCGAAGCGATAATATTAAATTAGCCCCAACCCCAGCGGGGTTGAACAGCTTCGTTGAACATCGGCGTTTGTTCTCGCGTGGTTGTGTGACCCCGCTGGGGTCAGGGTAAAAAAATGCAATTTCTTTTCTATTGAGGTTTGACCCCTCTGGGGTCAATTTGCCAAATGAAATTTCGTCAATTTATTTTCGATGTGTAAATTTGTCCTAGAGATATTGGGATTAGATGTTAGATTCTGACATTCGTATTTCCCTAATAAGAATAAACCCCGAAAGGGGTGAAATGATTATTGAAAAACAAACAAATAAATAATCAAAACCCTGAAGGGGTGACATTATTTGCTGCAAAAAATTGCCAATCATTTGTCGCGAAGCTTCGAGATCGAAGCAAAATTAATTTATCTTTCAAATATATTTTTCGGTGGTAATCCGATCGCAACATCGCGGCTTTATCATGTCACCCCTTCGGGGTTTTGGGTGTTGGGATGTCGCTTTTTTCTATAATCATTTAACCCCTTCGGGATTAATTTCATTATACATTAATTCCTTACCTTTATATACACATCCAATATCACATGCATCGTCTCCTCCTATTTTTCATATTATTTACAACGTCACTTTCAGCTCAATTCACCGACCGTTATTGGGCATTCGGTGATAGCGCTGCCATTGATTTTAAAAATTCAAGTAATCCACAACCGGCCTTTAGTGTTTTGCAATCAAGAGGCACTTGTGCAAGTATATGTGATAGTAGCGGAGATTTATTATTTTATTGTGGATCTCCGTATGTTTATCAATGGAGATTACCGACTTTCAATTATACTTATGGATATGTAGTAAATAAAGCTCATCAGTTAATGGAAAAGGGGTGATTCCATTGTTGGAACACTTTGGTATCAAGAAATGGTAATTGTTCCAGACCCAAGTAATATTAATCGCTTTTATGTTTTCTGTGCAGGGGTAACAAATGTAAAACATGGTTTGTTTTATTCGATTGTAGATTTATCATATAATGGTGGCTTAGGTAAAGTTGTACAAAAAAATATACAAATTCGAAATGACACAATTTGTGACGGTATAACAGCTGTGAGGCATGGCAATGGGAGAGATTGGTGGGTGATAGCCCAAAGTTGGAAAACAATTCTTACTAATGATATTACAGCGTATCTAATAAATCCAAACGGCGTTTTTGCGAATACCACACAATTTATTGGCACTTTGACTACTTTAGATGGATTTAAAAGATTAAAGTATAATATTGATGGTAATCATATTTACAATGTTTCAGCAAATGGATTAATAAATCGTTTTGATTTTGACAGATGCACTGGTATTTTTCAAATCCGATATTTTATTCTGGAATAAATAACCCGCATGATGATTATTTTGGCTTTGAAGTATCCCCTGATGAGAGCAAGTTATACACGTCACAAAATTTACAAACCTTAAATGGTGATACGAGTTATATTATTCAGTTTGATTTGAATTCGCCCAATTTTTTGGCAAGTGCGGATACATTAGGGACTTATCTAACACCTTACATTTCTGGCTTATTGAAATTGGGCCCTGATGGAAAAATATATGTAAGCATAACTTGGGCAGGACCAGATACTTGTTATGATTATTTGTATTGCTATGGAACTGTGAACACCACTAATTCTAACCTTTCAGTTATAAATTATCCAGATAGCGCGGGAGCTGCTTGTGATTACCAACCATTTTCATTTTATCTTGGTGGACATAAAGCGTACTTTGGATTACCCAATAACCCAAATTATGAACTGGACACATTACACGGTAGTCCTTGTGATACCCTTACAGCTGTTGGATTGAATGACTTATTTCCTAAAAACAAAGATTTAAAGCTCTACTACGATAAGACTTGGCAAACGGTTTTTGTGAATGCCGAAGAGTTGCAAGGGAGAAAAGCAACATTAGAGTTTTATAACATCAATGGTCAATTAATGGAACGAATTTCATCTGAAACAGATGGTGGCTATTTTTCGAAAAGTAGTTCTTTTTCATCTCAAGCTGATGGTGTACATCGTAAGACTAAGTACGGAGAAGGAAGTCCTTACGGGGAAGTTTGTGAAGTGGTAGAGTTTAATAAACCCAATTAACAGCCAAACGATAATCAAAATCATAGCATAATAGTTTAAAATCAAATTAACCCGAAGACCGCATTCCTTCGTGTCGTACCAATTAGGGATGCGTTTCCTTCAATATCGATTCAAAACGATTTGCGATAGATACTTGAAGTTGAAAGTTAAATCACATTTTAAATGTAAAACACTCAATTATAATTTTACGAATTTTTGTGATGAACTTCCTTTTTCTCCACTAGAATTTATGAAATAAATTCCGGGTTGAAGATTTTCGATGTTTATTTTCAACTGTTTTTCCTGATACAGTTCTCTTTGTATAATGTTTTCACCAACTAAATTCGAAATTGAAATGTTGTTTAAATTAACAGAGGTGTTTTGGAATTGAATATTTATTTCCTCATTCGCAGGATTGGGAAATAGTTGAAATTGTTGTTCGGTCTTTCCTGCTTCATCAAGGGCAGTTAATAAACTACCATTCTTAAAAACACCTCCTCCATTTGTACCAGCGAAAATTTGATTTCCTATAATTTCAAGTGAAAAAATATCATTATTAGTCATTCCAAAGGCAAAATTCCATGTGTTTCCTGAATTCGTTGTGTAGTAAACTCCGCTTTCGGTTCCTGCAAACAGATAAGAATTATGCATGGCTAATGCCCGGACATTGAGGTTGAGATTATTGTTCACTGCCGTCCAAGTAATGCCGCCATTGCTGGTTAAATGTACGCCGTCCTCTCTAGTGGCAATAAAAATTGTGTTGCCATCAAATGCAAAGTCCATCACAGTAAGCTGGGCAGTATTACTTAGAATCATTGGCCAACTCAATCCATTATTTATTGATTGCGCTGCTCCGTATTTTCCGCCTACGTATAAAATATTACTTTGTTGAGCTAAGGAATAGTCCCATGAGAAGTAGGGTCCTTGAGGGGCTGCAATATTGATCCACGAGTTTGATCCGAAACTTGTTTTATACAGTCCGGAATTCTGAGTAGCAGCATAAATAATATTGCTGTCAATCAATAAATCGTTTATAAAAGGAGTGTTCATGTTGGTATTAACTAATGACCAGCTAGCTCCGGTATCACTAGAGAAGTAAACTCCCTCTCCAGAAGTTCCTGCTACAATGTTTGCTCCATCTATTGCTACAGCTTGGGTTGCTTGGCAGTATAAACCATTGTTGATGTCGTCCCATGTGTTTCCAAAATCTGAACTTCTAAATACACCTCCATTAGTGGCTGCATAGAGATTATTGCCCTCTGATGCCATTTTATATACAAGTGAATTTTGTATTCCATTATTTATTTCTGTCCAGTTATTTCCACTGTCTAATCTATAAATGCCTCCGTAAGTACTGGCATAAAGAGTAGAATTGCTCGTGTCCAGGGAATTTACATAGTAATTCGTCATTCCGTTTTTAATTTGTGTCCAGAAAATGTTGCTGGTGCTTGATGTGTAAACAGAATTATATGGAGTACCTAAATAGATATTGTTGCCAATAATTGCTAAATCACTTAAGAAAATATTTGTAGGAAGACCGGTATTGATCACAGTCCAAGAAATTCCAAAATCAGTAGATAAGTGGACATTAAATTGGTCTATTGCAAAAATTGAGTCGCCTAAAATTGAAAATGAATATATACCCGGGAAGATAGGTCCGATAGAGTGAATCCAGTTAGTAGAGTTTTTTACTAAATAAGAGATGGACCCCAGATTTGTCGCCGCGACGATCGTATCCCCACGTACTTTTAAGTCGTGAATACGGGTGTTGTTATTCAGACCTGAAGTCATGCAAGTCCATGAATTTCCATGGTTGTTGGATACAAATACACCGCCGTAATCAGTGCCAACATAAATAGTGGAGTCCATGACATTCATGCAAAGGACTTTTTTATTCGTTAAACCATTGTTTTTTTACCCAAGAATTACCATTATCAATGGAACGGTATACACCATCATTTTCGGTGCCTGCAAATAAATAATTACCGTAGGATGTAATAGCTGTCACGGATTCATAGTTTAGCAAATTATTTTTTTGAATCCATGAGTTTCCGCTTGTGCCGGAAAGATAAACTCCGTTAGTTTTAGTACCCGCAAAGAAATCATTTCCTTTGAAATGGAGTGCACGGATATTTCCCCCTCCGGGCCCTTTAGTTTGAACCCATTGCGCTTTTGATGAAATGAATAATAAATGTGCAATGCAGAAAAGTAAAATGTGTTTCATGAGATTTTATTTATGAAATTTATACCAATGATTCGTATGATCAGTATAAAATTGGATGATTGGATATTGTTCAGCTTAGTTTTTCATTTTTATTATACTTGAACTTAAACTCAAATTTAAGAAAAATTAACGACTAAATAATGTGGAATTATGCTGCTTTTGCATAAAAAAGGAAGTGGGACTTTTTTAATGGAAGAAAAACGTGATCAATGGTTGATGTGTTTTTTTAAATTTTTGCTTTAAGAAACCCACCAAAAGAGACTTCTATATGAAGGATGTTTCCTAGGGTGAAGCAAAACTTCACTATTTTTGCAATTAATACACAGATCTCTTATAGCTATATAGATCAGTCGATTAATTTATGCGCCTACAAATCCATCTCCCCAAACCCATTTGGATCACCTTCGGAATCATTTTCGTAGTGGTGGGGATCATCGGAATTATTCTTCCCTTGATGCCCGGATTGGTGTTTTTTATCCTAGCGTCGTTTTGTTTTGCGAAAGGATCACCAAAACTCTTGCGAAAGTTGTTGTCGCACCCGCATATCGGCCCGCAAATCATGGATTGGAAAAGAGGCAAGGGCATGCGTGTAAAGACAAAAATCTTGGCCATCGCTATGGTGACCGTTAGTCTAACTATTAGTATTTTTTATGTGATTCAAGTAGAGTATGTGAAGTGGGTGGTGCTAGTTTCGATGCTGGCAATTGATGGATATATTCTCTCCGTGAAAACAAGGAAAACGGATACGAAAATTATCCCATTAAATAGAAAATTAAATCTAGAAAATAAATCTGCCGATGAAAGCGATCAGAAAATATTCAACTCCCATTAGATCTTTGTTGCGAAGTGTTTCCGAGCAAGACTCTACTCCAGAAGTGTTGACACAAGAGGAAGAGTACAACGAGAAGAATTTATTAGTGCTGGAGAAAAAACATGATATGGATGGTGAACTTGAGGAAGTTCATTCTTATACTTATGATGATTATGGTCGGCTCTTAATTCATCTCTTGGAAATTCCGGAAGATGGAATCTCAGAAAGGTTTGTGACTACTCGTAATGCAGATGGAAATCCAACGAAGATCGTTAAGTTTTATGGCGAGGATGAAGGTGAACGCACAGAATATGTTTACGGAGAGAATGCAGAGGTGGTAAAAGATCTTGCGCTATGATGCCGATGGAGAATTTGAAGCTGAAGAGGATTTGGAATATGATGATCAATCGAAATTAATGGTTCGAAAGATTACATCACCTATGGATGGAAATAAATGTTATCGCTTTTCATACGATGAGAAATCGAATTTGATCAAGGAAGAAGATTATGATGAGAACGATCAATTGTCGGGTTATGTGGAGATCGATTACGACGAAGAAAACAGGGAGACTTATGTTTCTCGCTTTAATGAGAATAGCAAAATGATTTCGCAATTGCATACAGAGTATGATGCATTGGGAAGAATTAAGCGTAAGATTGCTAAAAGTTCACATGTGCGTATTACCACTTTCGATTACGACGAACAAGGTCGGGTGATTGAAGAGTCGCTGTCGGATCAAAATGATTTTGTGATTTCGCGAACGCGTCTGATGTACGATGACGAAGGACGCATATCAGAAGAAACTATTTACGAGACGGATCTTACCCGCTCCGGAAGAGATACGCATTTGACAAATCGTTATGAATACGTTTCTTTCGAAAATTAAAAACATTAGGCGGAGTAATTTGTTATTTGATGAATTGAAATCATGGCGTATAAAAATTTAAATCATTTTATTCAAATACTCGAAAAGGCCAACGAATTGGTGCGCATCAAGGAGTATGTGGATCCGAAGTTGGAAATCACAGAAATTACAGATCGCATTTCGAAGGATTACGGACCTGCATTATTATTTGAAAATACTGGATATGATTTTCCGTTGCTGATTAATTCCATGGGAACCGAAAAGCGTATGGCGATGGCACTCGGCGTGGAGAAGTTGGATGATGTGGCTGCTGAAATCGAAAGCCTTTTTAAAATGTTAACCGGACCTAAGCACTCGATGTTGGATAAACTGAAGATGCTTCCCCAGCTCGGTGAAATTGCTTCGTGGATGCCAAAAGAAATTAGTGGGAGAGGAGCTTGTCAAGAAGTGGTGATGAAGGATCCCGATATTACAAAGTTACCTGTACTTACGTGTTGGCCAGAAGATGGGGGTCCATTTGTTACCTTGCCCGTGATACAGACACGTGATCCTTTAACTCAAATTCGTAATGTGGGATTATATCGCATGCAGGTGTTTGGCCCGACGATGACAGCCATGCATTGGCATCGTCATAAAGTGTCGGCCCGACATTTTAACGAATATAAAAAACTCGGTTTGCGTATGCCCGTCGCCGTTACTATCGGTGGTGATCCTGCTTACACGTATTCCGCAACCGCACCTTTGCCTGATGGCGTAGATGAATTCATGCTCGCTGGATTTTTGAGAAAGAAAAAAGTGTAGTTGGTAAAATGTATATCAATCGATATGCATGTTCCCGCTGATGTGGATTTTGTAATTGAAGGTTACCTTGATCCTGAAGAAGATTATATTTTAGAAGGACCTTTCGGTGATCATACAGGCTATTATTCTTTGGCCGATATGTATCCTAAGTTTCATATCACCGCCATTACACACAGAAAAAATCCTGTGTATTTGTGTACCATTGTTGGCATTCCTCCGCAAGAAGATGCATGGATCGGAAAAGCAACCGAAAGAATTTTCTTAGCACCCATCAAGATGACGATGGTGCCAGAGATATTGGATATGGTGCTGCCAGTAGAAGGAGTTTTTCATAATTTAGTGATTGTAAAAATCAAAAAAGATTATCCAGGTCAAGCATTAAAAGTGATGAATTCTCTCTGGGGCGCCGGACAAATGATGTTCACTAAAATGTTGGTCGTTGTTGATGGAGACGTGAATATTCACGATCAATGGGAAGTAGCAAAGTATATTTCTGAAAATGTAGATCCGTTAAGAGATATTTCCTACTCTCAAGGTCCAACCGACGTATTGGATCATTCCTGTTCTACCATGGCATTTGGCGGGAAGATGGGCGTGGATGCAACGAAAAAACATGTCGAGGAATTATTGCCGAATAGTCCGAAGGTAAGTGTGGATGTAAACCAGCTTAAAAATAGCATGATTACGATTTCAATTTGTGTGAAGCAATTCCCGGAGTTGAAAGATGTCAATGTGAAATTACTTCCTTTTGGAATTCCAATCGTTTTTGTTTCCATCGAAAAAAATAAAAAAGGTCATGTGAGAGAGATGGCTCAAAAACTTTTTGCAGACGGATCTTTCGCCTCTGTAAAAGTGCTTATCTTTTGGAACATACTATGGATATCTCCGACATTGCTGATGCTGTATGGCGTTTCTCCAATAACTTCGATCCGCGTCGCGATCATTTTGATTTTCCTTCTCAACATGTAAGCGAAGTAAATCATGTTGCATACGATGGCACGCGTAAATTAAAAGAGTTCGACGATTTTCATCGCGACTGGCCCAACATCTTAGTCTCTGATCAAAAAACAATTGAAAGAGTTGATGCTATCTGGGATAAACTTGGACTCGGAAAATTTATCAAATCACCCTCGTTAAAATACGCTCAACAACTCTACAAACGCGGTGCAGTAGCAGAGGAAGGATAGCTTCTAGCTTCTGGTCGCGAAGCCTCGCGACTGGCTTCTACTTGTTCTAGCATCTAGCATCTAGTATCTACATCTAACAACTAAAAACTAACAACTAAAAACTAAAAACTAACATCACGGGAGGCTAAACCAACTTTGTATCGGATAATGATCACTTAATTTTACTTCTTTCGTGCGGAAGGAATATGTTTTAAATTCGGAACTGTGTAAAATGTAGTCGATGCGAAATTTTAAAGGTAAGCTAAAATAGGTGCTTCCAAATCCTTCGCCTTTTTCAATAAATGAATCCTTTAAATCGCGTTTAATGGTTTGGTAAGGATAGGAGTAAGGTGTGTCGTTAAAATCACCACATACCAATACCGGATAAGGGCATTGTTCGATATGTGCTCTTAGTAAATCTGCTTGCTCACTTCGCTTCACAACCGCTGTGCGAATTCGCCTTAAAATGCTCTTTGTGTTTTTTTATTTTTTTATCGGCAACAATACTGTCGGCGTGTTCTATGAAATCATATTCATTTTTCTTGAAATGATTCGATTGCAAATGTGTATTGTAAACACGAATGGTATCCATGCTTATGATTATGTCTGAATATAAACAAAATTAGATTTCCCTTCTGTGTAGAATAAAGTGCCTTCGTTGATGATGGGGTATTTTGAAAAAGTAGCTATCCCCCAATGCTGAGATTTTCTTAATGTGATAGAATATTTAATGGAACTATGAGGCAGTTTTAGTAAATCTCTTATCGCTTTATTATTTTGAAAATCTCCTTCGTCACTGTGAAAATATTCTTGTATGCATAAAATGTCAGGGTGTTCTGAGTGTAAATAGTCGAAGATTTTCTTTCTGGTTTTTAAATTGCCAGTCCAATTGTACAAGTCAAATAAACGAACATTGAAGGAGATTACTTTGAATGCATTTTTAGGTGGCTTGACATCGAATTTAGCTAAAGCGGGTTGATAAAGCATTGCACATTTGTCGTATCCGATTAAGATTATAGCTGCAGATAAAAAGATGAGCCTGTGTCGTCGTAGTCCCCAATAAATTAAGAAACATATATTTAAAAGTAAGAAAATAGGATATAAATTGGCAAACATACCTGCTGGCCAAAAGGTAGCCGGACTGATGGAAGATGATGCCTGAGCAATTAAAAGCAGAAAAGCTGCAATTAAATTAATAAAGAAAAGCATTCTGCCCGATCGGTTGACCCTGCCAGCGCTTTCAGGCTTTATTAATGTGCTCATCATCCAATATTGTCGGCATAAAGTACGTTAAAAATTTTCAGATGTTACTTTCTTCATTCAACTACCTTTGCACAAATGAATACCTTAAAACTTGGCTTCTCACCTTGTCCCAATGATACTTTTATTTTTGAAGCGCTCTTACATCATCGATTTTCTTTCCAATATGATGTAGAAGCACAATTATTTGATGTCGAAAAATTGAATCGCCTTGCTTTGACTTCGGAAATGGAAATTAGCAAATTGAGCTTTGCAGCCTATGCTTCTGTTTCTGATAAGTATCAAATTCTTTCTTCTGGAGCAGCTTTAGGTCGAAATTGCGGGCCTTTGTTGATTTCAAAGAATCAGGTGGACTTAAGCAAAGCAGGTGAGCTAAAGGTTGCTATTCCAGGGAAATATACAACCGCGAATCTTCTATTGAGTATCTTTTTTCCAGAAGTAACCAATAAAACAGAAGTGATCTTTTCGGGGATTGAAGATGAGGTGTTGAAGGGAGATTTTGACCTCGGATTGATAATCCACGAAAGCCGATTTACCTATGCCAAACGTGGATTGAAGAAAGTAGCTGATCTAGGTGAATATTGGGAAGCTAGATTTAATAAGCCTATTCCCTTGGGTTGCATTGCTATACGAAGAGATTTGCCCCAAGAAGTAAAGGAGTCTATCCAAAAAGGAATTGCCGACAGCGTGAAGTGGGCTTTTGAACATCCTCAGGATTCTAGAGATTATATTCAGCAACACGCACAGGAATTGTCATCCGAAGTTCAACAAAAGCATATTGATCTTTATGTGAATCAATTTTCAATAGATTTGGGCACTGAAGGTCGTGAAGCAATAAATCTTTTGTTGAGTTATGGACATCAAGTAAATTTGCTCCCGAAATGTGTTGAACCCATTTTCATTACCGAAATAAAATAGAATGATAATAGTAACTGGCGCCGCTGGATTTATTGGAAGTTGTTTGGTGAGTCGATTGAATCAGGATGGATTTTCTGACATTGTGATCGTTGATGATTTCAGCAATCCTGAAAAGCAAAAAAATTTAGCAGGAAAAAAGTTTTCTCAGGAAATTCATCGTGATGTATTTCCCGATTGGCTAATCAAAAATAGTAAGGAAGTGAAATTTGTTTTTCATATCGGAGCGCGAACGGATACCACGGAGTTTGATGTGGCGATTTTTGATCGCCTCAATGTTCACTATTCGCAAACACTTTGGAATATTTGTTCGGATGCAGGAATCCCATTCGTGTATGCAAGCTCTGCAGCAACGTATGGTGAAGGAGAATTTGGATACGACGACGATCATTCCATCTTCCCAAAATTGCAACCCTTAAATCCTTATGGATGGTCGAAACAGCAATTCGATTTGTGGGTGTTGAAGCAGGAGAAGCATCCACCTTTCTGGGCCGGACTCAAATTTTTTAATGTTTATGGTCCCAATGAATTTCATAAAGCTCGAATGGCATCAGTTATATTTCATGCCTTCAATCAAATTAATAAATCGGGTGAAGTAAAGTTGTTTCGCTCACACCGTCCCGAGTATAAAGACGGATGGCAATTGCGCGATTTTGTATACGTGAAGGATGTTGTTGAAGTATGTTTGTACCTGATGAAAAATAAAGTAGAATCGTCGATTTTTAATTTAGGAACCGGAAAAGCTCGTTCTTTTTACGATTTGGCAGACTCAACTTTTAAAGCCTTAAACAAAGAAACTAAGATTCAATTTATTGATATTCCTGCCGATATTCGCGATAAGTATCAGTACTTCACAGAGGCGAATATGCAGAAGTTAATCAAAACCGGTTATAATAAGCCATTTACTTCTTTGGAAGATGGAGTTACTGATTATGTAAAAAATTATCTCTCGAACCAACAATATTTTTAATGAGATGAGAGCAACTGTTCAAAAATACTTGCACTAAATTATATCATGATGCGTTTCCTGATTCGTCAACTCGATTGGTATCCAACCATCGCGCGCGCTGTCTCCGCCATTTCCATCGGCGCTTTGAGCTTCGTCATACATAAATCTTTTTCTTTTAAGATGAGCGCAAAATCTCAAAATTAACTTCGTACATTTACGAGAAGCATTAGCCAAGAGAAAGCGACCGAATGGCTTAGCGCCTCTGCGCCTTTGCGAGAAAAATAGCGAAGAACTGCTGCGAGAAAATTAGCAAAGAGAAAACGATCTAAATTTAAAGTTGCGATTTCAACTCCACTAAAAAGCCTCTTAAATGAGTAAGCGTAGTTTTTATTTCTAACTCTCTCTCCAACTTCCCTTGCTTGCTTTCAATAATTTTCTTCGCTCCATCTAACGTGAATCCGCGTTCTTTCACTAAACTAAAAATTAACCGAATATTCTCCACATCCGCAGGCGTGAAAAGTCGATTCCCTTTTTTGTTTTTCTTGGGTTTTAAGACCTCAAATTCCTTCTCCCAAAAACGAATGAGCGATGTATTTACAGAAAACATCTGCGCCACTTCTCCAATAGGATAATAAAGTTTTTCAGGCTCTTTGTCGAAATCGATGATGGGTGCCATGGCAGATTGTTTTAGGAGATGTTTTTTAAATTAATCGAAAGACTGATTGGATTGCGACGCAAGCTCTCGCACTTTGTCGTATTCCTCTGCAGTAAGATCGTTAAAGAAGTAGTTGATAGGATTAATCTTCTGTCCATTTTTAATTACTTCGTAATGCACGTGTGGACCTGTTGAGGAGCCTGTGTTACCTACATATCCAATCACATCACCACGTTTCACTTTTTGTCCTGGACGAACTGCCACCTTACTCATATGACCGTAAAGTGTGGCGTATCCTATTCCGTGATTGATTGTCACATTATTCCCATAGCCCCGACCGTTATATTCTACTTTTGAAATGGTTCCATTTCCCGTAGCGTAAATTTCGGTGCCGATAGGTGCTGAGAAATCAATACCTGTATGCATCATGTATGTTTTGTAGATGGGATGTATGCGACTACCAAAGCCAGAAGCTAAACGAGCAATGCCACTTTTTGTAACGGGTTGAATCGCTGGAATAGATGCTAACAGATCACTCTTCTTTTTCACTAACTCAAAAACTTCATCATACGATTTGCTCTGAATGTAAAGCTGTCGATATAATTTATCCATCGTACGCGATGTATTCACCATCAATTCAGCATTGTTAAAATTTTCTAATTCCTTGTAGCGATTCACACCTCCTGATCCCGCTTCACGTACTTCACTCGGAATGGGCTCGGCTTCAAAAATAACTCGATACACCTGGTCATCCCGCTTTTGCAAATCTTCCAAAACGGCAGATGCCAAATCCATTCGTTGCTGCAACAACTCATATTGCAGACTCATTCCACTTAATTCGCGCTTCAATTGTTTCTCCTTAGGGGAGTCCAAAAAGCTGTAAGCAAATAGCAATACAATCGAACCAAAAACGGCAGCCGTTGAAGGCCAGCCAAATACCCTAAAAAATTTCTTGCGAAAGCTTACCACAACCCGCTCGAACTTCAAGGAATCAGTGTTGAAATAATACTTCGTCTTGGCCATGGGATTTATTTAACTTTGCGGGTCTTTACAAAAATAATAGAATTATCCAAGTTAGCCTATAGTATGATGACATCTTCCCAAATTCGTCAAGCATTTCTCGATTTCTTTGCGTCCAAAGGACATATCATTGTCGCTTCCGCACCCATCGTGGTAAAGAACGATCCCACCCTCATGTTTACCAATGCCGGGATGAATCAGTTTAAGGATATTTTCCTCGGTAATGAACCCCCTAAAGCTACTCGTATTGCGAATACGCAAAAATGTTTACGAGTAAGTGGAAAGCATAACGATCTCGAGGAAGTGGGTGTGGATACGTATCACCATACCATGTTTGAAATGCTGGGCAATTGGTCGTTTGGCGATTATTTTAAAGAAGAAGCGATTGAGTGGGCTTGGGAATTGTTGACGAAAGTGTATGGATTATCGAAAGATCGCCTCTACGTGACCGTGTTTGAAGGCGATGCTAAAGAGAAGTTAGCTTTTGATCAGGATGCCTATGACTTTTGGAAAAAATGGATTGCGGAAGATCGCATCTTAAGAGGAAATAAGAAGGATAATTTCTGGGAGATGGGCGAGACCGGCCCCTGTGGACCCTGCTCCGAAATTCATATTGATTTGCGCAGTGAAGAAGAGCGTAAAAAAGTAGATGGTAAATCACTGGTGAATGAAAGCCATCCTCAAGTGATTGAAGTATGGAATAACGTATTCATGGAGTTTAACCGCAAGTCGGATGGATCCCTCGAACCACTTCCTGCTAAACACGTGGATACAGGAATGGGCTTCGAGCGTTTGTGCATGGCCTTGCAAGCGAAAACATCGAACTACGATACCGATGTGTTCATGCCCAGCATTCTATTTATTGAGGAAACAAGCGGAATAAAGTACGGAACATCTGAAAAAACAGATATTGCGATGCGCGTTATTGCTGATCATATTCGCGCGATTTCTTTTGCTATTGCAGATGGACAACTTCCCTCAAATAATAAAGCCGGATATGTAATTCGCCGAATTTTACGTCGCGCCTTGCGGTATAACTTTACGTTTTTAAATATTAAAGATCCGTTCATGTACAAATTGATGAAAGTAATTTCAAAGCAGTTTGAACATGTATTTCCTGAATTACATGCACAAGAAGATTTTGTGGCAAGAGTAATTCAAGAGGAAGAAATTTCATTTTTGAAAACACTCGATACGGGAATTAAAAAATTTGATGCACTCACCACTAACAAAATTGCAGGCGATTTTGCATTTGAATTGTACGATACGTTTGGCTTCCCTATCGATCTTACCCAGTTGATGGCACGTGAGAATAAGAGGGAAGTAGACATGGAAGGATTCAATGCTTGCATGGAAGAGCAAAAGAATCGTTCGAGAAAAGCTACCGCCACCAGTGCCGATGATTGGACCATCGTTCGTGATGAAGATGCTGTGGAATTTGTAGGATATGATTTTTTAGAGTGTGATGCCGAAATTTTACGTTATCGTAAAGTGAAGAAAGGAAATAAGGAACAGTATCAAATTGTATTGAACCGCACACCTTTTTACGCGGAAAGCGGTGGACAAGTAGGCGATACAGGTTTTTTACAATCGGCGGAAAGTAAGATCTTCATTACCGATACGCAGAAAGAAAATAATTTGATCATTCATTTCGCGGACAAAATTCCAGCTGATATCAATGCAATATTTAAAGCAGTGGTTGATTTTGATCGTCGATCTTTAATCACCAAAAACCACAGCGCAACTCATTTGATGCATGCTGCACTTCGTCATGTATTGGGAACACACGTAGCTCAAAAAGGATCTATGGTGAATGAGCATATTACACGTTTCGACTTTTCACATTTCGCAAAAATGACGGAGGAAGAAATTAATTCCATCGAGCAAATTGTCAATAAAAAGATCCGAGAAAATATTGCCTTGAACGAACAACGCAATGTGCCCATTAAGCAAGCGCAAGAAACAGGTGCCATGGCATTGTTTGGTGAAAAGTACGGCGACTTTGTTCGTGTCATTACTTTCGATAAAAATTTCTCTGTCGAGCTTTGCGGCGGAACCCATGTGAAAGCAAGTGGTGAAATTGGATTGTTTAAAATTACGAGCGAGTCGGCAGTAGCTGCTGGGGTTCGACGTATTGAAGCCATTACAGCAGATGGAGCTGAGCAATTCATGAATGATCAGTTGGAAGCCTTGCAAAAAATAAAAGAAATCGTTAATCATCCAGGCGATATTGTAAAAGGTGTAACATCCTTGGTGGAAGCGAATGATTCGTTGAAAAAACAATTAGCTCAATTCCAAAACGAGAAAGCGCAAACGGTAAAAGCCGATTTATTAACGAAGATAAAATCACACGATGGCATCAATCGCATTATTGCACAGGTTGATTTGGATGCTGAGTCTATCAAAAATATTTCATACGAGCTGAAGAATCAACTAAACGATTTATATTGTTTCCTTTGCGCGAACGTGGATGGCAAGCCGCATTTATCACTCATGCTTTCCGATTCCCTCGTCAGCGAAAAAGGCCTCAATGCCATGGCCATCATCCGCAACCTCGCCAAAGAAATTCAAGGCGGCGGCGGTGGACAACCGTTTTATGCTACTGCAGGTGGTAAGAATGCGGATGGTCTCACGAAAGCGCTGCATCTGGCAACCACAATAATTTAATCGCGCTATAATGCATGATTAATTTGAAAATGGATTGATTTGATCGCGAAGCCTCGCGATGAAAATGAGGCTGCGCTATGGGTTATTTTGAAAGCGAGGCTTCGCAATGGATCTATTAATGGAATGTTGAGTCCTATACTTAATTATCAGTAAATCCGTGCAAATCCTAAAAAATCTGCGTCATCAGCGTTCAATTTGATCATTGTCCCATCGAAAACGCTATTGGATGTGACGATTTCTATTTAGAAAGCACAACCATTTTCATCGCGAGGCTTCGCGATCAAATTGGTACATTTTCAAATTCCCTATATTCGTCATTCCAACTTAACCTCTATGAGCAAAAAACATCCTTCAGGATTACCCTTCCTCTTCCTCTCCGAAATGTGGGAACGATTCGGTTATTATTTAATGATCGGAATATTTACGCTCTACCTCAAAGATGTTAAAGAAGGTTTTGCCATGACCGAAGCCGAAGCTTCCGATTTATACGGAACCTTCATTGCCTTAGTATTTCTAACGCCTTTCCTCGGTGGACTCATCGCCGATCGATATTGGGGCTATACCAAAGCAATCGTCATTGGCGGAATCATGATGGGTTTGGGTTATTGTTTGATGGGCATCCATGATTTAACCATGCTTTATATTGGAATGACCCTCGTGATTTTTGGGAATGGATTCTTTAAACCAAATATTAGTACACTCTTAGGAAATATTTATTCTACCGATGAATATCGTCATCGAAAAGATGAAGGGTATAATATTTTTTACATGGGAATTAATATAGGTGCTTTCATCTGTAACTTCTTCGGTGCTGCTTTGCAAATTATGTTGGGCTGGGGCTGGGCCTTTATGGCAGCCGGAATCGGAATGTTTGTTGGTTTAGCAGTTTTCCTATCTGGTAGAAAACATTATAAGGGATTTGAAGAAAAGAAAGGAGTAAGTAAAGATGATATGCCGATGTCGAAAATTGGTGCAGTTGTCTTACTTCCAGTAATTGTTTTTGGTATGATCGGTTGGTTGATCCCCGATAATATTTTCGGAAGTGATAGTACCGATGCTTTTATTTTAAGTTGCTTGCCTGTACTTTATTTTTACGGTAATTTATATTTCACGGCGAAGAAAGAAGAGAAAGGTCCTATAGGAGCTATGCTGGCGATCTTTGCAGTCGTAATTTTATTTTGGGCGGTATTCAAACAGAATGGATCTGCTTTAAATACCTGGGCCGATCGATACACCGATCGTTCACTGAATGGAACAACTGCCGAAGTATTTGGAGTGTTGAAACAGTCTAAGGAAATTACCTATGCAAAGGATACTGTTCCGTGTACGATGAATATTTCCGTTTGCAGAAGGAGAATGGTGAAGTGAAAGAGGAAATTAATTATCCGGTATATTTTAGAAATGAAAATGAATTTAATCTTCCGGAAGAAGGGGAAAGTGTAAATGTTTGGGCGACCAATCTCAGTCAATCCATTAATCCGGGTTGGGTAATATTATTAACTCCACTTATTGTTGCATTTTTTACTTGGCTACGAGGTAAGAAAAAAGAGCCCTCAACACCTGCTAAAATTGCATATGGATTATTCATCTCTGCACTCTCAGCTTTGGTGATGGTTGCCGCTGCTAAAGCGGGGCAAACGGTGCCGAGAAAGTAAGTGTTTGGTGGCTCATTGGATGTTATGGAGTCATCACCATTGGCGAATTGTTTTTAAGTCCGATGGGATTGAGTTTAGTTTCGAAGTTGAGTCCACCTCGAATTACGGCACTTATGATGGGTGGATGGTTCTTGAGTACATCCATTGGAAATAAACTCAGTGGAGTATTGGCGAGCTTATGGGATAAATACGAAATGAAAACCGACTTCTTCCTCTTCAACTGTTTTCTCTTACTTGTCGCTACAGCCATTGCCTTCTCCATGCTGAAATGGTTGAACCGAGTGTTTAAAGAAAATACTTAGAACCGATTCTTGCCGGCCCTCGAGAACCTCAGGCAGCAAAACATATCTCGAGAACCTCAGGCAGCAAAGCAGATAGAGAAACAGAGCGAAGATCGGACATTTCTAGATTTCACTCCCTCACTCTCACGCTGTTTCTCCCCGATAGCTATCAGGGCTGATAGAGGCGTGCTTTCTTTGGTTATACCGACTCTACATAATTGGATTTTCATGCATAAAGTTCATTCAATGTAAGTCGGTATGATAAAAGAAATTAAAAAAAAAAAAAAAAAAAAAAAAAAAAAAAAAAAAAAAAAAAAAAAAAAAAAAAAAAAAAAAAAAAAAAAAAAAAAAAAAAAAAAAAAAAAAAAAAAAAAAAAAAAAAAAAAAAAAAAAAAAAAAAAAAAAAAAAAAAAAAAAAAAAAAAAAAAAAAAAAAAAAAAAAAAAAAAAAAAAAAAAAAAAAAAAAAAAAAAAAAAAAAAAAAAAAAAAAAAAAAAAAAAAAAAAAAAAAAAAAAAAAAAAAAAAAAAAAAAAAAAAAAAAAAAAAAAAAAAAAAAAAAAAAAAAAAAAAAAAAAAAAAAAAAAAAAAAAAAAAAAAAAAAAAAAAAAAAAAAAAAAAAAAAAAAAAAAAAAAAAAAAAAAAAAAAAAAAAAAAAAAAAAAAAAAAAAAAAAAAAAAAAAAAAAAAAAAAAAAAAAAAAAAAAAAAAAAAAAAAAAAAAAAAAAAAAAAAAAAAAAAAAAAAAAAAAAAAAAAAAAAAAAAAAAAAAAAAAAAAAAAAAAAAAAAAAAAAAAAAAAAAAAAAAAAAAAAAAAAAAAAAAAAAAAAAAAAAAAAAAAAAAAAAAAAAAAAAAAAAAAAAAAAAAAAAAAAAAAAAAAAAAAAAAAAAAAAAAAAAAAAAAAAAAAAAAAAAAAAAAAAAAAAAAAAAAAAAAAAAAAAAAAAAAAAAAAAAAAAAAAAAAAAAAAAAAAAAAAAAAAAAAAAAAAAAAAAAAAAAAAAAAAAAAAAAAAAAAAAAAAAAAAAAAAAAAAAAAAAAAAAAAAAAAAAAAAAAAAAAAAAAAAAAAAAAAAAAAAAAAAAAAAAAAAAAAAAAAAAAAAAAAAAAAAAAAAAAAAAAAAAAAAAAAAAAAAAAAAAAAAAAAAAAAAAAAAAAAAAAAAAAAAAAAAAAAAAAAAAAAAAAAAAAAAAAAAAAAAAAAAAAAAAAAAAAAAAAAAAAAAAAAAAAAAAAAAAAAAAAAAAAAAAAAAAAAGAAAAAGTAAAAAAATTGGTCGGATAATCTTAATTACATTTGATATCACTTTCTTTTCACGTAAAAGAAAGTAACAAGTTAAATGAGACTGAAATCTGAATTAAAAAACTAAAATTTATTGTACAGAAATCCCGTGAACTAGATCATTATTTGTGAAATATTTGAATTGATTCAAGTCGGTATTACTGAAATAAACTTATTAAAAAAAGTATAATTATTTTTTTAAATAGAAAAAATGTAGTAAGGAAATATAAGTAATTCTTCTGGGTTATGCGTGGTGCGAAGGTTTTATTTTATAAGTATAATCATTAATGTAATTGAGATCTGTAATAATTTATATTTCTATTAAATGACCGAAGCAGTAATTTTTTTTATCGATTATTCTTTTTCGACATTACTTGCGTTAATTGCATTAGCATTTACCGCCGGTTTCATCGATTCCATTGTTGGAGGCGGAGGGTTTATCCAGCTTCCTGCATTGCTTGTTAATTTTCCCAATACCGATTTACCCACCTTGATGGGAACAAATAAAATTGCTGGCTTTTCGGGTACTTCGGTGGCGACGTATCAGTATGCGAAAAGAATAAAATTCAATTATAACCTCTTATTTTTCATTTCATTTTTTACCTTGATCTTTTCCTATTTAGGAGCGAAAACGGTGAGTTATATTTATTCCGAATCATTAAAGCCAATCATCTTAGTCATCTTAATTGTGATGGCTATTTACACATTCATCAAGAAAGATTTAGGATTAATTCGCAAAGCAGAATTATCGCCCACTAAGCAAATGTTATTTGGAGCAGTGATGGGTTCCTTTGTGGGTTTCTATGATGGGTTTTTTGGTCCGGGCGCGGGAAATTTTTTAGTGTTGGGATTTGTTTTGTTGTTTGGATTTGAATTTTTAGCGGCTTCGGCGTATTCAAAATTCATTAATTGCGTATCGAATATTGGAGCCCTTTATGTATTTATTTTACAAGGAAATTATTTGCTTGAAATCGCCTTGTTAATGGCTGCTTGTAACATAGCTGGAAGCTTACTAGGAGCCCGCCTAGCCTTCAAGAAAGGGAATGGCTTTGTCCGCATCCTCTTCCTAGTCATTGTCTCATTCTTGATCCTCCGCTACGCCTATGATATTTTCTGGAAAAGCGCCTAAAAAACGATCATTTTAATTTATTAAGATTAATACCTACTGAAATCATAATCTAACCAATAATCAGATGGTATTATGCCGACCTACCTAGACTTGCTTAGTTCTGCGGTGGTTGTTACCGATATGTTAAGTTTTTAGCATTTGGACTATTTCCTAGGTAGCGTCGGTATAAATTATCTACCTAGGTACAGAATTGCTTGCATCCTATTGAATTTTCCTTACTTTTATAGTAAATTATTCAAAATGAGAAACATTTGTAAGTTTTCCTTTCTGCTCCTCTTTATTTTTAATAGTTCTTCCGCTCAAGAAATTGAATGGCAGAATACTATTGGGGAAGTGCATCTGATGATTTGAACTCTATTATGCAAACTACCGACGGCGGCTATATTTTAGGTGGAAGTTCAGCATCCAACATATCAGGAGATAAGACGGAAAACAGCAATGGACAATTTGATTTCTGGATCGTCAAGGTAGATTCGATTGGTGCTATTCAATGGCAGAATACAATAGGGGGAAGTAAAAATGAGTTTTTGCATTCGATGCAGCAAACTACGGATGGTGGCTATATTCTTGGTGGAACGTCTCAGTCAGATATTTCCGTAGATAAAACAGAAAATTCTTTGGGTTTATATGATTACTGGATCGTTAAAACCGATTCTTTAGGAATTATTCAGTGGCAAAACACCATTGGTGGTAATGATTTTGATGATTTAACTTCTATTGTCCAAACTTTAGATAATGGATATATTTTGGGTGGAGTATCTGGATCCTCTATCTTTGGTGATAAGACTGAAATTTGTGTAGGGATAAGGGATTACTGGATTGTTAAGGTTGATTCCCTGGGTTTAATACAATGGCAGAATACTATTGGAGGGACTAATTTAGATGAGCTAACGTCAATCCAACAAACCACTGACGGAGGCTATATTTTAGGTGGGAATTCACCATCCAACATTTCTGGTGATAAGACGGAAAATAGTAATGGAGGTTATGATTACTGGATCGTAAAAACTGATTCAATGGGAGTAGTTCAATGGCAGAATACTATTGGAGGGACTAATTTAGATAAACTAACGTCAATCCGACAAACCACTGACGGGGGCTATATATTGTGCGGGTGTTCCCTATCCAATATTTCTGGTGATAAGACGGAAAATTGTTTAGGGTTGCATGATTACTGGATCGTAAAAGTGGATTCATTTGGAAATATTCAATGGGAGAATACGATTGGTGGAAATGCATCTGAAGAGTTATATTCAATTCAACAAACCACAGACGGAGGCTATATTTTAGGTGGGTATTCTTCATCTAATTTTTCGGGCGATAAGTCAGAAAATTGTTTAGGGCAATTTAATTTTTGGATTGTTAAAACTGATTCGTTAGGGATTATACAATGGCAGAATACAATGGGAGGAAATGCAACTGACTTGTTGTATTCAGTTGAGCAAACCTCAGATGGAAGTTATATTTTGGGTGGAGTATCCAATTCAAATATTTCCGACGATAAAACGGAAAATTGCATTGGGTCAAATGATTACTGGATACTGAAACTAACAGATCATTACAATTTGATAACTGGGCAATTATTTGCTGACTTAAACAGTAACAACATTCAAGATAGCGGTGAACCAATACTTCCAAATCAAAAGATTTCAGAACAGAATACTAGTCGATTTGCTTTCAGTGATCAGGACGGAAATTATAAAATATTAGTTCTTGATTCAGGGAATTTCATTGTGTCACCAAGATTAGTTAACTGGTATAGCCAATCACCAATATCACATGCAGCCACTTTCACAGGCATCCTTCAAACCGACTCCCTCAACGATTTCGCTTTCCAACCGCAAGGATCATTTGAAGATGTTTGTATAACGATTACGCCTATGGGAAATTTTCGAAGTGGTTTCACTGCGAGCTATATGATTAACTATGGAAATTATGGAAATACAACGGTAGCACCTACGGTTTATTTTTATCCGTATAGTAATGTTACTTTTCAATCAGCAACACTTACACCAAATAATATTACACCCTACTCAGTAGTTTGGAATATACCTGCATTAGCGCCATTTCAAACAGGCAGCATCATCGTTACTGTAAATGTAAACCTCGGACTTCCAATCGGCACGCTCATCAACAGCAGCGCACATATTGAGCCTTACCTCACCGATGATAATCCAAGTTGTAACAACAGCAATTGGGAAGTATACACTACGGGTTCGCTTGATCCGAATGACATCCTCGTGAATAGATCCGATTTTACAACAACCGAACTGAGCGCCTCACCCTGGCTGGAGTACATCATCCGTTTTCAAAACACCGGTAACGATACAGCATTCACTGTAAAGATTTTAAATCCGATTGATACCAATAAACTCAATCTATCCAGCATCGAGTTTGTAAACGCATCACATCCTGTCAATTTAAGTTGGATCAACTACCAGCGCAACATGGAATTTAAATTTGAAAATATTTTGTTAGTGGATAGCAACACCAACGAACCGCTCTCACATGGCTTTGTTCGTTATCGCATCCAACCCAAAACAAATTTAAGTGCAGGAGATTCCATCACCAAACTTCGCAGCCATTTATTTCGACTTCAACGAACCCGTCATCACCAACACCGCAAAAACAATTATTGTTCTACCCACTGGCTTGGCATGGGAACACCAGCACGCGGCAAATTGCATGTCTTCCCAAATCCCACCGAAAACACATTAAACATCTCCGGCATCCATCTCGAAAACGGAAAAGCGCAATTACGTTTAACGGATATTTACGGCAAGCTCATCTTCGAAAAGACGATTACATCAATTACAACTACACTAGAAACAAGTCATCTCTCGAATGGAATTTATTTGATTCAGTCGGGAGAGTTGAGAGCAACGTTTGTGAAACAGTAAATATTTAATTTTAAAGGAAATTAAACCATCATGAAAAAAATCAAAAACTGTTTTATTCTTAAATGGATTTTACTTTTATTGTTCAGTCCATCAATCGCTTTTACCCAAGAAATTGAATGGCAGAATACGATAGGTGGGAGTGGGAATGATAAACTTTATACCATGCAACAAACCGCTGATAAAGGTTTTATCCTAGGTGGGTATTCTGATTCAAACATTTCAGGAGATAAAACTGAAAACAGAAAACAAGGTGAAGATTACTGGATCCTAAAAACTGATTCGCTGGGTAACATTCAATGGCAGAATACCATTGGTGGAGATAGATCAGATGTTCTCCTTTCCATCCAGCAAACCACTGACAAAGGCTATATCCTTGGTGGATATTCTAACTCGGATGGTATATTTGATAAATCTGAACATTCGATTGGACCAAATCAATACTCTGATTATTGGATAGTTAAAACCGATTCGGTTGGAAATATCTTATGGGAGAATACAATTGGAGGATATTCAAAGGATGAGTTGTACTCTATCGTGCAAACCACAGATGGTGGATACATTTTAGGCGGAGTTTCCGGAGTCATACATCTCGGGTGATAAGACGGAAAACAGTTTGTTTAGAGATTATTGGATTGTAAAGACTGATTCTATTGGAAACATTCAATGGCAGAATACTATTGGAGGCGCTTCTTCTGAGGAGCTACGGTCAATCATACAAACCGCTGACGGAGGCTATTTATTAGGTGGGCATTCATTGTCCAACATTTCAGGTGATAAGATTGAAAATAGCTTTGGTGATTTTGATTACTGGATCGTAAAAGTTGATTCCGTGGGAGATATCCTGTGGCAGCGTACGGTTGGAGGCAATGAAAGGGATGAATTGTATAGCATGCAACAAACCACCGACGGAGGACATATTTTAGGTGGGCAATCAATGTCAAATTTTTCCGGTAATAAGACTGAAAATTGCCTTGGTGGTTATGATTACTGGATAGTAAAAGTAGACGTACAGGGATATATTCAATGGCAAAATACAATAGGTGGGAATGAGGATGATTTTTTTCGTTCAATCCAGCAAACTGCAGACGGGGGCTATATATTGGGTGGGTATTCATTTTCAAATATTTCCGGGAGATAAGACTGAGAACAGTGATGGATTTCGGACTGATTTCTGGATCGTAAAAACAGATAGTTTAGGGACTATACAATGGCAAAATACGATCCTAGGGGGAGATCAGGATTTTCTTTCTTCCATTTATCCAGCCAAAGACGGCGCGTCTCTAATTGGAGGATATTCATCGTCTAACATTTCCGGCGATAAAACGGAAAATTGTATTGGAGCTTATGATTACTGGATCATTAAACTAACCGATAAATTCAATTTGATTTCAGGAAAGTTGTTTGCAGATTTAAACAGCAACGGCATTCAAGACAATGGAGAGTCACCTTTGGTATCTCGAAAAATTACCGAGCAAAATACTAGTCGTTTCACTTTTTCCGATCAAAATGGGAATTATAATTTGGCAGTTATTGATTCCGGAAATTATACTGTAGCACCACAATCCTTCAGCTGGTACAGTTCATCACCTGTAACTCAAGCAGCAACTTTTACCGGAATCCACCAAACCGACTCCCACAATGATTTTGCTTTTCAACCGCAAGGCAGTTTTGAAGATGTTTGTATTAAAATTACCCCACTTGGAAATTTTCGCAGTGGTTTCACAGCAAGTTATGAGATCAGTTATGGTAACTACGGTAGTACCACAGTAGCTCCAACAATATATTTTTATCCATATAGCAATGTCACCTTTCATTCTGCATCAATCATTCCGAGTCAAATTTTTCCAGACTCTGTCGTTTGGAATTTTCCTGCTCTTAGTCCATTTCAAACAGGAAGTATTATTGTCACAGTCAACGTAAACCTCGGACTTCCCATCGGCACACTCATCAACAGCAGTGCACATATTGAGCCTTACCTTACGGATGACAATCCAAGTTGCAACAACAGCAATTGGGAAGTATACACAACAGGTTCTTTTGATCCGAATGACATCCTCGTGAATAGGTCCGATTTTACAACAACCGAACTGAGTGCCTCACCCTGGTTGGAGTACATCATCCGTTTTCAAAACACAGGAAACGATACGGCCTTCACGGTAAAAATTTTAAATCCGATTGACACCAACAAACTCAATATTTCCACGATTGAGTTTGTAAACGCATCACATCCTGTCAATTTAAACTGGATCAACTACCAGCGCAACATGGAATTTAAATTTGAAAATATTTTGTTAGTTGACAGCAATACCAACGAACCCCTCTCGCACGGATTTGTTCGTTATCGCATCCAACCTAAAACAAATCTTAATGTAGGTGATACCATTCCAAACTTCGCAGCCATTTATTTTGATTTTAATGAACCCGTCATCACCAACACCGCAAAGACAATAATTGTTCTTCCAACAGGCTTGGCGTCTGCAACACCAGCACGCGGCAAATTACATGTCTTCCCTAATCCCACCGAAAACACATTAAACATCTCCGGCATCCATCTCGAAAACGGAAAAGCGCAGTTGCGATTAACGGATATTTATGGTAAACTCATCTTAGAAAAAACAATAACATCAATAACAACAACACTAGAAACAAATACACTCTCTTCGGGAATTTATTTGATTCAGTCGGGGGAGTTGAGAGTTACGTTTGTGAAACAATAATTAAGAGTGTAGTGTGATTGTAATATTTTATTTAGTGACTTAATAATGTTGTTTGTTATACTCTTATTTTGTTAATTTGATAAACTTAAATTTATTCAGCATGTATTTTAAAACAACATCTCCGTTTTCCTGTAAAGAAATTATTTTTTCTTTGCTAGGGCTTTGCTTACTTATTGTCTCTTCTTGTCAAAAGGATAATCAGTCTAATTTATCTCAATCATCTGCTACCTGCCCTCCGGGTACATTCGTGACAGATATAGATGGCAATTCTTATGATGTGGTAAGTATAGGTAACCAATGTTGGACAAAGGAAAATCTGAAGACAAGCAGGTTCAATAATGGAGATGTAATTGCCGCGGGTTTAGATTCCAATGCTTGGGAAAACACATCGCTTCCTGCTTATAAAATGTACAACGATAGCGCAAAATATGATAGTTTGTTTGGAAAATTATACAATTATTATACGATAGTCGATAATAGGGGATTATGTCCTACTGGCTGGAGACCTGCAACGATCAATGATTGGAGCGAATTGATACAATTTCTCGATCCGTCTTCATCCCCTGATACCAGTTGCCAGCAGTGTAAGATCAGTTCACTTCTTGGATTAACTAACCTGAGTGATGTCGGGAACTATGCTATTGTTACAAATTGTCCAGGAAATGATTCCATAAAATTCAAAGCTATGGCAGGTGGAGGTGTATCGCATAACGGTATATTTGGTTCGATGGGATCGGCTTCATGTTTTTGGGCAGCACAGGGGAATTTGCCAGATAGTTCCCGGGCTATGCTAGAATTTTTTTGTAATAGTATTTTTAAAGCAAACTCATTGAAAAATGTCGGATTGTCCGTTCGTTGTGTGAAGGAATAATTTTTTTCTGATTATGGAATGTCTGTAAGGTGTATAAAGGATTAAATCCAATATCCAATCGCGAAGCCTCGCGACTAACACCAAAAATCTAGCATCTAGAATCCAGCATCAAAAAAAAGACCGATCATTGATCGGTCTTTTTTAAGCCGTTGCTTTCGCCTTATGCTTCTCTATCTGTTCCTTCATCCAATCGGTTGTCACCGATCCCGGACGCTCTAACGGATGTCCTAAGGCACGATCCCAAAGTAAACTGGTTAGTACACCAATAGCTCTTGATACACCAAAGAGGACCGTATAGAAATCATGCTCAGTTAAACCGTAATGAATTAATAAAACACCGCTGTGCGCATCTACGTTAGGCCATGGATTTTTAATTTTTCCAGTTGCCTTTAAAATTTCAGGAACGACTTCGTATAACATTTGTACGATTTTGAATAATTCATCGTCGGCTAAATGCTTTTGTGCAAATTCTTGTTGCGCAATGTAACGTGGATCCGTTTTGCGTAATACCGCATGTCCATAACCAGGAACCACACGACCTTCAGCTAATGTCTTTTCAACGTATTCTTTGATCTGCTCTTTGTTTGGCATTTCTCCGTTGTAGTACTCGCGAAGATCTTTGATCCAACGAACTACTTCCTGATTTGCTAATCCATGCAACGGACCTGCTAAACCATTCATTCCGGCAGAAAGCGAATAATAAGCATCACTCAAAGCGGATCCAACAAGATGCGTGGTGTGTGCACTTACGTTTCCACCTTCATGATCTACGTGAATCGTTAGGTAAAGACGCATCAACGCTTTCATACCATCATCGTCAAAGCCTAACATATGTGCGAAGTTTGCACCCCAATCCAATTTTGGATCCGGCTCAATATGCTCTCCGCCTTTATATGTTCTTCTGTAAATGTATGCTGCAATTCTTGGAAGTCGAGCGATGCAATTCATAACATCCTCAAACATCGGATCCCAATATTGCTTCTTGTTGATTCCCTTCCGATATGCAGCTGCGAAATTACTTTCGGTTTGCATCGCTAAAATCGCTAAGCTAAACTGTGTCATGGGATGCGTTCCTTTTGGAAGCATATCCAACATATCAAAAACATGCTTTGGAACATGACTGCGACGTGCCCAAGCATTACTTACTTCACGAGCATCTTCTTCGGTTGGTAAATCACCAGTAAGCAATAAATAGAATATCCCCTCCGGTAAATTTTCTCCGCCTGATCCGCGTGGAAGTAAAGCTCTTAATTCAGGAATTGAATATCCTCTAAAACGTATCCCTTCCTCAGGGTCTAGCTTTGAAGTCTCGGTAACCATACCGATCATACCTTTCATGCCGCCATAAACCTGGTCAATAGTATAAGTCCCAAGTTCGATGTGACCATATTCTTTTACCATTGCTTTTACTTCAGCAGCAAGTGGGAGGGCTTTTTCAGCGAATTTTTCTTTTAAACGATCCATTATTTACTATTAATCCAAAGATTGTTTTGTGTGAGCGAAGTTACAGAAGAACTAAACAAACAACAAGCGTTTTTGTTAGCTATTATATTGTTTGAGGTAATAAATAGATGTTGGAACAGATAATTGATGACTTACAGACCTTTTTTCTCTGTGTTTGGAGTTGAGATCCAGGCTCACTATCAAATAAATGGCGGCGATAATAAAGATGGATATGATTAATACCCATGTTACCACTTCTACTAATTTTTTAGCTTTTTTCTTCGGACTTCTCTTTCGCTTAATACGAACTCTCTTTCTGATCTTTATCCTTTTCCTTCTGCGATGATGTGTCCCTTCCAAATGCTCTTCTACGAGATGTCCTTCGTCAGGATGGTTCTCGTCCTCATCCTCCTCATCATCATCCTCATATTCTTCTAAATCTTCACCATCATGATCATCATGATCCTTTTGATCACCATGATTGTCAGGGATTCGATTTAATGGATCTTCATCAGTAGGTTTTTTGCTCATCATGGAAAAATATTAAGAATAATTTAACGTATGAATTTGAAATTTCTTGCATTGAATACGGCGCTACTACCTAAATCAGATTCTATTCGAAGAAGTTGATTGTATTTAGCAATCCTGTCGGAACGCGAAGCTGATCCCGTCTTGATTTGACCAGTATTAAGTGCCACCGCTAAGTCTGCAATGGTGGAATCTTCCGTTTCACCACTTCGATGACTCATCACGGCTGTATAGCTATTTTCTTTCGCCAAAGAAACAGCATCGATGGTCTCGGTTAAGGTACCAATCTGATTCACTTTTACCAAGATGGAATTTGCCGTCTTGGAACTGATCCCTTGTTGGAGTCTCTTCGAATTAGTTACGAATAAATCGTCACCCACTAATTGAATCTTATCTCCTAATTTATCAGTGATCTCTTTCCATCCCTTCCAATCGTCTTCTGCAAGCCCATCTTCAATAGAAATAATAGGATACTTCTTGCACCAGTCGGCCCAAAAGCTAACCATCTCTGAAGAAGTTAGTTTATCTCCGGTAGATTTTTTGAAAATATACATGCCGCTGGCTTCATCGTAAAACTCAGTGCTGGCTGCGTCCATGGCGATAAAAATATCTTTGCCAGGAGCATATCCAGCCTTTTCAATGGCCATTAATACTAATTGAATGGCTTCTTCATTCGACTGTAAGTTCGGAGCAAATCCACCTTCATCACCTACATTCGTACTAAAGCCTTTGCTCTTTAATACGGCTTTTAAGGAATGAAAAACCTCTGTACCCATACGTAACGACTCCGCAAAGGAATCCGCACCCGTCGGCATGACCATGAATTCTTGAAAGTCAATTTTATTATCGGCATGAGCCCCGCCGTTCAGGATATTCATCATGGGCAATGGAAGCGTACAAGCATTTACACCACCCACATAACGGTAAAGTGAAATACCTGCCTCTGCAGCAGCACATTTCGCTACCGCCAAAGAAACACCTAAAATTGCATTAGCACCTAAGTTTGATTTATTAGGAGTATTGTCTAAGTTGATCATCGCCTCATCAATAGCACGCTGGTCAATTACCGACATGCCTTTGATCTCTTCAAAAATGGACGTCTCAACATTTTGAACGGCTTTCAAGACTCCTTTTCCTAAATATCGGTTCTTGTCCCCGTCTCTTAATTCCGCCGCTTCGTGTTTCCCGGTGCTAGCGCCTGAAGGGCCTGCTGCACGTCCTGAATAGCCGTTTTGTGTAAATGCTTCTACTTCAATGGTAGGATTGCCCCTAGAATCAAGGATTTCGCGGGCCTGTAAGGCAACAATTAAACTCATTACTGTATCGTTTTATTAGAATAATGCGTAAAAATATAAAATAAGAGACCTTATTCATCTGGAATTAAGTAAAAAATCATAAATTGCCTTAACTTTGCAACGCATGTTCAAAAGAGCTCAACAGTTTCTACTCATCCTCTTTATGTTCCAGTTTGTTCTGGGATCGACTGCCTGGATGTACTCATCTCATTTTTGTAAGATGCAAGATGATTGTGCTGATTCGAAAGAAGTTTCATGCTGTATTGAAGATGGAAAAGTTGATGTAATGGATATGCCAGCTTCGGATGTCATATGTTGTCCGTCAAGTTCCACGCAAACGCAAAATTGTTGTTTCGAAATTAGTCCTTATATCAATTTTCCAGTTTACCGAATCGTAAAAAACAGAGTTGCCCTGCGATCTTGTTACTGTGACTTCTTTGTTCGAAAGATCTTTGGATATATTTGGAGGAATTAATTTCGTTGAAGGTAAAACTTTAAGTTCAAATTTTTCTGATGTTGAATCGCCTCCTCTCGATAAACTCATTTTATTTAGTGTCTTTAGAATTTGAAATTATTTTACTTAGGTGAAGGTATCTATCCTTCTTTTTATATCTAATTTAAAATAATCTCATGAAAAAAATAATAATTCTAGTTATAAGTTGCTTGTTTCTGCAAGTAAGTTTTGGGCAAGATAATCAGTTGAATGGTGTCGTTGTAGATGGTAGCTCAGGGCAATCATTACCAATGGCAACGATTGTGATTCTTGATACCGATTTAGCTTTTTTAGCGGACGACAAAGGGAAGTTTTCTATTGATGGAATTACTCAGTTTCCTGTGAAACTCATCTTCAGTTATGTCGGTTTTGTCGTAGATACTATCGAGGTAGAGGATGCGAAAAACTCGTTGACTGTAAAATTGTTTTCCTCGAATGAACTTCGAGAAGCAGAGATAACTGCTCGAAAACAAAGTACCGAAATCTCTACACTTCAAACACGAGGTATCGAACTTCTCAATGAAAAGGAGATTCTGAAAGCTGCCTGCTGTAATCTCAGCGAAAGTTTTGAAACGAATCCTTCCGTTGATGTGAATTATACAGACGCTGTAACAGGTGCTCGGGAAATTCAATTATTGGGATTGTCAGGTATTTACACGCAGATGTTAGGGGAAGCGATTCCTACTCTGCGTGGATTATCTACTCCTTATGGCTTGATGTATATACCAGGAACGTGGATGGAGTCGATTCAAATTTCGAAAGGCGCTGGTTCAGTAGTAAATGGTTATGAAGGCATCACCGGACAAATAAATGTAGAGTTCAAAAAGCCTTTACTGGAACAACCACTCTTGCATTTGAATGTTTATGGAGATGCATTTGGTAGAGCCGAAATAAATTCCATTTATACGATGCCACTCAAACATGATTGGAATTATATGCTGATGGTGCATGCAAGTGGATTGGATACCAAGAATGATCATAATGATGATAATTTTATTGATATGCCATTGTTCCGTCAACTCAATGTATATAATCGTTTTCATTTTCAATATAGCAATAAAGTGGAAGGTCAGTTTGGATTGAAAGCATTAACCGAAGAAAGAACAGGAGGAAGTGTTAACTTTAATGAAAAGCAAGATAAAGGAACAACGAATGCTTACGGATTTAGGGTAGATACTAGGAGAGTAGAGGTTTATTCAAAAACCGGGTTTCTTTTTCCGAATAAGCCCGGTACATCCATCGGAATTCAACTTTCAGGTACCATTCACGATCAAAGAGCGTATTTCGGTTTAAACGAATACAATGGTCGACAAAATTCGTTTTATAACAACAATATCTTTGTGAGTCCACTGGGTGATGGTCATTCGATCAAAACAGGTGTCGACTTTAAATATGATTATTTTGATGAGTCAGTAGATGATAGTGTATTTACTCGATTAGAAGCGGTGCCCGGAGCTTATGTTGAATATGTCTTCGGAAAAGATTGTCATAAGTTTGGTGCTATCGTTGGTGGAAGGGTCGATTATCATAACCTTTACGGATGGTTATACACTCCACGAGCCCACTTAAAATATAATTTCCTTCCAGATCTCATCGTTAGATTATCAGCAGGAAGAGGATACCGTGCTCCGAATACGTATGCCGATAACCTCGGAATTTTTGTGAGCTCTAAGAAACTTGAAGTACTTGAAACACCAGATATCGAAGATGCCTGGAATGGCGGTATTAATTTAACTTCCCGTTTCCGTCTTTGGAACCGAGAAGGTAGTTTGATGGTAGATGCTTATCATACTTATTTTATAAATCAGTGGATAGCGGATCAATATTCCAGCAGTACTTCCGTTTACTACTATAACTTGAAAGGAAACTCATCAGCAAGTAGCTTACAAGGAACAGTAACGTATGAGCCTATTCTAAGATTTGTTATGAAAGCCGCATGGAGGTATAATGATGTAATGACCGATTATTTGTCCTTGCCTGATGTTTCCAAGCCTTTAATTTCAAACCACAAGGCATTATTTAATGTTGCATTTAGCGATAGAAGTGAAAAGTGGAGGTTTGATGCTACCATGCAGTGGGAGGGACGAAGCCCTTGCCTCAAGCTGCTGGTCATCAACATGCGCCTGACGCCGAACCACGAATCGCAAAATCGCCCGATTACTTCCAATTGATGGGGCAAGTAACACGCATCTTCAAAATATGGGAGGTATATTTAGGTGGCGAAAATTTATTAAATTACACTCAACATCATGTTATTTTAGGAAGTGAAAATCCTTTCGGAAATAATTTTGATGCTACGCAAATTTGGGGACCGGTGATGGGAATACGTGTGTACGCCGGTGTCCGACTTAATATAAACTCTAAAAATCATGAATAAAATAAAAATAAAATTATCGATACTTTTCCTGTTTTTCTCTTCGTTCATCTTCGCGCAGAGTGATACATTGAAAATTCTCACCAGTGCTGAGTGCGGACCTTGTAAAAAGAAAATTGAGAAGGAATTATCTTTCGAAAAAGGCGTTAGGAAAGTTACGGTGGATTTAGATACTAAAATAGCAACTGTTGTCTATCTTAAAGATAAAACAAACGTTGATAAAATTCGTGTAGCTATATCAAAGATTGGTTACAATGCAGATGCTGTTCCTGCCGATAAAAAAGCTTACGACCGACTTCCAGATTGTTGCAAGAAAGATGGAATGAAATGATTTTTTAATTTCAATCTTTGCGAACTAAAAAGCGTCCTAGAACCTTAGCGTCCTTCGCGCCTTTGCGAGCTAAAAAGCATCCAATAAACTTTGCGTCTTGATAGCTATCAGGGTTAGACCTTACTAGAATTTTCCTTTTCTTAGCCTTTTTTAAACACTAGAGAAAAGGAAGTACACTAGAGTGCACTAAAGATTAACTCAAGTGAACTTTAGTGTTCTCTTGTGTCTCTAGTGTTAAAACTCTAGCACTTTGCCTCCAGAGATTCATTAGGAATGCGAGAAAAATTAGCGTTCCGTAGCCTAGGTGGATGATACTATACTTCCGCTTTAGCAGCAAAATTCATCACATCTTCTTTCGTGATCGTCTTATCGCAAAGAATGATAAGTCGTTCAACAACATTTCTTAGTTCTCGAATATTTCCTGTCCAGTTGATTTGTTTTAAGGCTTCTAAAGCATCTTTTGTAAATTCTTTTTTGGCATCTTATAATCATCGCAAATTTGCTCTAAAAAGTAGTTTGCAATTAAAGAAATATCATCTTCTCTTTCATTTAATGAAGGAACATGAATGAGTATGACACTTAAGCGATGATACAAATCTTCACGAAATGTGTTTTTTTCAATTTCCAATTTAAGGTCTTTATTCGTCGCTGCAATCACTCTCACATTCACCGAAATTTCTTTTTCACCACCTACACGCGTGATTTTATTTTCTTGTAAGGCTCTTAATACTTTTGCTTGCGCTGACAAACTCATGTCGCCAATCTCGTCTAAAAATAATGTCCCGTTATGTGCTTGTTCAAACTTTCCGATACGTTGCTTTACAGCCGAAGTGAAGGCGCCTTTCTCGTGTCCAAATAGTTCACTTTCTATTAATTCTGATGGAATTGCAGCACAATTTACTTCAACTAATGGAGAGTCATTTCTATTGCTCTGCTCATGAATCGAACGAGCTACTAGCTCTTTTCCAGTTCCATTTTCACCCGTTACCAAAACCCGAGCATCAGTGGGTGCAACTCGGGCAATCATTTCTTTAATTCTCTTGATGGGCTCGGAAGTGCCAATCATTTCGTTGTTTTTATTAATCTTTCTTTTAAGCGTTTTTGTTTCCTTCACCAAGGAGGTGCGATCCAAAGCGTTTCTCAAGGTTATTAAAATTCGATTAAGGTCAAGTGGTTTAGGAATAAAATCATACGCTCCTTTCTTAATGGCTTCTACTGCGGTTTCGATGGTTCCGTGTCCTGAAATCATGATTACAGGGGTGTCGATATTAATCTCAATGACTTTGTCTAAAAATTCAATTCTATCCGTTTTAGTAATCTTGATGTTGCAAAAGATAACATCGTATTTGTCATTTTCTAATTTCTTAAGACCATCAATTCCATCAGCAGCATCTGAAACATCATGTTTTTCATACTCTAAAATTTCTTTTAAGGAATTTCTGATGCTTTTTTCGTCATCGATAACAAGGATCTTAGCCATATAGGTATTTCGTTTTGAACTTTTATTCTCGCTTTAGTGATGTAAAACACCCTCTTTCAAAGCGTACTTACTGAGATAAAGTGATTTTATTTTTGTAGATTGAAGGACAAAAGTAAGCAATAGAGATGCGAGCACAATCATATCTGCTCTCATTCTCAGTAATCCCGGAATCCTTAAACGATCTTTGTATGTAGTAATTAGTAAGTTGGAGTGTACTTTTTTGTATTCTGAAACATTAAATTGATAATTCGATTTCCTGCCCAAAATTTCGCCTTTATTCTTTAAGATAATGGCCGCAAAGGTGTCAAACGAGCCACTTGAACCTATTAGTTTTTGTGGTTGATATTTTTTACAGGCTTCTAGTAGTGAAGATAATTTATTTTCGAGTAATAGGTTAATTTTTTTTATCTCAACTTTCTTTATGGGATCACTCGGTGTGAATTCTTCTAAAAGTCGGGCTGCACCCAATCTAAAACTTTCTTTCCAAAAAATTTTATCTTTATTACAGATGATAAATTCGGTACTTCCTCCGCCTATGTCCATGATGAGGTGACAGGATTCATCTAATAATTGACTCGCTTTTACGCCTTGATAAATATAAATAGCCTCTTGATTTCCGTCGATCAATTGAATTTTAAAGCCGGTTGCTTTTTTTATTTTTCGCAACAGTTCAGGCCCATTCAACGCATCACGTAATGCAGCAGTACCGATGATCTTTACTCTTTGTACTTTATATTTTTCGGTGATTGTTTTATAATCAGTAAGTGCTTCAATGGCTCTGCCTTGGGATTTTTCTCCGATGATTCTATCTTTAATACCTTCCGAGCCCAATTTCACAACCCGTTTTGTCCGCAAAATATATTTCATCCCAGTTGCAGAGATATCCGCAATGAGCAGGTTAAACGTGTTGGTGCCGCAATCAATAACAGCAATTCTTTTTATATTCATCAGCCTTTATAAAATAACCATTTAGCAAGTTCTTTATAGGTTATCTTTTTACCGTATAATAGAATTCCAGTTCTGTAAATTCTACCAGCTAACCACGTAGCTCCAATGAATCCGGCGATTAATAGTCCAATTGAAAGTGCTAATTCCCAAGGAGGAACACCGAAAGCAATTCTTACCATCATGACTACAGGAGAAGTTAATGGAAAAATAGAAAACCAAAAGCCAAGCTGACTATCGGGGTTTTGAACAATAGATTGAGCTACTATGAATGCCAGTATCAGTGGAATCGTTACAGGCAACATAAATTGTTGTGTCTCAGTTTCGTTATCGACCGCAGCACCGATGGCAGCAAACAAAGCACTGTATAATAAGTATCCTCCTAAGAAATAAATGAAAAAGCAACTGATGATTAATGGAAAGTTGATGGTTTCTAATTGACTAAATACTTTACTGATAGCATCTTGTTTTGCCGCTGGTGTTGCGCCCAATTCTTTCAACGCATGTTCATCTAAGTTGTTGGTTTTCATTGTTTGTGCTATGACACTTGCATCCATTTTAGGTTCTATAAGCACTTTTCCTGCTATTGATGTTATGGTGAGAGTCAAAATTATCCAAAGTAAAAATTGGGTGAGACCTACTAAAGCGATACCAATTATTTTACCCATCATTAATTCGAAAGGTTTAACGGAAGAGATGATGACTTCAACAATTCTACTGGTTTTCTCTTCAATCACACCTCTCATAACCTGGACTCCGTATAAGAAAATAAACATATAAATTAGAACCCCACAGATGAATCCAACGATTGTTGCCAGCTCAGCAGAGTTTTCTTCTCCTTTTAAACTTAACGTCTTTAAATTCACGTGAGTTTCAATCGATGCCAGCGTTTTTTGATCGATTCCTTCTGACTTTAGTTTGTCTTGTTCAATTTGTTTTTCCAAAGACGATTCGATGTAGTTGGTTACCGATAGATTCGCTTGTTTTTCAGTAAATAACATTGCACCTCCCGGATTTTTTCACCATGTCCTCGTGGAGGTAAAGAATCCCATAATATTTTTCAGGATCAAAAGTTTTTTTGGCACTATCCAACGAAATTTTAGAATTTATAAAAATGACAGTTTCACTGCTAGGTAGAGAGGTGGTAAAGATGTCTGGATGCTGATCAATAACCATAATTTTATTGATCTTGTCGTCTGAATACTTGGCAATTAATATTGGAACTATGGCGATTGCTGCCATTAAAATAGGGCCTAGTAAAGTCATAATAATAAACGACTTCTTCTTTACACGAGAAATATACTCTCTTTTTAGAATTAAAAATATTTTATTCATGGATAGTTTGAATTTCGTTGTTAGTAACACTTTGTATGAAAATATCATTCATAGTAGGAACCACTTCTTTAAAACTATGAATAGTTACATTATTAATAAGGCCTTGTAAAAGAGCATTGGTGTTGATGTTATCATTTACTTTAATCATTGCTTTCATAAAGTCTCCATGTGGTTCGTTTTCCACCAATACATAATCACCCCATAAGCTGTTGGCAAGACCAATTTGCGTTCCTTCGTATTCGATAGCATATATATTACTCTTATATAGCTTTCTCACTTCTTTTACAGGGCCTTCGATAAGTTTTCTTGATTTATTTATAAGGGCAATATCAGTACACAATTCTTCTACAGATTCCATTCTGTGAGTAGATAGTGCGATCGTTGTTCCATTTTTTTTCATTTCAAGAAGTTCATCCTTAATTAAGTTAGCGTTGATGGGATCAAAGCCGGTAAAGGGCTCATCCAGGATGAGTAGTTTGGGAGCGTGAACAACGGTAACAATGAATTGCACTTTTTGCTGCATGCCTTTAGATAACTCTTCCACTTTCTTCTTCCACCAGTCTTTTATTTCAAACTTTTCAAACCAATACTTTAGTTTTATTATAGCATCGGCTCGACTTAATCCTTTTAATTGGGCGAGATAAAGAGCTTGTTCGCCAACCTCCATCTTCTTATATAAACCTCTTTCTTCCGGTAAATAACCAATTTGAGCGGTATGTTTTGGACTTAGTGGTTGCCCATCAAATAGAATTTGCCCAGAATCGGGTCCTGTAATTTGATTAATAATTCGAATCAATGAAGTTTTCCCGGCGCCATTCGGACCCAGGAGTCCAAAAACCGACCCTTCATTTATTGTTATAGAGACATTTTCTAGTGCAATGTGTTTATCATATGCTTTAGAAACATTTCTCACTTCAAGAATATTTGGCATAGAAAGTTAATTTTTTATGTGGGTACTAAAGTATAATACCTTCTTCACATAGGAATATTTTAGAAAATTTAATTGCCAAAAAGTTTTTTTTAGGCAGAAAACGACGTTTTTATTGGGTTAGGTTATTCAAAAAAGCGAAGAAAAGGGCTAGATTTGCAAAATATATGGGGATGAATCAAACATTATATGCTACAAAATCAATGAGATATAAGTGGTTGTAAGAAATAGTCGGTGAAATATTTGACAAAGACAAAAGTCGTAGTAATTTTGCCCTCCCGTTTGCGGGTTATTGCAAGCCTCGGTTTAAAAGTTCTAAAAAAAGTTGAGAAAAGATTTGGTGGGATGAAAAAGAGTTACTACTTTTGCACCCCCAATTACGGGAAAATAGTTCTGAATATAGATTGAATCAACTTAGTTATAGAATGGCGAATGCGTCATTCGTTGAATCAACGTTCTTTGAAGGATTGGAAGGAAATAACAAGCACTTCACGAGCTAAGTCTCGTGATGAGTAGAAATCTGAGCACAGAATATTCTGACGTATGTTGGAATTAAAACAATTATTTACAATGGAGAGTTTGATCCTGGCTCAGGATTAACGCTAGCGGCAGGCCTAATACATGCAAGTCGAACGGGATTTCGGGTAGCAATATCTGAATGAGAGTGGCGCACGGGTGCGTAACGCGTATGCAATCTACCTTTAACTGGGGAATAGCCCTCCGAAAGGAGGATTAACACCGCATAATACTATGATGGGGCATCTCAATGTAGTCAAAACTCAGGTGGTTAAAGATGAGCATGCGTCCGATTAGCTAGTTGGTGAGGTAATGGCTCACCAAGGCGACGATCGGTAGGGGGTCTGAGAGGATGATCCCCCACACTGGTACTGAGACACGGACCAGACTCCTACGGGAGGCAGCAGTAAGGAATATTGGACAATGGGCGCAAGCCTGATCCAGCTATGCCGCGTGAAGGATGACGGCCCTATGGGTTGTAAACTTCTTTTAGCAGGGAAAAAACCCCCCGATGCGTTGGGGGCTGATGGTACCTGCAGAATAAGGATCGGCTAACTCCGTGCCAGCAGCCGCGGTAATACGGAGGATCCAAGCGTTATCCGGATTTATTGGGTTTAAAGGGTGCGTAGGCGGATAAATAAGTCAGTGGTGAAAGCCTGCAGCTTAACTGTAGAATTGCCATTGATACTGTTTATCTTGAATGTAGTTGAGGTGGGCGGAATATGACATGTAGTGGTGAAATACTTAGATATGTCATAGAACACCGATTGCGAAGGCAGCTCACTAAGCTATAATTGACGCTGAGGCACGAAAGCGTGGGGAGCAAACAGGATTAGATACCCTGGTAGTCCACGCCCTAAACTATGATCACTCGCTGTTGGCGATACACAGTCAGCGGCTAAGCAAAAGCATTAAGTGATCCACCTGGGGAGTACGGCCGCAAGGCTGAAACTCAAAGGAATTGACGGGGGCCCGCACAAGCGGAGGAGCATGTGGTTTAATTCGATGATACGCGAGGAACCTTACCTGGGCTTGAAAGTTAGTGAATCTCGCAGAAACGCGAGAGACCGAAAGGACACGAAACTAGGTGCTGCATGGCTGTCGTCAGCTCGTGCCGTGAGGTGTTGGGTTAAGTCCCGCAACGAGCGCAACCCCTATCATTAGTTGCCATCAGGTTATGCTGGGGACTCTAATGAGACTGCCTGCGCAAGCAGTGAGGAAGGTGGGGACGACGTCAAGTCATCACGGCCCTTACGTCCAGGGCTACACACGTGCTACAATGGATGAGACAACGGGCTGCTACACAGTAATGTGATGCTAATCTCTAAACTCATTCTCAGTTCGGATTGAGGTCTGCAACTCGACCTCATGAAGCTGGATTCGCTAGTAATCGCGTATCAGCAATGACGCGGTGAATACGTTCCCGGGCCTTGTACACACCGCCCGTCAAGCCATGGGAGTTGGGGGTACCTGAAGTCGATAACCGTAAGGAGTCGCCTAGGGTAAAACCGATGACTAGGGCTAAGTCGTAACAAGGTAGCCGTACCGGAAGGTGCGGCTGGAATACCTCCTTTATAGAGCAGATTTTGAACAGTTTGTTATTTCCTCCATCACCTTCTTCTTAATGAAGGAATTCCCAAAACGAGTTAAAGTAGGCCTCGAGAAACTGAGGTTACGAAGAAACTATAGTATATAGTCCCGTAGCTCAGCCTGGTTAGAGCACTACACTGATAATGTAGGGGTCAGCAGTTCAAATCTGCTCGGGACTACAAAATAATCGTATTTGGGGAATTAGCTCAGCTGGCTAGAGCACCTGCCTTGCACGCAGGGGGTCAACGGTTCGAATCCGTTATTCTCCACAAAAATTGGGTTTAACACCGGTCAAACGGTTCGTCGCGATGCTTCGCGACCGTTATTCTCCACAAAAATTGGGTTTAACACCGGTCAAACGGTTCGTCGCGATGCTTCGCGACCGTTATTCTCCACCTTCGTACTCTTACGCTTCCGCAAGAGGGTACAGGTTTCCGATAAAAAGGAAATATTAAGTTCTTTGACATATTGAAAGAAAATACACTTGACATTCTGATGATTCAGATGTCAAACGAGAAAGTTATTAAGGGCGCATGGAGGATGCCTTGGCTCTTGAAGGCGATGAAGGACGTGATAAGCTGCGATAAGCTCTGGGGAGGTGCAAATGACCTTTGATCCGGAGATCTCCGAATAGGAAAACCACACTAACTGAAGGTTAGTGACCCATAGTGGGGCAAACCCAGGGAACTGAAACATCTAAGTACCTGGAGGAAAAGAAAACAAAAGTGATTCCCTAAGTAGTGGCGAGCGAAAAGGGAACAGCCCAAACCGTCCCTGTTAAGGCAGTGGCGGGGTTGTAGGACTACAACATGACCTGTAATTTGAAGTTGAAGTTTTTGGAAAGAAACATCATAGAGGGTGATAATCCCGTAAACGAAAGAATTGCAGCGATAGTAGGATCCTGAGTACCGCGAGGTCGGAGACGCCTTGTGGGAATCTGCCGGCACCATCCGGTAAGGCTAAATACTCTCAAGAGACCGATAGTGAACCAGTACTGTGAAGGAAAGGTGAAAAGAACCGCGAACAGCGGAGTGAAATAGAACCTGAAACCATGCGCTTACAAGCGGTCGGAGCCCTTAGGGGTGACGGCGTGCCTTTTGCATAATGAGCCTACGAGTTACTCCTCATTGGCAAGGTTAACCCCGTAAACGGGGGGAGCCGTAGCGAAAGCAAGTCTGAATAGGGCGTATAGTCAGTGGGGGTAGACGCGAAACCTAGTGATCTACCCATGACCAGGATGAAGTGGCAGTAACATGCCATGGAGGTCCGAACTGGTGGACGTTGAAAAGTCCTCGGATGAGTTGTGGGTAGGGGTGAAAGGCTAATCAAACTGGGAAATAGCTCGTACTCCCCGAAATGTTTTTAGGAACAGCGTCGAGGTAGAGTGTCATAGAGGTAGAGCTACTAATTGGGCTAGGGGGCTTCACCGCCTACCAAACCCAGATAAACTCCGAATGCTATTGACATATACTCGGCAGTGAGCCCTTGGGTGCTAAGGTCCGAGGGCGAAAGGGAAAGAACCCAGACCATCAGCTAAGGTCCCTAAATCTATGCTAAGTTGACAAAACGTGGTCCGATTGCATTGACAGCTAGGATGTTTGCTTGGAAGCAGCAATTCATTTAAAGAGTGCGTAACAGCTCACTAGTCGAGCGATCGGGCGTGGATAATAATCGGGCATCAAGCATAGTACCGAAGCTATGGCTATATTACTCTGTAATATGGGGTAGGGGAGCATTCTAGTTGCGCTGAAGGTGTGTCGTAAGGCATGCTGGAGCGGCTAGAAAAGCAAATGTAGGCATAAGTAACGATAAGGCAGGTGAGAAACCTGCCCACCGTAAGACTAAGGTTTCCTGATCAACGTTAATCGGATCAGGGTCAGTCGGGTCCTAAGGCGTAGCCGAACGGCGAAGTCGATGGACAACAGGTTAATATTCCTGTACCAGTGCACAATGCGATTTGGGGACGGAGATTCGTAGCAATTACGTACTGACGGATTAGTACGTGGAGCCAGCCTTCGGGCGAAGCGAAATTGTGAAGGAGCTTCCGAGAAAAGCCAATAAGCTTCAGTTGTGTACTGCCCGTACCGCAAACCGACACAGGTAGTCGAGGAGAGAATCCTCAGGCGTTTGAGAGAACTCTGCTGAAGGAACTCGGCAAATTAACCCCGTAACTTCGGGAGAAAAGTTGCCCCGCGCAAGCGGGGCCGCAGTAAAGAGGCCCAGGCGACTGTTTAACAAAAACACATGGCTTTGCTAAATCGAAAGATGATGTATAAGGCCTGACACCTGCCCGGTGCTGGAAGGTTAAAAGGAGATGTCATTCGCAAGAAGAAGCATTGAATTGAAGCCCCAGTAAACGGCGGCCGTAACTATAACGGTCCTAAGGTAGCGAAATTCCTTGTCGGGTAAGTTCCGACCTGCACGAATGGTGTAACGATCTGGGCACTGTCTCAGCCATGGCCCCGGTGAAATTGTAGCAGCGGTGAAGATGCCGCTTACCCGCAGCGGGCCGGAACGACCCCGTGCACCTTCACTACAACTTAACATTGACTTTGGATAAATGATGTGTAGGATAGGTGGGAGACTGCGAAGCGGTGGCGCTAGCCATCGTGGAGTCAATCTTGAAATACCACCCTTTATTTATTTGGAGTCTAATCCGCCTAAGGCGGAGACATTGTTTGGTGGGTAGTTTGACTGGGGTGGTCGCCTCCAAAAGAGTAACGGAGGCTTTCAAAGGTACCCTCAGCACGCTTGGTAACCGTGCGTAGAGTGCATTAGCATAAGGGTGCTTGACTGTGAGACCGACAAGTCGAGCAGGGTCGAAAGACGGATAAAGTGATCCGGTGGTTCCGCATGGAAGGGCCATCGCTCATAGGATAAAAGGTACGCCGGGGATAACAGGCTGATCTCCCCCAAGAGCTCACATCGACGGGGAGGTTTGGCACCTCGATGTCGGCTCGTCACATCCTGGGGCTGGAGAAGGTCCCAAGGGTTCGGCTGTTCGCCGATTAAAGTGGCACGCGAGCTGGGTTCAGAACGTCGTGAGACAGTTCGGTCCCTATCTGTTGTGGGCGCTAGAAATTTGAGAGGGCCTGACTCTAGTACGAGAGGACCGAGTCGGACGAACCTCTAGTGTACCTGTTGTGGCGCCAGCTGCAGCGCAGGGTAGCTACGTTCGGTTAAGATAAGCGCTGAAAGCATCTAAGCACGAAACTTGCCTCAAGATGAGATTTCTTTATAAGGGTCGTTAAAGACTATAACGTTGATAGGCTACAGATGTAAAGGTGGTAACACCATAGTCGAGTAGTACTAATTACCCGTAGACTTTCAGTATACAAGCTCTGTATATAGTTAATATAAGTGTATTTTCTTTCAATCCCTGTCCTTCATCAAAGTTCGATGAAGTAAAAATTGGTATAATAACCTTAAGAAATTATGGTGACTATAGCGATGGTGTCCACCTCTTCCCATTCCGAACAGAGAAGTTAAGCCCATTTGCGCAAATGGTACTGGAGTAACATCTGGGAGAGTATGTCGTTGCCATATCATAAAATGCCCCGCTTGTCGGGGCATTTTCTTTTTATACCCCTCGCACACTAAAATCAATGTGTACCTGATCTCTTTTTTTACTGCTATTTTGTTTGGGATTTTTTATTTTTATCTTATCGTAAACTTCTTATTGCTAATCCCCTCTGATTTGTATCAAAGTCTATTGATTTTTCGTTTTCTTTGAGGTGGAATTTAGAATGAATAAGAACCGAATATTTAAAGTACTCGTTGCCGCATTTTTATATTGCCCATTATGGACTTTCGCTTCTGTTGCTTCGGATTCATCAAGGTCTTTTTGGGATTCTTTGCCCCCAGGTCTTACCCATGATAAGTTTTCAAACGTCGCCCTGAAAGGCTCTCCGTTTTTGTACGATCGCATGATGAGCCCCTTTCAAATCGATTCGCTCACTTTTCCTGCCGCAGGTGATTATCGATTCGGTATGAATGCCTATCGTCAGTACTTGAATATATCATCTCCCTTTCTGCCTTTGGATACACACCTCGCACTTTCTCAGTTGAGAATTGTCCTGGGTTCAAAGAGGGAGCAACTCATTTTGTTAGATCATCATCAACGCCTTTCAAAACGTATGACTGGCTTTTTGTCTTATAATAATATTGTCTCCCCAGGTTTTTTATTGAATAGCCTCAGTCGATATAGAAGGTTAAATCTGAATTTTGATTTTACATCCTCACATGTTTATTCTGTGTTGGAGGTTGGGTTTTTGAAGATGGCAATAGACGAGAATGGGGGCGTGAAACCCAATCAAAAAATAGAGGGATTGTCGAAGTCGGATTATGAGCAACTAAGTACCTTTTTGCCAGATGAAAATCGAGAAATTCGAAGATCATTCGTGAATTTTAAAAATGAGGTGTTGCTTTTGAAGTTGGGAAGCGAAAGTGATTCAACTTATATTGCTAAGTTGAAACTGTACGGTAACGGTTCTTATTTGAAGTTTGGAACGAGTTATACCGGAAAATCTGATTCCTTGTATTACACGGATGAATTTCTAAATGTGGACGAAACTGCAGATACAGCGGGTTATGATGTTTTTTCTTTTCACCCTGGACTCGCGTTTTCTTTTAAAAATCGAAATGTGAATGCAGTTGTTAAATCTGGATGGAGTAAATATTATCTCACATCAAGAATTGATTCATTAAAAGCTACCAATGAATTTAGCGGTATTAATTTTTATGCAGGAGTATTTACTGAAATTGGAATGCTGGATGTGAAGTGGGATCGAGTGTTAAGTAGTTTTAATTCAGACGGCGATGTTTCGTTAATTGCAAACGCATCATTTAAATTCAATAATGATGTCTTTTCTTGTCTAAATATTTCAGGAGGATTAGCTGAGTTAGCACCGGAAGCGACTGCTGAGTTTTATGTATCCAATCATTTTATTTGGAATAATAATTTTAAAAAAGAAAAATTTGCCTGGATAAAACCTTCTCTTGGATTTTTGAATAATCGATTCTTGTTGTTTGCACACTTAACACAAGTTGATAATTACATTTACTTTAATGATCGCGCTCTTCCTCAACAAGGAAATGAGAAGGTGGAAATTGTAAGTGCCGGAATGAAAATGGATGTAGTTCTTCGACACTGGAGAATGGTGGCGGAACTGAGAAGCATGAATGCTTCTAAAGGTTTTGTTCGACTACCAGATTGGGGTGCCTATGGACGTTTCTCTTATCGTAGCCGCTTTTTCAAAAAAGCACTACTTGCTGAGTTTGGTGTCGCAATTGCAACTGCTGCAGAATGGAAAGGATATGCATTTATGCCTGCAACCGGTGCACAATATTTGCAATCTGATCGGTTGATAGGAGGTAGTCCAAGTATGGATGTATTTTTAAATGCTGAATTAGGCCGAGCGACGTTGACTTTAATGATGCAGCGAATAAATAATAAATGGTTCGGAGGAGAAAATTACGTTGCTCCCGGTTATCCAGCACCACCCAGTACACTAAAGTTTGGTGTTTTTGGAAGCTTTATAACTAACGGTTTTAACGAATTGAGAATTTACTTTTTCTTTGAAATTCTTTCTATCAATTCCGCCAATCTTTTTGAATATCCACTTTCATTATCGTACCAACCCACAATCTTTACCATATGTCCTTCATTGAGAACAGAGGTAAGCTGAGCGTCAAAAACACAACTGTGATCATTGCCGATGATGTCGTTTGAAACAATGGGGTCTTCAGTATATTCTAATATTCCTTTTAAAAAACCATGGGCTGCGTCATGAAATAATTTGTTGATTTCATCAACACTTGCTTTTTTAGTGACTATGCAGGTAATGTCGGTCATGGATCCGTCAATCACCGGAACACGAATACCAGCGCCACCAATTTTTCCATTCAAATGCGGAAAAACATCAGAAATCGCTTTGGCTGCTCCCGTTGTAGTTGGAATGATAGAATTGGCTGCTGCACGCCCTGCGTAAATCTTTATGTGGCGCATCGTGTAAATTTTGATCACCAGTATATGCATGAATGGTGCTGATATAGGCAGCTTCAATGCCATACGCTTTGTCTAAAATTTCGATCATGGGCGCTGCATTGTTGGTGGTGCACGAAGCATTAGACAAGATAGTTTCGTCCCCTTTGATTAAATGGTCATTCACGCCTAATACAATAGTGCTAACATCGCCTTTTGCAGGTGCAGATATGACGACCCGTTTTGCACCAGCGGTTAAATGTAGAGAAGCTTTTTCTGGTGCTGTAAAATGTCCTGTGGATTCTAAAACAACATCTATGTTTAGTGCTTTCCAAGGCAACTGGCTTGGATCTTTTTCTGCAAAAACGGGTATGCTTTTCCCATTGATGGATATCGCATGTTCTTCTGCTTTTATTTCGCCGTTAAATAAACGATGGACAGAATCATATTTAAGAAGATGAGCAAGTGTTTTTGTGTCTGTCAAATCATTGATAGCGACTAACTCTATGTCGGGATGTTTGTATAATTTACGTACAACAGTTCTACCTATTCTTCCAAATCCATTAATAGCTAATCGTATCATTTTACTTAATGATTTATTGTTTGTTGTTTGAGAAACGAAGGAAACCGTTTTTTGTTATAAGTAATTGGTCAAAAGAATATCAGCTAATGCTTAAAACATGTGTTTTTCTGCATGATAAGATGAACGAACCAGGGGTCCACTTTCTACATATTTGAATCCTTTTTCTAAACCAATCTTTTTATACCTGGTAAAAACATCCGGGTGAATATATTCAGCAACGGGCAGATGTGAGTTTGTGGGTTGTAAATATTGACCTAAGGTGAGAATGTGCACACCTGATTCTAACAAATCATCCATTGTTTCTAAAACCTCCTGTTCTAATTCTCCCAATCCCAACATTACACCTGATTTAGTTCTGATGCCTGCAGTGCTGATTCGCTTTAATACTTCTAAAGATCGATCATACTTGGCTTGTATGCGCACCTGGCGTGTAAGTCGGCGAACAGTTTCTAAATTATGCGATATAATTTCAGGAGCAATGTCAATCACGCGTTGCAGGTTTTCCCACTTGCCTTGAAAGTCGGGTATTAATGTTTCTAGTGTTGTTGTGGGACTTACTTCTCGGATGGTTCGAATGGTTTCTACCCAAATATTAGATCCTCCATCTTTTAAATCATCTCTGTCGACCGAAGTAATAACACAATGTTTAACTCCCATTAACTTTACAGAATTAGCTACTCGCATGGGTTCGTCGGTTTCAACTTCTTTAGGGCGACCGGTAGCTACTGCACAAAAGGCACAAGAACGCGTACAGATATTTCCTAGAATCATAAATGTAGCTGTCCCCGCACCCCAACACTCACCCATGTTTGGACAATTTCCACTAGAACATATTGTGTGAAGTTTGTTCGTAGATACCAACTCTCGAACTTTTCTATATTCCTCTCCAATGGGAAGTTTTACTTTTAGCCATTCTGGCTTTTTTGCACGTTCTAAAGGATTAGAAGTTGGTGTAGTATTAATTTCGCCCATTAATTTTTATTCAATGTTACCATTTTCGTCCATACATCAACGTTAGGTAGAATGATAAGAAAATTTGTTTGTTTTCGGTGTACGCCATGATGGGAATTTCCTTTGGATAAAAATCAGCAATTACTCCCACCTCTAGAGCTTTCACATCTTCAAAGAATGGCGCATATTCAAAGTTGACTCCTAATTTCAAATAACCACCAGGTCTAAAAAAAATACGATCGAGTCCCTCTGTAAATGGAGCTCTCCCATAAATATTATCGACATAATGCTCCGAAGGATTATATCTTTTAATACTTAAGTCAAATTGTCCTAATGTACCAGTTGGTTCCAAAATCTGTAGGTAAACAGGTTTTAATACGCCCAACGACAATCCTCCAGAATAAACTGCTCTTATCTCTACACCATTACGATCGCCTTTGCTGAAAAAGGTTTTTTGTCGTCCAACTCCTAATCGAAGAATGGTGAAATTGTTGAGTTTGCCATAGACATAGGATCTTGCGTTGTCGAAACTTCGATTGACAGACTTGATTTCTTTTGGATGTTTTGTACTCACACAATCTCCTTCAAACATCAGTTTTTTGTAGCCTGTCATATTGAAGGATCGTCTGAATTGAATTCCCCATCCGGCAGTGTGAAATTGAAGACCACCCGTCGCCTCGTGTTTCATTAAGTAAGGCTTATCTTCTACAAACTCATTGGGATTTACTTGAGCCTTAACTCCTCCCATTGTAAGAAGTAAAATAATTAGAAATTTAAGTTTGAGAAATTTCATTCCTACAAATATACAATGATTTTGTGCTTTCTCTCTAACGAAGGATTTTTCCTTTTATTTTTACATCATGGCTACAATAAAAACAGTTTATCAGGGACATTTGAGGACTATATCTACACACTTAGCTTCAGGGAACGAGCTGATTACTGACGCTCCTAAGGATAATTATGGTAAAGGCGAAGCGTTTTCGCCAACCGACTTGCTATCAACGAGTTTGGGCGTCTGTATGCTAACAGTTATGGGAATTGCTGCTGAAACTCATCAAATAGAAATGAATGATATTTCAATAGAAATCACAAAAATTATGGCTTCAAACCCACGAAGAGTATCTGAAATTGTAGTTGTATTTAATTTTGAAGGGAAAGCTTATAGTGATCACGATAAGTTAATTCTAGAAAGAACAGCACGCACTTGTCCGGTTGCATTAAGCCTGCACCCAGATTTAAAACAAACTATATCTTTTAATTGGGAATAATTAGCTTGCAGGTTTTTTTTAGGATTTAAAGTTAGTCAAATCTTAAAACCTTTATTGGGTTAACTCCAGAAATTATTTTTGCAGGAATCATCATGACTAAAATTCCGGTTATTAAAACAACTCCGTTGATTAATAAAATGCCGGGTATCGTAAAGTTAACAGGTACTTGTGCTAAATAATAATCGGCTTCAGGCAAGGTTACTATTCCTGTTTTGATTTGGAAAATAGCTAAGCTAAGCGCTATCAGGTTTCCGATGATGAGTCCTTTTAATAAAATATAAAATGCAACGGATCCAAAAACGCGACCAATAAATTTATCATTTGCCCCAATAGATTTTAGTATGCCAATTTCTTTGGTGTTTTCCATAATTAAAACCAGCAACGTGGAGATCATGGTAATTCCTGCGACCAGGCAAATTAGTCCAATAATTACAATCACATTTAAATTTTGAAGTTCCAGCCAATTAAATAATTGTGGGTATAATTCTTTAGTGCTTTTGGTGTTCAACGTGTACCCTGCTTTATCGTACAATGCCCTATAGATAGTTTCATCGTCATTTCCATTATCTGCAAACACTTCATAACCTCCAACTTCATTGTTTTTCCAGTTGTTTACTTGTTGTAACATTTTTAAATCGCACAATAAATATAAATTATCAAACTCTTCACTGAGCCCTGTGTTATAAATCCCACTAATCTTTAGTTTTCTAACTTTCCGATCTTCTTGAATAAAAAATAAAAGAAATGAATCTCCTGTTTTAAGTCGAAGTTTATTCGCTAAATTTTGTGATAATAAGATGGCGGTTGTATAGGTGCTGTCATTTAAAGTGGGAAGTGTCCCTTCAACTAATTTTTCTTTGAAAAAGGAAGGGTCGAATTGCGCATCAAATCCTTTCAAAACCACACCTTGTATATCGTCCTTGGTTTTAAGTAAGCCTGCTTTTAAAATAAAAGGCTGAATATGGCGAACTCCAGGAATGGATTTTATGGATTCTATACTTTTTGAATCTAGTTTTACGGGTGATTCTTCATATGAATCGTTATTATTAAATGCACTAATTCGGTAGTCCGCAACAAAACCAGTTACTTTTCTTGTAATTTCGTTCCTGAAACCTGTAACGACCATTACCGATATGAGCATCGCAACGATGCCCAGAATTATTCCAACAATCGCAATTTGAATAACAGGTTTTGTCGTAGTATTCTGAATTCCCTCAGATCGAATGAGGCGTTTAGCGTAGAAGGAGATGAGAGAATAGGAGGGCATACTAGTTTCTTGCGACTAAGTTAAATGTAAATTACAATATGAGGATGTCTATTATTGAAAATGGCTGTAAGTTTCTTGATTCAAAGCATTTTGTCTTTTGTTGCTTGGTTTGGTTTTGTTTGATGTTTACTTCCTGCAAAGCGCAAACTCAAAAGTCGCGATTGGTGGTGGGTGCCGATCGTATCGAAAAATATCTTCCTATTTTAAAAGGAAGAACAGTTGGAGTTATAGCAAATCCCACATCAGTGGTGAATGGAGTTCATTTGGTGGATACACTTTTATCATTAAAAGTTAATATAGGTTGTGTATATGCTCCCGAACATGGATTTCGCGGAGAAGCTGAGGCGGGGGAAGCTGTTGCTTCCGGCATCGATAAAAAGTCGGGAGTTAAAGTGTTTTCGTTATATGGTGATCATAAAAAACCTTCCGACGAAAGTTTAAATGGAATTGATGTACTTGTTTTTGATATTCAGGATGTAGGTGCTCGCTTTTATACTTATATCAATACACTTCAATACATCATGGAAGCTGCTGCAAAGCATCATTTGCCAGTCTTGGTTTTAGATCGACCAAATCCTCACGGTAATTATGTTGATGGACCCATTCTGGATACAGCCGAAAGATCTTTTGTTGGATTGCAACAAATTCCAATTGTACATGGATTGACAGTAGGGGAGTATGCTAATATGTTAATTGGTGAATATTGGCTGGCCGATTCCTTACAATGCGATTTACAAGTGATTTCTATGCAGAATTGGGATCGCAATAAAGTATATAGTTTACCGATTGCACCTTCTCCTAATTTGCCCAATGATAGGGCGATTCAACTTTATCCTTCTTTGTGTTTATTTGAAGGTACTAACGTGAGTGTGGGAAGAGGAACTAGTTTGCCATTTCAATGCTATGGATTTCCTAATAACAAATTGGGTGATTTTGAGTTCACGCCAATAAGTATTCCTGGAAAATCTTTAAAACCGCCTCATGAAAATAAATTGTGTAAAGGTTACGATTTGTCTTCATCAGATTTAAATTTACCCAGTGGAAAGTTGGAGTTAAAATGGTTAATGGATGCTTGGAATTCTTATCAAGATAAATCTAAATTCTTTATTCCTTTTTTTGATAAGTTAGCGGGTAATCATATTCTGAAGCAACAAATTAGTGCTGGTTGGTCTGAGGAAAAAATTAGAGCCTCCTGGGAAGCCGGATTGAAGAATTACACTATTATCCGCCAGAAGTACCTGCTGTATCGATAATAAAACAATAGCCCCAGGATTTTCCTGAGGCCATTGAAGAGCGATTTTAATTATTGTTTAATTCTACCTTACCGTAAATCTGAAGTGGCTTCTTTGAGTACCTTTTTGAAGGATGAGCAGGTAAGCCCCTTTAGCATATGTGTTCACAGGGATTTCTGCAGCATTAGCTCCTGCATGGGCCATTCGAATTTGTTGCATCAATTCACGACCCGACATGTCGCAAACTTTTACTTGGTAATCTGAATCATCTTCCGAGCTAAAAGTGTAGAAGAGTATGTCGCTAGTAGGATTAGGGATATCCAATTAAATGATTAGTATTTCCTTCAACGGTTTTTAATGTAATATCGGATGTCGAGAATATGACAGGTGCTGACCAATCGCCTGCAGTTCCGCCACATTTTCCTTTAACTTCTACGTAGTAAGTAGTATTTGGGCGAAGAGCCTTAATTTGATAACTTCCATTTTGCGAATTAGCATTGAATACAATATTTCTAACACTACCATTCGTGATATGTACCAGTCTAATTTTAATGGTGTCCATTGGACTTAAATTTGTCCATGTGATGGTAGCTGTTGAAGCAGTAACACTGGCTATAGTCACAGTGCCCATACTTCCACACGTATCTCTTGATGTAAAGTATTCTACTTGTGAATAAGGACTAGTATATCCACTGCAGAAGCTTTTAACTTGCCATTCGTAAGTGGTGTTTGGAATTAAATTGCCCATGATTCCAGAAGTCGGATTACTAATTCCATCAAACTTTCTGTATTGATAAATAACAGATCCTACTGGACGATATTTTACCATGAATGAGTCAGCAGTAGTATTGTACCACGTTGCTGTTGCTCGTGAAGTGTTAATATTAGTGGTACTTAGGTGCTGAGGAATCGATCCGCAGAATAATGGAGTCCCTAATGTTTTGAAGTTGCTAATAGCACTTACTTTTACCCCTGATGTGCAAACACTTTCAATCGTCCAGAAATATACTGTTCCTGGTTGTAAATTGTTTATTCTGGAAGTGGAAATGTTTCCTCCAACTTCTTTAGTAAGGACAACACCCGTGCTGTTTTGCCAGTAGCGAATAATAAATTTTTCAGCTGTTATGGATGGATTCCAACCTAACATGGTTGTTGTATCACTTAAATTATATGCCGTAAGCATATTGGGTGTAGCACACGTTTGTGGAACTACGCTTTGTGACTGAAAAGATGTAGTTCCTGACGTACATCCAAAGGCATTGGTAGCAGTGACAGTCACAAGTTGTGCTGTTGTTAAATTAACGCTTGATGTAGATGATCCTGTCGACCAATTATAAGTCACTGCAGACGGTTCAAATGCGTTAAGTTGATAAGCTGTGTTAGGGAAATAAGTAATGGAAATCCAAGGGTTCATTGGAGTAGGTGCCATCTTTACAGTGATCGAATCTTTACTTGTTACTAACCCACTGCTATTTCTTGAATAAACATAGTAAGTTCCAGGTTGATTTACTGTGATTGTTGGTGTTGTTTGTCCAGTAGGGGCCCAGATATAGTTGGAGCCGCCGTTTGCGGATAATTGTAAATTTCCACCTGCACAAAATTCAGCAGCACCTGCTGTTGTTATAACTACTGGAGATGGTGCATTGTTCATTGAAATCGTAACCGCTGAGCTTGTATTCGTACAACCTGATGCATTAGTAGCGGTGACGGAATATGATCCAGCACTATTGACAATAATGCTGGATGTTGTTTGACCACCAGGTTGCCATAAATAGCTGTTTCCTCCTGTTGCAGTTAAGGTGGTAGTTTGTCCAGTGTTTAATACAGTAGGGCCATTAACCGTTACTGCCGCTGTAGGATTGGTAGCCACTGTAAGATTTATATTGTTGGAGGTTGCCGTACAACCATTGGTTGCAGTTGCAATTGCACTGTAAGATCCTGTAGAGGTAACCGTAATGGTAGAGCCTGATTGACCAGTTGACCATACGTAACTTGATCCTCCATTTGCAGTTAAGTTAACACTACCACCTTGACAAAAAGTTGTATTTCCGTTAGCGCTGATTGAGGCAGTAGGATTTGAATTTACAGTCACTGGGATTATTTGTGAAGTTGCACTACAAGCTCCATTTGCCGACACTACAACACTGTAATTTCCTGCGCTAGCCACTGTAATTTGTCGGTTTGTGCTGCCATTCGACCAATTATAGGTATATCCAGTCGGTGCACTTAAAGTTACATTACCACCTTGACAAAAAGTAGTAGAGCCACTTGTTGTTACAGTAGCATTTGCTGTTGCGGTTACTGTAATATTAAGTGGGATTGAAGAAGCTGTGCATCCTGTGGATCCTGAAACAACGACTGAGTAGGAGCCTGCATTATTAACTTGTATGGTTTGAGTAGTTGCTCCGTTCGACCACAAGTATGAACTTCCAGGTGATGAAGTTAAAGAAGTCGTTTGACCTTGGCAAATAGTGTTTCCAGTTGATGTGATGTTAGCTGTTGGCGCTGAATTTACAGTAACTTGAATTGGCGCTGATACCGCAGCACATCCAGTCCCATTATTTACAGATACCGAATAAGATCCGCTTTGAGAAACAGTAATGGCTTGTGTAGTTTGACCATTCGTCCATGAGTAAGAAGTTCCGGCAGCAGCTGTAAGCGTCACATTGCCACCTTGGCAAAAATTTGTGGAACCAGAGGTCGAGACATTAGCAACTGACGTTCCGCATGGAGTTTGATTGGGGTTTAAATTTAAACCACCATCTGCAGTAAGTAATATCTTGTCAATTTCTATGTTTGAATTTGACGCTAAAAGTGATAAAGTGTATTCCTGGTTATTCAAATTGGAAATTTTAATTGCTTGACCACTGCATGCATCAAGGCTATACCATTGCCATGTAGTATTCGTTAAACAACCTAATGACTTTGCCGTTTGACCAGTTACATTTACACTGATTGCACCACCCGTTGTGTTCTTACTCCTTGCACGAACCCAAACATAATAGTTTTGGCTTGATCGAGGAGTGAAATTATATTCAACCGCAGTAGGTGTACTTGAATATGAAACATAAGATGTATATACTTTGTAATCGCCAGGAGCTGTACCAGAAGGAACTTCAGTTTTGATTTTAGCTACTGAATTGTTGTTGTCAAAAACTTCTGCTTCAAATTGGAAGTCCTTTGACCATCTTTCTGGGTGTTCATATTGATGCCAAGAATCTAATTGGTAAAAAACTTTAGCACTTGGAACAGATGCATCATAAATATAAACGGAACCTTGTCTTCTAAATTCAATATTCAAGGAATCATTTCCTAGTTTAAATTTTCCAAAAGTAGCCATTGGGGCGTTGTTTATCGTGTTTGCATCCACCATTTGAGCCGCTGTAATTACATATTTTTCTGTTCCGTTTAATTTACGTACCGATACAATTTGGTTCTGACTTCCCGTGTAAAATAAATATTTGGGGTTATTGGGTTGAAGTGTAGTACTTGATAAAAAAATATCTAGGAACGTCGCCTGTTAAAAGTGTGCTATTCTTTAATACTGATTCATATCTTGATGTAATTGCTTGTGCATATACGGGCATTACAGTTTGCCATCCCCAGTTTTTTGAATCAGGATAAGGTGCAGCTAAACTAAAGTATCCCGCATAGAAAAACTCAGATCCCCAGTTTGATAATATTTTTAACATGGCTAAATATTGAGATGGACGCACGTTTACAGTTTCATCAATGTTCCAACCAGCACTAACAAATGGGGACATTAAATCATCGCCATTTTGTAATTCATAATATTTACAATCGGCAAACCAACCTAGCCCATGCCAGGCACCTGACCAAGCTTTCCAATTGTTTGGCCAACGTGGATAAAAGTCACCCGTTGGGTAATATTTACCATTAATCTGGGTATTGATTGTTCTTGATTGACTCCAAACAGGACGATAATCTGTTTGTCCATCTAATGCATAATGTGTAAAAATAGTTCCGGGACTGGCGCTCATAAATTGATCGCGATACAATTTTGTTTGATATGCATATTTATTGCCTCGATAATCATTAACAGATAATCCTGATGAAACATAGTCGGAATTAATTGCTGGATCCGTGGTGATGGCTACTCCATTTTTTTACTTACTAGTGGAATTGCTTCACCGTTTTCATTTAATATAGTTAAAGGTCTTCCTAATGCAGCCACTAGATTTTGAAGGTACCCTTTTTGTTTTTGTCCGTCTGCAATAATGGAAGCTGCCGGTGCTACAGGCGACCATATTTTTGATGTGCCTACTGAACCATTCGTTCCTAAAAATTGACCGCTACTATTTCTTAGGTAATGATTATCTGAAAGTGTAGATTTGCTAATGTTTCCACCAATTTGTGGCCAGAAAGAAATTGCTGAAGTTTTATAACTCGGGTTTCTTTTGCAATATTTGTTAATGCAGCAGATAATACATTATTAGTATCCGCATAATTTGCAGGTGATGAATAAGATCCAATATTGGAATTTACTAAGAAGTAGTAATTCCAATTTTTGTAAAATTCTGTAACATTCACTTTTGCATTTGCAATCATTTGTTGGTTATTTACACCAGGTTGTTGCATTCCTGAAAAATATTCAATCCCAAACCAAATGAAATTTCGGTTCATGGTATGACCAGGCTGGAAGCGTGGTAACGGATAAGATAATAATTGTTGTTGGGCGGATAAGTTGCCAGTTGCATACTCCAATGGATCATACGTTTGCGCATTCGTCATGCTTAACGTAAATAATAATGGAAGTAGTAGTAATTTTTTCATCGCTCTTTTTTGTTTATTTTTTTTTGGCACAAGGTTTGCAAATACTGTTTAGTTTTTTTGCTCGTTTGCGCATGAGGCAATTTATCCCATCATCTGCGTGATAGGAGTTTATTAAAGCACATTTCTTTTAGAAGTAAGAAAGTGTAGTTAAGTGTGCTACTTTCAACTTCAATAATTCAAGAAGTCGAAAGAAAAAATAGTATTATAGTAAAGAAAAGCTTAAAAGTGGGGTAAGATGGAATGTAAGACTTCATCTAAAATGAAGTAATAATCAAAATAAGTTAGCTTAGAAGGCTATTCATTTAAGAATTATTTCAAATGAAAAAACCCTGTCTCCAGGGTTTTTTCATTTGGTTTTTCTGTGTTTTTACTTAATTTACCTTGAAGAAACAATTTTGATTCTTTTCGTAGAGTTCGTTGAAGCGAGTTCTAAGATATAAATACCGCCAGCAAGTTGACCCGTTGAATAGTCAATGATAGTTTCGCCACTACTTAAATTACTATTTTCTAAAATTACATCAATCAATTTACCAGAAATATCAAATAGTTTTACGGTTACTGGTGCATCCTCTGAAAGATTAAAACTTATTTTTACGAAATCATGGAAAGGATTTGGATATACATTTAAGTTTAAATCCGACATTAGTGTTTCACCTTCTCGACAAGGAGTTGTAACTGTATAGGGGATGGAGAAGGTTCCACAAGATCCTAATTGCGCCCTCATTTTGTAAACACCAGCGGAAGTAGCTTTGTAAGTCTTACTAGTGCCAGTATAAACTACAACATTATTTTTATACCAAACATAAGTGCCTGCATTGGAGTTGGTGACAGTAAATGTCACACTTCCTCCCGTACAGAATGATAAAGGACCGCTTGGGGTTACAGTAAATGTAGCTACTGGACTAACCGATACAGAGATGGGCGCTGACGTAGCTGAACATCCGCTCGATTGAGATACTGAAACAGAATAATTGCCATTTAATGAAGCAGTAATGGTTTTCGTAGTCGCTCCATTGGACCATAAATAACTTGTTCCGGAGCTTGCTGTGAGTTGAACACTTCCTCCTTGACAAAATTTAGTGGATCCAGAAGTTGAAATAGTTGGAGTGGATACAGCGCCTGAGCCTACGGTTACAGTAATATTGGAAGAAGTTGCAGAACATCCTCCTGACTGTGTAACTCTCACATTATAAATTCCTGCTGACGATACAGTTATTGACGAAGCAGTAGATCCATTCGACCATAAGTAGGACGTTCCAGGACTTGCTGTTAAAATTACACTCCCTCCAGAACAAAATGAAAGTGGTCCATTTGCTGAAATTGTAGGTGTGGCTGCTGATCCAATAGAAACAGTAGTATTCGATGAAGTAGCAGAGCAACCATTAGTGCCTGTAACTGCAACATTGTAATTGCCAGCTGTGGTAACAACGATAGAAGAACTTGTCGCACCCGTGGACCATTTATAGCTTGCACCCGTTGTTGCTGTTAATGTTACCGATCCTCCAGAACAAATAGTGGTAGGTCCACTGGCATTGATTGTTGGAACAGTAGCGGTACTCACGGTAAGTGTTATTGCACTAGAAGTGGCCGAACACCCTCCTGATTGAGTAACGCGTACCGTATAGCTACCTGCAGATCCCGTGGAAATTGATTTGGTTGTGGCACCATTAGACCATAAATATGCGGTCCCTGTACTTGCTGTTAGTGTTACGATATCACCAGTACAGAGTTTAGTGCTTCCAGAATTCGTAATGGTGGGTGTTGTAGCGCTTCCAACGGTAGTAGATGTCACTGTGGACGTTGCAGAACAACCACCGGATTGAGTAACTCTTACAGTATAGTTTCCGGATGTTGATACGGTGATCGAATTTGTAGTGGCTCCATTCGACCAAAGATATGCTGTGCCTGAACTTGAAGTTAAAACTACATTTCCACCTGTACAAAAGTTCAAAGGACCATTGGCAGTGATAGTTGGCGTAGGGGCAGCACCTACTGTTACTGCTGTTGATGAAGAAGTGGATGAACAACCATTACTTTGAGTAACGGAAACGATATAATTACCAACTGCGGAGGCATTGATGGTTTTTGTAGTTGCGCCATTTGACCATAAATAAGTGCTGCCTGTTGTAGCAGTTAAAGTAACACTTCCTCCAGTACATAATGTAGTACTTCCACTGGCCGTTATGGTAGAAGGGGTAACACTTTTCACTGTTACAGATACCGCATTTGCAGCCGTAGTACAACCATTCGTACCAGTTACTGTAACAACATATGAACCTGCCGCTGTGGCATTGATCGATTTCGTTGTGGCTCCTGTCGACCATAAATAGGTTCCTGTGGTAGCGCTCGATGAGAGACTAATAGAATTACCTTGGCAAATAGACAATGATCCTGAATAGCTAATTGAATTTGAAGGTTTTGAGTTTACTACAACTGAAACGGGGGTTGAAACTGCTGATCCTGCAGTATTCGTTACAGTTACTGTAAATGTACCACTAGAAGTAACATTGATCGCTTGACTGGTAGCGCCACTTGACCACAAATAAGAATTTCCGGTATTTGCAGTTAAAGTAACAGTTCCGCCTTGACAAAAAGTAGTAGCTCCATTTGGAGTTATAGTAGCAGTGGCAGTTGCGCCGCAGGGTGCTGCAAATGTAGAATAGAAATTCCCTGCAGTGGGGGTGATGGTGATTAAATCAATTTCTAAATTCGTATTAAGTGGGGTAATTACTAATTTCTGATTTGTAAGTGCAAGATTTGATAAAGTCATTTGAGCGTTCGTTCCAGCGTCATATCGGTACCATGTCCAGTTAGTATCTTTCACACAAGTCACATTAAATTTAGAAGTTCCATTTAAGCTAATATTAAATCCAGTGGTTACTCCACCACGACTTCTTGCTTTTACCCAAACATAATGGGTGGCAGCGGTCGTCCCACGAGGTGTGAAGTTATATTCTGCTCCGCTCACTGTTTTAAACGTAGTATAAGTTGTGTAATTTCTGTAATCACCAGCAGTGGTTCCTGCGGGGACTTGAGTTTTCAATTCAATATTTGAATTTACATTATCAAAAATTTCAGCCTCCAGATTAAAAGTTTTTGACCAATAATATGGATGAGTACTTTCATGCCAAGCATCTAGCTGATAGAAGACAGGTGATGAAACATTCGTTTTGTCATATATATAGGTGCTTCCTTGACGACGAATTGCAAAAGTCAATGAGTTCCCATCAATTTTAATAGTAGCAAATCCATCTAGCTCAGCATTACCCATCATATTCGAATTGGGTTGAATGGTTCCTGTAATTGCGTATTTAGCTTTGCTGTCATGTTTGCGAGCTACCACTAATTTGCGAATATCTCCGGCGTAAAAAGTATATCCTGGTTTACCACCACCACTTGCTGCGCTTTGTGGAACATCCCCAGTCATTAAATTTCCACTCACAAATAAATCGTCAAAACGACTGGCAACCGCTTGAGCATATCCAGGTATAGCCATTTGCCATACATAGTTAGCAGGGTTTTGATAAGGTGTTTGTGTTACAAAATATCCGCAACCAAAATTTTCAGCTCCTGCCATAGAGACAGCTTTTAAAAAGCTAAGCCATTGAGTGGGTCTAACAATTACCTCTTCATCTCTATTCCATCCTGGGCTTACTACGGTTGAAAATAATTGATCGCCTAATGTGATTTCTTCATGACGCCCTTCGATCATATATTGCCAGCCATGGGCGGCACCTTGCCAATATCTCCAGTTTCCTGGCCATTGCATATAGATATCGCCACATGAATATCGTTGGTTATTGGTCAGTGATTGTAATCCTCGCACTGAACCCCAATCCCAAGCGTACACCGGATGTCCATTTATATAATAGTGTAGTATTCTTGAATTAACGACATTGGATTGAGACCTCCATTCGTTCATATAGGAATCTGAAAGACGCTTGTAGCCTCTGCCTTTATAAAGCCTCCAGCTTCCAAGTCCACTTGAATTATATGCAGATACCACGGTTGGATCTTTTTGTAAACCTGCATCGGTCCATGCTGGAATAACTTCGCCATTTTCAAATACAAGATCAATAGGACGAGTGAGGGAAGAGGAAAGTTTAGATAAATAATATTTTTTGGGTTTGCCCATCTAATTTGAGAGAATCAATAGGTGTTTCAGGACTAATTGTTCTTCCGCTTGTTACTATATTGCCATACATGTCTAGAAATTGTCCGGCACTATTTCGCAAATAACTGTTAGATGGCAAGGATGTACTTTCTATGTATGGACTTTTGCTCGCCTTTCCGATTACATTCGGACTTAATTGCGGCCAGTAAGTGTTAGCAGATGTTTTCCATGTTGGATTTTGATTGGCCAATTTTATCCATGCTCCATCATAGTCTGATGTGTCTGTGAAAGAAGTATAACGAGAGGTGTTGCTGGTCACCATCAAAGCGTAGTTGAAATTTTTTACCAATTCAATTTGTACTTCCTTACTACGCTGTACTAATGTTGCTTGTGATGATGAACTTGTGCCGTAGCCTGCAACATGAGCCGGATTGAAAACTGAAAAATTAGGGAATAAAGTTGAACCAGGTTTATTTCTTGAAGATGGAAAAGTTTTAAGTTGAACTAAGGCATCGGTAGTTGAATTGGGATGGCCAGGTGCGTATTCCTGAGGATTAATTCCGGCCGTGATCGGGGATGCTGTAGGTGGGTTGGTAGTAGTATTCCCAAACGAATACGGTTTGTTTTGGGCAAATTCTTGATAATGCTTATAGATCATTGGATTTGGCAACGCATAGGTGTAAAGTGCAATTTCATCCATGTCTCCTACATATTGATAATATGCGGTGTTCGTATTTAAATCTATAATATTACTATTCGTACTGCCCGAATTTAATGGGATTGATCCCGGAGTAATACTCTTTAAGAAACCCGTTGGATTTTGACCATCCACCCAAATCTCTTTGCTGCCCGTTTTCGCATTGTACTTAAATACTAAATGATGCCAGTTGCCATCCATATAGTATCCGTAGGTGCCTCTTCCAATTCCACTTAGATTTAGATCCCAGTTATCCGTTACTGCTGTTGATGACCCAGAAGGGATAGATTTCGTAGTAAATCTAAAATAAGGAAAGCAATAACGAATGCTGATAGCCCCATCTCTTCTAGTAATAAATTGAACTACTTCATTGATATTCGCTCCGGGTCTAAATAGAAATTCAAAAGTAAATCCAGAATCCGGGGCAAAGGATACGTTGGAAGTGATTGCTTTTGAACTTGAACTTAGCTTTAAATACTTACCAACTCCTATACTGGGTTGAGCTGTGCCAATAGTATAAGTAGATTGGAAATAGGTTGGATTTAATGGTGCATTTCCTGTAGAATCGGCTAAGGGATTACTGGAGTTAAAAGTCCAATAGTGTTTGGGTGTCCATGTTTGTGAAAAGGTATTAGTACTTATAATGGTGCAGACGATGAGGGCTGCTTCGAAAAACCACTTTGCTTGGTTTTTAATCATTGTAAGTTTCATTTTGTGTTTTTAAGTGTTTTGTGAATATTGTTTGGTTGTGTAATGGCAATTCAATTCCTCATCCCAATTGAGACGATTTTTTTCTACTCATAAAATTTGGCTTTTTACTTCCTTGTGGTCAAATATATTGTAAATGTTGAATCAACAAGCGGCACATCTACTTGTTGAACGTAAATTATTGATTTTCAATAGATATTTTTTTCTATTGTCAATAAAAAACTCGTGTTGACCAAATTTTTTCTGACGTTCGCCATTTAAAATCGAATGTTCGCCAACTTTAGTTGAGGACTTCGCCCGTTGTATTTAATAAAATTTGGGTATGGATAAATTGGATCAGATTGGATAGAAAAATATAAATCAATGAAGAAAAGCATAAATTGAAAACAGTAGTCGTGTTTAAATTTTTAGCAAAACTTTAAATAAAGCTTATTTTTTGAGTGAAATCTTAAAAAAGATGTAGCTTTTGTGCTAATCGATAAACTCTAGTCGAAATATAATGAGGAGAAGGGTTTTCATGATTTTCTTTTATTTTTCTTAATAAATAGGCTATAAGAATGAAGGACATAATTTATAAGATGACATTGACATTCCCTTGTTTATTTTGTCTTTGACCTTTCAAGCCTTTGGCAGAAACTTTATAAATATAGGTTCCCATCGGTACTTTAACCCCTTGGAAGGTTCCATCCCATCTATCGTTAGCATTTGCTGATTCATAAATCATTTGACCCCAGCGATTAAAGATTTGCATTTTGAATTCCTGAACCCCCTTCACCCGCAATTCCAAAAGTGTCATTCATTCCGTCTCCATTTGGGGTAAATGTGTTGGGTATGTAAAAGCTTATGGCGGGTACGATGTCCACCTCGTTGGATACGCTAAATACTTGAGGTTGTCCTGTTTTATACGCGATCACGCGATATTTTCGACTGGCTGAGACTTGTGCTTCTGCCGTACCGATATTAATGAAGCTGATAATGCCTAGCAAAAGAATACTCTTTAAGCTTGTCCGAATGAGTTGCTGCATGTTTGATTTGTTTGTTGAAGGCAATCTAGCATCGGTTTGAGGCAACGAATGATTGATGTCTTGCAATTAAGCACTTCGGTAAGGTTTGACATTGTTTTAGTATTAAATCACGATGGTTTTCAGATGTACGAGGGGTGATCGATGATTCGGAGCCATTTAAAAGCCGTTTTTTCATTGTAAGAAATGTGTAGCAGATCGATAATAAATCATACAATTCTGTCTTTGTCAAGTCCAATTTATTCAGCTTCCTTTCATTGGAATTTAACTATGATGGGCATCCAGTAACCTTTTTAAACCTTACTTATTGATGATTCACTTTACAACCAAGCTCAAATCAGAGTTCTTTTATAAGGAGAATTGGAAAAGATGAATTTCTAGGATAAAGCTTGTTTGGGTTGAATTATTTTTTACATTTGGATGTAGAAATTAATGATATGAGCCGCTATTTATTTTTAATTAAAATTGACGTGAAGATTCTTAATAGAGTATAGTCGGGGCTGTAGTTTCTTCAGCCCTTTTCTTATTGTGTGAATTCCTAAACCAAAAAGGTTATGCATACTATAAAACAGCTTACAGAAATGAAAAACGAACATGATCAATGGCAGGATCGCCTTCGTTTTTACAAAGATGAAATTTCACATTTTAACAATCACTTAGGCCGACTTTCTGTCTCGGGAAGCCCAAATGAAGTGATGGCTCATGTGGAGCATTTCCAAAATCAATTTATTCGTCAGAAAGAAGTGCTCGATATTATTCGGCATGATTTTAAGCAACACGAAAACTTGATCGAATCAATTGGAGATGGTAAAGCGCCAGAGCCGAATGATGGAATTCAAAAGATCCACAGTATTCAGCGTGAAAAAATTAGATCAGTTCGAAAATATTTTTCATGAACTCCGGAATGAGTTCAACTTGTTTTTGAATAGAGCCGAATAGTTTTACTTAAGAACAAGGTTAGTCCTTTGAAAAAAGCATGCGGATGGGGTAGATACTACTTTAATCCCGGTTGAGATTTGCACTACATAGAATAAGTTTTTTGGCTAAAGCATGTAGAACATTGAAATTGCTAAGGAAAGTATAACAACTTCTTCTGCGATGAGGAAGAGTTTGCTTTTGAATGATGCTTTCTTTTCGGACATGATTGCTTTATTGTAACATTCAAGTTAAGCAGGAGGGATACTTGCATGTATTGAAAAGTAATGTCAATCTTGCACGACTCTTACATTTTGAAATCGTGGATGTCTAATTTTACCTTGTTTAATTATAAAGGAAGAAATTATAGGCAATTCTTTGCGGCTCTGCGTCTTTGCGAGAAAATTTAGTGGATATTCGTTCTTATAAGAATATTTCTCCCATTGCTTGCCGAGAAATACAGAAAATTAAAAGCTAAAGAATATCTTAGTGCTTATTAGGGAAAATTTGGCGGGTTGAAAACTTTGCATCACATTGGTGTTTAGAATTAACATTTGCAACCTGTTTTTTCGATTGATAAAAAGTAGTGCAAAATTAAAAGTTTGCAAGGTTTATAGATAAGCCTCAAAGTCGAAAAGGAAAAGCTTTTTAAATTAAAATTAATCATAGAAATATTTAAGAAAAATTTGGCTTAGTGAAAGCTAAGAATCTTACATTTAATTTACATTTTAAAATCGTGAATGTCCAGTTTAGAACTGCAAAAACGAATTTCTTCCTCTATATTATTAGAGCAAACGAGAATGGTTTTATGTCCCGCATACTTTTGTATCAGTTCGTGATACCATGCATGACCATTCTTATCGAGATTAGATAAAGGTTCATCTAATAATAAAACAGGTGTATCGCTTAAGATCGCCATCGATAATTTAAGACGTTGTTTCATTCCCGATGAAAAATGTTTTATGGACTTGTCGGTACTGTTTCCTAATTGCATGATATCGATGACCTCGTCAATAGGTAAGTTGTGTTGAAAGGGTTTAAATGAGCTGTAAAAGGAAAGTAACTCATGTAAATTATATTCTTCCGGTAAGTCAATGTAGGGTGCAGCGTAGGAAAGCTGAAGATACCATTGATCGATTGGAATCGTATTTCCATCCAACGAAAAATGAATAGAGCCTTCTGTTAAGGATTGAAATCCGGAAATGATCTGAAGTAGTGTGGATTTTCCAGAACCATTAAGACCCGTAATGGCTAATTTTTCGGATCCTTTGATATGAAGCTTTAAATTCCGAAAGACCCATTGCTTTTGAAATTTTTTCCCTGCCGATTGAAGTTGAATCTGGATCAAGGTAAAAATTTATTCGGCTTTTTGAAAACTACTGACCGGACCTCTGATAATTCCTTTCTCAGCAGATTTTACAAAGTCAATGATAAGATCACGATGTGTAGAGGGTTCAAATTCTTCTTCAACAATTCCGATCGCCTTAGAGATATTATATCCTCGTTGGAAAATGGTGCGGTAGATGTTTTGAATTTCTTCAATATGTTCTTTGCTGTATCCGCGTCGACTCAATCCTACAGAATTAATTCCAGCGTAACTTAATGGTTCGCGCGCTGCTTTTACAAAAGGTGGAACGTTTTTTCGAACTCCGGTTTGTCCGCCAACAAAACTATGTGCTCCAATATGCATAAATTGAGATACACCAACATAACCTTCTAAAATCGCCCAATCATGAATGGTAACGTGTCCAGCAAGATTTACTGAATTGGCGAGTATAACATGGTTGCCAATGATGCAATCATGTGCAACGTGAACGTAAGCCATCAACAAACAATTTTGTCCTACTTCCGATCTTCCCATTGCTGCTGTTCCTCGGTTCAGTGTTACACATTCTCTAATGGTCGAATTATCTCCTATGATAGCAGTCGTTACTTCTCCGCTAAATTTTAAATCTTGAGGAGTGGCAGCGATAACCGCTCCAGGAAAAATTTTACAATTAGCACCAATTCTAGCTCCGTCATAAATAGTAACGTTGGAACCAATCCACGTATTATCTCCAATTTCTACATCTCCATGAATGCAGGTAAATGGATCAACGGTAACGTTATTTCCGAGTTTTGCCTTAGGATGTATGAATGCGAGAGAACTTAACATTAGCTTTTCTTTACAATTTGTGCCATCATTTCGGCTTCCATTACAACTTTATCTCCTACGATAGCTTCTCCTTTCATATGGCAAATACCTCTGCGTATCGGACTAATTAATTTTAAATCGAAAACTACCGTATCACCCGGCATTACTTTTTGTTTGAATCTTGCTTCATTTATTTTCATGAAGTAGGTCCAATAATTTTCCGGATCAGGAACAGTATTTAAAACTAAAATTCCTCCTGTTTGAGCCATGGCTTCAATCAACAAAACTCCGGGCATCACCGGATTTTCTGGAAAATGTCCTTGGAAAAACCACTCGTTCATGGTCACATTTTTTACTCCTACTACACGATCTGCTTCCAGTTCCATGATCTTGTCGATCAATAAAAATGGGATGCGATGCGGTAACATTTTTGTGATTTTGTTAATGTCGTAAATGGGTGTCGCTGTTAAATCATACGTACGTACTTTCTGATTGCGGTCACGTTTGATGACTTCCTTAAATCACTTTTGCAAATTCAACATTCGCTGCGTGTCCCGGACGTGCTGCTAAAATATGTCCTTGAAATGGCATTCCCACTAAAGCGAAATCACCAACGATGTCTAATAGTTTATGTCGGGCCGGTTCGTTTTGAAAATGCAATTGCACATTATTCAAAATGCCTTTTTCTTTTACTTCAACACGAGGCTTGTTAAATAATTTCGCTAACTCATCTAACTTCTCCTGACTAATTTCACGATCTACAACAACAATAGCGTTATTTAAATCTCCGCCCTTAATCAAATCATGTTTTACCAGTGTCTCTAATTCGTGGAGGAAACAGAAAGTACGACAAGGACCAAAGTCTTTTTGGAATTCTTCGATCTTATGAAGCTGCGCATGTTGTGTTCCTAGAACCGGACTATTATAATCCACCATTACGGTGATTCTATACTCTGGACTTGGTACTGCTAACATTTCTACATTGCGAGAAGGTTCCTCGTATGAAAGTACTTCATTCAAAATATATACTTCACGATCGGCTGCTTGTTCTTCAAATCCTACTGATAAAAGCGCTTCTACGAACGGACTGGAGCTTCCATCCATAATGGGAACCTCCGGACCATCTACTTCAATAATTACATTGTCGAGTTCTAAACCTACCAAGGCAGCCAACGCATGCTCTGTCGTGCTGATTCTTGCGCCGTTTTGCTGTAATGTAGTTCCGCGCGAAGTATCCACTACATTAAAAGCATCTACATCAATTACCGGACTTCCTTCGATGTCGGTTCTTACAAATTTGTACCAATGATTTTCGGGTGCCGGTTTAAAAGTCAAATTAACTTTTGCTCCGGTATGTAATCCGACTCCAGAAACGGTAATCGGTTTTTTAATCGTCTTTTGTTTTTGCGACATGCTTTTTGATCAGGTAGATGTAGATCTGATTTCTGCTAATGATCTTTGTAACTCTATAATTTTTTTCTCTAATTCTGGAAGCTTGCGGAAGAGTACGTACGTGCGTTTGAATTCACCGATGTTAAATGCCGGTGATCCTTGTAAAATTTCTCCCGGATTATTGATAGATGCACCAATGCCCGATTGCGCAGCGATTTTTACTCCGTCAGCGATTTGTATATGTCCTACAATTCCAACTTGTCCACCAATCATGCAATTCTTTCCAATTTTCGTCGAACCTGCTACTCCAGTTTGTGCTGCGATTACGGTGTTCTCACCAATTTCTACATTGTGCGCAATCTGAATCAAATTGTCCAACTTCACTCCTTTGCGAATGATTGTACTTCCTAAAGTGGCTCTGTCAATCGTGGTATTGGATCCTACTTCTACCATATCTTCAATAATCACATTTCCAATCTGTGCTACTTTTTGCAAACTGCCATTGTTCGGTTGAAATCCAAATCCATCTCCCCCAACAACAACACCGGAATGTAATGTCACATTTTTTCCGATGATACAATCTGAATAAACCTTTACTCCCGGGAAAAGTGTTGTGTCGTCGCCAATCACACAATTGTCACCTACATAAACATTCGGATAAATTTTTACGCGATTTCCAATCTTCACTTCTTTGCCCACATAAGCGAACGCACCCAAATACACATCGAAACCATGTGTAGACGAAGCATCGATAAAAGAATTTGCTTCGATGCCTACTTTATTTCTTTTGATGGTATTGTAAACTTCTAAAAGCTTTGCAAAACTTTGCGCTGCATTTTCCACGCGTACCAAGGTCGATTTAATGGCTTTTTCAGGAACAAAATCGCTATTCACGATAACGATGGATGCATCGGTAGCGTAAATATAGGACGTGTAGGCAGGATTAGCGAGGAATGAAAGAGAACCTGAAGTTCCTTCTTCAATCTTCGAAAGGCGAGAAACTTTCTCACTCGGATTTCCTTCTACCGTACCTTGAAGAAGCTCAGCGATTTGTTGCGCGGTAAATTCCATAACAGCCTGCAAATTTACGAATTAATTGTTGAGATTTTCTTGAAGGAAAGGAATAGTTTACTGCTTATCAATCAACTCCTCTAAGGCACAAATATAGTGCTTCTGAATAGGAGAAGAGAGGATAGCTACGTCCATTTGATCACTGGCTGCAGAGAGTTCTACGAGGGTGCCATCTCTGTAAAGAATCTGAATAGGTTCACCAGTAGGATCATAGGCGGAATTGCTGATAGATCCGCTAAAAGCAAAGTAAGAACTGTCTTGTTCATTGATGCCAAATAACGACACGGCTTTCTCCTGATATTCCCTTAAATCATCCTTGGTGATGGGATCTTTTCGCAATCGAATTTTATATAATTTCCGATTTACCATACGTTGACATAAGCGACTCAAAACAATATCCGAATGATTTGCCCATACCTTGATAGATGTAAATACATCATAATCATCTAGATTGGCATATTTTTCAAGTAAGTCAGGGTTTTTCTGTAGATCATTGGCCGTCACATTATTCTTTAAAAAATAAAGCAAAGGTTCAGTTGCAAACAGATTTTCACCTCTTAAGATGAGTTCTTTGGCTCGAACCAAAATATTCACTAGCAATTGCTCTGCGGCAAGTACCGTTTTATGGAGGTACACTTGCCAATACATGAGTCGGCGAGCTAAAATGAATTTTTCAATAGAATAAACTCCTTTTTCCTCAACTACTAATCGATCGTTATGGACATCCAGCATTTTTATAATACGTTGAGCGCCAATAGTTCCTTCTAAAACCCCGGTATAGAAACTATCGCGGTTCAAATAATCCAGTCGATCCATATCGAGCTGACTGGAAATCATCTGATGCAAAAACTTTTTGTGGTAAGTGCCTTTAAAAATTTCAATGGCTAAACTCAATTGTCCATCGAATTCAAGGTTTAACTTTTCCATAAAAAGTAGCGAAACTTTTCATGATTGATACCCGAAATCAAGCTGTGTTCCAAGGCATGGGAGAACGGACTATGACCGATATCATGCAGTAAAATCGCAATTTCTACAGCTAAAGCCTCCTCCGGAGTAATCTCAATATTTTTCGAACGTAAAGACTCAATAGACTGATTGGTAAGATGTAAGGCGCCGAGGGCATGATGAAAACGAGTATGTAGTGCGCCTGGATATACCATATGCCCCAAACCTAACTGTCGAATTCTCCTCAAACGTTGAAACCAGGCATGTTCAATCAAGTCGTAGATCAAAGGATGCGGAATTGTGATAAATCCGTAAATGGGGTCGTTGAATATTTTCTTCTTGTTGGTTTTCAAAATGGGTTTATGATTGTAAGGGACGAAATTAATCTTTTAAGAGAAGAATAATTGATGGTAATTATTGAATTTGTCGATCTATTGGAAATCTCAATTTAAACGCAGCGTTAGCAACGTTGCGGCAGCGGGCGCAACGGTATTGCAAAGCGAGCAAATCCGTGTAAATCTTAATAATCCACATTGCCAACTGAAGAAAAGCGTAAGTTGGTGTCATGCGTGCCTGCCTGCCGAAACTTGCGCCACCGCTATAGCTTTAGCGCAGGTGGTTAGTGAAGGTAGGTTCTATTTGTAGGAGTCTTAGGCTGTCGGAATTTCTTTGCTTGGTTAGATTTTAATTTTAGATATTTTGTTGCCTCGTTTTGAGGCTCTTAAGAGAAATGTAAATTTCAGTGCTACAATAAAATGAAAGTAAATCTTAAGGTGGATCTAAGTTGGTTCGAGTACTTTTGTGGAGGAATAGTCGTTTTGATTGTTCTTGAATTGATAAAACAAATTTAAATATGGAAAAAGTACAAATTCTCTGGGCAGATGATGAAATCGATTTGTTGAAGCCGCATATTATGTTCTTGGAGAATAAAGGATATGAGGTGACTACCACTACCAACGGACGTGATGCGGTGGAGTTGGTGAAAGCGAAGGAATATGACATTATTTTTTTGGATGAAAATATGCCCGGAATTAGTGGACTAGAAACGTTGATGCAAATAAAAAATCTGCGAAGCAATGTTCCGGTGGTGATGATCACAAAGAATGAAGCCGAGGAAATTATGGAGGAAGCGATAGGAGGGAAGATTGCTGATTATCTCATTAAACCGGTAAATCCAAATCAGATTTTATTATCGCTCAAGAAAAATTTAGAAGATAAAAGATTGATCTCTGAAAAACTTCACAGAGTTACCAGCAGGAGTTTCGTCAAATTGGAATGTCGATGAGCGATCGTTTGAGTTGGAATGAATGGGTGGATGTGTACAAGAAATTAGTGTATTGGGAGATTGAATTGGAAGCTTCGAAAGATCCGGGCATGTATGATATTTTAACCATGCAGAAGTCGGAAGCCAATCATCTCTTCAGCAAATTTGTTGAAAATAATTATTTAGGATGGTTTAAAAATCCGGATACAGCGCCGTTGTTGTCGCATGATTTAATGCGACGAAAAGCTTTTCCGTTGGTGGATAGTTCCGAAGAACCTGTTTTCTTTTTGTTGATTGATAATTTACGATATGATCAGTGGAAAGTGATTCAGCCAGCCATTCAGGAATTATTTAAAATTGTGGAGGAAGACACTTACTGCAGTATTTTACCAACCGCAACTCAGTATGCAAGAAATGCAATTTTCTCGGGGATGATGCCTTCAGAAATTCAAAAACGTTTTCCCGATAAATGGATCAATGATGAGGATGAAGAAGGAAAAAATAATTACGAAGAAGATTTCTTAGCCGACCAGGTTCAACGCATGCGTAAAACGTATAAGCATTCTTATACGAAGGTGACAAATTTGGAAGCCGGAAAAGCATTAGTAGATCAAGTTCCCAATATGTTTCGCAATAAGTTGAATGTTATCGTTTATAATTTCGTGGATATGTTATCTCATGCGCGTACGGATATGAAAGTGATAAAAGAATTGGCGCAAGATGAAAAAGGATATCGTTCCATCACTCGTTCTTGGTTTGAACATTCTCCGCTTCTCGAAACGTTGAAACGAATTGCAGAGAAGCCTGCGAAAGTTATTATCACCACAGATCATGGTACGATTCGCGTGAAAGACCCATCTAAAATAATTGGGGATCGAAATACAAATACGAACCTTCGCTATAAGTTGGGAAAAAATCTCAATTATGAAAAGAAAGATGTATTAGAAATTCGAAATCCCTCTGAAGCCTTTTTGCCCAAAGTGAATGTGAGTACGGCTTATGTTTTTGTGAAAGGTGATAAGTTTTTCGCTTATCCTAATAACTTCAACTATTATGCAAACTTTTATAAGGATACCTTCCAGCATGGTGGAATATCACCCGAGGAAATGATCATTCCCATCATTACTCTTCAAAGCAAGGCATGAAAAAACAGTGGGATGCTACGGAATTAAAGGATCTCGATGGGATTGCAATTGAGCTACTGGAGTTCATTGGAGATCATCGTGTGCTTTGTTTTTATGGCGACTTGGGTGCGGGTAAAACGACCTTTATTAAAGCCATTTGTCGACAAATGGGCGTAATCGATACGGTGCAAAGTCCGACCTTTTCAATTGTGAATGAGTATGAAACGAGTCAAAGAGAGCCTGTTTAGCATTTCGATTTCTATCGGTTGAAAACTGAGGAAGAAGCTTATGATCTAGGGTACGAACAGTATCTATACTCTAACTATTTTTGTTTTATTGAATGGCCGGAGAAAGTGGATAATTTATTGAATCTAAAAAAAGTAGATCTTTATATAAGTCTTACCAACTCCAAGCGTCAAATAAAATGTGAATATGACTAGAGGTATACATGGAATGTCTTCCATTGCTCAACAAGGGATTTTACTGCCGCAAGAAAGTGTTTTAGAGGTGAGTAAAATGCGACAAGATTTATTTATTGGAATTCCGAAGGAAATAACTTTTCAAGAGCATCGAATTCCCTTGGTACCATCAGCAGTCGGATTGCTTGTCAGTAACGGACATCGTGTTTTGATTGAAACGGGAGCTGGTAAAAGTGCAAATTTTACAGATTCGGATTATTCTGAATCGGGAGCGCAAATTGCATACTCTGCAGAAGACGTTTATAAAGCCGATTTGATTTTGAAAGTGGCTCCACCTTCATTAGCAGAGTTGGAGTATTTTAAAGATAAACAAACCTTAATGTCGATTTTGCAAATTGGAATGCAAGCAGAAGGGTATGTTCAGAAATTGAGTAATAAGAAAATTACGGCGTTGGCTTATGAGTATTTGAAAGATGAAACTTCGGTTTATCCAGTGATACAAGCCATGAGTGAAATTGTGGGAAGTGCTGCTATTTTGATTGCTTCTGAATTGATGAGCTCAGCTTCAGGTGGTAAAGGTCAACTCTTAGGAGGAGTGCCTGGTGTACCGCCAACAGAAGTTGTCATTATAGGAGCTGGAACAGTGAGCGAGTATGCGGCGCGTGCTGCTTTCGGATTAGGTGCTAATGTTAAAAATTTTTGATACATCCATCTATAAGTTAAGAAGAATACAAAGAAACTTGGGATCGAGAGTTTATACTTCTACGATGAATCCGAATATTTTGATGAAGGCACTTCGTACTTGCGATGTTGCGATTGGAGCTATACTGTCCAAAGAGGGACGGTCGCCTGTAATCGTAACAGAAGAGATGGTGACTGAAATGAGTTTTGGTTCCGTGATTATTGATGTTAGTATTGATCAAGGTGGGTGTTTTGAAACTTCGGAAGTAACCAATCATTCCGATCCTGTATTTAGAAAACATGGTGTTACGCATTATTGTGTACCCAACATTGCAAGTAGAGTTCCGCGTACTGCTTCTTATGCATTGAGTAATATTTTTACTCCTATTCTTTTAAACATGGGAGAAGAAGGTGGTATGGATGCGATTTTATGGAAAGATCCGCATGTTCGTTCAGCAGCTTATCTGTATAGAGGTACCGTCACAAATAAATTTGTTGCCGATTATTGTAGGCTTCCTTTTCGTGATTTAAATTTGCTGATGGCTACCAGAATTTAGTTTAAAGTGTAATGTAAAAAGGAAAGCCTCGACAGTTGTCGGGGCTTTCCTTTTATAAATCATTTCTCTTGGGTCTTCTGATCTTGTTGAGACAAGGCATGCCTTGTCTCAACAAGTTTTTGCTATCTATAAATATCGCGTCGTGGTAGAGGCAGGTCATACCTGCCTCTACCACGACGCGATTGAAAATTTAATGAAATTTAAAATAAAAAGGAAAGCCCTCAATGACGATCGAGGGCTTTCCTTTTATAAATCACTTTTATTATTCAACGAGTAATCTTGATTGTTGAACATCATTTCCAAGGCGAATCACGATTGAGTAAATTCCACTTGAAAGTGTTTCAATATTTAACGATTTCAAGTTAGTGCCTTCTGTCGCAATACCCATTTCACTTGCAATCATTCGGCCTGCTTGATCCACTAATGTGATTTGGAAATCACTAATAATAGTTGAGCTAAATTGAATGTTTACATTTTCGCGAGCTGGATTTGGGAAAAGTACTTGGCTAATTGTACTCGACACATTTCCAATACGAGGACCGCAGTTAGAGAAGTTGATGGAAATTCCACCTAATGTTCTCAACCCACTCTGTCCACATGCATTGCTTGCGTACCGATACTACTTGGTTGTTAGCTGGATTAGCACCGAAATTTACAATAATAGTCTTGGTTCCTTGTCCTGAAACTATCGTTGCTCCACCTGGTACTGACCAAGTGTAATTCGTTGCTCCAGTAACAGTAGCTACATCATATTGAACTCCGCTTTGACCAGGACAAACATTGGTTAATCCATTAATAATTCCAGGTTGTCCAGGCGCTCCTATGATACTGAGTGAACGTTGACTTCCTGATCCACAGTTGTTGGTTCCAGTTACTGTGATTAGACCGGATACAAATCCTCCGCTTACATCAACGTTAATCATACTTGTTCCTTGACCTGATACAATAGTTACACCCGTTGGAACTGTCCATAGATAGCCTGTTGCATTTGGAGATCCAGCAGTAGAGAACGTAACATTAGTTGCTCCACACAAACCATTTTTATTTCCTGTAATAGGTGCCGGAATATTAGGAACATTATAAGAAACCGTTTTCATCCTTACTGGGCCTGTTCCACAAGTGTTCGTTGCATTAACTCCTATTGAACCACCAGCGAATGCATTATTAATCGAAACTGTTAGAACGTTGGTTCCTTGTCCACTAATAATATTTACGCCCGCTGGAGTTGTCCAATTGTAGCTAGAAGCACGAGCAACATTTGCTATCGAGTAAATCGCAACATCTCCAGGACATATTTTAGCTGGTCCTGAAATGGAAGCAGGAGTTACTGGTGCAGCATAATTGAAATCAATTATTAAGATAGATGGAACTACAGTTCCGCAAGTTGTACTTGCTGTCAAACTTATTTGTCCGTTGATTCCGCTATGTACTGCTTGAGCTGTCCATGATACCGCTAATGTTGTGGTACCTTGTCCTGATGTGATTGTCATTCCATTTGGAACTGTCCAGAAGTAGTTAGTAACTCCAGGTGTGTTCGGAGCTGTATAAACTGCTGATCCATTTATGATAGGAATACAAGCTTGAGATTGACCTGTGATTGTACCTAATGTAATTACAATGTTGTTATCAACAATTCCGTCACAGTCGTCGTCAATTAAATTACATAATTCTGTTGCACCAGGATGAATAGTTGCATCGCCATCATTACAATCATTGTTGTCAAATACGTAGCCAACTGGAGCTGAGCAAGCTTGAATGGATGAAGAAGCATCTCCAAATCCATCTCCATCTGCATCAGCATAGAATGTGAATAATACACCTTCGTCAATTAATCCATCGCAATCATCGTCAATCAAGTTACAAACTTCAGTTGCACCTGGATTTACAGCCGCGTTGTTGTCGTTGCAATCCGTGTTGTCAGAAACATATCCAACAGGAGGAGTACTTACATAATTAGAAACAAATGATAATGGGTCACCATAAGAATCATTGTCTGTATCTGCGAAGTAGGTATAAAGGATACAACCTTCGTCGATATTTGAATCGCAGTTATCGTCAATACCATTTCCGCAAACTTCCGTAGCACTTGGGTTTACTGCGGCGTTATTATCATCGCAGTCGCCATCTACTAATACTGATCCTACGATTGGAGAGCAAGAAGAAGTTGCAACACCAGCGCCAAATCCGTCACCGTCAGCATCCACATAGTAATCTAAGAATACAAGACCATCGTCAGATAGACCATTACAGTCATCATCGATGCCGTTGCAAATTTCAGTAGCACCTGGATTAACTGCAGCGTTATTATCATCACAGTCGCCATCTACTAATACGGATCCTACGATTGGGTTACAAGAAGAAGTAGCAACACCAGCGCCAAATCCATCACCGTCAGCATCCACATAGTAATCTAAGAATACAAGACCGTCATCAGAAAGACCATTACAGTCGTCGTCGATACCGTTACAAATTTCAGAAGCACCTGGGTTAACTGCAGCGTTATTATCATCGCAGTCGGTGTTGTCGGTTACATATCCAACCGGAGCAGAACAAGCTTGAGTAGTTGAAGACGCATCTCCAAAACCATCGCCGTCTACATCCGCATAGAAAGTTAATAATACACCTTCGTCAATTAGTCCGTCGCAATCATCGTCAATTAAGTTACAAACTTCAGTTGCACTTGGGTTAACTGCAGCATTATTATCATCGCAATCACCATCTACTAATACAGATCCTACGATTGGAGAGCAAGAAGAAGTTGCAACACCAGCACCAAATCCGTCGCCGTCAGCATCCACATAGTAATCTAAGAATACAAGACCATCATCAGAAAGACCATTACAGTCATCATCGATACCGTTGCAAATTTCAGAAGCACCTGGATTTACTGCAGCGTTATTGTCGTCGCAGTCGCCATCTACTAATACAGATCCTACAATTGGGTTACAAGAAGAAGTTGCAACACCTGCACCAAATCCGTCGCCGTCAGCATCCACATAGTAATCTAAGAATACAAGACCATCGTCAGAAAGACCATTACAGTCGTCGTCGATACCGTTACAAATTTCCGTAGCACTTGGGTTAACTGCGGCGTTATTATCATCGCAGTCGGTGTTGTCGGTTACATATCCAACCGGAGCAGAACAAGCTTGAGTGGTTGAAGAAGCATCTCCAAAACCATCGCCGTCTACATCCGCATAGAAAGTTAAAAATACACCTTCGTCAATTAATCCATCGCAATCGTCATCTATTAAGTTACAAATTTCAGTTGCACTTGGGTTAACTGCAGCGTTATTATCATCACAGTCGCCATCTACTAATACAGATCCTACGATTGGAGACAAGAAGAAGTTGCAACACCAGCACCAAATCCATCACCGTCAGCATCCACATAGTAATCTAAGAATACAAGACCATCGTCAGAAAGACCATTACAGTCGTCATCGATACCATTACAAATTTCAGTAGCACCTGGATTAACTGCAGCGTTATTATCATCGCAATCGCCATCTACTAATACTGATCCTACGATAGGAGGCAAGAAGAAGTTGCAACACCAGCACCAAATCCGTCACCGTCAGCATCCACATAGTAATCTAAGAATACAAGACCGTCATCAGAAAGACCATTACAGTCGTCGTCGATACCGTTACAAATTTCCGTAGCACTTGGGTTAACTGCAGCGTTATTATCATCGCAGTCGGAGTTGTCAGTTACATATCCAACCGGAGCAGAACAAGCTTGAGTGGTTGAAGAAGCATCTCCAAAACCATCGCCGTCTACATCCGCATAGAAAGTTAATAATACACCTTCGTCAATTAATCCATCGCAATCGTCATCTATTAAGTTACAAATTTCAGTAGCACTTGGGTTAACTGCGGCGTTATTATCATCGCAGTCGCCATCTACTAATACAGATCCTATGATTGGAGAGCAAGAAGAAGTAGCAGCGCCTGCACCAAATCCGTCACCGTCAGCATCCACATGTAATCTAAGAATACAAGACCGTCATCAGAAGACCATTCAGTCGTCGTCGATCCGTTACAAATTTCCGTAGCACCTGGATTCTGCAGCGTTATTATCATCACAGTCGCCATCTACTAATACAGATCCTACGATTGGGTTACAAGAAGAAGTAGCAACACCAGCACCAAATCCATCACCGTCAGCATCCACATAGTAATCTAAGAATACAAGACCATCGTCAGAAAGACCATTACAGTCGTCATCTCCGTTACAGATTTCAGAAGCACCTGGGTTACCGCCCCCCCCCGTCAGCCACTATCTAGACCGTCTCGAAAGACCATTACAGTCGTCGTCGATACCGTTACAAATTTCCGTAGCACCTGGGTTAACTGCAGCGTTATTATCATCGCAATCGGTGTTGTCAGCAACATATCCAACCGGAGCAGAACAAGCTTGAGTAGTTGAAGAAGCATCTCCAAAACCATCGCCGTCTACATCTGCATAGAAAGTTAATAAAACACCTTCGTCAATTAATCCATCGCAATCATCGTCGATAGAGTTACAAACTTCAGTAGCACTTGGGTTAACTGCGGCGTTATTATCGTCACAATCGCCATCTACTAATACAGATCCTACGATTGGAGAGCAAGAAGAAGTTGCAACACCTGCACCAAATCCGTCACCGTCAGCATCCACATAGTAATCTAAGAATACAAGACCATCGTCAGAAAGACCATTACAGTCGTCATCGATACCGTTGCAAATTTCCGTAGCACCTGGGTTAACTGCAGCATTATTATCATCACAATCGCCATCTACTAATACAGATCCTACGATTGGAGAGCAAGAAGAAGTAGCAACACCAGTACCGAATCCGTCACCGTCAGCATCCACATAGTAATCTAAGAATACAAGACCATCGTCAGAAAGACCATTACAGTCATCATCGATACCGTTGCAAATTTCAGAAGCACCTGGGTTGACTGCAGCGTTATTATCATCGCAATCACCATCTACTAATACAGAACCTACGATAGGGTTACAAGAAGAAGTTGCAACACCAGCACCAAATCCGTCACCGTCAGCATCCACATAGTAATCTAAGAATACAAGACCATCGTCAGAAAGACCATTACAGTCGTCGTCGATACCGTTACAAATTTCCGTAGCACTTGGGTTAACTGCAGCGTTATTATCATCGCAGTCGGAGTTGTCAGTTACATATCCAACCGGAGCAGAACAAGCTTGAGTGGTTGAAGAAGCATCTCCAAAACCATCGCCGTCTACATCCGCATAGAAAGTTAATAATACACCTTCGTCAATTAATCCATCGCAATCATCGTCAATTAAGTTACAAACTTCAGTTGCACTTGGGTTAACTGCAGCATTATTATCATCACAGTCGGTGTTGTCAGCTACATATCCAACCGGAGCAGAACAAGCTTGAGTAGTTGAAGACGCATCTCCAAACCATCGCCGTCTACATCCGCATAGAAAGTTAATAATACACCTTCGTCAATTAATCCATCGCAATCATCGTCAATTAAGTTACAAACTTCAGTTGCACTTGGGTTAACTGCAGCATTATTATCATCGCAATCACCATCTACTAATACAGATCCTACAATTGGGTTACAAGAAGAGGTAGCTAAGCCAGCACCAAATCCATCTCCATCAGCATCCACATAGTAATCTAAGAATACAAGACCATCGTCAGAAAGACCATTACAGTCATCATCGATACCATTACAAACTTCAGTAGCACCTGGATTTACTGCAGCGTTATTATCATCACAGTCGCCATCTACTAATACAGATCCTACAATTGGGTTACAAGAAGAAGTAGCAACACCTGCACCAAATCCGTCGCCGTCAGCATCCACATAGTAATCTAAGAATACAAGACCATCGTCAGAAAGACCATTACAGTCGTCGTCGATACCGTTACAAATTTCCGTAGCACTTGGATTTACTGCAGCGTTATTATCATCGCAATCACCATCTACTAATACAGATCCTACGATTGGGTTACAAGAAGAAGTTGCAACACCAGCACCAAATCCGTCGCCGTCAGCATCCACATAGTAATCTAAGAATACAAGACCATCGTCTGTAAGACCATTACAGTCGTCATCGATACCGTTACAAATTTCAGTAGCGCTTGGGTTAACTGCAGCGTTATTATCATCGCAATCGGTGTTGTCAGCAACATATCCAACCGGAGCAGAACAAGCTTGAGTAGTTGAAGAAGCATCTCCAAAACCATCGCCGTCTACATCTGCATAGAAAGTTAATAAAACACCTTCGTCAATTAATCCGTCGCAATCATCGTCAATTAAGTTACAAACTTCAGTAGCACTTGGATTAACTGCAGCGTTATTATCATCACAGTCACCATCTACTAATACTGATCCTACAATTGGGTTACAAGAAGAAGTAGCAACACCTGCACCAAATCCATCTCCGTCAGCATCCACATAGTAATCTAAGAATACAAGACCATCGTCAGAAAGACCATTACAGTCGTCGTCGATACCGTTGCATATTTCAGAAGCGCCTGGGTTAACTGCAGCGTTATTGTCATCGCAATCGCCATCTACTAATACAGATCCTACAATTGGGTTACAAGAAGAGGTAGCTAAGCCAGCACCAAATCCATCTCCATCAGCATCCACATAGTAATCTAAGAATACAAGACCATCGTCAGAAAGACCATTACAGTCATCATCGATACCATTACAAACTTCAGTAGCACCTGGATTTACTGCAGCGTTATTATCATCACAGTCGCCATCTACTAATACAGATCCTACGATTGGGTTACAAGAAGAAGTTGCAGCGCCTGCACCAAATCCGTCGCCGTCAGCATCCACATAGTAATCTAAGAATACAAGACCATCGTCAGAAAGACCATTACAGTCGTCGTCGATACCGTTACAAATTTCCGTAGCACCTGGGTTAACTGCAGCGTTATTATCATCACAGTCGCCATCTACTAATACGGATCCTACGATTGGGTTACAAGAAGATGTAGCTAAACCAGTACCAAATCCGTCACCGTCAGCATCCACATAGTAATCTAAGAATACAAGACCATCGTCAGAAAGACCATTACAGTCGTCATCGATTCCGTTACAGATTTCAGTAGCGCTTGGGTTAACTGCAGCGTTATTATCATCGCAATCGGTGTTGTCAGCAACATATCCAACCGGAGCAGAACAAGCTTGAGTAGTTGAAGAAGCATCTCCAAAACCATCGCCGTCTACATCCGCATAGAAAGTTAATAAAACACCTTCGTCAATTAATCCATCGCAATCATCGTCAATTAAGTTACAAACTTCAGTAGCACTTGGGTTAACTGCAGCGTTATTATCATCACAGTCACCATCTACTAATACTGATCCTACAATTGGGTTACAAGAAGAAGTAGCAACACCTGCACCAAATCCATCTCCGTCAGCATCCACATAGTAATCTAAGAATACAAGACCATCGTCAGAAAGACCATTACAGTCGTCATCGATACCGTTACAAATTTCAGAAGCACTTGGGTTAACTGCAGCGTTATTATCATCGCAATCACCATCTACTAATACTGATCCTACGATTGGGTTACAAGAAGAAGTTGCGGCGCCAGCACCAAATCCGTCGCCGTCAGCATCCACATAGTAATCTAAGAATACAAGACCGTCGTCAGAAAGACCATTACAGTCATCATCGATACCGTTACAAACTTCAGTAGCACCTGGATTTACTGCAGCGTTATTATCATCGCAGTCGGTGTTGTCAGTTACATATCCAACCGGAGCAGAACAAGCTTGAGTTGATGATAATGCATCACCAAAACCATCGCCGTCTACATCTGCATAGAAAGTTAATAAGACACCTTCGTCAATTAATCCATCGCAATCATCATCAATTAAGTTACAAATTTCAGAAGCACCTGGATTAACTGCAGCGTTATTATCATCACAATCACCATTTACTAATACTGATCCTACGATTGGGTTACAAGAAGATGTAGCTAAACCAGACCAAATCCATCACCGTCAGCATCCACATAGTAATCTAAGAATACAAGGCCATCGTCAGAAAGACCATTACAGTCGTCATCGATTCCGTTACAGATTTCAGAAGCACCTGGATTAACTGCAGCGTTATTATCATCACAATCACCATCTACTAATACAGATCCTACGATTGGGTTACAAGAAGAAGTAGCAACACCAGCGCCAAATCCATCACCGTCAGCATCCACATAGTAATCTAAGAATATAAGACCATCGTCAGATAGACCATTACAGTCATCATCGATACCGTTGCATATTTCAGAAGCACCTGGATTTACTGCAGCGTTATTATCATCGCAGTCGCCATCTACTAATACAGATCCTACAATTGGGTTACAAGAAGAAGTAGCAACACCAGCACCAAATCCGTCACCGTCAGCATCCACATAGTAATCTAAGAATACAAGACCGTCGTCAGAAAGACCATTACAGTCGTCATCGATACCATTACAAATTTCCGTAGCACCTGGATTAACTGCAGCGTTATTATCATCGCAATCGCCATCTACTAATACAGATCCTACGATTGGAGAGCAAGAAGAAGTAGCAGCGCCTGCACCAAATCCGTCACCGTCAGCATCCACATAGTAATCTAAGAATACAAGACCATCGTCAGAAAGACCATTACAGTCATCATCGATACCATTACAAATTTCCGTAGCACTTGGGTTAACTGCAGCGTTATTATCATCGCAATCGCCATCTACTAATACAGATCCTACAATTGGGTTACAAGAAGAAGTAGCAACACCTGCACCAAATCCGTCACCGTCAGCATCCACATAGTAATCTAAGAATACAAGACCATCGTCAGAAAGACCATTACAGTCGTCGTCGATACCGTTACAAATTTCAGTAGCACTTGGGTTAACTGCGGCGTTATTATCATCGCAGTCGCCATCTACTAATACAGATCCTATGATTGGGTTACAAGAAGAGGTAGCTAAGCCAGCACCAAATCCATCTCCATCAGCATCCACATAGTAATCTAAGAATACAAGACCATCGTCAGAAAGACCATTACAGTCGTCATCGATTCCGTTACAAATTTCCGTAGCACCTGGATTAACTGCAGCGTTATTATCATCACAGTCTCCATCTACTAATACTGATCCTACGATTGGAGAGCAAGAAGAAGTAGCAGCGCCTGCACCAAATCCGTCACCGTCAGCATCCACATAGTAATCTAAGAATACAAGACCGTCATCAGAAAGACCATTACAGTCGTCGTCGATACCGTTACAAATTTCCGTAGCACTTGGGTTAACTGCAGCGTTATTGTCATCGCAGTCGCCATCTACTAATACAGATCCTACGATTGGGTTACAAGAAGAAGTAGCAACACCAGCACCAAATCCGTCACCGTCAGCATCCACATAGTAATCTAAGAATACAAGACCGTCGTCAGAAAGACCATTACAGTCATCATCGATACCGTTGCAAACTTCAGTAGCGCTTGGGTTAACTGCAGCGTTATTGTCATCGCAATCGGTGTTGTCTGCAACATATCCAACCGGAGCAGAACAAGCTTGAGTGGTTGAAGAAGCATCTCCAAAACCATCGCCGTCTACATCCGCATAGAAAGTTAATAATACACCTTCGTCAATTAATCCATCGCAATCGTCATCTATTAAGTTACAAACTTCAGTAGCACTTGGGTTAACTGCAGCATTATTATCATCACAATCGCCATCTACTAATACAGATCCTATGATTGGAGAGCAAGAAGAAGTAGCAGCGCCTGCACCAAATCCGTCACCGTCAGCATCCACATAGTAATCTAAGAATACAAGACCATCGTCAGAAAGACCAGTACAGTCGTCATCGATTCCGTTACAGATTTCCGTAGCGCTTGGGTTAACTGCAGCGTTATTGTCATCGCAATCGCCATCTACTAATACAGATCCTACAATTGGGTTACAAGAAGAGGTAGCTAAGCCAGCACCAAATCCGTCACCGTCAGCATCCACATAGTAATCTAAGAATACAAGACCATCGTCAGAAAGACCATTACAGTCGTCGTCGAAACCGTTACAAATTTCCGTAGCACTTGGGTTAACTGCAGCGTTATTGTCATCGCAATCGGTGTTGTCGCAACATTCCAACCGGCAGAACAGCTTGAGTGAAGCATCTCCAAACCATCGCCTCATCCCTGGTTAATAATACACCTTCCCGCCCATCGCCTTAGTTACACTGGGTTAACTGCAGCATTATATCAACAATCGCCATCTACTAATACAGATCCTATGATTGGAGAGCAAGAAGAAGTAGCAGCGCCTGCACCAAATCCGTCACCGTCAGCATCCACATAGTAATCTAAGAATACAAGGCCATCGTCAGAAAGACCATTACAGTCATCATCGATGCCGTTGCAAATTTCAGTAGCGCTTGGATTTACTGCAGCGTTATTATCATCGCAATCGGTGTTGTCTGCAACATATCCAACCGGAGCAGAACAAGCTTGAGTGGTTGAAGAAGCATCTCCAAAACCATCGCCGTCTACATCCGCATTGAAAGTTAATAATACACCTTCGTCAATTAATCCGTCGCAATCATCGTCAATTAAGTTACAAATTTCAGTAGCACTTGGGTTAACTGCAGCGTTATTATCATCACAGTCGCCATCTACTAATACAGATCCTACGATTGGAGAGCAAGAAGAAGTTGCAACACCAGCGCCAAATCCGTCACCGTCAGCATCCACATAGTAATCTAAGAATACAAGACCATCGTCAGAAAGACCATTACAGTCGTCATCGATACCATTACAAACTTCAGTAGCACCTGGATTTACTGCGGCGTTATTATCATCGCAGTCGCCATCTACTAATACAGATCCTACAATTGGGTTACAAGAAGAAGTAGCAACACCAGCACCAAATCCGTCACCGTCAGCATCCACATAGTAATCTAAGAATACAAGACCGTCATCAGAAAGACCATTACAGTCGTCGTCGATACCGTTGCATATTTCAGAAGCGCCTGGGTTAACTGCAGCGTTATTGTCATCGCAATCACCATCTACTAATACAGATCCTACAATTGGGTTACAAGAAGAGGTAGCTAAGCCAGCACCAAATCCATCTCCATCAGCATCCACATAGTAATCTAAGAATACAAGACCATCGTCAGAAAGACCATTACAGTCATCATCGATACCATTACAAATTTCAGTAGCACCTGGATTTACTGCAGCGTTATTATCATCACAGTCGCCATCTACTAATACGGATCCTACGATTGGGTTACATGAAGAAGTTGCAGCGCCTGCACCAAATCCGTCGCCGTCAGCATCCACATAGTAATCTAAGAATACAAGACCATCGTCAGAAAGACCATTACAGTCGTCGTCGATACCGTTACAAATTTCCGTAGCACTTGGGTTAACTGCAGCGTTATTATCATCACAGTCGGTGTTGTCAGTTACATATCCAACCGGAGCAGAACAAGCTTGAGTAGTTGAAGACGCATCTCCAAAACCATCGCCGTCTACATCCGCATAGAAAGTTAATAATACACCTTCGTCAATTAATCCATCGCAATCGTCATCTATTAAGTTACAAATTTCAGTAGCACTTGGGTTAACTGCGGCGTTATTATCATCGCAGTCGGTGTTGTCAGTTAAATATCCAACCGGAGCAGAACAAGCTTGAGTAGTTGAAAACGCATCTCCAAAACCATCGCCGTCTACATCCGCATAAAAAGTTAATAATACACCCTCGTCAATTAGTCCGTCGCAGTCATCGTCGATAGAGTTACAAACTTCAGTAGCAGCTGGATTAACTGCAGCGTTATTATCATCGCAGTCGGTGTTGTCAGTTACATATCCAACCGGAGCAGAACAAGCTTGAGTTGATGATAATGCATCACCAAAACCATCGCCGTCTACATCTGCATAGAAAGTTAATAAGACACCTTCGTCAATTAATCCATCGCAATCATCGTCGATAGAGTTACAAACTTCAGTAGCACCTGGATTTACTGCAGCGTTATTATCATCGCAGTCGGTGTTGTCAGTTACATATCCAACCGGAGCAGAACAAGCTTGAGTTGATGATAATGCATCACCAAAACCATCGCCGTCTACATCTGCATAGAAAGTTAATAATACACCTTCGTCAATTAATCCGTCGCAATCATCATCAATTAAGTTACAAATTTCAGTGGCACTTGGATTTACTGCAGCGTTATTATCATCACAATCACCATTTACTAATACTGATCCTACGATTGGAGAGCAAGAAGAAGTTGCAACACCAGTACCAAATCCGTCACCGTCAGCATCCACGTAGTAATCTAAGAATATAAGACCGTCGTCAGAAAGACCATTACAGTCATCATCGATACCGTTACAAATTTCTGTAGCACCTGGGTTGACTGCAGCGTTATTATCATCACAGTCGCCATCTACTAATACGGATCCTACGATTGGGTTACAAGAAGAAGTTGCAGCGCCTGCACCAAATCCGTCGCCGTCAGCATCCACATAGTAATCTAAGAATACAAGACCATCGTCAGAAAGACCATTACAGTCGTCGTCGATACCGTTACAAATTTCCGTAGCACTTGGGTTAACTGCAGCGTTATTATCATCACAGTCGGTGTTGTCAGTTACATATCCAACCGGAGCAGAACAAGCTTGTGTTGTAGAAGACGCATCTCCAAAACCGTCGCCGTCTACATCTGCATAGAAAGTTAATAATACACCTTCGTCAATTAATCCGTCGCAATCATCGTCAATTAAGTTACAAACTTCAGTTGCACTTGGGTTAACTGCGGCGTTATTATCATCGCAGTCGCCATCTACTAATACAGATCCTACAATTGGGTTACAAGAAGAAGTAGCAACACCAGCACCAAATCCGTCACCGTCAGCATCCACATAGTAATCTAAGAATACAAGACCGTCATCAGAAAGACCATTACAGTCGTCGTCGATACCGTTGCATATTTCAGAAGCGCCTGGGTTAACTGCAGCGTTATTATCATCGCAATCACCATCTACTAATACTGATCCTACGATTGGGTTACAAGAAGAAGTTGCAGCGCCTGCACCAAATCCGTCGCCGTCAGCATCCACATAGTAATCTAAGAATACAAGACCATCGTCAGAAAGACCATTACAGTCATCATCGATACCATTACAAACTTCAGTAGCACCTGGATTTACTGCGGCGTTATTGTCGTCGCAGTCATTATTGCTTGAAACACCGCACGCTACTGGGGCACCTGCACCATACGTGTCGTTATCTAGATCGGCATATAAAATTTGTGTGTCATCGCAATCACTATTGTCAGATGTGTATCCTATAGGTTGAATGCAATCAGTTATAGAAACAAGTGGATTTCCGAATCCATCTACATCTTGGTCTTCATACCATACTGGAGTAGGAACTATTGTTACATCAAAAGAGCAAGTGCTAATTAAACCAGCATTATCAGTAGCAGTATAAATAACTTGTGTTGTTCCTACGCTAAATGTAGATCCTGAGTTGAAATTAGAGGTAAAGCTCACAAGTGTACAATTGTCGCTTGCTGTAGGAGCTACCCAATTTACTGTTGACTCACATTGTGTGATATTTGCAGGACAATCAAGAATTACTGGTGGATCAACGTCTAAGTGATTAATAGTTATGCTTGCAGAACCAGTACAACCAATGTTATCTACAATTGGGTACACATGAGTACCAACGCCAACAGAGAAGCTTCCTTCTCCAGTATAGGGAGCCGTTCCACCGGTACCAACAACGGTGATCGTAGTCACATCATTGATGCAATTCACATCACTTCCAGAAATGTTTGCAGAAACAATTTGAGGTTCACTTACAATAGTTACACACTCAGAAGTACAACCGTTGCCATCCGTAACAGTTACGGTGTAGGTGCCACTTGGAATATTTGGATTTGAAGTTGAGTTTGTGCTATTGCTCCATAAATAAGTGTAAATACCTCTTCCTCCAGTTGCTATAACAGAAGCGCTTCCGTCGCTATGTCCGAAACAAGTTGCATCTGTTGCACTACATGAAGAAGTTAAAAGAGGAGGGTCTTCGACTACTATGGATTGGTTCTCTGAACAACTTACCGCCATTGCTCCAATTATAGGAATAAGGAGGTGTGCCTAAAGTAGGATTGGCTTCAAGAATACCATCTGTTAAACCAAAACAAGTTATATTCGTATTTAATATTGAAACTGCTGGAGGAGGAATGTTATTTATAGTATATGAATAAGGTCCACCTGTGCAACTTGGTTCATTTGGATTTGCAAGAAGATAATTATCTATTAATTCTAAGGTGTAAGTCCCAGCAGCTAAACTGTGAATGGAATCTAGTAATTCATTAGAAACAGTATCTCTAATAATGACTCCATTGTCTTTCCAGATATAACGGAAAGGTGCAGAACCCAACACCATAGTTGCTACTATTTTTCCATTCATCAAATTACAATTTGCGTGGTAAATAGTTTCGTTAGGAACAATAGCTTTTGACAATACTGTTCGTACGGGTGAAGTTCCTGAACAACCCGAAGGTAAGGTGACTATCGCTTGGAAAGAAGATCCATTTCCAATAACATCGATACTGTCATTCGGATAAGTATTTGTAATAATGTTAACCCATTCGATTAATGTACCTGCAGGATAACCTGCGCTGTAAGCACCTGTATCTACAACATGCAAATACATATTAGTTCCATTACATAAAATTGTATCGCCAGGAATTATAGTTGGAGCAGGATTATCAACAATGTTGACCAAAACTTCTGAAGAGTCAGAACATCCACTTACGATATCTGTTAATAATACTGAGAAAGTTGTGGATTGAGAAATAGAAGTACTTCCTGGATTTTGTACAGAAGAAATAAAGCCTGATGGAGTAGATGTCCATGAATAACTTAATCCATTTATATAAGTAATGGTAAGTGTCCATGTAGTTAAAGTTCCTAAGTCATCGGTAGCATCATCTACCACTCTTAACGTCCAATCTCCATTCGGATTGCCACTCAAAGTTGAAAGTAATTGTTCAGGAATGTAAGAACCTGCAATGGTAACATTTCCACTTTGTGTTGTAATATTCGTTGCAGCGTCATCACTAAAAAGTACATTGTTGTAATTGTCGCCACTTCCACCGTTGTCAGTTGACAAGGCTATTGATTGGCCAGCAGTAGTAGTTAATCTATTTGTACCAGAAGTAGTATTAGATATGGTGCCTCCTGGACGAACTAAATAAAATTCAAGGTCTGCATTCCATGTATGAGTAGCGCTCACTGCTACTTCTACTTTCCAACCAGACATTGAAGTTGGTAATCCGCTAACATTTATTAAGGATGAAACACCAGTAATGTCGTTATCTGTAATGGGTAGATTTGGATTAGCCGTTGATGTAAATGGAGAACTGCTTGTTGCACTTAAATTAAAATTCCATCCAATGCAAACTGGATTAGCAGAAGAGACTGCTAAAATGGAAGGAAGATTTGCAGTGTTAGCTGAGACTTGAATTACATTGCTTGTTGCTGTACAAGTAAGAGCACCTGCTGATTCAGTAATTCTTCTATACCACGTTGTTGTCGAGATTCCAGCAGGTGGATCATAACTATCTAAAGTTGCTCCGCCAATTACTGAAAATCCTGTTGAAGAGCTTGTAGTACTTTGTTCCCAAGTATAAGAAATTGTTCCCGGGCCACTTCCTGATACATCATTTAGAATAGTTGAGGGGTCACTGCCTACACAAAGAGTTTGTGTTCCGCTTATACTTCCAGGGTCTACACTAATTACATCAATTACTGCAGTATTGTTAGAGGAAATGGTGCTCGAACAAATGGTACTTCCACTTCCTGAAGAAATATTTGTAATTGTAATATTTGTGTTTCCACCATTAGCAAGAACACCTGTATTAAAAGATGCAGTACCAGCCGTACTCACTGTAACTGCTGTTGTTATTCCAGAACCGGTGTTAGCACCTGAGAGACTATATGTAATAGTAAAAGAACCAACGGGCAATTCTGCCGCTGATCCTGTTAAATTAATTGTTGCTAAACTTCCATTGCAAATAGCTGCAGCAACAGTTGTGCTACTTAACCCATAAGTCGGGCAAGTGTAAGTTACGGTTATTCTTCCGTTGGCTCCATCTCCACCAGAGCGGTTACTACCAAATGTTGATCTGTCACCAGAACCTCCTCCTCCGCCGCCAGGGGTAATTCCATCCGAACCATTAGAGGCAGAAGCTCCCCCATTACCTCCGTTTCCACCACCAGTAGGAGCAGTTCCTCCGGCGCCAGCACTTCCTGCACCAACTGCACCATTTGCACCATTTGCTGCGGTACCTGCAGATGAACCTCCGCCACCTCCAGTTCCAGTACTATTATTGCGACCGGTACCACCGTTACCGCCGCTGAATTTTATTATATTTCCAAAACCAGCTGATGCTTGACCACCTGTTCCGCCAACTCCACCATTTCCGCCTGAAGTTTCAAGTCCAGCGCCGCCACCTTTAGCCATTACGCTAGTATTGGTTGAAAACCATGAGTCGCCACCTGGACTACCATTTGATCCTGAATTACCATTTCCGCCTGTTCCAACAGTTACAGTATAAGGAGTCCCTGGTACAACAGTAACGGTGCCTTTTGAGTAAGCACCTCCGCCACCTCCGCCGCTACCATCACTAGTATTAGAGTTTCCGCCGCCAGAACCTCCAGCTCCCCAGCATTCAATCGTTACCGAGGTTACACCAGCAGGAGGAGTCCAGCTGGATGAACTATTGAACGTTTGTGTCGTTTGCGCAAAAGCTGAAAACTGTTGCAGAATTAGAGCAAGTATTACCACTAAATACTTGATTGAAAACATGGACGTTAGCTTGCTAGCTATCTGTTTTCTCATTAATCTTTGTGTAAAATTCGATTTCATGGGAATTATATTTAACCCGCAATAACAAAATTATTCTTTCGAAATGTTGAAAAATTATTGTGAATTGTTAATAATTATTGGCGAATGCGGGTTTCTTTTTGGTAAAAGAATATCACTACATTTAGGGATAAAATCGGTTCCAACTAAGATTTAGTAAAAAAAAATATTGTTTAATTATTTAATTTTCATTCTATTATAAAATTTACATGCTGTTGAAAGTCCGCATTCATTACATTTTGGCTTGATGGCCAAGCAAACATACCGCCCATGTAAAATCAACCAATGATGAGCCATTGGAATGACTTCTTCTGGTATGAATTTAACTAGCTGTTTTTCTGCAGCCAAGGGAGTTTTCGCATTTGTGGTTAATCCAATTCTTGCTGAAACTCGAAAGACATGGGTATCGACTGCCATCGTAGGCAAGTCATACACAACAGAAGCAATTACATTGGCAGTTTTTCTTCCGACTCCTGGCAATCGAGTAAGTTCTTCTACTGTTGATGGAATTTTTCCTTGAAAATCACTGATTAACATTTTGCCATCCCCACGAGATGTTTTGCTTTGTTATTGGGATAACTAATGCTCTTTATAAATGTGAATACTTCATCGCCCGTTGAAGCGGCTAAATGTTCAGCAGTCGGGTATTCACGGAAAAGGGCAGGGGTAACTAAATTAACTTTTTTGTCGGTGCACTGAGCAGAAAGTATAACCGCTACTAATAATTCATAAGCATTTTTATAAACCAACTCGGTCTCCGCATTGGGACGATGTTTTTGAAAATAATTGATGATAAATTGATACCGTTCTTTCTTGGTCATAATAGATAAAGCCGCCTGTAAATATATTACAAGCGGCTTAGATTGTTCGATACTCTTTTAGGCGATTGCCTTTTTATGAAGTGGAGCCGTCAGCATTGCGTAGCTGAGAATTGAATTAATACTTGATGTTGAAGCATGCATTAAACTGTGATCGATAAGATCTTTTGCTGCTGCCATCGAGTAAAATTCATCGGCAATTTCTTCATTCTGATCAATGGCTTTTTGAACCATTACTGATTCGGTTATTTCAGTTTCATTGTACAGGTAAAGAACTAAGTGATTTAGAGTAATTGTTTCGTTCATAGGCTTTGTTAAGATTTAACAAGCCTTTAACGTTAAATTATTCTTTGTATTGTTTACATACTTAAAACTAGTTGTTTTTCAGTGATCAATTTTCTCAAGTTAATTAATGCATAACGCATTCTTCCAAGTGAGGTGTTGATACTCACTCCAGTAGCATCTGCTATCTCCTTGAAACTCATGTTTGCAAAATGACGCATAATAACAACTTCTCTTTGATCATATGGAAGTTGCTCAATTAATGCACGAACTGTCGTTTGTATCTGTTCAACAATCATTTTATCTTCAATGTTGATGTCTTCCAATGGAATGGTGTCGAATACTGAGTATTCATCGGAGTCGTATACCATCGGCATACGTTTCAAGCTTCTGAAATGGTCAATCACTAAATTATGGCCAATACGAAGTACCCAAGAAAGGAATTTTCCTTCTTCATTGTAGTTGCCAGATCGTAAAGTCTTGATTACCTTTATAAAGGTTTCTTGAAAAATATCATTCGCTAAATCCCTGTCTTTTACCAATAAGTAAATGCTGGTAAAGATCTTGCGTTCATGTCGGATGATGAGTACTTGTAAGGTGTCTTCATTTCCTCTTAGGAATTCTGACACGAGCTCTTGGTCGTTTCTTGGGTCTTTACACATAGTTCCTCCCCTTTTTCAAGGTGGTTAAATTGTTAGAATTACAATTGATTACGTGTAAAGATTTTGACCTATAGGCTTTTTATTTTTTTAAGTAGATGAAGGGTTATCGATTCAAACGAAAATTTAATCAGAATATTGTATTGTTGGTTAATAATACTCAAATATAAGGAAGTTGAACGTGTTTTGCAAGAATCATGCCTGAGAAATGTTACTTTTTCGGGTATTTTACACTGTTCTGACGAAATGGCATCTTTGAAATAATTATTTTCGCATTTCATGAAAAGTATCAATAAAGTACTACTAGTAGCAGCTAATATCTTGTTTTTCAGCTTGAATGTTAATGCTCAAGCTCCCACGAAAGGCCCTGAATTTGATGAATCGACACTTTTGTATAAAGGAGAAGAAAAACATCTTTCTAATGTTCGACAATTAACTTTTGGTGGCGATAATGCCGAGGCTTATTTCAGCTTCGATGGGAAAGCGATCACATTTCAAGCGAATAATAGTGCCTGGGAAACCAAGTGTGACCAAATTTATTTTTTCGATTTGTCAAAGGGAAATATGCAGGATGGTGCTCCCCAATTAATATCGACTGGCAAGGGAAGAACAACTTGCTCTTATTTTATGCCAGATAATAAGCATATTCTTTATGCTTCCACGCATGAAGGAAATGAAGACTGCCCTCCAACTCCTGAGAAAAGAGAAGATGGAAAGTATGTATGGGCGATCTATCCTGATTTTGATATTTATGTGAGTGATCTTGATGGAAATATTGTCAATAAAATTGTTGATGGTCCAGGCTATGATGCTGAAGCTACCGTATCTCCTGATGGAACTTCTATTGTTTTTACCAGTATGCGAAGTGGTGATTTGGAGTTGTACACGATGGACATTGATGGAGGTAATTTAAAACAAATTACCAAGGAGTTGGGTTACGATGGTGGCGCATTTTTTTCTCCAGATAGCAAGAAATTAATTTTTCGTGCATCTCGGCCAAAAACAGAAGAAGAAGTGAAGTTGTATACGGATTTGTTGGCTGAAAATTTGGTGCAACCTACTCACATGGAATTATACGTTTGCAATGTAGATGGTTCTGAATTAAAAAAGATCACCGATTTACCGAATGCAAGCTGGGCTCCATTTTTTCATCCTTCAGGAAATAAAATTATTTTTTCGTCGAATCATCCTTCTAAAAGAGGATTACCCTTTAATTTATGGATGGTGGATGTTGATGGGAAGAATCTTCAACAGATAACGTTCGATGGAATGTTTGATGCCTTTCCAATGTTTTCTCCCGATGGAAAAAAACTTATTTTTTCATCCAACAGAAATAACAATGGAACAAGAGATACGAATTTGTTTATTGCTGACTGGAAAGATTAATTTCCTTTCTCACAAATTTTAGTTGCAGTAAATTCATAGGATTAATGCTTAATCCTTGAATTTCATTTCTAGAAAGACGAATTACTTTATCGTAGTAAAGTATGATTACCGGCGATAGCTCCATCATTTCCTGGTCCATTTTTTTGAAGAGTGAAAATCGAATCGAATCGTTGACCGTTTGCATTGACTCATTATATAAAGCATCAAATTTATTCGAAACAAAGTGTGTATAGTTAGGTCCTATCGGTGCTTTGTTGCTGGATCTGAATAAAGACAAATAATTTTCTGCATCTGCATAATCAGCAATCCATGATCCTCTAAAAAAAGCAAGTTGTTGCTTGGCTACCATTTGCCGATGTTGAGCCGCTTGATTAATATCCAATTTAATTTTTATCCCGATATCAGCTAATTGTCCTTGCATATATTCACAAAGATCCTGATAAGCATGTGTGGTGCTCATCGCAATTTCGGGTAGGCCTTTACCTCCGGGATATCCGGCCTCAGCTAAAAGTTGAGCTGCAAGCTGAGGGTTGTAATCATATCCTGTTACACAAATACTATCAAAGCCCGGTACACCAATTGGAACTATGCCTCCTGTTCCAGGCGTCGCCATCCCGTTTCTTAAATACTTGATCATTTTACTTCGGTCAAATCCATAGTTGATGGCTTTGCGAATTCGGATATCATTCAAAGGATTTGAAGTCATTAAAGGTTGTTTGTCGTCCATCAAGATTCCTAAATACTCTGTATTAAGATAAGGCGATGTTTCCATCTTGAAACGCCCTTTATATTTCGGTCGAAGTAGACCTTCATTGGAAAGTAAATCATCTTTATAGCTAGCATCAAGTCCGGAAATAAAATCAAGTTTCCCTTTTTACAAATTCTAAGAATGCCGTTTGTTTATCGCTAATGAAACTAACTACGATGGCATCTAAGTATGGTAAGGCATTTCCAGCTCTACTTTTTTCAAAGTAATTAGGGTTTTTATGGAGGATTAACGCTGTACGATCTATCCATTCATGAAAAATAAAAGCTCCTGTTCCCACGGGATGTTTACGGAAATCTTTCCCATAATACTCAACGGATTCTTTTGGTACAACAGCACAGTAAGAAGAAGCGAGCAGACCAAGAAGAGGAGGGAATGTTTGATTTAATTGGATGGTAAAGACTGAATCGCTTTCAGCTCTAAATCCGATGGTTTTTCCGCGTTCATCTTTAAGAACCGATTGAAAGACCCAACTTCCAGGGGAAGCTAATTTTTCAGAACAAATTCGATTAAAACTGAAAACAAAATCATGTGCTGTAACCATTCTGACTATTGGAAGGGAAGGATCCTTATGGAAAGGAACATCATTTCTTAAATAAAAAGTATACAACTTCCCATCATCACTTATTTCCCATTTTGTTGCAATACAAGGCTCAGGGATGAGTTTTTCATTTAATTGAAGCAATCCATTGAAAAGATGGTTGCAAGCCCAAATATTTGCTTGGTTACTGGTGTAGGCAGGATCAAGAGAAGTGATTCCAGAAGATTCGTTGTACCTGAAAACTTGACGGTTATCTTTCTCTTTTTTAGATTCAGCGCATCCTGTTAGGAGAAGAAGGGAATAAAGAACATAGCGTAGTCGAAGGTGCATAATGGAGCAAAAATAATAGGAATGTGATAGCAAAAGCTCTAAATATGATGAATGTATCTTACTTGCCTGCTGTAGTCATTAAATACCATAATCATTACCTTTGCACCCGAATGAAAAAAGTGGCCTTCCATACCTTGGGATGTAAGTTGAATTTTTCCGAGACTTCTACCATTTCCCGTCAGTTTCGTGCTGCAGGGTGGAACCATGTGGAGTTTCCGCAGCCAGCTGACGTTTATATCATCAATACTTGTTCTGTCACCGAAAATGCGGATCGTGAATGCAGATCTATAGTTAATCGTGCGATGGCAGTCAACCCGAATGCTAAAGTGATTATTGTTGGGTGTTACGCTCAACTTAAACCTCAGGAAATAGCTGCAATTCCGGGTGTTGATTTGGTATTAGGCGCTACTGAAAAATTTAATGTTTTGAATTACCTTTTCGGGTTGGAGAAACAATCCATAGGGCAGGTGATGGCTTGTGAAGTATCGGAGGCAAATTCATTTATTAGTTCTTGGTCTGACAGTGAAGAAAGAACAAGGGCATTTTTGAAAGTTCAGGATGGTTGTGATTATACGTGTTCGTTTTGTACAATTCCGTTGGCTCGTGGTAAATCGCGAAGTAACACTATCGAAAATGTAGTGAAACAAGCAAAGGACTTGGTAGCTGCCGGAATTCAAGAAATTGTTTTAACAGGCGTGAATCTGGGTGATTTTGGAATTATTGATGGGAATGAGAAACATGAATACCATTTTTTCGATTTAGCACTTGCGCTTGATCAAGTTGTAGGATTAAATAGAATACGAATTTCTTCCATTGAGCCGAATTTGCTTTCTACAGAAGTAATTGAATTAGTATCCGCCTCTGAAAAGTGGATGCCTCATTTCCATATTCCACTACAAAGTGGATCAGATGAAGTATTAGGATGGATGCGACGACGTTATAAGAGAAGTTTATATGCAGATAAAGTACATCTTATTAAAAAGTTGATACCGCATGCTTCTATTGGAGTGGATGTGATTGTAGGTTTTCCGGGAGAAACCGACGAGCATTTTATGGATACATTTAATTTCCTGATGAACCTTCCTGTAAGTTATTTTCATGTATTCACGTATTCCGAAAGAAATAATACCGTTGCGAAAGAAATGCAGCAAGTGGTACCGATGAATGTTCGCAAAGAAAGAAATAAAAAATTGAGAAGTCTGTCTGCAAAAAAATTACACGACTTCACTGTGCAACAAATTGGAAATCGTTTTCCCGTATTGTTTGAGCACGAAAATAATAATGGTGTAATGCATGGATATACTTCAAATTATATTCGTGTAGAACATCCTTACGATGAAAATTGTATCAACAAAGTCGTAGATTGTGAGTTAGGAGAATTTTCTTCTACCGGATTGGCGAACGCATTACCGGTTTTAGCATAAACTCCAACAGATATTTAATTAACTATGTATCCTACCATCTCCGACCTAATTCTGGATCTATTTGGAATAAATATTCCTCTTCCCATTCAAAGTTTTGGGTTTATGATGGCCATCGCCTTTCTCGTAGCGGCGTATACACTTCAATTGGAGTTGAAAAGAAAGGAAAAAGAAGGATTGATTTTTTCATTTACTAAACAAATAGTAAAGGGTAAACCCGCGTCTTCTGGTGAATTAATATCTTCTTTTTTTATTGGATTTGTGTTGGGTTATAAATTGAGTTTTGCCTTTTTGAATTACGATTTATTTGTTCAAGATACTCAAGGTGTGTTGCTCTCAACGGAAGGTAATTTTTTGGGCGGACTCTTGGTAGGCGGAGTGATGGCCTACATGCAATATCGGGAATTTGAAAAGCAGCGTTTACCTGTACCAATAACAGAAACAGTAGTTGTGCATCCGTATGAGTTGGTATCTAATATAACCATCATTGCTGCGATTAGTGGAATTTTAGGAGCTAAGATTTTCCATAACCTGGAGAATCTTCACGAGTTTGAAGTGGATCCGATTGGTGCGTTGTTTTCATTCAGTGGATTAACTATGTATGGCGGACTTATCGTAGCCACCATTGCGGTGATGCGTTACAGTTATAAGCACGGAATTCATCCTATGGTAATTGCTGATATTTGTGCACCGGGATTAATGCTTGCTTATGGAATCGGACGGATTGGTTGTCAAATTTCCGGTGATGGAGATTGGGGAATTGTAAATCTTGCAAGTAAGCCTGAGATGTTTATCATGGATGCCTGATTGGATGTGGTCGTATAATTATCCCCACAACGTTATAGGAGATGGAATTCCGATTCCAGGATGTGAGGGTCGGCATTGTATGGTGTTGCCCGATCCTGTTTTCCCTACCCCTGTTTACGAAGCCATAGCCTGCATATTGTTGTTCTTTGTTTTGTGGAGGTTTCGAAAAGTGTTTAAGAATCCCGGACTATTATTCTCCACTTATTTATTGCTGAATGGAATGGAACGCTTCACGATTGAGCAAATAAGAGTGAATAATAAATTTGAGATTGCTGGCTATATACTGACACAAGCTGAAGTGATAGCACTAGTATTGATAACTCTTGGTGTTGCTGGACTCATTTACTTTAAAAGTCACCTTATAAAAAATGAACGCAGAGCAATTGGATAAACTTTTGGATGATGCCCGTGTAGTGGTCGATATTGCTGTTCAGTTTTTGAAAAGTGAACAAAGGGTTTTTAGTAGTGAAGTGGTAGAGTACAAAGGATTTAATGATTTGGTCTCCTATGTTGATAAGACCAGTGAAGAAATTCTTGTCAATGGGTTGCAGAAATTAATTCCAGGTGCTGGTTTTATAACCGAAGAAAATACGCTTACGATTAAAAGATCGTGATTATGTTTGGATCATCGATCCTTTAGATGGTACTACCAATTTTGTCCATGGAATTCCTTGCTATTGTGTAAGTGTTGGATTGACTTACAAAGAAGAGTTAATTCTAGGCATTGTACATGAAGTGAATTTGAATGAATGCTTTTATGCAAGAAAGGGGGTGGTGCTTTTTAAATGAGAACCAAGATTCAAGTGTCTGCTACTCCTAGTTTAAGCAAGTCCTTAGTGGCTACAGGATTTCCATATCATGACTTTAAACAAATGAAGGAATACATGGAGGTGTTCGATTTTTGCATGAAAAATTCACAAGGATTACGACGGTTGGGTTCTGCCGCTGTCGACTTAGCTTACGTTGCTTGTGGGCGATTTGAAGTGTTTTATGAGTATGGGTTAAATCCTTGGGATGTTGCAGCCGGTGCGTTCATCGTGGAGGAAGCAGGGGGACTGTTAGTGATTTTAAAAACGAGAAGAACTTTCTTTTTTGGAAAAGAAATCATCGCGAGCAATACTACTGTACATAATGAGTTTCAACAAGTGGTTGCGCAATCATTTAAATAATATAAATTACTCTTCTTGTTTTTGCTCAGGAGATTTATGCTTTAGCACTTTGGCTTCGATGTAAAAGATGATTTCTTCGGAAATGTTTTTACATTGATCACCCACTCGTTCTAATTTACGAATTGCACTTAATAAATAGAGACTTTGGTTGATGCGATCTGGATTTCCTCGAATGAATTCAGCTACTGATTCTGTGGAGGCTATATTAATTTCATCTAACAAATCATCTTTCTTGAACACACTACGCGCAAGTTTAGTATCTTCTGTTTCAAAAGCTATTTTAACATCGTCCAAAATAGAAATGCTCGTGTTAAACATCTCCATGATACGCGTATTGTCTAATAGTTCTTGTTTGGGTGCTAGTTTAATATTTAATACAAATTGACATATTCCTTCTGCAATATCACCGATTCTTTCGAGGTTAGAGTTAATCTTTAAACACGCTAAAACAAAACGCAAGTCGATGGCTAATGGACTTAGCAATGCAATAATGTTTTCACATTCACGGTCAATCTTCAACTCAAAACTATTTACTCTTTTCTCCAAGACAAGCACTTCTCGTGCAAGATCTTTGTCGAGCGAAATTAATGCTTGTTTTGATTTTTCAAGTTGAGACTTAACTAGAGAAAACATTTCAATCATTTCTGATTGCAGGTTTTTTATTTCAATATCTAAATGTGACATAGTCTAATAGTTTTGAGGCAGATGATAAATAATCAACCAAATCGGCCAGTGATATAATCTTGGGTTCGAGTGTTGCTTGGGTTAGTAAATAATTTTTGGTGGAATCAAATTCAATAAATTCTCCCATATAGAAGAATGCGGTAGAGTCGCTAACGCGACCTGCCTGTTGCATGTTGTGAGTAACAATAATGATGGTGTATTGCGATTTTAATTCGTAAATTAATTCTTCGATTTTAGAGGTAGAGATTGGATCCAAAGCAGAAGCGGGTTCATCCATCAATACAACAGAAGGTTCAATGGCTAATGCACGTGCAATGCATAGTCGTTGTTGTTGTCCACCCGATAATTGCATGGCTGACTTTTTCAACTTATCTTTTACTTCCTCCCACAAAGCCGCTTGTTTCAATGATCGTTCTACTCTTTCCTCAATTAAAGTTTTGTGTGAGATCCCGTTAACTCGTAATCCATAAGCTACATTTTCAAAAATGCTTTTGGGAAATGGATTGGGTTTTGAAAGACCATTCCTACGCGTTTTCGTAACTCATCAATTTTTACTTCTTTGCTATAAATATTTTTCCATCGATGAGACATTCCCCTTCAATTTTAATTCCATCAATAAGATCATTCATACGATTAAATAACCGAAGAAATGTGGATTTTCCACAGCCAGAAGGACCAATCAATGCACAAACCGTATTTTTATCAATTCCTAAATTAATACCTTTTAATGCATGAAAATTACCGTAAAATAAATCTACGTTCTTGCTTTCTATTTTATGATGGTGAATTTCAGTCATGGTTAGTTAATATTATTCTTTTACTTAAATATCTTCTAACAGCACTTGCTGTAAGGTTAAGAATTAATACAATCAATATTAAAACCAATGCAGTGCCATAGGCCATGGCTCTTGAATCTTTAATATTGGTGCCGCTGGTAGATATTACATAAAGGTGATAGGGTAATGCCATCACTTGATCAAAAATGGATGTAGGTAATTTAGGAAGAAAATAGGCAGCCACGGTAAATAAGATCGGTGCCGTTTCTCCTGATACTCTTCCAATACTTAAAATTAATCCTGTGAGAATATTAGGAAGTGCAATGGGTAAAGTTACTCTTTGTATAGTTTGCAATTTAGTGGCACCTAATGCTAAACTTGCTTGGCGAAAATTGTCATCCACCGCTTTTAGTGCTTCTTCTGTGGTTCGAATAACGATGGGTAAAGCTAGGAGTCCAAGTGTTAATGAGCCAGCTAAAATTGAATCTCCAAATCCTAGTTGATTTACAAACAATGACATTCCAAATAAGCCAAAAACGATGGACGGAATTCCAGCAAGATTCGAAGTCATCAATTGAATAAAGCTTCTAAAAAATCCATGCTTGGTATATTCGTTAATATAGATGGCCGACATCACACCAATTGGAAATGCAAAAATGATACTGCCTGCAATTAAGCAAAGTGTACCGATGATGGCAGGATAAATTCCACCCTTTGTCATTCCATCTTTTGGCATTTCAGTGATAAATTCCCAGCTAATAACTCCTATTCCTTTGTAGATAATAAATCCTAAAATGGAAAAAAGAATTCCAATCACAATAAAGCTCAGCGATCGGAAAGTCCAAAACGCTATGCCTTCTGCAATTATTTTTCTTTTGTAGTAGTCCATCTTCCCTTATCTATTTTTTCTACTTCTAGAGATGTATTCCACCCAAAGGTTAATGATTAACGTTAACACAAATAAAATACATCCGAGTGCAAACAGTGCTTTATAATGGATACCACCATTTGGCGCTTCGCCTAATTCAGCTGCAATTGTTGCTGGAATGGTTCTTACAGGTTGTAACATCGTATGCGGGATGATGGCTGCATTCCCAGTCACCATGAGAACCGCCATCGTTTCTCCAATGGCACTTCCGATTCCTAGAATAGCAGCAGCAGCAATACCAGAAATAGAGTAGGGGATGACGACACGTCGAATCGTTTGCCAGCGATTTGCCCCTAAGGCTAAACTTGCCTCTTTCATCGCTCTTGGTGTATTTCTCAAAGCGTCTTCAGAAACGGTAATGATAGTTGGCAGTGCCATGATGGCTAATACAATACTTCCAGCTAGAGCAGTTTCGCCAACAGGCAAATTAAAAATATCTTGAATCATGGGCACAATAATGATCAAACCAAAAAAACCATATACTACAGAGGGAATACCTGCTAACAGTTCAATCACTGGTTTTAATAAATTTCGCATTCGTGCGCTAGCTACTTCTGCCATGTAAATAGATGTTGCTAAACCAATAGGTAATGCAATCAAAATGGCAATTAAACTCACCCAAAGTGTCCCTAAAATAAGAGGTAAAACACCAAGTTGAACAGCAGGATGTGCAGTAGGAAACCATTCTCTTCCGCTCATGAAAGAAGATAAACTTACATTCGAAACATCAATGAGTTTTCCGCGAAAGTGAGACGGTATAAATCGTGAAGAAAAGACAGCTATTATTCCCGGAGTACCATTAATTAGAGAATCAATTTTTCTGGGTAGATGCTCAAATTTTGGACCTAATTCATCCGCATTAAAATAAGTGTCAAAATCTTGAGAAGTAAAAAGAATGATACTGTCAGCACTTCCACCAATCTCTGACCAGTGTGTTATTTTACGATCAAAAATATTTTTTATTTGTTCGGCGGAAACCGTTTTTACTTTATTGTTTGAATGAACAGCAAGAATATTTTCGCCTTCTAACGGACTTTCTTTGAACATAGAAAGGCCTTCACTGAAAAGGAAGAAAACGATCAACAGCACTGTAAGCGTAGTTACAGTGCTGCTGATCAAGAATAATCCTTGAATTAAGTTTCCTATTAATTTTTTCACTTCACGGCAAAGATAGTAATCACTTTGTCAATGGAACATATCCAACCTCAAGAACATTTTTTTGTCCTGTTTCTGATAATATATAATTAACAAATGGTTTAACTAAATCTGATTTAGATTCATCGAAATAGTAGTATAGGGGACGAGAAATCGGGTAAGTTCCATCTTGGGCGCTTGCTACAGAAGGAGCCACAAATGTTTTACCTTGATCATAACTAACTTCTAATTGCTTTACTTCTTTGGTCTCGTAAGCCAATCCAATATAACCTATCGCACCTTCTGTTTGACTTACCGATTGAACAATGGCGCCAGTAGCAGGCATATTTAATACCGTAGCATCGTAGTTTTTCTTGTCCATTACATGCTCTTTAAAGAACTCATAGGTTCCAGAAGAAGTTTCTCTGGAATAGGCAATAATTTTCGAATCGGCTCCACCTACTTCTTTCCAATTTTTAATTTTTCCAGTATAGATGTCGCTAATTTGCTCATGTGTTAACTTGCCAACTTTGTTTTTTGGATTTACTATTACAGCAAGTGCATCATTGGCAATAATTACTTCAGAAATTTTCATTCCTTTCGTTTCGAAATTCATTTTTTCATCGGTCTTTAATGCTCTTGATGACATTGCGATATCCGTAGATCCATCGATTAAAGCTGTAATTCCAACACCTGATCCTCCGCCTACTATCGTGATGGAAGCATCAGGATTTGAAGCCATGTATAATTCTGCTTCTTTTTGAGAAAGTGGCAATACGGTATCACTTCCTTTAATAGTAATATCGTTTTTTGAGTTTCAGTAGGAGTTGTTTCTGAACTTTCAGATTTCTTACTTCCGCAAGCATTTAATACAATAGCTGCAGATGGTAATGGCAATTAGTTTTTTCATTTGGTAAGAGTTGATTGGGATTGTTGATTTATACTTTTATTAGATTCCTTTAATTTTATTATCTGGAAAGGGGGTAACAATTTCTATAATAGTTTCTCTTAATTCATTGATTTCTTAATGGTTTTGCAAAGGGATTAAGAAATTGTTAAGGAGTTATTTCTCCAATGTTAAGTTTATGTTAACAAAAAAGCCCTCAATTTAGAATTGAAGGCTTTAAAGGAAGGAAAAGCTAAAAATGATTTAATAAGCTGTGTTTTGTGGATCCCAGTTGGCCCAACCTTGTGTCCAGTTTGTGGTTCCAAAGGCACCTCTAAAGGTTACTTGTTGGAAGCTTGATAAGTTTAATCCTGTAAAATCTGCACCGTTTAGTAAAGGAGATCCAGCAACAGGTAAGAAATTAGGAGTTGTTGCATAAGGATCGGAAGTTAAATTTGCATTGTTGTATTGAATGCTATTTCCAAAGTGATATCGTTAAACCAAGTGCTAATATTAAAGGTTGAACCACTTGCTACAGCTAAAGGCGTATTGCAAGATGCAATGATGTTATTTTTGAATTGCAAGTCAGACGCTGAAGCATTGTTTTCGCAGTTTGTTCCATCAATTAATAATCCAACAGGGTATCCTGAAATAAGCGAGTTGTAAATGCAAGTTTGTGTGTTTCTGCGTAGATGTGCTCCTCTCTTAAAATTGGAATTTACGACATAGTTGGTGTCTTGTTTTGGACCAAAGATGCTGATGTTAGAGAAGATTGGTTTCGTGATCGGTGTTACAGTAGATCCTGCGGCATCATTGTCTGATTCAAAACCATTCGATCCTGATACATCTGCAATATTCGCATCTCTTAATACAACACCAAATTGAATTTTACCTGTATATCCATTATCTGTATCGAAGTCATCGTCTGTAGATTTGTATGCGATGATATGTTTTAAGTTTACATTTCCGCCAAACATTTCATACGAATCATCACCACAAAATGAAATTTGAATGTAGTCAATGATCGTCCCACTACCAACACCACCAAGTGTTAAACCGTTGATTTCTTGGTTTGGTTGAAATGGAATTCCTGAATATTCAATTCGTACGTATTGTAAGGAACCAGAATTATCTGCTGCATTTGTTCCACCATATAAAGCATCTGGACCGCCTTCAATTTGTCCTTCACCTCCAGGTAAATTGATAGGCGCTTTACCACAAATGATAATACCACCCCAATCTCCAGGATTTCTTGATCCAACCGCTTCAGCAGATGTGAAAACAATAGGATTTGCTGCTGATCCATTTGCTTGAATTTTACCGCCACGCTTGATAATTAAAGTGCCCTTGGTAGTTTTATCTCCTTTGATAATTGTTCCAGGTTGAACCGTTAATGTACCACCATCTTCAACATAAACAAATGATTTAAGTAGGTACTGCTCGGTGCTTAAGAAAGTGTAATTTTGATTGCTACTTCCTTCAACTTGTATCGTGCCATCCGATAAAACGGTAGTAGTAAAGTTTACAACATTGCCAGGTGTAGTGTCGTCATTGTTGTCATCTTTTTGCAAGCGCCTAAAAGGGTTAAAGACATTACTGATAATAATAACAGTTTCGATTTAATCGTACTTAAATTTTTCATTTTATTTTATATTAGTTCCAATGCAATATTACAGTGCTGTTGTTTTGTTACTGTTATCTCAATTTAAAGTAATTATTAAGATAAAAAAAGCGGAGCCTACTCTTCGAGTAAACTCCGCGATCAATAAATCATCAACTAATATCTTACAACAAATCCTAATGTATAGTAGGTTCCTCGCTTGTAGCTATAAATCAATTCGTCATTTGAGCTTATTTTTCCATCTTCATTGGAATCTTGTCTTAATACCACTGCTTGATTAAGCAAATCTTGAACTCCAGCTTTTATTTCGAAATTTTTTCCGATGTTTTTAGTAACAGAGAAATCAATCACGTTTCTTGGTAGTTCATATACATCGGGTGTGCCTTCAGTTCCGACAACAAATAATCTTTCACCAATAATATTGTATTGAAGATTACATTGTAATTTATGTTCAGAATTAGTATAGTATAATCCAGTGTTGATTACATAGGGAGATTGACCCATCATGATTCTGGATTTTTTTGCCCTACTGCTTCGTCACCTAGTTGTACTCGACTATAAATATAAGAGGCATTCATTCCAACAGAAAGCATACTAAAGAATCCAGCTTTGAAAATGGGTTCTAACGATTTTCTAACTTCTAATTCTAATCCTGTGCTATAAGCAGTAGGGGCGTTTTTGAAGATGAAGTTTCTTGTGCCACCTGAACCTGCACCTGGCTTAAAGTATTGTTCAATTGGATTGGTAAATGATTTGTAGAAAATCCCAAATGAAATTAATTCACCTGCTGATGGATAATTTTCCCATCTTAAATCGAAGTTGTCAATGCTAGGTGTTTCTAACGCTGTATTTCCAAAAAGTACATTGTTAAATACGAAATCATAATAAGCGAATGGCGCAATTTCTCTAAATTCAGGGCGATTTAATGTTTTTGCATAGGCCAGTCTGAGTAATGATTTCTCACTTACATTGTAACTGATATTAATAGAAGGTAATAAACTATTTACCGGGTTTTCAATTTTCAATGGCTTTCCATTGTTGTCTGAACTTTCAAGAATTAATTGATTGGCTTCAAATCGTACACCTCCAGAAACATTTAGTTTGTCTGTAACAGGCCAAGTGCTTCCAACATAAACTGCTGAAAGTTGGTTGTCGGCAGTGTAGCTATCTGTACCATTCGTTCCTTCTGTAATTTTAAATCCAGTGGAATCGTTGAAGTTGTTTTGAGAAAAGATTTGATCGATAGGCAGAAGTAGTAAGTCATTATCAAATTTATCAGTTCTTGATTTTGTATAAGCCAACCAACGAGCATCAAAGGTTCTCTTTTTTGTTTCCGTATAGAATCCAATACGCATCGTAAGTTTTCGTGTTTCGCTGAGTTTAACAATTTCTTGTTCTAAATTACCAGATAACATAAATGCATTTTCATCAAGTGTAGAATAAAATCTACCTGCATCAGCTTGTGAAGCCGTGCTATTAACTTGTGTATAATAAGTAGAAGAATTATCCACTAAACTATTGAATGTACGAATGCGGCGATAGTCAGGTTCATTATTGTGAGTCATGCTATATCCTGCTGTCCAGTTGATATTGGTTCGATTTTGATTGAAATCATGAGAACCCGAAAGCTGACCTGAATAGAGTTGTCTTTCTGTATAACGGAAATGCATAATTTCTTACTGCATTTCCTTCTTCCATATTCGAACCCGTTCGAATGCTAGTACTATTCGATCCTGTTTGGTTGTATATATTTCTGAATTCGATTTTGTTTCTTGTGTTCAGTAAGAATGTAAAGTTGCTGAGTACACCTACCGAAATTTTATTGGTAGAAGTGTGATCTTGGAAATTGTAAATGGTGTCACTTACATTGTTGATGATATCAAATTGGTTGTAGTTTAAATTCTCTGCCTGTTTTACTTCGTAGGTATTTGAATAATTTACTCCCGTAATATTTGATACGATTACTTTTCCTAATTTAATTTTTTTTGCAAAAGAAAAGTTGAAACGTTGGTCGATGGGTGCCGATTTTTCTTTGGCAATCCAAGTGTTTGGTAACAATTTAGCAAGTGCAACCTGATCCGCAAGATTTAATCCTGCTACGTTGTCAGGAAATTCATTGGGGAGATCCCGACTTCCATTGTCCATGCCCAGCCAATCCGTTTTACTTAAAGATGCACGATTGAAAGTTTTGAAAGTAGTATTACTTCTGATTCCAATACTCATCCCCGCTGAAATGAAATCTTCATCAGGAATATTTTTTGTGTAAATTTTTACAATACCACCTGCAAATTCACCGGGTAGCTCAGGAGCTCCCGTTTTGTAGATCATCACTCGCTCTAACATAGAACTTGGTATGATATCAAATGAAAAAGCTTTTTTATCGGTTTCTGAACTAGGTGCCATGGCACCATTCAACAAAACAGTATTGTATCTTTCGCTCAAACCTCTAATCACAATGAATCGATCTTCCATAATACTAACGCCTGGTAATCGACGAATTACTTCCGATGCATTTCGATCTTGTGTTTTAGAAATTTGCTGACTTGAAATTCCATTTACAATTTGTGAAGATGAACGCATGTCGGCCAATACTGCATTTTCAGTATTAGTAATACGTGTTGACATTACATCTGCACCTTTTAATACCTTGGCATTGGTACTTAATTTTAAATCAAGAATTGTTTTCGATCCGGCCTTAACATGTACATTAGGTTCGGTTATGGGTTCATATCCGATAAAGGATATCTTAACAGTATAGATACCTTCTGTTATTTTATCGATGGTATATTTGCCATCAATATCAGTAACTGCACCTAAAGAAGTGCCTTCTAGGGTCACCGTTGCACCAATTAAGGTTTCTGAATTAATTTTATCAGTGAGCGTCCCGGAAATTGATCCCGTTTGAGCACTGATCGAATTTCCGCAAATAGCAGAAATACAAACGATTGCAATCGTAATAATTAAATTTTTCATATCTTTTAGTTCCATTGCAAAAGTCCTTATTAAGTAAAAACTAAAGATTAAGTTAGTTTTAACATAAGGTTAAGTCGACTTGTTAGTTTAAGTTTAAAATAATCGAAAATCAGTTTTTTTATAGTCAAAAAAGAATTAACATTGTTGATCTGCAATATTAAATACTGCATATACTTAACTGCGTCTTAATAATTTGTTAATATTGGCGATCTTACTTTGCATCAATATAGAAATATGACAAACGAATCGATTAAAATTCTTCTTGTTGATGATGAACCAGACATTTTGGAGTTCATGGAGTACAATCTTAAGAAGGAAGGTTACATTGTACTTTTAGCAAAGAATGGTGCAGAAGCAGTTGAGATAGCAAAGCGAGAAATTCCCCAATTAATTATTTTGGATATTATGATGCCGGAAATGGACGGCATTGAAGCTTGTAGACGAATTCGTGAAACTAAAGAGTTAGAGCATGTGCTTATTGCATTTTTAACAGCGCGTAATGAGGAGTATTCACAGCTTGCAGGATTTGATGTTGGCGCGGATGATTACATCTCAAAACCCATAAAACCTAGAATTTTAACTTCTAGAATTAAGGCACTTTTGAGAAGAACTAGTTTTAACCAAGAAACTCCAGCAGTGCAAATTGGAAACATGCGAATTGATCGCGATAGTTACTTGGTTTATAAGAATGATGAGCCGATCTCTTTCCCGAGAAAGGAGTTTGAATTGTTGTCACTACTTACTTCAAAGCCCGGACGAGTATTTACACGAGAAGATATTTTATCACGAGTGTGGGGTTCTGAAATTGTTGTAGGCGATCGAACGATTGATGTACACATCCGAAAAATTCGTGAGAAATTAGGAGATGATGTCATCAAGACCATCAAAGGGATTGGCTATAAATTCGATATTTAGAGATTCCTTTTCTTGTGTTTTGTCTGTTTTTTAGGCAGCAGTGAAAGTTTATTTGTACTTTCGTAGGTCTACAAATGAAAAGCGTATCTCCTCAACTATTAACATTTCTTGTCGCCGCCTTTTTGTCGGTGCTACTGGTATTGATGGATGTTTTATTGGCGTCTTATTTTAAGATGGACCTATCATTGAATTTTTTTATCGCTTCTTTTATCGTGATGTTCTTAATTACTTATGCATTGCTTAAGCAACTGCAAAAAAGATACATTCAAGATAATTTGATGCAAATTTATAAGCAGATTTTAAAGATTAGAAATCCGAAGGATGTGATTCGTCCTATTGATGAGAAAAAAGTAAACGTTTCTAATGAAATAAATAAGGTGCTTTATGAATGGAGTAATGAATCGAAGGAAGAGATTGATCATCTAAAGCAAGTTGAAATTTATCGCCGCGAATTTTTAAGTAATGTTTCACACGAATTAAAAACGCCTGTGTTTTCTGTGCAAGGCTACATTCATACGTTGATTGATGGCGGAATCGATGATGCTGATGTGAACATGCACTATTTAAACAAAGCGAGTAAGGGCATCGATCGATTGATTAGTATGGTGGATGATCTTGAAAGTATTTCGCGTTTGGAATCAGGTGAGTTAATTGTTGAGTTGCGTACCTTCGATTTGCATGATTTAGCTCAAGACATTATTGAGTCAGTCGAATTGCAATCAAAAGAAAGAGGGGTAACTATTAAATTAGAGGCTACAGAAGATAAACCCTTTTACGTGTATTCCGATAAGGATATGGTCCGGCAGATCTTAGTGAACTTTATTGTTAATTCCATAAAGTATGGAGTAAAGGATGGAGTGACGAAAGTACGACTCACAGAATCGGATGATAAAGTCATAGTGGATGTTGAGGATAATGGCATTGGCATAGAGAAGGTGCATCTACCACGCTTATTCGAACGTTTTTATCGGGTGGATAAAAGCCGATCTCGGGATCAAGGCGGTACCGGATTGGGTTTAGCCATTGTAAAACATATTTTAGAAGCCTTAGGAGAAGGTGTTCAGGTGGATAGTGATGTAGGGAAAGGAACTCGTTTTACTTTTTCACTCCCACGAAGCAAATAATACAGCTTGTTTTTTGAATTCCGTTGGTTGGTTTATCTTTGTAGCCTATCCAAATCGACGTGAAGAAATTAAGTTTAAGTGCCGCAAAGAGCAAAGCAGAAAAAATCCGAAATTTTGATCAGAATGGTCCAGCCTTGGAATCGGCAAATGTTTTCGGACTTCCATTTACATCTGAGGAAAGTGATATTATTTTAATCCCAGTTCCATGGGAAGCTACGGTAAGTTATGGAGGAGGCACCTCAAAAGGACCAGATGCCATTTTCGAGGCGAGTTCTCAAGTGGATTTGTTACATCCTGAGTTTAAAGATTTATGGAAGGTTGGGATTTCAATGGAGAAAGGATCCAACGATCTTGCTAAGCAAAGTAAATCCTTAAAGAAAAATGTTTCCAAAATAATTGATGCATTGGAAAAGGGAAGGGATATTTCTCGAGATGCAAAGATGATGGCTCAATTGGATGCGGTGAATGAAGGATCGGCAGTGATGATTAATGAAGTGTATCGTCAAACTTCGACATGGTTAAAGAAGGGCAAATTAGTTGGACTAGTAGGAGGAGATCACAGTACACCATTGGGATTTTTCAAAGCCTTGGCGGATAAATATCCAACGTATGGAATTTTGCAAATTGATGCTCATATGGATTTAAGAAATTCGTTTGAAGGATTTACGTATTCTCATGCATCAATTATGTATAATGCTCTAGAGATTTCTCAAATTTCAAAACTAGTACAAGTAGGAATTCGCGATTTCTGTGCAGAAGAAAATGAGTACGTGAAGAAAAGTAAAAGTAGGGTAGAGGTGTTTTCGTATGCAGAGGTAAGCAAGAATAAATTTGAAGGGGTGTCGTGGAAAAAACAATGTGATCAAATTATTGGGGCGCTTCCACAACATATATACATCAGTTTTGACATTGATGGACTCGATCCTAAATTATGTCCAAACACAGGAACACCCGTACCCGGTGGATTCGAGTTTCATGAAATCACCTATTTATTGAGTGAGTTAGCAAAGAGCAAGAAAAAAATTATCAGCTTCGATTTAAACGAAGTTTCTCCGGGCAAAGATGATTGGGATGGAAATGTAGGTGCACGAATGTTATTTCACTTGTGTGGTGTGCTAGCGAAATCGAATGGGTTGGTGAAGTAGATTTTTCTTGTAACCTCGCCATTTATGGCGAGGTTACAGCGATACTCCCTTCACTTTAAGCCCGCCTTCGATAAAATTGGATGAAATCCAATTTTATCGAAGGCGGGCTTGTTAAGTATGTGGATTTCCATAACGTCGCCATAAATGGCGACGTTATAAGTGGTGTTTTGGATATCTTAGTCAATACGAATTGTGGTTCATCCATTAAATTCAATTGACTCTTTTACGCATTACTCCCGAACAGAAGCACACTTAACTTGCGTTCCCAAAACAATATTCAAAATACTTTTGTGCGAAACCCTTATATTTACCCATCCAAGACCCCTTGCATGCTACGAATTTTATTCATTTTTATTCTAATCACCCAATCACTTTCCGCGCAATACACGGATCGCTATTGGGCATTTGGTGACAGTGCTGCCATTGATTTTAAAAATCTCTCGAATCCACAACCTGCAAACAGCGTACTGCGTGTTCGAGGTTCTTGTGCCAGTATTTGTGATAGCGCAGGTGATTTGTTGTTTTACTGCGGAAGTCCAAATTGGCAACAATGGTTAACACCTAATGGCATTATTACAGATGGTTATGTGATAAATAAAAATCATCAAACCATGTTTAGAGGTGATTCACTTGTTGGCGCACTTTGGTATCAAGAAATGGTAATCGTCCCCATGCCCTATAACGACAGCTTATTTTATATTTTTAGTGCGGGAGTATCCAATGCGAAACACGGGTTATTTTATTCAGTGATTGATGTCAAGTATAACAATGGTCAAGGGAAAGTGATACAGAAGAATGTGCAACTAAGAAATGACACCATTTGTGATGGAATTACTGCTGTACGACATGGAAATGGAAGAGATTGGTGGGTAGTGGTGAGAAGCTGGAAGACCTATCCAGTAAATGATATTACCGTGTACCTAATTAGTCCATCAGGGGTAACTGCATACCCAACTCAGTATATTGGTACATTAACCTCTTTAGACTCATTTTACAGAATGAAATTTAATTTAGAAGGTAATCATTTGTATAATGTATCGGCAAGTGGTATTGTCGAAAGATTAGATTTTGACCGCTGTACAGGAATATTCTCAAATCAGTTGACTTATTCCGGTTTAGGTAGTCAGTTTTTGAATTATTGGGGCTTCGAAATATCTCCTGACGAAAGTAAGTTGTATACAACATTGATTTACCAAACTGCAAATCAGGATACCGGATATATTTTGCAATTCGATCTTAATTCGCCTAACTTTTTAGTAAGCGTGGATACACTCGGTACTTACTCTTCTTATGATTTGCCTGGGGTTTTGGAATTAGGCCCAGATGGTAAGATTTACGCAAGTATTGATTGGGCAGGTCCTGATACTTGTTTTGATTATTTATTTTGTTCCGGAACAACAACTAACTCTAATTCAAATCTCGGTAATCAATTATCCTGATAGCTTGGGTGTGGCTTGTGATTATCAACCTTTTAGTTTTTATTTGGGAGGTCATAAGGTATACACTGGTCTCCCCAATAACCACAATTACGAACTGGGTGCTTGGGTGGGGTCACCGTGTGATACGCTTTCCGTTGGAATGAATGAATTATTCCCTAAAAATGGAACGCTGAAAATTTATTACGATAAAGATTGGCAAAGTATTTTTGTTAATGCTGAAGAGTTAAGAGGGCGTTCGGGTTCACTGCAAATTTTTAACAGTAGCGGGCAGCTGATTTATAATACTAAAGCGAATATTGATGGTGGGTATTATTCATCGAGTAGTTTGTTTTCATATCCGTCCAACGGGGTATATATTGTTAGATTACAAACCGACAAAGAAGTCCTCACTGGGAAATTTGTGAAGTGGTAAGTTTTTTCTTTAATGATAATTTGAGATTAATTTTAACAAAAAAGAAGCCCTCCGAATTTCGAAGGGCTTTATCTAATCTAACCTAAATAAATCAATCAATCAATATTATGATACTAATTGCGAATCATCTTTTATCGCTTTGTTGTTTTTGAAGAGGAAGTTGTTGTTTTTATCCAAGTCGATTTTTATTTCATCTTCTTTCGATATTGCTCCCGATAAAATTTGCTTGCTTAACTCATTCATGATTCGCTTTTGCAGTACTCGCTTTAATGGCCTTGCTCCAAATTGTGAATCATATCCCAGTTGTGCTAACCAATCGATTGCAGGTTGACTCATCTTAATTTTAATATCATTTGCAGCTAACATTTTCACTAAAGAGTTGAATTGAATTTCTACAATCTCTTTGATCTCCTCTCTGGTCAATGGATTGAACATGATGATTTCGTCAATACGATTTAAGAATTCAGGTCGAATGGTTTTCTTGAGGATGTCAAAGACTTCGAGTTTGGTTTTTGCAAGAATTTCTTCTTTGTTGTCGTCGTTGATTTGTTCTGTATTTTCTTGAATCAATGAAGCTCCAATATTGGAAGTCATGATGATGATCGTGTTTTTGAAGTTGGCAGTTCGTCCTTTGTTGTCAGTCAAACGTCCATCGTCCAACACTTGCAGCAAAATGTTGAATACATCAGGATGCGCTTTTCAATTTCATCTAGCAACACAACAGAATATGGTCTTCTACGCACCGCTTCGGTTAATTGTCCGCCGTCATCATATCCAACATATCCGGGAGGCGCTCCAATGAGTCTACTCACACTATGTCGCTCTTGAAACTCACTCATATCTATTCTCGTTAATGCATGCTCATCGTTGAAGAGAAACTCAGCTAAGGCTTTTGCTAATTCAGTTTTTCCGACACCCGTTGTGCCTAGGAAAATGAATGATCCTATCGGACGTTTCATGTCTTGTAAGCCTGCTCTACTTCTTCGTACGGCATCGGAGAGCGCTTCAATGGCATCACCTTGTCCGACTACTCTTTTGTGAAGTTCTTCTTCTAAATGCAATAGTTTTTCTCGTTCACTTTGAAGCATTCTTTTTACAGGAATACCCGTCCATCGAGCTACAACTTCTGCAATATCTTCACTATCCACTTCCTCTTTTATCATCGCTTTATTATGTTGGGCTTCCAACAACTTACTTTGATTTTCTATCAATAGTGCTTCTGCATTTTTAATTTTACCATAGCGTATTTCAGCTACTCGACCATAATCACCGGTTCTTTCTGCTTGATCGGCTTCTAATTTTAATTGCTCAATTTCTTCACGGGTTTGCGTGATGGTGTTGATGATATTTTTTTCAGTCTCCCATCTTGCCTTAATAATATTTCTTTCTTCGTTTAAGTTCGCTAACGTTTCACCTAATTCAGAAAGTTTCTTTTTATCGCCTTCACGTTTGATGGCGGCACGTTCAATTTCGAATTGCATAATCTTGCGTTGAATTTCGTCCAACTCTTCGGGAACACTGTTCATTTCCATGCGCAGTTTCGCTGCGGCTTCGTCCATCAAATCGATGGCTTTATCGGGAAGGAAACGATCAGAAATGTATCGGTCACTTAATTCTACTGCGGAAATAATAGCTTCATCTTTAATTCTCACTTTGTGATGAGCTTCGTATTTTTCTTTGAGGCCACGTAAAATCGAAATCGCATCTTTCACATCAGGCTCTTCAATCATCACTTTTGAAAGCGACGTTCTAAGGCTTTATCTTTCTCGATGTACTTCTGATATTCATTGAGCGTAGTTGCGCCAATCGCTCTCAATTCTCCTCTCGCTAAAGCTGGTTTTAAAATGTTAGCAGCATCCATAGCGCCTTCTCCACCACCAGCTCCAATCAAGGTATGTATTTCATCAATGAACAAAACAATTTCTCCGTTCGAACTGATTACTTCTTTTACAACCGATTTTAATCGCTCTTCAAATTCTCCTTTGTATTTGGCGCCTGCAATTAATGCTCCCATATCTAAGGAGTAAATCACATTCGATTTTAAATTTTCAGGCACATCACCATTAATGATTCGGTGAGCCAATCCTTCGGCAATGGCTGTTTTACCAACACCAGGTTCTCCAATGAGAATGGGGTTGTTCTTAGTTCTACGTGTAAGAATCTGAAGCACTCTTCTAATTTCTTCGTCTCGACCAATGACAGGATCTAATTTTCCATCACGAGCCAATTGATTTAGATTTCGAGCGTATTTCTGCAATGAATTGTATGTATCTTCTGCTGTTGCTGAGGTAACTCGATCTCCCTTTCTTAATTCTTTGATGGCAATGTGTAAGTCCGCTTCGTTAACACCGTGTTGCTTTAATATTTTCGCAACTCGATCTTTACTGTTAATTAATGCAAGTAAAATATGTTCGATAGAAACATATTCATCATTAAAATCTTTTATTAAACTTAATGCTTTTTCAAAAACCAACTGCGTCGCATTCCCTAAATAGGGATTACCTCCGCTTACCTTCGGATAGCCATCCACGAGTTGCTCCAACTCAGTTTTTATTTGTGGAATGTTTGCATTTAATTTTTTTAGTAAGAAGGGAATTACATGCTCGTCATTTTCAAGCATGGAAAGCATAATATGTCCGGGCTCAATTGCTTGTTGCTGTCTGCCACTCGCTAAGGATTGGGCTTGCTGAACAATCTCCTGTGATTTTATAGTAAACTGGTTAAAATTCATATTTCTAATTTTTTATAAGTTCTATCAAACAATGCCCCAAAGGGTAAAACTATGATTTAATGCGACTTATTGTCATAAATGAGATCGTTAATGTGACAATAGGTAACATAAATCATAAATTAGGTGACATATCGACAATCCTTTACTTTTGTCAAATGATTAATTGGAAGAATATCCCACTTTTAAGGTTTAGTATCATCAAACCAAATTGGACTAAAAGTAGCAACGTTTCATTTTTTACTCTTGGTTTTTTATTTGTGTTTTTGTTTACGAGGGGAAATTCTTTTTCCCAAAATCCAGTATGGTTAATTCCTGCCAACCCATCTGCCATAACAGACTTAAAGAGCAAAGTTGAAAAGAAAGGAATAGAGATTAGAAGCGAGAGTGAGTGGTTGCAGTGTATTTCCATTAACCTTCCTGCTAAGTTTGATTTAAAAAGATTTTGTTTGGAGAATAATTGTATCGCAAAGCCGGTTCTGAAATTAAAAAGCACATCCTTATCAATGATTGAGAATACACATTTGGATGTGACTATCGAACAAATGAATGGAGCTGCATTTATCAGGGAAGGACTCACCGGATTGGGTGTTAAAATAGGAGTGACGGATGCTGGTTATATGTATTTGGATGATTCGGTTCGCACAAGTTCGTTAAGTCAACTTTGGAGTTCAAATCAGATTTTATCATCTCATGATTTTGTCACCAAAATGGATACGATAGCGTATCATGAAACTTATTATACAGGAAGGGATTCGAATTATAAGGAAAGGAAAAATTGGTTACGTCAGTTTCGAAAGGAGTTGAAATTAATTTATCATTCACACGGTACCGAAGTGTTAAAGATGATTGCTGGAATTGATTCCAGTGGTGAAAATCAAATGGGCTTGGCTCCAAATGCTTCTTATTATTTAACACGTACAGAAGACGGAGTTAAAGAATTTAAAGAAGAGGAAGATTATTATATTGCCGCATTGGAATGGATGCACAAACAAGGAGTTCGTGTTGTAAATACTTCCCTTGGATATGGTCGCGGAAGAAAGATTAAAGGAAGTAATTATTCTCCTTTAGAGATGAATGGTTCGAGCATGATTGCGAAAGCAGTTCATATTGCTAGTACCCAAAAAAATATGTTGATCGTAGTGGCAGCAGGAAATGATGGAGATAAAAGAAAATGGAAAGTGATTTCCACTCCGGCCGATGCCGAAGGGGCACTTACGGTAGGTTCTGTTTTGGCGCGCTTTCAAAAAATTGGTTATAGTGGTGTGGGTCCTGAGTATAACACATATCTCAAACCGGATGTATGTGCTTATTCCTATCAGGGAACTTCATTGTCTGCTCCAGCTGTTTGTGGCTTTGCTGCTTGTTTGTTGGAAGCTAATCCATCTTTATCAGCAACCGAATTGAAGCGATTAATTGTGCGCTCATCTCACTTATATCCTTACGGAAATAATTTTATAGGTTATGGTGTTCCTTTGGCGAATCGATCATTGCAATTATTAGAGTATCCAGACTGGAAATTTAATAATACGAGGGAAGTTCATCTCAAGGAAAGATCATTGAAATTAGACACCGTCGATGTTTCCATTCCAACGTTAACGATTTTTCATAAGAAAAACGATGTTCATTTATTGAAACAAGAAGTGATCTCAAGAGATAAAAAGACAAATAGTTTTATAGTTTGTCCACCCAAGGATGCCAAAAGAACTACCGTGCAAGTTGGGTATTTTATTTATGAATTATTTTGGGATTAGCATAAAAAAAGCTGCCTTACGGGGCAGCTCTACTGTATGAAGGATTGGACGATTTTTAGAAGGTAATGGTGATCGTGCCTTTTTGCTCTAAAGGCATCGTTGTGCCTCCGTCGAACTTTGCACTTTCGGCAGCTTGCTTGGCTTTTGTTAGCAAATATTGACTGGTTGTTGTTGTTCCTTCCACTCCTGGATCTGCTTTCACCACATCGCCGTATTTGTTGATGGTGATAGCGACCACTACAATGCCTTTTTCCATGGTTAGATTATCCACCTTCGGCTGTTTGGTGATTTTTCTTCCTGGCATTAAAAAGTAAATGCCTTTTTGGCCAGATTGAGAGACACTGCTTCCTGCACCAGCTGCTCCATCAAACTCGATGGACTTGATTTGGCCGAGTTGAAAGGTAACCATACTGCCTTTATGAAAGAAAGTAACTGTGTTATCTTCAATTTTTTGAAGCTCTCCATTCAGACGTTCGCCAGCTTTTGTAACAATTACGTGTTGAGCCTGTACGAAGAATGGGCAGGCGATAATTAGGAGGGTGATAAAATGTTTTTTCACTTGATTCGTCATGGTTGGGTAACGCTTCAAAACTAAAGTTTATTATTATTACTCAGAACAATAGAAAAGGAACTATTAACAGTCCTTTGTTAATTTGTACTTTTGACTCGAAATTATGAAACTACTTCTCGGTTATTTAAAAGGATATTGGAAATTGATCATTTTGGCGCTTGTTTTAGCAGCTATTAACCAAGTGTTTTCTCTGCTTGATCCCTATATCTTTAAGCATGTTATTGACGATTATGTGACTCAGTTTGAAAAATTGACGAGCGATGAGTTCATTCGAGGTGTGAGCATGCTGTTGTTAGCAGCAGTAGGTGTGGCATTTGTGAGCCGAATTGCAAAGAATATTCAGGATTATTATGTGAATGTGATCACTCAAAGGATCGGAGCTCAAATTTATGCAGATGGAATTCGGCACAGTTTGGAACTGCCGTATGATGTGTTCGAAGATCAACGTAGTGGTGAAACACTAGGTAAGTTGCAAAAAGTGAGGACGGACGTAGAGAAGTTGATCAGTGCTGTAATCAATGTTTTGTTTACTTCTTTAGTAGCTATCATTTTCGTTTCGATTTATGCATTCACAGTTCATTGGCTCATTGCTCCCATTTATTTTGGAGTGATTCCAATTCTTGGTTTTGTGAGTTCTAAGTTGAGTAAGAAGGTTAAAATTATTCAGAAGACAATTGTTGCAGAAACCACCGCGTTGGCAGGTTCAACAACAGAGTCGCTCCGAAATATTGAGTTGGTAAAAAGTTTGGGGTTGTCGAATCAAGAAATTACTCGCTTAAATACAAACACAGATAAGATTCTTCAACTTGAATTGAAGAAAGTAAAGTACATAAGAAGTTTGAGTTTTATTCAAGGGACGTTGGTGAATTTGTTGCGTACTGCGATTATGTTTGTGATGTTGTATTTGATATTCACTCGACAAATCTCAATTGGTCAGTTTTTCACGATGTTTATATATTCGTTTTTTATTTTCGGACCACTTCAAGAAATTGGAAATATTATAAATATTTATAGAGAAGCTGAAGTCTCACTGGGTCATTTTGAAGATATTTTGGCGATAAAGCCCGAGCCAAAACCCTCTCAACCTGCAAATTTAGGCGCTATACATTCATTTCAACTCGATCATGTTTCATTCAAACATCAAACCGCTCGAGTTAATGCAGTTTCTAATATATCATTTAAGGTAAAGGGGGGTGAAACGGTTGCATTTGTTGGTCCCAGTGGATCCGGTAAAACGACATTGGTGAAGTTATTGGTGGGTTTGTATAAACCCCAGGAAGGAACTGTTTTTTATAATCAAATTCCATCAGAGAAGATTTCATTGGATGAATTGCGTTCACAAATTGGTTTGGTAACTCAAGACACTCAATTGTTTTCCGGAACGATTCGGGAAAACTTGCAATTTGTAGCTCCAGGTGCCGATGACGGTGCTTGTTTAGATGTGTTAAATAAAGCCGCCTTGCAATCTTTGTTAAGTAGAGCCGATAGAGGATTAGATTCTGTGATTGGAGAAGGTGGCGTAAAAGTTTCGGGGGGAGAGAAGCAACGATTGTCCATTGCGCGAGCATTACTCCGAAATCCTTCGTTATTGGTATTTGATGAGGCAACGTCAGCTTTGGATTCTCTAACGGAAGAAGAAATTAATGAAACAATTCGTTCCATCTCTTCCAATAGTAGGCACATGACGATCTTAATTGCACATCGATTGTCTACCGTGATGCATGCTGATGTAATTTATGTGTTGGAGAAAGGAGAAGTAGTAGAATCAGGTCGTCACGATGATTTGTTGCAACAGAAGGGATTGTACTATGCGATGTGGCGTCAGCAAATTGGAGAAAGAAAAGTTGAGCGAACCATTCAATCAGTTTAGAAAATGAGTAGTGCTACTTTCAATAGTTGGATAGATAATTTAGCGACTCGGATCGAAAAGGGATTGCCTGGCGAATCTGCTCATGGTTTGATGATGCCCGCAATATCGAAAACAAATGTCATTACCTATAGATTCGAAGGGCAAATTCAGGACTGCAGCGGTACTGGCTTTAATTGTTCCCGATGAAATAAATTATTTTCCTCGAATTGTACTTATTGAAAGAACCGAAGGGCCGGTTTCTCATTCTGGTCAAATTAGTTTTCCGGGTGGTAAAAGAGAAGGTGATGAGGATTTATGGGCTACTGCATTACGTGAGGCGAATGAAGAGTTGGGAATACCTGCTGATCAAGTGATGTTGTTGGGGAGTTTGACTTCCTTGTATATTCCTCCAAGTAATTTTATGGTGCACCCGTTTTTAGGTTATATGAATGAAGTTCCGAATTTTGTTCTGAACGAATCAGAAGTAAAGCGTGTTTTAATTCCTTCGATTAATGTTTTTTTGGATGATAAGAATATTTCGTTAGAATTGTTTAAAAGCACGAGCGGTGCTACCATTCATGCACCAAGTTTTAAAATTGAAGATGTTTCTGTTTGGGGAGCTACTGCCATGATGATTTCTGAAATCAGAGCATTACTTATTACCGAATAGGTATAAAGCGCAAGAGGGGCGCCGCTTTCGACTCCCCTCCTGCATGATTATTTGTTTTTTTTGATTAATTCCAGTTTTTTAAGGCTCCTAATTCACACATTTGAACATTTAGTACTTCGTTGCTAGTGGCATCAGTTATGAATGAAATTAGTTTCCAGTTACTCGATGATCCAAGTTTGTTGAGTAAATCAATTTCATAGTATAAGACGCATTTGCCGCCGTTAGATAAAATATGTGGAGTAACTACGTCACCTAAATCATCACTTAATACTTTTCGGACAACATTTTTATGTTGGAAACCAATAATTGGATTTCCCATGTTGTAGAAATTGCTATTTGGATCACCATTGGATGAGTTGTCCTGGAAATATGCTGAATTTGCATTGACTACTACATCTTCCACTAAATAGGTAGTTACTTTGTATGTTCCTGTTGATGTGCTATTGAACCCCGCATGTACTTCAACAAAAGCGGCACCTTTACCAATACTCGAACGCATAGCTAAACCACATGTGGCAGGTTTAACTAATAATGAGTTCACTGCATTTTTGTATTGTGAAGTTGGTAAATAGTTGTTTCCTCCTAATCGAATGCGGTCAATAGTTGCACATGGAATTGTAGTGGCATTCGGTGTAAAGACTGTCATCATACGATTCGTTTGTGAACCAGACATAATATCCATATTGTGTAATGCTGCATGGTAAATACGATCAGTACCACCTTTCAACATTGAATAGATAATGTCGTTCGATTCGGGAGAATCACCATTTGAAGTGCTTGTGAATTCCTCAATCATTACTTTCTTGACGAATGTCGTAGGCAATGGGCCTATTGAATTGCTTGGAGTAGGTTTAAGCCCACTGTTTGGAGTAGCTTCAGTGGAGTCTTCTTTTTGACAAGAAGTGAAAAGAAGTCCAGAAGCAGCTGCATAAAGAAATAGTTTTTTCATTGTATTGTTGGTTATTGTTATTTGTACAACAATGTTAATATGCTTTTTAATGAAGAAGTATTCAAAATTTTATTTTTCTTACATTTAAATTTCATAAGAAGGTTAGTCTCGCATTGTCTATTCCTTTTTTCCTTTTAACAGATGGAAATAAAAAAGGCCTCTTATTAAGAGGCCCGATATATAGTAACTTTAGATCTAATCCCAAAGCTGAGTCAAACCAATTTTTACTTTTTGTACGTTCATGATTTCATGATCTGTTGTGGTACTTCCAGTTTTATTGATGAAGCTTACAACATCAAGATCGTTTTGTTTGAATCCAGATCTAGATGTTGTGTAGGTAAATATTTGTTTGCCACTTGCAACAATGTTGCTTCCATTGATGATATCACCCATTGGCGAAGAAAGTACTTTTCTTAATACATGGTTATGATTAAAACTTGTTATAGGATCGCCTTGTCCCTGATAGGGGTGTCCCGCAGCGCTATTGTATGAGTTTCGTTGATCATACATCAAACCTGAACCAGAAACATTGTTTTCAATCAAGTAGGTATTTATTGTATAATTTCCCGCAAGACTCTGATTAAATCCACTATGTACGATGATAGTGGCAATATTTCCAGATACTGAACTTTCGATAGCCAAACCGCATTTAGCCGTTTTAACTTTGGCTACATCAAAGTTCGACTGCCATTGAGTTCTGTTTAGAATTACCTGACCCACGGAAGCGGTTCTATTTACCATAGCGCTTGGAAAGGTCATCGGATTCCCGTTACTATATGCATTCGTCAGAGATGTGTATTGTGCGATTTCCATGGCATCGCTAAAATGAACATTAACCGGAATTGCTTTTGTTAAATTTGCATTCATGATATTCTCCATTTTCACAAAGCCGTCTGTAGATTGCGGTTGACTGGCACCTGTATACGTTTCTAATAAAACTTTTTGAGTAAACTGGGAAGGTACAGTGCTTATACTGTTTCCGGTGCTTCCACTGGTGTTGGCCGCAGTGTTGTCATCCTTTTTACAGCCAACTAAGATGGATGCAAGAGCTAGAATTAAGAATGCGTTTTTCATGGTTATCATGTGTTGTAAATTTATTATCATCGATACTTTGTTATTTGTTTTTTTTAATGGAAGTATTACATTTTACGTGTGGATTAAAGGATGGTTTTGCGTTTTATCTGGAATGTAAGATTTTTTTGGTTTTTGCTATTAAGCCTTCTTTAAAGATGTCGGTTTTGAGTCGTAATTCTTTTTAGAGGGATCAAATTCGATAAAACAACAGTCGTTCTTGAAGTTTTTAATTAGAATAACCTATGTTTTGTATTTTTACTACTTGTAAGATATTAGGGTTTTGGAATCAGGGAAAAGGATAATTACACGTGTTTATGGATTTATTATCCATAAAGATGAGATATTAATTTCTGAGGAATATCACTACAATTCTTTTATGCGCAAATTTCCCGGCGGAGGAATGGAAGAAGGGGAGGTGCCGGAATCCTGTTTAAAAAGGGAGTTAAAAGAAGAATTAGACCTTGATCTGATGATTGAAGATTGCATTTATATTACTCCTCAACCTTTCACTTCTGTCTTCAATAATGCATTGTTGGTGAAATGCCTTTATTTTAAAGTTCAAGCAATTCCTGAGATGCTAACGTTATATCGTGAGGAATATGAATTGCCGTCTTCAAATGGGGAAGAAAAATTTAAATGGGTAAAGTTGAGCACTTTTGAGAAAAATGAATTTACCTTTAAAACAGACCAAGAAGCTTTTGAATTCTTAAAAACGCAGTATTATAATTTACCTGGTTTTTAACAATCGAACTTCCATAAATCCTTTTTTTTCAAAGAAGTCATAGGCTTTTGCTGCAGATTCTTTGCTCGGATATCCGGTTAACGTAAGATGGTAAATACGCTTCTTTCCAACGCCAAGGCCTACTATCAACACTTTTTCTACATCTTCATGCAAGTAAAGTTCATTCGCTATGTAGAGCATATGGATAATATCATTCGTTCTCCATAATGACAATGAATATCCTTTCAGTTGGTCAGGATTTCCAAGGCAATCCGTAACATCTTCACAACTAAATAGACTATCTATTTCAGCATTATTCTGCAGTAAAGTTAGTTTTTCAACTTTTACTGAAGCTAATCCTTTGTTGTAACTTCCAATTCTTCTAGCACCGGCTTCAGACAAATCTATTATTCTGTTTTTCACAAATGGACCTCTGTCATTTATTCGAACCGTAATGGTTAAATCATTTTGCAAATTTGTTACGCGAACGAAAGTGTGGAAGGGAAGTTTTCGATGAGCAGCAGTAAAATCTGCATTGTGAAAAATTTCTCCGCAAGCAGTTTTTCTTCCTTCAAATTCTCTCCCATAGTAAGAGGCTTTACCAGTTTGAGATTTATTGGATGCTTTATCGCCGTTGCTCATTAAAAGTAGAACACCTATTAATTGTATGATATTTAGGAATATTCCTTTCATCGGCAATTACAAAGGTAGTAATTGATATCGAACTTAATTTAATTAACTTAAACGGTGGTTAATGATGTTTTGTATTTTGTGATATAGTTCAATCGGTGAAAATATTCTCCATAACATTTCGTCTAATTCCCCGCCATATACTAAGTAGTAATCGATTGAATTTTTGTTGAATTCTTCTTTTACGTAATCCCGGAAGTTGAGTGCAACAATCCATCCATCTTCAATATCATCAAACCACTCTTGATAGTAGCAATCGTCAGAAGCATGGAAATTTAAAACGTTTTCTCCGATTAATATGAATTTATCAATTCCTTGTTGAATCATCAAATCGATGAGGTCGCGTTTGATGGTCATGATGTCGTTGTTGATGGCATCATTCCATTCACCAATCATTTCAATAATTGCAAAGCCAATTTCATAATCTACGAAAAGCACTTTTAAGTATAAGGTGGATGATCCAAAATCGTCCCACTGTGGATGGATGTAGTAGTTGTAGATGGTGTTTGAATACTCAAATTCACTGTACACTCTACCATAAAATGGAGAGAGCGTATCTTCTGCGGATGTGTAGAGATGTGTCCAGGAATAGAAGGGTTCAATATCTTGCATAAATGGATAATTACAAATGTAATTACGAATTGCAAAGAATGGCGATGAAGTATGAAATTTTATTACGGTTTATGTTCAATGGCTTTACGTACACTGCCATGATCTTTTAAAAGCTGCATTGACTCAGATTCGTTTAATCCAGTTTCATCCATCACCATCTTCACGCCGCGATCGATGAGTTTATTATTACTCAATTGCATATCAACCATCCGATTTCCTTTCACTCTTCCAAATTTGATCATAAGGGAGGTGGATATCATATTGAGAACAAGCTTTTGGGCGGTTCCCGATTTCATTCGAGTGCTTCCAGTCACAAATTCAGGACCACATACAATTTCAATGGGATGTTGTGAAACGTTTGCGAGAGGACTATTGGCATTGCAAGTAATACAACCTGTCAAAATATTTCTTTTATTGCATTCTGCTAATGCATTGATTACATAGGGTGTGGTTCCAGATGCAGCGATTCCTATTACGCTATCGTTTTCATTCAGCAGATGTTCGTTTAGATCTTTCCAGCCTTGATTTGGATCATCTTCTGCAAATTCTACGGCTTTGCGAATTGCGCTATCACCCCCTGCTATTATGCCAATAAATAATCCATGCGGCACACCAAAAGTGGGCGGGCATTCCGATGCATCAACAATTCCTAAGCGACCACTTGTCCCTGCGCCTATGTAAAATATTCTTCCTCCGCGATGAAGTCTTGGAAGTATATTTGTAACCATTTTTTCGATGTTGTTTAACTTCTCAGCAACGGCATGCGCTACTAATTGATCCTCTCTGTTGATGTTGGTGAGAATCTCGGCAACACTCATTTTTTCTAAATGATTGTAGTTCGATTCTGACTCCGTAATTCGGGTAAAACTCATGGGTAAACAATCAATATATGGATGGGAATTGCTGAGGAGAATAGCGATGCATCATTTCGTAAACCACATCAAAAACATCTTCTGCATTAGGCTTAGAGTAATAGTCCCCATCAGAACCATAAGCAGGACGATGATCTTTTGCTGAAATGGTAATTGGCTTTTTGATCCAAATAATGATATCCTCCTTGCACCTCTAAAATTTGTTGCATCATATAGGCAGTTGCCCCACCTGATACATCTTCATCAAGGAAAACTATTTTATTTGTTCTCCTTAAAGATTCAACAATTTGATGATCCAAGTCAAATGGCAATAGTGTTTGTATGTCGATGAGTTCAACACTTATGCCTGCTTCAGAAAGCGAGCTGATAGCATCTTGTGCAATACGCACGCATGAGCCATACGTTACCAAAGTCACATCTTTTCCTTCTTGCAAGATTTCGATTTTTCCTAAAGGAATTTTGAATTCTCCAAGGTTGGAAGGCATTTTTTCTTTGTTTCTATATCCATTCAATGGCTCAATGACTAAGGCAGGTTCGTCACTTTCAAGAAGTGTATTGTAGAATCCTGCGGCTTGCGTCATGTTGCGAGGCACCGCAACATGTATTCCACGCATCGAGCCTAAAATAAATTGCATCGGAGAGCCTGAATGCCAAACGCCTTCTAAACGGTGACCACGAGTGGCTATGATCATCGGTGCTTTTTGCCCGCCTTTAGTGCGGTAATGCAAACAAGCAAGGTCATCCGTTAAAACTTGAATCGCATAAGCGAGATAATCTAAATATTGTATTTCAGCAATGGGTCGAAATCCTCTTAAAGCAAGACCAATACCTTGGCCAATAATTGTCGCTTCACGTATTCCAGTATCGAATACTCTAGGCTCCCCATACTTTGCTTGTAAACCCGCGTAGGTTTGATTCACACCGCCAATATTTCCAACGTCCTCTCCGAAAATTACAATTTCTTTTTTCTTTTCCAATTGTGCATCCCAATTAGCTTGTAATACTTCTCGTCCATCCACAAGTGGGGCATTGGTATCATACGCTACAGCATTTGGAGTGATGTGGTGAATGCTTTCTTTGCTTTGACTGTACAAATGTGAATCGTAGCGTTCGATATTTAGAGATCTGAAGTTTTTTAACCAAGCCAACAATTGATTTCTTTCATTTGATTGTTCCGTTTTTACATAGCGTAAAACTTTTTTAATGGTAGATTCAATGTCTTTCCTTTCCGGTTCAGAAATTTGCTTGAGTTTGTTGATAGCTACTTCAATGAATACTTTATTTGTACTTGTTGCCCCTAATTTTTCCATGTGCGAAGCGGCATCATTTAATTCTGCCTTAATTCCTTTTGAAAGACTTGCCCAAGCATTTTTCTTCGCATCATTCGCAGATTTCTTAGCAGATGCTTCTATGGCATCCAATTCTTCAGGTGTAGAGAGTGCACTTTTCAATAACCACTCACGGAATTTTTTAATGCAATCAAACTCATCTTCCCAAGCTAATCTTTCTTTGCTCTTGTATCGCTCGTGTGATCCACTGGTAGAATGTCCTTGTGGTTGCGTCACTTCTTGAATGTGAAATAATACAGGTACTTGTTGCTCTCTGCAAATAGCAATTCCTTTTTCATAAGTGTCGATGAGATCTGTATAATCCCAGGCTTTAGCAGTTAGGATGACATAGCCTTCTTTTTCATCTGTTCTTTCAAAACCTTTTAACACTTCAGAAATACTTTGCTTCGTTGTTTGAAATTTAGCAGGTACAGATATTCCATATCCATCATCCCAAACACTAATCGCCATGGGTACTTGCAATACTCCTGCTGCATTTATGGTTTCGAAAAAAAGTCCTTCTGACGTAGATGCGTCACCGATAGTCCCAAAGGCTACTTCGTTTCCGCCGATTGTAAAGCCACTCATTTTATTTGCTAGCTCTGGATGACTTCTATAAAGTTTACTAGCAAGTGCCAATCCTAACAAGCGTGGCATTTGTCCTGCTGTAGGTGAAATGTCTGCTGATGAATTTTTCCTAGTGGTTAAGTTCTTCCACGAACCATCATCGTTCAAAAGACGAGTAGAGTAGTGTCCGTTCATGCATCTTCCAGCAGAAGAAGGATCTGCAGCCACATCCGGATGTGCATACAGTTGAGCAAAGAATTCTTCCATGGATAAAAGTCCAGCTGCAAACATAAATGTTTGATCACGGTAATAGCCTGATCTGAAATCACCATCTTTAAAAACTTTGGCCATAGCAATTTGTGCTAATTCTTTTCCATCGCCAAATATTCCAAATTTCGCTTTTCCCGTCAATACTTCTTTTCTGCCAATCAAACTGGCTTGTCGACTTTCGCAAACTATTTGATAATCGCTTAAGATGAGTTTTTGAAATCATCAAAAGATAAATCTTTCGTCGAAGTTTCATTCTGCATATTGATGCTTTTCTTTTGCTAAATGTACAATTAAATTGAAAAGATAATTGCAAAATTACGAAAAGCAATTTTAAAATGCGAATTTAACCGAGCGAATCGGTCATTTTGTTGTTTGGTTATCAGTGCATTAAAATACGAGAGAAAGGTGGAAATACTTAGAGTGTTAATTCTTAAGAAATAGCCAACTCGTCAGAGAGGCATCAGGAGTCAATAAATTTAGGGTATATGTACCCTTCGAAAGACCTGAAATATTAATACTATTCGAATTTTCTCCACGAATAATTTCAAAATCAGTTTCAATTAAAGTTTGACCAAGTATGTTTTTGATGATCAATTTCGAAGGAGTTTTAATGTTGCTAGTAAACTTTATATTTACTTGGTCAATACTTGGATTGGGGTAGATGAGTAGTTGAGTAAGCGAATTGGAAAGTGGTGAAATACCTACAGAGAGTAAATAAGAATTAGAAGTCGTAAAACATGAATTTACATCGAGTAAGGTTACCGTATAATCGCCCGACTGTGTTATTGGCGATAAAATATTAGAAGTAGCACCTGTAATAGGGTTGTTGTTAAAGTACCATTGAAAGTTGCCGGCACCACTCGCGATTAAACTACTGTTGTTATAAGTTATAATTGGTGTTACCGCTGCAAAGTTTGAAAGTTGTATTGTGTCAGAATGGTAAACACATACTCCATTAAATTCAGTTTGAATGAAGTAATAAGCTCCAGTGTCAGAAACGGTAATTGTTGTAGTCGTGTCACTGTTGCTCCACAAATAATTCACGAAATTGCTGTCCGTGGCTATTGTTATTGAATTTCCAGGACAAACGATAGTATCACTCGGACTTATTGTAAAAATTTGCGGAGTGCAATAGAATGCTTTTACAATCCAAAAATCTGCTTGTCCATAATTATTGAAATTGATAGGAAAGGTATCTATGCTAGTTGAGAATCCCGAAAAATAGTATCCCCCATCTTGAGATTTAAAAATGTCTACGCAATGATCATGTCTTTTTCCACCAATATGGTCATTCTGTACAAAATCTAATAGGGAGTCTAGTTTAATAAACCAATAGTCTGATTCTCCATGGATGCCTGGCGAATCACCATCAGCAGATTTTGTAGTTCCCGTAATTAAATAACCGTGATCTGTAGTTGGTTCTATTCTGAAGCCGCCATCATCCGAACTTCCTCCCAATGATTTTAACCAAACAATACTTCCTAGTGAATCTACTTTTGAAATCCAAAGATCTTGACCGCCATGATTGTCGTTTACATCTCCATCGTTGGTGCCATTTCTTCCTATGCCTAAGAATCCACCATCCCAGTCAGCAGCAACACCAAAAATTCTATCTTGAGCAGTGGAGCCCACGGTGGTACTCCAAATCAAGGTACCCATTGAATTTACTTTCCCCATAAAAAAATCTTCGTCCCCATAATTAAAACTAACATCGCCGTCATTGGATTTTGAATTTCCACCAAAAACATAACTGCCATCCGGTAGTTCAATCACATCTCTTGCTCGATCTTCTTCACTTCCTCCATAATTTTGATTCCATTTCATATTCATGTTAGAATCTAATTTGCATAACCACGCATCTTTTGATCCATGATTTCCCACAATGTCACTGTCGTTAAATGAAGTCCATCCAACCAGCATCCATCCACGATCTGAAGTCCTGATAATGCCTCGTCCACCTTCTCTTCCTGTCCCCCCATAAGTTTTGTTGTGAATGATGTTACCCAATGAATCAAGTCTTAATAGCCAAAAATCAGCATATCCATAATTTTGTGGAACATCGCCGTTGCTAGAATGAGAACTTCCAAAAGCCATATAGGTACCATCATCGTTTTGCATGATGGCTCTACATTTATCATAATCATTACCTCCATAAGTTCGCGCCCATTCTTTAACTCCAAATTTGTTGGTTTTAACAATGAGCCAATCATAATTTCCGTGGTTTCCAATTGCATCACCGTCGGTAGATTCGGTATAACCGCCACTAATGATCCCTCCATCTCGAGTTGGAGCACTCATAAAAGGTTGTTCAAAGTTGGAGCCTCCGTAATTGCTTTGCCATTCTATGGCGAGTTGTCCGTTTGCTTTATCTATAAAAAGCAAGAAAAAGAGAATTGTAAAGTTTAAATTAAATCTAGTGTTTCTCATGAATAAATTTTAAATTACAATATCAAAAGTAAGTTTTCACTCTGATACTTCCAAATTTAAGATATAAGAAATATGGAACTAAAGGCGCTAAGTAGTTTTTAAAACAGGAATCGTGATGAGTTGAATAATACATCTAATATAACGAAGATGGAAAAGACTAAACTCGCGATTCCATTGGTCGTGAAAAAAGCAATATTCACTTTGCTTAAATCATCATGTTTTACCAGACGATGTTGATGAATTAGAAGCAAGGAAAATAATAACCATCCAATGTAGTACATCCATCCATATCCGCCTTCAATTCCTGCGGATAGTATAAATAATGAAGATGCAATATGTAGCTTACGGGAAATGGAAAGTGCATTTTTCCGCCAAAGTGCTGAGGTATGGAATGAAGGTGATGCTCTTGGTCGAATTGCTCATCTTGTAAGGCATAGATGATATCAAAACCACTGACCCAAGTAAGAACTGCTAGTGAAAACAAAAGTGGTAAATAAGCAAATTCTCCACTAACTGCAATCCATGCGCCGAGGGGGGCAAGTGATAATCCCTAGCCCAAGTACGAAGTGACATAGCGCCGTAAATCTTTTGGTAAGTGAATACCCTAGAACCACGGCGAGAGCAACAAACGAAAGGTAAAAGCATAAAGGATTGATGAACCAAGTAGTGGTGACAAATGCAATGCAATTAATGAGTGTAAATAGTAAGGCTTCATTCGCTTTGATAATTCCAGCCGGAATTTCCCTGATTTTTGTTCGTTCATTTTGTGCATCTATGTCTCGGTCTGTCCATCGATTAAAAGCCATAGCTGCTGAACGAGCGAATACCATACAAAGAAGTACTTTTAAAGCTAGCGTCCACTCAAGGTTTATTTTATACTGTGTAACAGCCAGAATGAATCCTATCGCCGCAAAAGGGATTGCGAAGATGGTATGCGAAAATTTTACAAGCGAGAGGTAGTGTTTTACTTTTTGGAGCACACGTCAAAAGTAATCAATCGAATCAATACTACTGACGGTTTTTGAAGAGCAATTTTCCTTATTCGACTACAATCGTTTTAGAGGAAGGTGCTTGGTTTTCAAATCGAACAATTGCTACATAGACCCCCTTCGAGATATTATCTATTGGAATACGTAATGAGGAATCCTTAGATGATACCATCTTACTGTAAACGATTTGTCCAAGAGTACTGTAAATTTCTACTTGCTGTGCATTTTTATTTTCCCCTAATTGAATAGTAAAGTAATCAGAAGCGGGATTTGGATAAATCATGAAAGCGCTGTTTGCATTTTCCTTAACCGGTAATGCATTGCATCCAATCATCATATTGAATGCATCTAATTTCCCATTCCCCCATATATTATTTGGTAAATTGGTCCCTGTGAAATTATCAGTCTTAGAGCAAAGCAAAATACGGTTACGAATATCGGTCCAAGTTGCCGTTGGATTTTTTTGAAGATAAAGTGCAATTGCTCCTGCAACTACTGGAGCGGCTGAAGATGTTCCGCCATCACGGATATGCATTCCACCTTGTGCTAATTTGAAAGGTTGATTGGCTAAAAACCAAGCGGCACTTGAAAGTTTTAAAGCCGACATCGTAACTTCACCAGTGGAAGTAATGTCTGGTTTTGTTCGTCCATCTCGTGTCGGACCTCTACTAGAACTTGCTCCGATTGCGCCCTCTGTTGTCGGGAATGTTTGAAGATTTCCATTGACGTCGATGTAATTGTTTCTATTTACGTATTGTCCTACGCAAAGAACAACGTCGCTGCATTGAAACGAACTGCAAATGTTTTGATTGAAATCTGCGTTTTGATAATTTACAATAGGAGGATAGGATGAAGTGCTTGGTAGCCCACTTGATACTAATTCGAAGCTCCATGAATCAAGTTTACCAGTCCCTTTGCTCATTAACCTGAAATAATAAGTGGTGGAGTCTGGAATGATTACATAAGTCATGCTATATCGTGCGCCAACAAGTTGACCATACGTTTGAAAGATGGCTAGTCGATTTCCGTTATAACTCCAGAGTGTATCAACTCCTAAAACTCCCAAGTAATTCGTTATGGTTGACCAAGATTTTTGCGCTCGATCTTCGTAATAGGGTGTAGATTGGTCTGCGCCGATGGTAAATTGAATATTGTTTAAGTCTGCAGTGTCTGCCCAAAATTCGATGTAAATGGGATTTCCAGATGTTTTTTATACCAAGTAAAACTACTGTCGTTGTTAAGTTGATGTTGAATATGCAACGGGTAGTTTCCAGCATTTCCAGCGGCAGCTACAACCATTCTTCCATCTTTTGCTTGAATTAAATTATCGATTGCATTTGCCTGTAAATCTTTTCCATCATGCGATCCTAGGTAAGTGCCTGCACTAATATTGATAACGCAAGGTTTGTTTAGAGAATCTGCTTTGTTGAAAATATAATCCACTGCATCAGCAATACTACTCAGCCATGTATCATCTCCCTGATTAAAATTAAGAGAAACAGCAATGATGTCGGCTTTGGGAGCTGCACCTTTGAATGCAATCATGGTATCGCCGTTTGCTACAGCTATTCCGGTTACGTGTGATCCATGCGCAGTTTGATCCACATGGGCAGTAGCATTACCTGCATCTATATCAGCTTTTGAAAATTGCTGACCATAGTTGTAAGGTTGTGGAGTGTTTCCCGACGAAGCAAGAAGGTGATCCCATATCCAAAGTACACGCGATTGTCCTAAGCTGTCTTTGAAATCAGGATGCGTAAAGTCAAGTCCGGTATCAATGATTCCAACTATAACATTACTTCCGTCATATCCTTGGATCAATGGTGATACACCTTGATGAATGAGGTCAATGCGGTTATTGATGAGCATCTTGTCATTCAATGTTTGCACCTGCACTCGACCTTCTTCCATTCTTTCTATGGACTTGATTTCCTGAAGAAAGCGAAGCGTGGATGCAGTTATCGTAGCTCCGCAAATATTTCCTGCGTGAAATTTTATGGTGCCTCCAGCTTTTTCAATTTCAGGTGCTATTTGGGAATACTCTCCTTTGACTAAAATGGAAATCTCTTTATTTGCTTTTTCTACATCATTCATCAATTCCATCAGACGAAAACTCATCTTTGTTTGCTGCGAAAGTGCTGATTGTGTGATTAAACTGAGTAGAAGGATGGATAGAAATCGCATGTTTTTTAATTTAATAGGTAGACTTCTCATTTAGCTCGGAAAACGATACTTTTGCTTTCCTCCTTCTAAACAGAAAACGAAGGTATAAAGTTTCATTAATCAATTACTTATATATGTCAGATGATCGCAAAATCATATTTTCTATGGTTGGGGTTAGCAAAATCTATCCCCCACAAAAACAAGTACTTAAGAACATTTATTTGAGCTTTTTTTACGGTGCCAAGATTGGAATTTTAGGTTTAAATGGCTCGGGAAAGTCCAGCCTGCTTCGAATTATTGCCGGATTGGATAAATCTTTTCAGGGCGAAGTGGTTTTTTCACCAGGCTATAATGTCGGTTATTTGCCCCAGGAACCAGAGTTGGATGAGTCGAAAACAGCTCGTGAAATTGTGATGGAAGGCGTGCAACCTATTGTCGATATTTTGAAAGAATACGATGATGTAAATAATAAATTGGGGGAGCCACTCGACGATGATGCAATGAATAAATTGATCGAGCGACAAGCTGTTTTGATGGACCAAATTGATGCAGCGAATGCATGGGAACTTGATAATAGAATTGAAGTAGCCATGGACGCTTTGCGATGTGCAGAGCCCGATACGCCAGTGAATATTTTATCCGGAGGAGAGCGTCGTCGATTAGCACTTTGTCGATTGTTGTTGCAGGAACCCGAAATTTTATTGTTGGATGAGCCCACGAATCACCTTGATGCGGAAAGCGTAGAATGGTTGGAACATCATCTACAGCAGTACAAAGGAACTGTAATTGCGGTAACCCATGACCGTTATTTCCTCGATAACGTAGCTGGATGGATTTTAGAATTGGATCGCGGAGAAGGAATTCCATGGCAAGGTAATTATACCTCTTGGTTGGAGCAAAAACAAAAACGTTTAGGACAAGAAGAAAAGACCGAGAGCAAACGTCGTAAAACATTAGAGCGCGAATTGGAATGGGTGCGGATGTCGCCAAAAGCACGTCACGCGAAGTCGAAAGCGCGTTTAGGTGCTTATGATAAAATGGTGAATGAAGAGACGAAAGAAAAAGAAGAAAAGTTGGAGATCTTTATTCCGCCCGGACCTCGTCTAGGTACTAAAGTGATCGAATCAGAGAATTTGAATAAAGGATTTGGTGATCGTTTGCTCATTGAGAATTTAAATTTCTCATTGCCACAAGCAGGAATCGTTGGTATCATTGGACCGAATGGTGTTGGAAAAACGACTTTGTTCCGAATGATCATGGGTGCAGAAACTCCCGATAGCGGAACGATTACTATTGGTGAAACGGTGCAAATAGGGTATGTGGATCAGAGTCATGATGACCTTGTTCCCGATAAAACAGTATATGAAGTGATATCTGGCGGAAATGAAACCATGATGATTGGAGGTAAGTCGGTAAATGCGCGGAGCTTTATTTCGAAGTTTAATTTTAATGGCGCCGATCAAGGAAAGAAGGTTGGAGTACTTTCGGGTGGAGAAAGAAATCGTGTGCATTTAGCCATGACGTTGAAGACTGGATCGAATGTATTGTTGCTGGATGAGCCCACCAATGATATTGATTTAAATACATTGCGTGCATTGGAAGAAGCCTTGGAGAACTATGCCGGTTGTGCTGTAATTATTTCCCATGATCGATGGTTCCTCGATAGAGTGTGTACACATATTCTTGCCTTCGAAGGCGACTCGCAAGTTTATTTTTATGAAGGTGGATATACCGATTACGAAGAAGCGAAGAAGAAGCGTTTGGGGAATGTGGAACCAAAAAGATTTAGATATAAGAAACTTGTAAGCTAACAAATATGGCACATATTAAGGAAATAGAAATTAATGATTTTAAAAGTTTTTCTAATTTTAAACTGAAAGACCTAGGGAGGTTTAATATTATTATCGGAGATAATAATGTTGGCAAATCATCTCTGATGGAAGCTGCTTTGGTTTCAGAAAATTTTGACGAATCAATACTTTGTCTTCACCATATGGCTGGTGTGAGAAGTGGTTTAAGCGATTTAAATACTGATATAATTATCGATTATTACTCTTCTCAAAAACAAAATAAAAAGTTTGAAGTAGCAATAAAATATGAAAATAATGAGGTAAATAGAATTAAGTGCAAAAGATTACATATTGATGAACTTAAAAGAAATAATGAATTAGTTAAACTTCTTGGTTATGAATTATCATTAAACAATGTTTTAAGAAATGATTTAAAAGATATTGATGACTTATTTTATGATGTTTACTACGTAAATGAAATTCCAAAGGCTTTAATATCTAAGTTGACTCGACATGGAGGTTATGTTCCATTTGTTAGTTCTGGTTTCTTTTACTCGAGTGATTTAGTTGGGTATTATTCGAATTTTATTTCTCTTAATAAGGACAATGAATTTTTGATTATAGACTTGTTGTCAAAGATTTTCATGGACTTAGAATCCATTAAAGTTATAAGTGAAAAAGGAAGAGGATCAAGATTGATAGTTTATTTGAAATCTTCAAATCTGCCTGTTCCGATGTCAATGTTTGGAGATGGATTTGTTAAGCTATTTAGAATTATTATGGAATTATTTATGTGTAAAGATGGAAAGCTTATGATTGATGAAATTGATTCAGGAATATATTTCAAAAAGTTTCCTTTCTTTTGGAAGTCGATTTTTAGCAATCTTCGAAAATATGATAATCAGGTTTTTGCAACTACACATAGCAAAGAATGTTTGACGTCATTGGTCAGTTTTGCAAAAGAGAATCAGGAGTTTAGGAGTTTCATTCGAATAGTTAATTTACGTAGAAATAAAAATGGATATCCTATGGCCGTTTGTTACAATTTTGAGGAATTTGAGAATTCAATTGATTTAAAAAATGAAATAAGATAGTTTTGCATTATGAAAATAGTAATTTGTGTAGAGGGAGATTCTGATATTAAGTTCATGAAGGACTTTGTAGATTATTATAAATTTGAAATTTCATCTAATGATATAAGTTATATTAAAAGTGGAGGTAAAGACAAACTATCTTTAATTAAGAAAAATTTAATCCAGCCAGGTGAAGATGGTATTAATATAATTATTCAAGATCTAGATTCAGATAGTGAGACAGAAAGAAATAAAAAAGTTAGTGGAATTTTGGAAGACTATAAATTTAAATTGTTTTTTATTAAGGGAGGTGCATTAAACTGTTTAGAAGAGTTATTAGAATTGTCTTCTGTAAATGATTTAAGTGTATTTAATGATTGTTGGAATAGTTTTAATAATTGTTTGGGTCCAATTGAGTTTGTTAAAAACAAACTGAGACTTAAAGATAAATTGCATTTGTATAAATTAATGTGTTTAAATTCTAACGAAGATAAGGAGAGAATGAAGTACATTGGAGATAAAGAAATAGATTATATAAATAAGCGCTTTTTCAATTTAGGGCATGTCTGTTTTGTGGATTTAAAGATTTTTTTTGAAAGTATATTAATTTGAAAAGTATGAAACCATCCATCCCGAAAGGAACGCGCGATTTTACACCGGAAGATATGTTGAAAAGGAATTTTCTTTTCGATACTATCAAGTCTTCCTTTCAGCGATTTGGATATCTTCCCTTGGAAACGCCTTCGATGGAGAATCTTCCTACGTTGATGGGTAAGTATGGAGAAGAAGGGGATAAGTTGATCTTTAAAATTTTGAATTCCGGAGATTTTTTGTCGGAGGTGAGTGCGGATGAATTGTCATTGAAGAATAGCAAGAAACTAACGTCATCTATATCCGAAAAAGCACTACGCTACGATTTAACCGTTCCTTTTGCTCGTTACGTGGTAATGCATCAAAATGAAATTTCCTTTCCTTTTAAGCGTTATCAAATTCAACCTGTGTGGCGCGCCGATCGACCCCAAAAAGGCCGATACCGTGAATTTTTTTTCAGTGCGATGCCGATGTGATTGGAACCAACTCGCTTTTGTGTGAATTGGAATTATTGCAATTGATCGATGATGTGTTTGCTAAGTTGGGATTGAATGTAGTTGTGCTAATTAATAATCGCAAAATATTAAGTGGTATCGCTGAAGTATTCAATGAAAGCGAGAAAATCATTGACATTACAGTAGCCATCGACAAGCTTGATAAAATTGGTCCTGAGAAAGTAGCTGAAGAAATGCGAACAAAAGGCGTTTCAGAAAAAGCCATTGATGGATTGAAACCATTGTTAGTGTTTGAAGGTAGCGATCAAGATAAAATTGATTTGCTAAGAACTTATTGAAGTCATCTGAAATAGGCATGCAAGGAATTCGGAGATTGGAATCGGTGTTGGATTATGCAGCTAATTTTTCTTTTAAAAGAGCAGAGTGTAAAGTGGATATTACATTGGCTCGTGGATTAAATTATTATACGGGAGCTATTTTTGAAAAGAATTAGCCTAAAGCAACTTTTAATCCGAGTATTTGCGGTGGTGGACGTTACGATGATCTCACAGGTATTTTTGGTTTGCCTGGAATGTCTGGTGTAGGAATTTCTTTTGGTGCCGATCGTATTTGTGATGTATTAGATGAGTTGAATTTATTTCCTGCTAATGTGGAATCTTCGCTCGATTTGTTGTTCATCAATTTTGGTGAAGATGAAATTCCTTATTCATTGCAATTATTGAATAAAGTTAGAGCCGTTGGAATAAATGCGGAGATGTATCCTGATGCAGCGAAAATGAAAAAGCAATTTTCGTATGCCGATGCACGCAAAATTCCATTTGTAGTGATGGCGGGATCAGAGGAGCGTGCCGCATCTTCCTTAATGTTAAAAGACATGAAGACGGGTGATCAACAAAAATGGATTTGAATAGTTTGATTGAATTTATTAAAGAAAGAAAAATTATTAATTTTAGAAACATATTCTAATTTCATCTCATCCCATCATATCACTTTTGATACCATTGCAAATATATTAAAGCCTGGTGTGCAAATTGAATTGGGAGAAGAAGCAAAGCTCGAATTCAAAAGTGTCGTGATTATTTAGACCAGAAAGTGGATGGGAGTAATCAAGCACATTATGGAATTAACACCGGTTTTGGTTCGCTCTATAATAAATCAATTTCGCAAAATGACCTCGGACAACTTCAAGTAAATTTGATGATGTCGCATGCTTGTGGAATGGGCGATGAAGTTCCAGAAGAAATTGTTCGATTGATGATGTTCTTGAAAGTACAAGGACTAAGTTATGGGAATAGTGGAGTGCAAGTGGAAACTGTTCAGTTGTTGATCGCCTTTTTAAATTATGGGATTTATCCAGTCGTTTATGAGCAAGGATCACTTGGGGCTTCGGGTGATTTGTCACCGTTAGCTCATCTTTCCCTGCCGTTAATTGGAATGGGCGAAGTTCGTGTGAAAGGTGAAAGACTACCAGCTTCGCGTGCATTGGAGAATTTTGGATTAAAGACTGTTACGTTAAAATCAAAAGAAGGCTTAGCGTTATTGAATGGCACTCAATCTATAAATGCGTATGGATGCTGATGTATTTTAAAAGCGCAACAGTTAGAGAAAGCGGCTGATTTAATTGGTGCTCTTTCGTTGGATGCATTTGATGGTCGAATAGAACCTTTCCATCATTTGATACATCAGATTCGTCCACACACAGGACAAATCAATACCGCTACGCGTTTCAGAACCATTTTAAAGGGTAGTGAATTAATTGATCGGCCCAAAACGCATGTGCAAGATCCTTATGCGTTTCGTTGTATTCCACAAGTACACGGAGCTTCTAAGGATGCGATCACGTATGTATCGCAAATATTTTTCACCGAGATTAATTCTGTTACCGATAACCCCACTGTTTTTCCAGATGAAGAATTAATTATTTCTGCAGGAAATTTTCATGGACAACCTTTGGCATTACCGCTCGACTTCATGGCTATTGCTATTGCCGAATTAGGAAGTATTTCGGAGCGAAGAACGTATCAATTAATTAGTGGTTTACGTGGATTGCCATCTTTTTTAGTGGCGAATCCAGGACTCGATTCTGGATTTATGATTCCTCAATATACCGCTGCATCGATCGTGAGTCAAAGTAAGCAACTTTGCACGCCAGCATCCGTCGATTCAATTGTTTCATCAAACGGACAAGAAGATCATGTGAGTATGGGAGCCAATGCAGCAACCAAGTTGTATAAAGTAATGTTAAATACTGAGCGCATCTTGGCTATTGAGTTGATGAATGCAGCGCAGGCTTTGGAATTCCGCCGTCCAGCAAAAACGTCGAGTATTTTAGAATCGTTGATTGAAGCTTACCGTGGTGAAATAAAATTTTTAGAAAAGATCGCATCTTGTATTCCGATATGCAAAGAAGTGTTGAGTTTATAAGGAAGTATCCCATTGAAAAAATAATTCATTAATATGAAAACATTAAAATTAGTAGCCGTGCTAATCCTATTGCTTAGCAATACGAAAAGCTTTAGTCAGTCTCGTCACGACCAATTGCAAATGCGTGAGAAAAAAGCTGGGTTTTATGATAAAGATATCATGACGGGTGTGCAGCAATATGAGGAGAAGAAAGTTGAAAAACCATCAAAGCCTATCTTTAAATTCGATATCAATAAATTTGGTTGGTATCCGAAGTCTGTAGATGAATTTACAACTTGGTGGAAAAACATTCCCATCTCCCAGGGAAATTCAAATACCTGTTGGTCATACAGTACCACTTCTTTTTTGAAACTGAAGTGTATCGTCAATCGAAGCAAGTAGTAAAAATTTCGGAGATGTTTACTGCGTATTGGGAGACGGTTGAGAAGGCAAGAGAATTTGTTCGTACACGAGGTGAATCTAATTTCGACGAAGGTTCAGAGGGGAATGCAGTGGTAAGGATGTATCAAACATACGGTACGGTTCCGTTGCAAGATTATACGGGGTTAATGCCCGGACAAATTTATCATAGCCATGATAAAATGTTTAAGGAAATGAAAGCTTATCTTCAAAACGTGAAAGCAACCAATGCTTGGAATGAAGACGAAGTAACTGCAACAATTAAGTCCATACAAAACCATTATATGGGTGTACCACCAACAAAGGTTGTGGTAAACGGAAAAACAATTACTCCAAAGCAATATGTAACGGATGTGTTAAAGTTGAATGTGTCTGATTATATCGATCTAACTTCACTCATGAATAAGCCTTACTGGAAAAAAGTAGAATACGAGGTACCCGACAATTGGTGGCATGATAGTACTTACTACAATGTTCCGTTAGATGATTACATGTCGGCGATAAAGTTTGCAGTACGTAATGGATATACTATGATGATTGGAGGTGATGTTTCCGAATCTGGATTTGATCCTTGGAATCAAGTAGCTGTAGTTCCTACTTATGATATACCTTCTGAATATATTGATGAAAATGCTCGTTTGCTTCGTCTGTTAAATGGTAGTACTACCGATGATCATGGAATGCATTTAGTAGGTTATTTGGAAAAAGATGGGAAAGATTGGTACTTAATTAAAGATTCGGGTTCCGGTTCTCGAAATTGCGGACCTGATAGCAAGAACTTTGGTTTTTACTTTATGCATGAAGACTATGTTAAATTAAAGATGATGGGTATCCTCGTTCATCGAGATGTGATCAAAGATTTGTTAAAGAAATTCAATTAGAATAACGGGAAAAGGATGTCAGCAACGACATCCTTTCTCAATTAAACTAAGGAGAAAGTGTTGAAGTAGTTTAAATTTTTTTGATTAGTTTGTTTTAACTACTTTTAGGGTTGATTAATAGGTGTAAATTAACAGGATGAAATGGCCAAAATTTATTAGAGATTTATATTATCCAATTCTAAAGAAGATGACAAAGCAAGACGTGATTTCTAATGAGCAAAATGTTCAACCATTAGAGTCTATTTATACGATTCCAGTAAAAGAAATAAATGGCACTGTTTCTACACTTGAAAAATTTAAGGGAAAGAAAATATTAATTGTAAATACAGCTTCTGAATGTGGCTACACAAGTCAGTATGCTCAAATGGAAGAAGTATACCAAAATAAAAAAGATGAGTTGGTGGTTGTTGCATTTCCTTCTAATGATTTTGGCGCGCAAGAGCCCGACAGTGATGAGATGATTGGTCAGTTTTGCGAAAAAAATTATCATATAACATTTCCATTATATGCTAAGATTGAGATTAAAGGGGGAGAACCAGCATCCATTGTATAAATGGTTGTCGGATTCATCTTTGAATGGTTGGAATGATCAACGTCCATCCTGGAATTTTTCCAAGTATTTGGTAGATGAAAATGGCGTTCTACAGCATTATTTTAACGCAGGAATTGAACCTAACCATCCTTTGATTTTAGGTGTGAATGAATAAGATCATAGATGTAATCGGACTCACCAAATCATTTGGCGCTAATAAAGCAGTCGATGAATTAAACTTGAGCGTTTACGAGGGAGATGTATTTGGTTTTAGGGCCGAATGGCGCGGGGAAAAGTACAACCATCCGAATGATTCTCTCTTTGATTCGTCCGGACAATGGTCAAATAAAAATTTTCGGTAAAAATTTATTAGACGATCGAATTTCTATTTTAAATCGAATCGGTTGCATTATCGAAAAACCTGATTTTTATAAGTACCTCACTGCTCGAAAGAACTTAAAATTGTTGGCACATTACAATGGTGTAGATGCTTCCGATAAAAAGATTGATGAAGTGATTGAGTTAGTGGGTTTGAAAGGACGCAGTGATGAATCCGTGAAAGGGTACAGCCATGGTATGAAACAACGACTCGGCATTGCTCAAGCCCTCATTCATGATCCCGATTTAATTATTTTAGATGAACCTACAACAGGATTGGATCCTCAAGGCATCATCGATATTCGTAATTTGATTTTATATCTGAGTAAAGAGAGAGGCAAAACAATATTCTTATCTTCTCATATTTTATATGAAATTGAATTAGTCGCTAATCGAATGGCTATCTTGAATAAAGGTAAGCTTGTAGTTCAAGGCGAAGTAAAATCCTTGTTGAATAGCGAAGATAGTATTGTGGAGATTCAAATAGATAGATTGCAAGATGCTAAAAGTAAATTGAAAGAAAAGTTTAATGTAGATTCTTTGATTCTTGACAGTACAACCTCTTTGCAATGTAAGATGGATGCAAATAATATTCCTTTGATAATATCTTTTCTAATTGAAAATGGATTTCAAATTTATCAAGTAAATACTCGCCGACATTTGGAAGATTTGTTTTTGAAATTAACTGCAAAGGAACAAACAAAATAAAAAGCCCACTTTGTGGAGTAGGCTTTTTGTTGAATTTAATTTGGAATTTTATAAAGTATAGAATTCTGAATTCCTAATTCTAAATTCTGAATTAATCTAAAAACGGATAACGATAATCAGTTGCAGGAACAAACGTTTCTTTAATGGTTCGTGCAGAAACCCATCTTAATAAATTAAATAGCGATCCCGCTTTATCATTGGTTCCTGAAGCTCTTGATCCACCAAAAGGTTGTTGTCCTACAACAGCACCTGTACATTTATCGTTGATGTAAAAATTACCAGCTGCATGCACTAATTTTTTAGTTGCAAGTTGAATAGCATAACGATCTTTTGAAATGATCGATCCCGTCAATGCATAAATTCCGGTCTTGTCAACTAATTCACATGTTTCCTCAAATTTCGCATCTTCATAAACATATATCGTTAAGATGGGACCAAAAATTTCTTCACACATGGTGATGTAGTCGGGCTTCTTAGCCAATAAAACTGTAGGGGCAATGAAATAACCTGTACTCTTGTCATAAGTTCCGCCTGCAATAATTTCTACGTCCTTACTTTCTTTAGCGCGATCAATATATCCTGAAATTTTATCGAATGCTTTTTCGTCAATCACGGCATTAATGAAGTTTCCAAAGTCTTCCGTTGGACCCATCTTCATACTTTTCAAGTCGCGAACCAATCCATCTTTCACAGCAGGCCACATTGAAGCAGGAATGTAAGCACGAGAAGCAGCCGAACATTTTTGCCCTTGATATTCAAAAGCGCCTCTGCTCAGTGCTGTAATTACTTCGTCAGCGTTTGCAGAAGGATGAGCCAGAATAAAATCTTTACCGCCTGTTTCACCAACAATACGAGGATACGATTTGTATTTGTGAATATTGTTACCAATCGATTTCCAAACATCTTGAAACACACCAGTAGAACCCGTAAAATGGATACCAGCAAAATCAGGATGACCGAAAATCACATCGCCTGTGGCTGCACCCGGAACATAAATTAAATTAATAACACCAGCAGGTAAACCAGCTTCCATAAATACTTCCATCAACACTCGGGCAGAATAAATTTGTGTGAAAGCGGGTTTCCAAACTACGGTATTTCCCATTAACGCTGCTGAAGTTGGAAGATTTCCAGAGATAGCAGTAAAGTTAAAAGGTGTTAACGCAAATACGAATCCTTCGAGCGGACGTTGCTCTAAGCGATTATAAATTCCTTTCGATGAAATCGGTTGTTGCGTGTAAATTTCTCTAGCGTACTGTACATTGAAACGTAAAAAATCGATCATCTCACAAGCAGCATCAATTTCTGCTTGATAGGCACTTTTGCTTTGAGCTAACATCGTAGCTGCATTTATTTTAGAACGGTAAGGACCAGCAAGTAATTCTGCTACTTTTAAAAATATGGAAGCGCGTTGTTCCCATTCCATATCCGCCCATGCAGAACGAGCTGCTAACGCGGCATCAATGGCCATGGTAACATGACTAGCATCTCCAATAGAATAATTTCCTAATAAATGTTTATGATCATGTGGTGGACGTAACTCGCCCTTTTTTGTAGTATGAACTGCTTTTCCATTGATGTACATCGGAACATCAACCACCTCACTACGCATTTTCTTAAGTGTATCTTGTAAATGTTTGCGATCGGCGGTGCCAGGAGCATAACTTAAGATGGGTTCATTGATGGCAACAGGTACTTGGAAGATTGAGTTAGACATTTTTAATCAATTTATTGATTCATGAAAATGGAATTGCAAAATTAGTCAATTCTCTTCTTTTTATGGTAACAAAGGTTGCAATTACACAACTTTAACTATTTCCTTCTCAGTGGTATATAATAGATAGCCGGTCAGATTTGAAATTCCTGTGGATTCAAGCAACCTACAATACTCCTTAACCTGCTGATGGTATTTTTCATCCTTCTTTCCCGTTTTAAAATCAATAACGATTCCAGTGTCGCCATGAATCAGGACACGGTCTGGACGATGTAGCATTCCACGTTCGTCACATAAATCGCATTCGTTTACTATTTCGAAAGAAGTGGATGTCCAGCCTCGCCCCTCTAGTAAAGTCCAAATTGCATGAACTTGTTGACTTACCGTTTCCGTAAATTTTCGAAATCCTTGATTTCCGTTTTTTGATAAAATAGTATTAATTATTTTAGGAATATCTTCTTTTGTATGAACGTAAGAAATGGTTTCATGAATTAAGTTTCCAATAATGATTTCATCACTCGTGAATGAAGTTTTCAAGGGTGGAAGATGGAGTTGAACTTGTTCGCTTTTTGGGGAAATCGACCATTGAAAATGAGGAAGGTGAATAAAGGGATGCCTTACTAGATGCTGATGCTTTCGTAGTTTTTGACTCGTTAATGCCAAAAGTAAAAGTTTTCGTTTCGAGATCAGCATTTTGTTGATGCCATTCCTCCTGTGTAGATAATACACCCATCAATAGACTTCCAATATCGTTGTGTGCTGGATTTTTTGGTGAGATAATAAATAGTTTTTCTTCTGGACGTGTAAAGGCTACATAAAGTAAATTGATATTGTCTAGCGCAGTGTTTAATGATTCCTGATAATAATCTTCGCTGAAATAGGATTCGTTCAATGATTTTACAGCTTGCACAGGAATACTTGAATGCTCCGCAAATTTTTCTTCGTTGCTTTTTACCCATAAGATGGATTTATTGTTGGGCGTGTATTCCCAATCGAGAAACGGAATAATAACTACCGGGAATTCGAGTCCTTTGGAACGATGAATAGAGATCATTCGAATAGCATCACCACCTTCGTCTAAATTAACACTCCATTTACGTGTTGGTTCGTGTTCATCCCACCATTGAATAAATCCAGCGATGGTATTATTGATGGAACTGGAAAAATCTTTAACGAGATCATTAAATTTTTGAATGAATGGATCAGTGACAGAAACATGAAGCATTTCTTGAATATGATGAACTATAATATCTAATGGAAGTGCAATAAATTTTTCTCGTTGATTAATTAAATTTTCTTTTGCCCAAGAGTTTTTACTTTTATTCATTCGAATCGATTGAAAGGGAAAATCTGGAGAGGAGGAGTTAGACAAAGCATGTAAATCAATTTCTTCGTAGAGTAGGGGGGAGTCGGGTTTTAAAAGTAATTTAAGGCAATTTAATAGTAAGTTTACTTTTGGATGAGTCGACAATAATAGAGAATTCGTAGATATAAATGGGTATTTTCCTTGATTGAATAAGTAGTCTGCGATTTCTTTTTCATGTTTGTTATTACGGAAAATGATGGTGATGTCTTTGAGTTGATATGCTTTCGATAAAAGATCTTCTACGATTTCATCCATTTTGATAAGCGCTTTTGTTTTCCAATGTATCGGAATGTGTAGATCTTCTTTTTTCGCCTTTTCGGATTCAAAAAAATCTATTTGTATGTAACCGCCTTCCGATCCTTTGTCTCTGGATTTCTGAAAAACTTGTTCTTCATGGTAGGCGAGTTGAAAAATAGTTTCTTCTTGCTTGAATTGAGCACTAAGAATTTTTGCAGCAGCAGGAAATAGTGTATTGTTGAATTCGACAATATTTTTCTTGCTTCGATAATTGGTTCCTAAAATGAAATTTTTTAGTGGGAATCCTGATTTTTTTAGTTCCTTTTCCACTCCATCTAAAATCAATTGCATATTGCCCCCTCTCCAACGATAGATGGATTGTTTAGCGTCGCCAACGAGTATGACTTCATTTCCCGTGGAAAGAGAGTTTAGAACAAGCGGCTTTAGAATTTTCCATTGCTCAGTACCCGTATCCTGAAACTCATCGATGAGTAAATGCAAATAGGTGTTTCCCGATTTTTCATAAATGAATGGAGCGTCTTGATCAGCTACCATTTTGCTCAGCATTCGGGTAGTATCCGATAAATGAAATATTTGATTTTTTTCTCTGTATTCTTTTAGTTTCTCATCCAATGCACCGCTGATTCCCGATTGATAAATTAATTTCAACGCTTCAGTAACGGACAAGTAGGCTCTTTGATGTTCGTAAATATAACTGACAGCCTGATCAAGGAGGGGATAAATCTCTTCCGTTGCAATCCGCACTAGAGATTCATTCTTTTGATCGACTTTTGAGAGAAGCATTAAAGGATCTTTGAGTGCCGATTGTGTATAAGTATTGATGTTTGAAAATTCTTTGTATCCACTCTTTCGATGTGCAATTTTAAGTAAATACCCTACCGGCCCTTTTGTTTTGTAATAAAAGCGACTTGCATCTAATTGATGTTTTTCTAAAACTTGAATGACTTCGTTCCCTTTGCTATTCATAAATTTTTCAACTTCTTTCTTTCGGACAATCATCCATTCAATTAAGTCAAGAAGTTGTGTCATGTCTATGGAAGCTGCATTGTCTCTTGCGGTCGCCGACTGCAAAAGTTCCTTCGTCATTTTTTCGAGTTCAGTTTTTACGTTCCAGTTTTTGCCTTCGTCGATGCGATGTAAAAGAAGTTTTTCTAACCAATTTGTGATTTGTTCATCTCGTCCTGCTTCGTCTAATAAATTATTCGTTGCATTTTTACAGATGAATTCAGTATCTAATTCAATATTATATTTCAACGGAAGTAAAAGCTCTCGTGCTAATGTGCGTGCCAAAACTTGAAAATAGCTGTCAATGGTGGAAATTGCGAAAGAGGAATAGTCGTGCAGTATTTTCACAAGAACTACTTGTGCATTCTCGTAAATTTCTTTCTCTGAAAGCTTGGGAAGTTTTTCCAATAGAGCTTCTAAATGCATGGATTTCTCTCCATGTGCCAATATATCAAGTTCTTTGATTATTCTTGTCTTAAGCTCTTCAGTCGCTTTATTTGTAAAAGTGATGGCTAATATCCTCCTGAACAACCAGGGTTGTCCAATTACTTTTATTAAAAATTGCTGTACAAGCGTAAATGTTTTTCCTGAACCTGCAGAAGACTTATAAATGACCAATCCCATCCTGCCAAAATAAAACAGGTTTGCCAATAAAGCAAACCTGTCTCATTAAATATGGTTATTATTTATTAACGAACTCCAAATCCTTCCATCTTGTAGGTTAATCCTACCCCGAAAATTTGACGAAATTGCGTTCTTGGGCCTGTTTTTTGAGACCCATCTAACTTTGTTACGGGTACTTCGGTTCCATTTACGGTTCTATATAAACCAATTTGGGTATTATCATCATAAATTAACTGCGTTCCTAAGGAAACAGAAATAATTGAATTTACTTTCATTGATATTAAGACTTCCCAGTTTACGTCGACATTTTGAGGATCTTCTTGATAGTTGCTAAATAAATCCAACTTAGTCATGAAATTTACATTTTTAACTACATCTTTTTGAAAACGTGTATTTAGATAAGCTCCTGTTTCTGCGCGAAACTTTTCTCCGGGCTCAACACCAAAGGCGCCTGCATCGGATAGTCGTTTGTCATTTACAATGATGCCTCTTGCCGTAATAGGGGAGATAAATAAAGAAAAGTAATCCGCCGGTTTATAATCTATTCCTAATGAGAATAAGGTAAAGGCAGGTGCCGCAAATTTTGAAATGTATAATGAAGAGTCAGTTCTTGGATAATTAAATCCTTCTGCGAATTGTGATCTGAAATTGAAGAGAATGGTATAGTAAAACTTGGTTTCGTTTACTTGATAACCTAACTTAGAATTTAATTCTAATCGATCATCGTTTTTCTGATTTTTCATCACCTTGTTTAATGATACCATAACCCATGTCGAGGGTGTTGTCCCAAGCCATTTTTCCTTTATTATATTTCGCAAATAAACTAACGATGTTGTTGAGTGACATCGCATCTTGTCCTCCTGCAGCCCAATTCATTAAACTTACTTGATTGAAGGAAGAAGAAAATAAACCTCCAGTCCTCCAAATGGTATCTGCTTTTACAAGAGTTGAATCTTGAGCAACACCTAGACTTGTTGATCCAAATAGTATAAATAGTATAATTATTATTCGATTCATATTTAATTTTTAAGAGTTCGAGTTGATTTTATTTTTTTAATAGATCTCTTATTTCACCTAATAGAACTTCTTCTTTCGAAGGTGCAGGAGGTGCTACTGGTGCTGCTTCATCTGCTTTCTTTAATTTATTCATGGCCTTTATGACCATGAACATCACAAATGCAACCACTGTGAAGTCTATTACCGTTGTGATGAATTCACCATATTTAATATACACTTCTGGTATCGCCGTGGAAGTGATGTTCCCTGCGGAATCCAACACCTCTTTAGTGCCATCTTGTATTTTGAATTTTAAATCAGAAAAGTTTTGTCCCCCCACCAATTTACCAACTACCGGCATAACCATTCCGTCAACAAAAGCAGTAGTTACTTTGCCGAAAGCGCCTCCAACTACTACTCCAATTGCGAAGTCGATTAGATTTCCTTTTACAGCAAACTCTTTAAATTCTTTTAAGATTCCCATGTTTTTGATTATTTTTATTTGAAGCAAAGGTAGGTTTTATATGATTATAAAAATCTACAATATTTTTGATATTAAATTATTGTATTGCAGTAAGTTATTAAGTAAAATTAAAAAAGTCGGATACTAAGTGTATCCGACTTTAAATTTATTAATTAAAAAATCTGTTTTGCTTTTCTGAGGATTATTTTTCCGCTGATTGGGTGATAGGAATCATTTGTTCTGGTTTTAGTTTAAAAGCAATCACTGGAACCCAAACGGAGTGCGCTGTACAATTGCTAAGTGCAAGTCGATAGTAAGTAATACCAAGATGTGGCTCACTGTCTTGTAAAGTATATTCTCTTAAACTTTCACTTTTTCCAGCTCCATTTACTCTACCCACTTCTTGATAGTTTTTAGTATCAAGACTTTTTCAATGATAAATTCTTTTGTTCCAAATTCTTTTGCAGTGTGCCAATTCAATTTTACATATTGCCCATCTAAGTCAGCAGAAAAGCTAAGTAGTTCCATAGGTACTTTGGATGAAGAAGAAGTTTTTCGAATGATGAGATTGTCGAAGAAGGCCAATGGTTTTCCTTCGCCATTCATTTCATTACCTATAATTATGTTTTCAGATTTATTCCAAGTAAGTTTACTTTGTGCAGCTGCTTGATTATTCCATACAACGACACGATCTACCAAGATTTCACCTTTTCCAGTTGTTGGTGAAAAAATGAAACGATAATTTCTGTATTCCAAATCTTCTGGAATTTCATAGGTAGTAGTTTCATTGATAGAATAGGATTTTCCATTTGTAGCAGTTAGCTTATATTTGATTGCGATTTTTCCATCTTTCATTCCAAAATTGAATTCTTTACCGCGCGTATAAAAATCTCCTGTTTTTTCAAGCCTTCTGTAGTCAATGGCTATATCGAGGCCTTCGCCGTTTAAGTCCTCTGTAGCGGGAATGATAAGGTTTAAATTTTTCTTTCCATTTCCAGCACTTAGACCTAACGTATTGTCTTTACCACCATTTATACATTCTGCAAACATGCAAATGTCTGTGGCATCTGGACCCATTTCTGAAATTAAACATTTTCCTTCATCCCAGCCGAATCCGATGATGACATCGCCATTATTAATGGGATCTTGTACCATGAGTTGTACAGCCGCTTTTGACTGGGATACATCTGCTGTATTTAATCCTATTCCAAAATAGATGGCTAACGTTAATACCGATGTGCCTCCAGCTATAAGTAACCCTTTTTGAAGAGTGCTAAGTTTTTGTTTGTTGCTAATACGAAGATTGTATCCCATTTTTATATTTCTATCTTTTTACGATTTTTTTACTAACCTTTTCTTTTCCATTGATGATTTGTAGAATGTAGTTGGCAGGAGGTAAGTTTTTATCGTCCGTATAGATGAACGAATTATTTCCAAGGTCATCGTTTTTGGTGGTTTCAAATACAACTTGGCCACTCATGTTAAAGATTATGATGGATGTTTCACCAGCTTGTGCTAATTTGTATTCTACATTAAATTGATCGGAGAATGGATTAGGTCCAAATGAATTTACTTCGATTGCTGGATCGTCAGAAATAGTTTCAGCACCTCTGTTGATAGCTCTTAATGGAGAATAGGTGAACTTTCCGTCAAAATCGGTTTGCTTAAGACGATAGTAGGATACGCCTGTTAAGGGAGCGTCGTCCATAGTTTTGTATTTTAAAATTTGATTGCTATTGCCTGCTCCATCAACTTCTTCTATTTTTTCAAAAGTTTGACCATCTTCAGATCTTTCTATGCTAAAGAAATCATTGTTTTTTTCTTCTGCTGTAGTCCATGTAATTTCAACCGCAGCACCAGTAACTTTCGCATCAAATTGAAGAAGCTTGATAGGTAATGATGCACTTCCTGATGAAAGTACGATAGGACCATTGATATTTGTTAAATTGGATGAGATAGATCCTACCCCTGTAGTCACTCCATTTCCGGTACTGTTAAATTTAGTAAAGTTGCTTCCGTTCCAAAATTGAACGTTAAATGTGCCAGTAGCAGTTGAACCTGAGGTTGTATTTTCATCACCGCTATAACGTAATATATAATCTGCTGTCACACCTGGAGCATTTATTTCCCACCATCTGTCAATGACATGAGAAATGGATACATCTTGTCCACCTGGATTAATATTTGTTATTTCGTTTACGTTATCTGTTCCAGGAAGAGGGGTGTTGTTGGTTGCAGTTTTTCTTGTTGAAATGGTGATGTATCCTGAACCCGGATTGTTGGTGATGTTTAAATTCAAATAAATTACTTCTGTACTTGATCTTCCAAATGGGAATACTAAGTTCTTATTAGAAGGACTGTATCCCACTTTTAATCGGGATGTATTCACTGCTAAGTTGTCTTCACTTTTCACATATCCATTGCCTGATCCACTTGCTGATTCTGCAGTTAGTGTAAAACTGTTTAATCTTAACTCTCCATTTTCAACTCTTAAAACGCCGCGTAATGAAGTATTCCGTTCTAAGTATACATATTCTGCATCCGGAGTACCCCCAAAGTCAATGGTTAAATTTCCATATTGGTGTTGAGCGCCTGTTGCAATACCATTGCCGTATCCAGATATTTTTTGATTGTCTACACCTCTATAAATAACCGTGCTATTTGGATCCAAACTATAATTCATATTTCCAGTTGCTCCAATAGCAGCATTATCTGTCCCATCGTAGATTCCATTTGGATTGGCAACTTCTAGTGTGCCTCCTGAATTAATTTTTATTCCACAGTTAGCAGCTAATCCATTCGAAACAATGGGTATGGTTCCTGAATTGAATGTTCCATTTGCTTCAACACTGAAAAAGTCGAGACTCGCTGTAGCATGGGAAGAAATTTGAATAGGACCTGCAATGGCTGTAACTTTTCCATTGGAGGTAATGCGATATTTTATTTGCTGTAAATTATGACTAGTTGAAGTACGGTTGTAATTAGTATTGGTTGTATTCCCAAATAAGATGGTTCCAAATGTATTGGAAGTACCAGCACCCGCAGAAGTCATTGTTCCAGTTCCACTCAAATTGTAATTAGTACCATTTATAAATAAATTAATTGTTCCTGAATTGGAAGAGTAATTTGAAAAGTGAAGTGTTCCGCCTGCATGTGAAAAATCACCATATGTTCTTAATGAAGTACTGTCAGAATTATTTACAGAGTTGTTGCCATATAAATAGAAAGTTCCACTGCTCATTGAAAAATTTCCATCTACTTGGGCTGACGTTTTACCGGTATTGTTTTTTAAATAGGTGGTGCCACCCGAGATCGTGAAGTCGTTGAGAAAGGAAAGAGTTGATGTCCCTGTGGATTTGGAGAGATGAACAGTTCCACCTGAAATGGTAAAGGCTCCGGTTCCAGTGAGTGTTACATTATGTGGGGTAGAACCAAAGGTGATATTTCCTCCTGAAATAGTAGCTGTTGATCCAAAACTAATGGTCTCTGTACCGTAGCCTGCATTGGCAGTGAATTCGGCCGAAATATTTCCACTTATATTCGTTGCTCCATTGAATGAGATGGAGCACGCAGAATTGTTGTTTGTACCCGTTAACGTACTTATGCCATTCCCTCTAAAGATGTTGGACGAATTACTGAATGTGATCGTGGTATTTCCTGTTACTGTTAGTGAGTGTGCAACAGTAGATGCTGCACAGGAATAAGTAACCATGAATATTCCTCCAGTAAAATTAATGCTTCCAAGGGTTATTGAACAAGCACCGGAATTTGTAGTAGTAGCATTCCAAATACCTCTAAAATCTCCGTCTGATTGTGAAAATGTTCCTCCAACGTTTAAACTGCAATTTCCATTTCCAACTCCAGTGAGTCCAGAATTCCAAATTAAGTCGCAATAACCTTGATTACTAAAATTCCCACTTACATTCAATGCGAAGGTCCCATTCCCGTTTTTAATTCCATAGAATTCGCCATATGTGCTTCCGCTCTTTATGGTGTTTAAATTTCCTGTGATATTTACCGTCGAATTTCCAGATCCTTCGAATACTCCATAGAATTGTGAATTCGTAAGATTGACATCACCGGATATATTGATGGTGGTATTGCCATTGTGCATATATGTACCTAATACCATTCCCTGGTCAATAACACTGAGTGAGCCGTTAAGATTAAATATGCAATTCCCAGTTCCTGGTTGATAAAAACAATCCATTTCACCTTGGTTCACTGTGACATTTCCAGTGTTTACCGTGAATGTTCCTGGGTGATTACCAACAAAAAAATCCATGTATGCTGTATTGTTGGTTATGGAAATATTCCCTAGGGTTGTATTGCTTATAGCTCCTGTGTTATCAAGTACGATATAACTGCTAGTAAGAGTTAGGGTTCCAAGTACCATGCATGACTGTAATGTATTTTTCATTTGCCATGTACCCGATACTCCATCTATAGTTAGATTTCCCAAATTACCTGTTATAACACTTCCTAATCCAACATTTAAGTCGTACCACTTTTTTATAGTTAATGTGCTCGTGGCTGCAAAGTTTTCGGTGGCTTTGGTAAAAAGTGTTGCCCCAGCCAACGTGTTTGTTCCTGGTTTCCATTTAACAGAACCTCCAGCAGCGATGGTAAATGCTGTTCCCGTATTAACTAAAGTAATATTACCCCCATTAATATCTAAGGTTCCAGCAATGGACAATCCAGATGTATTATTTATTGTTAAAGCTTTGCTGTTTCCAATGAGGAGTGATGCTCCTGTTTGTATAGTTAAAGACTTACATTGCCCGTTGTTAATATTTACATTGGGTGATTTTCCTGTAGGAATGATTACATCGTCAGCACTTGTTGGTACTCCGGATGGTGACCAGGAATTGCTACTGTTCCAATTGCCATTATTTGCAAAAGTTTTTACAACTGCACTTGCTGTATTGGAGAACAGTAATAGGAAAATGAAGGAGTATGGTATAATATATTTTTTCATGGTTGTCGAATGAAGAATAAATTATTGTGTGCTGATTTGATCTTTTTTCTTAACAATTGCATCTACTGCTCTTGATTCAATGGCAATGGTCTGTGTACCTTCTTTACCTTTGTAATCCAATAGAACTTCCGGATGATATTTTGATGCGTCAAGAAGCATTCTTTCCGACAGATGAGTATCTACACTTCGATATGAAACACTAGATTGACCAGCACTATTATTGGCATAAGAAGTTTCTTGATTGGATAGGTTTACCACCACAAATGCAACTGCCATGCATCCTAAAATGGAAGAAGCGATAACAACGTTTCTCATGGTGTGTTTTTGAGTAACTCGTTGTCGCATTTGTGGACCACGTTTATTTGAATTCTTAGGATTTTTCATCTAGTCTACGGTAACTTATTAATTTGCGTATACGAAAAATGGGTAGATAAGTTACCAGTTAAAAAGAAAAGGACACTAGCTATAGTGTCCTTTTTAAGTTTTTATAAAATTTTGATTAAGCCGTCACAAAAGTGAGATCTTCAACAGTAATTATATTGTTTTCTGCCATTAAGGAAGCTCTTTCGATCACGGCTTTTAACTCTCTGATGTTTCCAGGCCATGCATATTCTAACATAAATTTGCAGGCTTCTTTGGAGATAGTGTATGGTGCCATTCTATTGTTTTGACAAAATTCGTTTAAGAAGGATTTAGCTAGAAGAATAATATCATCACCACGTTCCTTTAATGGGGGTAGGTGAATAAGGAATCCTTGTATTCTATAGAATAAATCTTCTCTGAATCGGCCTTCTTTCACTTCATGCGCTAAGTTTCTATTCGTAGCTGCTATGAGTCGGAAGTCTAGTTTTATCGTTTTGTTACTGCCAATTCGAGTGACTTCTTTTTCTTGGAGTACACGTAGTAGTTTAGATTGTAGTCCTAGATCCATCTCTCCAATCTCATCAAGGAAAATAGTTCCGCCATCGGCTTCTTCAAATTTTCCAATTCTTCTCTCTCGGGCATCCGTAAACGCTCCTTTTTCATGGCCAAACAATTCACTTTCGATTAGTTCAGTAGGGATAGCTCCCATATTCACAATTACAAACGGCTTTCTTGAACGTTGTGAATTATAGTGAAGTGCTTTTGCTACTAATTCTTTTCCCGTTCCACTTTGTCCGGTCACTAAAACCATCATGCTGTTATTTTCTACCTTTTGTATGAGGCGAAGTACACGCATAACTGCCGGACTCGATCCTATGATGTTGGAGTATTTATTTCTGTCTATGATTTGCTCTTGTAGGAATACCACTTCTTTCCTTAAAGTTACTTGCATAGAAAGATTACGAACTGCGTTTTCAATGTTCGCAATCATTTTTTCGTTTTTAAGAATGTATTCATTGGCTCCGTTTTGATAACATTCAACAACTACATTTACATCTTCTTGACCTGAATTGATAATAATTAGTGCGCTAGGACAAAGTTCTTTTACCTTTTTCATGAATGTTAAACCATCCATACCAGGTAAGTTGTAATCAATGATCACAATGTCTGGCATCTCGTGTAGGCTGTTGATGCAATCTTCTGCATTGATAAAATGAGTAGATTCAAATTGATCAAATTTGCTTAAGCATTGACGTATTAATGTTGCAATCATGGTATCATCTTCGATGATGAATATTTTACCTGCGTTCATAGTTTGAGTTTTTATAAGATGTTTTTAACTGTTTTAATTTCGTTTTCAAGCAAGGGATATGCAGCAGCGCATATAGCTTGAATTTTGTTTGTGTTTTCAATGATGATGGTCATCCCTTCATTTTTCTTGGCTAATTCTTCAATTTTAGCAGCTAAGGTGGAGCATTCTTTCAATCCAACGTAATTGAAGGAAGGCTTTGCTTTATGTGCTGCTTGTCGTATTGATTCAAAATCTTGTTGGGGAATGGCAGTTTCAATATCGGCGATAGATTTTGGCGTATTTGCCAAGAACATTTGTATGAATTCAACAAAAAATTCGTCATTGTTGTCTGATATCTCTTTGAGGAAGGTTAAATCTATGGTGACCTTTTCTTGGATGAATTCTGTAGTACTTGCCGTGGTTGATTCAGATTTCTTTGTTGTTTCTTCTACCATGTATTCTTCAATTTCCTTTTCACCGATTATTGAATTAGTGAGTTCAAGGATTTTATTTTTTAACTCTTCAGGCTTAAATGGCTTGGAGATGTAGTCATTCGTGCCCATGCTGATGCATTTCTCTTTTTCACCGTTCATTGCATGTCCTGTCATAGCAATTATAGGAGTAGCGTTGTTAGGATGTGGCAGTTCAGAACGAATTAGCTCTGTTGCTCTGTATCCATTCATATCCGGCATTTCAATGTCCATCAGAATAATATCATAAATCATGTTCTTTGCCTTCTCCAATGCTTCTATTCCAGTAATGGCAAAATCACATGTGATGCCCCACTCTTTAAACATCTTTTGAATGATAAATCGATTGATGTCGTGATCTTCGGCTACTAAAATTTTAAGATCAGTTGATAATGAAGTAGATTGTTGCACACTAACTATGGCTGTTTTATGGGTGCTATTAAAAGTTTTATAGGGAATGCAAAATCTGAAGGTGGTTCCCTCATTGATAATGCTTTCAACATGGATGGTCCCATTTTGTTTTTTCAATAAGCTGTTTTGTGATGGTTAAGCCAAGTCCTGTGCCTCCGAATTTTCGGGTGATGTCGTTTCCTGCTTGTGTAAAGGATTCGAAAATACTATCAATTTTATCAGGAGAGATACCAATTCCTGAATCTTTAATTGTGAATTCAAGAACTGAATATTCTTCATTACTTTCTTTCAATTTTGCTCCAATGGATACATATCCTTGTTCGGTAAATTTAATAGCATTGCCTAATAAATTGTTGATGATCTGGGTTAGACGAACCGGATCACCAATAATTTCTTGTGGAAGTTCATTCGATATTTCAGTTCTAAGTTCAACCTTTTCTCAATTGTTTTAGGTATGAATGCAGCAACCGATGCAGAAAAAGTATCCTTTAAATTGAAGGGGATTTCTTCAAATGTCATTTTTCCAGAATCGATCTTTGATAAATCTAAAATGTCATTTACAATTACAAGTAAGGTGTCGGCTGATTTTCTAATTAGATCAAGGTAGTTTTTTGCTCCTCGGTTGGTGCAGTATTTAAAACAAATTGAGTTAAACTGATGATACCATGAATGGGAGTTCTAATTTCATGACTCATATTCGCCAGAAATTGTTCCTTTATCTTGGAGGATTCTTCTTTAGTGACTAGTTGGTTTAAAAGTACCTCTTCATTTTTCGTGAAGGATGTGATGTCAATGGCAACGCCCATCATTCCGTTGATCTCTTCTTGTTGATTATAAATGGGAATGTAGTTTACATCAAAGAAATGACCATCTACTTCTGTTTTATAATTACATTGATTAGTTTCGCAGGCAAGCTTAAAGTCTTCCATTCGCATCGGAAGTGTATTGCCAAAGTTTTTTAGGTTTTGGCCGGTAACTTTATCGGGTTTAACCGAAAGACAATGTGCAGCTTTTCCTTTGAAAAGTGTGATCGTGCCGTCAATATTAATATGGAAAAGTAAAATGGGTGATTTGGCGACAATGTTTTTTATTTTTAATTCACTTTCTAATAATGCAGATGTTGCTTCTGCCGCTGTATTTCTAGCTTCTTTTAGTTTGAGAATGTATCTTAAACTTTTAGATAGACTGGCAGGTGTAATTTGTGATTTACTGAGAAAATCAGAAGCACCCATTTTCATGCATTCTATGGCTAGATGAATGTCTTCTTCACTCGTCACCATGATGATGCTTGCACCTGTATTATTTGTACTGTAATATTTAAGGAAATCTAGACCGTTTTGTTCCGGAAAATAGTAATCCAGGAAGATGCAATCAAAATTCCTTGTGGATGAAATTTCTATTGCTTCTTTGATGGTTTTACTGATTGCAATTTCTACATCAAGTCCAGTTTTTTTAATGGAATTGACAAGCAAGCTGATGTCCTGATCATTGTCTTCAATAATCTGAATTTGGATTTTATCCATTTTAGTAGTATTCTTCATCTCTTGTTGTTTCTATAAAGTAGTTGTTTCTGGTTGCTCACATAACTTCCAGTAACTGTTGAGTATTGAAATTGAATTGACAAATTTTTCGAACGATAATGGCTTTAGAATATATCCAGCTACATTCAGTTTGTACGCTTCAATTTTATCGTTGTCGTCATTTGAAGTGGTCATTACAAATACAGAAATGGACCTAAATTCTGGATCGTTTCTAAGCTCTTTTAAAAATTCAAGACCATTCATTTTGGGCATGTTGATATCCAAAAGGATGATTCGTGGAGTGGGATTTAATTTCGGTTTTCCGTTTATTCCTTTAAGCATATTAAATGCTTCTACGCCATTGAATGCAATGTGTAACGGATACGTAATGTTTGTCTTTTTGAATGCTCTTTGAACATTCATGACATCAACGCTATCATCTTCCACGAGGAGGATGTTTTGTAATCTTTCATCGTTTTGCATTATGTCTTATTTTTTATCAAAGTTTAATGTTTCCTTAATGGGTAATTGAAAGGTGAACTTGGATCCAATGTTTAATTTTGATTCTACTTTAATATTGCCTCCTAATTCATCGATTATGTTTTTTACTATTGACAAACCTATTCCAGTACTGGTTTGTTCATCATTTGTTGCTAATGTTTGAAATAGTTGAAATATTTTCTGATGATATTCTTCTTCGATTCCATTCCCATTGTCTGTTATGGAGAAATTGATGGTTTCGCCATCTGTTTTACAGTTTAATATGATTTCAATTCGCTCTTTGTCATTGTATTTGATGGCGTTGCTAATTAAATTGGAAACAATTTGATGAAATCGAATCGGATCCGTTTCAACGATCGGCCAATTACCCTCTAATTTTATAGTTGAATTTTTTGGAGGATGTAGTAATGCAATTATTTCTTCAACAAATGGCTTGGTTTCTATAAGTTCAGGGTTAGCTTTTGTTTTACCTGCTTTTGCATACATAAGTATTCCTTGAATTAAATTTTCTAACCTACTAACCCTGCTTCTAAGCATTTTTAAATTTTGATCAGTTTCGTGGTTTACTTTCCCTTTGATATCTTCTTCAATCCATTCCGCTAAATTTGAAATTCCTCGGAGTGGCGCTTTTAAATCATGGGCAACTACATAGGCGAATTGATCCAATTCTTTGTTGTTTTTTCTAGCTTTTCGATGTGAATTTTGTTGTTTTTAATAGAGGCCACAATCGCAGAGCTTTCTGATTTTAATTGATCAATAAGTAAGTGATGGTTGTTATGTATTGTATGGCCTGTTTGTTGTTCGCTTTCTGCTTTTAGTGTGTTTATTAGTTCTAACAGCAAGGAATAACTTTGTTCATATACATTGATTTTTTGAGCTTTTTCTTGTAGTATTTTATCAATAGCATGTTGTGAATACTGTTCTTCTAATGAAAGCACAAACTTTTGCACTCTTGCATCGTCCTTTAATCCCCCTAAATGATTTTCTATGAGTTGATCTATTATCTTTTTTTCCATCTGCTATAGAATTTCACGCATTGTTGTAATGGTCATTGATTGATTATTGCTTTCTGATTTTGTAGCACCTTTCACAAAGGAGATGTCGCCATATGAGTAGAATCCTGTGATGGCGGTGTTTTCTCCAAGTACTTCTCTTATCACTTCTACTTCTTCTTCTATTCGTTTACTCAGTATGATTTTTCTACCTACATTACTTATTACTATAGCGAGTTCTGGTTTTGAAATGTTTCGGGCACTGTTTTTTGCGGCCGAAGTAGCAGCATTTATAAGGCTTTCAAAATTGGCTTTCATCATCTTGATGTAACAGCCTTGAGGTACAACCCCATCAAATGTTATACTTTTCTCTTCTTCATTAATAGATTTAATGGCTCTGACAGAAGCAAAAGGTTCGTTGTTTGTCTTTATGCAGATAGGAGCGAGGAGAGTGTAGCCATCATTTGATGGAATGTTCGTGTTTATAAATTGATTGTAAACTTTTAGTGCAGGTTCGTGATTTAGTTCAAGCAATGTGTTTTGATGGGACTTGGTTATTAAAATTTCGTTGCCAAATTCTTCCCATCCATCCATTCTGCCTGTAGATACTGACAATTGTTTTCCATAGAAACCTACCGCAATTATTTTACCTTCACTCGGTTGTTCGTTCAATCCTAAGAGTGACTTCTGAAATTTATTTCCATCTCCGGCAAGTCCTCCCGAAATAACTACAGGGTGTGAAATTTTGTCTTCTAAACCTTGAACTAATTTTTGTCCATTTACCTGTTGCCCATCTGCAAAAATTAAGATGTTGGTAAGATTGGATGCGAATAAAGTTTTTGCTATTTGATTGCCGGCGTTTTCAGCGCTTTTATAATCTAAAATATTTACCGATGTAGTTTTGAATTGTGTATTCCCAAAGCGAATAGCAGTTAATGAAATTGTATCATCATTGACCTGTGTATCGATGATTTCTCCAGAAGTGGAGTTCATTAAAATCTGTGCTTTTGGATAATAATGTCGGATTTCATCATAAAATCCAACACTTGATAGTAGTGTTCGGCTACCAAACACTAATACCAATTGGTATTCTTTACTTTCCCTTAAATCACTTCGAAGTGTTTCCCAAGTTTTTTCGGGAGTCCATTTCTTTTGCTCGATTTGCATTGTTATACAATTTGCTATCGATTTTTACTCTGTTATCGATGCAATAGTTTCGCAAGGCCATAAAGGTCGAGGGGAGAAATTGAACTAAATCAGGAATTATCTTACAAAAAATTTGTAAGGTGGGTTCGTATGCTAATTTGAAAAATTAGAAATTGGGCTTGAGCAAATATTTGGAGTAAAAAGAATCAATGGCCTCAACAGCTTCTTCGGCTGAATCAACTATGCTAAATAAATTCAAGTCTTCTGCATTGATGTATTTCTCGGTAACCAATACTTCTTTGATCCAGGTAAGTAATCCTGACCAATATGATTTGCCTACTAAAATGATTGGGAATCGTCCTATTTTTCTTGTTTGTATTAAAGTAAGTGATTCAAAAAGTTCATCCATCGTTCCAAAACCTCCCGGCAATACGACAAATCCTTGTGCGTATTTTATAAACATTAATTTTCTAACAAAGAAGTAATCAAAGGTGATGCTTTTGTCTGAATCAATATAGGGATTGGGCGATTGTTCAAAGGGTAATTTGATGTTGAGTCCAACAGATTTCCCATTCGATTTTTGAGCACCCTTGTTAGCAGCTTCCATGATTCCTGGACCACCGCCCGTAATTATACCATAGCCTTCAAGAGTTAATTTGTGTGCAATGGCTTCCGCTAGTAAATAATATTTTGAGTTTGCCGGCGTTCGAGCTGAACCAAAGATTGATACGCAGGGTCCGATTCGGCTCATCTTTTCAAAGCCTTCAACAAATTCTGCCATAATTTTGAAAATTTGCCAAGTATCTTGAGCTTTGATCTCTTGCCAGTCTTTTTCCGTAAATGCTCTTCGTATTTTAGCGTCATCAGCATGCATAGTCGTTCAGTTAGATTCTATTTAACGAAGGGTTGATTGAAAAGTTATATTAGGATTGTAATTCTTTTTTAAGATAGTGTGCTGTAATGGATTTTTTATTTTTTATAATTTGCTCAGGGGTTCCTGTACATAAAATATTACCTCCCCTTGATCCACCTTCTGGTCCCAAATCTATTATATGATCGGAGTAACTGATCACATCCATATTATGTTCAATAACCAATACTGTATTTCCTTTATCCACTAACTTATCTAATACTTCAAGTAAGATTCTTACATCTTCAAAGTGTAGACCGGTTGTAGGTTCATCAAGGATGTAAAAAGTGTTGCCGGTGTCTCTTTTCGATAGTTCGGAAGCTAGTTTTACGCGTTGTGCTTCTCCTCCAGAAAGGGTAGTGCTTTGTTGTCCAAGCGTCAAATAACCTAAACCTACATCTTTAAGTGTCTTTATTTTTTATGAAGTATGTTTGGCATGTTCTCAAAGAACTCTACTGCTTGTTCAATGCTCATATTAGGCACATCGTTTATTGATTTACCTCTGTATCGAATATCCAGGATTTCTCTGTTGTATCTTTTTCCATTGCACGTTTCACAAATTACAAATACATCTGGTAAAAAATTCATTTCGATCGTGCGCATACCTGCACCCTGACAATCTTCGCAACGACCACCTTTTACATTGAAAGAAAACCATCCTGGGGGATATCCCCGAACCTTTGATTCATTCAAATTCGAAAATAAATTTCTTATATCACTAAATACTCCAGTGTATGTTGCCGGGTTGGAGCGTGGGGTGCGACCAATAGGACTTTGATCAATTTCAATAACCTTATCAAGATATTCCATTCCTTTGATAGACTTATGCTTCAAAGGTTTTGTAAGTGAACGATAGAAGTGTTGATTGAGTATTGGGTATAATGTTTCGTTAATTAATGTAGATTTTCCACTTCCTGAAACTCCTGTAACGCATATAAATACTCCTAACGGAAATTCGACATCTACATTTTTTAAATTGTTCCCTGCAGCACCAGTGATATTAAGGGATTTCCCATTTCCTTTTCTGCGTTTTGTGCGATGTACATTTAACTCACCGGATAGATATTTCCCTGTTAAGGAAGGGGCCTTGCTTACTTCCGCTGCACTACCTGCAGAAACGACTCTGCCACCATGTAAACCTGCTCCTGGACCAAGATCAATTACATAATCTGCTGCCATAATGGTTTCTTTGTCATGCTCAACTACAATTACAGAATTTCCTAAATCTCGGAGCTCTCTCAAGGAATGTATGAGTCGTGCATTGTCGCGTTGATGTAACCCTATACTTGGCTCATCTAAAATATACATGACTCCTACCAATTGAGATCCTATTTGTGTGGCAAGGCGTATTCGTTGCGATTCTCCTCCTGATAACGAACGAGAAGATCGATTTAAAGTGAGGTAGTCTAAGCCAACATCCAGTAAAAATTGAATCCGCTTATTGATCTCTTTCAGAATTTCTTTTCCTATCGTCTTTTGCTTTCCAGATAATCTTTTCTCAACTGACTTAGTCCATTCATGTAAATCGAGAATGTCTAGATGAGCTAAATCGGCAATATTTTTATTGTCAATTTTAAATTGAAGTGATTCTTTTTTTAAACGTGCACCATGACAAGTTGGACATTCAATAGAAGTCATAAATCCAAAAGCCCATCTTTTTAATTTATGGGAAGATGTTTCATCTTCGATTTGTGATGAAATGAAACTTGCAATTCCATCAAAACTCAAACTTGTTCCATTGGAATTACGAGTGCTACCTTCTTTTTCAGATGTGAAAATTTCATTTGATCCATATAAAATAATATCCATTGCTTCTTCCGGAATATCTTGGATAGGCGTTGTTAAGGTGCAGTCAAATTTTTTTACGATAGCTTGAATCTGATTAAAAATGAAATTGTCTTTGTATTCACCCAAGGGAGCTATACCTCCTTGTTTAATGCTCTTAGAATCATTCGGAATTACTGAACGAAGATCAATTTCTGGTATCGTTCCAAGTCCATTGCATTTTGTGCATGCACCATAGGGTGAATTAAAAGAAAAGTTGTTTGGAGCAGGTTCATCGTAGCTAATTCCTGTTGTTGGACACATTAAATGCTGGCTGAGATGTCGTGCTTTCTTGGATTGCTCATCCATTACAATCATGGAACCTTTACCATGTTTTAGTGAAGTTTTAATGCTATCAAATACTCTGGTAGCATTGTCTTCGTTTACTACAATTCGATCAATTACGATTTCAATATCATGAGTTTTATAACGATCGGCTTGAAGTCCTTTTTTTATTTCGGTGAGTTGACCGTCTATTCGTACTCTTAAAAACCCTTGTTGTGCTATATGTTGAAATAGTTCTCGGTAGTGTCCTTTTCTGGCTTTAACAACGGGTGAAAGAAATAACAAGCTCTTTCCGTCATACTCAGTCATGATTAAATCTCGAATTTGATCATCCGTCATACGAATCATTTTTTCTCCTGATAAATAGGAGTATGCATCGGATGCTCTTGCAAACAAAAGACGAAGAAAATCATAAATTTCGGTGATAGTTCCAACAGTAGATCGAGGATTTGTATTCGTGGTTTTTTGCTCAATGGAAATGACAGGACTCAACCCTTTTATCTTATCTACATCTGGTCTTTCCATATTGCCTAAAAATTGACGTGCGTATGCAGAAAAGGTTTCCATGTATCGTCTTTGTCCTTCAGCATAGATTGTATCAAACGCTAACGAACTTTTACCACTTCCACTTAAACCTGTTAATACAACTAATTTATTTCTTGGAAATTGTATATCTATATTTTGAAGGTTATGGACCCGTGCTCCATATACCTCTACCCATTCTTCTTCTGATAAACTCATTCTTAATCTTACAACAATTATTGAAGTACAAATGTAGTACTTACCGCGTACTTCGCTGTAATCATTTTATTATTAGATTCTTGCAATTTGATCCCGACATCCCGATTGCATAAAACCTTTTTTTCTTACGTTTGAAATATATAGATGAATTTGTCCTAATTAACTCTCTTTCAGGTTGTAATTTATCATTTCTAATCGAACTTAATGGGGAACATATCGTATGAATGTCATATGATTTTTAGTAATTATTACCTTCTTTCATCTAAACGAACCTTGAAAAAGTTCCATTTACTAATGGCATTTCTTTGCTGTTTGGTGGGTACTACTTTTGGTCAGACTCCAGTTGCATCCTTTTCAGTTCCCAATACACAGGGTTGCATTCCATTTAATGTTCAATTTACGAATACATCAACAAATGCCGTTTCTTATTTATGGAATTTTGGAAATGGAAATTCTTCAGTATTGGCAAATCCTGGGAATGTTTTTACAGCTGCGGGGAATTATACCGTAACGCTAACTGCGACAAGCGCGAGTGGTTTAACAAGTACTACATCTGCAAATATTATAGTTCATCAAAAACCGGAAGCTAATTTTAGTGTAGCTCAACTTACGGGATGTCAAGGCGAACAAATTTTCGACTTTCAAAATCAATCAAGCCTGTTTGATTCTTGCGTTTGGGATTTTGGAGATGGTACAACAAGTAATTTATTTAATCCCCAACATATTTATAATATTTCGGGAACATTTAATGTGACTTTAGTAGCTTACAGCATTCAATATGGATGTAGTGATATAAAAGTGCGAAATGCTTACATCACTGTTTATCCTTCTCCTTCATCTACAGTTTCTGTAAATGATTCAGTAAGCTGTGACCCGCAGTTTTCATTTCAATTTTCTGCGCAAATGCAAAATGCTATTTCATGGACCTGGGATTTTGGAGATGGAAATACTTCTACACAAACCAATCCTTCGCATGTTTATCCGGATACCGGAAAGTATTATCCAGTCCTTACCATGACAAGCAGCAACGGATGTTCGAAAACAGTACCGTTGCCAACTTCTATTCATGTTAAATGGAATCCAATTCCACAAATTTCAATCAGCGATGATTCAGGATGTATGCCACATTATGTTGCATTAGTCGCAACGCATTTTAATAACGGTAACTATAATTGGAATTTGGGCAATGGGTTAACTAGGTCGGGAAGCTCAGTATATTATACTTATCCAGATAGTGGATCATTTCCAATTTCAATGGTTGTAAATTATTCCAATGGATGTCAACAAAATTTAGTGGCGGGGACTATTACCGTACTACCAAGACCATTTTTTAATTATTCAATGTTGAATTTTTTAGGATGTGCACCTTTACCTGTTCAATTTGTAAATAGTACTACCTCAAATTATTCTTGGCTATGGGATTTTGGTGATGGTTCTTCTTCAACATTAAAGGCTCCATTGCATGTGTATAATAATTCTGGAACCTATCAGGTGAGTTTAGAAGCTACTACGGTGAATGGATGTAAATTAAGTTATCCATTGAATCAAAAGGTAATTGTAAATGCTCCAAATGCTAATTTTTCAACGGATTTATTGAGTGGTTGTCCACCTCTACTAGTAAATTTTAGTAATTTATCTTCAGGATCTACAACATGGTTATGGGATTTTGGCGATGGAAGTACTTCCACACAACAACATCCTTCGCATACTTATTCAAATATTGGTACGTATCAAGTAAGATTAATTGCATTTGACGCAACAGGTTGTGTCGATACCTTCTTATTACCTAATCCGATTAACGTTGCCACGGCTACAGTAAATTATGTAACACCCCCTTCAATTACAGGATGTGCACCTTATGCGATTAATTTTTCAGATGCCTCAGGTGCCGCTTTTTTCTTATGGGATTTTGGCGATGGTACCACTTCCACAGCAGCGAATCCCTATCATGTTTATGATTCTCCAGGAACTTATACAGTTTCATTAACCACCTGGATGCCGAATGGTGGTTGTGAGCAATTTATTCAGAACTTTCAAACTTTTATTATTGATGGTGCTTATCCAGGATTTACATATACAGTGAGTCCATGTCCTCCTTACGACGTTTTTTTTACAGATACCTCATTAAATGCAACTTCTTGGCAATGGAGCTTTGGTGATGGTGGAAGTTCAACATTACAACATCCAGCTCATATTTACCCAGGGCCCGGTATTTACAGTGTTCAATTGATTGCTACGACGCCCGGAGGATGTAATACCACTTTAACGGCAACGAATTCAGTGGTAATAAATGGGCTTGGAGCACATGGTACTTCTTTCACAACGGATACTGTAGCTCCTGCAAGTGTTCAATTTAATGCTAATTCGACAAGTGCAACATGGTGGTTATGGACTTTCGGTGATGGTGATTCTTCTGCTTTAGAAAATCCAATTCATGTTTACCAAACCTTAGGACCTTTTACCATTACGCTAACAATAGGAAACGATAGTTGTCAATATACTTATGTTTATCCACCCATTTCATTTGGACCAAATACTGGTTCTGGCGGTGGCTTAGGAGGCGGAGTGCCTCCGGTTCCACCACGAATTTATCATTGCGCTCCTTACACAGTAAGTTTTACAAATCCTGATCCATCTGCAATAGGTCATTTATGGGTTTTTGGTGATGGAAATACGTCTACATTACCTTCACCTACGCATGCTTACACAGACAGTGGGGCTTTTTCTACTATGTTGTATTTATATTATTCAGCAGGAGGTGTAGATTCTTTGCAATTTAACGATACAGCATTTGTTGTAAAACCAATAAGTGATTTTTCTATTGCTAAAACGAATTTGTGTAATGGAGTAGTGGTAGATGTTCAAGCTTCGGTACCTGGTAATTATTTTAAATGGGATTTTGGATCTGGAAATATTTTTAATACTCCTACGGCAACATTCACGTATCCCAATATGGATGCCAGTTATATGATTAGTTTAAATGTAAAGGATACAAATAATTGCACTTCATTTGTAGTGAAATCATTTTCCATTAATGTGTCGAATCCTATTACTGCGAATACACGAAGAGGTTGTGCAGGTGATTCAATTTTGTTTGATCCAGGAAATGTAAATTACGCTCAATATTTATGGGATTTTGGTGATGGAACTACATCTACCTTACAAACTCCTTCACATGCTTATTTAGACAGTGGTCTTTTCCTAGCTTCATTAAATGTCATCGATGTTAATGGGTGTTCGTTGGCTTTTAATATGGCTTACGCTATTGAAATATTTAATCCTATTGCAGGCTTTACTTATAATCCACCGATAACGAATTGTACTTCTCTTTATGTTGAATTTATAAATTCATCAACAGGAAGCAATTCTTATTTCTGGACATTTGGATCCTATGGAATCTCAACACAGTTGAACCCAATCTATAACTTTATATCATATGGTAGTCAAGATGTAATGTTGATTGCAAGTAAAAATATTTGCAAGGATACTCTTACCATAAATAATGCTTTTTATGTAAGTGATTTAAAACCGGATTTTACATATGTAACTAGTACAAATTGCGCACCTGCAATTGTTACTTTCACCGACATTAGTGTGGATGCTGTTAGTTGGCATTGGGATTTTGGAGATGGAGATTCATCCAACTTGCAGCACCCATCGCATGTGTATTTGAAGAACCCAACTGACTCCATTACATTAACAGTTCGTGATGTTAATGGATGCTTGAAGTCTATTTCGAAAAAACAACCTGATATTACAGTGGCATCCATCACTGTCAATAATTTAAGTGGGTGCATACCGTTTATTGGAAATTTTTCTGATACCAGTACAAACGCTGTAGCGTGGTCTTGGAATTTTGGCGATGGGTCTACTTCAAATCTCCAAAACCCTTCACATAGTTACCTGAGTGATGGTTTTTACAACGTTTCTCTAACAGTAACTTCCTCTACAGGATGTACCAGTTCTTTATCTATCGATTCTTTGATTGAAATTAATTCCCCTATTGCTAATTTTTCAGTAAGTAACGATTCAGGTTGTGCGCCGCTTTTGATTAATTTCTATGACTTGAGTTTAAATGCAAGCGTTTGGCAATGGAATTTGGGGAATGGAAATACTTCAGGAAATACTCAGCCTTCTTTAATTTTTGCCACTCCCGGAATTTATAATGTTCAACTAACGATTGAAAATAAATTCGGATGTAAAGATTCATTCTTGATGGATAGTGCCGTTGTAGTACAAGGGCCTATTCCTCAATTTTCCGTTTCTTCTGTATTAGGATGTGCGCCGTTATTGGTTTCTTTTGTAAATTCAACCCTAGGTGCAGTAGATTATGAATGGCATTTTGGTGATGGTAACATAAGTACTTCGATCGATCCAACTCATATATATTCTAACTCAGGTTCGTTTACTACTACACTTTATGCGCTTGATTCCTTAGGCTGTTCGGCTGTATATTCTTTGCCGGTTCCAATTGATGTTGGTGTAAGTCCTGTTGCTGATTTTAATATCGATGTAACGAGCGGTTGTGCTCCATTATCCATTCAATTGGATGATGTAGGAACAGTTGCAGATAGTATCCTATGACATGGGTGATGGTAATTGGATTCAAGGAAATTCACCAGGTTATACATATTCAGTCCCCGGTGATTATGTAATTTCAATGATAGCCTTTAATCAAGAAGGGTGTACTGATACCATGGTCCTCGCAGATACTATTCATGTTTTGGCGCAACCGCATGCTTCATTTATTGTTGATGTTAATGAAGGTTGTAGCCCAGTTACGGTTACCTTTACAAATTCTTCAACAGGATTAGAGAATGCAAGTTTTTATTGGGATTTTGATGACTGAATGACTTCATCTTCATTAAATGAAATTCACACTTATGTGATACCAGATGCTTATACCATATCACTTGTGGTGGCAAATGCCAATGGTTGTAGTGACGATACTGTCGCATTTGATCTAATTGAAGTGTATGATGACATTCCACCACCAGTAACTAAGATGTTTTTGGTAAGTGTTGTTGATCCGAGTAAAGTGTTGTTGAATTGGGAACAAACAAATGTGAATGATTTGGATTATTATGAGGTATTTCGTTTAAATAATGTGACAAACATTTTTGATACGATTGCAAAAGTTTATCATTCCAATAATGGAACTGTTGTTACGATACCAGAATATGTAGATTCATTAGTGAATACAGATTTGCAAGCTTACTCTTACAAAGTACAAGCTGTTGATAAATGTGGATATGGACAGGATTTAAATCTTGTTAGGGCACACGAGACGGTTTATTTAGACGCAGTGGCCGGAATGCAGCAAGTTTCTCTTTCATGGAGTCCTTATGGAGGATGTTCAATTAGCGGATATGAAATTTATCGTTCAGAACGAGGTGGAGCATTTGCAGCGATCGGTATAGTAGATAGTATGACTTTAAACTATCTTGATAGCACTACTTTCTGCCCGTATGAATATACATATAAAGTAAAAGCATTGGAAGTATGTGGAAATGCATTGTATGACTCCTGGAGTAATGAGAAAGCAGCAACTCCAACCAGCACCATTTCTGATCAGTTTGTTGATGTAGTAAGATCTACAGTTATAGACAATGCGTATGTATTTACAGAGTGGATGCCGCCTGTCACTTTACCTACATCTGTATTACGATATGATATTTTTAGATCAACGGATCAAGTAAATTATTCGATGATTGCAAGTGTGCCATCATTGATACATGATTATTCGGATTTTAATGTGATGGTAAATTCGCAAGAATATTATTATAAAATATTTGTACGAAATACTTGCGACGTAGAAAGTGATGTAGGAGAAATTGGATCATCCATTTTGTTAACCAAGCTAGTGGATAGTTCTGGAAACTATTTAAAATGGACGCAATATAAAAACTGGAATACAGGCGTCGATTACTATGTTATTGAAAAGCAGGATGAATTTGGCGCTTGGAAAGAAATAGATCGCGTTCCCGGTACTATTACAGATTGGGAAGAGAAATAAATTATTTTGCTTTTTTTATGGAAACGTTTAATTCGTAGCCAACAAGCAACACAAAAGAGTTTATATATAGCCAAATAAGGAATACAATTAAAGTTCCTATGGAACCATATACTTTGTTGTATTGTCCGAAGTTGGTTAGGAAATAATTAAATCCTAAAGAAGTAAGTATAATTAAAAATGTTGCCAGTGAAGAACCGGCTGAAATGAATTTCAATTTGTTTTTTTCAGATGGCCCATAATAAAAGAGTAGGGAAATGGCCGAAAAACAAAGACCAAGTAAAATTACCCACTTCCCAATCGAGATAAGTATGAGTTGCATAAAACTTACTAAAATTTTCTTTTCTTCGAGGTAGTAATAAATATATTCAAATGTTAGAATGAGTCCAATTGCCATAAATACAAACAATGCAAGAGTAAGCGTAATTCCAATGGCCATCAATTTCATTTTCCAGCCCGGTCTTAACTCTTTCCCATGATAGCTTTTGTTAAACCAGGTCATAAGAGCCATAATTCCATCTGCAGATACATAAAGTGCAAAGAAGAATCCAAAGGAAAGTAAACCTCCTCTTTGGCGTAACAAAATATCTTCTATCGTTTCTCGTGCTGTTTCAAAGGTATTCGCTGGAAGAAAATCTTTAAGTACTAAAAGTAGTTGCTCCGGAAATGATGGAATTGGAATATATGGAATAAGGGTGAATATGAAAATTACAGTAGGAAATAAAGCAAGGAAAAAACTGAAAGCTAATGATCTTGCTCTAGTTTGCAGATCGTTATTTCTTAACCTTTGAATAAAAAAGTGTGCTACATTGAATAGGGGTAATCCTTCAAATCCTTGAAGCTTTAATTGTTTAGAAAAACTAATTAGTGGCTTCATGGGCCAATTGTTTAACAAAAAAATGAAAATTCTATTTTGACTCATTGAATAATTTTAAGACTTAAATCAAGACTTTTAACACTATGTGTCAAAGCCCCTATAGAGATATAATCAACACCTGTTTCTGCATAGCTGCGAACATTACTGAGCGTAATTCCGCCTGATGCTTCGGTTTCCATTTTTCCATTCACCATTCTTAAGCCCTCTTTAATAAGTTCCGGATTGAAATTATCGAACATGATTCGATTAGGAATATTACTTTCTACTGCAATTTTTACTTCTGCTAAATTGCGTGTTTCAATTTCAATAGGAATTGAGAGTTTATTTTTAGCTAAGTAGGATTTTGCTTTTTCAAGGGCTGATCGTATTCCTCCTGCACTATCTACATGATTGTCTTTAATCAGAATCATATCGTATAGACCAAAACGATGATTGTGCGCTCCTCCAGTTCGAACGGCTTCTTTTTCTAAAGATCTTAACAATGGAGTTGTTTTTCGCGTGTCCAAAATTTTCGCATTCGTTCCTTCAATAGCGTTTACATATTTTTTGGCAACGGTGGCTATGCCGCTCATACGTTGCATGCAATTAAGCACAAGTCTTTCTGCAATCAATATACTTTGAACTTTTCCCTCTACTACAAATAGAATTTGTTTTGGTTTTACTTCATCTCCGTCTTTAGCAGAGAAGGAAATATTTATATCTGGATCAATAATGTTAAATATTTTAGTAGCGATTGTAAGACCTGATATAATCCCTTCTTCCTTTACTAATAAATGCGCCTTGCCAGTTTGAGTTGAAGGAATGGTAGACTGTGATGTGTGATCTCCAGTCCCTAAGTCTTCTGCTATGGCAGCTCTAATAAATGCATCTAGTTCCATATTCTACAAAATTGCATATTCTATTCCACTTACCAAGCTAAAAATAAAAAAGCCGCGCTAATGATTAGTCGCGGCTTTATCTTTTTTACAAAGCATTATTCTTTCATGAAACGCAATTCCTGAATAATTGCATTGTTTCCTTGCTGTTTTATGTAGAAGTAGGTTCTAAATGTCTGGCCTGTACTTGTTACTAAACTTCCAATTGCATAACGGGCTCCTTCTTTAGATTCACCTTTATGAATTACAGAAAAGGATCTTGGGTGATTTTTAGAAAAAAATCTTTTAGGATTTGTTCAGCTTGAACTTTACTGTAAACTTCCTCTTGTGTAATAATGGTAAGATCAATGGTATTTCCGAAATACCTTGATACTGAGTGTGCATCGCCAGATCGAAGTGATCCTGCAATCTCATCTAGAATATCGTTTTGAGCATATGTATGCCCGAAACTGAGGATGATGAAGCCGAGGAGGGTAATAAAGTTTTTCATTTTCTTGTCGACTTTGGATGGCAAACTTCTTGCCAAAAGTGTTTATCTCGTATTATTTATACAATTTTACCAAAAATACATGCATTTTGGCTTGATTCATTCAGAGAAAAAGTGTGTTATGAACAGGTTTATGTTTTAAATAATTATGTAATCAATTGAAAATAAAGACTATATTTATCAATAAGACACTTCCTGGTTGGGTAATGGAGGGGTTATCTGAATACAAACGGAGGTTAAAGCGTTATTTAGCAGTTGAATTTATTGAAGTGGTTCTTAATTCTTCTCCCAAGAAAAATGCCAAGGATGTGTTGGATGAAGAAAAAGTAAAAATCTTAATGCATATTAAGACAAGTGATTATTTAGTCTTGTTAGATGAAAAGGGAACCGAGTTTAGTTCAGAGGATTTTTCTAAATGGTTGAATAAAAAATTTGTTTCTATTCAAGGTGATTTAATCTTTGTAGTAGGTGGAGCTTATGGCTTTCATGATGAATTGAAAGAAAGAGCGAATGAGCAAATTGCATTGTCAAAAATGACTTTTACACATCAAATGGTGCGCGTTGTCTTTACAGAACAACTTTATCGAGCTATGACCATTCTGAAGAATGAGCCGTATCATCATTCCTAGTTTATAAGGTTTGATAAATTTGATGATAGGATTCAACTCCTTTATCAAGGCTAAACAATTCAATCGCTTTTTGTCGAGTGATATTTTGTCCAGTATTGATTCGAGTTTTATTAGTTCATCTGTGCATCGATCATATTCTTCATCGTTAAATGACTTGCAAATTATTCCTGAGTAAGATGCCTTGATCATTTCATCTGTATCACCAATGCCAGTATTACAAAGAACAGGAATACCCATACTTAATAATTCTCCCAACTTCGTTGGAGAGCTTGCCAATTTAGAAAATGCTGGTTTGATAAAGAAAATAGACGAATTGCTAAGTGATAAGAGCGAAGGTAATTCAGATCTACCTGAAGAAGTAAATAGAAGTCTATCTTCCGGTACTCCAATTTTATTTGTCATTTTTCTGAAAGGCTGAGGATCTTCGGTAGTGATGATTAAGAATTTAGCTTGTGGAATTTTTGCATTAAATCTCATAAAAAATTTTAACATCTCTTCAGGCAAATACCAAGTGCTTAAACTTCCTAAATACGTAATAATGTAATCTGAACTTTTGATATTAAGTTTCGATCTCCAACTAATAATTTCCGATTCATTAATTTTACTTCTATCAAAATGATGAATATCAACACAGCATGGAATAACTTTTATCTTATTAGATAAATCTCGATTTCCTGCAATGGAATTGATGGTTGGAATAGCTCTGTTTGTCAGTGAAACTATACGATCAGCTATATTGAAAAATTCTCGCTCTTTCATTTTCATATAATTAAAAACAAGTTTGAAAATCGGATTTTTCAAATTCCAAATATTGCCATCTATTTTTTCATCGACCCAAAAACCTCGCATGTCGAATATATAGCGAATATTAAATTTGCGTTTTAGTCGAATTCCTACTAAACTTGAAATATAACTCCTGCAATGAACGATGTCGAATAAATTACTTCCGTGGATTTTTCTAGATAAAAGATAAACTTTGCGAATGTCAATTAACGTACTTAATACAGGTGGTGATTTTGTGTATTTAATGGGATGCCAATCTATATGATTGTTTTGACAAATTATTTCAATTTTATTTTTTGAATGGATATAATTTTCTTGTTTTTCAGCACTAATGAGTGTTATTTGGTGCCCTAATTTGCTAAGTCCACATAAATAAGGCAGCACTTGCGATTGGCCCAAAGAATCGGTCATTCCATCATAAGAAATATAAAGAATTTTTTTCAATTTAATTGTATTTATGACGTCTTACTTGGGAAGTATTTGTCCCTTGACTTTAAGAATGGGATTTCAATCATCTTTGACAAAAGAACCCCCGTAATGATGGTTACACAAAAATAGAGAATCAACGCTAATTCTTCCTGTAATTGATACTTTATTCGTAAATTTTTCACAATGATAGAAATTACAACATGAATTAAGTAAATTGAATATGAGTAAACACCCATTTTTTCAATGGTTCGATAAATGCCCTGGATGATTTTGTTTTTTGGAATGCTAGCACGAAGGTCAGTATATAGCATGCAAAGTAATAATGCACCAAATCCCAGGTATATAAAAGTTAAACCAATTGTAGGTAGTAGGACAGATGTAATAGCTTTGTGAATGGGGGTGACGATAAGGCAAAGTGCAAAAAATACAAATAATTTTCCTTTGTGTTTTTCGGTAAAATTTTTAAGCTTTTCCGGTTTAAAGTGATACCAATGAGAAATGAATACTCCAAAAAATAAAGCATCGAAACGATTATGCGAATAAAACATATTGGTAAGTTTAAAATCTAGGTGGGTAGCATAAATTCGTAGAAATAAGCAGGAGATTGCCGTGAAAATAAAAATGAAAAAGAACAATCTGGAGTTGCCAGTCTGTTGGAAGCGACTTGTAAAAAAGATAAGTAAAGTTAGTAAAAGATAAAAGTGCTCTTCAATTGCTAAAGACCAAGTGTGACTCCACATGTTATCAAGGTAATTTTGTAAAAAGAAAAGTTCACCAAAGAGTTGGTTTGCTTGGATTGGAGATTTTATAATTAATTTGGCGATTAAAGTACAAGCAATGAAAAAATAAAATATTGGATATATTTTAAATCCTCTCCGTATTAAGAAGTGAAAAGGATATATTTTTTGATGTTTCTTATATTCCTTAAATAACAGACCTGATACAAGAAAGCCGCTTAAAACAAAAAATAAATCAACTCCGATCCAACCAATATCATATAAATAATCATGGTATCGGTAATGTCTGAAGAGTACAAGTAATATTGCAATACCTCTTAAAAAATCAATTTCTGATCGTCTGAATGGAGAGTTAATTAACATTTTACTTGGACCAGTGTGTTCGAGATTAATTGAAAAATAGCATTCAGAGGGCTATTATATTTTTTCTGTGGTTTAAGGAAGTGCTAAAGGGTTGATATTGGTTAGGATCACTTTAAAAACGTAAGCTATTTAGGAGTGATGAAGTAATTCTGGTAGAACAGTTTTAATTATTGTAATAAATTCATAACTAATTGTATGCTAAATAAATGTGTAATGGTGTGAATGTTTTAATAGAGTAAAGGTAGTTATTTTAATAATGTGTGTTTTGTGTTCAATTTATAGGGTATGAAGATTTAGTATTATATCGAATTTTAAGTATTCTTCTTCTTCTGAAATTAAAGTATGTTTTATCGAAATTATATGAACGAAGTTTATTTCAATACCTTTTCCCTAAATTTACACAAGATAAAAAAAAGACCTGGTGGTTAAAAATTAGTAAGATGGAATTTTATTCGTTATTAGATTTAGTCTTTGGTCCATTGTATCTGATTTTGATATTAGCAACAGCAAATGTATATGCGAATAAAAAAATGCTTTTGTTTCCGGAGTATAAATATTTCGTAAAAGGATTAGTTGCAAAGTTGGTTGGCGGGATGGGGCTCGCATTCGTTTATACATTTTATTATCCTGGTGGTGATACACTTCAATATTTTTATGATTCATTGGCATTTCAAAAATTAATGTTCGTAGATTTTGATTCGTTTGTTTATGTTTTTTTTTAAAGGCGGATATCACTAATTTCTTGTATTTTAATTCAGAAACTGGATTTCCTGCTTATTGTAGGGACCCAAAAGCTTGGTTTGTGGTGAAGTGTTGTGTATTTATTGTAGGCATTGGAATGCATAGCTATTTGGCTACTACAATTATATTCGCATCTCTTTCTTTTTTTGGTATATGGAAATTATATCTAGTATTTGTAAATGAGTTTCCGGATTTGAAAAAAGAATTGGCAATTTCATTTTTATTTATTCCCTCAGTGTTTTTTTGGGGTTCTGGATTACTGAAGGACACTTTTACATTAAGTGCGTTAGGGTATATTGTTTGGAGCTTATATAATTTTTTCATTTTGAAGAAAGATATTCTTAAAAGTGTATTTGCTCTTATACTCGCCACGTTTGTAATCTTATCAATTAAACCATATATTCTAGTTGGACTTTTACCTGCTATTATAGTGTGGCTTATTAAAATTATGATGAATAAAATTAGAGGCGCGGTGTTGAAGGCAGCGGCAGTTCCAATTCTTATACTTTTTGGTGTAGGATTCGGATATTTATTTATGTTAATGTTAGGTGAAGCTCTTCAAGAGTATAAACTTGATTCGATATTAGATAAGGCCGTTGTAAATCAAAGGGACTTGAAAAGTGACTATCATAAAGGAAATGCGTTCGATATTGGTGAATTTGATGCATCTGTAGGTAGCGTTTTGTCTAAATTTCCAATCGCCACTTTTTCAGCGATCTATCGTCCAATGATTATAGAAACAAATAATTTGGTGATGTTTATATCTGGCATTGAAAATTTATTGATATTAATTTTTACCATTCGAATATTGATTAAGGTTAAAGTTTTTGGGCTGTTTAGATACGTGTTTAAAAATGAATTACTAGCATTTTCATTTGTGTTCGCTATTCTATTCGCTTTTTCTGTTGGACTATCAACGAGTAATTTCGGAAGTTTAGTTCGCTATAAAATCCCTTGTATACCATTTTTTGTTGCATCACTTTATATAATTAGTCATTTGAAAGAAAAAAATGAAATGGAAAATCTAACTAATACGAATTAAAATTCGGTCAATTGTCTTTTAGTTTTATTCTAAACGGTTGAGAAAAACTTTTCAATAAAAAATGGTTGATTTTAATTCTACATGTAGTCGAGAATTCGATAAATAAGTTTAACTCATTCGTATATTCTCATCTTTAAACCACTTGTGAAGCACTATTAATAGCCAAACTCGATTGTATAAATATTCTTTCCCATCAAAAAAGTCTTTTAAAAGTTTTTCAACTTGATCAGGATTTACAATTCCGGTTTTAGTTAATGTATCTCGGTCTAAATAATCATCAATTAGGTAGCGAAGTTCTTTTTTTAGCCATTTTCCGAGTGGTATTGCAAAACCTTGTTTTGGCCTATTGAAAAGTTTTTCAGGAACATATTTATACAAAATTTGTTTTAAAATATATTTAGATACATTGTTGCGAAATTTTAAATCAGGAGACAAATTGATAGCAAATTCAACTACCCGATGATCTAAATAAGGAACTCTTGTCTCTAAAGAATAATGCATACTTGATCGATCTACTTTGGTTAATAGATCATACGGAAGATAATATTGAATATCGAAAAGAGCTTGCTGTTCCATAGCTGAAAGCATTCTTACTTTCACTGATTTTCCATGAGAAGTTGTTTTTTCTGCTAGAACTGAATGAACTTCTGTGTTTTCAAGATTAAGTAGGAATCCTGGATTAGAAAATATGGGTTTTACAATTTCATTTACTTCATGCATAGTAAAATAATATTGTTCTTGCGATAAAATATGACTTTGTAAATTAGACGATTGTTCAGTATGAAGCAGTTTACTTATTCGCTGATAGCGAGAAGAGAATTTTTCTAATGTGTATGCTAAACTTGGTCTAATGATATTAAACCATGGATTTGATAGTCTTCTGGCCCATTGATGTGATCCATATCCAAAAAATAATTCATCACCACCCTCTCCAGAGAGAGTTACCGTGACATGATTACGTGCTAGTTTTGATACCAACATCGTTGGAATAAAGGAAGAATCGGCGTTAGGTTCATCGTAAACCTCGAAAATTGAGTCGAAATGTTTTATGGCATCTTTATATGAAACGATAAATTCATGATGATTTGTTCCTAGATGGTTTGCAACAGCTTTAGCATATTCTGATTCATTATGACTGTTTTCTTCAAATCCAATGGAAAAAGAATTTACTTTGACGCTGGATAATCCAACGGCCTGAGCTGTGACTAAACTTGAATCAATTCCACCACTCAAAAATACGCCGAATGGAACGTCACTTTTCAATTGATATTGGACAGAACTCATCAGTAAGTCGCTTAGCTTTACGAGCGCCTCTTCTTTGTCTGAAATGATGTTGTTGGTTAGTTTTTTATTTACGCTCCAATATCGGGTTTGGGAAAGCCCTTCTTTTGTAACTTTCAAATAGGAACCTGGTGTAAGTTTGTGAATGTTTTTATAGATAGTATTTGGAGCTGGTATAAATCCTAAATGTAGAAAATCACTGATTGAGCTTGGATTTATCTCTTTGTTTATTTGAGGTAATTTTACAAGAGATTTTAATTCAGAACTAAATGCAATATTTTTTCCATCCCAATAATACATGAGTGGTTTAATCCCTAATCGATCTCGAACTAAAAATAACTCATTTAATTCTTTATCATAGATGGCAAATGAAAACATACCATTTAATTGTTGAATACAATCGATACCATAATGTACAAATGATTCTAATATTATTTCAGTATCACTCGCTGTTTTCGGTTTGAATTCTATCCCGTAATTGTTTTCTTTTAGCCTTGCTCCAATTTCCTGATAATTGTAAACCTCACCATTATAGATAATAACATACCGTTCGTTTGCAGAATTCATTGGTTGATTTGCTCGAATGGATAAATCAATGATGGAAAGTCGTCGATGTCCTAATCCGCATATTCCATCATTGTAAAATCCTTCTGCATCAGGACCTCTATGACTGATGCTGTCAGTCATTACATGTAAGTCTTCATCGCTAAAGTACTTTTCAAAAGTTAGGTATCCTGCAATCCCACACATTGATTCTTTTTTAGTATTGTTCCTCTAAAATTATTTAATAAATTATTAATTCTTAGCTATTATTTTATTTTCAAACATTTTGCCAATTAGTATTCCAACAGGGAAAAGTAACAAAATGTCGCATTGAAGTAAATATCTTATTTCAATATTTCTATAAGCAAAGCAAAGGAAAAATACCACAATAGAAAATAGCAAATGGCCAATGTCCCAAATTGAGGGTTAAACCATTTTTTTCTGTAGTTCATCCAAATTAATATAATTCCAAGGAGGACCAATAATGTGCGATAAATAAATAGTGCAGAAGCAGCAAGTTTAACAGCTCCACTTTTGTCTCCGTATAAACTGAATTTGAACAATGGCTTTTTAAGGGTTGAAAGAGGTACCCATAAATAGTAGTCTAATGGAAATTTCCTTACGTAGGTTTCTTTAAGTTGCTTGAAATTTTTTTCGATTTCTTCGTCGCAATTTTCTGATTTTTTGATTGGCGTAGCTAATAATCCCGCATGATATTTGAAATAACTTAATCCAGTGCCACAAACTCTGAATTTCTCAATTGTATTTATTAATAAGATTGAATCGGCCGTACTGCCATACGAAGTAGTTGGCCATTCTACAATTTTGTTTTCTATGATTTGTTGATATTGGGGCTGGTGGTCAGTTTTAACTGCAAAGATATAATCCATAAATGCCATATAATCCGGTGACCAGTGTTTTCCAACCCGTAAGTCTTGTGACAGAATAATTCGATCATGAAACATGAAATTTCTGATGGGCCAAAGTCCATAAAGCATGGTAAAACCTATTAAAAAGGGTATTATTTTAGTTTTAATTGTGTCTAAATTAATTGTTGAAGAAATTAAATAGAGAAAAATTGCAGGAAAAATAAAGATACATTGCAGTCGGGTAAGTACAGCCATTGCTACAAACAAACCTGATAAAATTAAATTTTTATTATTAGCTTTTTTCGTGAGAAAGAAGAGAGCTGAAATAAGGAAGAATACACTTAAAGCTTCAGCGTATAATACCGGTGTCCAAACAATGATAAACGGATAGGTTGCATAGAGTGCTGAAGTAAATAGAGCTGAGGTCTCGGATTTGCTGATGTTTATTGTAATCTTATAGACCATCCAAATAGCTAATGTGTCCAGCAATATCTGACTGTACGATAGCAGTTGTATTCCTAAATCTAAATTTCCTCCAGCTAAAAAATAAAATAGGCCGATGATAAAAGCAAAACCAGGAGGCCTAAAAAAGGCAGCATTTTCAACGGTTAAGTCACTAGTATAGGTACCATGCTTAATTAAATTCATGATGGAGTCTATCCAACCATATGTATCACCTTGAACTTGGAAGTTCTCCGTTCCAAAATAAAACTTCCCCCCTAGGAAAATAAATAATAGACGTAATATTAGTCCTCCAAATAGTATTAAAGTTAGCCATTTGGAAGTTGGTTTTTGATGAATAGATCCCATTAGTTTTTTTTCCATATTAGCAGATACGATATTCCGAAAGGAAGGGAGTATTGCCGTTGTAGTAGTACATTTTCAGAATTAAATATTTTGTAGAAGAGATTGGAAAAAATAGCTGATCCATTTAATGTAAAATCTGATCCGGCACCTTTTCTTTTTATTGCAAAAGGGAGTATTCTTGAGAAAAGTCGAAAGCAAGCAACAGGAAGAAATAAGAAAAAATTAAAATAGGTTGAATAAGTGATTTTTCCGGAGTTGGAAAAAAGCGTAGAAAACTCTCTGCCAGTGTACCTTCGAATATGATGATTTACGTCGTCGTGCTGACTCCATAAAAAACTAAAGGCTGGTACTGTGCAGAAAACGGTTCCTTGACTCTTGCATACTCTTTTCATTTCCAATACAGCTTTTTCATGATCCTCTACATGCTCAACAACATCAAAGGCGCAAATCAAATCAAATGTATGAGATTGAAAAGGAAGTTCAGTAATAGATCCTTCTATTACTTCCATTTTCAATTCTGATCGTAGGAATTCACAACATTCATGATCAAATTCAACAGAAGTTACTTCCCCATATTTGGAAAGCATTTCTGAAGTGGATCCTGTAGCTACTCCAATATTTAATATTTTTAATGAAGAGGTAGTCACCAATTTGTGAATTTGACTTTCAAGAATATTTTTTCTTGCTGTAAACCACCAATGACTCCTTTCTAAGGTGTAGTATTCTTTGAAGTAATTAATGTCCATTAATTTTTTGGCTTTTCGATTACCTCGTCAATTACAAATAATGGTCGATTACGTACTTGGTTGTAAATTCTTAATACATACTCGCCGATTAATCCGATGGAAATTAGTTGCACACCACTAAAGAGTACGATGGCTATGATTAATGAAGTAAAACCAGCCGGAACATTATTATTTACTATCCGTTCATAAATCACAAATCCAATATATATCAGTGACAATAGAATGGAGTAAATTCCCAGATGAGTGATTAACTTTACAGGGAATTCACTGAAGTTGAAGATTCCGTTGAAAGCTAAATTGAGAAGCTGTCGAAAACTGTAATTTGATTTGCCAGCCATGCGTGCGTCTCTTCCATAAGATAAACCAATTTGCTTAAAGCCAACCCATGAACGCATTCCTCTCAAATAACGGCTTTGTTCAGGCATGGCATTCATTGTATCCACAACTCTCCGACTCATTAATCCGAAATCACCACTGTCTATCGGTATTTCAAAATTGCTAACAGAACGTTGTAGTCGGTAATACGTCCAATAGGCAATTTTCTTAATGAAGTTTTCCTTGCGCTTGCCTCTAATCGCATATACTACATCATAGCCTTCAAGGTGTTTATTATAAAAATCAATAATTAACTCAGGTGGATCTTGTAAATCACCATCCATAACCATAATTGCTTTTGTACCACTGGCATTTTTTAATCCTGCAGATAGGGCAAGTTGATGACCGTGATTTCTTGAAAGTAGGATGCCTTTGTAGTTCGAATCACGGAGGCATTTTTCACGTATTAATGTCCTAGTCTGATCATGACTACCGTCGTCGACTAATACAATCTCTGCTTCAAAGTTAAGCATAAGTAATGCAGCATCAAGTCTTTCAGTTAATTTAGTAAACACTTTTTCCTCGTTAAAGAGTGGGATTACTATTGATAGTTGCGGTAGATTTGTATTACTCATTCAGGATGAAAGTGGGAGTCATCAAACTTACAGTATTTCTTAGAATCGCCAAAAACGAATCTGCTTAATTTAATCTTACTGTATTAAAGGAAAATTTACCATTTTTGGAACATTATGGCAAAGACGCCTCAAGACCAGGAAATTCTTCAAGTTTTTAACTATTGTAGATTAAATTGTGCTAAAAATGAACGCTGGCCTTCCTATTATAAGCGAAGGTATTTAGAGTTTTGCTCCTATTTGCAGCTATTTCCCAAAAAAAAATTTGAGAATGTGTTAGAATTAGGCTGTGGAATTGGATATCAATCTGCGTTTCTGTCCAAGATTTCTACCAGAGTGATGGCAACTGATCTAGAAGATGAAGATATAGTTGCTCATGCTCCAGGAATGCAGAAAGCAAAGGATCTACTTGACCAGTTGGATGTTAGGAACGTGGATTTGAAATCGTGTTCTGCTGAAAATTTACCCTTTGAAGATCATTCTTTCGATATGGTTTACTCGAGCCATGTGTTAGAGCATATTCCTGATCGAACTAAAGCATTAAATGAAATTTATCGTGTTTTAAAAGTGGGTGGAATTCATTTTTGTGTAGTGCCAACTACCATGGAGAAAATTTATGCCTTCTTTAATTACTATACTTATTTAGTGGGTAGGATTTTTGTCCATCTCACCCAAAAAGTAGTTTCTGTTTTTAAAAGCAATTCGAAAATATCTTCTCCATCGGATCATGTGAAACCTGTCAATAGTAAAATTTCTATGTTAAAATATTTTCCATTTCCACCGCCTCATGGAGAGAGTAAACATTACTTGTATGAATTGATGAATTGGACTCCAAGAAAGTGGTCTGCAGACATATTATCAAAAACTCAATTTGTTTTGCTGAGTCAATCCACTACTCAGCTGAATCCGTTGCTTTCATTGCTCGGTGGGGTTCTCCCTAATTGGGGAACTAAGTTCCATGAGGTAACTAGGAAGGCAGAATTAGTAATTGGAAAATGGCCGGTGTTTCGATCATTAGGCGTGAATACAGTGATGATTTTTGAAAAGAAGGATAGTGGTTCCTAATTTTATTTAATGAGAAATTTGTATGATGAACAATTGTTTTACTACGCTAGTTACTATTAAAAGTAAAAGAATGTTTAAAAAATTAATTGGACATAGCTTAGTTAAAAACTCATTTAGAATTTTTTCTAGTAATGTCTTAGTTCAATTAATTTCATTTGCCTTTTTACCGGTTTTCTCTCGAATTTATAGCCCTGTCGATTATGGAATTTGGGGAGTGTTTATTTTCTTTTCCGGATTTATTGCCGTATTCGCAGGGCTTAGATATGAATTGGCATTGATGCTACCCGAATCGAATCGCATCGCGTATTTAATTTTAAAATGACGCGCTCTATTGCTTTTGTATTATGTACAGTCTCTTTGTTTTTTATTTTAATATTTTATAATTCAATTATAACAGTTTTTCAATTACCCGATGAAGTAATATTGCTGCTGTTAGTGCCTTTTCAAGCATGGCTAACAATTATGAATTCGTTAATCATGCAATGGTGTGCACGAAAAGGAGAGTTTAAGCTGATGGCAAATGTAAGAGTACTCCAAAGTCTAGCTAATATCTCGGTTTCTTTTATTGGAGGTTACTTTTTGAAATTGGAATATTTCGGTTTGATTCTTGGATTGGTTTCTTCAATTTTGATAGGTGATTTGTTTTTGGTTTGGAAGCTTAATTTGAAATTGTTTACAGTTAAAATTTATCCATGGAGTTTTTATAAAAAATTGATGCTTCGTTACAATAATTTTCTTTTTTATAGTACACCACTCGGAATTTTAAATTATTATTCAACGAATATCCTGGTGAGTGTGATTCAAGTAAACTATGGAGCTACAGCAATGGGCTTGTATTCTAACGCCAATAGATTGATTCAAAGTCCTTTAAGTTTAATATCGTCAGCAGTGAGTATGGTTTTTTATCCTCATTTTAGTAAAACAAAACATAAAATGCGCGACCTTATTATCGTGTTTTCGGTGCTAGTTGTTGTCTTTACGGCTATTTTGTGTCCATTTGTTGTTTGGGGCGAGGAATTGCTAGGATTTTATTTGGGTGAGCAGTGGGTGGGATCTGCTGTTTTTATACGATTGTTGTTTGTGTTTTTTGTTTTTTCTACTGCTGTAAGTTGTATAAGTCCTATGTTTTCCTATTTGCAAAAAGAAAACTATGTCTTGATTTGGCAAATAGCGTACCTCGCAAGTGCGGTTTATGTGTTTAAGTTGTTTAAAGGAAATCTAAATGATGGAATTTATTATTATTCTATCATGGGTGGTTTAGCTTATTTCCTTTTATTTTGCTTTGGTTTAATTCTAGTTAAAAAGAGATAAATTATGAATTGGAAGTTGAAGCTAAAGTTATTAGTGACTCTGGGGAAAAGAATTAGGCAAACGAAGGGGACCGCTGCACCTATTACCTTTAGATCTTTTTTTATTCAATATTTCCTTAAATTTAATAATTCGTGTTATTGGCCGGTCCATTTTTCTTCACGCGTATTGGGAGTGGAGTATATCCGAATAGGTGAAGGTAGTGCACCCGGACTTTCACATGGTTGTTATATTTTTGCGAGTGAAGTTGGGAGGATCAGCATAGGAAGATATTCGATTGTTGCACCTAATGTTTGTATTGCTGGATTTAATCATTGTTTGACGGATTATACTTCTACAGAAGCGAAGGGACCGTTAATCATTGGTAACTATTGTTGGGTTGGTGCAAATGCCGTCGTTCTGCCAAATGTTGAATTGGGTGATCATACTGTAGTAGCAGCAGGCGCTGTAGTGACGAAGTCGTTTCCACAAGGTTATTGTGTGATCGGTGGAAATCCCGCAAGAGTTATAAAGGAAATTCCTAAGGCAGATTGTATAGAACGTAAAAATGATTTTGAATATCACGGGTATTTAACCAAACTTGAATTCGAAAAATATATTGAGACATTAATGGTATGATGAGAGTTGTGTTTCCTGGAATGAATTCAGAGTATTCGATTTTGCCACTACTGGCTTTATTGGAAAACACAAATGTTGTGGGTGCTTTTGATTTGCAATCAAAGCCTAGCAAGTTGGATAATATGAAGTCGTTGATGAAAAAATTGATCGGACATAAATCTAGCGGAGCCTATAGTATTGAAAAAATTGCAAGTGCGAATGGAGTAAACTATTCTTCAAACGATAATATTGATGGATCGTATTTTGAGAATTGGATCAAAGAAATGAAACCGGATTTAATTTGTGTGGCCGGTTTTTCAAAAAAAATACCTAAATCTATCTTATCGATACCCACTATTGGTATAATTAATATTCATACTGGACCATTGCCTTTATATCGAGGTGCTCACCCCTTTTTCTATTTGATAAAAAGAAGGATAATAAAGGTGGAGTTACTATTCACTGGATGAATGAGAATTTTGACGACGGAAAAATTTTGAAGGTGGTAGAAGTTGCTTTACTTCCTGGAATGAATTTGAGTGTTTATAATACAATCTGTGGCTATAAAGCCGCCATAGAATTAAAAGAGATTTTGAACAAATTAAAGAATGGTCAACCTGTTGATGAAGTAATTAATGAGGCGAGTGGATTTATAAATTGCAGAGCACCTAAGGAAAAAGATCGGTTAATCGATGATCAATTCTCTGTGGAAGAGGCGTTGTGGTATTTTACAGCGTATAGTGATTCTATACCTTTTGAAGTACGGATGAATGGTGAGAGAAAAGTAATTTATAAATTAAGTGTTAAATCATTCGAAGGATGTTTTGAGGTTAAATTAAATAATGGTGTCGTTTATGTTGCACATAAAGAATGAGTAGTTTGGAGAAATATACAGTGGAGATAATTTCTGATGAAGAGAAATGGAATGATTTGCTAAATCGGTCAGAATTTTATTTGCCTTTTTGTCATTCTTTTTGGGTGAACGGAGTAGGTAAGTTGTTTCATCACAGCGCTGATTTTCTCGTGGTTTACGAAGAGGATCGAGAAGTAGCTTTGTTGCCAGTATACTATCGTTTGAAAGAGAAAGAAAAGTTTTCATTTCATCCGTCTATCACTCCATACAATTCCCCGCAATTTATTCGGCCAGAAAAACTATCCGATGTTCGTTGGGAAAAGAATAAGTTTTATATTTTGGAAGCTATTGAAAAGCATTTACGCTTGAATTATGTGTATCCATACTTTTTTTAGATGTAAATTTGTTAGATGTACGTCCTTTTACTTGGCAAAAGTGGCAAGTGAATCCTGCATATACTTACTTGGTGAATCCTGCCGAAACTAAATTGGATAACGATATTACACGTCGTTCTCGGAATTGTATCAATGAAGGTTATAAAGTTTCCTTTGATTGGAATCCGAAAGTTTTTGTAGTATTGTTTCGCTTAACCATGGAGAGGCAAAAAATTGGATTAAGTTATTCGGATGACGAAATGCTCGAATTCCTGAATAAAATGCATGGTGCAGGTCTTGTTTGGATGTGTTCTTCGTATGATCAAGAAGGAAATGCGCACGCAAGCTGGGTGCAAATGCAAAGTAGAAAGTCTGAAGTATATAATTGGAATAGCGCCACTAATTTATCTTTTCCGAATTCGGGCGGTACTTCACTGCTTGTTGATCATTTGGTAAATGAAATGATTTCAAAAGGTATTACAAAATGGGATTTATGCGGTGCCGACAACCCCTCTGTAGTAGGCTTTAAGTCAAAGTTAGGTGGTTCTTTGAAATCTTATTTTAAAGCTGCTTATAACAATTATCCAATCAAGAGGAAAATTTATTTTAGATGGTTGAATCGATGAAGATGAATGGAGATAAGTTTGATGACGAAATTAAAAGAAATGTACTTTCTAAATATTTTGCATGGCTAGCTCCTGGAGAAGATGTTTTGCCGCTTTTTTCAAAAGAAGAGCGAAACTGGATTGTGGATACTCTGTTGCGAAAGGAAGAGTTTGATTTGAATCATAGAGATCAATGGGGTAATTGGGATTTTAATTTTACAAAAGAGGATTATAAAGTACCTTATGTCGATATGTTCGTCACTCGACGAATAAAAGAGAAGGGAGTTTCTCGGAAAAGTATTTGGCCGAATGAAAAGAAGTTTGCCTTTTGGTTAACGCATGATTTGGATGTTGTTTCCAGTGCAGATCCCAAGATGTTGAACAGAATGCAACTTAAATTAGCCATGAATTCGGAAGATAAAACTCAAAAATTACTTCAAGGAATTCATGCTTCTTACAATTTTCTAAGGAAGCTTAAACCTTATACACAAGATCCTTTATGGGTGTATGAAAAATGGGTTGACTTGGAAAAAGAATTTGGATTTGATTCTACTTTCTTTGTGTTTTCAAGACCTTCTAATGAAAAGGATGTTCATGTTTATGATTGCGATTTTGTTTTCGATGATCGAATGAAGTATCGAGGACGAAGTTGTTCAGTGGCGGAGTATATTCTGCAGCTTTCGAAAGAGGGTATGGAAGTGGGATTGCATGGAAGTTATTTGTCTTGGAAGAATAGCGATTTGTTAAGTGAACAAAAAAGGAATATTGAAGGTGTATTAGGGAAACCCATCCTCGCAGCCCGGCAGCATTTTCTTCATTTCGATATCGATAAAACACCGGAGGCTCTCGTGCGGGCGGGTATAAAGCTTGATTCCACTATGGGATTTAATAGGTCAGTGGGATTTCGTGCAGGTACCTCTTTTCCGTTTATGATCTCTAATGGTTTGATGGAGGTGCCGCAGATCATTATGGATGGGGCTCTTTTCAATGATAATAGTTTGGATTATAATGAACAACTTGCTCAGCTCGAAGTTGAACGAATTTTAGATTGTGTTGAAGAGGTTGGAGGCTGTGTTACGATTAATTTCCACCCGAATTACCTGTTGAATTCCATCTATTGGAATACCTATAAGTTTATTTTGAATGCTTTGAAATCAAGAAATGCAGCTTGTATGAATGCCGAACGATTTTTGGCGATTGTTCAGAAGTAATTTCAATGATTTTAGCGGGTTTATTTGAATGGCATTTTACTTCATTTCTTACAGTTGATATTCAAGTAGAATTTGTAAGTTATTCGTACTTTCGCATCAATCTTTATGAAATGATATGTGCGGCATCGCTGGTGTGATTCAATTATATGGGACATTTAATGACCGAACAGCATTGGCTCGGATGTCTGAAGCTATTGCTCACCGTGGTCCAGATGGGAAAGGTGAATGGATAAATGATTCCTCACAAGTCGCTTTTGTTCATCGCCGTCTATCGATTTTGGATTTAAGTGAACAAGCAGCACAACCGATGTTTTCTGCTGATCGTCGTTTTACTATCGTATTCAATGGAGAGATATATAATTATGTAGAGCTTCGTGCTGATTTGGAGAAGAAAGGTGTGAAGTTTTATACCAAGTCGGATACTGAAGTTTTGTTGAATTGTTATATCGATGATAAAGAAAATTTTTTGAATAAGTTGGATGGAATGTTTGCTTTTGCAATTTGGGATGATCATGAAAAGAAATTATTTTGTGCCCGTGACCGCTTCGGAGAAAAACCATTTTATTTCTACCGTTATAATGATCAATTCGTTTTTGCGAGTGAGATAAAAGCTATACACGCTTTCTTAAATGGATTAGAAATTGATAAAGAAAAGATACAGTCCTATTTGTATGGTGTCAATGTAATTAATGATTCCACTACATTTTTTAAAAATATTGAGACCTTGCTTCCTGCTCATTGTTTCACTTTGCTTGGAAATGAATTATTAATCCGACGCTATTGGGATATTGATTTGAGTATTAAAGCAAATAAAGCAAGTCGTGAAGATTATATTCATGAATTTGGTCGATTGTTTAATGAATCTATAACCTATCGTTTGAGAAGTGATGTTCCCATTGGAAGCAGTCTTTCAGGTGGCCTCGATTCAACCGCTGTGGTATGTTCATTGTCCGATTATGAGTTGAAGGGAATGCATACATTTTCAGCTCGATTTGAAGGACCTAAAGATGAAGGGAAATGGATTCATGAAGTGGTGGGCAAAACGCAAGTGAAATCTCATGAAGTATGGCCAAAAGCGACTGGATTTGCAGATGAATTGGATAGACTTATCTGGCATCAAGAATTTCCTCCTGGTTCATCTTCAGTGTATGCTCAATGGTGTGTAATGAAATTAGCGCATCAAACGGGTGTGAAAGTATTGCTGGATGGACAAGGGGCAGATGAATATCTTGCTGGATATGATGAGTTGAAGTATTATGCAATTTGGGAGCATTTTAGAAAATGTAATTGGAAGCATTATTTTCAGGAGAAAAAATTATTTAAGCTGAATTATGGTCATCATGCTTCATTGGGCTATGCTTATTTATTCGATAATTTTCTCGATCTTTTAAGCATTAAACGAAATGTTTATTCGAATGGAATGGATTTTAATGAAGTATTAAAACATTATACCACTACAAAGTTAGGAGAGTTATTACGTTATGCTGATCGAAATTCAATGGCGCATTCTGTAGAAGTTAGGTTGCCTTTTTTGTATTATAAATTGGTGGAATTTGTCTTTAGTCTTCCGACTGAGATGATCTATTCTCAAGGTAAAACGAAGTTTATTTTACGCGAAGCCGTGAAAGAAAAAATTCCCTCTTTAATTTATAATAGAACGGATAAGATTGGGTTTGCTCCGCCGCAACAATTATGGATGGATGCACCTGAGTTGAAGAACTTGGTTCAAAAAGCGAAACATGGATTAAGAGATGCAGGTTATGAACCCGGTGAAAATGGGTTTTCGCAAATGGCAGCATGGAGTTTCATAAATAAATTTTCTGCGTGATGTTGCGAGTACTTGTGATCTCTTATTATTTTCCTCCTTGTACTGGCGCACCTTCGTGGCGTCAATTTTCGTGGGCAGAAAATTTTAGTAAGCATGGAATTAAGCCATTTATTTTAACTCGGAATTGGAATGGAGACGAGAGTACTTGGGATGATTTTATTAAGGAGAATAAAACACCTCCTCAATTAAAAAAATCGGAACAGTATGATGTTTTGTATTTACCTAGTAAAACTTATCGATTAAATCAATGGATTCAACAAAGCAAATGGCTGGCGAAAATATGTGGGAATATCGATTTTTTTGGGTTGGGAGTGTTAGGAAGATTTAATACGGAAGTGGACGGTTGGCTCACTTTTAAGAATCAAGTGATTGAACAGCTGAAGGAAAATTCGTACGATGCTGTAGTGGTATCTAGCCCTCCTTCGAATATTTTGGAATTGATTCCTGTTATTAAAAAACATTCTGAAGCAGTGGTGGTAGCTGACATCAGGGATTTGTGGAATAACATGATGTTATCGGTTCCTTATCATCCTTCTGTTAAACAGAAGTTGTGGGATTTGTGTTATTCATCTTATTATAAAAAATGGTTGAAGAATGTTGATTTAGTCACCGTCATTGTTGAACCATTTGTTTCCGTGATGCATCGATTTACAAAAGCTCCCGTGCATATTGTATATAATGGGTATGAATCGAAAATGTTTGCCTCCATGCGTAAGGAAAGGTCAACCAAGTTTGTCTTTTCTATTATTGGTAGTTTATATCCTCAACAAGATCTTTCTATTTTGTTGGACGGTTTGAACGAGTTTATAGCTGATAAATCCAGTGATTTAGTAAATATTCGATTTATCGGTGCCACCTCACTTCCAGAAGTATCGAATAAGATTGTGAAGTCTTTGCCTGCCGAGTATTTGCATATTTCAGGCCGAGTTAGTAAGTCAGAAGCGCTACAGGAAACATTAAACGCTCATGTATTATCTTATTCAGGATGGAAAGGTGTTCGAGGTATAATTTCTACAAAAGCTTTTGATTATATTGCCTCTGGCAATTATGTTCTCATAGCTCCCGGTGATGATGATGCTTTGGATGCTTTGGTGAAAGAGAGTAAGTGTGGATCAACTGCCAATTCTACTCAAGAGTTTGTCGATACTTTGAATGAATTGTATGCGACGTGGTTAAAATATGGAGATGTGTTTGTAGAAGGGGATCAGGAAAGATTTCTTTTATTCCCGTGAAAAACAAGCGGAAATATTGGCGGGTCTCATCCAAGAAGCGGTGAAGAAGAAGTTAAATGCTTAAGAATGTACTTAAGAGGCTTTTGGTTGTGTTGGTTCGAATTAACTAAGTTTGTTATCGAAATTATAGGTTAGTATTGCATGTGCCGTATGTTAAATACCTATGATTGAAGATGTGAATCAGAATGTGTTTAAAGGACTTGTAGGAATTGAAAAGAATAAAAATTTTATACATTATTTCTGGAATTAACTATTCTCTCGGTTTTGATTGGTTAGATAAATACTTGGATCATTCCAAATATGAAGTGTCTTATGTTTTTATTAATACGACCCGACCAGAGTTGTATGATTTATTTGTGCAAAGGGAACGGAATGTGTTTTTTATTTTTTCTAAATCAAAAAGAAATTATCCGATGGCTTTATGGAATTTGATAAAGTTAATTCGAAAAATCCACCCTGCAATTGTTCATTGCCATTTGTTCGAAGCAAATTTAATAGGCATGACTGCTGCCTTTCTGATGGGTGTTCCTAAGAGAATATATACCCGACATCATTCAACCTATCATTTTGACTATGCACCTAAAATGGTAAAATTTGATCGTTTAGTTAATAAATTTTCAACGCACATAGCCTCAATTTCTGAAAATGTGACTTCGGTTTTAATAGAAAGAGCAAGTGAAGAAGGATAAAATTTATTTGGTGAATCATGGGTTTGAACTCGAATCTTTTACTCATCCCGATCAATCTTTGATCAAGGCAATGAAAGCTCGGTATAATGTCGATGATCGGTGTCCTGTCATCGGTGTGATCTCCCGTTTCACAGAATGGAAGGGTATTCAATATATAATTCCCGCATTTGAGAAATTGTTGAGGAATTACCCGAATGCTTTCTTGATTCTTGCCAATGCAAACGGTGATTATTCCCAGCAATTGAATTCTCAGCTGAAAGTTCTTCCCTCGAACAGCTACCTTACAATATGTTTTGAGAAGGATATTTCCATTTTGTATCAACTCTTCAATATATTTGTACATACTCCGATCGATGCAGAAGCTGAAGCATTTGGACAAACCTATGTGGAAGCCCTTGCAGCTGGTGTACCTTCAGTATTTACATTATCGGGCATAGCACGTGAGTTTATTGAACATGAGAAGAATGCTGTTGTAGTCCCCTTTAAGAATAGTGACTCTATTTTTGAGGGTATTTCACGGTTGCTGGAGGATGAAAAGTTGAGGAATAGTCTTAAATCAGAAGGTGGAAAGGTGGTAGAGTCAAGGTTTAAAGTAGAAGTAATGATGAACGCACTTTATAAAATGTATGAATCGTAATCTTAAATTTTCTATCATAATTCCAACTTACAACCGAGTTGAATTTATTTTATTGGCGGTTAAGTCGGCATTAGAGCAACGATATTCCAATTTTGAAGTAATTATAGTGGATGATGGAAGCACGGATACGACACCTGAAGTGGTTTCAACCATTACAGATCCGCGAATTCGATACCTTCGGATTGAGAACTCCGAAAGGGGTGCTGCACGAAATGCAGGAGTGAGAATTGCAGAGGGAGACTATGTTACTTTTTTAGATTCAGACGATCTTCTATATCCGCATTATTTAAGTACTGCAGCTAAAAATTTAAATGATCAAGAAAACATTGTTTTTTTTCACCTAGGTTACGAAGTTCGTAGTTTTGGTAAAGAAAGTATTGGTTTTGTACATAAGTATGATGGTAGCGATATTTATTTCTTGTTAAAAGGAAATCCATTGAGTTGCCTTGGCGTTTTTGTCCGCCGTCAAGAAGCTTTGTTGTTTCCTTTTAATGAAGATCGAAATTTATCGGGATCAGAAGACTGGGAGTTGTGGATTCGCTTAGCAGTGAATTTTGGCTTAAAAAGAGATCCCAGAGTTTGTGCATGTTTAGTTTTGCACGATGAAAGAAGTGTAGTTAAAATTGAAGAGGGTAAACTCATTCGCAGAAAAATGCTGGCAATGAAATACTCTTTCAAAGATGCTGAAGTGAGTAAGAAGTTTGGTATGTATTGGAATAAAATGGATGCTTATTCCGATACCTATAACTCACTTCACTTGATGTTGGACAATCAAATAAAAAGAAGTATTCACTATTTATTTAAAGCTTTTCGTACGTATCCGTTGTGTATTTTTGAAAAACGCACACTGGTTGTTTTAAAATATTTTGTTTTAAACCTTTTTAATCGATGGTTTATTAATCGCGAACAATCCTGAAATATTGGTTGGAGTCCTGATAGCTTACTTTTAATACGTACACAGCACTGGCAAGTTGACCTAACGGAATAGATAAGGTGTTTAAACCTACATCAAGTGTATAGCTTTTGTTTTCAAAAACAATACTACCATTCATATTTACTAATGAGATGAGGATATCTTCTTTGCGAAGCATATTTACACCCATGTAAATTTGATCGTTAAATGGGTTCGGATAAACATTGAATATCTCGAATGAAGTTGAACTGCTCCGACAAAAGCGATCGTTCGAGGGATTCATATCTTGTTGTCCGTTTACACTAATTACTTCAGCACAAAAGAATGGAGGAATAGCAGTGCCTGCTTGCAAAGATGTGTTGAATGTGTACTCTTTGATGTTACCTGATTTTAATGTGTCATATTTAAAAGTGTTGTAAAAAACATTTTCACCACTTAAATTTCCTTTTAATTCAAACTCACTGGCATCTTCATTTCCTAAATTTGCAACAATAGCTTTCATTACCCACTTATTATTTATTTTGAGAAAGGATACACCGTTAATGCTTAGATCGCGTCTTGGAATTTGTACGTAGATATTTAGACTTCTAGTGTCTTCGCATCCGTTTTGATTGAATACGGTTAGATTCGTTTGGTAAAGTCCAGTATCATTAAAGATATGTGCCGGAGCTTGCGCTGATGAATTTGGAGTTCCATCACCAAAATTCCAATCATAGGTTCCGGGGTCAGAGTTGTTGATGAATTGTACACTTAATGGAGGTGCTCCGTAATTTGGCGAAGCATCAATGGAAACAATAGGTAAGTCATGAATAGTGATGACCTTGGTGGAAGAGTCGCTGCAACCGAAAGATGATGTAACAACGAGTTTTATATTTTGTGTTCCGCTATTGTTAAAAATTATAGCTGGATTCTGTAAAATTGAATTGCCTGAATTTCCTAAGGTCCAATTCCAATTAATTATATTTCCATGAAGAGAAGTGCTTGTATCCTGAAAAATAACAACCGATCCAATGCATGTGTTAGAGTTGGTGAATCCTGCAGATGGTAAGCCATATACAGTTAAACTATCAAATAATTCTGAAATACATCCATTGTTTATGTCGGTCACAAGTAATGAGACTGAATACAATCCTTGGTTGCCAAATGTATGCGTTGGTTGTGGTAAAAAAGATGCTGTACTGTCTCCGAAATTCCATAAATAAGAATAACTGCTTGTTGACCCTGGAGATGGAGTTGCTGCAAATTGATTGTTGAAACCAAAGCAGTGGTCCGGTGAACTAAATGTAAATTCGGGCGATTGATTGATTAAAGCAATACGTGTAGTAGTGTCTGAACAACCCTGTGAAGAAGTAACTATTAATGTTACGGGAAATGCTAATGCATCGTTGTAGATGTAGGTTGGATGTTGTAATGCACTTGTGGATCCAGGTATTCCAAATGACCAATTCCAATTGTTAAGAGTGCTTCCTGTTATTGAACTGCTGTCTGTAAATTGAACTGGCGTTCCAGTACATGCCAAATCAAATGTGAACCAAGAGTTGGGTAAGGAGTAAACTTGTGTATTGGAAGTTACGGTATCATAACATCCAATATCACTCTTTACGATTAAAGATACATTAAAGTATCCAGTATCAGCATACATATGTGTTGGCGATGAAAAGGCTGATGTATTGGTGTCTCCAAATGCCCATGTCCATTCGGTGATAATTGACCCAGCCGGTGCTGTCGACAAGTCCATGAAGTTGGAAGTTTCCCCTGCGCAAACATTGTTGACCGTAAACAGCGCAATTGGACTTTCAATAATGAGTAATGTTCTTGTGATACTAGAGTCGCAGTTTTCAGGACTTTGAACCGTTAGTCTTATTGTGTAAGTGCCAGGAGTTGTATAAATATGGTTGGGGTTTAGTGTTGTACTATCTACTGACCCATCTCCAAAATCCCAAAGTCTTTTGTTGATGGTATCACCAGCTCCAGCAATTGAACTATCTGTAAGCTGAATGCTTGCAAATGTACAAGCGGTGTCAGTATTCATTGTGAACCAGGGCAAAGGTTGATTCGCTATTCTTACTGCTCTGGTTAAGGTATCGGAACATCCATTAATGGCTGCAGAAATCAATATAATGTTGTAGGTGTTTGCAATCGTTGAAAAGGAATTGGTTGGATTGGTTTGTGAGCTGTTGTTACCATCTCCAAAATCCCATGATGTAGAAAGTATGCTGGTACCGGCTGCTGTTGTTGTATTTAAGAACTGAGCAGTTTCTCCAGCACATGTATTGAAGATTTGAAAATCGGATATTGGACCTGGATTTATATTTATCGTTCGTACTGCCGTGTCTGAACATCCAAATACGGTTGTGGAAATTAACTCAATGGAATAAATTCCGGCATTTAAGTAAGAATGAGAAATTGTATTTCCACTCCCGCCATCACCGTCTCCAAATTCCCAATCCCATTGTTGAAGAATACCGTCATTGCTTGTACTTGAATCCGTAAGAATAACATCGCTACCAACACAAGCACTGTCTTGTCTTGTAAACCAAGCTACAGGTGTTTCGTGAATAGTAACGTTTTGTTGTACGCTGGCACTGTCTCCATTTGAACTATATACCTTTAAGGTTGTTGCAAAAGTTCCTGTTGAAGCATAGTTGTGAGAAGGTGATGAAAGAGAAGATGAATTTCCGTCTCCAAAATCCCATTGCCAACCGGTGATAGTGCCATAGCAAATTGTACTTAAATCTGTAAAAGTAACAGGACTATTTATACAACCACTACTCATACTGAAATTCGCTTCCGGCGGAGATAGTTGCACCAACACTGAGTCTAAAAAGTATTGTATGCTTCCATTCGCATGGGTTTCTTTTAATTCAAATGTGTTGTATCCAAGTTGTGTCGGAGAAAACGAAATTCCTGCAGGTGATTGTGTCGAGTAAGCATTTGCCGTTCCACTGCATCCTTGAGGAAATTGAATTCTTACAATAGAAAACAAAAGTCTATTGGGAATTATACCAATCCAGTCTGAACCTATTTTGGTCATTTGTATGTTTTGTGGATTGTTCATTATGCCTCCGAAGGCAGTCGTGTAATCTAACGTTAAGGGTTGGTCTAATGAACTCCCAACTTTATAGTGGTAGAAGTTGTTGTTTTCGGTCACTAGAAATATATGCCAGTTTCCTTCTTCTTGTACTAGCTGAAGGCCAAGAGACGTCCAAATAGAATTCGCAGCGGTGGAAACTGAAGGTGTGTTGCTCAAAGAAGTGCCGAAATCAATTTTTGAAAGTAAACCAAACGCTGACGATGTGGTGTATCCAATGTATTTGTTGCTTACACAATCATAAGCAACATCAATTCCGAAATTGTTAAATACTCCTGTAGGTATTGGAGCAATTGCAACAGGTGCATTGGTATAACTTCCGCCAAAACTTAATCGAGTAATTTCTGCTGATGAATTGTTGGAAATGAAAGCGTAATCATCAATTATTTTGATGGAGTTGGGTCCAGCCAATCCGGAAATATTTAAATTAACTAAAGGAGGATTAATTTGTGTGATGGAGTCCATCTCATATCTTAATAAAGCATTGGTTGTCGATGCGGTGATAAACATGTACCATTTGCTACCTTCTTTCACAATGTCAATTCCTGTAGTGTTGTTGCCTAGTAAGGGTCACTGTTTAAGTTGGTTGCTGTAGGTGCATTGGCAGGTGAATTTCCAAAATCATAACGGGTGATATAATTACCTCCGAAGGAATTCACAATAAATCCGTAATGATTACCATCTACCTCCATCATCTTCATATTCATTGGATAACTTAATGTTCCACCAATGAGCGGTAATGCTACTGCTGTTGGCAACGAATCTAAATCCCCGGTACAAAAATCCCAGTTGAATGCGGTTGCAGATGAAAGACTATTGTCAATTATGAGTGACTGGGTAGGACAAACAGTATCACTTATCGTAAAATTATTTGGAGGACATTGACTATAGCCTTGCGTTGTTGAGAAAATCAGGATGAGTCCCCAAATGATTGTAGTGAAATTCCTCATTTTAGTGCTTGTTATTTGTTCAAAGATAAGAGTATGCATAAGATAAGTTTAGTACTGGCTACTAATAACCCGTATAAAGTACTTGAAATACGTAAAATCCTCCCGAAAAGTTTCGATTTGAAGAGTTTAAAGGATGCCGGAGTCACAGCTGAACTACCTGAAACTAAGGGAACTATCAAAGGAAATGCAGTTCAAAAAGCAATGTTTGTATGGGAATCAACTGGAATTGAGTGCCTTGCAGATGACAGTGGCTTGGAGATTGAGAATTTGAATGGGCGACCCGGAGTAGATTCTGCGTTTTATAGTGGCTTCCCAATTTCTGCTGAACGTAACATGGATTTGGTGCTCTCGGAGTTGAAAGAAACGGAGAATAGAAGAGCATCTTTTGTGACAATATTGGCACTGATTTACCAGGGCGAATGTTATCAATTTGAAGGTCGAATTTTTGGGGTGATTTCAGAGGAGAAAAGAGGAAATAATGGTTTTGGTTACGACCCGATTTTCATTCCGGATGGTCAGTTATTGACTTTTGCAGAGATGGATGAAAATGCTAAAAATACGATGAGTCATAGAGCGAAAGCATTGCAAAAGTTGAAGGGATTTTTTGAGTCTAACCGCTTATCATAGGTTTTATTTTATGACGAACATGTTAACATTCGAGGTTTGAAATCTACTGGGTTTTCATAGGTGGAGCACCCTGAATTCATTAACTTTGCCATTCATGGAAAAAATGCGCATTGGTGTTATCTTCGGAGGAAATTCCCGAGAAAGGGAAGTTTCTTTTGCCGGAGGACGTACAGTTTATGATAATTTAAATAAATCGATCTTTGAACCGATCCCTGTTTTTGTAGATAGCTTCGGAAATTTTGTTCTGCTTACTTGGGAGTTTATCTATAAAGGTAGTATTCGTGATTTTTACCCACCTGCTGATGGATTGCCCAATTCAGTGCATGAGTTTCAGGTGTATGCAGAAAGTCTAGGTGAGTTAGATCGTCAAGAACAAGGGAAGTTGATTCATAAGATGGGTTCACGCATCGAACCTTCTGCACTTTCTTCTATGATGGATCTAGCGTTTTTGTGTTTGCATGGTTCAGATGGTGAATATGGTCGTATCCAAGGATTGTTGGAATACCTCCGAATTCCATATACCGGATCCGGTATTCTCTCGTCAACGATTGGAATGAATAAGGCGATTCAAAAACAATTGATGAAGAATGCAGGTTTTGACATGCCTAATTTTGTTACCATACAACGCCAGGAGTGGATTGCAGGAAATCGCATGGAACTTTTTGAAAAAGTAAAATCAGTAACCGGAATTCCAAGTGTCGTTAAAGCTGCTAATCAAGGATCTTCTATTGGTATAAGTGTGTTACAAACAGAAGCATTTGATGTTTTTTCTGCAAGTCTTGATAAAGCATTTTTTATTCGAACGCTAACTAAGAAATTTTGGGATGCACTCGATTTTAAATCGAAGGTGAATTATGTACGCGAATTGTGCGACATCAGAGAAGGAATTGGACTTCCTTTGATGATCGGTAATCGCATGTTTTATCATCCGGAAGAATTGTTGTCGGTGTTGATGGATTTGTTTGCTGAAAATGAAATCGAACTTACCCTATACGCTAGGGATGGTGAAAGTACAGTGATTGTTGAATCATTTATCGAAGGAAAAGAATTTTCATGTATTGTTTTGGAAAATGAAAGGGGGGAGCCTGTTGCTTTGCCCCCCACAGAAATTAGAAAGGGAAAGGAATTATTTGATTACCGTTCAAAGTACCTTCCAGGACTTTCTCGAAAGATTACGCCGATCCAACTACCAGATGATGCTATTCAATCGATTCGGTCGGCATGCGAAAAGTTGTTTACGGATTTACATTTTAATGTATATGCACGCATCGATGGATTTATTAAAAGTGATGGGAAAATTATTTTGAATGATCCGAATACAACATCCGGAATGATGCCCAGTTCTTTTTTCTTTCATCAAGCAGCTGAGATAGGGATGAATCCTTCTCAGTTTATCACGTATATCATCTACACTTCGCTCAAGAATAGAATTACCGATACACGCCAATATGGAAAGTTGAATCAATTGCTTGTTCGATTGGATAAACTCATTGATGGAGAAAAGAAGGAAGGTGAAAGTCGTATACGCGCTGCCGTTATCTTGGGTGGATATTCTACCGAAAGACATATCTCTGTCGAAAGTGGAAGAAATATTTATGAGAAACTAGCGTCCAGTGAAAAGTATGAAGTGTTGCCCGTATTTCTAACAGGTAGTGCCAATGCTTATGAGATGTATACGGTTCCTATAAATGTCTTATTGAAGGATAATGCAGATGATATTCAGGAAAAAATTAAACATTTTGAGATTCATCCTGTGATAAAGTTGATTATTAAATCTTGTGAAGAGATCACTAAGCGCTTTGCGAGTTCGCAAAATTTAAAAGCTCCGGAGAAGATTTCATTTAACGAACTGGCAAAACGATCAGATGTTGTGTTTATTGCCTTGCACGGTAGACCCGGGGAGGATGGTTCCCTTCAGAAAGAATTGGAAAAAATTGGATTGCCTTATAATGGTTCGGGTCCTGCTTCTTCTCAAATTACCATTGATAAATATAAGACAAATGAATTATTAGCTGCTAACGGATTTCATGTAGCTGCTCATTTCTTGGCGCAAGAATTTGACTGGTTAACCGATCCAGCAAAATTTCTAAATACCATCCAAGAAAAATTTACGTTTCCATTCATAGCCAAGCCCGCCGATGATGGTTGCAGTTCGGCAGTGAAGTTGATAAAATCAAAGGATGAACTGGAAGCCTACGTTCGATTAACGTTCAGAAGCACTCCTGAAATAGATGAGCAGCAAGCGAAAATATTAGGCGTAAAACCAAAAGAGGAATTTCCGATGAAGCAGTATATTTTGTTTGAAGACTTGATCAAAGCAAATGGAGCTGTGAAATTTATTGAGATCACGGGAGGTATGCTGACCTCCTTTGACGAAAGCGGAAAGTTGGTGTATGAAGTGTTTGAAGCCTCAGAAGCATTGTCAGAAGGCGATATCCTTTCGCTGGAAGAGAAGTTTCTGGCAGGCCAAGGTCAGAATATTACGCCAGCTCGATATAGTAGTTCCGTTGAAGACAACAAAAAGATTTCTTCACAAGTAAAGAAAGAATTTGAACGCGCTGCTATGTTGTTGAATATTGAAGGCTATTCAAGGATTGATGCGTTTGTTCGGATATTCTCTCCGGAAAAAGTTGAAGTGATATTCATTGAAGTTAATTCTTTGCCAGGAATGACTCCAGCTACTTGTATCTTTCATCAAGCAGCCATATCTCATTATAAACCGTATGAATTTATTGATAAAATTTTGGATTTTGGAATGAATCGTAGAAAGAATATGCCAGTAGAATAATGATGAAGAAAATAATTGATATTATTCGTTCAAAGATT
>JADJPB010000005.1 GCA_016713445.1 Bacteroidota bacterium | reverse complement strand
TCGAATGATGATTGTAATGATAACGATATAAATATATACCCAGGAGCCGCAGAAGCGCTTTGTAATTTTATTGATGACAATTGCAATGCACAAATTGATGAAGGCAATAACTTTGCATTATCAATTTTATCTTCTTCCGATGCTTGTGGAGGAATTGATAATGGAAGTGCCGAGCTGCAATTAACAAACGGAGTGGGACCATTCCAAATTTCTATTGATACCGCTTGGGCTTCATCGGTAATTAGTGTTAGTTCACAGTATTCAACCTTTTCAAATGGATGGAGTCAACACGATGTATTAGGAGCGCCTAACACTTATCCAGCGTATGGAGACATTCCGAGCGCTTGGGCGAGTAGTACGCAAGATGGACAACGAGAATTTTTGGAATTAGGATTTGATGGAAGTCGTGTTGTTAATACTATTCTTATTTATGAAACCTATGCACCTGGAGCGATTGATTCGGTTTATGTTCGAGATGCACAATTAGGAACTTGGATTCCTGTGTATTTATCTACAACACTTTCTATTGGTAATTCTTCTAGTATTCTTTCAATTCCTGTGAGTTATTCTAACTCTATTGACGCTGTACGCATCGCCATTAATTCCCCGGCTATACCTGATTGGAATGAAATTGATGCAGTAGCCATAATAGGTAGTCAAGGCTCTATTATCGGAAACACGGTGATTGGTTTAGCGGCAGGTCAAAATACAATTAGTATTTCTGCTGCGAATGGTTGTCGCGCAGAAGCTATTCTTTCTATTGGTTCAGGAGTTTCCATGGTATATTATGCCGATGTTGACAATGACACTTATGGAAATCCCTACGATAGTATAGTGAGTTGTATTGTTCCAGCAGGATATGTATTAAATCATGACGACTGTGACGATACTAACGCTTCCGCACATGTGCAATTTATTTATTATGCCGATGCGGATTTTGATGGATATGGTGCTGGCCCCATTGTTTATACGTGTAGCGCCACTCCTTTGCCGGGCTACTCTGTTTTTAATTCTGATTGTGATGATAACGATAATTTAATAAACACGCCTCAGCTATATCACCTGGATCGGGATAACGATGGATTTGGAAGTTCGGATAGCGCAGGAAGAATCTATTCTTGCTCAAATACTCCTCCGCTAGGATATTTATCCGACAGTACCGATTGTAATGATTATTTGTATTCGTATTTGGATGCAGATAATGACGGCTTGGGATCACTTACTCTTGTGGCTTGTGGTGTTTATAGTAATATTGATTGTAATGACAATGATAGTTCTCTTCAAGAGTTCTCTGTGTATTATATCGATGCCGATGGTGATGGCTTGGGAAATCCTCTTGTTGATACTACCGTTTGTTCAAATGTTATACCTGTGGGATATATTGATAATGATTTGGATTGTGATGATAGCAACGCCTCTATATTGCATTCATTTACATTTTATCGAGACTATGATTTGGATGGCTATGGTGACATAAATAATGATACTATTGTTTGTACCGCTGTTCCTCCTACTGGATATCTTTCTGACTTCCTTGATTGTGATGATAGCTCGGCAACATTAAATTTATCTCAAATCTATTTTGCTGATGTTGATGAAGACGGCTATGGAGATAGAAACAATGTGATTTCATTTTGTTCATTGATTCCGCCTCTAGGTTATTTAACGGATAGCACCGATTGTGATGATGGAAATGCATCCATTCACATTTCGTTTTATTTCTATTCTGATGTAGATGGCGATGGTTTTGGTGCTTTTCCTTTTGTCTCTTCTTGCTCCTCTACGATTCCTAGTGGTTATGTTTCCAACGACGACGATTGTAATGATAATGAGTTGCAGTATGTAGATAATGACAATGACACTTTCGGGTCAACAACATTAGCAGGGTGTGGTGTCGTCAATAATTATGATTGTGATGATAATAATAATGCGATAACGGTTTATATGTATTATGTCGACTTAGATGGCGATGGATTTGGTTCTGGAGGATTATTGATCTCGTGTGATGGAAATACCCCCGTTGGCTATGCATCCAATAATGATGATTGCAACGACTTCTCAATTTTGCACGCAGATAATGACAATGATGGCTATGGTGCTATTCTGCCAAGTGCTTGCGGAATTTTTGATGGCTCGGATTGTAATGATAATGATAGTCTCTTTTCATTTTATATTTACTATGAAGACAATGATGGCGATGGATTTGGCTCGACGGTTTATCTGAGATCTTGTTTGTTGAGTCCTCCTGTTGGCTATTCTGCTGACACGTTAGATTGTGATGACCAGTCATTAATGTACATTGATTTGGATGGAGATGGAGTCGGAAGTGGATCTCCTATTCCTTGTGGAGTAATTGATGGCTCAGATTGTAATGATAACGACAGTACAGTGAGCGTTCTTATTAGTTTTTACATTGATGCAGATGGAGATGGTTTTGGAAGTATCGATTCTATTCAAACCGTATGTTCGTTAGGTTCAATTGCGGGCTTTGTTCGTAATGATGACGATTGTGACGATGCTTTAATTATGTATTTTGACAATGACAATGATGGATATGGCTCTTCTGAGATTGTTGCCTGTGGCGTATTAAATTCACTAGATTGCGATGATAAGGATTCTTTAGTAAGCCCTGCTGAAGCAGAGTTTATTTGCAATTCAATCGACGATGATTGTGATGGATTAGTGGATGAAGGAAATCCATTATCCATAGCTGTTGGAAGCATAACAGATGCGTCCGGGTCCAATTTTAATGGAGTGATCAATTTAAATATTTCTGGAGGTAATGGCGCGTATCAATTGATTCAACCCTTAAAATGGGCAGATTCAATTTTAAGTTTTAGTTCTCAATTGGGAGCTGCATTAAATACAAACAGTACACTCGACATGTTGGGCGCGCCAGACGTTTATCCTGCATATGGAGATTCAACAAAAGCATGGTCTAGTTTTAATCCAGATAATTCAAGAGAATTTGTTGAGCTAGGATTTTCTCCACACGTAGATATAGCTGGAGTTTTAGCTTACGAAACATTTAATTCTGGTGCCATAGATACTTTCTATGTTCGTAACGCATCTAATCAACAATGGTCTATTATATATAATGATTCAATACGTCCGCTGCCAGATACAATTACACCGCATTCAGTAATTATATCTCATAGAGACACACTTCCATTTCCAGTAGATGCAGTGCGTATTGCTTTGAACTCGGGAGATGTTTTAGGCGCAAATCAAGTCGATGCAGTTGGCGTAGTTGCGAATCATGGAACGATAAGCGGAAATGTAATTAGTAATATGCCATCTGGAACATATACAATTACTTTGATTGATACGACGAATAAGTGTCCGGCTGAAGTTCTTGCAACAATTGGTTTTTCCGGAATGCATACATGGTTTAAAGATCAGGATGGTGATGGGTATGGAAATACGGACTCAAGTATTGTTGCCTCATCACAACCCATGGGATATTCTCTTATCATGGGAGATTGTAACGATGCAAATATTAATATTAATCCAGGAGTAATTGATATCTGCAATAACGCTTTGGATGATAACTGCAATGGACTCATTGATGAAACGTGTATAACATGGTATTTAGATAACGATTCCGATAGCTATGGTAATTCATCCGCGTCAATAATATCTGCTTTTTCTCCTGGAGCCAACTACGTTATTGTGGCCGGCGATTGTAATGATACAGATAGCTTGGTGAATCCGGGTGCAAGTGAGGTTTGCGCTAACCTGATTGATGACAATTGTGATGGACAAATTGATGAGAATTGCTTTAACCAAGCAACTCTTAGCATAAAAGTATTTATTGAAGGCTTTTATCTGGGAAATGGCGTGATGCAAGCTGTATTATACAATGAGGGGTTAAGTATAAATCCAAATGTTTGTGATTCGGTGCTTATCGAATTGCGTGATCCTTTTTCTCCAACTTCTATTGTCGCTGCTTATCCTTCCATCCTTTACACGAATGGAATCGCGAACACTGCGCATTCTTCGTTGTTTAGCGGGAACGCTTTTTATATAGTAGTAAAGCATCGAAATGCAATTGAAACATGGAGTAAAATTCCCGTAACGCTGGGAACAAATGTATTCTTTGATTTTACCACGCCTTAAATGAAGAATAGAATTTAAAATGATTAATGAGGGGAGATGTATGAATAATTTTAACAGGGGAATTTCAAGAGGTAACGCCAAGTTCAGTATTGCTTGGTTGTTTGTTGTGCTATTGGTTTTTAGTACAGCACGCTCACTATATGCACAAACACAATTAATTAATTCTGACTTTGAATTATCAGATTCTACCAATTGGTTATTTAGCAATAACGCGACAACCAACCAGTGGGTTGTTGGCTCCGCTGTTGCTTCTTCAGGAACGGGCTCTGTATATATTTCTGAAGATGCTGGTGTGACGAATAGTTACAATATAACTTCTGCTACAGTTAGCCACATTTATACCGAAGTAAATTTTCCTGCAGGACAGAATGCAATTGTTTTGAGTTTTGATGGGAAGGGGATTGACGAAGTTTCTCCATCGGGAGGCACGACCTATGACTATTTACGTATATCACTAGATTCGTTGGCACCAACAAATGGAATCCTTCCATCTGTTATGAATCAACTTCCTGTCGTTTTTTGTGGACAACCGGGGTTTGAAAAAACTTATGTAAATATTCCCGCTTCAATGGCAGGAAAAACTATGTTTTTAGTCTTCTCTTTTAAATGCGATGCAGTTATAGGAACACCCACCCCCGGTTTTGCAATTGATAATATTTTATTAAAAGCGAAGTGCTTAATCCCTTGTCTGGAATAAAAACAATAAATACTGCCGGAGGTGCGAATTTTAATTCTTTTGGAGAAGCCATTGCTCAATTAAATGCACATGGTGTTGGTTCTGGCGGCGTAACATTTAATGTTGCAGCCGGAGCTACCTATTTTGAAACAGTTCCTCCGATAACAGGAAGCGGAAGTCTTGCGAATCCAATTGTTTTTCAAAAAAATGGCATTGGTGTCAATCCAAGTATTACGAGTACAGGCACGGGTAATTATGGTCATGAAAGTAGTGGTTCCGTAAATGGAAATGGCGATGCGGTCTTAGCCATTAATGGAGCTGATTATGTGACTTGGGACGGAATCGATCTTTCTTCAGGTAATTACATCCCTGGACAAAGTTGTGTTGAGTTCGGTGTGTTGTTGAGAAACGCTTCTGCAACAAATGGCGCCCAACACAACACAATTAAAAATTGCACCATCACATTGAATAGAACGAATTCAGCACCGAGTATTGGAATTTGTCAAACCACAAACTCTAGTTTTGGAGGAATAATACCCTCCGCTGCGGACGGTGCAAATTCTTATAATCGATTTTTAAATTATTACATTCAAAATACAGGCGCAGGAATTTATTTATATGGTAATACATCATTCCCCGATATTTCAACTGAAGCTGGCGCAACAAGCGAGAACACCTGGAGTAATATCGGTTCCCTTTCAGCAAACGATATTGGTAACGGAAGTTTCGCCACGTATGGTATTAGAATTAATTCGCAGGATTCAGTAAAAATTTATAGGAATGAAATTCGAAATATTACAGGTACTAGTTCTTCGACAGTGGATGGAATATGGATTGATCATAGTGGCTCTTCCACTTTGTCAAATGGATTGGTTTCCATCTACAGTAACTCAATACACGATTTAAATAATTATAGTAGTGTAGCAGGCATCATACGAGGGATTAGGGTGAATTTATCCAACAATGTAAATAGTGTTTCACAAATCTATAATAATTTTATTTTTGGTTTACATTCTTCAAGTACTGTGACCTCGAGTCGACGTATCATCGGGATCCATGCTCAAGAAAACGGTTCTGCCTCGGCATCTTTCCATCAATTTTGGAATAATTCCGTTCGAATAGAACCTCTTGTTTTTAGCGCCTCTAATTCTTGTTTCGAAGCTACATCTACACTTTGTAAATACGATATCCGAAACAATATTTTCGTAAATGCAACGGCTAATCAAAGTGGCGCGGCAAAGCATTACTGTATTTCTACTGAATTAAATGGGCAAATTGGTGGAGTAGGATCGGTTTCAGATTATAATGATTTTAATGTTGTCAATAGTGGAAATGGATTTGTAGGCCGCACGAGTTCGAATGATCATGTCACTTTGGTGAATTGGAATAGTGCAGTAAATGGACAAGATGATAATTCTATAGCAATAAATCCCGAATTTCTTTCAGCTTCAGATTTGCACATCAGTAGCACATCGGCTAATGTTAATGATCAAGGCATTTCAATTACTACTGTATTAAAGGACATTGATGGGGATCTCAGATCATTAAGCTCGCCTGACATTGGCGCAGATGAATATACACCAACTATTTGTTTTGGTATACCCACTGCCGGTAGCTTGCAAAGTAATGGGGTTTCAGGGTGTGGACCACGAAGTTTCGAATTAGCCATCAACGGAAATAGTAGTAACACGGGTATCAGTTTCGATTGGCAAATTGCATCTTCTCTTTCGGGTCCTTTTACCTCTCTTTCTGCACCGAATCAATCAACATATGCTACCGCAATTCTTTCTATTGGCTCTCATTATTTTCGTTGTGTTGTTACTTGTACATTGAGTGGAAGCAGTTCATCAACAGACACGATCGAATTGACAATTCATCCAATAATTACGGCAAGCATCACTCCTGCTAATGTAAATAAATGCCCTGGACAAAGTACAGCCCTACTAGCAGGGCCTTCTGGTGGCGGAAATGTTTTTTCTTGGAATACTGGCGCCAGTTCATCATTCATTGGAGTGAACCCAGATAGAAGCACCGATTATTCTGTAGTGGTTACTGCTCCTACAGGCTGTTCCTCTATCGCGGAGTCTCACATTCAGGTTGATTCTAAGATTACTTCTAGCGTTTCGGCCTTTCCTCCTGCAATTTGTGCGGGATCAAGTACACAATTAACAGCAACCGTGAATGGTTACTTGAATTTAAAAATCACTGAAGTTACCCAATTCCGGACAGGACTCGGGAATACACCAAGCTATCCATCACAAATCGTAGGACAAGATTTAGTGGAATTTAGTAACTGGGGCGAGCTGCCTCTTGATATGAGTGGAATGGTTTATGAGCTGTGGAGGGACACCTCTCTTAGCATATCATATACTTTTTTACCCGGAACCATTGTGCCCGCTCAAAAAGTTTTAGTGCTTTGTTTGGGGACAGGTGTCAACAACGACACACTTCTTTATTTTAATACAGGAAATGCGAATGATCAATTAAATTCGGGCACATTAACTGGACATTTGCTAAGATTAGGAACAGATATCATTGATGTTGTTGCATTGAATGGTTATGTCTGGACAGCTGGCTCAAAAGTGATTTCTTCAGATTGGTCTGGAAGTATTTTAAACTCAACATCAAGGGCAGGCGTAATTCGCAGTGCTACTTCAGACAATAATCTTGCCTCTGATTGGATAGTTTCTAATTCACCTTCTCCAACACAATCATTAGGGAACATATAATGGTTCGTATGTGCCTCAGTCACTTCCTGTGTCTCATTTCGTGGTCTCCTATCGCTGGTTTAAATAATAGTTTTATTTATAATCCCATTGCGAATAATGTAACTTCTACCACTGTTTTTAGAGATACCATCACAACACCCTTTGGGTGCAAAACGATTATTCCGATTACCGTTTCATCCGGCTTACCAATTACTTGCTCACCCCTCGTTGTAAGTTATCCACGCTGTGCAAATGAAAATTTTACTGTGAAAGCGACGTATACCGGTGGTGGCTATCCGAATCATTATACTTGGACGCGCGACAACGTTGGTGGATTATATCCTGACACTAGCACCATCACCGCGAACCTTCCTCCAGGTACGTATAATTTTAAAGTCTTTATTGATGATACTTGCGGCGGACTTTGTAGTCAAAATATTAATGTAGTGGTGAACCCAATTCCTGTAACTACAGCTACAGGGCCCAGCACTGGACTTACCTATACAGACTTAACGTATCAAGTGTCGGGGTTTCTTCCGGGATCTACTTTTCAGTGGCAACAACAAAATGTAACTCTTTCTAATGTACCTGGCGGTGGCGCCATTTCAATTGTTGATAATGCGATTAGTAGTCCATATCCTTCCACAATTAGTGTTTCAGGTAAATCAAGTACGGCAAAACTTGCTGCAGTGAGAATAAATGGCTTATCACATGCTTATTCTGCGGACATAGCCATCGTGCTCGTATCACCAACAGGTCAGGCGTTAGAATTAATGACAGATGCAGGAGGGGCTTTTGGTTTTGGGATTTCAAATGTAAATTTGATTTTTAGTGATACAGCTTCTTCCTTTTTATCGAATACACAAATTGTTTCTGGTTCTTTCAAACCTACTACAGGAGGTATTGCTAAAACATGGCCGGCTCCAGGCCCAGGAACTTTAAATCAAGTTAACCCGTTATTTAATTCTCTCTTTGGAAATGTAAATGGATCTTGGAATTTATTTATTCTCGATGACGCGAGTCAAGATGTAGGTTCTCTTACTTCGTGGTCGCTCGATTTTATGGATAGTCCAGCACCGTCTAATATTGTTAGTGCAAACGATAGTATTTTAGTTGTTCAAGCCAATGCGGCAGGGACAATAAATTATAGTTGCGTTTGCACAGCACCCTCAGGTTGCTCAAGTGTTTCCAGTGCTGCTACTACTGTTGTAACTGTGATAAACGATAATGTTTGTAATGCGATGCCTTTGTCTGTTGGACTCAATGGCCCTTTTACAAATCAAGGTGCTACTATTCAAACAGGAGAAGTAATTCCAACAGGAGGATCATGTTAATCACAATCCACTTGGTGTAGTGGGCAAACGATTAGCAATACGGTATGGTTTAAATTTGTAGCGCCCGCATCGGGTCGAATTTCTCTTCATTTTATCGAACCTGATTGGGACAGTCAAATTGCCATTTGGTCGGCCGACTCTTGTGCTAGTTTACTTACACCAATTAATCGCACCCTGATTGCTGCAAACGATGATTCATCTGGGATACCTTATAATGCTTTTATCAATAAAATTTGTTTGATCGCTGGGAATACATATTATGTACAAGTAGATGGTTATAACGCAACAACCAATAACAATTTTAATTTATTATTAATTGATGAGGGCGATGTTCCCCAATTAACGGCGTCAAACGGATTGAGTTCATGCATTCGTGAAAATTTTTCTACTGAGTTAAGCACGACACAAATGTATAATTCATATTTGTGGGCCAATGGCTCAACGTCGCCTACATTAACAGCTACTGTTGCTGGTACGTATGTGGTAACCGTTAGTTCTGATAGCGGGTGTTTTTCAATTGATAGTATTACCATTTCAATTCCCGAAGAAACAGTAGCGCCGAATATCGCATGGCAAAAAAGTATGGGCGGAGCAGGAGAAGATTTTTCGTACGATGCTAAGGAGGATGTTGATGGTGGAATAGTTTCTGCCGGAGGTTCCAGGTCATTTAACAGTGGAGACGTTAATGTTAATCCAGGTAAATTAGTTCAGAATGTATGGCTTTTCAAATTAACAGATGAAGGATCTCCTTTGTGGACAAGAACTTTTGGCGGTGACAAATACGATGAAGCAAATGCAGTTGTTAAAACCAACGATGGAGGATATGCGTTTTGCGGGTATTCACTTTCGAGTACGTTAGACGTCGTGGGTTCCACGCCCAGCGGGTACCAATACGGATGGATGGCAAAGCTGGATACATCAGCAGCATTAGACCCGTCAGGATCAACATCGGTGTCATGGCAAAAAACGAATGGGAATGCTGCACAATTCGCTAGTGAAATTTATTACGATGGAATACAAACATCCGATGGAAATTATGTTACCGTGGGAGAGTATGGTAATTTTGATAATGAAATAAATGCAAAGATTACGAAGAGAAATTCAGTGGGAACTATCCTTTGGCAAAAATATTATTTTCAAACGGATTCCTTAAATGATCAACGGTTGTTTTATGCTGTTCAGGAGACGGGCGATCGAGGTTTAATTGCGGTTGGAGAATCCTATGATGCGAATTTCGGCCTTTCAGGCACGGAATTTTTTGCAGTCAAAACTGATTCGTTGGGGAATGTGATGTGGAAGAAGGTTTATGGAGGCAGTGGTTACGAACGTGCTTTTGATGTACAGCAAACAGCGGATGGTGGTTATATTCTAGTTGGTTCCGCAACTTCCTCGGATGGGAATCTTTCGAATAACAACGGTATCTCCGACTTCTGGATTGTAAAACTTTATCCGAATGGTGATTTGCAATGGCAGAAGTCCTATGGCGGCTCTCTCTACGAAAATGCGAATTCCGTGAAACAAACTCCCGATGGTGGATATATTGTTGCTGGAACAACCTATTCAAATAATGGAGACGTAAGTGGCAACCATGGCGCAAACGATTATTGGATTCTGAGATTGAATTCACATGGAAACTTGATTTGGCAAAAAACATTAGGTGGCACGGGAGAAGATGTAGCTACATCGGTATTGGTGAAATCAGATGGATCGTATGTGGTAACAGGTTATTCCAACTCGAATAATGGGGACGTTAGCGGGAATCATGGAGCAAATGATACTTGGATGGTTAAACTAGGCGCATTCCAACCGCAAATAATAGCCTCTTCAAATTTACCGCTTTGCGATACCGTAAATAACCCCATCACACTCACAGCTAGCGCTGCATCAAGTTATTTATGGAGCAATGGTGAAACAACGCAAAGTATTATTGTTACTCCACCTACAGCACCGCAAACAGATTATTATACGCTGAGAATAGATGGGATGGACGATTGTTTTACTTCGGATTCTGTAGCTGTTCAATACAAACCATTTGTTGAACCTAAAATTAATTCTTCTGGAGGTGATTCAATTTGTCCTGATCAGAAAACACTGCTAACATTAAACACAGGTTACAATAGCTATTATTGGTCAACAGCACAAACGAATTCGCAAATTCAAGTAGGTGCTGGTTTATATAATGTAATGGTAACATCAGCGAATGGTTGTACTGGTACGGCTATGGGATTGGTGAAAGCCTATGAAACAAATGTGCCCCCACTTATTGAATGGAAGAAGTCAATCGGAGGAACAGCGGCAGACTCTGCAAATTCAATTACAATTACTCACGATGGATTTTATCTCATCGCAGGTACAAGCACTTCTAACGATGGCGACGTACACGGAAATCTTGGTAGCAATGATTATTGGGTGGTGAAGTTAACGACAACCGGGGATACTGTTTGGACAAGGAATTTCGGAGGGTCTTTTATAGATGTTATTAACTCTATTATTGAATTCAAGAATGATACTGGAGGTTATACGTACATGATCACAGGAAGGTCGAATTCCCTTGTAACTGCTGGCGGTAAAAATTCCCCACCATTGGGATCAAATGATTATTGGACATTAGAGTTAGATCAAAATGGAAGTAAAATAATTGAGTTTGCTCATGGTGCCGGTGGTGATGATTTTAGTAATGCATTAGCTGCAACTCGAGTTAGTAATGGATTTGGATCTAATGTCGTTGCTTTGGCAGGTGCGTCGAGCTCTTCTGTTAATTATTGGACGCAGTTCGACAAAAAAATATATTATACAAATAATAATGGATTGAAAGATTTTTTTATTTTAAAACTTACGACACAGTTAGCCGTTGCGAATTATACGTATTTAGGTGGGTCAGGTGATGATGTTGCGAAAGCAATGATTCGAACTCCCGATGAAGATTTAGTGGTTGCCGGCTATTCTAATTCAACCAATGGAGATCGTACGATTGGAAATCATGGTGCGAATAATGATTTCTGGATTGCTAAACTTGCGATGGAAGGTGGAATTGGAAATAATATTCCTACAAAACTTTTATGGCAAAAGTCTTTTGGTGGAACAGGTGACGATCAGGCACAATCAATGATCGCTACCGTTGATGGGGGCTTCGTAATTGCAGGTTTTTCAAACTCGAATGACGGTGATGTTATTGGTGGACACGGAAACTATGACTATTGGATTATTAAGATTAATAAATCCGGTGATCTAGAATGGCAGAAAACATTAGGAGGCGCAGGAGATGATAAAGCAATAAGCATACAACAATCCTTTGATGGAGGTTATATCGTTGCTGGTTATTCAAATTCGAATAACAGCGGAGATGTAATCGGAAGCCATGGTGGTTATGATTATTGGATCACGAAGCTAGATGTAAACGGAACGCTTATTTGGCAAAAACCAATGGGTGGTAGTTTGAATGATTTTGCAACTGGTATTCAAAAGTCTCCCGATGGAGGATATTTAGTTTCCGGCCATTCTTTTTCAAATGACTTAGACATCGCGGGAGACCATCATGGAGCCACATCAAGTTCTGATATTTGGATAGCGAAATTAACAAATGGAAAAGCAACAATTTCCCCCGATAGTGTAGTTGCTCTTTGTACCGATGATCCCGGAACAACAGTAACTCTTACAGCGAGTGCAGGAAATTCTTTTCTTTGGAATAACGGTGCCACCACTCAAAGTATTCATGTAAATCAATCCGGAAACTTTTATGTGAATATTGATAATACGAATCATTGTTTTGTTTCAGATACTGTGGAGGTGAATGCACTTCCTTTCGTGGATCCCGATGTGATTTCTAATAGCGGAACTGATTTTTGCGAGAGTTTGTCAGCAACGCTAAGCGTAACTCCAAGTTACGCCTCTTATTTATGGTCGAATGGCAGTACGTCCTCTTCTATTGATGTATCCATTGTTGGGACATATAAAGTAACCGTTACCGCAGCTAATGGTTGTACTTCGTTTGACTCATTGGCAATTTCAGGTCCCGCCGGAATAAATGCACCCGGAAGAATTGAATGGCAAAAAGCATTTGGTGGATCGGCACTCGATTATCAAAACGACTTATATAGAACACCAGACGGCGGATACCTCTTGTCAGGTACAACAGAATCGTTTGATGGCGATGTCACCGGAAATCATGGATTCAGTGATTTTTGGTTAGCACGCATCGACACGTTTGAAAATATTCAATGGCAAAAGGCAATCGGTGGATCAAATGGCGAACAAGCTACGTGTATGCGTCCAACAAAGGATGGCGGATCTATCGCAGTCGGCTATACGAACTCGAATAATTATGATGTGATCGGTAATCATGGGGGAACGGATTTCTTCGTAGTAAAAACCGATTTTCAAGGAACGATTCAGTGGTCGAAGGTACTGGGAGGTCCTTTGTATGACGCAGCATCTTCAGTAGAGCAAACCGCTGATGGTGGTTATATTGTTGCTGGATCATCTGCAGGAAATGGTGGTGATGTTACGGGCAATCACGGAGGCTCAGATTATTGGATCGTTAAATTAAATAGTAACGGAACGGTTAACTGGAAAAAATCTTATGGTGGAAGCAATCACGATTATGCCACTTCAATAAAACAAACTGCGGATCATGGTTATATTGTTGTTGGATATACCTCGTCCTATGACGGTGATGTTGACACAATATATAACGGCGATTTTGATTATTGGATTTTGAAATTAAATGTAGCAGGAGACATACAATGGAGTAAATCGTTTGGTGGTAGTGATTGGGACCAAGCGACTGCTGTTAAACAACTACCTGATGGTGGTTATGTTGTTGCAGGTTATACACAGTCCACAAATGGTGACGTAGTAGGCAATAATGGCGCTTATGATTTTTGGATCTTACGATTGAATGCAACAGGATCTATCTTATGGAAAAATACATACGGAGGTTCCGATTGGGATTTAGCGAAATCAATTGAACAAACACCAGAAGGCGGATTTTTAGTAGGTGGATATACCTCTTCAGATAATTCTGGCGATGTAGGAAGTAATCATGGTGGAACAGATTTTTGGCTGATTAAAATTGACGCAAATGGTACGTTACTATGGAGTCAGTTAACTGGAGGTTCAGGTGATGAAGAAGCCGCTGCACTCTATTTGGAAAAAGATGGATCTTATGTGATGGGCGGGTATTCTACTTCAACCGATGGCGATGCAACTGGAAGTGGAAATCATGGAGCAGGAGATTATTGGGCAGTGAAATTTACCAACAAGGCGTCTATTTTTCCGACCGACTCTCTTTTTGCAAACTGTGGCGACTCTATTGTATTAACTGCAAATGATGCAAATACGTATTTATGGAATAATGGAGCGACTACCCAAAGCATAGTAGTTTATAATTCCGGTAATTACTATGTAGCTACCAATGGTCAAAGCGATTGTTTTAATTCAGATACAGCTTACGTGACCGTTTATGATCCACCGTCAGTAGGAACAATTTCTATGTCTACGACAAACGTTTCAGGAATACACTCCTATTTTACGTTAAATAATGCCCCGAACAATGCCACTTTTCAATGGGGTTGGGGACTACAACCCGGAGGTCCCTATACTAATTTTGGTAGTGGAGGCACCTATGATAGCTTATTTTTAGTAGGAGTAGGTACCGCTTACATCGTTTGTAAAATGACTTATGGCGGAACTAACGGGTGCGTATATACGAGTAATGAAATACCGTTAACACTTGCCATTACTTATGATAGTGTTTGTAATGCTGCTCAACTGGTGATAGGATTGAACGGGCCGTTTACTAATTATGGCGCCACTGCAGAGACTGGAGAAGTAATTCCCCCAATAGTAACTTGTAATAGCCAGGCGAGTTGGTGCCCGAACCAAACACTAAACAATACGGTGTGGTTTAAATTTACTGCACCGGCATCAGGAAAGGTTTCTATCCATTTTATTCAACCAAACTGGGATAGCCAAATTGCTTTGTGGTCAGCACCCAATTGTAATGCCTTACTAAGTGGTGGTGCAACATTAATTGCTGCCAATGATGATTCTACAACAACCTCTCCTTTTAATGCATACATTGCACCAGTCTGTTTGATCCCAGGTAAAGAGTATTATATTCAGGTGGACGGGTTTAACAATGCTACCAGTTCGAATTTTAATTTATTGCTTATTGATGAAAACAATTCACTATCGTTTGATGGTATAAACGATGTCGTGAATACTACTGGCTCCGCTATTGCCTTAGCCAACTCATCGTTCACGGTGGAAGTATATGCAAAACGAAAAACGATTGGCACCAATGATATTATTATTTCACAGGGCACAGGATCTACGAATGTAGGTTTGCATCTTGGATTTAGAAATTCCAATGTCTTCACATTTGCTTTTTATGGAAATGATTTAAATACACCCCTTGCCTATACAGATACTTTATGGCATTTATGGTCATGTGTATATTCAACAACGGGAATTGGAGATAACCGATTTATTTATCGAGATGGTGTTTTGGTAGCAAGTGATCGCGCCACAGCAAACTATACTGGGTCAGGTGTGTTTCAGCTTGGAGTATCAAGCTTTTTAAGTGGTTATAATTATGCAGGAATGGTGGACGAGATTCGCATTTGGAATAATGTTCGAACTCCTTCACAAATATTACAAGGGCTTGGCCAGGAAATGACATCGCCACAAACCGGCTTACAATTATATTATAAGTTCAATAACGGTGTCGCAGGTACGAACAATGCAGGATTAACAACAGTTGTTGATGTGAGCGGAAATAGCCGCAATGGAACCCTTGCTAATTTCGCATTAAATGGGGAGGTATCCAATTGGGTGAATGGAGTAACAAGAACACTGTATTTAGAAGCTGATTTCGATGGATACTATTCTAACATGCAAGATTCACTTTTTGGATTTTGTATTCCTGCAGGCTATGCAGCCGTAGAAGGGGATTGCAATGACTCTAGTGCTACATCAAATCCATCAAACCTATATGAAATAAGTTGCAATGGAGTGGATGATAATTGTAATGGTCAGATTGATGAAAATAACAGTATTTCATTTGATGGAAATAGCGATTATATAGAAGGTGTAAACACATTACTTCCTCAAGGAAATACTCCTCGAACTATTGAAGCTTGGATTAACCCAAGCATTACTCAAGGAGGTTCAATCTTTAACTGGAGTTCTACAACAACTAGTAATACACGTGCTGGGATTCTATTGGTAAGTGGAAAATTATATTATGTTGGGCAGTTTAATGACTTAACCGGTGTTGCTACCATTCCACTGAATACATGGACTCACGTTGCAGCTACTTTTGATGGAACAACATTGAAATTATATGTGAATGGAGAATTAGATGCTTCCGCTCCAAAAACTTTTAGTACAACGGGAACTACTTTTACTATTGGAAGATCCTCCGTGCCTTTCGTTCAAGAATATTTTAATGGGAAGATAGATGAAATAAGAGTTTGGAATATTGCAAGAACGCAGTCTGAAATTCGGAATTCGATGTTGAATGGACTACCGTCTACCCAATCCGGAATGATTGCATACTATAAATTTGATCAAGGCATTGCGGATGGTGCTAATACTGGATTAACATTGTTACCCGATGTAAGTTCAACTACGAATAAAGGAACTCTCTTCAGCTTCGCATTGTCAGGATCATCATCAAACTGGACAACAGGATCGAGTACCGTAACTACTTTATATAGAGATTTTGATAACGATGGTTACGGTAGTCAAACGGTAACATCCAATTCGTTTTGTTCTAGTGGTAACTTATATATTGGAAATAACTTGGATTGCAATGATAGTGCGGCAACAGTGTATCCTGGCTCAGCGGGGTTAGCATTTGAGATTTCTTGCAATGGAATAGATGACAATTGCAATGGTCAGATTGATGAAAACAATTCCTTGAGTTTCGATGGTACTAGCGACTACATTAGTATTCCACATGCTTCAAATTTAAATCCAAGCCCATCTTCATTTACCCTTGAAGCTTGGGTGAATGTCACTACAAATGCCACGAATCAGATTGTTATTCACAAGTGGATTGTAAATCAATATTCACTTGAGATTTTAAATACAAAGGCGAGTTTTGTTGTAAGAAGTAGCAATGGGAATAATTATGTTGTAAATGCCCCCAATGCATTTCCCATTAATCAATGGGTGCACTTAGCAGGTGTATATAGTGGTAATAATCTTTACCTCTACCAAAACGGTGTATTGGTTTCTATTACTCCTTTCTTTGGTGCTCCAGTTACAGCCGCTTCTGGAATTGTTACCATCGGGCGAAGAAGCGAAACGGCAAGTGGTTATTTACTCGGTAAAGTAGACGAGGTGAGTATTTGGAACGTAGCACGTACAGCAGCGCAAATATTAACGGATATGAAAAGCGGATATTCGTTCCCTCAATCAGGTCTTAGTGCTTATTATAAATTTAATCAAGGTGTTGCTGGAGGTTCGAATGCAGGAGAAACTACATTGTTTGACGCTTCTGGTTTCGCAAATCATGGCACAGTTAACTCGTTTGCGTTAACGGGCGCTTCTTCTAATTTTGTTTCAGGGAATGCTCCTGTTTCTTATCCTGACTTTGATCAAGATGGATATTATGCAGTAACTGCTGGAATGCAAACAAACAGTTGCGTGGCGTTCAACTATGCGGTTGCAGGAGGAGATTGTAATGATAATAATGTGAATATTAATCCTGGAAAGAATGAAATAAACTGCAATTCGACGGATGACAATTGTAATGGCACCATTAATGAGAATTTATCATTAAATTTTGACGGATCAAATGATGAGGTAATTATTCCCGGTAGAGCATCACTGAACATGGCTAATTTCACGGTGGAGTTATGGGTGAAGCCAACAGCTACTAAACCAGCTTACCAAACAATAGTTTTAAAGGAAGGTGCTAGTGGAAATAGGAATTATGGATTGTTTCTGAATCCCAATGCAACATCTGTTCATTTTTCATTTTTAAGAGCCGACAATGTTACTTTTGAATCATACAATAGTAATAGCTCTTTACCTCTTAATGTATGGAGCCATGTTGCAATGACGTATAATGGAAGTGCATTCCGTCTGTATATTAATGGAATCCTTGATAGAAGTGTAGCGATTTCCTCTACTGCGATTCAAACAACACAAGACCTTCGTTTAGGAAGAGGTCCAGGAGCGCTCTCTCCTTTTGTTGGCTCAATGGATGAAGTTCGAATTTGGAATGTCGCACGTACACAACTAGAACTTGAAACAGCAATGACCAATGGCTTGTTGATGCCTCAAAATAATTTGGTCGCATATTATAAGTTTGATCAAGGTGTAAGTAATGGTACCAACACAGGACTCTCAACACTTATTGATGTTTCAGGGTTAGAACACCATGGGTCTTTGTTAAATTTTGCACTTTCAAGCAGCACGTCAAATTTCACAACAGGAACTGGAGTGTTGCCGACCTTGTATCAGGACTTAGATGGCGATTTTTATGGAAATCCCAGTATTACTTCTACTAATTTTTGCAATGGATCCATCTTTATAGGTAATAATACAGATTGTAATGACACTAACGTTACTGTAGTACCGACAAATGTTGATGAGGTTGTTTGCAATGGCTCTGATGATAATTGTAACGGGTTAATAGATGAGAACAATGGACTTTGGTTTGACGGCATCAACGATATAGTTACACTCTCAACAGGGTCAACAACATTGAATGGTACTTTTACGGTAGAGTGTTGGGCAAAGCCTAATCGGACAACAGGTTCTATGAGTGTGATGGGGTCGCGTTCTCCCAATTCAAATGGTTTTGATTTTAAGTTTAGCGGGGGTAATATTATTCATGGCGATATTGGAAATGGATCAACATGGCTAACTAATTCTGCAGATGTTCCGTTAAATTATGTGGCCGGACAATGGTATCATATTGCATATGTTGTTGAACCCACCAAGTATTCAATTTATCTAAATGGAGTATTAGCAGCGCGCGAGAGAATATCTGGAACCCCTTTATTACTCGGGCCTAATAATCAATTGGTGCTTGGTAATGCAGCTAGTAGCGGATTGAATGAATTTTTTGAAGGCACCATCGACGAAGTCAGAATTTGGAGTATAGCTCGTTCAAGCAATGATATTGTTCAAGCAATGAGTCATGAAATACCCGCATCAACACCAGGATTGTTTGCTTATTATAACTTTAACCGCGGACTTCCAAATGGCACGAATACAGGATTAACTTTGTTACCCGATTTAACTGGAAATGGGAGAAACGGAACCCTTGTAAATATTGCACTTGCTGGAAACACTTCTAATTGGACCGAAGGGGTTAATGTAACCATGTATCCTGATCTTGATCAAGATGGATACTATAGCTCAACGAGTGGAGCAGTGTCCGGATTCTGTTTCCCTGCAGGTTATGCCATGGTGAATGGTGATTGTGATGATGCAAATAATATTGTAAATCCAGGGAAATATGAAATCATTTGTAATGGAGTTGATGATAATTGTAATGGTCAGACTGACGAAAATAATAGTTTGGCTTTTGATGGTATAGATGATTATGTAGCGGTTCCGGCACCAGGAATTAGCAACCCACAAATAACGATCGAGTCTTGGATTTATAAGGAAGTTTCAAGCGGAATCAAATCACTTTATTCTACGAATGGATTTACTACAGGAGATATTCAATTGAATTTGGTGAATAATAATGTGGTGCTTTCTATTGCTGGAAATATTCCTTATGATATAAACTTAACGAATGTTCCTGATAATGTTTGGACGCATATTTCAGTAGTATATAACGCAACCGCTAAAAATGTTGTTTGTTATTTAAATGGCACGAATGCCGGTACGTATACTTATAGCATTGCAAATAATGTTGTGAATGAGGCAGGAAGGATTGGTGGATGGGACGGCGCAACTACAAGAAATTATGTAGGCAGAATAGATGAGTTTAGAATTTGGAATAGTGGAAGTACACAGTCTCAAATTTTTCAAAGGATGAATGTTACTATCCCGACAAGCGCCATTGGTTTATTAGTTAATTATAATTTCGATCAAGGAATTTCAGGATCAAATAATAACGCAGCGAATAGAGTTTTAGATTGGAGTGGAAAGTTATTACATGGAACCCTCAACAACTTCAACTTATCAGGAAGCAATTCCAATTGGTTAACAGGCGTTAGTCGTACTTGGTATCTCGATGCCGATGGCGATTCATATGGAAGTAAACTCGATTCGGTGCTAGGTTTGTGTAGCCCTCTTGGATATGTAATCAATAATGATGATTGTAATGATGGCGATGCAAATGTGCATATCCCCCAAGTATACTATGCCGATTATGATCAGGATGGGTACGGTACAGGAGCACAATTGTTTTTGTGCGAGTCAACCCCGCCTGCAGGATTTTCTCTCAATAATATGGATTGCAATGATATTGATAGTACAGTTCAAACGCTTGCCTTATTTTATGTAGATGCGGATCAAGATGGTTATGGCGTTGGCAATGGAGTTTATATTTGTGCCGTAGTAGCCCCTCTGGGTTATTCAAGCGTAAACACCGACTGTAATGATGCCGATCCACTCATTCATCAACCTGTTTATTATTTTATGGATGCAGATGGTGATGGTTATGGTGGAAGTAATTCGCTTACTTATTGTACTTCGATTGTTCCTCCTGGATATGTTGCAAATAATTCAGATTGTAATGATGGCGACTTGAGCATCCATCCAGCAGCAACCGAGATTTGCAATAATGGAATTGATGAAAATTGCAATGGCCTTGTGGATGAAGGTGATTTTGTTTTCCCGATAACGATTACCGCAAATGGACCCACCGCATTCTGTACGCCGGATTCCGTATTGCTTACCGCCACAATTCCCGGTGAGCGGTATGCAGTAGAAGTATTAAATTTTAGTTCTGAATATAGCCCCACCGCTTATAGTGCTGATATGATTTTAGGGGTACCGGATGTATATCCTAACTATGGAGATATTGGCCAAGCTTGGGCTCCGTTAACTACAACGGGAACAAGAGAATTTATTGAAATTCGATTCGATGATTTTGCACCAGTTAACTTTATCGACATATACGAAACGTTTACTCCAGGAGCAGTTGATACCGTTTATGTAAAGAATCCTAATACGGGGATTTTCGAAGTGGTGTATACCCATACTGCTTACCCAATTACACCGGTTTCAAGAATTCTTCATATCACTTTCCCAACTACAGGATTTTTTGTTTCAGAAGTTAGAATAGCAATGAATAATACTGCTGTTCCTGGTTGGAATGAGCTAGATGCAGTAAGCATTGGTATTACCCCCGATTTACCCTATAGCTACTTATGGTCTACCGGCGATACAGTCCCTGCCATTTACGCTTCTCAACCAACATTTTATAATTTATTCGTAACAAATGGCAGTGGTTGTGTTTCGAGTAATTTTATAATAATTCAAAATACAAATCCAAGTTTACAAATTTCTTCTAACAATGTTTGTGTTTCTAATAATGATGGTTCAACAAATGTAACCGTACAAAATGTTCCTGAGGTATTAAAAATTACTTCACCCGTACCCACAGAATTTCAAATAACGCAAGCAGTATTTGGTCCTCATATTTCGAACTTCCCGATGAATGGAGAAATTGTTTATATTGTAAATGACTCCTCTTTGTATAATGGATGCGCATCGTTCCCACTAGGTAGTTTATCAGGAAAAATTGCGCTTATAGATCGTGGTTCTTGTACCTTTGAACAAAAAGTTTATCGCGCTCAAGAAGCAGGGGCGGTAGGTGTGATCATTGTAAATAATGTACCAGGACCTCCTTTTACGATGGGCGCAGCGAATTTGTTTATAGATACCATTCCAGTTGTAATGGTTAGTGATGTTGATGGTTTAACCATAAAAGATTGGTTGAGTCAGACACAACTAGTAACTGCAGCTACCGATTCATTTACTTATTCATGGAACACCGGCGCAACCTCCTCTTCTATAGAAAATCTCACCGTCGGATTATACACAGTAACGGTTACAAATATGGCGGGTTGCTCTTCTACTGAAATAGCAGAGATAAAATCAGCATTTGATGCAAGTATTTTAGCTGAAGGCGCTACCACTATTTGTCAAGGGGATTCTTTAAAACTTATCATTGGATTTGAAACAGCCATGCAGTTTAATGGGGTGGATCAATGGATCGATCTTGGTGCAGATGTAACTAATCTTGATGATGGAAGTTTTACTATTGAAGCTTGGGTGAAAACAACAGGGATTAGTGAAGGAGTTGTGGTTGCAAATGATAATAATGGAGCGTGGGAGATTGGCGAAAGAGTGTTTTATATTGATGAATTTGGTAGACCATCTTTCGTAGGATATTCTAATGATTTTATCGTTGGTGCAGATTCAGTGAACGATGGAAATTGGCATCACATTGCTGTATCAAAGCCTGCTGCAAGTAGTGGAGGCTTTGGAAGAATTTATATTGATGGAATCGATAGAACGATAATAAGTAATTATGTAGTTAACAATACAGCGAACATAGGGACCTTTGCAATTGGGAAACCAAACTTCTTTGAAGCACCAAATTATTTTAATGGACAAATAGATGAAGTGAGAATATGGAATGTTGCCCGTTCGCAAAACCAAATTCATAGAAATAGATTCTCAAATATGGTGATTGACACGGTCGGATTGTTGGCGTATTATAAAATGAATGAATCTTCTGGAAGTACAGTTGTCAATACGGTGTCGAATCAGTTTACAGGCACAACATTGAATGCTCCCGTTAGAGTTGCAACCGGAGAACCCTATACCTATGTATGGACCCCGGGAGGAGAAACAAATTCTTCCATTTATGCTACTACATCAGGGAATTATCAGGTTAGTATCACAGATCAACAGGGATGTGTAGTAAATACACTTCCAATTGTAGTCAACACCATCACATGCAGTGGCGGTGTAACGGTGAATCTAGGATTGTTTGTGGAAGGATTTTATTTTGGTGGCGGATTGATGCAATCACCATTGTTCAATAGTTTCCTTGTGATAAATTCAAATGAATGCGATACAATTATTGTTGAATTACGGGATCCGATGAGCCCAACATCAGTAGTTGAAGCAGATACGGTTGTATTAATGACCAATGGTACCGCATCCGCGAACTTCTCCGCATTAGTAAATGGAAACGCCTATTATATTGTAGTTAGAGGACGAAACTTTGTTCAAACATGGACTGATTTACCAGTCACACTATTACCACTTACTAATTATGTTTTTAGTACTGCGGCGTCTCAAGCTTATGGTTCGAATCAAATTCAAGTGGATCAAGGGGTCTTTGCGTTTTATAGTGGCGACCTAATTCCACAAGATGAATTTATTGACATCTTGGATCAAAGTTTTGTGGATAATGATGTGTTTAACTTCACATCTGGTTATGTCATTTCAGATCTATCGGGAGATGGATTTGTTGACATTCTTGACCAAGCGATATTAGATAATAACCTGTTTAATTTTATCGGATCCGTTCATCCGTAAAGCGTCCATAAATTAAAAATTAAAATAAGCGAGGCTGCCAATTGGTAGCTTCGCTTATTTTGAAGCAATGCGTTTCTTGTTTTCCGTACAAAATAAAACCGAAAGTCATGAAGCATTCTGGGTTAATTTGCAAATTGGAATTAAATAATTTATGCTTCGGAAAAGGATAAGCTGCTAGTTTGGATTCTGACTCCTAGATGATTTAAGCAAATTCTTCAAAAATTTATTTTTTTTTCTCTAGCGAAATAAAGTTCACTAAAGTTCATTATAAATTAACTCCCAAAGGAAGCCTCTGCTATAAAAATTAGCGAGACAACTTAGCGCTTCTACGCCTCTGCGAGAAAAATTGGCAAGAAAACTTAGCACTTCTGCTACTCTGAAATAAAAATTAGCAAGAAGAACATAGCGTTTCTGCGCCTCGTATCAACCTTTGTGCTGAGTTGAAAGTTTTGTGAATCGTAATCCGCACCCCATTATCCTCCGAAAGGACAGTTAGAAAATAAGAACTTCTTTAAGATTGTCCGAAACACGATAAATCGCCATATGTTATTAGTAATGAACATAATATATTAAAGGGACTCAGAAAAGCCTATAAATATTAGTTAGTCATAACCTTGTATTATTTAGCAGCTATCTCTATCAAGTGGAATTTTTTCTATCCCCACTTAGCACACAACTATAAGCGGCCCGAAGGACCGACGGAACAACCAAGCCTTGCAATAGAATTCAATTTTACAATTCGTTTTATATATGTATCATTAAAATGAAATTTAGCCATATTAGTACTTTTATTCTTATATTTCTTAAATTCGTTGAATGATAAATTTACTCATTGCGATTGATGGAACGAATTCTCACGAATACAGTCAAAGATGGATTGAGGAATTTTATAATTTATTTGAAGTTAGTACTGAGAATGGGGATTCAAGTATTATCAAATATTATAATCCAGGCCCATACACTTATTCTTTAGGGCAAAGAAATTGCCGGGAGATTTATCTAAATTGTATGAAGTGGTTATCAAAGGCTATTATCCTACATTATAGCCATTCAATAAAGCAAAAACAAACTAAGAATTTAAATATCATTAAACAACACGAGGAAGCAATTGATAAAATTGATGAATGGACTGGTTTGCCTACATTAGAGAAGTTAATTTTAGATATTAGGACTCTATTTGGAAAATTTGAAAACCGATTTGAAATAGAACAATTTGTCAGGGAAAAAATCCAAATTAGCATTGTTGGCCATAGCAGAGGCGGACATGTAGCAATTGCCTTAAACAATAGCCTCCCTTTTAATATTCACTTCCTTGGATTACTTGACCCTGTTGATTGGGATAAAACGTTGAAAGTTGATACCAATGCAATTGAAAAGAAATATAAAAGCATTTACCACGCAGTAAGAAATGTTGAGTTTGAAAAGCTTTCGTCGCAATACCGTGGTACTACATTTACTACTGCATTTACAACACGAATTTGGTTTGGCCAAGACGGCTTAAATACCAATAATATTTACAATACATCCCATGGAGGAATGGGTGGATCTGCGATTGGAAAAGGGTTTGTTCCAGTGATGCACGATATAACCTGTAATGAAACATATATTGACCCTTTTCAAAAAATATTGAACAATTTAGGCAGCAGCGAAATGGATTATTCGAATAAATTGAAGGCTTTAATTTCAAACACATCTGGAGATTTAAAATTCTATGAGGATCTAAGAAGCTTAAATACGCTTGAAAAAATAGTAGAAGTAGGTAAAAGGGAATCAGAACGAGTTAAGACAGACTTTTTCAACGCAGCAATAAATGCAGGTTTAAAATTTACAAAGGTTAAATCAAAATAGCTTGTTTATGAATTCATCAAAGGCAAAAAACATTTTGGAAGTCATCAATCAAATAATTGATGATGAAAACTCCTACTCTTTTATGAGAAAATCAGGGCTAGATTATTACGATTTAAAAATTTGGACTCAGGAAAATGCATATTTATTATCTTCTTTCAAGACCGAAAAATTAAGCAGATTTATTGATTTTGTTAATAAGGATTCACCTGATTTTAGCGGGTATAAGGAAAAAGATTTTTCGTCTTCCAAGGAAAAAGAGAACTTCAATTTGAACAACTTAGGAAAATAGCAAGTAAAAAAAATCAATTAACTGAATACATTGATTTATGGCTACCCCTGTCAGTATTCAGTACATTAGATTTTTTTGGTGAACTTCCATTTATATTTTCTTTTCATCAGTTCATTTCCGAAAATGGAATGCAATCATCTCAATTCAAAAATTCTTCCAATACCCTCCTTGATTATCTAATTGAGAAAAAAAAACTGTTAAAAAAATACGCTGTCCTACCTCAACCTGAAGGACGTAATTCAGAGTTACGTAAAATACTTGAAACATTACTCTGCTATGAAAACAACAATGTACTTATCTCAGGATTATCAGGTGTAGGAAAATCAAGCCTTATTGATAAAGCTTCCTTTCATATTTTGGGTTATGATGCCGAAGGCTTTTTCAAACAAATGCCATTACTTCAATTAGATTATGTAAGGCTAATGAGTGATTGCAACTCAAAAAATGATGTTGAAAAAAAATTAATTGAAATTTTCCGGCAAATCAGCAGTTCACCTGTCATTTTGATTATCGAAGATATTCAATACTTATGTGATAAAAACCAGGGATTGCCGGGTGCTTTTATGATACTAAAAGAGTTTTTAAGGTGTGATAACATTCGTGTAGTTGCAAGTTGTTCCATGGCATCGTTAAAAAAAACATTCAATGCTGATGAGGCTTTTATTAAAAACTTTAATGTTATTGAACTTGCCGAACCCGATAATTATTTGTTAAAAAATATCTTAAAAAACCGTGCAAGAGTTTTTCAAAAATCAACAGCAATAAAAATAAATCCATCTTCAATTAATGAAGCTATCGTCCTTTCAAAAAAGTATTTCAGGGAAACTGCATTACCTTTATCAGCAATTCAGCTAATTGAAAAATCTTTTGCAGGTATTTCGCTTAATACAGACGAAGCCCATAAGAAATACCTTCTCAAAGTTTTGGATGCCTATAAATCCGATTGCATCCTCTTTGAAAAAGAAAACCAACCTGAAACAATTGCTACATACAAACTAAAAACGATTAATAATCTCAATGAAAGTATTAAACATCTTACGGGTTATCCGCTTTTTGAAGAAGATTTCACGAATGAAAAACCAGCATTAACTTACTACGAACAGATTGACAAACATTTCAATCATTTTTTGTCAGAGTTGAATGTAACAGAACTTTTACCTTTACACGTTGCATCAACTTGTGCCATGTTAACCGGTATTCCGGCTGGAAAAATAAGTCAAAATGAGCATGAAAAGTTATCAAATCTTGGCTCCAAGATAAAAGAGGTTGTAAAAGGTCAAGATCATGCCATTGAATTAATCGTGCGGAAATTAAAAACCTGGCGCATGAATCTTTCAACGACCAAAACTGTTGGCTCATTCTTTTTGTTAGGCCCAACAGGAACAGGAAAAACTGAGCTTACCAAAGCATTAGCCGCTAATTTATTTGATGATGCAAATGCTTTTATCCGCTTTGATATGTCTGAATTTAAAGAAGAACATTCTGCGGCTCTATTGATTGGCGCCCCTCCGGGTTATGTAGGTTATGAAGAAGGTGGCTTATTGGTAAATAAAATTCGGCAAAAACCCCATGCCGTAGTTTTATTTGACGAAATTGAAAAAGCACACCACACTGTTTTTGACTTGTTTTTGCAAATAATGGACGAAGGAAAGTTGCACGATAAATTAGGTTTTGAAGGAGATTTTTCAAATGCCATCGTTATTTTTACGTCCAATATAGCAAGCAACCTAATACAGGAGGCCGTTAAGACCAGATCAATTACGGAACTAACACAAGCGGAGCTTACGGATATGGTAAGCGAATATGCCAAAGCCACTCACTACATTATAAAACCTGAATTTTTAGGACGGTTGTCCGCTATTGTACCTTTTGCACCCATTAATTCAGTATTGCATCAGATCTTAGAGCTTAATTTAAGCAGATTTAGTAAAAATTTGTTTTACGAACATGGGGTTAGATTGAAAATAAATTCTACATTTGTAGATCATATAGTTAGGAGTAATCTAGAATTTGAAAAATATGGTGCTCGCAAGATCAAGCATACCGTTCAAACAGAATTAATCGAGCCCGTAGCTGAGTTTTTGTTTAATAATAGTGTTGTTAAAAATACCACCTTGGAAATAGACTATTGGGATAAGTTAAAAATTGAGATAGCTTCAACAGAAACCCTTTAAAATAAATTAAAATGGCAAAAGTAGATGATGCAGATAATGTCCAACTCATTGATGAGAAAGATATGAATTTCCGTAAAACATTTGCGGTAATTGATTTGATCGGCAAAGAGAAATCAAAAACCGATTATTGGGCTGAATTAAATTCGCGAAAGGCTATGGAGGAAAAAATAAAGTTTCTTCGTGAGGATCAATCAAACTTTATCGATAAAACAATTTTTGATCAGTTAAAGTCAAAAACAGAGGGGTTAGATGTGAATTCTAAAATGACCACTGAAAACCTCATTAATGTTTTACGCCCGGAGGTAAATACCAAACTTAATGAGTATGACCCTTCCAGTTTTAAGATGAGCGATAAAGTAGAGACAACTTTTCAACTCTCTTCCATGAAAGATTTTACAATTGAGAACTTTGAAGATATTAAATCGAGCAGTGATGCAGAGAATGAAATAAATCAAAAACTCTTTAAACACCTACATCAGGACATCGTGTTTATGCAAAATGCAAAAGACCAAATTTCTGATACAATGTTTCTTCAAATGTTACTTGACAACAAAGAAAGCAGTACTCATTTAATTAATTTTTTATCCTACTTAACCAAATAAAGAATTTATGGATTCAGGTACAGAAAGAAAGCCACAAAGCGCTGACGAACTACAGGAACAAAAATCACAACAGGGACCGGAACTTGTTGCCATTTCTGAGGATTCTTTTAAAGGCGTATTAGAATATTTCAAAACGAGAGATGCTAAAGGGTTTGAAAGGATTCTCAAATTGCTTGGCATTAGTGAAGGAGAGGTCACACTTAGTGAAATTCAAAAGAGAAAGTGCAATATTTTGCTTAATACGTTAAAAAATGTTGGTGAACCTCAGAATATTGATAGCCGAAAAATAACCAAGCAATTTGACCAGCAAATAAATGATGCTAAAAATGTTTTCAAAAGCAATTCTGAAAATTTGAATTTAGCGTTAAGAAAATTAAAGACAACCTGGACATCTGTCCAAGAAATGGAGCAGCTAAGTCAATCCGACTTAAGCGATATGACCTTTCTTATTCTTGACAATAAAGAATTGGACAGCGAAACGAACCGCAATGAAATTCTTGGAATTGTCAGAGATGAATTGCAATCAAAAAACAATAAACCAGAAAAGTTTGAATCGTACACTTATGTCTTGGTTCCTAATTTTTATGAAACCCCTATTGCTGGAGCCAATGTTTTTGTAGAAACCTTACTTACCGACATCATTAACAATAAGGACAGAATATTTAGCTATTTTGTGCATACTGATTTATCGGGCGATACACCTCAAAAAGTAGTGGAAGGGCATAAGTTTAATACGAGTGAAGAAAAGTATAAATATGCTATTTTCAGTTCACTGTATTCTCTCAAAGATGATTCCGGCAAAATTGATGATATTCAATTAGCTGTTGCTGATAGAGCAAATTTAAGGATTCCAACCTCCATGTTATTACAGGGTTATTTAACTAATGAGAGGTTTGATGTTAACGAGGCTCCATTTGGGGAAACTAATTTTGAAAATAATCATACTGAAATATCTTCATTAGAATATTTTGATAAATACAATAAACATATTGGAGATAAGGAAATTGATGAGTTCGGAAGAATGAAAATTTCTTTTCCGCGCATCAAGCATACTCCCAAAGCTGGCAATATGTATGTGTATATTGAAAATACTTACAATGGATGGACGGCTAAAGACGCTGCTAATTTGGGAGATATAAAAGTCGACATGTATATAAAACGCACACTTGCTGAATTTATACATCGTAACGTGAAAGGAACAAAAGTAAATGCAGGGTCAGATAAATTACGACAGGCCGTTGACAATTTTTTTGAGGATTTAAAAAAGCGAAAAGTTATTGCTGATATTCTGAAACTTGAAGTATCTATTGAAGAAGGTTCATCTGGAAATGCCGCTGACACTTTAAGAATAGAATATGATGTTCAAGTAGAGGGGCAGGTCAATGCTACAATTATTTCAAATGTCAAAGGCAAAAATCGAGAGACTTCTCTCAAATAAATCACATAATCCCTAAAAATTAATAAATCAAATGAATGCAAAATTAAATTTTAACGGGAAAAGCTATGAACTTGAAAGCTTTTCAGTACAACATCAAAAAAGTGGTGATCCTTCTTCTGCCAAAGGTAAAGGCAGTGTAGAACCATTAAGACCAGCAGTTATTAATGCAACAATTAAGTATAAGAGTTTCAACGAACCTCCAATTGATAATTTGGTAAAAGCTGCTTTAACAAATCAAGCGGAACCACTTATTCAGGTAGTATTGAAGTTCAGGCTGATGATGACAAAGACACCAGCAAAATTGAATTTAAAAAAGCTCAGATTTTCAGCTTTTCAGAATTGGGGCATTCGGGCGCCAGTGCATTTATTATTGAAATTTCAATAATGGCGCAGGAGGTTATACACCACGGCGCAAGCATTAAGTATGAAGAGGGTAAATCCGTTTAAATTATCATTCTCACGTTTAAATTATGCGTTGACATTCTGCTATAAGTAAGAAGGGGTCAGCTATAATTATTCAGTTAACCTTGCTGCATGTGGAATATAAGTGTTAAATTTAACGGACAAGAAGCTAAGGAATTCGATCTTGATTTTCTTAAAGGGGAAATCTATGAGCGCATGTTTGAACATTCTCGCATTAATCTTTCTTTAAAGTTAAATCCTAGTGTTAATTTATTAAGCTGGTATCAGAACACTTTGCCTTCTCTGATAAATTCAACCGTACAGGTTGACTTTTCAGATGGAATTAACTACCAGGCAAGGATTGTCAAGATTAATTCCAATAAGGGAAATGCCAATACGGAGAGTCAGATTTTTTTCAACTGTGTTTCTGATTCATTGCAGTTTGACAGTGTAATCGGTTCCGATTGTTTCGTAGAGCAGCCGTTGAGCGATGTTTTTTCTTTCTGTTCCAAAGGGTTGATTCGAGTAGACGATTCCACAAAAATAACTTCCTTTCGGTATAACGAAACAGGATTTAATTTTATCAAACGCATAGCACACGAACAGGGCTTTTGGCTTTACCTAAGTAACAATCAGTGGGTATGTAGAAAAGATTTGTCAGACAGCAAGCCACTCCAACTGAGTGGAACCGAGGTTTCCATAGGCATGACTTTCAACCGCGGATTTAATTCAGTTAAAACAAAAGCCTATGATGTTGCTCGAAACTCAACTGATGAAAGCCAAAAGCAGGCACCCCCTCTTAGCTCTAATCCACTTAAAAATGTATTAGCTGCCTTTGCTGCTAAAGATTCTCCTCGCAAGCTAATGCACCCAAAGATGCCCGTAAATAAACAGATTCAGGACGATCATTCAGCTACTCTTGCCAACAGGCTTTATGCCAACATGTATTTTATGAATGTTGAAACAAAGGAGGAAGAATTGTGTCTCGGTAAATTATTTTCTATTGACGATTTGGGTGACTATCGTATTGTGGAAATATCACACTATTTTTCATCTCAAAGTTACGGCAATTCTGTGGTGAGCATCCCTATAGAACATAAAGCTGCCCCGGGCTCATTCACATCGGAATTTATTAAACCACGCATTCCTATTCTTGGTGGTGTGGTAACGGAAATCGGAACCGGTAAAAACACCGGCTTTGTAAAAGTACAGTACGATGGCGTTAAAGGTATTTCACCTTTTGTTAAAGTGCTGGGTGCTAGTGCAGGCACTAACCGCCGTATTTATTTTTTACCCGAAATGAACGATCGTGTTTTGATAGGATTTACTGATGCACATCCCGACATGCCGTTTATAATCAGTTCTCATTATGATGGTCAAAACAAACCAGAAATTGATGGCAACACTATAAAACGCATTAAGACCCCATCAGATTTATTGATTAGTTTTAATGACGATAAGAACAAAAACGAAATAATCATTTCATCTAAAGATGGGCAAAATAAAATTGCTATTAGCCATACCGGCAATAAAATAACTGTTGAATCCAAAAACGGGGAAGTAATGGTTACAGGTAAAACGATTAACATTAAGGCCGATAATGAATTGAATTTAAAAGCACCTGAAATTAAAATAGAAGGAACCAATGTAGAGATTAAAGGAGATGCTCTAACGGTAATTAAAGGTGGCATTATAAAACTGAACTAACATGGGACAACCAGCGGCTAGAATAACTGACATGCATGTATGCCCTATGTTTGATGGACCAAAGCCTCATGTTGGAGGACCAATAACGGGACCGGGTATTTCTACAGTATTAATTGGAAATATGCCGACAGCTGTGGTTGGTGATATTTGTACCTGTGCAGGACCTCCTGATACTATTGTACAAGGTAGCACCACTGTTTTAATAGGAAACAAACCAGCGGCACGAATGGGTGATAGTACTGCGCATGGTGGGAAAATTACGCAAGGAAACGCAACGGTTTTGATAGCATAAATTTTCTGTAAAGAGTATCAAAATTAATTTTATTAGAGTATGAATATTGAATCAAAATTTTCAAATCAGGGTGTTTTACAACACAATTCTATCTTCAAGGAAGAACACTTCATGAAATTGAGGACCTATTAGGATTTGGTTATGGAATGCTTAGAAAAGGCGCACGGTTTTATGTGGCAATTGAATTAACGAAGCCCGGAGAATTTAAATTTGCTGGTTACACTCATGTTCAAACTGAACTTTGGATAGATGAAAATGATAGGTCAGTAGATAAAAATTCTCTTTCTGCAATAAAAATTGATAATGTTTCAAAAGTATATGGCACAACATTGAATTTTCCAGCAACTCTAGGAGAGAAAGAAAGCTATAAAAGGTCACAAGAAAGAATAATACAGGAAACGTGGGAAAAAGATCGAAGAAACACGATTGCTAACTTGTGTTCATTGATTGGCAGTAAAAGATTAATAAAAGTTACTGATTGTTTGGGAGATGAAGATACAAAATCCTATAAAAATGGCCTTGGAATTCCTCAGTGGATAATAACAAAAGCAATCAATGTTCGAGAAATTGCTTTCGCAAGAGAATATCCTAATGGTAGATTTATTCCTGACCAAGGGTATAAGCCCATACTTTATAAGTAAGTTAAATATTATTAATTGATTTAGTGGGTCTAGTTCTGGTGCTCCAATGTGTTAAATTAGTGGGATACGAGTCAAAGAGCGTATGGAAATTTCACTTGTTTAATTAAATAGATTAATTAAGAAAAATGGCAGATAATTCAGAAAATAGTAAACCCTTTTTGGAAAAACATATTCAAGTAACCGAAATTCTTGAAAATGGAATTTCAGCAACAAAGTACATCTCTGCCAAAATTGCTTTTAGAGACTACGCTCTAAAATATAACTTAAAAGAAAATGAACTTTTAGAAATTATTAGAAAAAATAAAAATGATCAATGGACTGGAATGGTGCTAAATGTCAAAATGAAAAAAGTTTTTATACTTTGCTCTAAGAGTGGTAAATATTTAGGTCCAGCTCAAACAGTGCTTTCCATTATTTCTGAAATTTCCAATTCATGGAGCTCTTTTGAAAGAATACTAAACTCTGATGACCCTACTTTTATTAAATCCTGTAAATTTTGGATTCAGGAATTAGGTCTTGCTTATAGAGTTACTCTCAGCTTAGTTGCTTCTACTCCTAAATTAGCATTACAATCAATAAGAGGTCATTCCTATATATTTTCAGGATTTAATGTTAATAACCCCGTTGCAAGAGTGATTGAAAAAGCTGAATCCAAAATAGAGCAATTGAGTTAAACGTTAAGAATCTTACAACATCTGATAATGTTTACAATATTGTTGGAATTTACTTTCAATAACACAACTAATCACACTAGAAATATAATATTTGTTACTAAAATGCTATTGATAAGATTGAATCATGTAGGATATTTGGATCAAAAAGGGATATCTAATTTCCTCTTTTCTCCAAACAGCTTCTCCCTTGCTTCCAAATTCAACCTCACGCCAATTGATTTAACCAATCCAGCTCCATCTAAAGAAAATTCGCTCTCCTGTTCGTACAACATCAAAATAAATTCAACCAGCACGTGTTACATTTCAGTTTTCCACAACCTCTTTTATCCCGTAGCCATTTTCAATAACTCAATAGAGAAAATTAACTGGTCACTAAAAAGTAAAGGCAAAATAATTTGTTCCGGAAATGTTGCCAGCGGGCATAATTTTGAGTTTGATGAAAGTTTAATTTCTGGCAGCAATGGTGTTACGTCAAAATCTCTTTCAGAAATTAATTTCGGGTTGTATCAAAGCATCAGACATAAACTGGAAGAATTAAATAAACATTTCTTCCATTTTGAAATGGATTTGACAGAGGAGGAGGAAGGTACAACAGAATATGAATTAAAATTTGACTTTCCTGATTTCAAACCTGGATATTCCGTTAATGATGTAAAGTTTTCTTTCAACAATGTAGTGCCGGTAATTGATGTGATTCGCAAACAAGAATCGTTTGAAGGATTAAAAAAAGGGTTTAACCTCTGGACGTTGAGCAAAACAGATTCCTCTAACTTCCTTGGAATAAGCTCTGTTTTGCTGAAAAATAGAAACAACCTTACGGAACAGATTTCTGAACTAGATTTTGAAAACAGCACTGAGAGTGTCTCAAATTACAAACTGCTAGCACCTGAAAACTATGCTGATAAAGAGCAGGAACTACTTTATCTTAAAAATTACATCCCGCTTCCCTTATGGTAAGGCGGATAAAATAAACCTGGTCAGTAGGTTGAAAGAAGGCAGGAAATAAATGACCAGCGAATGAAATTTCAGTTATAGAATCAGCATTGAACAGAAATTTTGCGGAAAAGTCTAGCAACGGCAGCAGTTAGATTTGATTATTAATAATTGTTTTGAGGATAAAGCAGAAGTAATTGCAAATTATTTTTACGATACCTCACAGGTTGATCAAAGTGAAAAGCAAATATTTCTCGATGGGAATACGGTAAGTTATGAAAGAGTTAACATGGAGTTTGAAAACTCAAATAAAATATCCGCTCAATCATTAAGCTCCCAATTTGATTTTTACAATGCAGCCGGTGAATTTTTTGGCAGGAAAAATATTCATGAGGTTACTGCAAACTACAACAGGGATTTTAATACAAATGGTGTTTGGGAAGCATCATTGAACATTCAAATTAATTTTACAACACCTTTTAAAATAGATTTCCAACAATGGACGCATTTTATATCCATTTGCCGCAAACGGTGTTTATATGCCGATATTAAAATAAATTTTACTTACTCAAACGTTGTTGTGTAATTGGTATTAAAATGACTTATGGGAGCAACAAATTCGTTTTACGAGCAAGCACAATTCCGGTCCGAACATTTTGTAACGGAACTGCTCCCTGATAAATTTCTGCTTTTTCTACTGTGGTCACTGGGCTTTAATAAAGTGGAAGATATTGACCGTTTGGTAATCAACAATGAGAATCCAGAGGATTTGGATGAAAATAAAATCTACATTGAATTTCGAATTGGAAACAATACATTAAAAGAAGGTTCATTTGGAACTTATTCCAAAACAGGAAGAATCACGCATCAACTTTCTTATAAACGACTTTTTAATAAAAGATCTGCGGACAAGAATTTTTTAAAGTTAATCCATATTTATGATGATGTAATTATTGGTAATGCAAGCAACAAACAACTTGAAGTATTAATTAAACAACAGGTTTCAGAAGCATACATTAAATTATTTAACTCTCGGTCCGATTTTAAATCCGATTTCGATAGCGATAATTTGATATCAGTTTCAACAGCTCTAAACGAAACGGAACAAGAAAAACTAGTTACTTTTTACAAACAACAAAGTCTAAATCCTATCTCGCCTTCTAGATTACAGTTACTTTTGAAACAATTGCTTTTTATTGATACCCATGTTGAATTTGTAAATAAACAATTAGAATACAATTACCATCCTGATGGAATTGGACTAGACAATTCGACGGATAGTTATCGATTAGGTAAAATTGTTTTAGACAGCTATGTTAAATATACTGATGTCGTAGCTAATATCTGTCACAAGCTCATTCCTAATAATGAGATTAAATTTAATTCAAAGGTTGATTACATACGTTTAGAACGAATGCCAGATGAGTCTTCTGATAATTCTGATGTCTTTATTCCATTTACAAACAACACACAGGACAATTTTTCAACCTATGTAGGCAACGGAATCAATGTTCAATTTCCTTCAAGTATTTTTGCTTATACCATTCAGTTAGTAAAAAAACAGATTGAACTACTATACAAATTACAAAACAGCAATAATTACTTTTCAGTTTATTTAGAGTATGGTAAGGAGATTTTGTTAAATGTAGAATTGTTTTATTCCTTAGATAATTCAGGCAAATTAGTTTTTGTGGATGAAGATTATCCTGATAAAATTGTTGCGACTCATTCAGTTAAGGTGAAAGTTTTTGAATCAGAAAGCGTCATCAGAATTCAAACAGAAGAAACTGCCGAGATCAGCATTGAAAATTACTACCATAAATATCTTAAAACCTACCTGGAAAAGAAAATTAATAGCGTTTTAGACGTATATTTACCCGTAATTTACGAACGTAAAATAGTCATGGATGGAAATAGTATTAGCCAGATTATGAATTAAATGAAACGTATTCAAAAAAACATAGGTCTAATAACCGTTTGGACAGGGCTTCTAGTAGCCTTCCTGTTTTTGGCATTTGTTCATTTCCATTGGCAGTGTATTCACTTATGGCTGTTTACGTTTTGCCTTGTATCCGGCGTGGTTTTTGATTTTTTCATTTGCGAATGGACTCATTTTTTTTGACCATAATGACTCAAACGAAAAAAGCGATTCTGTTAACCCATCCTTTCTTTCAACAGTCGAATACCACTATCAGTGCTATGATCGAAAGTGGAAGAATCTTCTACTATTAATTGGGTTTAATATTTATGGAATGATCGTCTTTTTCATCATAAAGGGAATTCTCCATTATAAGATGCCATCAGTTATCTTTCCGCTAAACAATATAACTGCATTCTTCGGGTTGCTTATTCCTTATTTTTTTCATAGGGCTTATTACTTTGCCATTCGTATTCCTGAATTAAGGGAATCGGCTTATGTTTATCAAGAGAAAAAAAATGAAATTCAAACGAATATTGAGCAAGTTTCATTGATAGCAAAAAAAATCAGTTCACTTCAATTCATCCCTCGAGAATTTGATGGTTGGCTATTCGAAACAAAAGCGAGTTTTACTGACAATGAAATTAGCATTACTGATAAAACTTTCAACATACCTTGTATTAATCAATCCTGGTCTTACAAGGAATTAATGGATATTATATTTTATCAAAAGAATCAGTCTGAAGACCATGAAAATTTTTACAAAACGGAGTGGGACAATGATATTAAATTGTTTTCAGGTAATGATAAGTTAGTAAGAACTTGTTGGGAAATTTATATTGAAACAGGATCTACTGGTTCTGGAATTCCAATACAGTCAACTAGAATTACTAATTTTTCTGTTAGAGAATTCAACGAGGAAAAAATAGAAGTAAATGGACTGATCGTAATTAAAAGAACATTATAGCAATGGATGAAATACACTTTAAATGGACATCAAATGAACTTCTTACTAAAACAAGAATGGACCAGTTCACCGATTTTCTTCATCAGCGTTTTGGTTATTTGCATATTTTAAATCAAGGGGATTATGGTTTTGGATTACAGAGTGGACAGCGAATCCAGTATGAGCAGATTAATAATCAAATTAAAGTTTCCATACCTCCCATGCCTATAATATTTCCAGATGGATTTTTATTTGTTTGGCATGAGCAAATAGATTTGGACATTGAATCTAAACCAGGGTTAATCTGCTTAGGCATTTCAAGTATTTCAGGAGAAAAAATAATTAGTCTTAGCTATTGTCAGAATGAGCAGGAAGCATTTGACAATAAATGGCTTCCCGTCCTCAAAACAACTCAATCGCCTTACTTACTACCTGTCTTAGAGATTAAACATGTAAATGAATACGATTCCGTAAGGGATAATTTGGCTCAAAGTATAAAAACAATCTTAGATTTAATTCGTAACTTCTTTTTACAGGACAGCACTTCTCAAAATTCTGCTACAAGTAAATTATGTGCTTTAGTTTTTCAATCATATTTATTGGAAACGCAAAAAATAAAATTTGAAATCACCACGAATTCAAATTTAGCTTCATGTTCTTATTTTAGACTCTATAAAAATCTATTATTGCTTACTGAATTTAATAAAGATTATTTTGATAAAATTGATGGATTGCGCGGCCTGCAAAACAAATATTCGATACGTGAATCTACTTTTATTAATGACTTAAATTATTTAATTGCTAATCTTGACCTTATTCATACCCACGATAATATTAATTCACTTATTAACTGGATGAAAAGGTTAAGTAATACAATTGAAGTTTATTCCAATTTAAATGTATCTGCTAATCAGCAAATATCTGATGTTAACATACAATCGCCATTAATAGAAAGCGCGCTAAACAAACAAGGAGAAGCAGTAAACACGGAGAATATACAACAACGTTCAAAAAAATTAATTTGAAATTATGTTAGAAAGGATATGGGAGTTTTTATTCCCCTCAAACAGTAATGCTAAAAACAGAAATGAAATTTTTCTTTGGTTTTTAGTATGCTTCGTTATTGCAATAGTCATTACATTTTGGAATGGATACCAATTGGGTAAATGTAATTGTTCAGAGAAAAACTTATCTTTAACTTCTGATACTCTACATATAAAGAATTTGGAAGCCGAAAATAAACGGTTGAAATTAGATGGTGATGCTACTCGAATCGATATAAATAAACTAAAGAGTAAAATAGATTATGAAAAGCTGAAAGACTTAAATGACCCATTTCAACTTACTGATTATTCACAGGCTATAAGTCTACTTGAAATAAAGGATTCTTCTATGCAAAACATCAAATCAGTTGTTGCCGCAATTATCCAATATAAATCTGATATTATCACTCACAAGTCGCAGTCTATTGATTCGTTGAATGAAGTATTATCATCTTTAATTGGAGAAATTAATAAAAAAAAGAAATCATTAGAGAACCCGGAATCCGAGCCTGATAAGGAAAAGAATGATCTAAATTTGAGGAAAAGACAATCTAAGAGGGAGAAAGCAAAAGCAAAAGAGGAAGAGAAAACAAAAGAGAAGGCGAAAACAAAATAGGAAAAACAAAACAAATCAGGTGGAATATGAAAAAAGTATTTTGCAATTTTTATGTTTTTATTCTCATTACCTTCTTTTACATGATTTGTTTCGCATGTGAAAGAGAAAACTATGCTCACGACTATTCAATTCCACTTTTTAAGTACTCAGATTCAAACATTACAAACAAAAAAATTGAAAAGCCAAAAATCATTTTCGAACTGCTTTCAAATCATGGTAGCACTGGTGCACATTGTATAAAAGACTCATTAACTATAAGAGACAATGTTCATTCGTTTAATAGAAAAATATGCTATTGGGGCGATGGTGATTCAAGTATATATTCTGAACATCAAACTACACTATCACATAAGTATCTAAACTCTGGCATAAAAATTATTCAAATTGTATGCGATACTTTTATGCCTGTCAGTAGGCAAATAGTGATAAAATGTCGGAAACCTGATACCCTGGATTTCTCGATTCATCCTTTAAATAGACCGAACATTTCAGGTGATACGCTAAGATTCGATAAAGACTTGAAACTATTTTTTAGTGCTGTAGATGAATCTTCAAAGTGGTTGATAGATGGCAAGTCCTATAATTATGATGCAGAAATAACTTTCAAAAAACCACACCGAACGGTTGAAGTGATTTTTTTGGCGGGTAATGGCTATGGCTGCATTTGCGATTCAACTTTGCGACTTACTTTTGTGAAAACGAAGTGATGATTTAATTATTATCTTTCCTTTCTGCTGAAAAATCAGCGGAATTGGTGGGGCTTTAGGCTACTTCCTCCCCTCCACCACCATCACAATCTCTCCTTTCACACCTTTCGCTTCAAAATAATTTTTTAGCGACAACAGCGTTCCTCGTTTCGTCTCTTCAAACATCTTTGATATTTCTCGAGAAACCGATGCCATACGCTCTTCACCAAAATGGAGAATGCATTCATCAATGAGTTTAATTAATCGAAAAGGACTTTCGTAAAAAATCATGGTTCTACTCTCTTCTTTTAAGGCAAGTAACCTTGTTTGTCGTCCCTTTTTCTGTGGAAGAAATCCTTCAAATACAAAGCGGTCACAAGGCAATCCACTCATCACTAGTGCTGGCACAAATGCCGTAGCACCGGGCAAGCACAAAACCGGAATTTCTTCTTTAATGCATTCTCGTACTAATAAAAAACCGGGATCACTAATTCCGGGAGTGCCGGCATCACTCACCATGGCAATTTTTTGACCGTCTTTCATCAATCGAATTAACTCTGCTAGCGCTTGGTGTTCGTTATGTTGATGATGAGACAAAACGCGCTTTTCAATACCAAAATGTTTGAGTAATACTTTGCTAGTTCGTGTGTCCTCTGCTAAAATGATATCCGCCTCCTTCAACACTTCCAAAGCACGTAAGGTAATGTCTTGTAAATTTCCGACGGGAGTAGGGACGAGTGTAAGCATCTTTTGAAGGAGGCAAAGGTGGCAGTTTAGTCGGAATAATAAAAATATATGTCTATGTAATAAAAGGATTGTTGTAGTTGATTTTTAATAGATTAAAGTCATGAAACGAGAGGATGATAATAAAGGTCTTGTAAGAGAAACTGAAAAGCTTTAAATTCGTTAAACATAAATCCCCGTATAAGTGGCTACAGAATGCCATTTTTTTCATTTCGGTTCTAAGAAAAAAAAATACTATGAAGTTAAAAAAGTCAGCTCTGCTTGTATTTAGTTTGGTCATATCCACGATCTTCTTGTCAACATCGTTGTTGCATGCACAAAAAACAAAAACAGTTCTTTTCCAAAGTGGAAGTGTTGAAGTAGAAGAAAACCTTAATTTGTTTATTAATAGCCCCGCCCCTAAAAACGAGATCAATGGTTATTATTATCGATTCATTCAGTTTAAGGAGATACCAACGAAAACGCAGCAAGATAATATGCGAAGCAGTGGCCTGGTGTTGATGGACTATATTCCAAACAATACTTTTATGACAGCTATTCCAGTGTCGTTCAATAGAACGTTGTTGAAGCAGCTAAATGTGCATGCCGTTTTTGCGCAAACAGAAGTGCAGAAAATTAGTAAAAACATCATTGGTGGTTTTCAAGATTGGGCGATGACCGTGCCCGGCAAAGTAGATCTAAATATTCAATACCAAGCCAACTTACCCTTGGCAATAGCACTTTTTGAAGCAGAGAAGCACGGGCAAATTTTAGTGTCGAATCCAGAGAATAGAATTATTTCACTACGTACGAATGAGTTTGCATTGAAAACGCTTGCAGCAGAACCATGGGTATTTTATATCAATACCATTGCCGCGCCCTCACTTCCTGAAGATACGAAAGGAAGATCATTGCATCGCTCGAATACCATCAACAGTGATTATGCCACAGGCCGACATTATGATGGGACTGGAGTTACTGTAGCCATTGCCGATGATGGTTTTGTGGGACCACATATTGACTTTACAGGACGAATGACCAATTTCGCAACGGGAACAGCACAATCTCACGGTGATATGACGAGCGGAATTTGTGTAGGTGCCGGAAATTTAAATCCTGTGATTCGTGGAATGGCCACCGGAGCGTATTTATATACATTTAACATAAGTGCTTATCCTCAAATTGTAAATGCAGTTTCGAACTACACCAATTATGGAATTGTAATCGCCTCCACTTCTTATTCACAAGGATGTAATGAATATACTTCCGATACTCAATTTGGTGATAATTTGCTTTATAATAATCCGCAGTTGCAATTTGTTTTTTCAGGTGGAAATAGTGGAAGTACAAATTGTAATTATGGTGCCGGCACCGCCTGGGGAAATATTACAGGCGGTTATAAGCAAGGAAAAAATGTAATTGCCTGCGGAAATTTAGATGAGCTAGAAGTATTAGACCCAAGTAGTAGCCGCGGTCCTTCTGCAGATGGTCGTATCAAACCGGATATTTGTGCGAACGGAAGAAATCAATTAAGCACTAATGAAAATAATACTTATCAAGTAGGTGGCGGAACCTCTGCGGCTTCTCCCGGTGTGGCCGGAGTCATTGCTCAGTTGTATCATGCGTATAAAAGCATCAATTCCGTATCCAATCCTCCAGCTGCTTTGATTAAAGCTACTATATTAAATACAGGAGAAGACATTGGTAATGCTGGCCCCGATTTCATCTATGGATGGGGAAGAATAAATGCGTTGAGAGCGGTGCGTACGCTTGAAGAAAATCGATATTTAACGGATAGTATTTTACAAGGTCAGAATAAAACACATTCTATCACTGTTCCTGCAAATACAAAGCAAGTGCGTGTGATGATTTATTGGTCAGATGTGGGTGGATCTCCTGCTGCCTCTCCAGCGTTAGTGAATAATTTGAATATGACCGTTACAGATCCTTCTTCGTCAGTGTGGAATCCTTGGGTGTTGGATCACACGCCAATCGCGGCAAATTTGAATGCTCTTGCAATAAGAGCGGTTGACAACCGAAACAATATGGAGCAGGTAACTCTTGATAATCCTGCTGCCGGACTGTATACCGTTACAGTTAACGGCTTCGCAATACCATCTGTTGGTCAACGCTATTATTTAGTTTGGGAGTTTAGATCCGAAGAATTAACGATTACTTACCCGAATGGCGGAGAAGGTTTTGTTCCTGGAGAAACAGAAGTAATTCGTTGGGATGGGCAGCGCAATTTAGGAACGTATCTATTAGAATATTCTACAAACAATGGAACCAGCTGGAATATCATTTCTGCAGCAGTAGCTCAAAATGTTCAACAATATTCTTGGGTAGTACCCTCAACCGTTACAGGTAGAGCTCGTGTACGTATTTCAAGAAATGGATTTACCGATATGAGTGACTCTTCATTTGCTATTATTGGTGTACCTACAGGATTGGCAGTAGCATGGGGTTGTCCGGATAGTATTCGCTTAAGCTGGAATACAGTAGCAAGTGCAGCAGGATACACAATATATAAGTTAGGATCTAAATACATGGAACCCATTGGTACCTCATCTACAAATGGATTTACTGTGCAAGGTGTAAACTCCTTAACGGATTACTGGTTTAGTGTTTGTGCAAATACAGTCGATGGAAATAAGGGCAGAAGAGCTTACGCAATAAACAAAGCTCCCGGAATTGTAAATTGTCCGTTGGCGATTGATGCTAAATTACAATCAGTAAGCAGTCCATCCCCCGGCAATGTTTTCGGTTGTACAAATAATGCTGCTGTTCCTGTTACAGTTACGGTAGAAAATTTCGGGCAAAATGCGATATCAAATATTCCAGTTTATTATTCATTAAATAATGGACCTGCGATCATGCAAACTATTCCCGGAACATTAAATCCTACAAGTACGATCATGTTTACTTTTCCCACTACGTTAAATATGTCGACTTCCGGAACCTATACACTGAAAACGTGGATTGCTTATCCAGGGGATATGAATTTGTATAATGATAGTAGTCTTGTCACCACTACCGTTTTTGCCAATAGTACACCGCCTGTTACGCAGGATTTTGAAAGTCCCAACTTCCCCCCTGTTGGATGGACTATTGACAACACAAATGGTTCTTATACCTGGGAGCGAAGAACAGGAATTGTGGGTGCCACCGGTGCTACTACAGCGGCTGCATACATCAACAACTATTCATATAATGCTCCAGGTGCAGAAGATATGCTTTCTTCGTACGTGGTTGGCTACACAAGTGGAGGTAGTCCACTCCTGACATTTGATGTTTCATATGCTCGGTATAGTACTACATATTTTGATGGACTCCGAGTAGATGTATCTTCCGATTGCGGTTCAACATGGACGCCCTCCGGATATTTAAAAAGTAATTTAGTTTTAGCAACCGCCGGAACGGTTACCAGTGTTTTTACACCTACATCGGCCAGTCAATGGAGAAAAGATACTGTTGACCTAAGTGCATGGGCAGGCATGAATGTGATGGTTCGTTTTGTAAATATTAATGGTTTTGGAAATAGTTTGTTTATCGATAATATTAACTTCAGTACAGTAACATCTTCCACATTAAATCTAACCTGTTTTATTGAAGGTTTTCATAATGGCAGCGGGGGCATGTTTCCTGCATTATTGAATGCCGGAATTTCTATAAATTCAACGGAAGTGGATACGATTAAAGTACATCTGCACGATCCATTAAACCCCAATACCGTAGTAGCTTCATCTAGCGCCATTTTAAATACCAGCGGATTAGCCACTGTAAATTTCCCCGGAAGTATAGTTGGTAATAACTACTATCTTGAAGTATCACATCGAAATGCAGTTTCAACTTGGAGCGCTCTTCCATTAACCTTTTCTGGAATTACAAATTATAATTTCACCTCGTCAGCTTCACAGGCATATGGATCAAACATGAAAATGATAGCTCCTGGACTCTTCGCGTTTTATAGTGGAGACCTTATACCAAAAGATGGGACTGTTGATATTCTCGATCAATCGGATTTGGACAATGATTTGTTCAACTTTGCCAGTGGATACGTCACCAGTGACCTTTCCGGCGATGGAAACGTTGATATTTTAGATCAAGCTCTTTTGGATAATAATATTGCTGGATTTATAAGTTCATCTCATCCATAATCAACTCATTTATATATTGATGCCGTCGAATTACAAAGGGTTCGACGGCATTTTGTTGTTTCTCTGTGGGATCTTCAAAATGAAAGAATGAGGATTCATAGGTATTATTGGATTCGACTTACAACTATCTCTACTTCTTAGTGACGAATTAGTAAGTTTTCGCTAATTTCGTTACCACTTATTGCTAATCAATAGGCGTTGATTCCCATTTTATTCGACCAGTTAAAATGGAATGGTGAAGATGTAATAATCAACACATCTTTTATCGCTTAATGATTCTTTAGCAGTAAAAATTATTATTAGTAATCCAATCACACAGAGAAATACCTAAAAACCAAAATAAAAATGAATCGTATTTACACATGGTTGTTTGCTGCAGGAATTTTACTTTCTTCAGTTACAATCGCTCAACAAAACACCAGCATATATCTGCAAAGCGGAACAGTACAACCCGCTTCTAATCTTTCAGAATTCATTGCTGAAACGTCTCCTTCAGATGTGTACAATGGTTACTATTATCGATTGATTCAGTTCAACAGCTTACCAGGAATGAGTGAGCAAAATGCAATGCGCCAAAGTGGACTTATCATTATGGATTACGTACCGACGAATTCATTCATAGTGGCGATACCTCTTAGCTTTAACAAATCGCTAATAAGCGGATTTAATGCGCGTTCAATAATTAAATTAAGCGCCGCACAAAAAATTAGTCGAAATATCATTGGCGGATTTCAGGATTGGGCGATTAATGAAAGAGGAACAGTTGATTTAGCTGTGCAGTATCAAGGGAATATTTCCCACAGTGCAGCATTAACATCTGCGCTTGAACATGGTAAATTGTTGTCACAAGAACCTAAAGCCCGAATTCTTAATATTCGCATTAGTGATTTTTCATTGATGCAACTTGCTGCTCAACCATGGGTTTCTTATGTAAATACAATTGCTGCCCCAGGTGAAAAAGAAGATACAAAAGGAAAAAGCTTACACCGTTCTAATGTGATTAATAGTGATTATGCGACGGGCCGTCATTACGATGGTGATGGAGTATCAATTGCAATTGCCGATGATGGTTTTGTGGGTCCACATATTGATTTCACCGGACGTCTTACCAATTTTGCTACTGGATCAGGTCAAACGCATGGCGATATGACAACAGGCATTGCTGGCGGCGCAGGAAACTTAAATCCAACAATTCGAGGAATGGCGAGCGGAGCGAATCTTTTCACATATAATATAGGAAGTTACCCTCAAATAGTAGATGCTGTAGCGAATTTTAATAATCATGGAATTGTGATCGCATCTACCTCTTATTCTCAAGGATGTAATGAATATACTTCCGACACACAATTTGGTGATCAGTTGTTGTTTGATAATCCTCAATTACAATTTGTTTTTTCTGGAGGAAATAATGGAGGTGGAAATTGTAGTTACGGTGCCGGTGCCGGATGGGGAAATATTACCGGAGGATATAAGCAAGGAAAAAACGTAGTTGCTTGTGGTAATTTGGATGCCTTGGAAGTATTGGATAATACAAGTAGCCGCGGACCGGCTTCTGATGGTCGTGTGAAACCTGATATCTGCGCGAATGGAGCAGGTCAATTGAGTACCGATGAGAATAATTCTTACCTAACAGGTGGAGGGACCTCTGCTGCGAGTCCGGGTATCGCAGGAATTTTTGGACAGATGTTTCAAGCTTACAAAGAACTTAACTCAGCACCGAATCCGCCTGCTGCATTAATTAAGGCATGTTTGTTAAATTCTGCTGAAGATATTGGTAATCCAGGGCCCGACTTCACCTATGATTGGGGAAGAGTGAACGCATATCGCGCATTGACTACACTTGAAGAAAATCGTTACCTAACGGATTCGGTTTCTCAGGGAAATAGCAATACACATTCTATCACGGTTCCTGCAGGAGTAGAAGAGGTAAGGGTGATGGTGTATTGGGCGGATGTAGGTGGAACACCCCTTTCTGCACCTTCTCTAGTGAATAATATTAATATGACTGTTACTGATCCCTCAGCGGGAATTTGGAATCCCTGGATACTCGATCCAACGCCATTAGTTGCAAGTCTTACCGCTCCAGCTATTCGAGGAGTAGATAGTTTAAACAATATGGAGCTAGTTAGCATTGCTACCCCTGCTGCAGGAGTATATGATGTAACTATTAACGGCTATGCCTTACCGTCAATTGGCCAGCGCTATTATTTAGTTTGGGAGTTTAGAACGAATGAGGTTACCTTAACTTATCCCAACGGAGGAGAAGGTTTTGTTCCGGGAGAGAGCGAAGTAATTCGTTGGGATGGACGTAAAACAGGCGGGAACTATTTATTAGAGTATACTACTGATAATGGAGTTAATTGGAATACAATTTCAGCAGCTATCCCTCAAACATTACAACAATTTACATGGAATATTCCCAATTCAATTTCCGGTGAAGTGAAAGTTCGCGTCTCTCGAAATGGGTTTAGTGACGAATCGGATTCTTCTTTCGCAATCATAGGGTTACCAACAGGAATTACTGTGGATTGGGCTTGTCCTGATTCTATGCAGATAAGTTTTAATGCCGTGGCAGGTGCTGTTGGATATACAGGATATCTTTTGAGAAATAAATACATGGAAGTTGCTGGAAATAGTGCAACAAATACTATGGTTCTTTATGGAGTGAATCCAACAATTGACAATTGGTTAAGTGTAAGTGCCAAAACAGCTCAAGGAAACACAGGCCGAAGAGCAAATGCAGTTTTTCATCCTGCTGGAGTTTTTAATTGTACCATAACTACAGATGCTAATTTAGAGGTTTTAGCAAATCCTTCCACTGGCACATATCAGGACTGCCAGGATAATTCGGCGGTAGTGGTTGCTGTCCTTATAAAAAACTATGGCGTTAGCGCTTTAACTAACGTCCCAGTCAATTTTTCATTAGACGGAACTACAACGATAACAGAAAATTTCGTAGGTACAATTAATCCAGGAGCATCTCAATTGTTTTCTTTCGCAACAACAATTGATATTTCTCTCGCAGGAAACTATGTATTGGATGTTTGGTTAACACTTCCTGGTGATCAAAATGTTTACAATGATTCGGCAAAAGGCAACTTTACAGTTATTGGAGGGACAATAGCTACGTTGCCTTTTTCGAATGACTTTGAATCAGATAATCTTTGTGCTGTAACTACTAATTGTGAAGGTACAGTTTGTCCAATTTCCAATGGATGGATTAATGAAACGAATTCGGTTCAAGACGATATAGACTTTCGCGTGATTCAAGGAGCCACCGCTTCAACAGGTACTGGCCCTGTAGGGGATCATACACTTGGAACAGCTGCAGGTAAATATGTTTACTTAGAGGCATCGAACTGTTTTGGAAAGTCCGCAAACCTTGTTTCTCCTTGTTTTGATTTGACTACGGCCTCTTCTCCACAAATGACCTTTTGGTATCACATGTGGGGACCTGGAATGGGCGAGCTTCGTATCGATATTTATTCTTCTGGCGGTTGGGTAGAAAATGTGATTCCTGCCATCATCGGAAATCAAGGGAATCAGTGGTTGCAAGCTGCGGTAAACTTAACTCCGTGGTCGGGGGACATAATAAATGTTCGCTTCCGTGGAACTACCGGAAATGCGTTTACTTCTGACATTGCGATAGACGATATTAATGTAGTTGAATCTTCCGTTCCTCCAGTTCCGGCATTTATTGTAAATGCAGTAAGTGGATGTACAGGAAAAGTATTTTATTTCACAGATCAAAGTTTAAACGCACCAACAGGTTGGTCATGGGTGTTTACTCCATCCACAGTAACATTCGTGAATGGTACTTCTGCCAGTTCTGCCAATCCAGAGGTTGTATTTAATGCAACTGGATTTTATGACGTGGAACTTACAGCAACCAATGGTTTTGGTGGAGGTACAGTTACTCAAACTTCATTTATTAGTATCCTGCCTGCAGTGAACGCTCCTTTAATTGAGGATTTCCAAAGTGGAACATTCCCTCCCGTTGGATGGAATATCGATGATGCCGGCGGAGCGTTTACGTGGACAGAAGCTGTTGGGATTGCTGGCTCAAATGGTAATCCAACTACTTGTTCTTTTGTAGAAAACTTCTCGTATAATAATGCAGGGGCACAAGATGGATTAGAAACGGTAGAAATTTCTTTGGCCAATGCTAGTGCTGCCGTATTAACCTTTGATGTGTCTTATGCTCGTTTTGATTCGACGTTAGTTGATACTTTACGTGTCGATATTTCTACGGATTGTGGCACAACATGGATACCATCCGGCTATCAGAAAGAGGGTACTACATTAGCAACTGTTGGAGACAACACAAATAGTTGGGTTCCGACATTAGGTGCCGATTGGAGAAATGATACCATCAACCTTAGCTCTTGGATAGGATCTAACATTCTTGTGAAGTTTGTGAACATAAATGGATATGGAAACAATCTTTATATCGATAATGTGAACGTAGATGCAACTGTTGGTATTGAACAACCAGATCTGTTGGGATTGGTTAGTGTTTATCCAAATCCTTCTGCAGGATTGTTTAACCTTGAGTTAAGAGGGGTAGATGCAAAACAGGTATCCTATACTTTAACGGATCTTCAAGGTCGAGTAGTTACAAGTCAAAGAGTAAATGCAGGTACCAACTATAGCGGGATCATAGATTTACGTCAAGCACCCCAAGGGGTTTACTTGCTTCGTCTGGTTTCAGAAAAAGGAAATCGAACGGTGAAAATGGTGAAGCTATAATTCATTAACTCGATTCATTTCAAAAAAAGCCTTTCGGTCGATAAGACTGGAAGGCTTTTTTGTTGAGATCGGAGAGTCGGGCGGAGGGAGATGGTAGTTCGGAGAGTGGAGTACAGAGAGACGAGAGCGAGAACATCACCCTCCCGATAGCTTCCGGGACACCCCCCCCAGAAGTACAGTACTTCGTACAGACTTCTGCGCGAAGCCTCGCGACACCAATTTGCTAATTTGCCAACCCACCAATTCACCCCAGAAGTACAGTACTTCGTACAGACTTCTGGGCAAGCCTCGCGACACCAATTTGCTAATTTGCCAACTCACCAATTCACCCCAGAAGTACAGTACTTCGTACAGACTTCTGGGCGAAGCCTCGCGACACCAATTTGCTAATTTGCCAACTCACCAATTCACCAACTCCCCTATCTAATAATCTCGTAAATTTGCACCATGGATTCTGTACGCCAACTTAAATATGCTAAACTCATTCAAAAAGAATTGGGGGAGCTCTTCTTAAAAGAAGGGAAGGATTGGTACGGACCTCATTTTGTGACGGTAACACACGTGAAAATTACTCCCGATCTAGGTTTGGCGCGCGTGCATCTTAGCGTTTTTAAAGCCGCGAAACCATTGGAAATTTTAAAGTCTTTAAAGAAACATAATGCAACGGTGCGCTATCATCTGGGTAAAAAAATTGGAAAACAAGCACGTATAGTTCCTGAGCTGGAATTTTTTATAGACGATAGCCTGGATTATTCGGATAAAATGGATGCCATTTTTAAAAGTATCAATATTCCGCCTGCAGAGGATTCTTCGAATTCCTAATACACCATTTAACTACCTCATTTCCCTTTTTAGTACCTTCGCAGCCGATGCAATACGATCCGATAAAGCGCAGTCTCGGGAATGTTTTTAATAAATCTCCCTTCTTAAGAAAGACATTCTATCAACTCCTCGACTTACTTCTACTGAGAGCATGGCATGTTCACAAGGAATTAAAAACCTGGATTAAACAAGCCCCAGCGAAGGCATCTATCTTAGATGCTGGAGCCGGTTATGGCCAACATTCTCTTTGGTTGAATCAACGACTTCCCGACGCTACTGTTTTGGCAGTAGATGTAAAAGAAGAGCAAGTAGCAGATTGCAATACTTTTTTCAAACAAATTGGTGCCGGGGATAAGGTAAAGTTTGTGGTAGATGATCTCACCACTTACGTAGATGCTAACCGTTATGACTTGGCTATTTCGGTGGATGTGATGGAACATATCCTAGAAGATGTGCAAGTGTTTAAGAATATAAATGCATCTCTAAAACCAGGAGGGATGTTACTCATCTCAACACCGAGCGATCAAGGAGGTTCTGATGTGCATGGCGATGAAGAAAGTTCGTTTATTGAAGAGCATGTTCGCGATGGTTATCACATCAAGGAAATTGAAGATAAATTGCGCTCAGCTGGATTTACAAAAGTAGAAGCACGTTATCAATACGGAACACCTGGAAAAATTTCGTGGCGATTGTCGATGAAATATCCGATTCTCATGTTGGGCGTTACGAAATTGTTTTTTGTGATCTTACCGTTTTATTATTTGATCACGTATCCCTTTGCGTATTTGTTAAACTGGATGGATGTGATGATGAAACATCCTACTGGTACGGGACTCATCGTGAAAGCCTGGAAATAAAGGATGAGCCTAGCCTGGACCATAACCCGGCGTTACCTTTTTGCGAAAAAATCGCATCACCTTATCAATGTGATCAGTTGGATCAGCGTGTTGGGTGTTGCTGTGGGCACCTTTGGTTTGGTTGTAGTGCTTTCTGTTTTTAACGGTTTTGGTAATCTGGTGATGGAGATGTACAACTCCTTCGACCCAGATATTAAAATTCAAAACGTAAGCGGCAGAAGTTTTGAACCTTCAGATAAAATTGTTCAAGCCTTAGAAAAACATCCTGGAATTGCTGCCATCACTTTTGTGAAAGAGGAAAACGCACTCTTGCGTTATATGGATCGCCAATATGTGGTGACATTGAAAGGAGTGAGTAGTTCATTTTTTAAAACGAGTGAAATAAAAGATAAATTATTGGAAGGCGAGGCAATCTTAGAAAGTGGTGACGTAAATTTTATGATTCCTGGAGCGCAAATCGCTTATTCGATGGGAATCCGCCCCAATGATTTATTGAATCAAGTAAATATTTTTATCCCACAACATGGCCTGGATCCAGGAGTCGTTATGCTGGACCCTTCCGATGCATTTATACAACGCACCATGGTGGCATCTGGAATATTTAGTGTACAACAAGACTTTGATGCTAAATATGTTTTGGTTCCCCTAAGATTCATGTATGATTTAGCAGGAAACAATAAATCGATTTCGGCATTCGAAATAAAATTGAAGAATGATGAGGAGTCGAAAGTTGTGATGGATCAATTGCAAAAAATAATGGGCCCCAATTTTAAAGTGAAGGACCGATTGATGCAACACGATTTTTTGTTTAAGATTATTGGTGCGGAAAAAGTAGCCGTGTATATCATACTTGGATTTATTTTGATGATCGCCGCATTTAATTTATTTGGAACACTCACCATGTTGATTCTTGATAAGCGCGACGATTTACAAACCTTGTATCATATGGGCGCCGATTTAAAACTAGCTCAACGCATTTTCTTATTGGAAGGGTTAGTGATTTCTGTAGGAGGAGCATTTGTTGGAATGATCTTAGGAGCGATACTTTGCGGATTGCAAGAATATTTCGGATTAGTTAAAATTGGGGGTGGAGAGGGATTTGTTGTAGAGGCCTATCCTGTCGATATGCAACTTGGAGATTTTATAATTGTAATGGTGATTGTCATTATCATCGGTTGGCTCGCTGCTTCCTATACATCGAAAAATATTGTACGTCGTATTTCTGATCAACGATTAACGACTGACTAAATCAGAAACGGATGTCACACTGGAAACCATATGCTGCATTAGGCGCGCTTTGTTTTATTTGGGGAACCACGTATCTCGCTATTCGCATCGGTATGCATGAACATTTTCCACCGTTCTTGTATTCTGGAATTCGATTTATGATTGCCGGCGGCGCTATACTATTATGGTTTCTGTCTCGTGGAAAAAGTATTCACGTTGGTAAACAAGACTTAAAACGATTACTCGTGAGCGGAATGTTTATTTTTCCAGGCGGGAATTTATTTTTAGTCATTGCTGAGCAAACAATCGACAGTGGAATTGCAGCTTTATTTAATACCGCTTTTCCGCTGTGGATTTTATTAATTACTCGTATATGGAACCCATCTGAAAAAACTCCAATGTTAGCACTTACGGGAATCATCGTCGGATTCTTGGGTCAGTTTCTAATTTTCTACGACAATCTTTTTGTGGAGGGAAGCAATTTATTCCAAGTAGGATTGGTTTTTTTGATCGGAGGTGTGATTAACGGTTCTATCGGCAGCGTACACATGAAAAAGTATCCTGTCAGTTTGCGCCCTGTAATTACTGCAGGTTATCAAATGTTTTTATGTGGCACGATAACCGCGATTGTTGGATTTATTAAAGGAGAGGCTTCACAATTACCCACCACGATGCCTGGCTGGTGGTCGATGCTTTATTTGATCATTGTGGGTTCAATCATTGGATATACGCTGTTCGTTTATGCCATGCGCGAACTTCCCGCTCAACAAGTTTCTATCTATGCTTATGTAAATCCTATAGTAGCTGTTTTTCTGGGATGGGTGTTTTTACAAGAACAAATAAGTCAGCGTAGTATTATGGCGATGTTTATTACTGTATTTGGAGTTTATCTGGTAAACCGTGGAATGCAACGTTATAGGTTGTTGAATAAATCTTGAAATTTGTTCAAGATCACCTTAATTGATCCCTATTTTTACAAATACTATGGGAAGAAAAATGAAAGCACTGCTCCTGCTGGTCCTCTTCACAGAGATTGGATATTCTCAAATAAGAGTTAACCCGCAGGGAGGTATAAGTTTATTGAGTATTGAAAATGCAAAGTATCGTGATGTTAATACGTTGGTAGAGGGAGATTTTTCCGCCGAAATTGGTGTGATGAGCGGTATTGATTTTCGATTGGGAAAACAAATTTATTTTCAACCTGGAATATTTTATTCAAAGAGTGTTTCATTGGCCAACATCAGGGAAACTGTATTCGCTCCTAACGATTCAGTAGTTTCAGTTTCCTATTATGCCGATAAATTATTACGAAGTACGATTCGTTTAAAAGCTTTGATGGGATTTAATCCCATCAACAAAAGATTATTTAAGTTACGATTGGTCGCTGGACCTACTTATGATGTCTTAGTGGGCGCAGCTAACGAAGGCACCGAAATAAATATAGATACACGTAATTTTGAAAGTGGTTCGTTTAATATCGATGCCGCACTAGGTCTTGATATTTATATTTTCACCATTGAAGCAGGAGTGACTCAAGGCCTAACAGAAGCGTTCAACAAAAAAAAGTTTTACGGTTTCGACTCTAAGTATTCAGGATTTTATGTCACAGTAGGTGTTTTGCTTGGTAAAACCAAAACAAAAAAAGAAGACGAGAAGAAAGACGATTCGAAGGAGTAATTATTAGATTTAGTGTTGGTATTATTTCTTCTTCGACCTTCGCTCCTTTTTCCGAAATAATAACCCCGTGTCCCTTGGGAAAAACTCCTCAACACCCTGAGCTTGGTGATGGGTGTGATAAATTTAGCCAAAGACCTTTGCGCCCTTTAGCTATCAAGATGTTGGGGTTACGAGAAAATTTTTAGTTTCAATTAATAGTTTCTTTTACCACAAAGTTCACAGAGTTTTTCACGGAGGACACAAAGTTTTTTACCCTATAGAGTAATGTGAATTCTAACTTGTAAAATTTTTCTTCAACTTTGCGCCTTCGCGCTTTTGCGAGAAATTTTAGCGTCGAAACTCTGCTGAGAAAACTTGGTGCCCTTTAGATTGCAAGAATTTTTAAACTCAATAGGAGTCGAAAAGTCAGGAAACAGTCAAACTATTTTTTTAAATAATTGTCTACATCTAATAACCATGCGGCACGATCCGTAGACCATGTTTTTTCAAATGCAGTAAGTTGCATATTGGCTTCGAGTTCTTTTAACAATAAAACAATATCGGTTTTCTCAGTGGTTTTAGAAAATTTACCTCTCCATTTCAACTGACTCTCTTTCCATTCAGGCTTGAAATGTAAAGTCTTTAAGTGAAATTCCAAGTTTTTTAATACATCCAGCGCTTGAGCTTTTGTTGAATTAGCCGGATTCCATTTAGAAACGGTGGGCGGGAATTTATCCGTATAAGCCTCTTTCGATAAGTTTACAACTAGTCGGCTCAACAAGGAAGCATACGTAATTTGCGGCTCATTACTTAAGGAAGCTGAAGTGGGTTCCCCTTCTACTTGAGCATAAGTGTTCGAATAAGCCATACTTAAGAAGAGGCACAATAGGAAGATCTTTTTCATCGTTTTCATAGAACTTCAATATTAGCGAGAAAAACAATAAATTGCAAATTATATTTGGTGAACGTCTCGTCAGTTTTTACGAAATTTGTAGCTTATACATTCAGAATATGTCAACTGCCATAAAAATACTCTTCTTCTCTTTAGCCCTTTTTGTCTTGGTAAGTTGTAAAAACAATGCAATGAAACCCTTTGGGAAAGATCCCGCTTTAGAGCAACGGAAATGGGAATTAGTAGAGATAGGTGGAAAGAAAGTTTCGCTACCCGACGGCGTTCAAAAAATTTCTTTAGAATTCGAAGGTCAAAGCAATACGTTTGGCGGAAATTCAGGATGTAATCAATGCAATGGAATGTACACCACGCATGAAGACATGATTAAACTGCATATGATGGCTGTGACGAAAATGGCTTGCCCTGCGATGGAGATGGAAAATTTGTTTTTGAAAAAGATGGAAGAAACGACGCGTTACGAATTAAAAAAGGTAAAGGAAAATAAGAAATGGGTGGAGTACTTACACTTTTATAAAGATTTAGAACAAGTGATGGTTTTGAAATCAACAGCGCCATAACCCTTCGGCAAGTTCAGGGTTCGAGAGAGGGTAATTTACGAAATTCTTAGAGGTAAAAATTAACCCTACCTGCAGCAGGCAAGCGCTAGGAACGCAAGGGTAAATGTAATCAACTCTAAGTCTTGATGAATGCATTGATTCATTAAAATAATTTCTCCGTGTTCCTCGATGCCTCCGTGGTTAATTGCTGCTTCTGTTCGTAAAGGAAGTTATTTGTAGCATGATGTAATAGTTATAGAGTAGGAGAATTCGTTCTATAATAAGACTTTCTTTTAACACAGAGTCCACAGAGTTTTTCACGGAGTACACAGAGTAATTAATTAGAGACAGACCTTAGCGCACTTAGTGAAGCGCAGCCTTAGCGCCCTTTTTAACCTGAGCTTGCCGAGGTCGCGAAGCCTCGCGAGCGAGAAAAAATAGCGAAGCGCAGCCTCAGCGAGAAAATTTAGCGAAGAGAAAATTATCGTAGCGCAGCCTTAGCTTGTCGAAGGGTCGTCTAAATCTTTTAACAACCCACTCACTTCACTTTCTGTACTACGTAGCTTTTCTTTGCATTGACGAATTAATTCACCCGCTCGCTTCACATGTTTAGCTAAGGCATCAATTCCCGTTTCACCTTGCTCCAGCTCTTCCAAAATGTTTTCTAATTCAGCTTTTGCTTTTCGTAATTAAATTTTTCAGCCATTTTCTTTTTTGTCTTTTAGGATAGATGTGATTTCACCTTGATATAATTGTGTCGTAATTTCATCACCTACATTTATTTCATCTGTACTCGTAATAATTTTACCCTTGTGCAAAGTATAACTATATCCGCGTTTTAATATTTCTTTTGGATCCAGCAGTCGAAGTTTCGATTCAGAGTTTTCCAACCATCGATCTTCTGCTTTGGAAATATTTTTTATTTGCTGTTGGAGATGATCCAACATTTCAACTCCATGTTCTTTTTCAATGTTAAAGTATTGACGCAATTCTTTTTTATAAAGTATAAAATAGTTCTCTAGAAAGTTTTGTTCCTGAATTAATAATCCCTGCCATAGATGACGAAAAGAGAATCCTAAATTATCTAAACTCCTACTCGCCTTATTCAAATCCAATTTAGTGCTTTGCTGCAATTGCCAAACGGCATTATTTAAAAATTGAGATTCTTCCTCTAACACTTCATTCGCCAAGTCTCGAATCTGGTTCCACGACTCATCCAGACTTTCTTCTAATTCCATCTGATGCTCAATTAAAAAATTCGCTACATCGGTGGGTGTCATGCGATCCGTATTTGCGACTTCATCCACCACACTTTTGTCGGCTTGGTGACCAATCCCTGTGATAACCGGCAAGGGGAACGTCGCAATATTTCTCGCTAAAAAATAATCGTTAAAGCACTCCAAACTACTCGCACTGCCGCCACCACGCACAATCACCACCGCATCAAACTTTTTCGTGGTATGATCAATCTTAATCCGATTTAATTTCGCGATGATATCACCGGCTGCCAAGTCGCCCTGCAAAAGCGAAGTGTATAAGGTACAATGAAACGAATACCCATAAACGTTATTCGTGAGTCGTGTTAAAAAATCTTCGTAACCCCGCGCATCTTCCGCTGAAATAATGGCAATGTTTTGCAGTGATGCGGGAAGCTCCCGCAATTTATTTTTATCAAAAATCCCATCCTTCTTTAATCGCTCAATCGTTTGTCGGCGTTCTAATTCTAATTGACCCATCGTAAACGACTCATCAATATCGTGTACGATCAAGCTCATGCCATAGCGCTCGTGATACTGTACTTCCACTTGCAGCAGTACCTGCATCTGTTCGCGCAGAGTTTGCCCCGTCGCTTTCGCAAAGCGTGGTTGGATCCGACTAAATGTACTCGCCCAAATAATCCCTCTAAACTCCGCTTTGGGTGTGGCGCCTACATCGTCTTTTTCTGCAAGCTGTAAATAGCAATGGCCCCGACTCACCTTCAATCCCACAATCTCCGAAGTCACCCAAAAGCGCTCTCCCGAAAAGTGCATCTGAAAAATCCCTGCCACGATAGCCGAGAGCTCAGAGAGTTTAAGGATGGAGGGTGTGGATTGCATGGAGCGAAGATAGTGTAGTTCGATAGAATACAAATATTCCAATAATTATACTTCCACAGCCGCTGATGTACGCAGATTTTTATGATTTTTTATGATGATGCGCTTCAATTTCGGCATCCAACATCTATTTGCTGCTATCAGTTCGAAACCATTATCCGAATCTCAATTAATGTTTGTAAAGAAGCCACTTGCAGATCGTATTATGAAATAAAAAATCAAAATTTAATTTTTGGATCTTTCTAATAGTCATTTTTAAATGCAGGCTGGAATTTTTTTAAAAGTAGTATTATTCCAATAGTTCTTTTTAAGTAGGGAATGTTTGGTTAAAAAAATTTTGCGGATTCAGATAAAATATTATCTTTGATATGGATTTTAATAAATAATTCGTATGAAAAATTTCAAATTTCAAATTTTTAGTGGTTTTTTAGTAAGCCTAATTCTACTGAACGGCACAAGTTCTATTGGGCAATCGATTCAAGTATCTTTAAACCCATCTTTATATAATGGTTATAATATTTCTTGTTTTGGTAGTAGGGATGGATCTATTACTTTAACAGTCTCAGGTGGGACTCCGCCCTATACCTATACTTGGTCAAATGGAAGTACAACGAAAGATGTTTCGGATTTGGCATCTGGGTATTATCGTGTTCATGTGAAAGGTACTTCGGGGCCAGGTGTTGATGCGGAAATTACTTTAGAAGAACCCGAAGCAATAAATGTTGATCAACTAATAAGTACCTACCCCAGCGGATATAATATTAGTTGTTACAATTGTTACAACGGGAGTATTTTGTTGTATCCAACTGGTGGTGTTTTACCATATACGTTTACTTGGGAAGATGGCCCCACTACTCAAGACCGATTTAATCTAGGAACCGGAAATTATTTTGTCACTTTAACCGACGCCAACCAATGTGTATATTCACCTGAAGCATTTTATTTAAACGAACCCGAACGTTCTGATTGGACCATGAGTGGTAACTTAGGAAGCAACCCGCTTTCAAATTTCATCGGAACAAAGGATGCGAAAGATTTAGTTTTTAAAACCAACAACCTTGAACGTTTTCGAGTATTATCCACTGGAGAAATTAAATTGAATGCGTTTAGTGGTTTAGGCAATAAACTTTTGATGACAAATAACGATGGAAAAATCATTGCTACACCATGTTTTGCTTGGATGGAATGTGGCAATATTTTAGCTTCTAATCATTTTTTAGGAAGCACGAATCCTATTGATTTAGTTTTTAAAGCAAATAACAGTGAAATAATGCGACTCGAAATAGATGGGGATGTTGGGATTGGCACTTCTACTCCCTATTCTAAACTTGAAATTCGTCACTCGACGGTGACTGGTGTAGCAGGAGGATTAACCATTACCAATGAAGATCCAGGAAATAAAAATAGCGAAATCAAATTCAATCATTTTTTTAATAATCAATCTAATCTACTGTGGGCAATTGGAACCGATTTAACCCACAATGAGCAAGATAATTTTTTTATTTATGACCAGGATGTAGATGGTTTAGGCAACGGTGCTACCCGCTTTTTAATAGATGCAGACGGAAAGATAGGTATTGGAACAGAAAGTCCATCAGAAAAATTGCATGTGGATGGAAGCATTTTAATTAATGGCGAAGACAGAGGATTAATTGTTGATGAGGGGGCTAACCGTAGAGTAGGGTTTATGAAATACCTGGGAAGGGAAGGTGGAATTTGGAGAGCCCCCAACATAAAATTTGAGATTGGAAGAGTTACCAATACGCTGCAAACACCAAACGGATGGACAACCGATTTAGTAATTGATGGCGAAGGAAAAGTAGGAATAGGTGTTTTGCCCTCTGCTAACTCAATGTATCGATTATTTGTAGCGAATGGAATTGTAACGAATGATGTTCTAGTAACAATAGATCCATTTCCGGATTTTGTTTTTGATGATGATTATAAAAGAATTTCGATTGAAAGCCTAGAATTATTTATAGAGAAAAACAAGCATTTGCCTTGGTTCCCATCTGCAGAAGAAGTTAAGAATAGCGAAGGGGTTTCAGTAGCCAGTTTGCAGAAAAGCATGATACAGTCTATTGAGGAAATGGCCTTATTAATCATTGATTTAAAAAAGGAGATTGAACTTTTAAAGTCAAGTAAATAATAACCTGTTTTATGAAAAATATTATAGCCTTCGTCTTTTGTTTGTTATTTCAACTGCATTTTATACATGCACAAGGTACGGGTTATGTATATCTAGAAGGCAAACAGTTTATTGATCATACGGGTGCACCATTTTATCCAATTTTGTTAAATTGGGGATCCCTATTACAATATGATGGTGCCAATAATTGTTATCCTTCACCTTATCATTCTTTTGGACCTACTAATACATTCGAATGTCAGAATCAAACGGAATGTAATACACAAATTCTTAACCAGTTTAAATATATTAGATCTCTTGGCTTTAATGGTATTCGGCTGAATGGACCAAGTCCCTATTACAACCATATTTTAAACCAATTTCAATTTGACACATATGACCAAAATGTTAATAATAAAACGACATTGGACTTTGCCACAAATGCAAATATTCTTTTGGATGCTTATTTAAACATTTTAAATATCGCAGCTAACGTTCCTGGCCCACCTTTTTATGTAATAATAAATACTGGAGGGGCGTATAACAAGGATGGAGAAGGAAAGATCTTATATGACTGGTCTTTAGCACAACCCTATTACCTTTCTTTTTTAGAAGAGCTTGGAGATAAAATTAAAAACCACTCGCGTCTCTTGGCTTACGACTTATATAATGAGCCTTGTTATGCTATAAAAAAGGATCCATTATTCTCAAAAAACGAATCTTGTGTTTTAGTACAGGAGTGGGTTGATGCGATAAAAATTAATGACCAAAACCATTTAACTACCATTGGAAATTGTTGGGATGAGTCTATTCAATTTGATCCTGCTTGTCTTAAAATTGATTTTAACTCCCCACACTTTTATCCGTATTCTGGAATTTACGGGCAGTCTATTCAAACAACACCTGATGATTATCAGAATCATGTAAAAGGAATTTTATATTGGCTTGGGAAAAATATGCCAATTCCTTGGATTGTTGGTGAAACAGGATTCACAGCAATAGATGGCCATCCATCCAATCCAACATGGCAAAATTATTTAAACGGTACCGAAGCAAGCCAAGAACTGTATGCTCAAACTACCGTACCAATTACTAGAGATTGTGAGGCCAGTGGTTTCTCCTGGTGGAATTATCAAGATTATTTCGATAAGAGTGATACCGACGCTAAAAGAGGGCTTAATTTTTTTGGAATCTTAAAGAGAGATATTAATACTTGTCCCGACCCATTAGACCCATGTGCCGCCATGAATAAACCTGTTACTAGTTTTTTCTCCACTTATGGTAACAATCCATTGCCACCTGTAAATTCAAGTAATTGCCTACCCCCCCCTAGCAGTCCGGGTCTCCCCGACTATTTAGACCCTTATAATCATAATACCATGAATTCAAGTGGAGCTGGAGAAGTAACTGGAACCGTAACCGATCAAGATGGAAACCCAGTTGGTGATGCATTAGTGAATGGGTGGGGATGGTTGAATACGACGTTAGATTTGAATGGAAATAATGTATATAATCTTAATCACTTTTATACTTTTACTCGATCCATTATAACAGCTGATCCAAGCAACTTAATCGGAACTTTTAAACTTCGACCATTCAATTATTTAGATCCAAATACAACAGCTAGCCAGATTTTAACCCATATTTGGTTTGCTGGTATAGGCTTAGAAAATAAACATTTTGGGGCTTGGGATCACAACCAGCTTCCACAAATCAACTACAATCCCTCCCTAAATAGGATTCATTTTGGATATCAAGGTTTAGCAACTAATTTGACAATTAGTGCCACACAACATAATTTGAGAGGAGGACAGGAATTAACGGTTTCGAATTCGATAATAAATAACTTTAGTTATTCAGAAATATCTGCAAGGAAAAAAATTTTCTTGTCCGAGTTTAGAGCAGAGTTGGGGTCCTATGTTCATATTTTTAATTCGGATTATGATCATTGTATTTCTTATGATGGATTGCGAATAGTTCATCCTTTTACATCTGATATCAATGCAAACAATTATAACTTTTTTAGAAAAGAAGTTGAATTAAACTTTAATAATGAAGTTAGTGTTATTCTTAGTCCCAACCCATCAAATGCAGAAGTAACAGTTGAAGTAATCGGTTTCGAAAAAAATCGTGCAATTTTAGTAGCGGATATTAATGGAAAAACAATAATGGTGAAGAATACTGTTGAAAGCATTTTTAAAATGGATGTATCAAATCTTCATCAAGGTCTCTATTTCATTACGGTTAAGGACCATCTCAACTCCCTTTCAAAAAAATTAATTATTAATCATTAAAATTAAACAAATGAAAAAGCTATATATTTTAGTCATACTCTTTCTATTATCATTTAACAGCATTTCCCAAACATGGCAATGGGCAAAAAAAAGTTGGTGGTTTAAATTATGATACAGGGGCTATTCACTCAATCGAAAGCAATGGAAATTTATTTTTTACTGGATCTTTTGGCGGACAATGTTATTTTCAAACGGATACATTGTGGACATTTGCTGGCGCTCATGGAATGTACTTGGCTAAATTGGATAATTTGGGAAATGAATTATGGATTAAACAAATGGGCGGGACTAGTCTTCCAGGATTGCAAGAAATGATCATGTCAGCTATTGACGAAACAAATGGATCAATTTATCTTTCTGGAAATTTTAAAGGAACATTAACATTAGACGGCATTTCAGTTAGCAGTTCTAATTCCGATTATTTTCTTGCAAAGCTCGATTTGAATGGAACCTGTCAATGGATAATTAAGGCCGGCAGCCCAATCGACGACGATGTTCAATCTCACATTGTTGTTGATGGGCAAAATAATGTTTATTGGACAGGAAATTTGTTAGCTATTGGTACATTGGATACAACCCAACTACAAAGAGGCTCCTTTTTAGCTAAAGTTTCTTCATCAGGAAACGTATTATGGGCAAAAGATAAATTTAGAGATTTAGACTCTCGCTTGAAATTCAATAAGAATAAAATTTATTTCTTTGGAACAACCCGAAATGATACATGTATTGTGGATACCATGACTATTATTAAGCCAAAATTGGTAGATGCGATCATAGGTGAGCTTGATTTAAATGGGGATTTACAATGGGTAAATGTTTATCAGTGTTCTAATAATAGTTATGGAGCTTCTTTAGGAATTGAAAATAGTGGCGATCTCTATATGTCTGGTTTCTTTTCTGACACATTGCAAGTTAGTAATCAACAATTAATTTCTACGGGAGGGGGTGATGGGTTTATTGTTAAATTAACTGCAAATGGTACTTTAATTTGGACACAACAATCGTTTGCAGTAGGGGCATTTGAGTCTACTAATTTTGCAACGTTATCAACAGATCCTGATGGCAATAGTTATTTAGTAGGTAGTTTTAATGGCGGTACTCAAATAGGGCCTTATAATTTGTCAACAACATTGAACAGCGAAATGTTTGTTGCCCGCATTGATAAAAATGGCAATTGGCTAGGGCTCCATCATTTTGGATATGCACGTACGGGATTTGTTAAAGAAGATTCTAATGGTGATATTTATGTAAGTGGCCTCTTTCAAAATACAGTCAACATCGGTAGCACCAGTCTCACCAGCGCAGGCGACTGGGATGTATTTATCGCTAAAGGCAGCGCGATCACCGGCCAAGGAGGAAACGAAAGAATAATCAACAATCAACTCACCATTTATGCAAATCCAAACAAAGGAAGTTTTAGAATAAAATTACCCGATGAAATTACCAATATGCAAAATGCAATTTTATTGGTGTTCGATCAACAAGGAAGAGAAGTTGCTCGCTTCAATTTAGAAGAATCCGATGAATCACCACGCTTTGATGTAAACAAAACCAGCGCAGGATTGTATACGGTGCAACTGGTACAAGGAAAGAAAACCTACTGGGGAAAGATGGTGGTGGAGTAATTTGAAGATGGATTAATTTGAAATCGCGAGGCTTCGCGATGAAAATTTCGCAATGCGGCGATATAGGTTTGATAATCTCGCTTAGTGGGAGACAAGTTTATTCCCTACAAAATTTAATTTGGATAGGATAGATAAACAAACTACCTTCGATAAAGTAAAATCGAAATTTTTTAATCATGAAAAATAATATGCGCTTTAGAAAATTATTTTTTTATTCCCCGATTTTATTTGCCTTTTTGTTATCATTTAATAGCAATGCACAAACATGGCAGTGGGCGAAAAGTTACGGAGGTTTAAATACCGTTAGCGCAGGAATAAGAAATATCGATTCGAATGGAAATTTATTTGTTGTAGGAGGATTCGGAGGGCAATGTTACTTTCAAACAGATACCCTTTGGACTTTCGGGAATGCACATGGAATGTTTCTAGCGAAACTCGACAATTCTGGCAATGAAATATGGATTAAACAGCCTGGAGGATCGAGTTTGTCGGGTTTACAGGAGCGCTTCACTACTGCAGCACTTGATGAAGTCAATTCGGCAATTTATATCTCTGGATCATACAGTGGAACATTAAGTATGGATGGTCATTCTGTAACAAGCGCTACAACTGATCATTTTTTTAGCCAAGTTAGATCTTAATGGTACTTGCCAATGGATAATTTCAGCTGGAAGCTCCGTTGATGACGAATATTGGAATTCTGGCTTCGTTTTAGATGGTCAGAATAACATTTATTGGACAGGCGAATTTCTTGCCAATGGAATCTTGAATTCAACGAATATAAACAAAGGTAGTTTTCTTGCTAAAGTTAATTCTGCTGGTGTTATTCAATGGGCAAGAAACGAATTTATTGATATAGATCCGGCGTTAAAAATGAATGGAAATCGTTTATACTTTACTGGCACAACAAGAGGAGATACTTGTATAGTTGATAATGATACTATATTTAATAATTTAAATCTTTCATGGGTTAATCCAGTTATAGGCGAATTGGATTTAAATGGAAATCTAATTTGGGCGAACCGATTTGAATGTTCAGCGAATGGTTATGGCGCATCTTTAGAGTTTGACAATAGCGGTAATTTATTCTTTTGCGGGATGTTTGGAGATACCATTAGTATTAATACTCAACAATTAATTTCAACAGGATTCCAAGATGGCTTTCTAGTTAAAATGGACCCATCTGGGATACCAATAAATGTTCAGCAATCTTTTACTTCAGGCGGTTCAAATAAAACAACTTCATTTATGGGTCTTCTCCGTAAGCTTGATGGAAATCTCTATTTGACCGGAAATTTCAATGGGAATACAAGTCTTGGACCCTTCACAATTTCTCCTACGAATTCTGATGATGTTTTTGTGGCATTGATTGATGAGAACCTGAATTGGTTAAATTTATTTCATTTTGGTAGTGCAACAGGAGGTAATCTGAAGCAAGATTCAAATGGGAATTTATTTCTTAGTTTAAGTTTTCAAAACTCAATCACACTTGGAACAACTACATTGAATGCATCAGGGTCGGAAGATGCTTTAATTGCTAAGTGCTCCGCCATCACCGGCCAAGGCGGAAACGAAAGAATAATCAACAATCAACTCACCATTTATGCAAATCCAAACAAAGGAAGTTTCAGAATAAAATTACCCGATGAAATCACCAATATGCAAAATGCAATTTTATTGGTGTTCGATCAGCAAGGAAGAGAAGTGGCTCGCTTCAATTTAGAAGAGTCTGATGAATCACCGCGCTTCGATGTAAATAAAGCCAGTGCGGGATTGTATACAGTTCAATTAGTACAAGGAAAAAAAACCTATTGGGGGAAGATGGTGGTGGAGTAATTTGAAGATGTATTAATTTGATCGCGAAGCCTCGCGATTTGAAAATGAATATAATTTCTGATTACAGTAATTTTCTTGCAGGTTGTCGCAAATCTTCGCGACCTTCAGCTTGAAACTATTAATCGAAGCCCAATTTTTTTTGTAGCAATGAACATTTAATAATTCACCTCGCGAGGCTTCGCGATTACCAACTCACCAACTCACCAACTCACCAATCCACCAACTCCCTCTAGCTCCTCTTCCGATAACTCACCACCGCCCATCCATTCAACACCACCGCAAAAAGCGCAATGATTCCAAGGTGTCCTTTGATATCATTAAAGCTACTTCCTTTAATTACCACCATTCGCATCACTTCAATAAAATAAGTAACGGGATTGAACCACGTTACTACCTGAGCCCATTCTGGCATGCTGTCGATTGATGTATAAAGTCCGCCCATCAGAATAAAAATCATCATTAAGAAAAAAGAAAGTAGCATCGCTTGTTGTTGGGTTTGTGAAATGTTGGAGACCAACAATCCTAATCCTAAAATAGCAGGTAAATAAATGGCGGCAAAGAGGTAGATGAGTGCAATGTTTCCCATGGGCACAATGCCGTAAATTACTCTTCCTACCAGCAAACCGAGAGTAAGTACAAAGAGTCCCAATACCCAAAATGGAATTAATTTTCCAAGAATGAAATGATATTTTCGGATAGGCGTCACGTTTATTTGCTCGATGGTACCCACTTCTTTTTCTTTCACAATATTGAGTGCTGTTAAAAACGATCCTACCATTGTTAACAAGACCACCATAATTCCGGGCACCATAAACAGGGTGTAACTTTGATGGGTATTGTACCAATATTTACTAATAACTTCTACTCTGGGTATCTCATCAAATTTTGGAAATTGAATCCACTGTGTTCTTATCTCCTGATTGTAATCGCGAAGAATGGTATTTAAATATGCGGCACCTAAATTCGCACGCGCTCCGTTAATTGCATTCACCGCAAGGAAGATAGGCGCTTCACTTTCTCGCACCAATAGTTTTTCGAATCCCTGCGGAATTTCTAGAATCAAATCGCTTTTGTCATGTTCCACATCAAGCAATGCTTGTTTGTAGTTGGCCGAATATCCCTGTAATTGAAAGGTTCCTCCCGCTGTTACTTTACGAATAAGTTCGCGAGAGTACATGCTGTGATCGTGATCGATGACATGAATATTTACATTTCGTATTTCATAATTGGCAACTAAAGGTAAAACGATAAGTTGTATTACGGGCATTATAAATATCATGCGCAAGATCGCCGGATTTCTAAAAATCTGTCGAAACTCTTTTTGTAGTAAAAATTTTAAACTGCGCATTTTTATTTAATCGCTAATCGAACTTTATAGTTTTTTATGCTTAATCCCAGGAATGCTAATGTCATAAATGTTAAGACAAATGCTTCCTTCCAAATAATTTTTAATCCAACGCCTTTTATCATTACCGATTTAACAATGAAGTAATACCATTTCGCGGGAACTACATTCGACATTATTTTCAGCGGCAAGGGCATGTTTTCGATGGGAAACATGAATCCACTTAACATTAGCGTAGGTAGAAATAGTCCCATCAAGGAAATAAGCATCGCCGTTTGTTGACTATCTGTAATGGTTGAGATGAGCATTCCTAAACTTAAACTCGCAATACTAAATAGCAAACTAAGTGTAATCAATAATACTAAGCTTCCTGCAATCGGTAATCCAAGTACGAATACACTCAGCAATAAAATACTCGCAATATTGACTAGGGAAAGAAACAAGTAAGGTGTACTCTTTGCGAAAATAACCAGGATGGGTTTGAGCGGAGACACCAACAATACTTCCATGGTTCCCGTTTCTTTTTCTTTCACAATGGCGATGGAAGTCATGAGCGTACAAATTAACATCAATACCATCGCCATAATACCAGGAACAAAGTTGTAAGCTCCTTTTAATTGTGGATTGTAAAGCATCCGCACTTCGGGAACAATCGTATACGGCAATTTTTTTCCTTCGTTAAGATCTGACTGAAAGTCACCAACGATGGCTTGCATATAGCTTGTTAAAGTAGATGCAGTGTTAGGGTCGGACGCATCCGCCAAGACTTGTATAGCCCCATGATTAGTATGCTTGAGGGAACTCCCAAAGCTTTCGGGAATGATTATTACTAATTTTATTTTTCCTCTTTTAAAAGCTGCATCCGCTTCGTCTCCGCTTTTCAAAAACTCTTCAATGTCAAAATATCTACTCGAAGCAATGCGATCAATCAATCTTTGTGATGTTTCATCTTTGCTTTGATCAACAATGGCGATGCGCGAATTTTTTATTTCGTTGGTTAAAGCAAATCCGAAAATTAGAATTTGAACAATCGGTAAGCCAAATAGTATGAATAATGTTTTCTTATCTCTCCAGATATGAAACCACTCTTTTTTAACGAAGGCGAGAAATTGTTCTTTCATTTTAAACCACCTGTAATAATAATTTCTCCACTAAATTTTCGGTTTAATGCCAACCTAATTTTTGTGAAACAATTCATGTTTAAGTTCTTCATAATTAGCGTTGGCATTAATCGGCTTGTCGAGTGGCTTGTCGTGCGAGTTGTAGGAACACATCGCTCATGGATTCCGCAGCGAATTGTTTTTTTAATTCAGCAGGTGTTCCCAATGCAGCAATACTTCCATCTACCATGATGGAAACACGGTGACAATATTCTGCTTCGTCCATATAATGCGTAGTCACAAATAGGGTAGTGCCGCGTTGCGATGCTGCATAAATCATCTCCCAAAATTCTCTGCGCGTTAAGGGATCTACACCGCCTGTAGGCTCATCTAAGAAAACAATTTTTGGTTCATGAATGAGGGCAATGGAAAACGATAATTTTTGTTTCCATCCTAAGGGTAATGATCCCACTAATTTATTTTTTTTCATGATCGAGGTGTAAGTGTTGTAATAGATGCGCACTTTTTCTTTGATGTCTTTATCGCTCAATCCATAGATGCCAGCATAGAATCGAATGTTTTCCATCACGGTTAAATCTTCGTACAAAGAAAATTTCTGACTCATGTATCCAATGTTTTTCTTGATGGACTCAGGTTGCGTGGACACATCAAATCCAGCCACGGTAGCTTCTCCGCTTGTCGGTTTACTCAAGCCACAAAGCATGCGCATAGCAGTGGTTTTCCCGGCACCATTTGCTCCTAAGAATCCAAAAATCTCTCCTTGTTTGATGTTGAAAGAAATATGATCTACCGCAATGAATTCACCAAATGCTTTGGTGAGATTTATAGCAGTGATAGCATATTGTATATTTTCTTCAGTTGGCTGCACGGTCTTAGTTGTTTTGCATGGCGTAAATAAAGCAATCTTCAATGTCAGGAGTTGCGGGTTTGATTTCGAGTTCTTGAGTGCTTTGTAATTGCGATTTCAATAGATCTATTGATGTGGCATCATTTTGTAATACGACATGATGATATTCTCCAAACGGATAAGCCATCTCAATTCCTTCAATTCGTTGAAGATGTTGAAGGAGCGGAAACATTTCTTTTCCTTTTACGGCAAGTAAAGTTTTACTATAATTTTTAATGATTTGTGATGGAGTATCAATGCGTAAAAATTTCCCATCTTGCATTAGGGCTACTCTGTCGCAAAGCGATGCTTCATCCATATAAGGTGTAGAAACTAAAATGGTGATGCCTTTTTGTTGCAATCGCTTTAGCATTTCCCAAAATTCTTTCCTCGAAACCGCATCAACTCCTGTAGTAGGCTCATCTAAAAATAATACGGTGGGTTTGTGGATGAGCGCACAGCACAAGGCTAATTTTTGTTTCATCCCACCCGATAATTTCCCAGCCGGACGATCAGCGAATGGAGCTAGTTGATCATAAATATCTTTGATGAGATGATAATTTGCTTTTACTGTCGTTTGAAAAATGGTAGCAAAGAATTCTAAATTTTCTTGCACCGATAAATCTTGGTACAAGGAAAATTTTCCGGGCATGTAGCCAACACGCTTTCGAATTTCTTTGTAATTCATCACTACATCAAATCCATCTACTGTGGCTGTTCCGGTATCTGCTAAAATTAATGTAGTCAACATCCGAATTAAGGTCGTTTTCCCAGCACCATCCGGACCAATGAATCCGAATAATTCCGCCTTGTCAATTTCAAACGACAATGGCTTTACCGCTTCAACGGTTTCCTTGCCGTTGACAAATGACTTCGATAAATTTTCGACGGAAATTGATTTCATGATTTTCTGAAAATTAAAATTTCACTTCGCCGTACATCCCCAATTTTATAGCACCATCGTTCGCTACTTTAATTTTCACAGCGTAAACTAAATGCGCTCTTTCTTCTTTTGTTTGGATGGTCTTGGGTGTGAATTCTGCTTTGTCGCTAATCCAATTTAAAGTACCAGTGAGTTCTTTGTATTCATCTTTTCCCTTATCAATAAAAACTTTTACTTTTTGTCCAAGCTTCACGGTGGATAGTTGATCGCCGCTGATGTAGGCACGAAGATTCATACTGTTGAGGTTAGCAATTTTATAAAGCGCTTTTCCTGGAGAAGTTATTTCGCCAGCTTCTGCGTATTTTAAAAGAAGTGTTCCATCAATGGGACTTAACACTTGTGATCTGTTCAGTTGATCATCCACTTGAGCTTTTCTTTTTTCCAGTGGACTTTGCTCGCTGAGAATACTTCTGTTTTGTGTGTTGATGGTATTTTTTTGTTGTTCCAGTTGACGTTCTGCTAATGCAAGTTGACTGGTAGCAATTTCAAATTGCGACTGTGCATCATCCAATTGCTTTTGAGTAGCTGCATCGTCTTTTACTAAGCTGGTAACACGCTTAAGTTCACGCTCGGCGGTTCTCTTCAATGTTTTTTGCACCTCCACCTGTTGCTCCAGTGTATGAATGTAAGGAGCGAGCGAAGTTGTTTTTTCACCCAATGCTTGGATGCTTGCTGCTACTTGTTCGGATTGAAAGGCCAACGAAGTTGTATCAATAGAAACAGTAAGTTCACCCTTCTTAAGCAGACTTCCTTCTGTGGCATCGAATTGAAGAATGCGCCCAGCAGTTTCTGAGGAAACAATAATTTCATCAGCCTCGAAAGTTCCAGTTGCATCAAAATCGCCATTTCCATTATTGCAGGAAGTAAAGAAAATCGAGATGACAAAGAGGGAAAGAATGTTTTTAGTGTTGATTAATTTCATGGTTGTGCGATATAATCGTTATAATCAAGTTCGGTTTGTATGAGTTGTAATTGGTGTAATAGTAAATTTTGACGGGCTTGGTCGGCAGCATTCATTTCTCTGATATAATCAGAAGACGTAATGACGCCATTATCTAATTGTGCTTTGCTGGCCTTCATAATTTCATTGCGCAAGGCTACAATTTCATTGTCTTCGGAAATGAGTTGTTTGTATTTGTTAATGTCATTGCGGTACTGCTCAGCCGTTATGGAAGCGTTTAACAAGAAGATTTCTTTTTGTACTTGAATGCTGCTTTTGCTAATAGCATTCGACTTTCTTTCTGCCGATAAAGTATACAATTCACCTAAGTTCCATTGGAGTCGAGCCCCTGCAATATAAAACCAGTCGAATTCGTTTAGCAGCATATTGAGTCCTGGCTTACCGTAACCGCCTTGACCAAATAAACTAAGTCGGGGCAGACTCTTCACGCCAAGAAGTTTCTTTTGTGTATCTGTAAATTTTTCTTGCGCTTCAAAAACTTTTAACTCAGGTCGGCGAATTAAAAAACTTTCTTGAACTTGAAGGGTAGAATGCGGAGTAATGAATTTCGATTTGTCGTCGATTGTGGTGCTAGTAAAAAGTGAAATCGTTTTCAGTAATGTATTTCTTGTACTACTTAATTCCGTTTTTCGTTGGTTGTTTTTATGCTGTTCTGCTTGTAAAACGGCTAAGTGACTGCGAAGCGCAGTTCCATTTTTTACTGCCGACTGCATTTTATTAATTCCATTTTGCAAATCATTTTCGATGAGGTCCACTTGTTTCAATTGTTCATCCATCATCAACACCCCCAAATAAAGTTGACGAACTTTCTCTCTCATCTTTTGCATTTCTGCATTCACTTTTTCTTGCTCCACCATTTCACTGGCGCGCGTCAAATTTTTCTGTTGGTGAATTTTTCCACCATCAAAAAGAATTTGATTCACATCGGCAACCACTTTGTACTGATCGTTAGAGAGCGGATCGATCGAAAATCCTGGAATGTTTATTTTAATTGGTATTTCGGTGACATCCGATTGATAAGTAGCTTGACCGTTAATACTAATTTGTGGCAGGTATGCTCTATTTAAAGCAGCGAGATTAAAGTTGCGATTTTGTTCAAGATATCCTTTTTGTTTGATAAGCGGATAATTCGAATTCGCTTTTTCAATTATCGATTCCAACGTAAAACTTTCTTGTGCCGTTGTCTCAAGAAATAGCAAGACGAGAAAGAGTAAAATTAAATTCTTCATGGAGTATTAGATTTTGAAAGAAGTGCTAGTTGTATAAAGAGTAGAATAGATTCTTTTCTTTTTGTTAAGAGGGTTCGATATTCTTCAGAATTTAGAACAAGAAATTTCTTTAGCATGGGTTCTCCAATAAAAGGAAATACCGTCATGCTCATCACATTCATCCATAAGTCGCGAGGATTCATCGTGCGGATTTTCCCATCTTTCATTTCCTCTTCAATTTGTTTTAGAAAAAATTCAAAGGGTGGCGCACCGGGCATCTTGTTTAAAATACCAGAAAAAATCGTTCTGGGTTCGCGTTGCATCTCATTCAATACAAACATGGGTAAATCTGGTTTCTTAATTAGTAGTTCAAGATGTGTTTCAACATAGCGTTCAATTTTTTCCATCACACTTCCATCTCCCGAAAAGATGTTATGTATTTTAGGAATGAATTCAGAGAAAGCATCGTTAAAAACCAATTCGAATAATCCTTCTTTATTCTTAAAGTAGTAATGCAATAGCGCTTTATTGATCCCTGCTTCATCTGCAATTTCCTGCATGCGGGCACCGCTTGAACCGTTTCGAATAAAGACTCGTCGAGCAGCGTTTAAAATTTTTTCTTTAGAAGAGAGGTCGAGTTCTTTATTTGACATTGCCTTTAACCAAATGGTTAACAAAAGTAGCAGGCTTCTTTGAATTCAGAAACTTTTTCGGTTGTAAAATTCTTAACACATTAATTACTAGAGGTTAAAATTTAACCAAGTGGTTAAATGTTGTGCAATAAATCCATCTTAAGAAAATGAAAGGGCACAAAAAAACCGGCCTTGAATGAAGACCGGTATTAATTCTTTTTATAAAATTTTATTTAGCAATATTAGAATTTAATACGGCTGGAGGATTCGAATTCATTTTCCAAATAACTGCTATAACCTTTAAGTTGTTTTTGTCCCAACCTGGTTTTAGATACATCGAAAACGAGTTATCGAATTCTTGATTTGCAGTAATAGCAGCGGTAGAATTAATCTGCAATCCAGTGTAAGTTGAACCATTACTTGTACGTACGATGTTACGATGTTCGTAATTTGAAATAGTACCACCTGTTGCGTTTTGATCAGCTAAAACGAGTGCTTCTACAACGTAGAGAGCAATTCTAATATCAGTACCTGGTAATTGATCAACAAAGAATTTTGTTTTAGTAGTAACTCTCATGGAATCACCTTCTATGCTTTTTGATAAAGCAATCCCTGCTACGACCGCTCCGTTGTTGAAGTTGTTTGCTTTAGTGAGAGAACTTTGTACCGTACTGTTTATCGGCCCAACGCCTTGATATGCATTTCCAATAATAAACTTGGGAATTCCATTTCCACCATAATTAGCATTATTGTAAATTGACCAAAGTCCATTTCCAACAGTCCAATTCAAGGCAGAATTGTTCGAACTTGTATAAACTTTAATCGCATTGATCTTAGAAGACTCATAGGAAAGAAGTGAATCAAATGCAGGTCCACCATTGTCTCCACATGGGCCACACCAGTCTTCCGAGAAATCGATTAATAAAGCCTTATTGACTTTTTCTACTGTCAATGAAGTAGAACCAGGAGTATTATTTTCATCTTTTTTACAAGAAGTAAATCCGATGGCAGCTATTGCCATTATTGCCAATAATTTTTTCATTGTTTTGGGTTGTTAATTTTAGAGAATTAAAGATAGAAATATTTCTCTTACAAAAAACAAATTCTGAAAGGAATCACTAATTTGCATCAAAAAATTACAGAAAACCCTCGATTTGTCTAATTTAGAACCATGGTTTTAACAGAAGGAGGATGGATGGACATATCCGAGCCCATCTCAAAAAGTACGATTGTTTGGCCCGGCGACCCACAAGCGATCATCACCCAAGTGGCTTCCTTTGATATTGGCGATAACTACCAACTTTCGGAAGCATTTTTGAATTTACATACCGGCACTCATGTGGACGCACCTTTGCATTTTATTAAAGAGGGTAAAGATGTTTCACAAATTCGGTTGGAGACAATGATGGGTGAAGCAAAAGTCTTGGATGCTTCAGCACTAACAGTTATTTCTGCAGACTGGCTCATGACTAAAAATCTTCGTAAAGGCGATCGTCTTTTGTTTAAGACGATGAAGGATAATGATATTCGACAAGAAAAACTTTCGCAAATGAACTTTATCGCATTGGATGTTGATGCTGCATACTATCTCACCGAGTTGGGTATTGTTTTGGCGGGCATTGATGGTCTCTCTATCGCCAAAGCTGAAGAATTAAATGAAACGCATCAAGTTCTTTTAAAGAATGAAATCGTTATTGTAGAAGTGCTAAATCTAACAGGAATTCAAGAAGGTAATTATGAAATGATTTGTCTGCCCATAAAAATAGAAGGCGCCGAAGCGGCTCCTGCGAGAGTGTTGTTGAGGCAATTGTGATTTTAGTAGTCTCACCCAGAATCGAACTGGGATCTAAAGTTTAGGAAACTTCTATTCTATCCGTTGAACTATGAGACCAATAATTTAAATTGCTATAAAACACATTTTTAATAACAAGGAAATGCACCAAATGAGTGTTTTACGCGTGCAAAGGTAAATATTTGAATGGAAACATAAATCATGCTCTAAGTCTATTTAATTGATTTAAGGTAATATTGTAATGTGAAATCAAATGGTAGGTCTTGAAGTTTAAAAATCCACTCTCTGCTCTTGGTGAAAACCGTCATCAATTTTACTGGCTAGTATTAGTAAATGCTTTTGTAGGGAGTATGGTCGGCCTTGAGCGAACTCTTCTCCCGCAAATTGCCGAGCAGGAATTTCATATTGCCGCGAAGTCCGCTATCTTTTCTTTTATCATCGTATTCGGGATTGTAAAAGCTTTTTCTAATTTTGTCGCCGGACAACTAGCAAGTAAAATTGGAAAGAAGAACCTGCAAACGATTGGATGGCTCTTCGCTTTACCTGTCCCTTTTTTGTTGATGTGGGCACCGTCGTGGTCATGGATCATAATCGCCAATGTTTTTCTGGGAATAAATCAAGGCTTGACTTGGTCGGTAAATGTGATGATGAAAATTGATTTGGCAGGAGAAGAAAACCGTGGGCTTGCCATGGGTTTAAATGAGTTTGCTGGATATTTCTCCATTTCCATTGTCGCCTTCCTAACGGGATGGATAGCCGCAGAATATGGTTTGCGACCGTATCCGTTTTATCTCGGAATTGTTATGGCTTTTGCCGGCTTTTTGATTTCTATTTTTGTGATAAAAGACACGCATCGTTTTGTTCAAGCTGAGGCTACGCAAAGTACATTAGCGAGAATGAAAAGTCCGTTTTTAGACACCACTTTTAGAGATAAAAATATTTCTGCGGTAACACAAGCAGGACTCATCAACAATTTAAACGATGGCATGGTATGGGGACTACTTCCTTTACTATTGATTCAAAAATCATTTTCTCTTTCTAATATCGGAATCGTTGTCGCGGTTTACCCTGCAGTATGGGGAATTTCTCAATTAATAACTGGAAAGCTGGCCGATTTCTTCTGCAAGAAAAGCATGCTAAGTTGGGGAATGTTTTTGCAAGGCATTGCTTTAATCTTATTGTCTTATGCGGATGGGTTTTGCTCTTTTGTATTACTGATGGCTCTATTAGGATGGGGTACCGCCATGGTTTATCCTTCCTTTCTAGCAACCGTTGCTGAAAATGCCCACCCACTCGATCGAGACAAAAGCATGGGTATTTTTCGCTTGTGGAGAGATTTGGGATATGCAATAGGTGCATTGCTCACCGGAATCATTGCCGATCTTTTCAATTTGGAATGGGCCATCTTAGCCGTGGCTACACTTACTTTATTATCGGCATTGGTAGTGGAACAAAGAATGTTTTGTAGAGTGAAAGCAATGAAAATTACTCCATGGCTGCTTTCTTTAGGACAGAAAAAATCTCTTTAGTTTTTCTTTTTTTAGATGAAATCCTTCCTGTTATTCTCAAAATTCAAGTTTTGATTTTCAGGGAGTTGAGTTGTTTTTAGAAAAATAAAGGATGAATAATTTGTATTCGCTTATTGATTAATCGTAATATTGCGATATAATTAAATAAAGATGGGCGTTTCAAAATCAGAAGAGTTTACGTTGCGAGATAATAAAATAGCCGCATGCGCAAAAGCATTGTCGCATCCTGCACGTATTGCGATCTTGCAAATGTTGATGAAAAGAAATGCTTGTGTATGTGGCGATATTGTGGAGGAGTTGCCCTTGTCTCAGTCTACCGTAAGCCAACATTTGAAAGAATTAAAGGCGGCCGGACTCATCAAAGGAAATATTGAAGGAACCAGTATTTGTTATTGCATCGATACAGAAGGTATGGAAAAAGCAAGCAAGGATTTACGCGCGTTCTTCGATACCATGTCGGATTTTACAATGAAGTGCTGTTAAAAAAATTTGAAATTATCCATCGTAATATAACGATTTAAAAATAGACAAAATGAAAACGAATCAAGAAATCAAAGAAATGGTGAAGCAGAAATATTCAGAAATTGCTGTAGCCGACAGTACCGATAATGCCGCCTCTTGTTGTGGCGCCACCGCATCTTGTTGCGGCGATGAAGTGTATAATATTATGTCCGATGATTATGCTACATTAAAAGGGTATCAACCTGATGCTGATCTTTCCTTAGGATGTGGATTACCAACTCAATTTGCTAAAATAAAGAATGGTGATACAGTAATCGATTTAGGAAGTGGAGCTGGCAACGATGCTTTCGTAGCACGACACGAATGTGGTCCTGATGGGAGAGTGATTGGTGTTGATTTTACAGAAGCGATGATTCAAAAGGCAAGAGCCAACACTGACAAACTTGGATTTAATAATGTGGAATTTCGTCAGGGCGATATTGAAGCATTACCACTCACCAGCGAAATGGCGAATGTGATCGTGAGCAATTGTGTGTTGAACTTAGTTCCTGACAAAGAAAAAGTTTTTGCAGAAATGTTTAGAGTTCTCAAGCCGAACGGACATTTTAGTGTTTCGGATATTGTATTGGTAGGAGAGCTTCCTGAAAAATGGAAATCTACCGCGGAAATGTATGCAGGCTGTGTTTCAGGCGCCATTCAAAAAGATGAATACATTAATTTTGCAAAGAAAGCAGGGTTTGAAAATTTGACAGTGCAAAAGGAAAAAGCAATTGTAATTCCAGATAGTATTCTGGAAAATTATTTTACGAAAGATGAAATTGCAACGTATAAGAAAAGTGGCACCGGAATTTATAGCATCACGCTGTATGGTGAAAAGAAAAAATCATGTTGCGGCCCGGATTGTTGCAACTAAAAGTAGTTAGTAATTTAAATTGTAAGATATGTTGAACGTTCTCGTGCTCTGCACAGGTAATAGTTGTCGAAGCCAAATGGCGGAGGGATTTTTACGAAAAATGTTGGGAGAAAATGCAAAGGTATTTAGCGCCGGAATAGAAACTCACGGGGTTAATCCCAGAGCGATTAAATCGATGGAAGAAAAGTGCATTGATATTTCAATGCACACATCCAATCATGTAGATGAGTATATAGATATTCCATTTGATGTAGTACTTACTGTTTGTGATAATGCAAATGAGAAGTGTCCCGTTTTTCCATCAAGAGCAAAAAAATTCCACTATAATTTTCCCGATCCTGCAAAAGCTACAGGAACAGAAGAAGAGATCATGAAGCAGTTTGCCAATACACGTGATTTAATTCAAGTATATTGCGAAAAAATGGTAAAAGAAATTTCATGAAAAAATATTACGCCGAGTTGATCGGAACCTACATGATGGTGTTTTGCGGTACAGGAGCCATCGTCATCAATCAGGAACTGAATGGTGTGATCACGCACCCGGGAATCGCCGCTACCTTTGGGCTCATCGTTGCAGCTGTGATTTATGCATTGGGTGATGTTTCTGGTGCTCATATTAATCCTGCGGTAACCATTGCATTTGCCATGCGAAAAGTTTTTCCGGTGAAAGAAGTTATACCGTATATCGTAAGCCAAAGTATAGGTGCTGTTTTAGCAAGTCTCTCCTTACACTTATTATTTCCACTGAACGAACAGTTAGGCGGAACAATGCCAGCTGGAAGCATCATGCAATCCTTTGTATTAGAAATATTATTAACTTTTTCTTGATGTTCGTTATTCTTCGTGTTTCGCATGGGAGTCGTGAGAAAGGAATTATGGCAGGCATGGCGATTGGTGCTGTTGTATTATTGGAAGCGCTCTTCGCTGGACCCATCTCCGGCGCCTCTATGAATCCGGCCCGATCATTAGGTCCTGCTTTGCTTTCGGGAGAGCTGCAATTTTTATGGATTTATTTGACTGCACCTGTGCTGGGAAGTTCGTTCGCTGTTTGGGTAGAGGGGAAGGTTAGATGAGTGGGATTTAGTGGATTAAAGCGCACTCTATTCTAAAAATATAATTCTAGTTTTTAAATCCGTATTTTTGTGAGATGATATCATCTATGAAAAAAATACTATTAAGTACCACATTAATTCTTTCTTTCTTTGTCGCAGCTTGTCAACAGCCAGCTAAGGATGGGAAAAGTATTCATGAAAAAGTGTCTCTGGAGCAATTCGAAAAATTGTTAGCGGAGAAGTCGAATGCAATTATATTAGATGTACGTACGCCTGAAGAATTTGCGACCGGACATGTAAAAGTGCAGTCAACTTAAATATTTTCGATGCGTCTTTTAAAAATTCTCTTTCAAAATTGGATAAGACAAAACCTTTTTAGTGTATTGTAAATCGGGAAGTCGAAGTGCGGACGCAGCCTCACAAATGAAAGAAATGGGATTTGGAGAAGTTTACATTTTTGGAGGCGGAATGTTAGCATGGACCAATGCAGGGAAGCCCATCGAAAGAAAAAATGAAACTCCCCCAAAGAAGGGAATTAATGAAGAAGCATATTTAAAACTAGTCGCCGAAAAACCATTGGTGCTTGTCGATTTTCATGCAGTATGGTGTGGACCATGTAAAAAGTTAGCTCCTATTTTGGAAAGTGTAGTCACAAAACAAGAAGGAAAATTGACCTTGATCAAATTAGATTCCGACGAAAATCCAGAATTAATGAAAGCAAAACAAATTCAAGGCATCCCGTATTTAGAATTATACAGAGACGGTAAATTGATTTGGAAAAATATGGGCTTTACAGATGAAGCGACCATCTTGTCGCAATTGAAATAGAATCTACTTACAGCACAACTTGGGGTTTAAACCCCAAGTTGTGTGATAAATTTTACGCCTTCCCTTTCCCCAATACCATTCCTGCGGCTCCGGCCATAACACCTCCTAGCAAAGTGCCTACAACAACATCTACAGCATACATGGTGGTATCACCTAAATTCATAAATGAATATTGGAATACATCCATGCTCAACGACATTAGGAAAGTGATGATGAGTCCGGCAGAGAATCCGCCACTAAAGTCAGTGATATTTGCCCACTTTTGAAAGATATACGCAAAGAGCAATCCCCAACATAAATTGCTAATAAAAATTCCTGGTATGAAAGGCGGCTCTTTCATGAGTCCGGCATACACCGTTGTATGTGCTGCCATAAAATCCATCAACAACATTCCGTAGATGACCCATCCCAATAAGAAACCAACAATACCTGATACTAATCCTGCTACTAGTAGTTTTGAGTTCATAACATTTAGTTTTTAAGTTATGAAGTAAAAGTATCTCCAAATATAGATAAGTACCCTATTTTGACAGGGTATAGTGATATGATTTCTTGATAAAGTACTTTTTTCAATAATAAACAAAGCATATGGTTTAAACTAGATGCTTTGTAAAATTTAATTCTTTATCCAACTCTTCCGATAAACCACACCATGCTCTTCCCATTGCAAAATATAAAATCCATCTTCTTGTAAGTCAATAATGGTAATGCAATGGTTGAGTGTTGTATTTGAATCAGATCGAACTCGTCCCAACAAATCAATCACTTTTACGTTTTTCATTTCAGCCGTTAACCCATCAACACATAAAAAATCATGTGCCGGATTCGGATAAAGCGTATAGCCATTGGCGTTAGTGATGTCAATAAGTCCGGTCATACTTAAATTCGCGCGAATTGGGACACTTACGTTGGCCAGCAATCCGGTTCCTTGCACATTAAAATTTAATGTGCCGGTGAAATTTGGATTCGGTGCTGCATTTGCTAATTCTAATTGAACGGCAACTGCTTCTCCGGGCTGCACTGTCGTATTTACACCCGTTCCGTTGATAAAACTGAGTACAGACGATGGATTTAAGTTGAAGTTAGAAGCTGTGAATGGTGCAAACCCATCGTTAGCTAACCAAAACGTATATTGATTCGCCACCGTCGCATTGATTAATCCAAAGTCAATGGTATCTTCTGGCATGTCGGTGGATGTGTTGGTGTTTCCTACAGAAGTGGAACTAATCGAAGTAATGCGCTCAATGAATTGAGGATAATCAATAAACGGATTGCGATTATCTTGTATAGAGGCAATATCATTGCCTCTTTTTGTTTCGATGTTATCAACACCAAACTGTTCGTGCCATTGACGCAGTATTCCTTCTTGATTGGTTAAGAAATTAGAATAATTCTGATACTTTAAGACGAAGTAAAACATAGCACGTGCTACTCTCCCTTTTTGTACATCGCGAGGTTCGAAGGTCGTGCTGTTGACTTTGCTGCCACCGTTTTGCCAGGTGGGATTATTCACAACACCAAAAGGTAAACTTCCTCTTTTGTTATTGGCGTCATCGTCAGTTGGAAAAAGATGATACAGATCGGATCGCATGGGCTCTAATGAACTAAAGAGTCCTTGTGGAAATGTATGCTCCGTGTTGAAACTATAGGTAGCTAAATTTTGACAATCGGTGCGGTCAATATAACCCACTGCTTGTCGACCCGTGTAAACGCATTCAATTGTATTTTGGGTAGCGCCTTGCCCATTAAATTTCTTATTGTCAAACCACATGAACATTGAATCGCGACCAATATTGTAACCTAAAGTATCATAGTTTCTGCTAATCACACCTTTTAATGTATCTTTTAAAACTTGCTCTATTAGATTTTCCGTATGACTATAATACGCATTGCTGTAACGTCCCTGACCTAATAAATCAACACGTAAAGCGCCTTTGTGTCCGTCATTTAAAATGAATAATTCACTGTTGTGATAAACATTATGTCGAACATCAAATTTAATCCATATAGCTTGACTCCCTCCATCCGGAATCGTGATGTTACCAGCACTGGTGCTAAACGGATTGCTTCCATACTTCGCGTAAAAGCGGTAACCCGTCACCGTTATATCGTAACCGGAAGCATTAGAAATAGTGACCTGCTGACTATCAGGAGACAACTCATTCTTGATCCCAAAGTTCAGTTGAGCCGGACTCACACTGAGATTTTGGGCGACAAAAACATTTGTCATTATAAAATAGAAGAGAATGGAAAGTGCTGCTCGATTTTTCATAGGACGACGAAGTTAAGTAAATTCACTCTTTTCTTTACTATTTTGGGTAGATGAGCCTTCGATTTCCCTATAACTTTTCCGTATTTTTACCATTCCATCGCAAAAAAACAGCATCTATATGCAAAGAAAACGATTTCTTCATTTTGTATCTACCTTCCTCTTTCTCTTGGTCTTGCTACAAGGAAGCAGTTGCCAGTCGCAGGAAACTTTAACCTACAAGGTGGTTGAACCTTCTCTTCCCTCGTCCGCCCATCCGCCCGTATTATTTTTATTACATGGATTCGGCAGCGATGAAATGGATTTATTGAGTTTGTCGAAGTCGCTTCCACAAAATTTGTTGGTGGTATCGGTCAGGGCTCCTTACGATCGAGAAGGAGGCGGTTATATGTGGTACGATTTACAGTTTGGTGGTGGAAAATTTATTGAGAATTTGCAACAAGCCCAGCAAAGTAAGGAAAAGCTAATTGAGTTGATTTCGAAAATCAAAAAGAAGTATGATGTAGATACCAGTAATATTTTTCTGGGTGGATTTAGTCAAGGAGCGATCACATCACTTCGTGTAGGATTAACGCCACCACATCGTTTCAAAGGCTTAGTTTGTTTAAGTGGAAGGTTTCCGGATGAGATCAATACGCAACAAGTTCCACTAACGATAAAGCAACAAACACATATTTTCGTTAGTCACGGAACGATGGATTCAGTGATTCCAATTAGTGATGGAAGAGATATAATAAGTAAATTATCTCAAAATGGATTTCAAATTAGCGGAAAAGAATATGCGATGCAACATCAAATCACCAATGAGGTTTTAAATGATTTGAATACTTGGATGAAGTCGGAATTGCTTCGAAAGTGATTAGATGCTTTACGACCTGATAGCTATCGGAATTGCAACCTTTATGAGAAATATTCTTTGCGTTCTTCTATTTTTAGGGAGATTTTCGTCTGCAAAACTTAGCGTCTTCGCGCCTTTGCGAGAAAAGTTAGCGTCAAATTGCTGCTGCAATGACTTTGCAGTTTTCGCTCCTTTCTAAGAAATTTTACTTCGTTTTAAATTTAATATTCGGTGGAAAACAGATTATAGTCAAATTAAAATTCATGATTTTCTCGCAAAGGCGCGGAGTCGCAAAGGAAAATTTCTCATGAAGGGTTCAATGGTCTTAACTAAATTATTTTTAAGAAAATCCGTGTCCTCTGTGAAAATCCTCCGTGAACTCAGTGGTAAAAAGGATTTTATATCTAGTTACCTTTTTACAACAGATGAAATCACATTAAGCAATCGTACTTCCGTTCTTAGTATCTCTAGCAGGTTGCACGAAAACTAATTTTCCATCCGCATCTTCAGCCATTAAAATCATCCCATTCGATTCAATCCCTTTAATTTTTCGGGGAGCTAAATTAGCGAGCAAGGTTACTTGTTTACCTATTATTTCATCGGCATTAAAATGAAGCGCAATTCCACTCACCACAGTACGAGTATCAAGACCAGTATCCAATGTAAGTTTTAAAAGCTTATCGGCTTTCTCTACTTTTTCTGCTGCAATAATGGTAGCAACCCGTAAATCCATCTTACTAAAATCGTCGTAAGTGGTAACATCCTTATATGGGGTTAATGATTTTTCTCCTATAGAAATTTCCTCGACAGGAACGTTATTTATTTTCGTTGCTTCCAACTTTTGAATTTGTTTAGTGATTTCTTCGTCTTCAATTTTGTCAAATAACAGGGACGCTTCTCCAAGAGCATGACCTGCTACTAATGCTTCGTTACCAAAAGCATCGGTCCAACTTTTCGGCTGAATATTCAACATCGCTTGTAATTTCTGCGACGTAAATGGAAGGAAAGGTTCGCACAAATACGAAAGTGTGGCGGTAATTTCCAATGCTAAATTTAATATGGTCGCTACTTTTTCTGGATCTGTTTTATATAATTTCCACGGTTCGGTATCGGCTAAATATTTATTTCCTGCTCTGGCTAAATCCATCACATGTGACAGCGCTTCACGGAAACGATAACGTTCAATACTCTCTTGAACCAATTTAGGTGCAGAGGTAAGTGCATCTAAACAAGTTTTTTCTGCATCATCAAGTTTACCTCTTGCTGGAACTTTATTTTCAAAATATTTTGCAGTCAATACCAACGTTCTATTCACAAAATTTCCAAACACCGCTACTAACTCATTGTTGTTGCGATCTTGAAAATCTTTCCAGGTAAAATCATTGTCCTTGGTTTCAGGCGCTGTAGCACAAAGTGCATAACGCAATACATCTTGCTTATTTGGGAAGTCCATCAAGTACTCATGCAACCATACAGCCCAATTGCGTGAGGTAGAAATTTTATCGCCTTCTAAATTTAAAAATTCATTAGCAGGAACATTTTCAGGTAAGATGTAATCGCCGTGTGCTTTTAACATGGCAGGGAAGATGATGCAATGAAAAACGATATTATCTTTTCCAATAAAGTGAATCAACTTACTATCATCTTTCTTCCAGTAATCTTCCCATTGAGAAGTCAATGCTTTCGTCGCCGAGATATAACCGATGGGTGCATCAAACCACACATACAATACCTTGCCTTCATTTCCAGGTAATGGAACCGGTACACCCCAGTCGAGGTCGCGGGTTACTGCGCGCGGCTGCAATCCCTGATCGAGCCAACTCTTACATTGACCAAAAACATTTTTCTTCCACACATCTTCCTTACTCAACAACCATTCATTCAACCACTCTTGCTGCATCGTATCTAACGGCAAATACCAATGCTTCGTTTAGCGCAATACAGGAGCTTTCCCGCTAAGCTGTGAGTGTGGGTTGATGAGTTCACGCGGACTCAAGGAGCTACCACATTTTTCACACTGATCGCCGTAGGCATTTGGATTCGCACACTTCGGACAAGTTCCCGTAATGTAACGATCGGCTAAAAACAGATTCGCTTCTTCATCAAAATATTGTTCCGATTCTTCTTCCTTAAAAACACCTTTATTGTATAGAGTTGTAAAAAAATCAGAAGCTGTTTCGTGATGTATTTTATCAGAAGTGCGATGGTAGATATCAAAAGAAATTCCAAATTCCTGAAAACTATCGCGCATCATGACATGATACGTATCCACTACTTGCTGCGGCGTAATACCTTCTTTGCGCGCACGCAAGGTGATGGGCACGCCATGCTCATCCGACCCACAAATATATTTCACATCTCGGCCCATCAAACGTTGATAGCGAACAAAAATATCGGAAGGCAAATAACAACCTGCAATATGTCCGATGTGTAAAGGACCATTGGCATAAGGCAAGGCGGCAGTAACTAAATAGCGCATAAGGGGTTTTCTTAATTCTATGCAAAGTTAGTTATTTTGTATATGGTTTGATTTGATCGCGAAGCCTCGCGATGAAAATGTGGTGGTTTTACTTCCTAAGCTAGGGTACTTATTTGAAAGTAATGCAATTCTGCGAGACAGGTTTGATCGCGAAGCCTCGCGATGATTTGACCCCGCAGTTCTGCGGGGTAGGTTTGAAATCGCGAAGCCTCGCGATGAAAATGAGGTGGTTTTACTTCCTTATCTAGGGTACTTATTCAAAAGTAATGCATTTCTTCGAATCAGGTTTGAAATGATTGACCCCGTATTACTGAAGGGCAGGTTTGAAGTCGCGAAACTTCGCGATGAAAATGAATGGGTTTGAAAATGAGAGGGATTTAAGTAGTCTATGTATTTTAGATATTCATGCATTTAATTTCCTCCGCTACTTCACTTATTGATCAAAAGCTTAAAATTCATCAATAATCAAGATAGCTAAGTTAAAGGTCCGGATTTGATAATTTGTTATTATCTTTCACTCAGATTTTTATCGGTCATAAAAAACAATGAAAGGCATATTCAACTATTTTGAAAACGGTATTAAATATTTGCTGATTATATTTTTAATGAACGTAACTATTTCTACAGCGCAAGAAACTCCATTAGTACTTTCAAATAAATGTGCAAAGGGTATTTCTTCTTTTACTAAAGTAAGTGGAATTGATTTTCGTTTCCCCGATAAAGATTTAGGTTTTGTTCTAGCGGGATGGTTAAATACTCCTTCAAAAATTGAATGTAAAGGAAATTTCATTAATAGTTTCTGTGATTTTTTTTTAAATAAAGAGATGTCTCGACCTAGCGAAAATGAAGTAGCAATACTGTTGTATGATTTCAAGTTACATGAGAAAGCCGAGGAAATGAAAAATACTTCAAGTCTCAAATTAGCCATGCGAGTTTTTAAGAAAGTTGAGTCTAGTAGATTCGAAGAAATATTTGCCATTGATACTTTATATCGAATAAGTTCATCGATTGACTTGACAAAGAAACTACTCAAATCAGTAAGTGATCATTTATGTGAAGTAGCTGTTGAATTAAAAAAATGCGAACAACTTCGAGCCGAAAACAGACCCTCTTATACCTTTAACGAATTACAAATTCTCGATAGTTTGGAGAAAATGAAAATCCCTATATACGTTGCTGATAAATATAAGAAAGGAATTTATCGCGATTTCAATCAGTTTAAGAATAATTCTCCCGACACCACAACAGTATTTAGAGATTCAGTTCATTTAGAAAAAATTAGGATAATGGTTTGGAATGAAGAAAAAGAAAGAAATGTGGAATTGGATAATAAAACAGTTTATGCAATCTACGACGGAACTTTCTATACAAAGCAACGAACATGGGGTTTTATGAAATGAAAAGGGATGGATTTGATTTCTACTTTTTTGGCCAAACCACAACGAAATTTTCAATGGGCCGTAGTGAAATGCGACCGACAATTGTTACTAGAGGTAACGACGTTGGTATTGGAGTGGTTGGAGTTGCACAAGCTTTATTCACGGACCCCTGCCGCTTTTAAATAATTTTAAGATTAATTATCAAACAGGTAATCCCATTCAAGTAGATAAAGATGAATAGGGTATTGTGAATTGGACGTAGTATTTCGCCACTTCTGGGTTCCGTACGAAATCATGCCAATCCAGTAATCCACCCCAGAAATTCGCTTCGCTTCAAGGGTTCCGTCCAACTGCACCAACTCACCAGCTCACCAACTTGCCAATTTGCAATTTGTCAAATGCGTGTCGTAAATTAAATGCGGCAATTTACTTATCTTTGCGTAATAATGAAAATCCCTCCCTACTTAGTTCCCGGAAGTACCATTGGAATTTGTGCCCCTGCACGCAAAGTAAGTTCGGAGGAGATGGTTCCCGGAATTTCTTTATTGGAGAATTGGGGTTTTAAAGTGAAGACTGCGAAAAACCTATACGCTGCCGATCATCAATTTTCAGGAACAGATGCACAACGAACTGCCGATATGCAAGAGTTGATGGATGATCCAATGGTAGATGCCATCATCAGCGCACGCGGTGGTTATGGATGTGTGCGTATCATCGACAAATTAAATTTTACAAAATTTGAAAAGAAGCCGAAGTGGATCATCGGTTTTAGTGATCTCACCGTTTTTCATAATCATTTGCATCAGAACTTTTCCATTCCAAGTGTGCATGCGCCAATGGTTTTTAGCATGGGTGGGAATCGATGTACGGATGAAGCATTGGAGAATTTGCGCCGATTACTAACGGGTGAGGCTATCCGTTATTTAGTGGAAAGTTCTCCTTTCAATCGCAAGGGGAATGCAGATGGTATTTTAGTGGGAGGAAATTTGTCTTTGTTGTATGCATTGTCGGGGAGTGAATCTGATATAGATACCAACGGAAAAATACTTTTTATTGAAGATTTAGATGAGTACCTCTATCACATCGACCGTATGATGATGCAATTAAAACGTTCGGGGAAATTGGATGGACTTTCTGGTCTCATCGTAGGTGGCATGAGTGATATGCGCGATAACGCGATTCCCTTCGGGAAAACAGCCGAAGAAATTATTTCGGAAGCTGTGCGTGATTATACTTTTCCGGTGTGCATGAATTTTCCATCCGGACATATCCAAAACAATCATCCACTCGTGATGGGAGGAAGCGTGAGTTTGGAGGTGGGAGAGAAAAGTATCGTTGAAATAAAAACTTTTAAATAAAAAATTGTATTCCGAGTTAGAAGGGTTTGTTACTCATTTTCATAGAAGAAATTTTTCTAACTAATATAACTGACAATTTAACCGCAAGGAACGCGGCGGAGGCGCAACGGGCGCGGGGAAAAATCATAAAAAATCATCACCAATCATAAAAAATCTGCGGCCCATCAAATATAAATGGCACTGTAAATTTTAATGAATTGAATTTTCTTTGGGAATAGCAATTTGTTGTTTTTTACCGGAGCAAAATCACATCGCTTCTAGAAAAATCTAGCAGCTTGAAGCTAGCAGCTAGAAGCCTTTTCTTAGTATATTTGCGAAATCATTTTTTCCATAAACCATTTTAATAAAATCGAAAATGACCGACATTGAAAAAATCGGTGAGCGCGGTGAAGCCATCGCAGTTCGCTATCTCCAACAAATTGGCTACCGAATTTTAGCTCGAAACTTCCGCTACCAAAAAGGCGAAATCGACATCATTGCAACCGACGAAAGGTTTCTGATTATCGTCGAGGTAAAGAGTCGGAGCTTTCCGAGTTATGGGAGTCCGGAAGCATCCATCGGCCAAACAAAAACCGACTTGATGGCGCTCGCTGCAGGATTTTACCAAGAACTCTACGACATCCGACTCGAGATCCGATTTGATGTAATTTCCATCATTTTCCGTAAAGATAAGAAGGCCCAACTAACCCATCTAAAGGAAGCCTTCCACGCTCGCTGAGAATCCTATATTGTCAATAACCTGAGTTGGACTTTGCCAAGAAATTTGGTTTTTGTCTGTATTTGGCGTGAAATCAATGCTTTTTAAGATAAAATCGTCCAAAAAAGCATTGGACTTATCAACAATTAATTGCGATCTTTGCAGCCCTATTTAATAGAAGAAGATGAAAAAGAAAAGTAGCCCCGGCCGTGACGGTTCACGTGGCAGTAACGACCGCTCTCGACCTGCGACGGGAAGAGGCAAATTCACAAGAAACGAAGAGAGCGGCGATCGCCCTTCCAGATCAGAAAAAAAATCTCCTTGGGACTCATTTGATAATGACAGACCATCGAGAGGAGCGAGGAGGAAGAGAGCGGAGTTCGAGAGCGGAGAGCGCAGAACGCCTTTTACACGAGGAAGAAGTGATTCTAATGACGGTGAAAAACGCCCTTATCAAAGAAGAGACGACAGCGGAGAAAGCCGTGCACCATTTTCAAGAGGGAGAAGTGATTCACGCGATGGTGAAAAACGCCCTTATCAAAGAAGAGACGACAGCGGAGAAAGCCGGCACCATCAGAGGGAGAGGCCGGGGGAAAACGCCCATCAAAGAGAGACGCGCGGAGAAGCCGGCACCATCAAGAGGGAGAAGTGATCACGCAAAACCCCTTATCAAAGAAGAGACGACAGCGGAAATACAGAGCGGAGTTCAGAGAGAGGAGAGCGAGGAGGAAGAGAGCGGAGTTCAGAGAGCGGAGAGCGCAGAACGTCTTTTACACGAGGAAGAAGTGATTCTAATGACGGTGAAAAACGCCCTTATCGGAGAGCAGAGAGCGGAGAGCAGAGAGCGGAGGCATTTGGTGAAAAACGTTCTTACCAGAAACGTGATGATAGTTCAGAGAGAGGTGAAGGGCGAGGAATGTATCAACGACGCTCGGAAAGTGCTGAGGGATTCGAGGGAAAGCGACCCTTTAAGAGGTCGGAGTTTGGAGAGCAGAGTTCGGAGAATTCTGAAGGAAAACGTCCATATAAAAGAAGAGACGATAGTGAAGGTGGACTTGGAGAAAAACGCTCATATCAAAGAAGAGATGATAATGCTGGTGGATTCGGGGGAAAACGTTCTTTTCAGAGAGACGAAAAAGGAGAAGGAAGTTCGGAGAGAAGACCCTATAGTAAGCGACCGCCAAGTAGAGAAGATCGTCATGCACGCTTTGAAGAAAAATCATCTTACAGAGATCGTCCATCTTATGGAAAAAGCGGAGGTCGCCGTGGCGCCCCACGTAAACGAAGTGCTAGTACAGGTCCGGATTTAACAGGCGAAATTCGCTTGAATCGCTTTATCGGAATGGCTGGAATTTGTTCACGCCGTGAAGCCGATGATTTAATTACAGCTGGTGTTATTTCTGTAAATGGTCAGGTCGCTACAGAGCTTGGAATGAAAGTGAAACCAGGTGATGATATCCGTTATAACGGTGAGCGTATCCGAAATGAAAAGCATGTTTATCTTTTGTTGAATAAACCCAAAGATTATATCACAACGTCTGATGATCCGAACGATCGTAAAACCGTGATGGAATTAATTGCAGGCGCTTGTCCAGAGCGAGTTTATCCAGTAGGACGCTTAGACAGAAACACAGTTGGACTTTTATTATTCACGAACGATGGTGATTTAGCACGTCATTTAACACATCCAAGTTCAAGAGTGAAGAAAGTGTATCAAGCTGAACTCGACAAAAACTTTAAAGTGTCGGACATGCGTCGCTTGCAAGAAGGTGTTGAACTAGAAGATGGAATCAGTAGCGTAGATGATATTTCAATCGGCAATGGAAAAGACGATAAGAAAACAGTTGGTGTAGAATTACACTCTGGTAAAAATCGTATCGTGCGTCGTATGTTCGAAGCATTGGGCTATGATGTTGTGAAATTAGATCGCGTTGGATTTGCTGGACTCACAAAGAAAGACCTTCCAAGAGGACGTTGGAGAATGCTCGACGAACGTGAAGTTGGGTTTTTGAAGATGATGGGCAACGGAAAGAAGAAGCAAGCGAGCGAGTAGTTTCTTCTTCGGATATTACTTACCGGGATTATTTAATTCACACTTCGGATGAAAGTTTTTAGATTCTGGACGCTAGATTCTAGACTCTAGATTTGATGCTAGATGTATGTATTAATCATGGCTACTAGACTATAATATCGAGAATCGAGTATCAAATATCGAGTATCGAATGCTCTAGTAGCCAGCAGCTTTTTTATTTGAAAAGTATTACCTTTACGTTCCAAACTCCAAAACATGAAATTAAAAATTAACCTTTCGCTTTTATTTGTAATTCTATTTGATGCCCATTCATTCTCCCAAGCCTTACCACAACAATGGCTTCGCTCTTTTGTTCCGCAGGGAAAATCTTCCGACCGCATCAGTAAAATAGTAGTTGATAATAACAATGATATTTACATAGGTGGATATGCCGGTAACGAAAGAAATTACCCCGATGCATATGTCATGAAAAGAAACGCACAGGGCGACACCCTTTGGCAATATTATTATGATAGTGGTAGTAAAGGAGAGGATTACGTTCTTGATATGGCTATCGATGCGAATCTTAATGTTTATTTAACAGGAAAATCGCAGCCCTCTTTTTCAGGATATTTTGATTGTATCACCATTAAATTGAATAGTGCCGGTGTTCAACAATGGGTGGCACGTTATCCTTCAGGAACCAACAGTCAGAGTTATGGATATTCAATTGCTGTGGATTTAAATGGAAATGTATATGTTGCCGGAACCATTGATCCAGCCTTGTCAAGTACGAATTGGTTGGTGGTAAAATATAATTCTAGTGGAATTCAACAATGGGTGGATGTACTTAATGGACCAGGTAACGGAGATGATGAAGCACTCGATATTGTAATCGCACCCAATGGGAATGCAACCGCGTGCGGCTATGTATATGATGTTACTGCTAATGGGAACATCAATGCTTTTGTTAAACAGTATGATCAAAGTGGAGGCGCCGTATGGAGTGATACATACTCAAATCCTGCATTTAATTTGCCTGATCGATTGAGAGGATTAGCCTACAATACAGCTGGAAATTTATTTGTTTCTGGTGAGACGGGAAATTCAGTAAATAATAAGTTAGATGTATTGGTAATGTCGTATAACGCGGCGGGTGTTCGACAATGGGAAACGATCTACCAAGATTCCACATCGGCAAGTGATGAATATCTTTAGGAAATACATTTGATGATTTAGGAAATGCTTATGTTGTCGGATCTGATTATACAAATGGATTTATTACGAAGGTTAATTTTGACGGATCTCAAGGTTGGAGGAGAAAGTGGGTGGGCCCATTACCATTCGGATACGATGTGATAAATTCCGTAGCCGTGGATAATAACGGTGGCGTCTATACGTCGGGAAGAGGGATTTATCCCGGAGAAGATTATTATGGGAATGGTGGTCTTACGAATATGATTGTTACGAGATATTCAGAAGCCGGAGACTCTTTATGGACGTATCGAATTAGTGATTCGACAGACGCATCTATGGGTTTTGCTATCGCTACTCGCAACGGGAAAGTTATCGCTGGCGGATTTAAGACCGACACGGCCTATGCGGATGAAAATTTATTTATGATGGTTACTGATACAGCAGGGAATGGCTTGCATGAATGGAATCATAATGGAAAAGGCGCTGGTGTAACCCATGGACAAATATTAAAAGTAGATGCTGCAGATAATATTTATTGTGCATCCACCGTCAAAAGGAGCGATTGGATAGGATGGGATGTGGTTATCGTTAAATATGATCCTGCTGGTACTTTGTTATGGGAAAAATATTATTCTTCGTATGGATGGAATAACGATACCATCACGAATATGGAGCTTACGCCGAGTGGAGATTTGGTAATGGTCATTTCAACCGATAGTGCTCAAACAAATAGTAATTATAAAATGTCGTTGGTGAGAATGAACAGCAATGGGAATTTTTGGACACCTCATGGATTCAGCCTGCTCCTTAGGTAACGTGTTTTCAAATTCTATGGTAATGCGTAGTGATGGAAGTGTAGCAATAGGTGCGAATTCAAATGTTCTCGGTGGACTTTTAATTTATTTTGATAATCAACTTGACTATCAATGGTCGGCTAAGCTAGATTCCACTCAATTTACAGTCACAAAAATTAATAGTTTAGCTTCATTTCCGAATGGTGATATAGCTGTTGCAGGATTAGTTCAAACAGGAAGTGGAACTACGGCGAAAGGTGTGGTACAACGATTTCAACCTAATGGCAATCGCCTTTGGACTGCTGATTTTGATTCGATCAACGCATACGATGAAATATATGATGTGACCGTGAGTCCAACGGGCAAGTAGCTACTGTCGGTATCTCTGGTTTTTTAGGATCAGGAGTTTCTACTATGATCTCCTATGATGGAAGCATGGGAGCACAACAATGGCGACAAGTATACAATCCAAATACCACAAATGAGCGAGGTGTAAAAGTTCGCTTCACTCCCGAGGGAAATATTGTATATATCTGCCGAGGCTGGACAGGATGTGTTTCTCGATACACCACACTTCCATACAGTGCTGCCGGAGTTTACCAATGGGCAACGGTATATGCTCAAACCGCCAGCGATCGCGAACCCTTGAAGCTTTTAGTCGAGCCCAACAACAGAGTAGTTACCGCAGGATGGGCCATCAATGGAGCTACTACCAATTACGATTTTGTTTTAGTGGGATACAACTCCGCTGGGGTTCAACAATTTCTTAGCACGTACACATCTCCCAATTTCGCACCTGAAGTACTTTGTGATTTAGCTCGAGATGCGCAAGGAAACTTTATGGTTGCTGGAGAAAGCGCTACCGATTTCCTTAATGAGTTTCTCTTTCACATGATCATTATTAAATACGGTGGAAGTGCAGTAGGCATAAATGAAATCGAAAACCCATCTAACGTTATCGCCTATCCGAACCCATCGAATGGAACATTCTTGTTGATGGAAACAGCGGGAAGTTCTCCCATCATCAACGGAATCGTATATGATTTGCAAGGCAGAAAAGTAACTTCCTTAGATCTCATCAACCGCGAAATCAATTTAGCCAAATTCCTTCTGGACTCTATATTTTGCAATACCAACGTGAAGATGGATCGTTAGGAAGTTTGAAGTTGGTTTTGAGTCCTTCTTCGTATTAGGATTTGTTCTGAGTAGTATTTATAGTCGCGAATTTCTAGCTTCTAGCTTCTAGCTTCTAGCTTCTAGCTTCTGGCTTTTAGCTTTTTTGTATTTCGCAATCAGTTTCGCATTTCGTGTTCATTCGCATTTCGTGTTAGCGATTTCGTATATTCGTGTTTAGTTTCAATATGTGTGGCCGCTATATCTTAATCGACAATATCAAATCCTACGAAAAGCGTTTCAACGCCGTTGCGCAGCAATATTCTGCGCGCGTTAGTTTGCCTAATTTTAATGTGGTGCCCGGTGCTTTGGCTCCTGTGATTACCAATGATAAACCCAATGAAATTCAATTTTTTCATTTTGGACTCACGCCTTTCTGGGCGAAGAAACCCATGTACTTAATCAACGCGCGTGCAGAAGGCGATCATAACAGTGATGATGATCCGAACTATCGTGGCGCGAAGGGAATCATCAGCAAACCTTCTTTCCGAAAACCCATCCGCTCACAACGATGTTTAGTGATCGCCGATTATTTTATTGAAGGTCCGAAGAAAGAGAAGCTCGACAAACCATACCTCGTTTACCTAAAGCGTCGACCCATGGCCTTAGCAGGAATTTGGGATGAATGGGCGAATAAAGAGACAGGAGAAATCATACATTCTTTTCTATAATCACTACCACACCCAACAATGTCATCCAGCAAATTGGACATCATCGTTCGCCGGTCATCCTCCATGAAAGCGACGAACGTAAATGGTTAGAGGCAGAACATCTCAACCAAATCACCGACCTACTCGAGCCGTATACCGACGATGAGATGAACGCTTATCCCATCAGCAAAAGAATAAAGAGTCCGCGCGAAAACGACATCGACCTCCTCCAACCCATCGGCGAACCCATCCTCCCCGAAATAGAATTAAAAGTTTTCGTGATTTAAAATTGCAAGGGATGGGCTACACTAAGCGAGATGAACGATCGGGTTAATTTGATCGCGAAGCATCGCGATGATTTAATTTGATAGCGAGGCTTCGCTATGAAAATGTAGTGTTAATCGTGGTAGATCAAATCCGTGTAAATCATAATTATCCGTGTCATCAGCGTTCCAAAGAAAGTTATTCGTTGGATTTAATTTTTCAAAAAAATAATTGTACTTTTATTTCCTCAAACTTTCTCATCATGAAAAAAACCTTACTTTCCCTCTTAAGTATTTTAATTACCCTCTCTGCTTCTTCTCAAATTCCTGAACTCTGGGGTTCCATGTCTCTCGGTGGATCCTTCGGTATCGGTGGCATCATCAAGATCAACGGTGATGGCACTGGCTACAACATGGACTATGTTTGCACAGGAGGAATCAATGGCGGCAGCATCCAAAGCAATCTCTTTCCCATCAGTAGCACCTTGCTTTATGGAAATTCCACAAGCGGTGGTAGCTTTAGTAGAGGAGATATTTTTAGTTATAATCCTGCGACCAACATTTATACCTCTATGTTTAGTCTTGATTCGGTTTATGGATATTATCCTCGCGGACCCATTATTAAAGCAAGTAACGCCAATAGTCTTTTCGGTATGACAGGCAACGGCGGGATGTCTGACAAAGGTGTTTTTATGAATTCAATTTAACCAACAACACCTATACGAAACGCCATGAATTCGGCACGATCACAGGCGCTTTACCGAATGGCGGCGTGATGCAATCAACTGTGAATAATAAAATTTACGGGATGACTACCTCAGGCGGAGCGAACAACGGTGGAGTAATTTTTAGTTATGATATTCCGACTACAACATTTGCAATTGTGCATGACTTTTCTTTTATGACTGGATGGACACCTTTCGGAACTTTGCGACAAGCAAGTAATGGATTACTTTACGGAATGGCCTTTGGGGGAGGAACGGGTGGATTTGGTGTCATCTTCAGCTTAGATCCTATAACGAATACGTACACCGTCATTCACAATTTTAATGGAACCGATGGATCGGCGCCTTGGGCACAATTGATCGAAGTCAATGGAATTCTATATGGTTGCACATCGCAAGGTGGAGTAAACAACAACAAAGGTGTAATATTCAAATATCAAATCTCCAACAATACTTACACCAAACTTTATGATTTTGATACACCTACTGGGGCAAGTCCTTGGGGAAATGTGATGATGGCGAGCGATGGAAACTTATATGGTTGCACCAACAGCGGTGGATTAAATGGCATGGGTGTAATTTATAAATTTAATTTGACGACCAATGCATACACCGTAATTTATAATGGCTCCTTTGCTACGGGCGGAATTCCTTATGCTGATTTAATTGAATACAGTGGAGCCACACCCGTAAACGAAATTGACAAAAAGGAAAATGTAATTTCAATCTTTCCAAATCCTTCAAACGGAACCATCAACATTCAAGTCAACAATTTACAAAACCTACTACATTAATTCTTACCAATGTGTTGGGTCAGGAAGTGATGCAAATTCCGATAAGCGGCTCGGATTTGAAAATGAAGTTAAATCTTTCTCCAGGATTGTACTTTTATACGACTAACACCTTTTCATCACATAATTCGGGAAGATTGGTGGTGACGTTTTGATGGTAGAGCCAATTTTTTGGAAGTCATTATAGTATGGATTAGGTCATATTTTATCGGGACCGACCTTTTTCCAGCTATTTTTTAATTAATTTGCATCTTAAACAAAGTGTAAATGGATTTACCGGTTTTGTTATTTTATGGATTTGCCTTTATCGGACTGGTGCATTCAGTCATTTTTTCATTTTGGGCCATCAGAAATAAAAACACTCCTGCCCTTATCATAACCTCCTTCCTATTCATTCAATCACTGATTATTTTGGAGTATGTTCTTTTCTGGACAAAGTGGCAAGAACAATATCATCAATTGTGCAATGTGAGTATGACAACGCAATTCTTGTTTGGCCCCCTCTTGCTATTATATGTTGATACCATTTTTTTCAGAAAAAAGAAATCCAAGACTTACTTCTTGCATTTCGCCCCAGCTATCATTGTATTCATACTTCAGCTTCCTTATTATTTAAGTACCGCCGAATATAAATTGCGGAAGTTTAGAGATATCGATTATTTTATTGTCAATTATCAATGGCTCAATTACTTTTGATGGCGCATATGGTAGTGTATTGTGTCTATTTATTATTTAAAATTCGAAAGGAGAAACGGGTAGGCCATATCAACAAGTGGCTTACCATTATTGTATCATTATTCGGCGTTTATATTGCCAGCTATATTTCTTATTATATCATGGTTAGATACCCTTGGTTTACATTGACTACCGATTATTTTGTGTCATTGGGAATGTGTGCCAGTATCGTCGCGATTATTTATTTTGCTTATGGTAAGAATAAAATTTTGGAAGGGTACCTATTGAAGGAATCTTTGAAACTGGAAAATATTTATTTTTCCTATAAAGAAGTTTCATCCGATCACATTTCCGAGAAAAAAAAAGATGAAACAATAATATATAATTACCAGTCTAGTTTGAATCTGGATTCTACAAAGGATGAAGTCCAGATTGAGCTTGAGAAAAGAAGAATACAAGATCTAGTTCTAGAAATTGTTTCCCTTAAATATAAAATTCGGGATTGACTGCCGATGTAGGTAATGAATTAGCGGAAGCATTAAAGCAACTTATGCAAAAGGAAAAACTTTATCGGGAAAGTGAATTGAAGTTGGAAACGCTTGCTTCAAATTGGATGTTCCTAAGCATTATGTTTCTCAAATTATAAACCAATACTATAGAGTGAATTATTTTGAATATATTAATTTGCTTCGAATTGAAGAAGCTAAAATTTTATTAGTTGATGCTGAAAGGAAGTCAATGAATATTATTGAGGTTGCATATACAGTTGGTTACAACACAAAGAATACATTTAATAATGTTGAAGGATTGTTGGTGTTACACCAACTGAATATCGCCAGCAAAATCAGATTCGTATGAATTAGTATTACTTTATCGGGGATGACTTTGATTTGATGCGGGTCGTTTTTTTTTGTAAAAAATAAGGTCATGAAAAACAAAACGATCAAAAGCGTAATTGTAGCGATACTTCTATGCAATTATTCCTTAGTAAATGCACAAATCTTTACTCAAGTAACATCAACTACTAATCCTATTGTAACCGATCCCGTTCAAAGTTATTATAATGGAGCGAGTTGGATCGACTATGACAATGATGGGTTTCTCGATTTGTTTGTAACTCGAAGTGGTTTCTATCATAATGATGGCAGCGGAAATTTTTCTAGAATTACCAATAGTGGATTAGGATTGACCACAGGCGTCGGAAATACTTGGGCAGATATTGACAATGATGGTGACATTGATTGTATTCAGTCAGGAGGAAACGCTGGAGGCACAAAATTATTTATCAATAATGGAAATGCAACATTTACACAAAACACATCTGGTGTTTGGGCAGTGCCTACTGCATTGCGAGGTTGGGGTTCTACTTTTGGCGATTATAATAATGATGGATTAGTGGATTTATTTATTGCTTCACCAGTCGGATTTGTTGGGATAACGGATTCTTGTAAGTTCTTAATCAATTTTGGAAATGGTAATTTTGCTCGAGTAGATACAACTATTGTTACCGATACTTTAGATGCATTCACTGTTCCATCTTGGAGCGATTTTGACAATGATGGTGATGTAGATTTATTTATTGGATCAGGTAGAGTGAATGGTGCATTATCCCGAGATTATCTTTTTGAGAATAATTTCATGCAAGGTGGCGGACCATTGTTCTCTAGAATAAATTCTTCACCATTGGGAACTGATTTGCACGATGGTCAAGTTTGGAATTGGATCGACTTTGATAACGATGGTGATCTGGATGGATACTTGACCAACTATGGTGGCACAACCCCTACCACCGGATATCCAAATGAAATGTATAGAAATGATAATAACAGTTTCGTAAAATTAGCATTTGCTGACGTGGGTTCGATTGTTACGGATCTGGGAATTTCACTTTCTAGTACATGGGGTGATTTTGATAATGATGGAGATCTCGATTGTATTGTTACAAATGAAGGTCCGCAGAATAATGTGTATTATCAAAATAATATTGCACAAGGAAGTGCAGTGTTTACCCAAATCTTGAATGAACCATTCGTAATTAATAGCGGCAATCATTGGTGTGCAACGAGTGGTGATTATGATAATGATGGCGATCTAGATTTATTTATTTCTGGTGCTAGCGATAAAGGATTGTTCGAGAATACGACTACGCTTACCGATTTTATTAATGTGAAGTTGGTGGGCGTAACATCAAATAAATCCGGGATCGGAGCGAAGGTGAGAGTTAAAGCGAATGGATTCTGGCAGATGCGCGAGATCTCCGCACAAAATACTTTTAATGGAATGAATATGCTTAACGCGCATTTTGGATTTGGTGTTACAGGTGCAACACCGCTCACCATCGATACTATTCGAATTGAATGGCCATCGGGTATTTTGGATGTTTGTACAAGTGTACTTTCAAATGTAATGTATATTGCTACGGAAGGTCAATGCCTATTACCTACATCATTGAATAGTTTTGAAGATGCGAACAATGATTATTTTTCGCTTTCCATCTTCCCCAACCCAGTAAGTGAAGTATTAACTTTCGATTATAAATTGTCACATCCCGAAATGGTGCAGATGGATATTTTTGATGTTAATGGTAAAATGTTTTCTCCGAAAAATTAGTACATGGAACAAATGGTAACACTTCTTCGGTGGATGTTAAAAGGTTGACCAATGGATTTTATACCATGAAGCTGAGTAATGGAGAACATAGTAGTCATGGAAAATTTGTGAAGAATTGATTGAGGCGGAAGTAATTGCCAGCGTTGGATTGTCAGGTGTTCAGCGTTGGCAATTTTTTTATTTATATGCTATGTGAGGAATTAGATTTTGTTCTTTAAAATCCAATCAAAATCAATCTAACGTTAATTGCATAATTTCAAAAAATCAGAAAAATCTTCATTAAAATATTACCCATTTTTTCTCATTGAAAATGCAGTACGATCTAGGCGAGGAGGTCGCGATACTTCGCGATTGGGTCGATGCCATAGGCGCAGCAAGTGAGATACCACGCAGCGCGCCATCTTTCAGCTGGACTTTTACTCAGCCAGTATTCTTTGTTTTGTGACGCTTCCTCAAAGGTTTGATCGCGAAGCCTCGCGACGAAAAGCGGATTTGTCAAGCCGATACTTTTTATTTTCCATTCCTACAAATTTAGAAATTTATTTAATACGATTGGTTTCGTTTAGACTTTATAGTGCACCAACCCTTAAACCACTATTGCGAAACTTCGTGACTACCAACTTCCGGTTCACTAACTTGCCAATCCACCTCGCGAGGCTTCGCGATCACCTCGCGAGGCTTCGCGATCACCTCGCGAGGCTTCGCGATCACCATCTCCCATCTCACTCCATCCCCTGCGTTGGTAATTTTTCCATCGCACTTACCGTGATACTGCAAAATCCAAACTCTTCATCCACTCGTCCTTTTATTGTGTAGATGCCTTTGCCGCGAAATGGAAATTCCTTGATGACTCTTGGAAAATGGGTGGTGTCGAAAAAATATCCGTCTACATCTAACCCCGTTCCGAACGCCATGTATTCACCCTTAACAGTGCGCGTGGTTTGGTGGTGACAAGGTAACCTTGGATGGAGATTTCTTTGCCAATGAGATCCGGAAGTTGGAACACGGATGACACGGATCTATCGGATTTTCGCGGATTAGTTTCTGCTGGGATTCTTAATCTTTTATACGGACTCGATAATTCAAATCCCAACAACTCAATTTCATCCAATGCATCTTCTAAGTGATGATGCGTGAGTGGAGGTAATTTCCATTCTACCGCGCCCTCCGAAGACTTGTCGAAGGAGGGTTCGTTAAAGAGCGATTGATGCACTTCTGTTTTTCGTCCATCGCCCAAGTGAAGAAGCAGATCCCACATCAACTCCTTCTTACTTCTTCCCGTAAATCGAAACGCACCAATGCGAATGAGAATGCGTAGTTGTTCTACTTCAACAGCGACGCGACGCATGAAGTCGGCGAGGTGGAGGAAAGCACCGTTTGCATTGCGTTCGTGTAAGATGGACTCACAGGTTTGCAATTGTATGTTTTGAAGATGGATGAATCCTAAGTAGATATCACGGTCGTGGATATCCGTCAAATAGACGCTTTTGTTGATGTCGGGCGCGTGGATGTTTGCCCCCTGCATACGCGCCTCGTGAACGTAGAACTCGGTATTGTAAAATCCACCGAAGTTGTTAATCACACCCACCATAAATTCGAGCGGATAATGTGCCTTCAAATATAAACTCTGATAACTCTCTACCGCATAACTCGCCGAGTGCCCCTTGGAGAAGGAATACCCTGCGAAACTTTCGATCTGCCTCCACACTTCTTCGGTGATGGAGAGCGGATATCCTTTTTCATGGCAAGAGGAAAAAAATTTATCGCGAATTTTTTGAAACTCTTCCCGACTTCTAAACTTCCCCCTCATCCCCTGCGCAATACATCGGCTTCGCTCAGATCAAGTCCCGCGAAGTGATGCGCCACCTTGATTACATCTTCCTGATACACCATGATGCCATACGTTTCTTCCATCAGCTCCTTCATAACGGGATGGATATACGTTCTTCGTGCTGGATCGTGCGTGCGCAGAATGTATTCGCGCATCATGCCGCTCCGCGCTACACCTGGACGAATGATCGAACTCGCTGCCACCAGTTGGATGTACGTATCTACTTGTAATTTTTTCAGCAACATCCGCATGGCAGGACTCTCTACATAAAAGCAACCCATGCAGCGTCCGTTGCGAATCAACTCTTTTATTTTTTCATCTTTCTTAAATGCTTTGATCTGATGAATGTCGATGTCGATGCCGCGATTTTTTTTGACGATGTCCACCGTATCACGAATATGTCCGAGTCCACGCTGACTTAATATATCGTACTTGTACAATCCAATGTCTTCCGATTCTAACATACTGAACTGCGTCACAGGAAATCCTTTCGGCGGATGATTGAGTGCGGTATAACAGACGATGGGTTTTTCGCTGATGATGACTCCGCCGGCGTGGATGCTGAGGTGATGGGGGAAGTCGTGCATCAACACACTAAATTCACGAATCAATTTCGCCATGCCTTCCGCCCACACTTTCTCCGTCGCGTGTGTTTTGCAAGGCATCGATTTCTTCCTTGGGCAATCCAAAAACTTTTCCTAACTCACGAACAATGGCTTTGCTTTGATACGTACTGTACGTGGCGAGTAAGGCGGTATGCTCTTCTCCATAACGACGAAAAATGTACGCTGTTAAATCATCGCGATCCTTCCAGCTAAAATCTAAATCGAAGTCGGGCGGGTTTTGACGATAGGGATTAATGAATCGTTCGAAGTATAAGTCGAGGTCGATGGGATCCACGTCGGTGATGCGCAAACAGTAGGCGACGACGCTATTGGCGCCACTGCCTCTTCCTACGTAGAAATACCCACGTCGTTGTGCATAGCGAACAATATCCCAGTTGATGAGAAAGTAGGCCGCGAAGCCGAGTTCGTTAATCATGCGTAATTCTTTCTCTACGCGCTCACGAATCTCTGAAGAAAAAGTTTTTCCGTAGCGGTATTCAACTCCTTTCCACGTTTCGCGGTTGAGCAGTTCTGTGTCAATGAGCTTACTACCACTAAAAGTTTTTTTGTTTTTAGGTTCGTGAAAATCGAAGGCGATATGACATTCGCTCAATACTTTTTGGGTGTTGGCGAGGAGTTGTGGAAAATCTTTATAACGGTCGTGGATATCCGCAATGGGGACCATCACCTCATCACGACTACAATTCACATTGGGCGGAACCCTGCTGAGCAAGGTATTGTGTCCGATGGCGCAGAGGAGTCGGTGAATATTAAAATCTGTTTTGTTGCGCACAGTTACTGGCCAGAGGATGACACAGCGGTGGAGGAGGTCTTTAAATTCCGAAAAGGGGAGGCGGGATAAATCGGAAGGGGTTACTCCGTAATAGATGTATTCTGTATCGCGCAGTTTTTCGTTTCCTTGTCCTTTCAGACGGGGCGATTGTTCGTGCTGTGGTTCTCTGTTTTGTTCCTTCGCTGCGTTTTCTCTCGCTGTAATAAAAGTTTCTACTGTGTTTAATGGAGAATTTTTTTTTGATGTGCCAAAAGCAACAATGGGCGGGATGGTTTTCTCTGAATAATTGGGCGAGTCGTTTGACCCATTATTTCCCCGACAAAAATTGTATGCTTTTTTATGCGAAGGTCCCGCGGCATCTTCCTGCATTTCTCCCCGTTCTTCGCTATCCCTCTCTCTCTCGAACTCGCTCTCCCCTGCAGCGCGTTCTTCGTCCGGCAGTAGGGCAAGCGCACTCCGCACTCCGCTTTCACTCTCTCTCTCATTTTCCCTCTCATTTTCCCTCTCGCTCTCGAGACTCCCACTCTCCTCTCGATAGCTATCGGGAGTCCGCACTCCCATCTCCTTCTCCGCACTCTCCCCTCCCATCTCAACATGAGACGAGAGAGGGTCGATGGATGACAGTTTAACAGGTAAGATAACCACAACGTTCCTGAAACATGGAATTTCTTTGGGGACGATGGCATCGCGGTTGCCGGAACTTTCTCCTTCGGCGGCTCCTTGGCGGAGACAATCGCTGAGGTATCGGTTCAGCTCTTCGAAGCCTTCGTTATTTTTTGCAATACCGATGAATCTAGCGGTATCGCCTTGACGAAACTCAATTCCTACCGCTGGCTCCACGCCATATTTCGGAGCCAAGCGGATGAAGTCGAGCGCGCCGGAAGTGTTATTAATGTCGGTTAAGACTAACTTTTTTACGCCTAGCCTTTGTGCTTCCTCCAACAGCTTCTCAATCGAGAGTGTTCCATAATGAAAGCTGAACCAGCTGTGGCAATTGAGGTACATGGCAGCTGGATATTAGATTTTAGACGTTAGACATTAGATGGCGCATCACATGTCTCTGCTGCATGAATCCCGCATTGCTGCGGAACAGAAGCCAAGGACGAGGTTGAAGAGACATTGTAATTGAACTTATGCCTGAATTCAATCCTCCTGTTAGTAGCAAGTAATATCGAGAAGATCACATTGCCACAAGACGCATCGCCTAAATTTGCGAAGCATGTCCATCTCAAGAGCCTTGAAATTTAATCCAAGTCCAAGAGATCTAGCAGCGCTACGATTTCTTCAATTCCTTTACTTGAATCCAAAGAAGCATCATAGTTCCTAGGCCCATCAGGCAGAGTGGCGCATAGCGGAGCGCGTTTAAAATAAGATCGATTGTGTCCATATTTATATGATTGTATTATGATCAAATAGTATGATTGCAAGATAAACATAAAACTAAAACCTCCAATAGAAAATTGCCCGATTTTAGTTAAGTGATTGGAGGAGAAAAGGAAAAAATGAGAAAAGAGATTGTATTATAATCAAAGCCAAAGATTACTTATAAATCGCGGCAACGGAAAAACAGAGTAATTACGATTGCAGACACCAGAGGGAGGACATTGGGTAATGTTGCAATATTGCACCGAGGAGGTGGCAACGGTTCTCTACTTGCTTTTAGCATTATTTACTCTTATTATTTTATGAAAATAGGGCATTTGGTGTAGATTTATTTATATTTACGAGGTTCTTAATGTTGTCGGTACGATGAAAAAAATTGTCTTGATCTCTCTCTTTCTGTTATTCTCATTCTCCATTTTTTGCACAAACCCCTTTTGGTGGCCCCGATAGCTACGGATACACCTGGCGAACTAACAGTGATCCTCTAGGGCCGACTTATAATTGGATCGACATTGAAACACATCCCGCTTCATTTCTTGTGACCGGATTAGCGGATGACAATAGTGTTGGTCCGTTTCCCATTGGATTTATGTTTGAGTATTATGGTACACTCTACAATTCTTTTATGATTTGTTCCAACGGATCTATCCGTCTGGGCGCAGCCGCTTGGGGCAACTCGGTATTGGCACCCTTTTCTGGTTATTCCAACAGGTGGTGGTGTGAATGCTTATATAGCACCTTTCGGAACAGACCTGATATTTGATCCTTCCATAATTCCACCGGCAGAGGCATTTTATTGGAACAGCCCTTATAATGATTCGCTAGTTGTTTCGTGGATTAGAGTTCCGTTTTGGGCCAATACAGCTCAGGGCTATACAGGAGAAAATACCTTCCAACTTATTCTGGAAAAAAATACTAACCGAATCACCTTCCAATATCAAACGCAAACCGGAGTTCCAAGTATGATTCCGAATTTTACAACAGTAGGAATTGAATCTCCCTCCGGACTATCGGGTCTGAATCCTTTGTATGATGTTCTCCCAACACCCGTGACAGCTATTCGCTTTGACGTAGGCGAGTACAATAAGGTGAAAGGGCGCGCTTTTGTAGATTTAAACAGTAACAATGTACAGGATGGCGCTGAGCCTAACCTCGAAGGAAAGCTACTGACGAATGTTCAGAACGCAACTTATGCACTGACGGGTATCAATGGTGATTATACATTTTCTGTTTCGGATACTTCCGCATTTGATATTTATCCTCCTACTATAAAGCATTATTCCGCAGTTCCTGCCAACCACACCGGATTCATGACAGGCCCGAATCATGTGGATTCGCTGAATGACTTTATTTACCAACCCGATTCTATTTTTGATGATCTCGAAGTTCGGCTTAACCAGACAGGTCCTTTCCGTCCGGGATTCAATGCCGGTTATGTTATTTCTTATGCAAACAAAGGCACAACCTTTCTCACCCCGCAGCTGATGTTGCATAAATCACCTGCCCTCTCTTTTATTTCTTCTACAGTAACCCCATCGTTATTGAGTCCAGATTCACTTGTATTTAATCTTCCGCAACTTCCTCCACTACAATCCGGAATGATACAAGTGATGTTTAAACTCGATTCTACCACCTCAATAGGTACTGTGTTAATGGTCGCCGTGCAGATGACACCGGTAGTCAACGATGCGTACCCACTGAATAATACGGATACACTTTTCTCCACGGTTGGAGGCTCCTTTGATCCGAATGATATAACGGTTGACAGAGTAAGTATTTCTATCGATAGTATTTTGAATCCTATTGATCTTACGTACCTCATCCGTTTTCAGAATACAGGAACCGACACAGCATTCAATATATACGTTGTGAATGATCTTCCTCTTGAACTTGATTTATCAACTTTTGAAATGTTGGGCGCATCGCATCCAAATCAGATAAATTTGGATGCCAACACTCGTCGATTGGTTTTTAATTTTCCTTTAATCCTTCTTCCCGACAGTAATGTCAATGAACCTGCCTCTCATGGTTTTATTCTTTACCGCGTACGCCCTCAGACTACTCTTCAGTTAGGAGATACCATTCCCAACAGTGCAGCCATCTACTTCGACTTTAACTTACCCGTGTTGACCAATACGGCACTTACAATTATTCAAAGTCCTACTATTGGATTAAATCCATTAAACGACAACTCTATAAAGTTGCTTCTTTTTCCAAATCCTGTAGCAGATCAGCTCAACATTTCCGGGATCAAACTCGAAAACGGAAAAGCACAATTGCGTCTCACGGATATTTATGGGAAGCTCATTCTCGAAAAAATAATAACAACAACAAATACTACATTAGAAACAACTCCACTCTCCCATGGAATTTATCTAATTCAATCAGGCGAATTGAGAGCAACGTTTGTGAAACAGTAGTTTTAAACGGAATAAAGTTCCAATAGTCAATAGCAGAGCGAAGGCTGGCAAACCCCATCCATCTATTTACAAAATTTGCCAACTTACCAACTCACCATCGCGAAGCCTCGCGACACCAACTCACCATCGCGAAGCCTCGCGACACCAATCCACAAACTCACCAATTTACCAATTTGCAATTCACGACGAGAGCCCAGTAAACGGATTAAACCTTCTTAAGTTCAATCCCGTTCCTACTGCTCTTTGTACCGCTCCGTCGCCGAACTTTTGTCGCATCTTATCCATCGCTTGGTAGAGGTTGATGATCTCTTCCGAATCTTCAAAAAGATTGATCTGATGTCCACCACCCACGAGGTGACTGAAACGAATGCCCATCAATCGCACCAACATCCTTCGCTCATACAGTTTATCGAAAAGTTCTTTTGCTCTTGCAATAAGCGTGTGGTCGTTGGACGAGTAGGGGATGCGGCACTGTGTGGTATGGGTATCAAAATTCGAATAACGAATCTTTACGGTAATGCATGCCGTTAGTTTGTTTTCACTGCGCAGATGATACGCTAACTTTTCAACCATCTTCACCAACAACGCTTTTAAGAAAATGATGTCGATGGTGTCACTGTCAAAAGTTTCTTCCGTACTGATGGACTTCCGTTCATTGTAAGGCTCCACCGGATTATTATCGATGCCGTTGGCTTTTTCCAGAGCGAAATACCCGCTTCACCCAATACTTTTTCCATGAGCTTCACCGGCATCTCTTGCAACGTTTGTACTTTCTCTACACCCATGCTGCGTAAAAGAGTGCAGGTCTTTTCTCCCGCGCCCGGAATTTTTCGCACCGGTAATGGCGCTAGAAAAGGAATTTCCGTTCCCAAATCAATTTTCAATTGTCCGTTCGGTTTGGCTTCTCCCGTGGCAATCTTACTCACCGTTTTGTTTTTGGATAACCCGAAGGAGATGGGAAGATGGGTTTCCTTCATAATTTTTTGTCGCAGCTCCGAAGCAAAACTGTAGCATCCATAAAAGCGATCCATCCCACTCAAGTCGATGTAGAATTCATCAATAGAAGACTTCTCATACAAGGGAACTTGCTCGTGGATGATGTCGGTAACCACACCCGAGTAATGACTGTAACGTTCGTAATCACCACGAATAATAATCGCATCGGGACAGAGCCTACGCGCCATCCGAATGGGCATCGCCGAGTGCACACCATAAGCCCGCGCCTCATAACTGCAGGAAGCCACCACGCCGCGCTCGCTGCTCCCACCCACAATCACGGGCTTGTTAAATAGACCGGGATGCTCTAAGCGTGAAACAGATACGAAGAAACTGTCGAGATCCATATGGACTATTGTGCGTTCGGGGAGGGACATGGGCGGGGAACTTATTTTGGTTACTGCGCAATCATTTGGTAGGACTGCAATATAAACATATATTTGTAAAAAATTTCTAGAAAAACCTTTTGCAATGAATGAACATACGACAACAAAACAAAACGCAGAGTTTAAACGCAGCGATAGCAACGCTTTCGCAACGGGCGCAGCGAAAACAGAAAATGAGATTGCGACACTGATATTGGATTGTGCATTAGAACTGCATAGGAAGTTGGGACCAGGATTATTGGAAAGTGCATACGAAGCATCATTAATGCATTTATTATTGAAGAAGGGATTATATGCAGAGCATCAAAAGGCTTTGCCATTAGTATATGAAGAAGTGAAACTTGATGCAGGATATCGTGTCGACATACTTGTGGGAGAAGAAGGTAATTGTAGAAGTGAAATCCGTTGAAGCATTAAACGAGGTTCACTTAGCGCAAGTAATGACCTATCTAAAATTATCAAAATGTAAATTAGGACTCTTGATAAACTTTAATTCAGTTAAAGTAATGGATGGAGTTCGTAGAGTAGTAAATAAATTATAATTCCATTGCGCCCGCCGCGTATACCGCCGCGTCGCCGCGTTTAAAATTGGTAGCTCATGATATTCAACGCTAACATCAAACTCCTTCGCCAACGCCGCAAGCTCACCCAAGATCATGTATCCGGAGAGCTTGGCATCAGCCGTTCAACCCTCAACAGCTACGAAAACGGTAGCGTGCAAAATCCAACCCTGGAGATGCTCCTTGCATTCTCCAAATATTTTCGGGTGAGCATTGATACGCTCGTCAAGTTGGATTTAAGTAAGCTGAGTGAATTTCAACTCGGCGAACTCGAACGTGGCCACGATGTATACGTCACCGGTGCGCGACTCCGTGTGATTGCAACCACGGTCGATAGTAACAACAAAGAAAATATTGAAGTGGTGCCCATCAAAGCAAAAGCCGGATATCAAAATGGATTCGCTGATCCAGAATTTATTCAGAAGTTACCCACGTTTCAACTGCCGATTCTTTTTGGTGATCGCAAGTATAGAATGTTTCAAATTTCTGGTGATTCCATGATGCCCATCCCCGATAAAAGTTGGGTGATTGGTGAGTACGTGGAAAATTTTTATGATATTAAAGATGGTGCTGCCTATGTGTTGTTGACACAAGAAGACGGAATTGTTTTTAAAGTGGCGTACAATCAAATCAAGAAGAAGAAAATTTATTATTGAAATCCCTCAATCCCAATTATGATCCTTACGAAGTACCGGCGACGGATATCCGCGAAGTATGGAAATTTTGTAATTACATCAGCTCCGAACTCCCGGAAGAGTATTGGGCGAAAGATCGCGTATTAAAACGCATCGAAAAATGGAAGCGGAGATGAAAGATTTAAAAGGGTCGTTTTAAAAAATCCCATTCCAACCCCATCCCAACCCCAGCCTAGGGATTAATCCCTAGGCTGGGGATTGAAAGGGTCGTTTTAACACCGTCCGCGGGATGAATCCCACGGACAGTGAATAAAATATTTACGCCTGTTTCAACAATTGTATCTCTGCATGCAATCTCACTTCTTCACTCACCAACACACCACCCGCTTCGGTAGGCGCATTCCAATTTAATCCGAAATCTTTGCGATTGATTTTTCCGTTGATGCTGAATCCCGCTTTTGTATTTCCCAACGGATCTTTGGCAACACCACCGAAGTCTACTTGGAACGGAATGGTTTTCGTAACGCCATGCAACGTGATGTTCGCATTTATTTTTCTACTTTCTCCCGTTCCTTCTAAGCCTGTAGCTTCTATAATCATGTGAGGAAATTTTTCTGCATCGAAGAATTCAGCTCCTTTTAAATGCGCATCACGCTGCTCACTGTAAGTAGTGATGCTGTCGATGTCGGCAGTAAATTTAATTTCTGCATCGGCAAATGTATCGTCACTCGCTTCTACTTCTACATTAAATTTTTCGAAAGCTCCACTCACATTCGTAATCATTAAGTGTTTTACTTTAAAACCTACTTCGCTATGCGAAAGATCTAAAGCCCATTTTGTTTTTTCAAGTGTAGTTGTCATGATTTTTTATTTTTTAGTTTGTTAATTTATTGATTTTAATTTAAATAATTTGTTTGTACTATTAATCAACTCGAATGCATAAATTGTAAAGATGAAATTTACAAATCCTTTTCATTGTTCTTTAATTCTGAATTCTACATTCTTAATTCTGAATTATTTCTCGAGAACCCCATCTTCCCTGATTGATATTCTTCAATGGCCTCCACCAATTCCGCTTTCGTGTTCATTACAAACGGACCATAGTTCACAATGGGTTCAAGGATCGGTTGACCCGATAAGACAACAAACTCACTATCTTCAGTAGCCATTAAGGAAATGGTGTTCCCATCTTCTTGATACCAGATGAGATGTTGTGGCGTCACTTCAAAGCCGTCGGTGAGTAGATTTCCTTTTAACGTATATACGCTAGCGTTATATCCCGCAGGAATTTCAATTTCCGTTTTCCATCTTTATCAAATCTTCCATGCATCACTAATACAGGGGTCAATAATTCCGTTCCCGATTTTTGTCCTTTGTAATCGCCCGCAATTAACTTCAATCCGGCATCGCCTTCTTTGATCAATGGAAAATTCTCTCCGCGTAAATCTTGATAACGCGGTTCATGTTGCTTCGCCGAACGCGGCAAGTTCACCCACAGCTGTATCAATTCCATCTCCCGCCTTTCTAAAAAAAATCTGCCGGAACACCTTCCGAATGTATCACGCCTTTTCCAGCGGTCATCCACTGCACATCACCTGCTTTTAAATTTCCTACATTTCCCAAACTATCATGATGCAAAACTTCGCCTTTGAAAAGTAAAGTTACTGGCTCAAATCCTTTATGCGGATGTGGTGGAACATAAAACGGTTTTTTAGAAGTCACCTGCGTCGGACCAAAATGATCCAACATGATGAACGGACTAATTTGATCCACAAACTCACTCGGCAAAGGACTCTTTACATAGTTTCCACCACCGATATGCTTTTCCGTTGCGGCAAGAATTTTCTTTACTTTTTTCATGATTATGCGTTTTAACGTTTATTGTAGATACAAATGTACGAACATAATTGTTGTATATACAAGTGTTTTTAAACGTTTATCTGTAACATATTATTAATCAGCATTAAATGTTTTCTATTTTGGCCGGGGGCCGATGGGAGTAGTGTAAAAAGGGAACTCCTAAACCTTATTTTAGAACAGAGGAAAAGGGGAATCAGGGTTTTTTAGAAAGCGCAGATCGCAAATTCAATATTCGTTGGAGGTGCAGAATTATCGCTTAAAATAAAATTCGGGTAGAGTCGATTTCGATAAGGTTGAAAGCACCCCTACTATATTCAATATCGGCCCTACACGATAAAAAGAAGAGGAATGCGACTGAGAGGTAAGGGATGTAGGTCGGTATTTTACAACAAACTCATCTTTAAAAACTAAATGATAATTAGTAAAACTATCTTTGCACCACGCTATCTAAACTGTGAAAAACTACTTCCGCCTCATCCGATATATTGGACCTTATAAAGTCGAGCAATCACCAGCGTATCTTTTAATTTACTAACGGTTGTATTTTCTCTTTTTTCTTTAACGATGATCGTTCCGTTTTTGAATGTCCTTTTTAGTCAAGAAAGGAATTATGTGTTAAGACCTTGGTCGAGTTCGGTGAAGGATTTATTGAATAACTTCAATTATTATTTGAGTGATTTTGTAGTACAACACGGACAATTAGAAGCCTTATCATTTATCAGTTTACTCGTTGTCATTTTGTTTTTCTTGAAAAACATTACTCGTTATATGGCGATGTATTATCTCGTTCCGATACGTAATGGAGTTGTGCGCGATATTCGTCGTGATGTATATTCAAAATATTAACACTCCCCATCGGTTATTTCACCGACGAGCGCAAAGGCGATATCATGGCACGTGTTACTAACGATGTGCAGGAAGTAGAGTGGGGCATCATGGAATTCATTGGAAGCAGCATTTCGCGAACCTCTAAACATTATTATATTTTTAATAACGATGTTTTCAATGAGTCCGGAATTGACGTTGTTTGTTCTCGTTTTATTACCCATCGCCGGATTACTTATCGGACGCATCGGAAAAAGTTTGAAAAAGAAATCTTCTCTAGCACAAGGAAAAGTTGGTGAGTTGCTCAGCAATTTGGATGAATCATTGGGCGGATTGAGAATCATCCATGCCTTCACCGCAGAAGAAAAATCGAAAGAGCGTTTTGGAAAAATTAACGAAGGATTGTATCGTATGCTCAATAAAATTGGCAGACGTAGAGATTTAGCTTCTCCGCTCAGCGAATTTTTAGGTGCTGTGGTGTTAACGATTGTAATGTACTTCGGCGGACGATTAGTATTAGGTGTAGAAGCTAACTTAGAACCCTCCGAGTTCATCGCCTTCATTGCTATTTTTTTCGCAACTTATTCCACCCGCAAAAGCACTCACTACTGCTTGGTACAATATCCAAAAAGGATTAGCATCAGCAGAAAGAATTTATCATATCCTCGACGCACCAGTCGCGGTGAAGGACATTGAAAATCCGAAGGAAATTAAATCATTCACATCCGGAGTACGTTTTCAAAATGTATCCTTTGCCTACCGAAATGGTGAAGCAGGATATGTGCTTAAAAACATAAACCTCGATATTCCTCACGGTAAGACGATAGCGTTAGTAGGTCAATCAGGAAGCGGAAAAACAACATTAGCGGATATGCTTCCCCGTTATTATGATCCCAACGAAGGCGAAATTTTAATGGATCATCGGTGATCGTGGAGGAAAACTCAGTGGCGGACAACGTCAGCGCATCAGTATTGCTCGCGCCGTACTAAAGAATCCACCCATTCTCATCCTCGACGAAGCCACCTCTGCCCTCGACACCGAATCGGAACGTCTCGTACAAGATGCACTTACCAACCTCATGAAAGATCGTACCACGTTAGTCATCGCGCATCGTCTCTCCACCATCGTCCACGCCGACCAAATCATCGTCATGAACAAAGCCGAAATTGTAGAAAGAGGAACGCATCAGGAGTTGATAGAGCAGGGTGGGTATTATAAGAAACTATACGAGCTACAAACATTCCAGTGATGCGAAATGCGAATGAACACGTCGCGAGGCTTCGCGATGCGAAACATGCGAAATGCTTGCGCTGAGCCTGCCCTGAGCATAGTCGAGGGGCTTGCCGAGGGGAGAAAAGCTTGCGCTACGCTTTTTTATCGGCGAATTGTTTCAGATTTCTTTTTCGAAATGCAGAAATTAATTGCTCGTAATATTTGGACGTAGTGGAATCAAATTTTTATTTACTACCCTTTTGTAAGTAACTTTATCATATCCAAAGTGAATTAAAATTCCAAGATCTAGTTTTAAAGCTGCCATGTATTTTTCGATTTGAATAATGTTATTAAAATGTAGTTGTGGTCGTTTCTTTATTTCAATGACAATAAGTTCTTCAATAACGAAATCGGCGTATCCAATACCAACTGTTTTACCTTCGTATAAAACCTTGGTTCTTACTTGTTCTTTAAACTTTATATTTTGAGATTTTAATTCAATGGCTAAAGCATTTTGGTAAACAGATTCAGGATGACCTCCACCTAATTTATAGTAAACTGCGAAGCATGCTTTCATAATATTGTATGAAAGTTCACGATGAATAATTTTATTCATTGATTTAATTTTTTTTTGCAAAACTCCACAACGATTTTTAATTAGTCGTATAATAAATACTTGTACTCGTTTAAATACGGCTACAAGCAATTTTCGATAGTTTTTAACCTTTTTTCACCCCAAAATCTTCAATTTTTGCTCATATCAATACCTCGCTTTCCATTTTATTTCGCGATTAGGCAAGTACTGCTCGACATTTCGCATTTTTCGTTAACATTTCGCATTTAGTGATCATTCGCATTTCGCATAATTTGCGCATTTCGTGTCGGTATTTCGTGTTCATTCGCATTTCGCGTCATTTAAGCATTTCGCCTCTTTTCGCATCGCGAAGCCTCGCGACGTGTTCATTCGCATTTCGCGTCATTTAAGCATTTCGCCTCTTTTCGCATCGCGAAGCCTCGCGACGTGTTCATTCGCATTTCGCGTCATTTAAGCATTTCGCCTCTTTTCGCATCGCGAAGCCTCGCGACGTGTTAATTCGCATTTCGCGTCATTTAAGCATTTCGCCTCTTTTCGCAAAATTTTCGCATTTTCGTGTTCATTCGCATTTCGCGTCATTTAGTTTTTCTGTAATTTCATCCCTTCTATGATCACTTCCCCCCCCATCGATTCCGTTTCCATCGACGAACGTGTCGCCCGCTTCACCAAGCGCTCCATCAAGAATGAATCTAAGATGCACGCTCTTAAGTTGGCCATGAGTATGATGGATTTGACTACGTTGGAGGCGAAGGATACTCCTGGAAAGGTGCGCCAGCTCTGTGCGAAGGCTATGCGTCCGCACGAAGCAATGCCTGACTTACCATCTGCTGCTGCTGTTTGTGTGTATCCTACCATGGTACGAGTCGCGAAGGAAGCGTTAGGCAATAGCGGTGTAAAGGTAGCCGCCGTAGCCACCGCTTTCCCGAGCGGAATGAGTACGCGAAAGGTGAAGCTGGATGAAACCAAATTCGCCGTGAACGAAGGCGCCGACGAAATCGATATGGTCATCTCCCGCGGACATTTTTGGCCGGAGAATATAATTATGTGTTCGATGAAATTGCAGCTGTGAAGGAAGCATGCGGAGAAGCTCATCTCAAAGTAATTTTGGAAACAGGAGAGTTGAGCACACTCGACAACGTGCGAAAAGCATCCGACATCGCCATGTATGCTGGTGCCGATTTTATCAAAACCTCTACCGGAAAAGTACAACCTGCTGCTACTTTACCCGTAACATTGGTGATGCTCGAAGCCATCCGCGATTTTTATTACAAAGAAGGAAAGATGATCGGCATGAAACCCGCAGGCGGAATTGCAACAGCGAAATTAGCCATTCAATATTTAGTAGTCTTAAATGAAACGCTCGGCGAAGCATGGATGAACCCCAACTATTTCCGCTTCGGTGCTTCCTCATTAGCCAACGATCTATTAATGCAAATTGTAAAACAAACGACAGGAGTATATCAAAGCGGTGATTATTTCTCGAAAGATTAAATTAATTTGAAAATCATGTATGTTGCACTCTCCTTTCCCTAACAGCTAATTTACCATCTGTAGCTTTAGCGAAGGATGGTTTATCCTAAAAATCCGCGTCATCCGCGTTCAAAAGTGCCAGATTAATTTTGCGATTAATAATCATAAAAAACCTGTACCGCAGCACTGTGGGATCATCACCAATCAGAATTGATCTATATTCAATCCACCTCGCGAAGCATCGCGACCACCAACTCACCAACTCACCAATTTCGAATCTCTGTTTGTGAAAAAAATTCTCTATTCCTCGTTTTATTTTATTGATCTGTGTAGTTAAATCAAACGCGCAATCCACCGACAAACAATACAAACAAGTATTGAAAGATTACATCGCTCATAATTATTCAACCATGCTTCGTCATTTAGATAAACTAGATGACAAGTATAAATCGGAAGCCAGTTATCTACAATACAAAGCTATTGCGAACGATAGTCTAGGTGAATACGATGCCGCTGTAAAAGAATACGATGCTTACTTACTTTTGAATGCGAACGACTCCTCTTCCGCATCACGCGTCTTGACTCTCAAACAAATTTTAGTCGTTCGCAGTCGCTGTTTGAAATGTAAGGGTACTGGAATTATCACTAAAGAAGCAGTATGCGGACAATGCCAAGGCCGATCCGTTTACAACGCTCCATGCAAAACTTGTAATGGCGATAAGAAATCGGAATGTCCTTCTTGTAGTGGATCTGGAAAAATTCAAGGACAAAATGGACAAGTCGCTTGTAATAAATGTGGAGGTAGAGGAAAGGTCGCCTGTAATCGTTGCAACCAAACTGGACTTATGGAAGAATCCTGTAGAAATTGCTCAGGCGGATTTATTATCGATAAAACAAAGTGTAGCGAGCATCCATAATCAGAAAATGTTATGAGTTTTAAGTCCGAAAACTTATGATAATTTTCTATTTCATTTTTGCTATTGTTATTAGAAACTCGTTTAATTTCAAATGAGATCGAATTTTTTTTGCATAACGGCTTTCAGTCCCAATAGCTTTTTCTTCAATTAAATCTAATAGCAATTGTTTTTCATTTTTGCTCCAAGAGTTAATCCCCCCACCGGCATTGAGATAAAGAGCTATTCTTTCGATACCTGATAGAAGTGATAAGTATTTTTGTCATCCTTAAGTTTTAACTCTTTCCTTAATGCTATCAATGATTGCTGAGTTGCCTTTTCAGGTCTCCAATAAATTTTTTTTCGGATGAAACGAGTAACCGCAGCACCCAGTTGTATGGTGTCGAATTTTGATTTTGAGAGCGAGGTATTTTCTTTAATCGAAAATCCTAATTCTTCTTCTGCCAAAAACTTAAGCGTTTTTGCAGAAGTGCTTTTATTTTACCTGATTTTAATTTGGCGAATTCTTTTGTAGCTAATGTTTGATGCAATTTAGAAAGGGGTCTGTATCCGAGCTTATAGTAAAACCAGAATGCCCCACTCGCAATTCCTTCGGGGTTACCCCGCCCTACTTGATACGGTTCCGCAATGAAATAATCGGGATTGAATTCTTGAGAATAGACGCGCATGAGTTGTGCAAAGAACCATGTAGATTCACCACCTCGGTACGAAGGAAAAATATTGAGTCCTATCTTAGCCATTGATCCTAGGAGCCATGTTCCTCCGTAAGCATATGGCATCAGATTTTAAAAAGCAAAGAAGCCAATGTATGCGTCTACAGCTTGTCGATGTGGCGAATCTAATCCAAGCAAAACGATATCCAAACCTCTTTCTAATCGATAATAGGTGATATCATTTAGATCCGTGTTTGTCCCCGGATCCGTCTCTCTGTAAAGACTGATAAGCTGGAATCGAATGGAGGTGATGAGCTGTTTTTCTCTCTTAAAGTTAAAGGAGAAGGAGGCGGCAATGGTGATTTTATGATTTCATCTAAGTTAAATTTCTTTAGCAACTCTTCTTTATGATGAAATTGTGCACGATTCAATCCTTTAATGGTTGACCTGGATGGAAGTGTTGTTAAATCAATTTTAATGTACAATTCCAATTGTTCCATTAGTTGACTAGCGATGCGATTACTTAATTGGGCCTTGGAGAACAATTGAAGTAGAAATTGAAGTTGCTTGCATTTATTTTTTCCTGCTATCTCCTGCATCCACGAGATTGTGTTTTCAGTTTCTCCATCTGTGTATTGTTCCTTTAATGATACAGGAAGCAAAGAAGAAATGACAGAACTCAACCTTTCCTCCGGAGCACCAAAACTGTCAAAGCTTACATCTTTAGGATATTCTTTGGCAAGCCATACAACTAATTCGTAACTGAAGATCGCATTCACACACGTCCCAATTACTCCTGATTGTTCAAAGGGGCCCTCTGTTTTTTTTCTTCGGATTGATTGAAGTATATTATCGTTGATTTTTTTCTGAAGTTGAATCAGTTTTTTTAAGAACTTAATGCCCGATGGATGCGCTTTTAGAAAAAGTAATGTCTCATGTAAATTTAGTAAATCAGAATCTGTAAATAGAGTTTCCTCAAGCAAAATTGAGACTAGTCGTTCTTTTTTTTTAAGCGAAGTTGAATCAAAGAAGGCTTTAATCCGAGTTAGTTCTCGGATATCTTTTTTGGAATTATTCATGGAAAAATAAAATTAATTGCCCTGAAAATTTAATCAATGACAAAAGTCATTTCCGGTAAAAGTCATAAAAAAGGCGTGAATAAATCACGCCAATCTTTTAATCTCCCTTCGACTAGCTCAGGGAGCACTTTTCGGCAGGCTCAGGGAGAATCTATCATCTACCAATTTTCTAGCGAAGTCCAACATTTTAATATTTGAGAGAATTATCTAACTGATTTTCCTTAGTCTATCAATTCTTTGAACAAAAACCAAACTCGCAAATTCACCTCAGAAGTGCACTCCTACCTAAAGACTTCAGAGCGCAGCAATTCACCCATGAAGTACAGTGCGTTGCACAGACTTCATGGCGCAGCAATTTACCCATGAAGTACAGGCCTTCTGGCGCAGCAATTACCCAGAAGTTCAGAGCGTTGTACAGACCTCAGAGCGCAGCAATTCACCCATGAAGTACAGTGCGTTGCACAGACTTCATGGCGCAGCAATTTACCAACTTGCCAATTTGCAATTTCCTTAATTCCCCGCAATCTTCATTCTCGAAAAACTATCATCATCCAACGACTCCAACGCTTTTTCTACAAAGACATTGATATCATTGATGATATAATAGTACGCGCTCGTATTCCAAAGGTCGCGTGCTATGAGTGCTTTCAGTTGGGTGCGGATGAGGCGGTCAGATGTTTTTAAACCTTCTTCGTTTTTCTTGGTTCCTTTTTTCTCAGCATACTCCACAAATTTGTTGACGAACTCATTACTCATCACAAATCCTTTTTTGAAAGCATACACATCTTTGTATTGCGCTTTTAAGGAAGCTCGGTTCTCATCTACATACGTTAATGTAAAATCATTCATGGTTCCGCTTCTTCTAATTTCATCGTAATAGCGAGAACTTAAACTCGTATCTAATCCAACAAAGATGTCAGGCATAATACCACCACCACCGTATACTCTTCCACCATTGGTTTCGTATTTCAAGGAATCATTGAATGCGATACTGTCGGCGTGATACAATTCACCATGTTCAAATCGCTTGCTCAAATCCAATTCGTAATTTTCGTCACCAGCTTCATACGACTTTTGAATACATCTTCCGCTAGGTGTATGATAACGAGCAATGGTTAATCGAACGGCTGATCCATCAGGAAGCGGATATGGTTTTTGCACCAACCCTTTCGCAAATGTTCTTCTTCCAATAACTAAACCACGGTCCCAATCTTGTATAGCTCCTGAAACAATTTCGCTTGCTGAAGCAGAGCTTTTTCATCAACCAGCACAATTAATTTCCCCTTCTCCCATCCACCAGTATTCGTTGAATAAGATTCTTGTTTCGGATTATTTCTTCCTTCCGTATAAACGATACGCTTTCCTATCGTTAAAAATTCATCGGCTAATTCAATGGCTCTGTTCAAGTATCCACCACCGTTTCCACTTAAGTCTAAAATTAAACTTTGAATATTATTTTTCTCTTTTAAATCTTTAAGCGCATCACGGAATTCATCAACCGTAGTGTCGGCGAAACGAGCGATTTTAATATAGCCAACCCCGGTGCTGCTTCATAAGAAGCTTCTACGCTATACAATGGAATTTTATCGCGCGTAATATTGAATACAATCAACTCGGGAACATCTCTTCTCGCAATACTCACTTTTACTTTGGTGCCCTTGTCGCCACGAAGTTTTTTGAGTACATCATTATTTTTGATTCCAATTCCAGCAACTGTGGTATCATTAATTAAAACAATCCGATCGCCAGAGCGAATGCCCAACTTTTCACTTGGACCTCCGCTGATGGTTTGCGTTACCATGATGGTGTCATCTAAAATATTGAATTGGATTCCGACGCCTTCAAACTTTCCGACAAGTGGCTCATTCGTTGCCTTTAATTCATCCGCAGGAATGTAAACAGAGTGTGGATCTAAATCTTTTAGCAAGGCACGAATAGCACTTTCTGTAATTTTGTTCTGATCCACAGAATCCACATAGGCATAGCTGACCATGTTCAACAGTGCATCAAACTTTTGAGATGCCGCTGTATTTTGTGCTACACTTTGTAAACTTAAACTGACGCTAACAGCGACGAGTATAAATATTTTTGACCAATTTTTCATTTTCATTATATTCTTCTCTTCTTGGTGTTAATGATTGACGTAAAAATCTCTAAATTATTGTTTGTAGGGATGAACTTTACATTCGATTGGCAAGATAAATAAAGCCACCACAAAAATGATTGCAGTGGCCCAATTTCTTACAGAAGTCAATTTTAGTTTTCTCCCTCAGGAATCATCGTCTCCAAGTCTCTGTCGAAGAGATACATGCCGCCCTTGTCGCCTCCAATTAAATTGAGTTTGTCGAGCAAGTTACGAGCTAAACGCTCCTCTTCAATTTGTTCCGAAACATACCACTGTAGGAAGTTGTGAGTAGTATAATCTTTCTCAGCAAGGCAATTATCAACCAATTTATTTATTTCATTGCTCACTTTAACTTCATGTTTCAAGAGTTGTTCAAACACTTCGTTTACATTTTTAAAGTTGACAGGTGGGCTCTTCAAGGCGGGTAATTGGGACACCCCACCACGTTCATTTACGAATTTGATTAGCTTCAGCATGTGTTGACGCTCTTCGTCACTATGGCGATATAAAAATGCGCTCACACCATTATATCCGGAACGTTCAGCCCAAGAAGCCATCGCAAGGTAAAATTGTGATGAGTCGGATTCCATGGCTATTTGCTGGTTCAGTAATTTTTCTATTTTCTTTGAGATCATGATCGTTTAATTTGAAATGTAAATTTAATAGGTTTTAAGTAATAACAACAACTGAAATGCAGGAGAGTTTTGACTGGAGGCTGAAAACTTCGAAAATAGAAGATTATTCTTCTACTTTGGATTCGATTTCAGCAACTATTGGGTACTTTTATTAGGCTTAAATAGGGGTCAACCACTTTAAATCGAAATGCAAATGGGAATTTCGAAGTGTTCTTGGTCCATCGAATAAGAAATCACTTGCCCATCAACTTGTAAGGATTTTACTTCATATAAACACCCATTTTTTAAGATGCAATTTTGCGTGGTATCAATATCATCGATTCGTGATTGGAGTCCAGTGCCCATAGCTTTCAGTATGGCTTCTTTACGCGTCCAAAGAGTAAAAAATCTAAATCTGAAGAAATAAATTGTTGTTCGTTGCTGTGAAAATGTAGTTTCGCAATTTCCAGGAATGGTGCTGATGGTCGGATCGTTTCAATATCAATTCCTCCTTCTGCAGGACCGAAATAGAAGACCAAATGTTTACCTGATCGACTCATATTAAAATAAAAGGGTGTGTTCTGTAGTTCAGGTTTGCCGAAGGGGTTTACCGTGAGATGCACATCCTGAGGAGAAATGTTTAACCAATGTGATAGATATTTTCTTAATAAATGATGCTGGTAAACAAAGGAGTTTTTGTGTTGCTCAAAAATATAACGAGAAGCCCTGATGGACTCTTCTTCCGTTAATAATAAATTCTCGGGAAGAGATTCTGGAAATTTAGTGTGGAGTATAAAACATTGTGAAAACGGATTCAATGTTTCCACTTTTATGGCAGCAGAAACAAATGTTTTTAACTCCATTGATTTATCGCATATTTTTTTCAAGCTCGTCTCCAATTTTTTCAGCCAAAAATTCAACATTCGGAGGCCAAAAGATGCTATTGTGATCACCGGGAGCGAATAAAACTTCAACTTTCCCATTCACATAGTGGGACCATCCAAGATCATTATCGTATTCGTTATTGTAATAACTGTCTTTTGCGCGAACTAATAATATATCCCCATCAAACTCGCGAATTTTATAGCTCATAAGTGCATCGTGACACGCTTCTTCAACTCTTCGGAAATAAGCTGCAGATTCTGCTCCGATCATCTCAGTTACTTTATATTTTTCGAGCCATGACTCAATATCATTATTTCTTTCTTGCTGCTTTTTCGCGCTTCAAAATAACTTTTACGTTCATCTTTGTCTGCTTTGGCCAATTCCACGGCACGTTTCATAAAACGTTCAGCTAATAATTGTACATCTACAATTTGTTTCATTCCTGTAGGTAGAAAATCTTTTTCTTGGCGGCATCTATATCAAAAAGACACAGAAATCCTATCTCTTGCCCGGCTTCTCTTAACTGAAGAGCCATTTCGTATGCCAGATATCCGCCAAAGGAACCTCCAGCTAAATAATAAGGCCCCTCAGGTTGTACTGCACGAATGGCGTTAATATGATAAGCCGCCATTGTTTTCATATCGTGGAATGGAGTATCTATTCCATTTAGACCGTATGCCTGAAGTCCATAGCTCGGTTGACTACCTGTTAGACGTTGTCCTAAACCATGGTATTTAAAAACATTTCCGCTAATTCCATGCGCAAAAAATAAGGGTTTGTTAATTCCTCCTTCACGCAAGGGCACGATTGGATTCCACACCTTTTCGTCTTCATGTTGTTCATAAAGAGAACTCAATTCTCGAATGGTAGAAGAGGTGAAGAGAACAGCCAAGGGTAATTTTTTTCCTGTTGATTTTTCCAGGTCAACCATTATTTTCACTGCTAAGATAGAATGACCTCCGAGTTGAAAAAAATTATCATCCAGTCGAATGTTTGGAATTTGAAGTACTTCTTCCCATAAACTAATAATACTTTTTTGTAACGGAGTTGTGACTTCTTCTGCTTGATGAATTTTTTTTATATTTGATTGCCCTGGTTGTGGTAGCGCTTTTCGATCAATTTTTCCATTGGGAGTAAGTGGAAAATCTTGCATGGGAATCCATATCGCCGGAATCATATATTCAGGCAATTGTTTTCCAATGGAATTTTTACATCGACTTATAATTTCTTCTGATGGTTCAGTTGAAGTTGGTTTAAACCAGGTAACCAAAACGTTTTGACCAAATGCATCAGGGGAAGTAAGTACGACAGACTGTTGAATTTCTTCACAAGTATTGAGTGCAGTTTCAATCTCTCCTAGTTCAATTCGAAACCCTCTTACTTTAACTTGATGATCAAAACGATTTAGGAAATAAAGGTATCCTGACAGATCCATCATCACTCGGTCTCCAGTTTTGTAAACCATACCTTCACCATCTGGTGATGGAATAAATTTTTCATGTGTCAGCTCAGCGCGATTTAAATACCCGGCAGAAACACCCTCACCGCCAATCCATAGCTCTCCAGAAACGCCAACAGGGCAAGGCTGGCCATGTTCATTCATGATGAATGTTTTTGTGTTGGCTACAGGTTTTCCAATGGAAAGGATTCCGTTACGTTGTCGGTTTAATGTATGATCTGTAACAAGGGAAACCGTCGACCATATCGTGGTTTCTGTGGGGCCATATAAATTCCAGACATCACGATTGCAGGATAAAAGTTTTTGCGCAAGTTCTACACGCAATGCTTCACCACCACAAAGTACGGCAAGGTCCTTTTTTCCTTCCCATCCGCCCGTGAAAAGGAGGTCGTAAGTTGCGGGAGTAGCTTGTATAAATCGAATAGCTTTCTGGTCAATATAATTACTTAACCATCGAGGATCCATCGCTTGTGTTTTATTTGCAAGATGCAATCCTGCCCCATGCATAAGCGGCATGAAAAATTCCAATACCGAAATGTCGAACGAAATGGTGGTAACCGATAATAATCTCTCTTCTCGATCTAATCCCATTTTCGGAGCAAGATCATTTAGTAAATTTGTCACAGAAATATGTCGAACAGCAACGCCTTTTGGTTTTCCTGTGGATCCAGAGGTGTAAAGTACATATGCCAATGTATCAGATTTAACTTCTTTTTTGGTATATTCAATACCGTTGGTTTCATTTTTGAAATCTTCAAATAATATAACCTTATCAGCAGGAAACTGAAGCTCGCTTTGAAGTTCTTTGGAGATAATAACATATTTTGCGGGAGCATCTTCCACCATATAGTGAAGACGATCTGTTGGAAAATCAGGATCTAAAGGAATATAGGCCGCTCCGGATTTTAAAATACTTAAAAGCGCAACCGGTAATTCCGCAGTTCTTCGCAAAACATACTCCAATGAAATCTCCATCTTTAATACCTCTAGCCTGTAATCGTGCAGCCCAATGGCCAGATAGATAGTTTAATTCTTCGTAGGTAATGTGTTTGTCACCAGCAACAATGGCAATATGATTCTTTTTTAAAGTGGAAGCAGTTTCCTCAATACATTCATGAATTCCTATTGGCTTTTCATGAATCATTTTAGTGTTATTGTTTTTCTCAAATATATTGTTTTCAATTGCTGTGATGCAACTCAGCTCTCCAACAGGTTGTTCTGGATTTGCAATTATGCTTTCCATGATATTGACGAACTCTTGCATACGAATACGCATCATTTCTTCATTGAAAAGATCATTGTTGAAGGTGCATTCCAAGGTCAATTGATCTCCAGTTCCAGAAGCATTTAGGAAAATTTCAAAATTCTCAAAAAAGCGAGGATTCGTACTCACCTCAAATGTGCAATCCTCAAAAACAAAGCCATCAGTAAAACCAATATCTACGTTAAATACAACAGGTACAAGTGGAATTCGAGAAGGATCACGTTGTATATTTAATTTTTGTATTAAACTTCCGAATGTAAATTGTTGATGATCGTAGGCATCGAATAAGTAACCCTTTCTGGATTTTAAATATTCGTTGAAAGGTTGATTTGGTTGAATTCTGCTCTTTAGTGGAAGTAAATTTACACAGTGGCCTACTAAATTAAATCGCCCTTCTACATTTTGTCCTGCAGCAGGTAATCCAACAACTAAATCTTCTTGACCAGTTATATGATGAAGAAAAGATTCAAAAGCACTTAACATGATCGTGACGAAACTTGCATTCGTTTTCTTACTTACATCGCGCATTCCCTTCACAACTTCTTCGGGAACGATGGCGTCGATTCGCTTCGCGTGAAAACTTCGGAGGGCGGGTCGAGCGTTATCAGTCGGAAATTCAACTACAGGTATTTCATCTTGGAATTGTTGAACCCAAAATGACTCGACCTGTTCTTGAGTTTTTGAATTAATTTCTTTTGCTAACTCTTGAGCATATTGAATAAATGAAACAGCCGGTTCTAAATCGGGTATTTCGCCTTTGATGGACGCAGAGTAAATGATACTCAAGTCGCGCAAGATCAAACTCAATGACCATCCATCACAAATAATATGATGTCCGGTAACCACTAAAGTAAAATCGGTTACACCAAAAGAAATTAAATGTACTCGAATCAAGGGGCCATTTAACAAATCAAAAGTCTGAAGCGTTGCATCTTTTGAAACTTTTTTTACTAAAAGATATTTTTCTTCATCTGAATAAACCTCGGTTTCTATCCAAGGTAGTTGAAGCGTTGTTGAAATAAGAATGGAATGACCATCTTCACTAAACGTTGAACGAAGTGCATCATGACGATGAACAACTTTAGCAAAAGCATCTTTTAGTAATTCTTTGTTTAAAGGTCCAGAAATTTTTAATGTTACCGACTCATTATAGGCACCGTTAGCCGCATCTCCACCTAATAATACAGAGGTGAAGATTTCTCGTTGTGCTTCAGTCGAAGTAACCGTTGTTGAGTTCGGTGCGAACGGATCAAATTCAACAGCTTCAAAAGTAAAATCGCTTGGTATTTTGACATACAAATAGTAAAAGGTATTTAGTAATTAGTTAGTTTTAAATATTTTCCAGGGCGTGCAGGATCGGGAACAAACCAGCCAGGACTTCCATCTGGATTTTTTCCTAGCATGGCACCAGGAATGGGTGGATTGTTTGCGTTGAAGGTAGTCTTTGCTATACTAGATTTTCCGTTTACTGTTTGCCCATTTGTTTCTCCAGGAATAAATCCGAGTTCAACAATTTCTAATAATGCCTCTTTGAATTTATGTATAATCACATCAATGTCTTCCTGTGTATGTGCCTCCGTTAAGAAACAAGGGAAGCCATCATAAATGTGAATGCCTTTATGACGTAAAACTAGAAAAAGTAGGTCAATATTATGCATATCCAAATCATATTTCGGTTTGAAGAGTGATCCGAAATGTACAATATGAAATGATGTTTTTAGATGAGCACAATATGCATTTATTTCATTGGCCAATCGAGTAGTATTTTTCGTTAAAGTATCTTGCAGTGCCCGACCTTTTTCTTTCATTCGCAGAAGAACAGCTTTAGCAGCAGCTAAGGCAAATGGATGACGAACGAAGGTTCCAGCAAAATAAGTTACACCAATTTCTGGGACACTTTTGTCGCCGTATTGCCAATGACCTCCATCCAACGCATCCATGTACTCACGTTTTCCTGCAATAACTCCAATGGGCATTCCACCACCAACAACTTTTCCATAAGTGCCTACGTCAGCTTTCACATCAAAATATTGTTGCGCACCACCGGGTAATGTTCTAAATCCAGTGATCACTTCATCAAAGATCAATAAACTTCCGCCTTCAGTCGTAATTTTTCTTACTTCCTGTAAAAATTCTTTCGGATGGAAATCTGCTCTTCTACTTTGTACCGGTTCAACAAGTACTGCAGCTATTTCATGTGCACGCTGTTTGATGATGGTCAAAGTTTCTTGTGTTCCGTAGTCGAGTACGAGCATATTCTGAACGGACTCAGGCATAATTCCAGCAGCTGCAGGAATTGACTTTAATTTTTTAGTGCCTCTTAAAATTACTTCGTCGTTAATACCATGATACGATCCATTAAAGCAGATGACCAATGATCGACCAGTAACGGTACGGGCTATACGTAAAGCCCCCAATACAGCTTCTGATCCCGTGTTGCAGAATCCGGCACGATCGTAATCAGTAAGTTCACAAATCATCTTCGCTACATCTCCCGCTAATTCATGCTGTGGACCTAATTCATATCCTTTTTGTAATTGTTCTTGTAATGCTTCAACAATGAATGGGGGGTTGTGGCCAAACATGTTTGATCCAAATCCATTTAACACATCTAAATATTCATTGCCATCAATATCCCAAATCTTTGATCCAAGAGAGCGATTTACTACAGGCTGATAAGTGACTTCCTTCAGATGTGGTTTGAATCCAGTAACTACACGTGGGTCGGCTAAATGTGAACGATGTTCTTGCGTATATTCTTTTGATTTTTTTGTTCGTTCATTATAAGCATTGATAAAAGCACTCAGCCATTTCTGTTGTTCAATAGTGAATTGACTGTTGGTTGACTTTTCGATTCTGGCAACTGCTCCAAATGGTTTTTTTAATTCTTTTTCTTCATCTGCGTTGACGAATGGTGTTTCAATAGATGCAGTTGTTTTGAGTCCTGCATTTGGAGGTGTAGCTGTGGATAAATGAGTAGTTGGAACTTGTCCACTCATCATTTGCAATTGTTGTTGCATTACTTGCAATTGCTGTTGGATAAGCCATTGTAAATTTCCACCTCCTGCATTAACCGTAGAGTTGCTTGCTGGCATTTGTACCGACGGTTGCTGAACGTAAGTTGAACGTTGTGGAGCAGCCGCTTCAGGCGCAGGCATAGTTGCTTCTTTGGGCAATTGTGCATCGAGGTAAGTTGATAAAGTATTCAAAGAAGAGAGATCTTCATTGAGTTGTCGGAAAGTTACCTTGGTATTGTATTTTTAGTGAGCGTGAGAGCAATTTGTGTTAAGAAGAGAGAGTCGAGACCGAGCTCAACAAATCCGGCATCATGATCAGCGCCTTCTAGTTCGATACCAGAAGCTTCTTCAAGAATATCGGAGATTTCTTGGACGAGTCGTTCCTTACGTGGAGGCATAGCAGAAGAAAGTTGTGTTGTTATTATTTCAGGATTATTGTATTCAATATTTTCTTGGAATTGATTTGCTCGCGCTTGTATAGGCGGATCTAACCAAAATTCTTTATGTTCGAATGGATAGCCAGGCAGTGCGATGCGTTGTCTTTTTTCTAATGCATAGAAAGCCTGATGATCGATCGAAATTCCATTTAACCATAACTGCCCTATAGCACTTATCATGTTTGTCCACTCGGCATCATTCACTGCATTGTCTCCTAATGAAGGAATGGCTTTTTGCGATTTTGGATCTGCCGACTGTTGTCGTGCTAAGGTGGATGCTGTATTTCTTGGGCCTAATTCCAACATGATGTAGCGAGGCTCATCTGCCCAAATCGCTTTTACACCTTCAGCAAATCGAACAGCTGCTCGTAAGTGATTCGCCCAATACATCGGGTCGGTGGCTTCAGCATCCGTCATCCATTTTTTGGTGACGGTAGAAAGTATTGGAAGTGTGGGCGCTTTTAATGTTACTTTTCGCACAATGGCCGCGAAAGGTTCTACAATAGGATCCATCATGGGCGAATGGAAGGCATGTGAAGTATGCAATAATTTGCAAACAACTTCTTCAGCTTCCCATTTCTGTTGAAGCTTCGCAAGTTCTTCATGGGGCCCTGCTACCACACATAACTGCGGACCATTTACAGCAGCAATTGAAATTTTATCATTCAATAAAGGCAAAATTGTTTCCTCTGGGAGTCGAACTGAAAGCATTCCACCTTCCGGACAACTTTGCATCATCTTACCTCGGTTAGCCACCACCGTTAGTGCATCTTCTAAGGTGAAAACACCAGCAATGGTTGCCGCAACAAATTCACCAATGCTATGACCGATGAGTGCTTTGGGTTGAATACCCCAGCTCATCCAAAGTTGTGCTAAGCTGTATCCAATGGTAAATAATGCAGGTTGTGTATAGTATGTTTGTTTTAATAATTTTTCTGCATCTTCATCTCCTTCCTTTGCAAACAACAAAGTACGAAGATCTCTACCTAAGATAGGTTCTAAGATGTCATGGCAACGGTCTATAGCTTCTTTAAAAACGATTTCATCACGATACAAAGCGGTTCCCATTCCAACATATTGTGAACCTTGTCCGGGAAACATAAAAACAACGCCATTGGCTTGTTGCGTGAAATGAAACTTTGCACTTCTTTTATTATCGCCTTGTTCTAATTGTTGAATAGCGTCTTCATGGCTCTCTACTGCAGCAAACCAACGATGTGGGAAATCATATCTACCCATTTGTAAAGTGTAGGATAAATCGGCAAGCGACAAAGTAGTATGTGTATTTAAATATTCTTTCAATTCTTCTTTTCTTAAAGCAAGCGCCGTTTCGGTCTTAGCAGAAAGTGCAATCAGTTGTTTGCTTCTAGAAATTCCGGAAGAAACAGTGGATGGCGCTTCTTCCAAAATAACATGTGCATTCGTTCCACCGATACCAAATGAGCTAACACTAGCCCTTCTTGGAAGTAAATCAGTATTCCATGCTTTGTGCTTATCGTTCACGAAGAACGGTGTTTTAGCAAAGTCAATTTGTGCGTTGGCCTTTTCATAAAATAAATTTCGAGGGATTTCTTTATGATGTAATGCCAATACCGTTTTAATAAATCCTGCTACCCCTGCAGCAGCCGTTAAATGGCCAAGGTTAGTTTTCACAGAGCCAACCGCACAATATTGATTTTTGTCGGTATGCTCACGAAATGCTTTTGTTAATCCTTCTATTTCGATGGGATCACCTAAGGGGGTAGCAGTACCATGTGTTTCTACATAAGAAATACTGGATGCATCTACACCTGCCATGGCCTGAGCCATACTAATAACAGCCGATTGCCCCGCTACACTGGGAGCTGTAAAACTCCCTTTTTCACTTCCATCATTATTTAATGCAACACCTCGAACAACCGCATAAACTGTATCACCATCCGCTAGTGCATCTTCATATCTTTTTAGAACAACAAGACCAGCCCCATCACTAAAAACAGTTCCTCGTGCGCCATCGTCAAAAGTTCGGGTATGACCATCATTAGAATAGATGGCACCTTCTTCATAGCGTTGACCACTGTTCACGGGTGAAGTGATTGCCGATCCTCCTGCTAATACCATATCGCATTCTCTATTCCAAAGTGAATTGCAGGCTTGAGCGATAGCTGTTAATGAAGTAGAGCAGGCGGTATGTACACTTACTGCCAAACCTTTTAAATTTAACTCATAGGCGATACGTGTAGCGATATAATCTTTTTCATTTAACGTCATTGCCTGCAATGAACCCACACGGCGAACAGCATCAGTGTTGGGAAGTACATTATTTAAATAATAGGTGCTGTTTCCCATTCCAGCAAAAACACCGATCAATCCATCATAACGGTTAGGGCTATACCCTGAATGTTCTAACGCGTTCCATGCTAATTCTAATAGTACCCGTTGTTGTGGATCGGTTACTTTTGCTACATTAGGATTCATCTGGAAGAAAGCAGCATCAAATCCTTTCGCATTTTTAATAATTCCCCTTGCTCTAATATAGTTCGGATCGTTTACTACGTCTTCTGGTAAGGAAGGATCTAATTCTTGTGGCGTAAAAAAGGAAATGCTTTCAACACCATTTTTTAGATTATTCCAAAACTCATCCACCGATTCTGCTCCTGGAAATTGCAACGACATTCCGATTACCGCAATGGCATCGTGAACCGATTGTGTTCCTTTGCGGTGACGCGCTTTTGCACGAGCCTCCATGTCTTTTTTCAGACTTTTACTATTGTCTTTTCCTTCAATACTGGCAGCTAATGCCCCTACAGTAGGATATTGATATAATTTTATCACAGATAAATCAATAGCATGTTCCATTTTTAAAAGAGCTACAGATTGCAAGGCCAACAAAGAGTTTCCTCCTAAGTCAAAGAAATTGTCGTTGATGCCGATGGGATCAATATTCAAAAGTCCTGACCAAAGTTGACAAAGTATTTTTTGAATTTCAGATTCAGCTGCGACATATGGGATTCCTAATTCCGGACGTTTAGTGTCGGGAATTGGAAGTGATCTGCGATCAATTTTTCCACTGGGAGTACGCGGTAAATCTTCAAGCTGCACGATTGCTGATGGCATCATGTAATCGGGCAGCAAGGTTTGTAAAAACGAACGCACTTCTTTCACATTAAGTTCTTGACCCTTTTCAAGAACAAGATACCCCACCAATTTTTTCTCTCCGGGTTTATCTTCACGAACAGTAGCAGCAGCCTGAACAACTTGTTTGAATCGACTTAATGCGACTTCTATCTCCCCAAGTTCGATGCGATAGCCTCGTACTTTTACCTGTCCGTCAATTCTTCCTAAATATTGAATATTTCCATCTGCAAGTTTTTTTACTAAGTCACCCGTCCTATAAATTCTTTCGTTCTTATTAGAGGGGTTAACAGTAAATCTTTCTTTAGTTAGATCATCTCGGTTCAAATAACCGTCAGCTAAGCAGATGCCTGATGCGAACAACTCTCCTTCTTCTCCATCTTTCACAGGCTTGCCACGCTCATCTAAAATAAATACTTCAGAATGTTGAATTACCTTTCCAATAGGTGGAAGCAATGGCCATGTTGACGGAGCACCTTCTAACAGATAAGAAGTAACGACATGTGTTTCGGTAGGACCGTAATGATTATATAATTTGCAATGTGGAATGCGATTGAAAAAATCAATGATCGCCGGAGTTACTTGCAATTGTTCTCCTGCAGTGATTACTTCGTGCAAGCACGATAAATCGGCATTCGTTTTTTTCGAAAGTTCGCAGAGACTTTGTAAAGCAACGAAAGGAAGAAAAATTCGATTAATGCTATTTTCTTCTAAATAATTTAAAAGAACAGGTGCATTCAATCTTTCTTCATCGCCAATTAAGCAGATACAACCTCCATCACACCAGGTGCTAAATATTTCTTGAAAATGAACATCAAAGCTGATGGGTGCAAACTGAAGTGTACGGCCATTGTCATGAACTCCAGTTTGTCGCAACTGCCAATCTATCAAGTTCATCAATGCTTTGTGTGGCATCTGAACGCCCTTTGGCTGACCTGTTGAACCCGAAGTGAAGAGTACATAGGCCGCTTGTTCTTTTGGGATGTCTAAATTAAGGTTATTCTTCCCCCTTTCTTGGTTGATAGATTGAATATCAACAATTTGAAACTTTCCTTGGGGAAGGCGTTTCTCGAGAGAAGGGGAACTCACCATCACCGAAATTTGACTTAATTCGGCCATGTACTGCAAGCGGTCCATGGGATAATCTACATCAAAAGGGACATAAGCAGCACCGGCTTTTAATATTCCCAGAATTGCAACCATCAAATCGCAGGATCTGTCGAGGCAAACGCCAACATATCCATTTTTTACTCCCTTGTGTTGGTTCAATTGATGGGCTAAAGCATTGGCCTGCTCGTTTAACTGAGCAAAGCTTAATGACTTCTCTCCATGTAAAACTGCCTGTCTATCAGGGTGCTGTGCAACTCTGGCTTCAACGATCGAATGGATATTTTTAAAAGTTGTCATGTTTTTGTAAGGGTCGACGTTCTGATTTTATGTCACGTGGTTGAACCTTGTTTTACTCAGAATAAAGGTAAAAGTTTCAGCAATGCATAGACAAAACTACATTAATTTAAAGGGGAATATGACAAGAGATCAAGAGAATTTTTTCTTATCTTGTTTAGGATTGATTTCTATTTCGAAATAAGAGTCAATTTGGCAGATTTTTGCCTTTGGCAGGTATATTGACTAGAGGAAAAACGCATTAAAAAAACTAACAAAATAATAATAGATATGACAAATCCAACCGGTAAAATTAATGTTCAAACAGAAAATATTTTTCCAATTATCAAAAAATTCCTATACAGTGACCACGAGATTTTTTTAAGAGAGTTAGTTGCGAACGCGGTAGATGCTACACAGAAATTTACGGCGTTGAATCGTATGGCTGAAAAGCCGGTAGAACAAGGGGAGCTTTATGTTGAAGTAAAAATTGATAAAGAAAACAAAACCTTGCATGTCATCGATCGAGGTGTTGGGATGACTGGTGAAGAAGTAGAAAAGTACATCAACCAAATCGCATTTAGCGGAGCCGAAGAATTCGTTAACAAATACAAAGATCAGTCTGGAGCACAGCTCATCGGTAAATTTGGTCTTGGATTTTACTCAGCTTTCATGGTATCGGATCATGTAGCCTTGCACTCACGGTCATGGCTAGCCGAAGAAGGAGATGCTGTACGTTGGACCTGTGATGGAAGTCCATCTTACAACATGGAAAAAGAAGCGAAGAGCGACCGTGGTACAGAGGTGATTTTAGCGATCAATGAAGACTCGACAGAGTTCCTAGAGCCTGCACGCATTCGCACGTTATTGAAAAAGTACTGCGGATTTCTTCCTGTAGAAATTCGATTTGAAGGAGAAAAAATTAACAATACGGAGCCAGCTTGGGTGAAGAAACCTGCTGAGTTAACCGACGAAGATTATAAAGCTTTTTACAAAGAATTGTATCCGTTTGCCGAGGAGCCATTATTCTGGATTCATCTCAATGTTGATTTTCCATTTAGCTTAACAGGGATCTTGTATTTCCCTAAATTGAAAAAGAACTTAGAAGTTCAAAAGAATAAAATTCAATTATATTGTCGACAGGTGTTTGTCACAGATGCTGTAGAAGGTATTGTGCCCGATTTTCTTACCTTATTACATGGTGTGATCGATTCACCGGATATTCCATTGAACGTTTCAAGAAGTTACTTGCAAAGTGATTCGAATGTTAAAAAGATCAGCAATCACATCTTGAAAAAAGTAGCTGATAAACTGGAAGAGTTATTCAAAGAAAATCGAAATGACTTTGAAGCGAAATGGGATGATATTGGCGTGTTTATTAAATACGGAATGTTGAGTGAAGATAAATTTTATGAGCGCGCTAACAAATTTTGTTTGTTGAAGAATGTCGACAAGAAATATTTTACCTTGGAAGAGTATCGTAATGTTATCAGCCTGAATCAGGAAGATAAAGACAAGAAAGTAATTTATCTCTATACCACTCAACCAGAAGAACAATATGGGTACATTGAATCGGCAAAGAAAAAAGGTTACGATGTGCTTTGGATGGATGGTGTGATTGATACACATTTTGTAAATTTCATTGAGCAAAAGGTGGAGAATGGAAGTTTTGCACGGGTGGATGCCGATACTATTGACAAGCTAATTTCCAAAGAAGAAAGCGTAGTTTCTAAATTATCGGAAGAACAGCAGACACAATTGAAGGATTTGGCAGAGACTGTAGTAAATAAAGAAATGTATCATGTAAGTGTAGCCCCATTGTCTGTAGATGATGCTCATATTCTGCTGACACGTCCTGAGTTTATGCGTAGAATGAAGGAAATGTCAGCAAGCGGCGGCGGTGGTTATTCCTTCATGGGGGAAATGCCCGATCAGTATAATATGGTTTTAAATTGCAATCATCCTTTCGTAGGTAAAATTTTAGTTGAGACGGACGCTACTTTGAAATCAAATTTGATGCAACATGCGGTTGATTTAGCATTACTCAATCAAGGATTGTTAAAAGGGGAAGCGCTTTCCAAATTCACGAAGAGAAGCATTGAATTATTAAATAAGTAGTCGAATAATAATAATTTTGGAGTGGTGAGAGTCAAGGCTTTTCACCACTCTTTTTTTTGAAAGAATACGATTTAGCCATTTGTAAATATTTGTATTCGACTAAAAGTGTTTATAAAACGACTATTCAGAATCAGTGTATTACTTTTGCATTCAACAATTCGAAAATAAATTTATCAACAAAACCACCATCTCAGGTAAAAAACAAAGAAGAAAGGAGTGTAAAGTATTTCTGAATTATTACCTTTGAATTCTAAACGTATTAAGCATTATGAGTCTCGAAATTACAGCAAAATTAATCAGTTCCCTTCCGGAACAAACAGGATCAGGAAAAAACGGTCCTTGGGTGAAGCAAGATTTTATCGTAGAAACGGAAGATCAGTATCCAAAGAAAATTTGTATGAGTGCATGGGGTGACCTTGTGAAGCAGTTTAATGGATATGCCATGGGTTCACGTCTTAAAATTTCTTTTCGTGTGGAATCACGTGAGTATAACGGCCGTTGGTACACCGATGTTCGTCCTTGGAAAGCAGTTGTAGAAGGAAATGCTACAAGTGGACCTGCTCCGATGGATGCTCCTGCTAGTTATGCATCTGCTGGAAATGAGCAGAGTCAACCCGCAGCAAGTTCAGTGGAAGATGATTTACCATTCTAAAAAGGGGTGAATCGTATCTCTTTCTAAGAGAAGTATAGTATTAATTTATCGAATCAAACCATAATACAATAAGCCCTGTCCAGATTGGATAGGGTTTTTTGTTTGGATAAATTCAGCACTAGATTTTTTATCGCTCTCAAATTGTATTCTTATTCTGAACTTACCTAAGCACATTTTATTAATTTTACCCAAGAAATAAATATGGTTATGATCATCAAAAGAAGAATCCTCCTCCTTGTTTTATTATTGACAACTACATTTTCATCTGCAGATGAAGGAATGTGGCTTCCCCAATTATTGCAACAGATGAACGCCGCTGAAATGCGATTGAAGGGATTGCAAATTCCTGTGGAGGAAATTTATAGTGCCAATAAGAATAGCTTGAAGGATGCTATTGTCCACTTTGGTGGAGGTTGCACGGGAGAAATTATTTCTGCACAAGGATTGTTACTTACAAATCATCATTGTGGCTTCGGACAAATTCAAGAGCATAGCACTCTTGAGCATAATTATTTGAGAGATGGATTTTGGGCGATGACATTGAAAGATGAATTAGCTTGTCCAGGACTGACAGCGACTTTCATCATTCGTATGGAAGATGTTACTGCCTCCTTTGCGAAAGAGTTGGAAAATTTAAACGAGAACGATAGAAACATAAAAATTAAAGAAATATCATCACAACTTGAAAAGAAAGCCGTAGCCGGCACGCATTATGAAGCACGTGTTCGCCAATTTTATTCCGGAAACGAATTTATTTTAATTGTATCAGAAACTTTTAAGGATGTACGATTGGTCGGAGCTCCTCCTTCCTCCATTGGAAAGTTTGGAGGCGATACCGACAACTGGATGTGGCCACGGCACACAGGAGATTTCTCCATGTTCAGGGTGTATGCAGGAAAAAATAATAAGCCTGCAGACTATAGCGCAGACAATGTACCGTTTGTACCGCGTCACTTTTTATCAATTTCTACCAAAGGAGTACATCCAGAAGATTTTACTATGGTGTATGGTTTTCCGGGTAGAACACAGCAATATATTTCTTCCTATCAAGTGAGCACGATTGTAGAAGTAACCAACCCAAATCGCATCAAAGTTCGTACGGCACGTTTGGAAGTGATGGGGGAAGCTATGAGAAGCAGTGAGGCGTTACATTTAAAGTATGCCGATAAGCAAAGTGGAGTGAGCAATGCATGGAAGAAGTGGAAGGGCGAGAGTAAAGGATTATTGGCTGCAAAAGGAGTGGAGCGTAAACAAGCTTTTGAAATCGATTTCACCTCTTGGTATTCGAAATCGGATGTGTTGAAGAAAAGTACGGTGCTGTTTTACCCTCCATTGAATCACTTTATAAAAACACAAGACCTTATTTATCTGCCAACGACTACTACGCTGAAGCTGCCTTTGGTATTGAAATCATCAGCTATGCCATTGGAATGAAAAATTTGGTAGACATGACCTTATCGGAGAAACCCGATACTGCAAAGATTAGAATAGAAGCGGAAGCATATAAAGTAGGTGTGTCAGGATATTTTAAAGATTACGACGCCAATACAGACCGTAAAATGATGGCGACCTTATTGAAGATGTTTGACGAAGGAGTTGCTGATTCCTTAAAGCCCATATATTTTACGGCTATGCGCCAACGTTATAAAATGGATTTTGTGAAATTGGCAGATGCTCTTTTTGCGAAGAGTGATTTGGATGAAGAAAAAGAGATGAATGAAGTTTTCGCAAAGTTTGGAAAATCAAGCGCGAAAGAATTAAAATCGGACCCTGTGTATCAATTGGCAGACGCATTGATCGTTTTCTATAGAGAGCGTATTGCAGAAAAAGTAAAGTCTTTCAACAATGAAATTTCTTTGTTGAATCGTTTGTACATGGAAGGTCAGAAAGAGATGCAACCCGATAAGAAAATTTATCCCGATGCAAACAGTACGTTACGTTTGGCTTACGGACAAGTTCGCGGATACGAAGCACGCGATGCTGTGTACTATCATTTTCAAACGGACTTAGATGGCATTATGGAAAAATATATTCCCGGCGATGAAGAATTTGATTTGCCATTGCGATTGGTGGAACTGCATAAAACAAAAGATTATGGACGCTATGCGGTAAATGGGACCGTGCCGGTTGCGTTCATTGCTACCAATCACACTACAGGTGGAAATTCGGGGAGTCCGGTGCTTAATGCAAGAGGACATTTAATTGGCACGAATTACGATCGCGTTTGGGAAGGTACGATGAGCGACATTTTATTTAATCCGGAAATTTGTAGAAACATCACGCTGGATATACGTTACACCTTATTCATCGTCGACAAATTTGCAGGAGCAAAGCGGTTGATTGATGAGATGGATTTGGTGGACTAGTTGCTGCCCGCGAGTTCCCTCGGGCAGCGTAAGAAAATGAAGTTTGATGCTCTCGAGGCCAACCTACTTGCTTCCCTCGAGAGCCTCAGCCAGCAAAACAAAATGTGTTTCCGCGTGCTGGCATCGAGATCCTCAGCCAGCGGGAGCAGAACGAGAAATAGTACGAGAGCGGAAAGACAGAGAGAGAGCGGAAAGACAGAGAGTGGAGAGACAGAGAGAGCGGAGAATCTTAGCGACTTAAACTTTGCGCCTTCGCGCCTTCGCGAGAAAAATTAGCGAAGAGAAACCTTAGCGACTTTAACTTTGCGCCTTCGCGCCTTCGCGAGAAAAATTAGCGACTTTAACTTTGCGCCTTCACGCTTTCGCGAGAAATATTAGCGAAGAAAAGGAAATCCTATTTATAGGAGAAATTCTTTCTTGTATTGAAATTTTTATTTTCAATTTAAACCCATCTAAAAAAACAATAAAACTAAAAACGCTCTCCTCATTGCTGATGAGAGCGTCAACTTTATTGTTGATTGGTTCCCGAAAGAATCGGGTTGGATTAGTTTTTAATATACTCGAGAGAACGAATAGCGCCTGCATTATCTGTTGCCGATAAATACATAACATCGTTTTCCAAAACTACAATGGTCCAAGCGCGATTTAGATCCACTGCTTTGAATCCTGAATTTGTAATTCCTGCTGCGTTGTATCGCTGAATGTAAAGCCGCTCAATTTTACATAGGCTTTTGTTAGACGGGCATCGATCGAGTAACTTCCAAGAACCGTTGTATCTAGATTGACGTTTCCACTACCATCATACTTAGTAAAGTGTAAAGCAACGCTTCCTCCATTAAAACTCCATGTTTCATGTGAGTCGTTACTGTTGGCAAAAATAACTTTCCAATTCTTTTGAATTTTTTCATTCAGCTTTTTCTCTGAAAGTAGTAAGTCATTTTGCTCACATCCTGTTAGACTAATCATAACTAATCCAGCCAGCGCCATTAAAAGATTTTTCATGCGTGTAATTGTTTTTTGAGTCCTTATACCATCAGAATATCATCAAAGGTACATCTAATATACGCCAAAACATTACAAATATTAGTTTTTGGCTTCTCGAATGCGTTGTTCAATCTTAGTTGTGGAGTATCCATCTACAAAGGGAATCGTTTTTACCGTCCCGCCTTTCGCAGTCACTATATCATATCCAACTATATCTTCAGGCTTATAATCAGCCCCTTTCACCAAGACATCGGGTTGCACCAAACGAATTAATTCATAAGGGGTAGGTTCATCAAAAAGTATAATGGCGGCAACAAATTCCAGCCCTGCCAAAACCATAGCTCTGGAACGTTCGTCGTTGATAGGACGTGTTGGCCCTTTAATCCTAGAAACTGAACTATCTGTATTTAAGCCAATTACCATTTTATCTCCAAAATCAGCAGCCTGGGCTAAATAATCCACATGGCCTAAATGGAGGATATCAAAACAGCCATTGCTGAACACAATCTTACATCCTTCTTTTTGCCATTGATTTAATTGATCAATCAATTGTTCCGAATTCATCAGCTTTTTCTGGATGTGATCAAGGTGACTCATGCTGTTGCTGTGTTTTTATTTTTTACGAAAAGAATAAAGCAATCATCGATTGTGCCCTAGAATTATTAATAAAAGTGTTGCTACCGTATGACTCATCGTAGCATAAACAATTCCATCCGTTTCTGTCAATCCATATAAAAGTAAACCTTTCGATACCAATAAATGATAGGCACCAATTCCACCTTGCACAGGAGCGGTCATACCGATTCCGCCAAGCACCATAATAAAGAGCGCAGCTGGTGCTCCTAGACCTGATGTTTCTGGGAGTGCGAAGAAGCAAACGTAACTCATTCCAAAGTACATGGTCCAAATAAATAAGGTATGAAAGATAAAGAGACCTTTGTTTTTTATCATGGTGACACTGCGCAATCCTTCTGCAATTCCGCCCATCAACTTTCTGATTTTAGCAACAAATGCAGGCGGATTCTCCATCTTAAAAAATCGGATCATCACAACAATAAAGACAATTACGATTACTGCAAAAGCGCCCAAGGCTACCGTGCTGTTTCCAATTTTTTCGAAGAGCGGATTAAAAATATGTTCGTTCATGAATCCTCCGAGGCGATCAAATTCTAAGAAAGAAGTAAGGAGAATACAAACCACCAACATAATTACATCCATCAATCGTTCAACAATCACGGTGCCAATGAGTTTTTCAAAAGGAACACCATCGCTCTTATTTAAAGCACCGCAACGGGAAATTTCACCGAGTCGAGGAATGGCCATATTGGCTAAATATCCAAACATAACCGCATGGTAGGTTGTGGAAAGCCGAGGCTTATATCCTAAAGGTTCAATAAGTTGTACCCAGCGCATCGACCGACTAATTAATGCAGCAAAGGAGCAAAAAGCACAAAGCAGAAGTAACCAAGGATTTGCCAATTTCACTTTTTCCCACACCATCATAAAATCCTGACCGCGGAAAGTGAGCCAAAGCAGAGTTGCGCCAATAGCTAGAAAGAGGAGATTGCGCAGGACAGCTATCAAAATACTAAGCTTTTACAGGCCTGTTATCATTATCGGGAAAGCACAACCAGGGTTTAAAAGTCTTGGCTTCTTCAAAATCCATGCTTGCATAAGAGATCACAATAACAATATCTCCCAGAAACATCTTACGTGCCGCGGGACCATTAATACAAACTTCACCACTACCTCTTTTACCTGTAATCACATAAGTTTCAAGCCGTTCTCCATTGTTAATATTCAACACTTGAACCTTTTCGCCTTCGATAAGATTAGCCGCATCCATCAAATCCGGATCCAATGTAATACTACCTACATAATGCAACTCCGCTTGAGTGATACGAGCCCGGTGAATTTTTGATTTGAGAATCTGAATCGTCATAAGAATGCAAAGGTAGGAAAATTCATTTGCTCCAATTGGGTACTATTTTATGCAGATGGGATTGCAATAGTTACAATGGTTTTTGTCCTATCAAAATCCTGAGAGTAGGAGGAATTGAAGATTTAGAAAAGAATTTAAACGATGGTATCAAGATTAAATTTTAACTTAGCCTCATTAATTATTATTTCAAAACAGAAAATTAGAATTACAAAATGGATATCGGCCGACCTAAGAAAATATTTATTGTGGAAGATGATGAACTTCAAGGAAGTGTTCTCAGGGATCGTATAGTTCGCGACATTCCACATCATGTGAATGTTTTTAAAACGGGCGAAGATTGCTTAAAGCATATGGATCATTGTCCTGATGTGATTGTGATGGACTATCATTTAAACAGTAATGTAAAGGATGCTAAAACGGGAATAGAAATTTTGGAAGTTTTAAAAAAGACATATCCTGATGTACATGTAATCATGATGAGTAGTCAAGAGCGTTACAGTGTAGCTTTACAAAGTATTCAAAAAGGGGCAGAACAATACATCATTAAAGATGGCGATGCGATTGAGAAAATCAGTCAGATGGTGAATGAATTATAAAATACTTTTTATTTTTTGAGTTTGTAATTTTTTCAAATTAATTTTAATAGAGATGTTGTTGTAGTTATTTTTCAGTTGGAAAAAAAGGAGTTTAAAAATGATTCGGATTCATTAACTCATTTTAATTATGGCTTACTGAATAAGTAAACCCTCTTGCGGGATTGCAATTTATTTGCAAATGATCTAGTTGAGACAAGGCATGCCTTGTCTCAACTAGGATTATATTTCTATAAATAACACGTCGTCTTAGAGGCAGGTCATACCTGCCTCTAAGACGACGTGATCTAAAATTTAATGGATTAATTTTAATAATATCCCTATAAAATATAAAGTATGATGTATGGAATTATTTTAAATTAGGTTAATTTGATTGCATGTGTGTACCTGAAAGTAATATCTAAGTAATAATAAATTAAATTTTTATTACTTATTAAGTAAGCACTAATTAATAGGAAACCCCTATCATAAAAAAATCGATGCTCACTTTCAAAGTGAGCATCGACTCATGAGTTCAATTAATGCAATTAATTTTTGATTATTTTTTTAAGTACGGTTTCCTTATCTAATTTCTTGGTGCAAAAGAACCAGTCATGGCAATGCGTATTTTCATCTTGATTATCCATTCTTTCCTTAGCCACACCGCACGATCCAGCGGTTGGAACGATGACATCATCCCCTGGTCTCCAGTCGGCGGGAGTTGCAATGGAAAATTCGTCTGCCGTTTGCAGTGCAATAATGACTCTGTATAATTCGTCAAAATTACGACCTAAACTAAGCGGATAATAAATGATGGTTCTGATGATCCCTTTCGGGTCGATAACAAAAACAGCTCGAACGGCTTTGGTACTACTTTCACCGGGCATCATCATTCCGTATTTAGTAGCCACTTCCATGGTAATGTCTTCAATTAAAGGGAAGGTGACTTCGACGTTCTTCATTCCTTTGTATTCAATCTTTTCTTTGATGGTTCTCAGCCAAGCTATGTGACTATAAAGTCCATCAACCGATAATCCAACCAGTTTACAGTTGGCTTGATTAAATTGTTTTTCCAAGGTGGCGAACGTCATGAACTCGGATGTGCAAACTGGGGTGAAGTCGGCGGGATGGCTAAATAGAATTACCCAGCTTCCATGATAGTCAGACGGGAAATTTATATTGCCTTGCGTCGTTACGGCTTTAAAAGAAGGAGCCTTGTCACCAATTCTAGGCATAGCGGTTACCGGTTGTATTTTGATTTCTTGATTTTCCATATTCTAATTTGTTTGTTTTGCAAAAGTACTTTTGTCAATTCATTAAATCAGTAACATTAGTTACATTTGGGAAGCGTTATGGAGATGTTAGCTCGAATAGCAGATAACACACTCAACATCGCATAATGATTATCATCATGAAAACACAAAATATGAAAAGTAAAAATCATTCTTCAAGACTAAAATTTATATTCCATTTTATTTCTCTATTCTTCTTGATGAATTTTCTGAGCAGTTGTGGATCGGCTGATGTAAAAACGGACGAAGCAAAAAAAATAGTGGAGGGACTTCTCACCGATTTAAAAAACGAAAACTACGATCGCGTTGACGATTACTTCACTTCTAGCTTTAACCAAAGTGAAAACATGGAAGCGAAAGTGCAAAAATTCATTCGTTTACTTGACACCACTGGACCCATTCAATCATTTGAATTTGTGAGTGAAGAAAAAAAGTACGATGACACCTCTGGTTACAATCAGCTAAGTTTAATTTACAAGGTGAAATGCAGTCGAACCACCTTAAAGGAAACATTCATTGTAGTGAGCGATGAGGGAAAATTGGGGATTATTTTTTACAATTTGGAGAATTTGGAGGAGTAGAAGATGTGCTTTCATTGCTATTTGTAAACGTTTAAATACACTTATTTACAAAAACCGTTTGGCTTTTCTTCTTATTTATACTACATTTGTATAAAGGAAAACCAATGTCTAAGAATATTTTTATAACGTATAATCCTAAATCGGAATCAGAAGAAAGTACAGCATTAAGATTGCAAACGATTTCAAATCTTTATGGCTTGAATATTTTGTTGCCTTATCGAATTGGTGCAACTGGACTTTCTCTTGAAACCAAAAGCCGAATTGACAAATCATATTTTGTCGTTTCATTTTGCATAGAACGATTGTCAAAGCAACAGAATGAAGATTTAGCATTTGCGATCGAGAAAAAGAAACCAATAATTGTTTTGTACGATGCAAATAAGGAAGTAAAAATTAATTTTAAAGGTGTACCCAATGTAAAGGAGATTCATGTTGACTTTACAAAAACGGATGAAGCGCTTCATAACATTGCTGATTTTTTAAGGAAGAAACTTGTAGGCACTTCAGTAAATAAAGTTACAAGGAAGAAGCAAGATGATGAAAGCGGACTCGGAATTGCGTTACTGAGCATTGGACTTGGTTTATTAGCTGCATGGACATTTTCTAATGAAAAAAGATAATTTTCAATGTACAAAAGTAAAGGGCAGTCAACTGCCATCATTGATACATCCGTATTATTAAGTCTCTACTATCTCGATTTATTAAATTTTCTAAATTTGATTTACAATGAAGTGAAGATCCCTCGTGAAGTGGAGCGCGAATTTTTTGAAAAGAATAGAGACTATGAAGAGCAGAATATCCGATTCGAATTCATTACCAGATTTTATAAAAATCATGCGTCTTGGTTTTTTCAATGCAATGAATATGGAGATGATTTAGTACAAATTTATTTGACAGAAAAAGCATTGGATAAAGGCGAAGCAGAAGTTTTTGCACAAAATCAATCATTAGGATCCAACCACGAATTATTGTTGGATGAAAGAGCAGGAAGAAAAGTTGCACATCGTGAATCAATTATTCATCATGGCGTTTTATATATATTGGCAAGCCTTGAAATAAAGCTCCAAGTATGTGATTATTATTTTACTGTTGCTACTCTTAAGGAAATGAAGATAGGAAGGTTTAGTGATAAAATTATAGATCAGGTATATCAACATGTAAAGACAGAACTTGGTCTTGCGTAAAGTAAATTTTAAAGTAAGGAAAGGGAGTGTAACTTCATTTCTCTAATAATCAATTCTGCTTCACTCCCTTCAAAACCTTCCTATTATTTTTCGTTTGAATGATGAAGAAATACATGCCTTCATTCAGGTTTGATAAGTCTACTTCTATCAAGTAATCATTGATTTCATTGATTTGCTTTATCTTTTTCCCATTCGCATCTAATACTTCAACAGAAACAATTGGATCTTCATTTATATTTTCGGAATAAATACCGGTTGAATTTGTAAAGAGAGTTGGCAAGAGTTTAATGTGCGCCGTAGCGTCAATTAATGAGTTGGTAGCTAGATTTGCAAACCGATTTCCACTTCCTCCACTTGCAGGTGGAGGACAAGAGGGAATTTGTAGAGCTGGATCAATTTGAATTTTCACTTCAGCTCCTGCTTCTGCATGAAAGCCGTGATCTAATTTTATATAATCTTGGGCGATGAGTTCCAAATTTGTTCCGGTCGAAGCGATATAAGGACCTACAGGAGAGAAGACATCAACATTTTCTCCAGCAAATATTTTTGAATTTACATGATAGGAATTTGGTGCAATCGCCGTTTCCGTTTTATCTTGCAGATAAAGCGTACCACTATTTAATTCATATTTTTCAATGAGTCGACCGCCATTACGATCAATAGCTACTCGATGCAAACCGATGATGGATGTTTTATTGGCGAGTTCTAATGTAGAACCCGGATTAAGAATAAAGGCAGCATCAAACACGCTAACACAGGGCTTCAAGGTAAGTTTACTTCCTGATGCCAAGCGATAGAGAGAAGCGTACTTAGCATCATCGGGAATAGATGCATTGTGAGGGAAATTCGCCACATCCTCGCAACGTAAATCAGTACGGACAGGCACTACTCTAGGATCATTAAATGGTCCACCGTTTATTGCAATATCGTCGGCTGCAACTTCTGCAGGTGATGGATAAACACCTCGTATAGTTCTAAAAGAATAATGGGATGGGAAAAATAAATTTGGGGCTGTAATAGTTACATCGCTGGGGTTGTAGAAGATGTGATCGGATTCGCTTATTTCGGTATTGACGATATCGAAGTCGTAATTTATATGATAGTTATGTGAAATACCGTACAATGCTTGAAAGTCTGAAGTATTTAGTATTCTTTCATAGCCAGCTATTGTTTGACCTCTTGCTTGATATAATGGAGCCGAAACTAAAGAGTAGGGCGGAAAGTAAACTTTTTGGTATACGTTGTTAGTTGAAAATGGCCAATTTTGTAAAGGATATGATGTTAAATTTGTCAATATATTGCAATTTACATTTATAATATTCGAATAATCAAAATAATTTATTGTACCCAAAATAGGAACTATACTTGTAGCATCAGTTTCATTGAAGAAATGGCTTCTTTTATTAAGGATAATTGGAGCAAACGAAACATCATATTGATCTTCAGCACAATTAATATCGCCGTTCGGACAAAATGGATAATGTTTCATACGTCCACGTGTATTATCATGAATCCAGGAAAAACTGAAAATTGGATTCGAAGTTGGGTTAGCAGTTGAATTAGATTCACAATGAATATTTATTGTATGTTTTAAAATGCTATGACGAAAATAATTTCGAACAGGAGTGCTGAGTACAGGAGCGTCAATTGCATACGCAAATGAAGCAAGACTTGAGCCAATGGTGTTAAATTTAGTATTTGAAATTTTTTCTTTTTATATAGTCCCATTTATCAAAAGTGAAATCGTATGCATCATTTGGTAAAGTGAAATTTCTATTTAGAACAGGATTGTTAATGCCGCATCCTATTGGGAGTTTAATACAATCAGCTATAAATGGAAAAGATACAGTTTCTATATTATACGAAACAGCCAAACCATTTCCCGGTGTATTTATAAAAGTACCCCAAGCAAGTTCATTCACAATTGGTGGCATATTATACTGATTTTTTATATCTTGAGAATTAAGGATAAACGATCGTAGTATCAACAAAGTAAGCAACGTTTTAGTTTTCATAATTTAATTATTTTTAAATTTGCAATACTTGCATTGTTAAATAGCTTTATAATATAAACACCAGCTTTCAGATAATTTAAATTTAAATTAATCGAAAAAGTTGGGTTTATGTTTATTTCATTTATTAATTTCCCTTCAATGGAAGTAATAATAATTTTGTTTATTGATTCGGAAGAGCTAATGTTTATATCATTGTAAAAGGGATTTGGACCAAGTTTAATGGCGTTTTTAAAATTATTCGTTTGTTCATTTGCAGATGTATTTGGGCATAGATTCAATCTCGTGAGAAAATGAGAATTGATGTTTAGGCCTGATGAGTAGTTAAATGTAAAATTTGAGTCAAGATTTACAGATTGTAAATAATTGGCAAGTTGGAAGCTATTCGACGTTTCAAACAATGGAATATTTGTACAGCCAGCCCCTAGCAAATCAGTTTCAAGTATTGCAATATCTGAATTTGATGACAGTTGAAATCGAATATTTCCAATGAAATAAGCTTTATCGTTAATAGTAAATCCTTTGTAATAATTTATACCAGCGAATGGATAAAGCACATTTTGAAATGTCAGATTTAAAGCAGAGATGTCTCCAGAGCGATCAATGAACATGGTGTTTGGACCTGATGTTAATATTACTGATTCAGAAGAATCAATACAAAATGAGGAATAAAAATCAAGATCATTTTTCCCATTATAAATACGCTTGAAATAGATGAACTTATTTAAAGAATCAATTTTAAAATAGATATATCCGGAGAATTGATTTGTAGAGAATCTTTCAAATCCAATAAAGATGTTTCCATTTGTTTTTGATGACACCATTTGCACATTAGAAATATTAATTGTATCGTTAAAGGCTAAAGTATTTACAATTGAGCCATTAGTATTACACTCAAGAAATATTGGTTTGTGGATGTTATTAATCGTATCATTTGATGCGGCTCCATAAAGTAAAAATGTTTTTCTTTTATTGTTGTAAACTCCATCTATAAAAAACATATTTGATGGCTGGTTGTCGGAGTAATTAATTGTTCTTATTACTGAATTTGTTTTGTGATTTAATACATAGAATAAACCTTCGCTGAATTTATTTGATGTCGAATTCCAAGTAGAACCTGCTAAAAAAAGACTATCGCCAGAGGTGTGAATTAATTTTAGAAACAAATGATTATTGGAATCTTTAACATTGGTTGTCCAAATAGTATCACCGAAATAATTTATTTTAATAATTGTTATAAAATAATGGTAAGTTGGGATGTATTCAACACTTGAACTTACTACAATAATTGAAGAGTCTTTAGTGATGCTAAGTCCTTCTGCGAAATAATTAACTGAACTATCTCCTAGTAGTTTTGTAAATATAGGATTGAATAATGAATCTGTCTTTGTAATTCCGAGTCTTGAAAGTGAATTTGTAACAGGTCTAATATTTGAAAGTATGAAATATTCGTTGTTTTCGTTTTTGATAATTTCTACACCTTGATCTTCGGACGTATTATTGGTTAGGCTAATATTCTTGTAGGATTGTGCAATTCCGTAAAATGGAATTAGGCAAATGACAATTAGTACAAAGATTAGTGATGAAGTGAGAATTTTCATTATGGTATAATTAAATAATAAAGAAAATAGTATCAGAAAAATATTATTATTTCCTTTCTTCCATATTTCGCAACCTTTCTTCTAAATCAAAAATGTACAAATGCAGTTCTTCAATTTTTTCGTAAGCCTTGCTCATTAATTCCATCATATTTGCACCCTTGCTTTCTAACTCGCTAGCAGAAGGCACACCGGGAAGATGTTTGTTTTTTGAAACGAAGTTGCGAAGTGTCGTGATGTTTAAGAGTTCGTAATCATTTTCAAAAACGTAATCGGGCCAAGGGTTTCCTAAAGAACAATATATTTCTTTGGCTCCTAATTTTCCATCTACCAAAAGTTTATACGTTGAGCCACCTACAGCAGTATTTGGATCGACACCAATATATACGCTTCCATCAAAATAGGAAGCACCTTCTACTTTAAACTGAACTCCAGTTGGAATCGCCCAAGTACCAACGCCCACTTTGTTTTGTGGGCAGCTAATAATTTCACCAGTACTTAGGCCCCACCAAAAAGGACCAGAGTTGGTACATGGCTGAACACTTTGCCCAATACTGTTTGATTTTAATATTCCATTTGCATCTAAGTAAACAGATCCTGATGGAAGGTTATGGATTTTTAATTCGCCGTTAGATTTAATGGTTAGTCGTTCCTGGTTGGAAGTTTTAATTTTTAAATCTTTTGCATCTGTGGTTCCAATAAAATGCAGATTTGGATCACTTCCTGTATTTCCAAATTGTGTCCAGTCGGAGCGATCCGGCTCTGTCATCTGAAAAAGTTCGGGCCTAAGTTCGCATTGATTTGCATCTGTAATATTAACACCATAATCCCCTCTTCCTAAATTAAAGCGATCTGATGTTGATGGACCATCTTCCCATGCATAAGAATAAGGGCCTACGCCTCCACCGGTAAACAACAGAATATGGCCATTAAAGCAATCATAACAACTAATATTATACCCATTTGGAAAGTTGCTAAGTAAATAATCAACCCACATCTGTTCAGGTTCAATCAAGGTAATTTCTACTTCTACAATGCCACTCAAAGCGTCTCTAACTATAATTTTATAATATCCAGCAGCAACATTATTCAAATCCTGAGTGGTAGCACCATTGGTCCAAATATAGGTGTAGGGTGGAGTTCCACCTGTAACTGTTGCATCTATATTTCCATCTCGCGCCCCGAAACATGAGATATTAAAACCATTATAATTTCCAGGGGTTAAGGACACCTCTAATTCTTGTGCAAAGAGTGCAGTTGTGTTACTCAAAACAGCAATTAGAATTAAAATTTGTAGCTTGTAGCTTGTAGCTTGTAGTCTGTGATTGGGTTTTTCATAAAGCTGAATATTTAGGTTAGACGAATGTATAAATATTATTTAATATTCAAAGAAAAATATTCTTACCATATGGATTTATCTCATATAAACTTGACTTTTTATAAGAATTTAGATAGTAAAATCTCGTTATATTTAATCAGTTTGAGTCTTAAATGAAAGCTGTTTTTATCAATGAGACTGTGGATTTAAAAGAATCAAAAAAAACTCATTAGTTAGCATTTACTATTTTTCCTTTCACCAAATAATTGTTGCAACATTCAACTATTCTTGCTAGCTTTCCCTAAAATTACCTAAACCACATATTATGTTTCTTCTTCTACTCTTGTCTTTGGCCATGTTTATTGCATTCAATTTACAGGCACAAACGATCCCTACTGCACAAATCATCCCTTATACACAGGATTTTTCGGGCGTAGCGGCTGCATCTACCACGTATCCTGCAGGATGGCAAGGTTGGCAATTGGGCACTACTTCTACGGCTAATTTCATAGCGACGAGTGCTACAGCTAATTCCAATTTGTTGGGCAGCAGTACCGCTTTAACAACTACCGGAGGAGTTCATAATTATTCAGGGAAGTTGGGAATTCTATCTTCGGGAACGATAGATGTAGGATTAGGCCTAGTCGTAAATACGATTGGGAAGGCAAATGTTGTTGTAACCTTCGACATAGCAACGATTCGAAATCCTTATAATGGTACAACCGAGACTAGAAGAAATAATGTGGAATTGCAATACCGTGTTGGAAATACAAACGGTACTTTCACCTCACTAACGGGTAGCATCTACGTAAATAATACAAGCGTTCAAACCTCCGGTATCGTTCCTAGAAATGGTATGCGTTACCAATATTTACTTCCCGTTGCTTGCGAGAATCAATCCGATGTTCAATTACGTTGGGTGCAACGTGATTCTTCCGGTTCAGGTTCTCGTCCTTCTTTTTGCATCGATAATGTAATTGTATGTCCGGCTCCAATTGTTACTGCAACTGTTGCTGCAGCTTGTGTTGGAAATAATGGAAGTATAAATTTATCCGTTTCTGGTGGGTTACCGCCTTATACAGTTGCCTGGGATACCATCAACCAACAAGGTCCAGCTTTTGCGGTGACTACAGCAAATAAAAATGCTACCCACCCTTATTTCGGAGTGGGTTTTCCTGTGGGTTATGTGTTGGATGGAGTTCAAGGTAAAGAGCTGAATGTTACTCGGGGAGTGAATTATACGTTTAACGGAACGTTTCCCGGGCATCCTTTTCATATAACGACCAGTACCGCAGGTGGAAGTTTTGCAAATGAAGTGTTTTCAGGAGTGACGAATAGTCAATTACAAGGCGGCGCCATGGTTTTTACGCCGAATTTAACTCACCCCGCATTGTTGTATTATATGTGTGGCGTGCATTTGAATATGGGTTGGAGAATAAATATTAATAATGGCCAAGCAACCGGAATGTCAATATCTGATTTAACGCCTGGAAAATATACCGCTGCTGTTTCTTCTGCAGATGGATGCATTACTACCATTACCTATACCATTGCTACTGGAACACCCATTGAAGTGATCGTTTCTAGCAATAGTCCACTTTGCGAAGGAAGTACATTGACACTAGCTGCAAGCGGTGCCGATTTCTATAATTGGAATGGACCGTTAGCTTTTAACTCCAATTTGGCTGAACCAGAAATATCAAACATTAATACAAATCAAGTGGGATTTTATTCGGTGTTGGCTACCTCTGTTCAAGGTTGTACAGCAAAAGATTCGGTGGAGGTGATTGTGAATGACCGACCACATATCACCACTTTCACTCCATCTAGCGGAGGCGCATCAACGTTAGTAAATGTTTCAGGTACTAATTTTACGGATGTGAATTCCGTGGAGTTGGGTGGACAATTCGCTACTCCGAATGTGTTAAATGCATCATCGCTCGAGTTTAATGTTCCTGCAAGTTCAACGTCTGGAAATATTATTTTATCAAATACAAATGGATGTGTCGATACCAGTGCCTCAGTGTTTCTAGTAATTAATGTGAGTCAGTTGAATTTAAAATTGATGGTTGAGGGTTTTTATTCCGGAGCAGGACAAATGACAAGTCCAGTGTTAGATCCTCTTGTTTCGGATACGATTACGGTAGCACTTTATGATTCGGCAAATGTTTTGGGCCCGGCTTCATTTGTAACTTCGGGTGTGTTTGATATCAATGGAAATGGAACATTTAATTTTCCTTCTACGGTAATAGGCAACCGTTATTATATTGTGCTTCGTCACCGTAACAGTATTGAGACATGGAGTAAGTTAACGCATTTGTTTACGGCAAGTAATTTGTATAAGTTTACTCCGTAGTTTTCACGCATAGTAATTTGATTGGGAATAGGATTTCGACACGCATTTTTATAAGCTTCTAGCTTCTAGCTTTTATTCTGTGCTGACGCAAAAAAATTATTGAAAGTTATCTTGCACCTAGCAGCTGCTTCAATCCAATTGAACCTTGATAGTTTTTAATTTTTAAAATTCGTTGTTCTTCGATTATTTCTTCTTCTTCTTCTTCTTTTTCTTTGGAATCGTGTATCCAATTTGTTTTCGTGGTTTCGGATTTTCTTTTTTCTCAATCAACTCATCTAAATATTGGAACACCAACTCTATGTTCTTTCCGTGGCTATCCACTTTCTTTTTTATGTATTCTATTTCTAGACGTAACTCTGTATTCGTTAAAAGCATTTTACGAATTGCTACAAATGCTCTCATGATAGCTATGTTCATTTCTTTAGCTCTCTTACTTTTCAGTACACTTGATAACATCGCTACTCCAGTTTCTGTGAACGCAGACGGACTCGAACCACCTAAATGTTGTTTACTAGGAATCACATTTTGTGATACCACGATTTCTACTTCTTTGTCTGTTAGTACAAACATAAAGTCGTCAGGGAATAAATCTAAATTCCTGCGTACTGCTTGTTTTAATGCCCTGTTTTCTACACCGTAAATTTCTGCTAGATGCACATCAAGTATAACTTTTTCATCACTTAATACAATTATTTTGTTGATTATAGTTTCTTAAGGAATTATTAATGTTACTTCTTTCTTTGCCATTTTGGTGTGGATGTATAGAAGGTATCACAATTTGTGATACCTTATTTAGATTCCGTAGATTTAATCGTTTTATTCAACAAGATATGGGTGACAACTTAATATAGGAGGACAATATCTGTAACCTCTCCATGAGTGGCGAGGTTACGCAAGGTGTAAGGTTGACTAATCCAAAATCTAGCATCCAACATCTAACATCTTTTATCAGAAGCGATAATTCTATTTTACTAAAAATTATATAGTAGCATAAGTAATATTATCAATCAACCTCGGCCCTTCCGTTAACACCGCAATACATCCTTGCACTTCCTTGCACTCATTCCAATCTTGAATGGGTTGTAATGTTTCTGGATTTACAATTTCAAAGTATTCAACTTTTAAAAGCGGACTTTGTTGAATGTAACGTGTTACTAGTTCTTTTACGGCTTCCACTGTATGAAAAGGAATAAATTCTTGAGCCGTGCGCCTGGCTTTGTAAATCATGGGTGCGGCTTTTCTTTGGGCTGCAGTTAATAGCATGTTACGCGAACTCATCGCTAAACCATCTTCTTCTCTGAGCGTTTCGCAACCAATAACGTTGACGGATAGCCCCAATTGTTTCACCATGTTTTTTACAATGGCCAATTGCTGAAAATCTTTTTTTCCGAAGTAGGCGTTGTCAGGAGTTACAATTTCAAACAATCGGTTTACCACTGTCGCCATCCCTTTAAAATGTCCGGGACGAAATTCGCCTTCCATCACTTTTTCTAAATCACCAAAATGAATGTCGAGTAAAATTTTTCCGTTGGGATAGATCTCATTTACCGAAGGAAGAAAAGCATAATCGCATCCTGCCGTTTTAAGTAAATGAATATCGGCATCGGGCATGCGCGGATATTTTTCTAAATCGGCAGCATTATTAAATTGTGTTGGATTTACAAAGATGCTGCAAACCACTATATCATTTCCCGCTGCTGCGCTTTTTACCAAGGATAAATGCCCCTCATGCAAAGCGCCCATCGTGGGAACAAAACCTATCTTTTTTCCCGCCAAACGATCCGCGTTTAATGCAGTTTGTAAATCGGAAACTGTGGTGAAGGAGATAGGCAAGAGGCAGAATTATATTTCGATTAGTTAGAAGGAATAATTATGGATCGAAAAAAATCAATCCTATTTGTAATTCATCTTTTCACGATACCATTCGTTGAAGGGTTTCTCCTTCGATTGAATCGGCATTTTACGATGTCCGTCTTTCGATTTGAAGAGACCATCTAATATATGTTTACGTGCACTGATGCCCGTCCAACTCATGATCTCACGCTTCAGCATCGCCTTCTTCCAAGCATAGTAAAACCATTTTTCAGTGCGGTTTACATTGCCTTTGTCGACGAACAATTTTCTGTTTTGAAGAAGTAAACGCGGGATATCAATTTTCACCGGACATACATCTTTACATCCACCGCAAAGTGTACTCGCATGACTCAAGTGTTGCATCTCTACATGTTGCAAGGGCATTGTGACTGCTGCAATGGGAGATGGAAAATCACTCACACCGGCCGTATGATAAACCGGACAAACAGTTTGGCAAGCACCACACTTGATACATGATAAGGCCTGACGTTGTTGGTCGTGCGCTAATACATCCGTGCGTCCATTGTCGAGAAGTATAATGTAAAGTTCTTCAGGCCCATCTTGTTCATCAGCTTGGCGCGGACTGCTAATAATATTATTATAGGTAGTTAATGTTTGACCGGTACCGTATGTGCTCAACAAAGGAAGAAATAAATCTAAATCATTTAAAGTTGGTAACATCTTGTCGATGCCCGCTAGAACAATATGTTTCTTTGGAAGTGCTGCAGTAAGTTGTGCATTACCTTCATTTTCCAGAATTACCACAGCGCCTGGATCTGCAATTAAAAAATTACATCCTGTAATTCCAACTTCAGCTGATTGAAATGTATCACGCAAATGATCGCGAATAAAACGAACAATTCCTGGAGCTTCTGCATCAGCAGGTAATCCCATTTTATCGTGAAGAAGTGAAGCAATTTCTTTGGTTGACTTATGTAAAGCTGGCATCACCATATGCGAACCACTTTCTTCCGCTGCCTGAACAATAAAATCCCCTGTATCTGTTTCAGAAAATTTGAAACCTTCGTTTTCCAAAAATGCATTCAGCCCAATTTCAGTAGCCGTATTTGTTTTGGATTTAATAATTTGTTTTGCATGCGATTTTTTTAAAATTTCTAAAATGGCTTCTAACGCATCCGTGATATCTTGTGCCCAGATTACTTTGCCACCCGCTTTAATGAAGTTCGATTCGAACTCGATTAAATATTTATCGAGATTTTCAATCGTTTTCCATCTTGTAAATGCCGCACGGTTGCGAGCCAATTCCAAATTCACATATTGGCTGCTCCCTTTTTCAAACTGGTACTTCTGCAGTTTTGACGCCGATACTGCCCTTTCAGACCATGTATCACCCTGAATATCAATTATATTTGATTTGGGTTTTTCCAAAACTAGCGATGTCATAGATTCATACAAACCTACTAGAGATACGTCATAGAAACAAGAGTAAATAATGGGTTTCTAGAATCTTGTCGATAGGTAAATGTTAATAGTGGTAACTTACTTTTTGAATCGAAAATCTAACTGCAAAGAGGATAATACCGTACGCAAAGAAGAGGTTTGTCTTTAATTTTATTTTACTTTCATACCGATATGGTGGTGGCAATTATTACGATTCTATTTGTCTTTTATTGGTTTGTTGGTTCCGATTTACTTGTGCATGTTCATGATGAATATTGGAGAGAGGAATCTCGAAGCATCAAAAGGATTGCAATGAGTCCAACGCAGAATTTTTTAAAGCACAGAAACATGGTAGAACCTATTCTAAAAAAGCACTTCGAATTTTATCGTTTGCTTCCTGAATTATCAAAATTAAAGTTTTTGCTTCGGTGCAATTCAATTTTAAAGCAAAAGAAATTCATTGGCAAGGAAGACCTGGAAATCACCCATACCATGAAAATATTATTATCGGCTTCCATAGTTCAACTTACGTTTGGCTTAAGGAATTTTTCTATTCCTCATTTTCATACATTTATTATTTATCCGGGAGTTTATACATCACCCTATACTGGCGCTCTTCATCGCGGTGAAACAAGTATTAAGGGATTAGTAGTTCTTTCTTGGCAGCATTTTATGGAAGGTTATGCCGATGCAAAAGACAAATTAAATCTAGGTTTGCATGAACTGGCGCATGCCCTCGACTTAAGTCGAATTGTCAAGAAAAGTGATCCGGATTTTTATGAATATTTTTTAAAATGGCAAGCCAGCTCTACGGAGGTTTTTAATGAAGTGAATAGTATGGAGGACCATTTCTTACGAAGGTATGCGGGTACCGATGAACGGGAATTTTTTTCGGTATGCGTGGAACATTTTTTTGAAGATCCTCATGGATTTAAATCTGAGCTTCCTGATTTGTATCGACACTTGACGATGTTGTTGCGACAAGATCCATCCATGATCGGTAAGCATGAACATACTAAGTTATCATGGGATTCGAATTATCCGAATCTCAAAGATGTTGTCAGCAACGAAAAGGTAAAGTATAAAAGTGATTTTAAGTTTTGGCATTCTACCAATGGAGTATTGTTGCCAATCGGGCTTTATGCGTTTTTTTCAACAGCCGAACCTAAAGCTGATTTGACCGTGATGGCAGTTTTCTTAGGATTTTTTGCATTTATAGGTTTTATCAATTTTTTCTATCGCGCACGAATTATTTTGGTGTCGGAGGATTATATTTTTGTGTACTCCCCCATCATTTCAAATTGGATGCATTCATATGCCATCAAAAATATTATTTCCATTAAGTATATTCAGAATGGAGAAAAAGGTGTTTTGAAGATCACTTATTTAATGAATGGAAATGTGGAAACCAATTCATTTAGGATTGGTATGGAACGCGATGAATACGTAAAGTTAAAAACGTCGATGCATAGAAAACAAGTTATGATGAGTATTTAATATTCAGCTAGAATACTATTTATCTAGTATACAAGAAAATTTCAAAATCAGAATTTGTTTATTTACTGAATATCGTGAATTTTTATATGGTAAGATGGAAGGCATGTGAGTAACTCATTCGAATCAATGTAAAAATTTCGAAACCGATTACGCTGCCAGATTGGGATTGACTTCCATAACCAAGTCTTCTGATTCCACTAAGGTTCCTTCAGGCAGCGTGATTGACTGAATTTTTATATCAGTAGCCGCCGTTATCGTCGTTTCCATTTTCATAGCTTCGATAGTAAAGAGAGGTGCGTTCTTTTTTACTTCCTGACCGGGTTTAACAAATATTTTACTCAGAAGTCCTTGTAACGGTGTTCCAATTTGAAGATCGCCGCTCGCTTTCGCGTGACTTACCTTTTTAACATTTGCTTTTTTATCTTGAACTTCGATGGAACGAGTTTGACCATTGAGGCGGAAGTAAACAATTCTTCTTCCTTTGTCGTCTACGTCACTTACATATAATAAACGAATCAAAATCTTTTTTCCTTTCGCAATCTCTACCATGATCTCTTCGTTGTTTTTCATTCCGAAGAAGAAAGTGGGAGTTGGAAGTCGGCTTACATCACCAAACTCTTTTACAAAGGTTAGATATTCTTCAAATACTTTTGGATAGAACTGCCAGCTCAGGAAATCGAGGAAAGATAAGTTGGATCCAAATTTTTCTTTGAATTTGTTGAATGCATTATCTAGGTCAATCGGCAAAAGATGTGCGTTGGGTAAATCTGTATATGGAACTTCATCTTTCAACACAATTTTTTGAAGAACTTTTGGAAAACCGCCTGGTGCTTGTCCTATGTCACCTTTGAAAAAGCTTTTGACACTGCTTGGAAAACTGATCGATTCACCTTTCGTAAAAATATCTTCTTTCGATAAATTATTGCTGACCATGAAGAGTGCCATGTCACCTACAACTTTTGAACTCGGTGTAACTTTTACAATGTCACCAAAAGTTGATTGACGTCAGCGTAGGCTTGTTTAATTTCTTCCATTTTGTCACCCAAACCGAGTGAAATAGCTTGTGGACGCAAGTTCGAATATTGTCCCCCGGAATTTCATGATCATACACTTCCGCGGTGCCTGCCATCAATCCACTTTCAAAGGGATAATAATATTCACGAACGCGTTCCCAATAATTACTGTGTTGGTTGAGGTGAATGATATCGTGACCCACTTCATGCGGCGTGTTTCGCAGTGCTTCCACCATACTGTTGAAGTTGGGTTGTGAAGTAAGACCACTCATGGAAGCCAATGCAACGTCTACCACATCAACGCCGGCTTCAATCGCTTTCAAGTAAGTAGCCGCTTGAATGGATGATGTATCGTGTGTATGCAGATGGATAGGTAATGAAACGGATTTTTTTAGTTCTTCGATGAGCAGTGTCGCTGAATAAGGTTTCAAGAGTCCGGCCATATCTTTGATGCAAAGTATATGCGCTCCTTTATCTTCTAAGTCTTTTGCTAGGTCCAAGTAGTAGTTTAAATTGTATTTCGTTTTCTTCGGATCCAGAATATCTCCGGTATAACTGATACAAGCTTCTGCAATACCACCCGTGCGTTCACGAACAGCGTTGATGCTTACTTCCATCGACTTTGTCCAGTTCAAGGAATCGAAGATGCGAAATACATCCACTCCATGCTTCCAACTTTGTTCGATAAAACTTTCTACTAGATTATTTGGATAAGCGGAATAGCCTATGGCATTATTTCCACGTATCAACATCTGCAAGCAAATATTGGGAATCGCTTCTCGGAGTAATTGCAACCTTTTCCAAGGACACTCATGCAAGAAGCGAAGCGCCACATCGAAAGTCGCACCGCCCCATACTTCCATGCTGAAAGTTTGGGGGTGATGCAATGCAAAGTTGCGTGCTACTTGTAAGAAGTCCGTTGTACGAACTCGAGTTGCTAAGAGCGATTGATGCGCATCGCGATAGGTGGTATCGGTAAATTTTACTTTCTTTTCTGCTATGAGCCACTGCGCAAATTTCTCCGGACCCATTTCATCGAGTTTTTGTTTTGTGCCCGCGCGTGGAGGTCCAGATATTTTTGAAGAGGGCATTCGTGGGGCATCAAAAATGCGTGAAGGATCTATTTTAGTTACATCCGGATTTCCATTCACAATAACGTTGGCGACGTACCGAAGTACACGTGTTCCGCTGTCTTGCTTCTTTCTAAAATTAAATAGTTCAGGATATTTTTCAATAAATTTCACCGTCGCCTCGCCATTTTGAAAGGCAGGATGCGTGATCACATTTTCTAAAAAAGGAATATTCGTTTTTACTCCCCGTATTCTGAACTCAGTAAGCGTACGATGCATTCTTCGACTAGCTCCAGCGAGTGTTCTTCCATGAGCCGTGATCTTGGCTAGCATAGAATCAAAGAATGGAGAAACTTTTACTCCTTGGTAGGAGCTGCCTTCATCGATACGGATACTATTTCCGCCAGCATTTCTGTAAGCGATGATGGTACCATAGTCAGGTTTGAAATCATTTTCGGGATCTTCTGTGGTGATGCGACATTGTATGGCAAAACCCCGACATTGAATATCGGCTTGTGAATAGATCTCAATCATCGGAGAATTGAGTGCAGCACCATCGGCAATATGAATTTGTGCACAAACTAAATCATAGCCCGTAATTTGTTCTGTTACGGTATGCTCTACTTGAATGCGTGGATTCACTTCTATGAAATAAATATTTTCATCAGAATCCACTAAGAACTCTACAGTCCCTGCGTTGTCGTATTTCACATAGCGAGTGATGGCCAACGCATGTTCGTAAAGTTTGTCTTTTGTTTCTTGTTTCAGACTCGGTGCAGGAGCGATTTCCACTACTTTTTGAAATCGTCGTTGCACGGAGCAGTCGCGTTCATAAAGATGGACGATATTTCCATGTTGATCTCCTAAAATCTGAACTTCGATATGTTTGGGATCTTCTACAAATTTTTCGATGAAAATGGTATCATCTCCAAAAGCATTTCCTGCTTCTCGTCGAGCTTCATCAAACGCTTTTTCTAACTCTTCAACTTTTCGAATCACCCGCATTCCTCGTCCACCACCACCTGCACTCGCTTTGAGTATAACGGGGAAGCCTATACGTAAAGCTTCTGAGGAAGCATCTTGAATTGATTTTAATGGAATTTGATTATCTTCAATAACAGGTACTCCGGCTTTCTTTGCTACTAATTTACTCGCTACTTTATCGCCCAACTGTTCCATGGCTTCGGGGGATGGACCAACGAAAATGATTCCCTCTTCCCTGCATCGTCGAGCAAAAGTTACGTTTTCTGATAAAAATCCGTATCCAGGATGAATGGCATGCACTTGATTTTCCTTAGCAACGGTGATAATTGCTTCAATGTCTAAATAAGGTTTTAAGGGATCATTATCCTTTCCTACCTGATACGCTTCATCGGCTTTATAACGATGGAGGGAGTAGCGGTCTTCGTAAGTATAGATGGCAACGGTCCGTATACCAAGTTCAGCCGCCGCTCGAAGTGCTCGAATAGCGATTTCGCCGCGATTGGCGACCATAAGTTTATGAATGCGTTGCATAATGTAAGCTCGTTAATAGGGTGTACGTAGAAATGGAGAAATCGTTACGCTTTTTTCTAAAAATTTTCAAGTGTATTCTCACTCTGTAAAATGCATTGTTGTGGGCAAAAATGGCTTCCTAGATTCAGGCTTGGCACCGGACAAAACTTTTATTGTGCTTAAGTTGTTAAAGTTGATGTAAAAAATTTTATGCTCATCTTCTTGTCATATACACTTCACCTTCGATTCATACTCGCACCCCCACCTTTGTCATGTTCGCAGTAGCATTATTTATTTAGTAATTTCCCATCAATAGGGTTGTTGATTGGTTAGGTTAGAAGGTCGCCGGTTTCGGGGGCCTTCTTTTTTATCAAAAATGTAGATGATATTTCCATAAAAAAAGGACCAAATACCTGTAAATTTTACAGTGTATCCAGCCCTTTTCATCTAATCAATCGTACTCTGAATTTAGAACTTGGTACCCAAACTCAACTATAGAACGAAAGGAAAGGATTTTTAGTTTACTTTTCGTTCCAATTCTCTGCATTGATGACAAATAAATTACAGAAAGAACTTTTTTAATTTTTGTAGATTGTATTTTGAGCGATTTTTCTTTGTCTCAAATCCAGACTTTTTTGAAAAAAAGGTTTGTGTTTTCTGTATGATCTAACTCTGGATAAATATTATGTATTATAAATCAATCATTTAAGAAAAATTTAATACATAATTGTACAATACATAAGAAACCAATGTATATTTGCGTTGTGATATAAATACTTGTAATATGATTTACTCATCCGAACTTATAAAAGGCACCTTAAAAACCATCATTTTAAAATTGTTGAAAGACAATAAAAGAATGTATGGTTATGAAATTACGCAGCGCGTGAAAGAATTAACCCATGATAGAATTCAATTAACAGAAGGAGCCTTGTATCCTTCATTGCATGCGTTGGAAGCCGATGGAATTCTTACTACTGAAACTGAATACATCGGTAAACGTGTTCGAAAATATTATTCATTAAGTGCGAAAGGTAAAACGGTAACCAAAGAAAAAATTTCGGAGTTTGCCGATTTCATGAATACCATGAAATTTCTATTGGATATCAAAACAGATATTGCATAAATGTATTGCCTCAACGAAAAGCAAATTGATTTTATACTCGACGACATTAGACGTAATGGCGTGGAGCTGGAGGACCTGCAGTCAAATCTCCTGGATCATATTTGTTGTATCATTGAACAAGAACTCGAAGAAAACGGAGACTTCGAGCAATTCTATTTCTCAACCATAAAAAAATTCTACAAGAAAGAATTAAGAGAAATAGAAGAGGAAACCATCTCTCTGCTAACATTCAAAAATTACTACGTCATGAAAAAAACAATGTTGGTGAGTGGAGTTGTAGCAGCCTCCTTTCTCACCTTAGGAATTATATTAAAGTTCTTGCATATGCCCGGAGCAGCGGTAGGAATTGTATTGGGAATTGGGTTGATGAGTTTTGTATTTCTTCCCCTTTTATTTTTGTTGAAAATAAAGGAACAGAAGGAAACAAAGAACAAAGTACTCATCGGATTGGGCACATTCGCGGGAATATTAATGGCACTCGGAATTCTGTTTAAAATTATGTTTTGGCCAGGTGCGAATATGATGGCACTAACGTCCTTGCTTATTTTATTATTTGTATTTCTTCCTGTTTATTTTTTTACAGGTTTCAGAAATCCAGAAACAAAAGTGAATACTGTCGTTTCGTCAATTCTAATCTTAACAGGATGCGGATTGTTTCTCACCTTGGTGCGATCACCTGCTGGAAGTAAGATGATGGGAATTCAAATGACTAAGGATTATTTAATCAATGAAAAGATATTGGAAAATGAAAAGCGCTTATTGATGCAATCGGCAGCTACCAATTCATTGATATTGCAAAACAATCCTGAAGTAAAAAATCTAAATCAACTTTGTGAAGACATCAAACAAAAAATTGTGTATTTTGAAGTAGGAACAAATACCATTGGCGAAGATTTCGAAAGCAAGGATATTTGGTTGGGAGATGGTCGTGTCGACAAATACATGAACGAAGACCAAGGCATGCAGCAAAAAATTACTGCACTGCGCGATTATGTAAAAAATTACAATGCCAATTATGTAGCTAAAGCAGGTGGAAAATTGATGCCATTGCACTCCAATGTGATTGACATGTACCAACTCCGCAGCACCGAAGCCCTCAATGGAATTATACAACTCCAGATGTGTATTTTACAAAATGAGCGGATGTTGATGGGAGAGAAATAGAAAATTAAGCAGTAAAGCGAGGGGCAAGTCTAGACTTGCCCCTTTTTTATTTGGGAATCACGTAGAAATTAGTAAATTTGATTAACCTAATTTCCAACCCCATGAAAGCATTTGTACGAGTACTTTTTATATTTATTTTTTTAAATTGCGCGAATGGTTTAGCTCAGGAGATAGAGTGGCAGAGGACAATTGGAGGATCTGATCTTGATATGCTAAGTTCTATAAAGCCAACTGCTGATGGAGGTGTTATTTGTGGAGGCGGATCTTTGTCAGGAGTTTCTGGCGATAAAACTGAAGCTTGTCGAGGATTGATGGATTATTGGGTTGTGAAAATAGATTCATATAATAATATTGAGTGGGAAAAGACAATAGGAGGTAGTAGCTGGGAAGCGATTTCTGATATTCAACAAACTTTTGATGGTGGTTATATTTGTGTTGGATACACAGATTCTAATATTTCAGGAGATAAAACTGAAAACGGTCTAGGCTCGCAAGACTTTTGGGTATTGAAATTAAGCAACGTAGGAAATATTGAATGGCAAAATACTATTGGAGGAAGTGGTTTAGATTTAGCTTGTAACATTTTGCAAGCTGCCGATGGAGGGTATGTAATTAGTGGCCATTCTAGTTCGGGCATTTCCGGTGATAAGACGTCTCCATGTTGGGGCGGCGATGATTTTTGGATTGTAAAAATTGATTCTTTAGGTCAGGTAATTTGGGACAAAACAATAGGCGGAAATGGCGGTGATTTATTATTTTCTATGATTCTTACTCCAGATGGAGGAATTGTTTGTGGTGGAACTTCAGGTTCAGATATTTCAGGGAACAAAACAATTGGAAGCGCAGGTGGATTAGATTTTTGGATTGTGAAATTGGATTCCTCAGGAAATATACTTTGGCAAAATGTGATAGGAGGAAATGACGTTGATATGATGAGATCTATTCAATTAACCAGTGATAATGGATTTATTTGTAGTGGATATTCAAAGTCAGGAATTTCGGGCAATAAAACAGATGATAATTTTGGATATGAAGATATATGGATCGTAAAAGTGGATTCAGTAGGAATGCTTCAATGGCAAGTTAATCTTGGCGGTGAATCATCAGAAGATTGTAATTCAATTGTTCAAACGCTAAACGGTGAATATATAGTTGGTGGATTTTCTTCTTCAAATATATCAGGTAATAAAGTGGAAAGCAGAATTGGTCAATTTGATTATTGGATTATCAAACTAGATTCATTTGGTAATATTATTTGGCAAAATACAATTGGAGGTGTTGAAGAGGAAAGAATATACGAATTGTTTCAAACAACAGATGGCGGACTTTTAGCAGGAGGATATTCTAGTAGTGGAATTTCATTTGATAAAACATCTAGTAGTAAAGGATCTTCTGATTTCTGGCTAGTAAAATTGACAGATAACTATAATTTATTAAAAGGAAAAGTTTATGCTGATTTGAATAATGATGGTATGCAAAATTCAATAGATCCAGGAATTTCAAGTGCAAAAATTGTAGAGTATAATACAGGACGAATTGGATTTTCTGGGAATACAGGAAAATATTATGTTTCCGTTTTAGATAGCGGACAGTTTCAAATTAGCCCAACCACAAACTATCCCTACTTTATTCCCAATCCAAATATGCATTCAGCGTCATTTGCAGGAATAAATCAACTGGATTCGCTTAATGATTTCGCATTTCAACCGGCAGGAATTTATGACGACCTATGCATGACCATCACTCCTTTAGGACAATTCCGCCCCGGATTCAATGGCAGCTATATGCTGAATTATGAGAATGTAGGGACCACTTCGCAAAGTCCAACTATTGTTTTTCGGATATTCCCTAGCACGAGCTTTTTTAACTCAAGTCTCGCTCCAAGTATTATTTACCCTGACTCCGTTGTATGGAATTTACCAGCATTAGCTCCTTTTCAAACAGGCCAAATATTGGTAACTATAAATTTGTCTCCTACAATTCCCATCGGCACCATTTTGAATTCTTATGCACAAATATTTCCTATTGCAAATGATGTGAACCCAAGTTGTAATAATGCAACGTGGGAAGTAACCGTAAGGGGAAGTTATGATCCAAATGATATTCTCGTTGATCAGGATACGTTATATTCATATGTATTTCCGAACCCACCGTATCTGGATTATATTATTCGCTTTCAGAATGTAGGTAATGACACTGCCTTCACGGTAAAAATTTTGAATGCATTAGATACAATGAAGCTTGACTTGAATTCGCTTGAATTTGTAGCCGCTTCGCATCCCATGGAAATGCGTTTCATTTATCACGAGCGGAATATGGAGTTTATGTTTAACAATATACTTCTGCCTGATAGCAATGTGAACGAACCCGCAAGTCATGGGTTTGTTCGTTATAAAATAAAAACAAAATCAAATTTGCAAGTGGGCGATTCCATTAAGAATTTTGCAGCCATTTATTTTGATTTTAATGAACCGGTAATAACCAACACAGCAAAAACGGATATAGTATTATTTACAGGATTAGCAGAACAAATAAGTACTTCGGAATTGTTCGTCTACCCCAACCCATCTTCACAAGAAATAAATATTCAAGTTTCAAATACACAAGGAAAGAGAATTAGTTTGGATGTGTACAATCTCTTTGGTCAAAAAATCAAATCACTTTTCGATGGAAAGATAATGTCGAGCGAACTGAAACAGCAATTCGATATTTCATCCTTACACCAGGGTGTATATTTGTTGCAGTATAACGTGGACGGAGTAACGAAGAGTAGGAAGATAATTAAATTATAATTATTTTTTTACGAATTTTCTTCTGAGTAACTGATCTCCATTTCTTATTTCTAAAACATAAGTCCCCGCGGCCAGATTTTCAACATCCAGCGTTGTTGTATTTCCACTATATTCCATCTCATTCATTACCAAATTTCTTCCTTGCACATCATAAACAGTAACCAACGAATTTTTTCCTGCTGAATTGTATTGAAGATGCAATTTATCTTTGCATGGATTCGGATACAATTTAATTTCTTCCGATGTATTTTCAATGACAGAAGTGTTCACCGCTTTCGGGAAATCAATCTTCCATAACGAAGATGTACCTGCGTAACCAATTTCAATAACATAAATGCTAGTATCCAATAAAACCGCATCAATGGGGTGATTAAAATTACTAACGATGCGAGTTGATGTAAATGAATATGATTGATTGATGGAATCTTTAATCATTTGTAAAAGTTGAATGTCTTCGGAATGATCATCAAACGGAGAAAGTAATTTGGAGAATCCAGCCAACGTACTATCGCCGCGAGTATAACTCAACACGAAACCATTTCCACGGTAAATTCCTCCGAGAGCACTGTCTACATCAAACACTAATCCTAATGGAGAACGATGTGGTGTAAAACTATAGATGGCTTGATTGATAGCCCCTGCATCGTACGTATTTCCTGTAATGCTATCGCGCATATATGCAGCGCCCGGACCATCATCTCTACAGGGTAAATCACAAATAAGTCCAGCAGGCTTTTGCGGAAAGGCAGGATCGTTTGTAAATGCCCCTTGGTTCCATGATCCACTGTTGTGATTGATTAATAAATCGGCTGCAGGATTAAACCATGCATACTGTTGAGGATTATCTGTACCGCCCATCATCCAAGGGAATCCATAGTGATGCCCTCTTTGAATCCAATTCAATTCGTCTTCGTGATCACGATCGCCAGAATTTTCAGCACCAAAAATTTCTCCGTTCGTATTGTATGCAAAGTCATACGTATTGCGAATGCCACGTGCATAAACAAGTTGTTGCGCATCTAAAGCGGTGGTGTCATTCGGAATAATAAGTCCTTGTGCTGTTAAAGGAATTTGTAAAACAACTGACGTGATTGCTAAGTTACGCGTGTTTGGAAATAGTCCATTATTATCACGCACTTCACCATGATCACCGCGAGAGCCACTACAAAGTAGTAAAGTGTCGTGCGTAGCATTAATTCCCAATCCACTTAAGAAATGATCAAACTGTTGTGCGGTTTCATACGGAACTGTTTCAGCCAACACCGACCAAATTCGAGTGTTGTTTGGTTGCAATATTCCTTTCATAATGTAGCCCGTCGTGTATGCTGAGTCCACATTATTATTTCCTGAAATAAAAATTACAGAATCTTCAATTACCATACCTTGGCATGTTTGTAATCCATGATCGCTAATACTTGAAACTAATAAGTCGGGATTTCCAGCAGTAGTCACTTTAAAAATATTTCCATCATAGGTTAAATAATAGAGCGAACTATCGAGAGTACTATAACATAAACGCGTAACATTATTTTCAACCAACTTCACTTGTGAGACTTGAATATCGGGAAATAGGGCAAGGGGAGTTTGTGCTGTTAATGAAAAATGAAAGAATAGAATTGATACAGTGAGTAAATTTTTCATAATTAGTGTTTAATGCGTGTTTCAAATGTAATCATTCTTTTGGAAGTTTAATCTATTGTTCTTCTTTTTCTTGTCTTTTCAAGGTATAAAGGAGTTGGTTTTAAATGTACCAAAATCTCCTAAATTCAGATAATGAGATTTAGCCCTTTTGTGGCCTTTGTTTTGAACAAATCGGCTTAAAATCCCAATCAACCCTTCCTTTATACCATTCAGCAATGTTCATTCAATTTTCCACCAAAGAATCCCTTTATTTGAACGCTTGAAATAAAGTGGTTGTTAAATGGTGTGAATCTTATTATTAAAGGAGGAATCATGAGTAAAGGAATTCAATTATTTAATTATGCAAAATTGATAGTATTGTTGTTGGTGCTTAGTAAGGGAGTCCAAGCCCAAACCATCGGCACACAATGGCGATACATTAGAGCTGATAATACGGGAATTGGAGGTGATTATCATGAAATTGTTCGTGGAGATAGGTTTGGTAATATATGGACAGGAGGGTATCTGCCGTTTTGGAGTCAAGGAAGTTTAGTGCGATTTGATGGAACCACCTTTACAAATTGGGGAACCTATGCGTATAATTATTTACCTGACGATCGTATTAGCAATATTGCTTTTGATAACAATGACCGAATTTGGGTAGGAACACAAAATGGGTTAGCTACTTCTGCAGACGGAATAAATTGGCAGCACCACACTTCAATAAATAGTGCTTTGCAATGGGATGAGATCCACGGCATCGCGATAGAAGCAACTAATAATGTTTGGGTGGTTACCGGTGAATGGGGTCAAGGTCTACCGGGCGGCGTTGGATATTATAATGGCACTAACTGGACATTCTATACCTCTTCTAACTCAGGATTACCCACACAACAGTTAAGTGATATTGCAATTGATCAAAATAATAATAAATGGATTGCTTCTAATCTTGGATTAATAAAATACGATGGACTAAACTGGATACTTTATACGGCAGCAAACAGTGGTTTATCACAAGGCGGTGTTCGAGAAGTAATGATCGATTCGTTGAATAGAGTATGGGCTTGTAATGGCCCAAACGTTGACATATTTGACGGAAGCACGTGGAGTCACATTAATAACAATAACTGGCCTATCAATAATTTTAGTGCTACTTCCATGTATATACGTGGCAATAAAATGATTTTTGCAGAAACAACTAATTCGTCACGTGTGCAATTTTTGATGGTACTACATGGCATACACACAGTACTGGATTTTTGAACAGTTGTTATATTGATGTAAATGGTGTTGCTTGGATTTCGGGTAATGGAGAAGTTAGTTCCTTTGATGGCATTACATGGAAAAAGTATACGCGTTATAATACAGGACTGAGTGAAAATTTCAATGAAGATATTTTCATAGATAGTAAAAATAGAAAGTGGATCGCTAATGGAAACGGGGGTGTTCATGTATTTGAATGCCCGAACTGGGAAATATATGGTCCATGGAATGAAGGTCGTTTTCCCTCTCCACAAAATATGAGCACAGTAGGAACCTCAGCTTGTGAGGCCCCTAATGGTGACATTTGGTTTACCTATGATGGAAGTGATGGTTATGCAGTGAAAGTTCCGGGTGGGAATTATCAGAATTATAGTGCATGGGAATTTTTTGATAAAACAAATTCTCATCCTTGGTTTCAAGAACCATTGGAGGTTGAATCTACAGATAGTGGCCAGGTTTTTTTTCGTACTTTTTGGACAAATACTTATATGTATAATTATGCTAACAATACATGGTCTCTTTTTGATTTAAGCAATGGAATAACTTCTACCCCTTCATGTATGGAAGGAAAGGACGGAAAAATGTATATTGGACATTTTGAAGGAATTGATGTTTATGAAAATGGAATTTGGAGTCATATCAATTTCCCTCTTCTTGGTCTACCAATCACTCATGTTTATGATATAAAATTTGATGCAGTTGGAAATATGTGGTTAGGTACCGTTGAGGGTTTATGGAAGTATGATGGAACGACTTGGACAAATTGGAACGAAAGCAATAGTAATATAGCTGCAAACAATGTATGGGCGGTCGAGATTGATCCTATCAATAACCTTATATATATTGGTGCACATGAGACTTTCAATTTTCCATATTACGGAGGTATTTCTTACTTCAATGGTGTAGGAAATATTTTCACAACTTATCTTGAAGCGACTTCACCCATCTCACATAAGCAAGTAGAAGATTTAGCAATTGATACATTAGGAAATATTTGGATTCTTACGCAATCAGAAGGCTTTAATATATTTAACCCAAATAGCATTTTGGGATTTGATTGTATTGACCATACATTCCAAACAGGAGGGGGTACAACTTCCATTCCTTCATTCACTACCTTTCAAGCAGAGTTAATGGTGAGTCCAAATCCAGCATCTGATAGGGTTGTAGTTACAGAAAATGAGAGCAACAAACCCATCGCAATTGATGTGTATTCCGTTAATGGTAATTTGATGGGATCCTATTTTTCGATGGATGGAAAATGTATTATTGATGTTGCTTCCGATTATTATAAAAATGGAATTTATATAATCAAAAACAAAACCAATGGAAGGGCTGCAAAACTTTCCATATTAAAATAAATATTTATGAAATATAGAATATTTCTCTGCTTAATTTCACTTGCAATCTGTCAATTCGATTCTTATGCTCAGAGTCCATTATCGCGAATATGGGAAAATAGTCATAATGGAACGTTAACGGGTTTAGACCATGCTAATGCCATTGTAGTAACCGCTAATGGTGATGTTTATGTAACAGGACAAAGTTTTCAGAATAGTACCACTGGATCAATAACTACCATTAAATACGATGCTAATGGAAATATGATTTGGACAGATAATTACAAAGGAGTAATTGTTACTGCTATGAATGAAGGTGTCGATTTATGCATAGATCCTTTTGGTAATGTTGTCGCTACAGGTGATGTTGCCTTCAACGATGGCGATTTTTGTATAATAAAATTTAATACCAATGGTCGCCTTTGGGCAAAAAGTAAGGAGCCGTATTGGTTTGGTTCTAGTTATGATTTTGCAAGGAAGATCGATACAGATGCTGCAGGAAATATTTACACTGCCGCAATGATTACTTCGCTCTCAGGAAATATGTATGATTTATATACGTTGAAATGCGATAGTGCAGGAAATGATATTTGGGCTGTTGATTACACCAGCGCTAGCGGAGATGACTATGCGCAAGGACTTGCTGTTACCGACAACGGGCATTGTTTTTCACTTACGAGTTCATTCAACTTTTTTGGAAGTGCTACTTATGATATTCAAACGTTGCACTATGATTCTTCTGGTACACAACAATGGATTAGCAATTATAACTGCCAAAGCAGTCAAAGTGAGGATTACCCGATAGATATCAAATGTGATAATAATTATAATACATGGGTTTGTGGAGCAGCAGATACAGGCACCTCTACCAATATGATTGCTTACAAACAAAATCAATATGGGACTCGCTTATGGAGTGTTAACTACAATGGCAATGCCAATGGGAATGATACCGCTGTAGCCATATCATCTTTACCTAATAATTTAACAGTGGTATGTGGTCGAACAAAAGAACTTATCAATGGTTTGGCGAGAGATGTTATTACAACGATGCTTATTGATTCAGGAACTGTATTATGGATGATGCACTATGCTGGAGATTCCATTGGAGCCGTTCCGACAGCAATGACAACGGATGCAGCAGGTAACATTTATATATCAGGGTACTTTTCTACAATCGGCGCTGGGAAAAATGCAGTGTTATTAGTGTACGACATCAATGGAAATTTAATTTATACCGATGAATATGCAGGCATCTATTTTGGTGATGATTTTTTTTCTGATATCTATGTAGATGGATTAAGTTACATCTATGTTACTGGATCTACTTCCTCTGCCGCTAACAATAACGATTACATTACTATTAAATATGCAATGCCTGGAATTAGTAGCCTTGCTGAGGAAAAGGAGCAACATGCACTTCGCATTTATCCCAATCCTAGCCATGGAAGTTTTCAACTTTTAGTGGATGGAAAAGCAGTGGATAAAGGCGATTTATTCATTTATGATGTTCAAGGAAATCTCATTCAATCTGGACAAATCAAAGCATATTCACAATCGTTCGAAAAACTAACTTCAGGAATGTATCTGCTACGATATGTTGACGATTCTTATGAATGTACCAGTAAAATTGTAGTATATTAATCCAAGGGATTTATGCAAATGAAAAGATATATCTTTCTCTTCTTCCAATTTCTATTCATACAACTAACACAAGAAACTATTGCTTCAAGTAATGGGAAGCTTGTGTTTATTGAGAATAAAGGTCAGTGGCCCAATGAAGCACTATTTAAAGCAGGGTTAGGAAATGGTTCTGTTTTTATTACAAAGGATGGTTTTGTATTCAATATTTATGATGGTGAAAAAGTACATCAACAACATGAAGCTGGCACGATAGCAAATACCACAGATAAATTAGCTGCTCATGCCTTTCGATATCGGTTTAAAAATAGCACGACAACTTCTGTCACATCCCGAGGAAAAAAGCAACAATACTACAATTTCATCAAAGGGACTGATCCTGAAAAATGGGTAGGTCATGCTGCCGGATTTGAAACCATTACGCTGCATAATTTTTATCCAAACACAGATCTAGTAGTCAATAGTGAAGGCAATAATCTCAAGTACGATTTTATTTTGAAGCCAGGATCTGATGTAAAAAATATTAAAATGATGATCGAAGGAAGTTCAGGATTTGCAATCGCCGACCAACAACTTCAGATTAAAACATCCTTTTCAGAAATAATAGAAAGCATTCCATTGTCTTATACAATTTCAGGAGGGAAAATTACTCCTGTAGAAATTAATTATTCTGTTGTGAATGAATACATCACTTATGCTACCAATGCTAATTTCCATGCTTATGACTCTTTAATCATTGATCCTTTATTGCAAGCATCTACCTACAGTGGTTCTTCGGGTACTACTTATGGCAGTTCGGCAACGTATGATCATCAAGGAAACTTAATCATTGGAGCCATGCTTTTTGACACGGGTTGGCCATATACATTAGGCGCTTATGATTTAACTTATGGCGGAGCGATTGATATGGGCATCACCAAATTTGATAGTACTGCAAGTAATCAACTTTGGTCAACTTACCTAGGTGGAAGTTCACAAGATGTTGTTTTAAATCTTGCGACCAATAGCAATGATGAATTATTTGTTTTTGGATATTCGTTCAACAATTATCCTGTAACAGGTGGTGCTTTTGATCAAAGTCCGAATGGGGAGAATGATCTGGTAATTTCAAAACTTTCTACTGACGGTTCACAATTGCTAGCCTCTACCTATGTTGGCGGCGCCGAAGATGAAGGAAGAAGCCTCAATCTTTCCATGAATGTTCATTCTTTCGGTGATCTCGATAAAGGTGAAATATATATCGATAGCCAGGGAAATGTGGTTGTGGGATCTTTATCTGCATCTACAAATTTTCCAGTTACCACGGGCGCTTATCAACTATCGAATGGAGGTTCTATTGACGCTGTACTTTTTAAGATGGACGCAGCACTCAGTAATTTGATTTTTTCTACCTACTTGGGCGGTTCTGGAGAAGATGCTTGTTACGGATTCTGCATTGATAAGAATGGGGACTTTGTATTGACAGGTGGAACCAACAGTATTAACTTTCCAGTAAGTGCAGGAGCCTATCAGCCCAATTATGGAGGAGGACTTTCTTTTCAATTTGATTCGTTTATCAGCAAAATTAATTCGTCGGGAAGTTCATTACTTGCATCTACTTATTTTGGATACAACAATGGAAAAGATAAAGGATATAAAACCGACGTAGATACTTCAAATAATATTTATGTTTTTGGAAACAGCGAAGGAACATTGCCAGTATCAACGGGAGTATTCAGTAATCAGAACAGCGGAAATTACGTGTTGAAGTTTGATCCTACATTAAATAATTTAATGTTATGTACTTCTTATGGAGATGGAAGTAATACCGTAAACATACAACCCATCGCATTTCACATCGACCCTTGTAATCAAATTTATTGTGCGGGATTTACTTCAAGTGTTTTAGGAACTCTTAATGCTTTCCCAGTAACCGCAAATGCACAACAGTCATTGCATAACGGAACACAGGATTTCCATATCATGGTTTTTGCACCTGATTTTGCATCGATGGTTTACGGTTCACATCTTGGTGGAGCTGTTCGTGAACATACGGATGCGGGCTCTTCTAAATTTGATGACGAAGCCACACTTTACTTGGGTGTTTGCACAGAAGAAAGTTTTGCAGGAGGGTTTCCCACCTTGCAAAATGCATTTAGTCCCACATCGCAAACACCAGATTGGGATATGGCTGGTGTAAAATGGAAGTTCGATTTGTGTTCACCACCAACAATTGCCCCTATTGCTGGATTCAATTTCACGACGATGAGTAATTGTGATTCAGCCTGCATTCTTGTTAATAGTACAGCAACTGGACCTATGGATACCTTGATTTGGTTAGTGAATAGTCAATATGTTTCTTCTGATACATTGACAAATTTTTGCTTTACTAGCGGGGGGAATTTCTTAATTCAACAAATTGTTTGCAATGCTGGAATTTGTGACACATCTTCTCAAAATATAGTTTTAAATATTCCTTTGCCATTAGCGTTTTCATTAGGTAGCGATACTACATTATGTCTAGGTGATTCTGTGGTATTATTCGGCCCATCTGGAGGAGTTATTTATACTTGGAGTGAAGATGGTATTCCAGTGAACAACAGTCAAAACACAATTGCATTTCAAACTGCAAATTATAGTTTACAAGTAACGGATTCGAATGGATGTATAAGTCACGATACCGTGACTATTCAATTTAATAATTCTCCCAATGTAGATTTTAATTTCACCTTACAACCTGGTTGCTTTGGTGTTTTATTGGAAGCGGTATCAACAACTGCTAATGTTACTTTAGAAACGTGGTCTGGCACTGATGGAATTTCAGGAAATGGAAATACATTGGAACACATCTATACTCAATCGGGTAATTATACTTTATTACTCACTGCCTATAATGGGAATTGCGTAGACACGCTTTCAAAGGAAATTGATATAAATGAGTATTCAATTCTTTCAGATACAATTCCAACTATTATTACACCGAATGGAGATGGAATCAACGAATGTATGAGATTAAATATTTCGGATTTATATACCAGTTGTTACTCGCTTTCAATTTTCAATCGATGGGGAGCTTATGTTTTTGAGAGCAAAGAACCATCGAATTGCTTTGAAGGAAAATCTGGAGATGGAAATGATCTGCCCGAAGGAGTTTATTTCTACATCCTTCAAGTGGGAATAGAAAAAGTAAAAGGAACCATCTCTATTTATCGTTAAGTACTCAAGAAGAGTTATTGAAAAATTCGAAGAATTACTTCATGAGATGCACGATGCCTTGCTTTTTTGTATTAGCCACCGAAAATAAGTAGTAGTAAACACCATCAGGAAGAATCTCCCCCTTTTGACTTTTTCCGTTCCAACATTCATACTTATCATTGACCTCATATACTTGTGCTCCCCAACGATTAAATATTTTTAGCGAAAAGCAATCATCGTAATTTTCAAATCATCGAAGACCAAAGCACTCATTTACATTACCTCCATTTGGGGTAAAAATATTTGGGATGGAGTCAAGCATAGGTATATCGAAGTAGACTCCACTTTCTGTTAGCGTATCACGACATGATCCATTGATTGCTATCAATTGTATTGTTAAATTTTGTAAGGAACTATAATAATGCAACGGATTTTGCTCTTGTGATGAAGTTCCATCTCCAAAATTCCAATGATATTCTGTTGCATTTATACTTTGGTTAACGGTTACTAATTCAATTCCACGACAATTAAAAGAGACTTCAAAATCAAAATCTGAAATTGGCAATGGGAGTACATCAACAACCACTTGAGCAGACCCGGTGCATCCATTAATATCTGTTCCTGTGACAGAATATGATATTGTACTGGTTGGCGTACAAATTGGATTTTGAATAGTTGATGATGATAAATAAGTAGAAGGTGACCAACTATAATTGAGCGCACCAGTGGTGTTCAAGAGCAAATTCTGTCCGAGACATAATGCAGTATCTCCAACAGTAGAAACAAGTGGTAGAGCATGTATAAGCAGCAATAAACTGTCAGCTGCAGTACAGCCATCTTGATTAGTGACTAAAACGGAATAATTTCCACTTTGATTTACTTGGATGGTAGAAGCGGATGAGTATATACTGTCATTCATCAGCCATTGGTAATTACTAAACCCAATTCCTGCATTTAGTAATAAACTATTACCTTCGCAAAATGATGTATCATTTCCTAATTGTACACTAACAGTACTTCCAGCAACAATTACAGTATCTCTAGCAGAACAACCGTTACTATCTGTAATTGAAACTATGTAATTTCCAGAGACATTTATAGAATATTGGTTAGATGAAATTGGCTGAAGGGTATCATTCAAATACCATTCATATTGTAAAAAGCCTGGAGTAGCGAACAAAATGCTTGTATCATTATTACAAAGTACTAAATCAGGACCAAGAGATACTGCGATACTTACAACGGAAACTTGTAAAGTATCGGAAGCTGTACACCCGTCTAAATTTGTAACTACCACTGAATAATTTCCTGGTTGATTAGCGGGAATGGAATCGCCATTGAATCCTAGATTGCTACCATTCAACTGCCATGAATAATTTGCATAACCAGAATCTGCATACACAAATAAATTGTTTCCAAAGCAAACCGATGTATCGTTCCCTAAATTAACAAAAGCTTGTTGTGGTACCGAAATTTGCAATGTTGTAGAGAAGGTATCACAGCCTGCAGTATTACACACTATTAATTCTACATTATAATTGCCACTTGCGAAATATTGGATATTTTGAGGATGTTGCAGGGTAGAATTTGCTGGAATTGCACCCTGAAAGGACCACTGCCAAGATTGAGGATTATTCATTGAGCTATCTGTAAAATTCACAACCGTATTTTCACAGGAAGAAGAAGCCAAAGCTGTAAATCCAGCTTGCGGTACAACAGCGAAACTTGCACAAGTCATCTTAAAAAAAACAGGTTGATCAGCAATTCCATTTACTTTAACGGGACCATATACACCAGGGGTAGTAGGAAAATCTTGTGAGTGGGAGGTAGCGCTTAAGCTAATGCTATCATTAAAGCCACCATGATCTCTTATCGATATTTGTGGAGCTGGATATTCATAGAATGAACCAGTATAGTCAGCATCAGAACCTCCTACATAAGTTGAACCGCCACATCCATACCCTGTTCCAGCAGCATTTAAATGAACAACAAAAAAATCTTTCCACCCTCCAGCAAAAGAGGGTTGTATACTACCAGATGAAGTAGGAAAATTTATTTCAGCTAACCCTGTTACATAAGCTTCTCCAACACTATTTGTAACAATAGCGGTTCCATTATCCCAATTAGGTCCGCCAATAAAGGTTGAATAAACCAAATTACTTCCTGTAGCGTTTAGTTTGACAACAAAAGCATCTGTAGGGCCACTCCCTGCGAGCGTTGGTTGAAGTGCTCCGGGTGTAACAGGAAATGTTGGTGTTTGTGTAGACCCTGTTATATAAGCTTCGTCTGTAATTTTATCGACAGCGATTCCATTCGCCAGTCCAGGAGCAAGAAGGGTAGAATACGATAATGTTATTGGAATAGTATTACTAATTTTTGTGACATAAGACATCCCACCATCTTGCCCTGGATTATATAGATTAGCATATGCACCCACTGTAGTTGGAAAAGTAGGAGTGCCAAAACTAGTTCCAATAGAGCCAGTAATGAAGGCATTTCCGACACTATTCACTGCAATACTTCTTCCTGATGTTTGAGAAAATGGACCTGCGCCCAATCGGGTAGAATAAATCAAACTATTATTTCCTGTTTGGTTAATATCAAATTTTGCAACGAAAGCATCTTTATCTCCTGTTGAAAATATTGGGGAATTTAAAATCGGAAAATTTCCGGTCGATGTTTGACCTACAACATAAGCAATTCCATTTTGACCTAAGGCAATATCATATCCTGTTTCACTCCCAGAACCTCCAAGAAAGGTTGAATATGCCAACGCGCTGCCGGTAGCATTTAATACAGTGAGGAATGCATCTGATCCTGTATTATGAACCGGTTGATAGGATGTAGGTGTACTGGGAAAATTGGTTATTCCGGTAATATTTAAATCTACTGTACCCGTGATATAAGCTCTGCCTAAACTATCGACTGCAATTCCAACACCAAACTCGGACGAGTTTCCGGGAAGATACGTCCAGTAAATCAAAGTAGATCCATCGCTTGAAAATTTGGCAACAAATACTTCGGGTTGAACATTTCCGGGCCCTGAATAGGCGCCAGGCGTAATTGGAAAAGAATTGTCCACCATCCCAGTTAAATATACATTTCCTTGAATATCCATAGCATTACTAAAACAGTAATTTATGTTATTGCTACCTCCTAGGATTTGAGTATAAGAACTCCATACCATTTGAAACAAAGGATCGATTATTAAATCAACATCTTTATTATAGTTGCTTAATAGCTCAAATCCAAAGGTGCTGTCATTTTTTAACCTGTAAGCGAGAGGAACATACACCTTCTCCCCTTTTATCATTTGCCATGCAATAGGAGCTTTTTGAATTTGCATATTCCATAACGTGGAGACTTCTAAATCACCGTTTGAATTAACTTTTAATTTTTCTATGCCTTCATACGAAGTACAAATACTATTGATGGAACCACCGGGATGAATTACAAAATCATATTCAAGTTGGTTTTCGTTACCATAATAAATTAAGTCGATCTGATCATATATTTTGAGATAGGTGATTTTTTTAAAAGATAAAGGATTACTTACCCATTTTGAAGGATCATTTCCACTTATGTAATTGAATTTACTTGCAGTTCCATCTTCTCCTGCTACATGTATGTGCTGGTTGGTATTCAAATGCCTCATATTCCAAACAAGCAGCGAATCAAGTGAAAGTAAATTTGAATTGGGTTTTCTATGAGCGAAACTCAACCCATCTTTAAGTAAATAAACATTTGTTGCAGATGCTTCACTTTTAAAAAGAATTTCATTTGGCCATTGACCTTTATTTTCTAAAAAGGAAACTTCAGTTTTCAATGAATGGTTCAAATCAACAATTCCAGATACATCTGTTGTTAAAAGGAGGTTTACCAAAACTCCAAGGAAGTAGGTCAATTTATTCTTCATTATAAATTATTCACGTTGCTTTTTAACAATAAGAACTAATTGCCCAATATTTGATAATTTTCATTATCCATCTTTTATTCGATACTTTATTCGCTTTTAACTATTTTAGTAGTAAGTACACCATCATTTTTTTTAACATGACAAAGATAAAGTCCAGCAGAAAGTTTATCTATGTCGATATTAATTATTTGTTTACATGGATTCATCGATGGAATATTTATTCTTTTTAATATACTTCCGGTCATATCAATAATTTCTATTTGAACTGGACTGAAGGTCATCATTTCGAAACTGACGCTTATTAATTTATTTGAAGGATTTGGATAGACAGTCAAATTGTTATTTGTTTCAATTATTTCCGATGTCGCAGTTATACCTCCAGATTGTAATGACATATCAATGCAGTCAAACCCCACTACGCCCCCATTTTTGTAGACAGTTACACCTTTGGTAAATGTGTTTATCCATAAATTCCCTAAAGTATCTATTTCCATATCATCAATTTGTTCACTGGGTAAATCCGAATTGGCTATAGTAAATGTTGTCCACGTGTTACCATTAAAGATAGAAACACCTCCATAAAAAATCCAGTGGCATTGTATGAACTGACAAATACCGAATCGCCATCATTAATAACGATGGATGAAACGTGATTATGAACGATCGTGGAATTACTGGTATCAAATGTTGTCCAAATTCCTCCACTGTATTTCCAAACTCCTTCTTCTGTGGCTAACCACATGTTATTTTGTGAATCGAAGGCGATATCATTGACAATTGTAATAGCAGCACCTAGAGCTGGAAAATTCTTGCTCGTCCAAACCCCATTGGTATAAATTGCCAGCTGTTGAAATCCACTGAAGTAAACCGCTCCATTGTTATCCTTACCAAATCCATAACTATAATTTTGCAATGGACTATTTATCGTATTCCATGTAGTCCATTGTTGAGTCGAATTACTAAACATATAAACACCAAAATCAGAATAGAAAAAAACATTGCCATATCCATCCGCTATACTTGCTTCCACCCAACTTACAGGAGAATTGGATAAATCAAAAACCTGCCATGCAGTATAATTCCTATAATCTCCTTGAGGTATTTTAACCACTGTACCATTTGTTGAGTTGTAGGAAAACCAAATATTTCCATCACTATCTTCGCAAATAGATGACCCTACAGTGGATAAACTTTGTGGCGAAGGATAGATCCCTTGATTCCACGGACCGTAGCTTTGCCATTTTGGGCAATCAAACACTTGTATACCTCCATTTCCATTTGCAAACCATTTTCGGTTCTTTGAATCTACGAATACATCATTATTGTTGTATTCGGCAAGGGCGGTACTATATCTTGAATAATCTTTCCACTGATTCCCCTCTAATTTACTCAGTGTTGAAACTCCAGAAACCCAAAAGGTATCGTCTTTGTCAATGAAAACTTCATGAATCATGTCGCCTCCAAAATAGGTCGACCACGCTAAACCATCAAAAAGGATAACTGCATGTGAACCTCCTGATTCAGCGAGAATTATTTTGTCTTTTTTGATAAATATTTTTTGGAGTAAAAAATTACTCATTGCGGGTGTATTAGTATGATTGATGTAAGACCAATTATTTCCGTCGAAAACATTTAATTGAATGTAAATTCCATTCAAATCCGTTAATGCATAAAGCCTATCAGCAGAATCAAGAGCAATATCATATACTAACGGGCCGTATAACCCCGAATTCTGCCAGTTGAAATCGATAAAATTTAATCCATCAAACTTGGTAACGCTGTATTTACTATGAATCCATTTGTTGTTTTGTGAATCAATTAAAATTTTACCACATTCAAAGTTAGGCAGGTTTGAATTGGAAGGAGTATAAATGGTCCAATTCGTTCCATCAAATTTTGCTATTCCACCAATGTTTACGGTAACTTCATAGAAGGAAATCCAAATGTTATTTTGGTTATCAAATGAGATGCTACGGATATTATCAGAGGGTAATGGAGTATTTGCGGTTGTGAATGTTGTCCAACTAATCCCATCATATTTACAAAGACCATCACCAGTTGCCACCCATAACACATCGTTTGAATCTACTTTAGCATCATAAACGAAATCGCTTGGGAGATAACCTTCGAAATCACTCCAACAAGTAAAAACTGTATCTTGATGATTAAATCTGACAACACTGCCTTCTCCATTGAAAAAAAATTGCTCTGCCGCCTGTCCATATATTTCCAAAACGATCACCTGAAATAAAGTTGTGTTCTTCACCACCTACGCCTGTATTGGAAGGACGAAAATATTTCCAGTTTGTAGATTGGCTGTTTACTGTAAATGCAAACATAAGTCCGAACAATATAAATAGGATGTTTTTCATGGGGTTTTAATTTTATGCGATCATTTTTTAAGGATAAACTTTGATGTGTACACTTTATCCTGTTTTGATAAACTAACTAAGTAGTAACCTTCAGGCAAATTGCCAATATATAGTGATCGATCTTCTGTATATTTTTCTTTTAACATTTTACCCTCTGTGGAGTACACTCGTATGCATACAACACCTTCTAGTGTTTCATCAGTAATAAAATGAATTTCTTGAGAAGAAGGATTTGGAAAGATAGACATCCTATTGGAATCATTCCTATTTTCGGTACGCTCATAGAGTATTGGAGAAAGTGGTGGTGAAATAACTACAGTATAATCTTCTGTTTCTCCATTCGTGTACATTCCGCACGGTCCTGTTGGTGTTCCGTAATTTATGGAAACGCGCATTCTAGTGGCACCAAGAACTGCATTGGTAGGAACGGTGAAATTCACGGGAATGTATCCACCTAAGCTTGATGAAAAATTTACTACTTGCTCATCGGCATCCAAAAATCGAAGTCGTGATTATAGTCAATCCAAATGCTATAGTTTTCTAGAAGTCCCCATGGTGTTGAGGCTCCTGAAAGATATCCATTAATGGTTGCACCGAGTTGCAGCGGCGTGCTTAAATTGGTAAAATCGGCATAACCGTTATTACTCATTGTTTGATTTACAATTCCGCCTATCCAAACAAGATTTAAAAATTCTTGCGCTGTACTTAGTCCGCCAGTAATGCAGTAACCTGTGCCTAACGTAGAAAAAGTTTGTGTAGTACTATATCCTGAAGGACCGTTACTACAAATAGCTTCCACTGTATAATGATAAACGGTTCCGCCCGAAAGTGTTTTTATAGTTTTAGTAGTTTGATTCGTTGAAAGCGTAGACCAAGTAGCAGCTGTAGCCGTTTTATATCGGATATGATATAAATATGCACCAGGAACAGGAGACCAACTAAACTTTGCACTTGTATCCGTTACATTGCTTACACTTATTCCAGAAGGAATGCCACATGATCCTACACCTGTATGATCAAGATAATGTATGGCCGTCATGTTGGTACCGCCTAAAACATAAATGCTACTGTCCTTTGCTAATGTACATGCAATACCCCAACCGTTGTAAATATTGAGCGTGTCTATCCATTGCATTGCACCAGAATTACCATATTTTAATGTAACCATACGTAGATATGAACTTCCATTCGACTGTGAAAACATAGGCCCTCCTTTTCCTGTTACAAATACTTCTCCGTTCGCTTTTGCAGCAATAGCATATGGGATTTCATCATTTGAAAGAGTTCCATTGTATTTCGTTCCCCATAATAATGTTCCGCTGCTATTTGTTTGGAAAGTAATCCAATCAAAATAAGTGGTTGTAGAACAATAGCCAATGACGCTTAACTTTCCAGAAACAAAAGTGAACCGCGTGGGATATTCTTGTCCCCCGAAATCATATTTTTTCTTCCACAATTGCGCCCCTGACGAATTCAATTTATAAATCACAGCATCCTGACCACTTGTGGGGGAAACCTGATTTGCATTTGATGTTAAGAGAAAAACATTGCCTGCGCCATCCATTTCTACATCTCTTGCACCTAAACCTGTGTAAAAATTATTCCATAGTAAATTCCCAGTTGTATCCCATGCCATGACTGCTGCATTCAAGTTAATGGAAACCTTTCCAACAACTATGACTTTATTTCCTTTTAGACGCATAGATGCAAATTGATGAATGCCTCCAAGATTAAGTGTATTGTTAAATTCAATGGATCCAGTGGTGTTTATTTTTATCAAAACAAAACCCGCAGGAGATGTTCCTGCTGTTCCAATAAATAAATTTCCATTACCATCTATTTCACTTTTTAAATTGAACTTATATCCAGTTGAACTTCCTACCACATAAGCTAGATTTATAGTTTGTCGCCAAAGTAATACTCCAGAAGTATTATATTTTAATACAACAAGTGCATTTGGATATTCCCAACCGGAACTGATAGCATATTGATAACCCACAACAAAAACATTTTTGTTTTTGTCGCAATTGATCCATGCTGGTTTCTGATAAATACTGTGAATTCCCGATGAATCGGTTTTTTCCCATTGAAAGTTACCAAATTTATCCAGTTTCCTAGTATAAATATTTTGTGATGATCTATATCCCGTGACGAAGAGATTGTCGGATTTATCTCTTGCAATCATGGTCCCAGATTTTTGATAATCATCAGCAGTTTTTAAACAGTCAACTGAATAAGATGCAAATAGGTTCGATGTAATAAATAGAAATAGCCCGGATAAGTGGATGAGTATTTTCATAGTAACTTTATGATCAATGTCGGAATGTAAGTTCGAATTAATTTATTTTGTTTTCTATGATGTGAATCATTTTTGCGAAGATGTCTATATGACCAATTAATCTTAAATGTATTCTCCTTTCATTTCAAACGATTACTTGACCAATTTTACAAGCTGATCAATTGTATATGATTCCTTTTTTTACCTAGATTTTTTCAAAGGTTAATAAATCAGTGCCCCCGTTTCCGCCACTTACATCTTGTAATTGAATTTTGACTGATGATTGTTGTATGATATGCCAGTCATCACTAATTTCAATAAAATCATTATTCGTAGTAAATGTCAAATACAGTTTATTTTGATTATCATCAAATCCAGATGACCAAGTGCCCGTAACTGTAGTTCCCCCTGAACGGGTAGCGGTGACAATTCCTCCGCTGTTGAAGGTAAATTCATAAGCGTTGAAATGGTTGGTTTCATCATTTCCATTATCGTTAAACAAGGTTACTCTCCATTTCCCTTGGGTTACAGTTGTGGATGAAGATGGTGTTGCTGAATCATCATCTTTCTTGCAGGAGGTGAATCCGAGAGAAAGTAGTAGCACGAATGCAATTAATTTCATTGACTTTTTCATAATATTAATATTTTAAATTCTATTTTTTAATAATCTTTTGTAATCCTGTTAGGTGGGAATTCTCTAGGCGAAGAAGATATATTCCCGGTGCAAGTTGAAAATCTGATATGTCTATAAAATGATCAGCGTTTGTCTTTTGCATAGTTGTTGTGTAAATTACTTTTCCAGTAGCATCCATCAGCACAGCTCTTGACCAATTCACATCTGAATTAAGAATGTAAATAACATCTTCAATTGGATTTGGGTAAACATATATGCTTTCCGTCGTTTTAATGTTTACAATTCCGGCAAGAGAACTATATTTATACAAATCTCCATCAGAGTCAAATAACCATCCTAGGCTAGAATTTCTCATTTCGATAGAGAGGATATCTGCATTGGACACATTGGACTGAGAGCTCCAAATGTTACCGCCATCTGTAGTGTATTTCATTTCTCCATTGAGACCGACCAACCATCCTTCTGTTGAACTTACAAAGGCTACATCATTAAAATCAAGAGAAGTAGTTGAAGTCTGTGCAACCCAAGATTGACCTATAGAATTAGAATACACAACGGCACCACCTTCTCCACATATCCATGCCTCGTTTCCTGAAATTGAAATCGACATCAAATTATCTCCAGAATTTGAAACAACCGCTTGCCAAGTCATTCCACCATCCGTAGTTCGATAAAGCTCACCTCCACCACAAGAAAATAGTCCAGTTAAAGCATTATAGAAGCGCATGCAAAAACCATCTTCATTGGTAATAGATTGTTGTGTCCATGTTAGACCTCCATCAATGGTTCTTTGTAATAATCCATTTTTCCCCATTACCCAGCCAGTTGTAGAATTAAGAAAATAAACATTATATAACCTTTCACTGAATAGAACAGGAGCAGACCATGTGATACCTCCATTTGTTGTTTTCATAAACACTCCAGAATTTCCACCAGCACCACGACCTGCAATAAATCCTTCATTCGCATTGAGGAAATAGCATTTAAATGTATTGCCATTCAAATTATTTAGTGAGGAATGTGACCATGTTTGACCACCATCTTGCGTACTAATTGAAACAGTAGTAACAAAGGTTCCATTCTGCGTCGAATCAGCAATGATGAAACCAATATTATCATCTATAAAGTGCATATCACCCGGCTCAATATTTTGAAATTGTTTTTGGAGATTCCATGATTGTGCCAATACATTCATGTGAACAATGAGTGCAAAGAATATAGTAGTTAGCGTTTTGATCATTTTACTTATTTGTATGTTGAATATTTATTTATTCAACTCAAAGGAAAAATTCTTTAAACTTTATAGCAACAATATTTGACGGAACGGGTTGAATGACGTGCTGAACGGGAAAGAATCTGATTGCTAGAAATGCAAATAAATCTGAATGGGCTCAATAATCGTCAATGATGGAATGGAACCAAGTGAAATCTTAGCGTAAATTATAAGGTAAACAGTATCATCAAAAGTTAATTTTTAATGAACCCTATTGGTAGCTTTTTAACACAAATGCATATCATTATTTTCAACTTACTTCACTTGCGAGACTTGAATGTTAGGAAGTAATGCTGTGGGAGATTTTGCAGATGTATAAAAGTGTAAAATTAAAAATGAAAGAAACAGAAGATTTTTTATGTAAATAGAATTCTAAGATGTATTCAAATTTATAATTCTCTATCGAAGTATAAGATTCTCGGATATTTATCTCGCGTGTATTTAAAATTCAATTACGATAGATGAGCATCAAATATTGATAAAGAAAATTGATTTGCCAACCATTCGATCGGCCTTCATGAATGCTAGAGAAAACCATCAAAATTCGTTTCTCCTTCATTTTCAATATAATTACATACTTACATTTCCTGTTTTGTGCTTTTTGTCTACCTTTGCGACCTCAATAACCCATAGGCACGCCTATCATGTTGAAATACAAACGTTTAGCACTACTCTCGATCCTGACATTTGCCATGTTCACACTGATCTTCTCGATCAATGTGGCTCAGGATTCTTCCCATAATCAACTACCTGCAACTGAAACAGTTAGCGTTGATGAGCATGCGCATGGCGATGCCTCAGTAACTGCTGTCCATTCAGAATCTAGTGAAGGTGAGGGTCATGGAAAGAAAAAATTAAATGCAGGAAAAATCATTATGGAGCACGTTGCCGACGCTCATGGCTGGCATTTGTGGGGGCATACTGAAATTCCGCTTCCAATTATCCTATATTCTTCCGATCGTGGACTGGCGATGTTTAGCAGTTCTCGTTTTGAGCATGGACATAAAACTTATAACGGTTATATGTTGCAAGGTCAAAAAGTAGTTGCCGTAAATGAAATGGGGGAGATGGATGCTCACCATGCTACCGTTAATGAAGCAGTAACTGCAACTATTTTTGATATCTCGATCACTAAAAATGTAGCCTCTATTTTTATTTGCTGCGGGTTGATGCTCTTAATCTTTACAAATATTGCAGGTGCCTATACTCGTAAGCGTAAAGGACTTGCTCCAACAGGATTGCAAAATGCGATGGAGCCGATCATTATGTTTGTGAGAGATGATTTGATTAAACCAAGTATCGGACACAAGTACGAAAAATATTTACCTTACTTGTTAACGGTATTCTTCTTTATTTGGATTGCAAATTTGATGGGATTGATTCCCGTGTTTCCGTTTGGTGCAAACTTAACAGGAAGCATTAGTGTTGCATTAACCTTAGCCGTATTCACATTTGTTATCGTAACCGTAAACGCAAACAAGAATTACTGGGAACACGTTTTCATGATGCCCGGTGTACCAAAAGGAGTGTTGGTGTTGTTAACACCCATTGAAATTTTAGGAGTCTTTTTGCGTCCGTTCGTATTGATGATTCGACTTTTTGCAAACATCACAGCAGGACATATTATTGCACTTGCATTCTTTAGTTTGATTTTCATCTTTGGACAAAATGGAATGGGAGTTGGTTTGGCAGTGTCGCCATTGACATTAGTCTTTACGGTTTTCATGACTGTATTAGAATTATTAGTAGCCTTCTTACAAGCTTAGGTATTCACCATGTTAAGTGCTGTATATATTGGAGCTGCGATTGAAGAACATCATCATTAATAGAAAATTTATTACTTACCTTAAATACAAATTACAATGTTATCAAACATCTTACTTCAAGCAGCTGCCGAGAACATCGGAATGGGCTACGGTCTTGCTGCAGTTGGAGCTGGTTTAGCTGCAATCGGTGCCGGTATCGGTATTGGTCGTATCGGTGGATCTGCTCTTGAATCAATCGCTCGTCAACCAGAAGCTTCTGGCGACATCCGCGGAAACATGATTCTTGCTGCTGCCCTTGTAGAAGGAGCTGCCTTCTTCGCGATGGTTATCGGCCTTCTTGCAATCCTTACAAAATAAGCGATTGTAAAAAATTAAAAACCGGCAGAACGACGATTGGTCGGGTGCCGGTTTTCATTCAACAATTATTACTCACTATATAGAGGGAAACCTCAACGATACTGTTTCGGTCACAACCTTCGCAGTACAATTTATACTGACAAACAATGGAACTCGTAAAACCCGAATTCGGTCTCATCTTCTGGATGAGCATTTCATTTCTGATTGTAGTGTTCTTGATGCGCAAGTTTGCGTGGGGACCTATTCTTAGTTCTTTGAAAGAACGCGAAACTTCTATCACTGACGCATTGAATGCAGCGAAGAAAGCGAAAGAAGAAGTAGCAAACATGACTGCTGAGAATGAACGCATCTTACAAGAAGCGCGCAACGAGCGTGATGTTATTTTACGTGAAGCGCGTGAAACGAAAGAACAAATCATCAACGAATCTCGTGCTAAAGCACAAGTGGAGGGCGATCGTTTGATCAATTTAGCACGTGAAGCTATCACCAATGAGAAGATGGCAGCTATCACAGATTTGAAAAATCAAGTAGCTTATTTGTCGATTGAAATTGCCGAGAAAATGATTCGTCAAAAACTCAGCAACGACGAACAACAAAAGGCACTTGTTCAAGAAATGTTGAAAGACGTTAAGATGAATTAGAATGTCTTGTTTTTTATTCTGTTGATGAATTCAAAGGATGAATAAAAACAAGTAATTAGGAATAAAAATAAAATGATAGAATCAAAAGTAGCCCGCCGTTATGCCAAGTCCCTCTTCGGACTGGCCCTTGAGCGTAATGTTGCCGAAGCGATCTATAAGGACATGGAATTGTTGCACAACACCTGTGCTGCAAACCGTGAATTAGTGGCGTTGTTAAAAAACCCGATCGTTCAGGGTGATAAGAAGGCGGGAATCATCAAAGCATTATTTAGCACGAAGGTGAACGAACTTACCAATTCTTTCATGAACATTGTGATCGAGAAAAACCGTTCCAGTGATTTAAATGGAATTGCAGGTGCTTATATTCAATTTTATAAAGATTACAAAGGAATCGTTACGGCATATGTGGCTACACCTGTTGCTTTAGATGCTTCGATGCGTGAAACGATTTTGAACATCGTAAAAAATCAAAAGGAAATAATGTAGAGTTGATTGAAGAAGTAGATCCCTCTTTAATCGGTGGGTTTGTTTTGACAGTGGGTGATGAACAACACGATACGAGCATCAGCAGGAAAATTACAATGTTGAAGCGCGAATACAATATTAACTTGTACGTGAAAGACTATTAAAAATTAAAATATTGTTGGCTGTAGTGAAATGGTCAATGCAACACAAATAATTTAACAAACATTAATAATATAAAATTACAATGGTAGACGTAAGACCCGACGAAGTTTCAGCGATACTCCGCCAACAATTGGCAGGCTTTAAAACAGAAGCTGAACTGGAAGAAGTAGGTACCGTACTTCAAGTAGGTGATGGTATTGCTCGTATTTACGGACTCACGAAAGTGCAATCCGGTGAGTTGATCGAGTTTGAAAACGGCCTTAAGGGAATCGTTTTGAATTTGGAAGAAGATAATATCGGAGTGGTAACACTTGGATCTTCTAATTCGATTAAAGAAGGTGATATGGTAAAGCGTACCGGAAACATCGCATCCATTAATGTGGGTGATGGAATGTTAGGTCGTGTTATCAATACACTGGGAACTCCTATCGACGGTAAAGGACCAATCACCGGTGAGCTTTTTGAAATGCCTTTGGAGCGTAAAGCACCGGGTGTAATTTTCCGTCAGCCGGTAACGGAGCCATTGCAAACAGGTATCAAAGCAATTGATGCAATGATTCCAATTGGTCGTGGTCAGCGTGAGTTGATCATCGGCGATCGTCAAACAGGTAAGACTGCGGTGGCGTTGGATGCAATCATCAACCAAAAAGAGTTTTACGATAAAGGGGAGCCTGTATATTGTATCTACGTTGCTGTAGGACAAAAAGGATCTACCATCGCGAACGTAGTAAAAACTTTAGAAGAGCGTGGTGCTATGCCTTATACAGTAGTGGTGGCAGCAACGGCTTCTGACTCTGCACCGATGCAATTCTACGCGCCAATGGCGGGTGCATCTGTTGGAGAATTTTTCCGTGATACAGGTCGTCCAGCATTGGTTGTTTATGATGATTTATCAAAGCAAGCAGTTGCTTACCGTGAGGTATCTTTATTATTACGTCGTCCTCCAGGTCGTGAGGCTTATCCAGGAGACGTATTCTACTTACACAGTCGTTTGTTAGAACGTGCTGCAAAAGTGATTAAGTCGGACAGCATCGCTGCGCAGATGAATGATCTTCCAGCCTCTTTAAAATCAAAAGTAAAAGGTGGTGGTTCTTTGACGGCACTTCCGATCATCGAAACACAAGCGGGTGACGTATCAGCATATATCCCAACAAACGTAATTTCTATTACCGACGGACAAATTTTCTTAGAGGCGAACTTGTTCAACTCTGGAGTACGTCCTGCGATTAACGTGGGTATCTCGGTATCACGTGTAGGAGGTAATGCGCAGATTAAGTCGATGAAGAAAGTTGCAGGAACGCTGAAATTAGATCAAGCACAATACCGCGAGTTAGAAGCTTTTTCTAAGTTCGGTTCTGATTTAGATGCTGCTACCAAAGCAGTAATCGACAAAGGATCCCGTAACGTAGAAATTCTGAAGCAAGGTCAATATTCTCCTTTCCGTGTAGAAGAGCAAGTAGCTATTATCTATTGCGGATCGAAAGGTCTTCTCCAAGCCGTACCCGTTAGAAAAATCAGAGATTTCGAAGCTGACTTCTTAAACTTACTTCGCTCACAACATAAAAATGTGTTGGATCAATTAGCGAAAGGTGTGATTAACGATGAAGTGACGGGTGAGTTGGAGAGAGTAGCGAAAGATCTAACTAAGAAATATTCTGCGTAAGGATAATTCAGAATTCAGTCCCGATAGCTATCGGGATAAGAATTCAGAATTGCCCCCCGCCCCCGTATTCGCTGTGTGAGGTATAATTAAGAATTCAGAATTCCCCCCACTTCCGCTTCGCGGGCTGGAGAATTAGGAATTTCAGAGTAATTAAAAGTATAATCTAAAAAGGAATAAATTAAAATATTCCAAGAAATAATAATTCTGAATTCTGAATTCTGAATTCATAATTCTGAATTCCCCGGATAGTTCGCAAAACCCTTGCTTCAAACTATTCAAAAATGAAAAGGGATAATATCGTTCTTAACAAATCATTTGATTTTGCTTCTAAAATTTTGACTTACATCAATTAATCATAGAACAGAAGCATTTTCAATTAGCAAGTCAATTAGTAAGAAGCGGAACCAGCATTGGTGCCAATATTAATGAATCACAACGTGCTGTAAGCACAGCAGATTTCATAAATAAATTGGGTATAGCATTGAAAGAAGCTGAAGAAACTAATTATTGGTTGACGCTTATAGATTTAAAAATATTGAAAATTGATCCAACGTTGAAGTTAGACTTGGACGAGTTAATTCGACTGTTGGTTAGTATTATTAAGTCAACGAAGAGAAATAACTCAAGGTAATTCAGAATTCAGAATTCAGAATGCAGAATTACCTCCCCCCTCTTCGCGCTGAACGAGGTTAAATAATTTTAACCAAGACGAGGATTAATAGAAAGTAAAATTAAATGTAATTCATAATTCATAATTTGAATTCTTAATTAAAAGAGATGGCAAATTTAAAAGAGGTTCGAAACCGAATCGTTTCTGTAAACAGTACTCAGCAAATCACCAAAGCGATGAAGATGGTGAGTGCAGCGAAATTACGTCGTGCACAGAATGCCATTCAAGCACACGTCCTTATGCAAATAAATTAGGTTCTATTCTTGCCAATCTTTCTGGCTCTATGGAAGAAGGAGAAGGTGGAAACTTTGCGAAAGTTCGTCCGGTAGAGAGAGTGTTGATCGTTGCAGTTACTTCCAACCGTGGATTAGCAGGTGCTTTTAATACAAACATCATGCGTGCTATTAATTCACTTTTAGCGAATGAGTACAATGCACAGATGAAGGCGGGTAACGTAAATATTTTATGTATCGGGAAAAAAGCTTCGGATTTTTATTCTAAGAACCCGAATGTGTACTTAGGAAATCATAATGATATTTATGCCGACCTTACATTTAACAATGCCTCGAAAATTGCAGAAAGCATTATGAGTGATTTCGCAGCTGCAAAATATGATCGTGTTATTGTAGTGTACAACCAGTTTAAGAATGCAGCAGTTCAATATGTAATCAACGAACAGTTGTTGCCCTTGATTCCGCCGGCAGCAACAGAGAATACAAAGAAGAACGATTACATCTACGAGCCTTCACAAGGGGAGATTGTATTGGAGTTAATTCCGAAATCGGTGAAGACACAGTTGTTCAAAGCGCTTCTGGATTCACATGCTTCTGAACATGGTGCACGAATGACAGCCATGAACAAAGCTACCGATAATGCCGGAGAGATGTTAAAGGAACTTCGACTATCGTATAACAAAGCACGTCAAGCAGCTATTACCAATGAAATCCTTGAGATCGTTGCCGGAGCGGAAGCATTGAACGGATAAGAAAATAATATTATTATAAGAAAGCCGATTCTGAAAAGGATCGGCTTTTTTTATGATGTTTTTTTATATTCTTTATTCATCCCATTCAATACTTTAAGGTGATTGAGGCCTCATACTTATATTACCTGGATCAGATATGAAAATTTATTCCGGAATAAGTGATTGAATCTGGAGAATTAGCCGGGTAGCCAAAAAGGCCTTTGTTGATTGAATTATAAATATTAAATTGCAATCTGAATTCTATTAGCATGAGAAAAATACTATTCGTCATCGGTATCTTTTTATTGATGAAATCAGGAGTTAGTGCTCAGGGAATATGGACTCAAAAACCTTCTATTGGTCATTCAGATTATGTAGAACGCACACTTGCCACCGGCTTTGACATTAATGGTCAAGGGTATGTCGTTGGAGGTAATGGTGTTGGTCGTCAAAATTTTACCAATTCTTTAAATGATGCGCATCGATTTACCCCTGCAAGGAATGCATAGGATCGAGTAGCGGATTGTGGGGTAAGTGGAAGAACAGGTCCGGTTTCTTTTTCGGTGAATGGAAAAGGTTATGTAGGGATGGGTTATGTTCAAACAAATAACAGTACTAACGTTTATCTTAAAGATCTTTGGGAGTATAATCCGATTACAAATGTTTGGACACAAAAGGCTGATATGGGTTCTTCAGGTAGATACAGTCCGTTCTCCTTTGTAATTGGAAATGTAGCTTTTGTAGGAGCTGGAAGATCGGATAATACACCATTGATTCGATTTGATTTCTGGAGATATGATCCAACAACAAATACCTGGTTGCAAAAAGCATCATTGACCAGTACACAAGCACGCTATGGAGCTGCTGGTTTTAGCATCGGCGCAAAAGGATATGTAACGTGTGGATATAAAAGTGCTTTGAATGCACCATCCAAAGATTTACTCGAGTATGATACTACTGCGAATGTTTGGACCATTAAAGCATCGCTTCCTGTTTCCGCTCCTGCTCGCATCTTCGCCAATGGGTTTACCTTAAACGGGAAAGGGTATGTGGTAGGAGGAAATGATAACGGTCCGAGCTTTTATTACAGCGATTGCTATGAGTACAATAATGTAACCGATGTTTGGACGCAAAAAACATCGGCGCCTTTCACGTTAAGTTTATCCGCTTCTTTTTACACTCAATAATGAAGGCTATATTCTCACAGGAGTTCAAAATGGAAATGCAATTGATAATTCTTTTATTAAATATAATTCACTCACGAATACTTGGACGCAGTTGATTTCACCAAAAGCTACTGCCCGATCCCGAATGTGCGCCAGTGTAGTAAATGATAAATTATGGATTGGCCCTGGAGTTTATGGCGATTACAATTATTTGAATGTAGGAACTTTGTTCGGTAAGTTCAGACGCGATACTTGGTTGTATGATCCAGCAACAGAAATTTGGACAGCCAAAGATTCGTTTTCATTGAATCGATATAGCGCGAGTTCTTTTACAGTGGATAGTATTTTGTATTTAGTGGGCGGATCCGATCAAACACAAACCGTATATAATTCGTGTTGGTCATATAATCCAAATGGAGGTGTATGGACGCAAGTAGCGAATTTTACAGGCCCTTCGCGTTTAGGTGGAGTAGCACTTACTATTGATAACAGAGGGTATTACGGATTTGGTGTTGCACCTATCAGTAATTATTATAACGATTGGTATGAATTCATACCAAGTTCAAATTCATGGGTCACGAAAACTTCAGCACCCGTTAATTTTGCGGGACGATTTAATGCAGGAGCCTTTACCATCAACGGAAAAGGATATGTAGTAGCCGGCTCAACGTTAGGAACTAATCCTGCCCAATGTTATGAGTACAATCCATCGTCAAATGCATGGACAGCAAAAGCAAACCTTAATATCAATACTCGAAATGCAGGAGCTGCATTTGCTATTGGAAATAAAGGATATTATGCTTGTGGATATTTACAAACTGGATATCTCGATACAGCGGCGTTTAAAAAAGATTTTTATGAATTCGATCCAAATGCAAATACCTGGGTTCAAAAAGCAACGTTGCCATTCACAGCTGGACGTGAAGGCTGTGTGGGATTAGGGACTAACGGTTATGGCTATGTGATCGGTGGAATGCAAGTATCTCAAGCTGCTAATGGAATTGATGAAGTGTTTACTTTTAAATCCGACATGTGGCAATATACTCCTGATAGTATTAAGCCTACAATCGTGGGAGGGGTAACAGCTTTTTGTGCGGGTTCGTCTATTACTGTTAACTACCAATCGGTAGCACTTACTTTAAATGCTGGAAATGTTTTTTCAATTCAATTGAGCAATGCAGCGGGTTCGTTTTCTTCGCCCGTGAGCTTAGGAACGTTAACCAGTACTGCTACCAGCGGAACGCTCAATGGAACTATACCTTCAGGACAAGCAGCAGGAACCGGATATCGAATCCGAATTGTTAGTTCCAATTTTGCAGATATTGGCGACGACAATGGTATAGATTTAACGATATCTAGAAATACTCTTAGTATTAGTTCATTTCTTCCGGTCATTGGTTTGGCAGGAGATTCTATAACAATAACAGGAACTAATTTTATCGGTGCTTCTAAAGTTAGATTTAATGGAATCTTAACCGGATTTAGAGTAATTAGTGCAACACAAATTAAAGCCGCTGTTCCACAATTGGCTACTAATGGGAAAATAAATATTATCACCGCATGTGATAGTGTTCTTTCGCCCACTAATTTTTTAGTAAATACATTTAATTTCCCAATGAAGTTATTTGTGGAGGGATTATATCTCAATGCACAGCAAATGGTACCCACATTATATTTGTCGAATATAAGTTCCGACACTAGCGCATGTGATACGATCACACTAAAATTGCATCAACCGATTGCACCTTATGCTGTATTACACGAAACGAAGTGCGTGCTTCTGAAAGATGGAAGTAGTGTATGTGCAATACCGGGCGGATTTTATAACGGAAGCTATTTTGTGGAGGTTAAAACAAGGAATTCAATTGCGACATGGAGCAAGACGGCTATACTTATTAATACTGCATTATTGTTTTTGCTTGCTCTATAGAAACAATTAAAACTATAATATTTAATTTCTGAATTGCTTTTTCAAATTCAATTATTGTTTAGAATATTAATACATCTAGAACGAATGGGTTAATTCATTTTTTCATCACCTTCCCCGCCACCTGTTCCTTATCGGTAATTAATTGCACAAAATAAATTCCAGATGAAAATGCATGCATGTAAATTTCGCTGGTGTAATAACCTCCTTGAATCGCATCAACCTTTTTTTCAAACAGTGTTCTTCCATTTAAATCCAGCAAACGAATTACACCTTCTTTGCCTTTTTTAATTGCGATGCGTTTACATGAATAAGATTCCATGCAGGATTAAACCATGCCTGAAACGCAACTTTATTTTCGGTGGGTATATCTCCAATACCAACTGTTAACGTATCGCAAGGACTACCTAGCACCGCGCCCATATCGTAATTGGGATTGTTTGGCAATCCCCAATAGGTACGTTTGCCGCCAAGGTAAAAGCTATAGGGAGTAAAATTACAAGCAGCTGCACCGCTATCAGGAAAATGAATAACACCAAGATTCATGTTATATTGATTATAAACAGAGTCAGGATAAGGATAAGGAAAAGTAAAACCATCAAAGTAAGTACCGGTTACATAAATTTTATCATCCGGTCCTCTTCTAAGATCTCCAATATAATATTGAGGGGTGTTAAGACTCCAAATATTTGTTATTGTATAATTTGTATCCAATAAATCAACAACAAATAAATTCGAAGTATCGGGGCGCTTGTTATATATAAATATCTCCCATTTGCAGAAAACTCGCAAGCCCAATACCCGGGCAATGGCGAACTGGGTCGCATGGTATCAAGTGTAATAGGATTAGAAAGTAGCCCAGAGCAGCGATCGTAATCAAAAAACCTGGATGAGCCCACTGTAATTTACATACGCCATTTTATTTCCTTGCTTGTTCCAGCGGAATTCAACGAATCCTCCTAGTGAAATAAAACCGGGATCCTGAAGTGTATCTAATAAAATTCCCGCAGGTGTTATTAGATAAGTATATAATGGGGTGCTAACAAGGTTGCCATTCCCTAGTATAGAGTACAACCACCAATCTCGACCATTGCCATGCTTATTGGCAGTGATACAATCTGCCATTCGAATATTTAAAATTTGTTGGTTTTTAAGGATTACTTTACCTAATCCATTATTCAAACTCATATCAATAATTGAAAAATAAATTCCATAGGTCAATGTTACATCTTGTGCAAAGAGATAGTACTTATGGGAATCTCCGGGCATAGGAATAATCACCATTTCTTGATACCAGGAAATCCCAACAATAGAATCTCCATTTTCCATTATTTGATGATCTTTATTCAATATATTACCTCTAGTATTCGTACCATTATTACTTGTGTCACCAGTATGAGCATAAAATAACAATTGCCCTAGGGTATCGCAAATTGACACTGCTGTGCCTCGACTTCGCATGGCTGAAGAATAAGGTTGTGGACTAGAAGGAATGGTAAAATCAATTCCTGCAGAATCACCAAAGCACCATATGGTGTTGCGGGATTGTGCAGGGCAAAACTCATAATTAAAAAATGAAATTAGGAGTATGAAATAATATTTTTTCATGCAGCCCTATTTTATAATTATTACTTTGCTAATATCAATCACCACTCCATTCTGATCTTTTCCAATAAGTAGTAGATATGGATCATTCAAACTTTCAGGGAAACAATAACGTAATTTTCTTTCTTCATCATGAACATTTATTCGACCTACTTCCTTTCCTTGTGTATTTATAACTAAATACTCTTTGTAGGAATCATTGGGAATCGTAATCCAAATGCATTGCTCGGTAGGGTTGGGCTCTATTTTAGTTTTAGAACCTGATGATTCTTGTTCTGAATTTAATATACGCAAAGTGCTTGTTTCGGTTGGCTTTCGCTCCGTAAATGTTAAGGCGCTGGCGCTAAAAGTTGCCCTTCCCACACGGTAGGAATAGGAATGTGCAAGCTGCGTAAGATAAAGTGAGTCTATAACCAACAAAGAATTTTTATTATTGACTTTACAAATCGTTTCAAAAATATATTTATCGCTTTCCTGAATCAGATTTGTATCAACTACAACTTCTAATAAAACCTCTGCTGAATCATTACTTTGCCGGCTCAAATAATTTTCTACATTATTTAAATACTCCGACGAGGAATTGATAAATGTATAATACAAATCCGAAAGCTGTGTATAGGATAGAGGATTCATCGCCATAAAAACAGAGTCGTTTCGCATTAACCGAAACAAGCGTTCCGCCATAATATAGTGTTGGTCAGTATCTGTATATTGTGAGTCTACTGTTAAGGACGTTAAAAAACGATCCATTTGATATTCTGTGGCCTCAGCAAGATTACATTCAATATCATTGTGGGGATTGTTTCCGATCGGGCTTATTAAATTTGGTTTATGGGGCCATGGAGAAAAATTATTTCCGGTTCCCTGAGTAGCTCCCCAATGATACCATTCATCAGGGAATTGTGATGAGCCATCAACTTTTAAATTAGTTGTAACCCCAGCAGGAGGAATCCAAACATTGTCTTGTGCTTCATTTATATTACCCTGGTTGCCGGACCTGGCGGAAGCATAATATACCCCCACATTGTAAGCCGTAAAGGTGTTTTTCTCCAATATAGATGGATTGCAATTTCCGTTTAATTTAAGGGAATAGCCTAAGTTTATAAGGTTGTTGCAACGTAATGTGTTTCGTAATCCCTGGTCAATTGAAATTCCTCGCAACATATCATCTCTGTCTGCTGCATAATTACTATTCATGATATCATTTTCGATGATATTTAAATCGTCACAACCCTCGGTTAAAATACCGGTATGGGGTCGGTTAAAGCGGTGGTAGTTGTAAAATTTAAATTAACATCATTGGAAATTACAAAGGCCCCGCTGGTATTATTTAAATGTATACCTATTCGCAAATTATTGACAACATTGCTTATTATTCGAATTTCTTCGTTGTTAAATTGTTGTTGGTTCTGCAATGTTATTGCAGTATGACGGAAGTTAGGATTGCCTACGGTAGGTTCAGGATCGGTGAAATGGTTTCCTACAATATCCAGCTTTGAACCGGGATAAATATTGTACCCATAAATTCCTGTTTGAACATTATGAAACTCGTTGTTTGTGATTTCAATATCGGCGCCTGTAATTTCATACATTCTAACATCAAAAAAGTTTTGCCCTAGGTTTGCTCCCCAAAAATCGTTACTGGAAATTTTGTATTTGCCACCATCTTTAATTACTATAGAATTGTTAACGTCATTAAAAACGTTTCCAGAATTTGGGATGGATATATCTCCAATGATTACATTCACATCATTGAGTAAGTCGCCCTCTGTGCTATAGATACCCACTCCACTTATTTTTTTATTTAAATGTGGTTGATACATTTCACTAAACGTATTGCTAATTATTGTGGCGCTTGAGTTTATTAAATTAATTCCGACTGCGCTATTTTTAAAAGTATTCCCATTTGAAACTTTCCCTATTTGTAAACCTTCTATCCAACTGCATGAAATAGCGTATTGAGAATTTAAGAATCCTTTGTTTGAGAAGCCAGTGGGCCAATTGCTGATGCTGTAAGAGTTAAAATTATTGCTATAAATATTATTTAATTTATAAGTAGTACCATTGTACGTAAAATTACCAACGCCCGCCTTAATGGTAGATGGATAATCGTGCAGGTTAACTGCAGTAAGGTTGTTAAAGAAATCCGTTGCCACAATAAGAAATTCTGCCTTATCGCTTAAGTCAATGGCCTTTTCGGCATTACTTATATAAGTTTCAACTGATCCATTTGGAATTGTTACTATCATTTGGTTTTGTCCAGATGCGGTCATTCCTCTCCATGTGTATACACTATTATTGCAAGTGATTAATGAACATCCGACCAAAACAAGATCACTTGCCCCATCTAAATTTATTTCAGCTTCTTCTCCAAGATGCAAAGTACAACCAATAAGAGTTGTTCTAAGGTCAACATTTAATTTTCGGTTGATGTAAACATCGGTGATGTCGTTTCCAGGGGAGCAATCTATTTCTACGGTATTACCTGGATTATAAATTACTCCTACTGGAATTGTGCTCCATTGCGAATCTAATTCATCATCCAAATCCACTATATCCGTAATTATTGGTGGTGAATTCATGCTAGTTAAATCCAGATCTGAATTTAAGGGTGAAATAGGCTGACAACAATCAACTCCCCAAACTTGTATGGAAGCGGTTCCAAAACATAGGCTGGGATGAGAAGTTACTGTAACCGTATATTTTTGGTCTTCACTGGTGTGATTAATTGAACATGAATTTAAAGTAGAAACTGTTGTTCCATTTTCATCTTTCCAGTCGTAAGTATAGGTGCTGCCAGAAAGTTCATTTGCCAACTTTACTACTAGTTCAACAGTTTTTGCTGCAGCAGTATTGCATACAAGTAATTCATCACTTGAAAAAAACGGTTCCGGGTTTTCACTTTCAACTACTAAATCATTTGACGCCAACCAGCAAGTTCCATCATGTATATATTGTCTAAACATAGTGTTGTGCGTGGGGTTTGCATACACATCTTTTAAATTCACATCACCATTTAGGATGGGGATAGTAGGTGTCCAATGATATTGCCAAGGATTGGAAAACGTGGCCGAAGCAGATGAAGTCAAATGAATTTGATCACCCGGACAAAATTCATCTAAATTAGTGGCAATTGAAATCGATGTTGGGCATCTATTGACTAAAAAATCGGATGTCCATACAACATTGCCAAGGTAATCATGCAATTTAATATTTTGATTTTGAGTAGAGGCTAATTCCGGAATTTCAACATAAAAAGGATTATCATTAATTTCAACAATCTCATTATTAATACTCCAATAATATCCTTCGCTCCAGTCTATATTTGAAGCACGAACATTTAACATTTCATGGCAACAAAATTCTGTATTGTTTAAATCTACACGAGCAATTGGAGTATTAGAGTTAATAGAAATGCGAGTAATGCTGTAAGGGGGTAGATCTATTGTTGTGCCAGGTAAAATAACAAGTGGCGTTAAAGTAATTTCATTATCGGCAGGATCGTCTGTGCTAATGGCATTTCCTTTCGCATATTCCCATATTCCCGCGCTCATCGATTGCCATTTGAAAAAGAAATTGAGGGAAGAAAACGGTGTGTTATTACTATTTAGAATGGGATCTAAATTTACTGGAATTGGATTGTCATCATAATTCACCAAAATAAAATCGCCACTTCCAATATCTCTATGAAAATACCATCCACTTAATTCGTAAATATCCGAATTTACGGAAGCGTCCAACGGTAATGCTCCGCTGTTGGAAAATCTACATTTCTTACTTCGGAAGCACCATTGGCTGCAGTTGTGATTAGCGCCACAGCATTACCGAGAGCAGTTAACTCCCAAGCGTCCGTAGTAGGTATCGGTGAAGTGCAATATCCCGGTCCCAAAAATCCACCAGCATTTAGACCAAAATTTAAGCCTGTTCCATTTGAGTATATTCCTGAAAAAATTCCATCTCCAGACATGGTGTGAGGCAAAATCTTCGTAACGTTGCTTCCTTCCAAATAAGTAAGTAGCATAGAACTAGTAAACAACCCATGAAACCAAGTGCCGTGCACAGCATGTTTGGTGTCGAATAAATTAAATTCTGTGATCCAAGTTTCCCTACCCGTATTAGCGATTTGCGCTATTTCATCGTTAACAAGTTCTCTACTATCGCGAATAATATTTGCAAAAGCACTTCTAACGTCAGCTTCAGGGATAGGAATTCCGGCAATAATAGGACAAGCTTGATTTTCGTTTGCGGCAAATTTTGCCTTAAAATACGGGTGTAAGGTTATGGCTTCAATGTCTGTATTTCCATTGATAGTTTCTAACAATCGGTTTAGCCATAATCTACGTCTTCCGGGTTGTGATTCAACATCACTTTCAGAACCTAAAGCTGCAATTTTAGTAGTAGAAAAGGGCGGTATCCTCTTGATACGACTTGACCATTCCATTGCCTTTTCTGCGTAATGATCTACGTTTGGAAAAACTAAACGGTTATCAGTATCACCGAGATAAAACTCATTTCCCAATTCAACATATTCTGATTTTACACCTGCAACTTTAGAAGCATATAAAGTTGCCAATTGATAATTGATATCAGATGTTAATACATTCATTTGTCACATGGGTTTTGCGTGCGAATGGGATAAACATTTGATAAATGTTTCTAAACGATCATCAAAATTAAGTATTGTGCCAGGGGAGTAGGTTCATATTTTTCAGGCAATAAAATTCCATTCCGTAAATCATGACTACTCAAAAACCAGCCCTTTCGCCAATCCCAATAATTACCTAAAGTTCCACCGGGATATCGCAGGACTCTTGCATTTAATTCCTGCAACCGAGTTTCCGCATCATTATTGTGAAGTATATCATTCCAACTTTGACTTACTCTTATCGTATTTGCCCCATTAAATCCAAAAATATCATTTGGTATAGGATGGTTGATTGAACCGAAGGAGGGAGTGATTTGTGCCTTTAGGTTCAGGGTAGAAAAAACAAAGTAAACGCTAAAAGCAATTAAACGGGAGCAATTAGCCCTTGAAATGTAGGAAGTAAACATAATAGTAGGTTTATAAGTGTATATCAAAAGTAAGGGAATAAAAGTAAAAAACAAGAAGAAAGTGCTTTAATTTACACTCCCATTTGCGAGTGTAAATTAAGTGTGTCATTTTTTAATTGCACTCATGATAAAATGATGACTTTGCAGTTAGATTGATCTATAGTTTCCATTGTTAACTTCTATCTCAACACTTCCATCAAAGGAAATGATCATCAACATTCATCCAAATCCCTCAAAGGAAATGTACAAGTAGAATTGAGTTCAACCAAAAATATTGAACATTGGGTGCTGCATAATTTGAATGGACAAATGGAAAGAACAGATATAGTTCAAAACAAAAATCAATTCGAAATCATTGGAATGCCTTCTGGGTTTTATATACTCACTTTAGTTTTGGAAGATGGAAGAAAAATTATTAGAAAGGTAGTCGTGGTTTAAGTGACCTATTAAATTAATATTTTACAAGTTTAATCACATCAACACCATAACGTAAAAAGTAAACGCCTTCGGGAAGTAAACCAAGTTGCAAGGAAACACTATTATTTCCTTCTTGTAAAGAAATTGCTTTTGATAATATAATTTGTCCTTCTGTATTCATGATTTCTAGAACTACCTCACTTGACTCATTTGCATAAAGCATTAACCATGCTTGATCATGAATCGGATTTGGAAAGAGTTGCGTTATACTAACGTCATCGCCTATACGAACGGGGACAATAGGACTGAAGTCAAATTGTCCGTCAAAATCAACCTGACGTAAACGGTAATAAAGAATGCCTTTGTTTGGATTGTAGTCGGTGAATGTGTAAGAACTGATGGAACTTGTACTTCCATTTCCTGGTACTTGTCCTATGGTTTCAAAGGAAGATCCGTCTCTACTGCGCTCTACATTGAAATAATCATTTCCATTTTCACTGGCTGTTCTCCACTGTAGCAAAACATTCGATGAAATAGGTTTTGCATCAAAAGAAAGCCATTCAACAGGTAAAGGAGCATTTCCAAAACCAATAGCAAAATCGCCCCAAAAAGTTGTGGTGGTAATTCCTGTTCTTACGGCGGTTGCTGTACCGCCCGCTTCCGACTGTGTGCCGTTAGAGTGTGTGCCGAACGGTGCACCCAACCAATCACTTGAAGCATCGTCTCTTCGAATGATTCCATAACGAGAAGCCGGTGCTACTGAATTAGTATGTCCTCTTTCTCTCAATGTTAAAGATAAATTCATCGCCGTAGGAACCGTGTTGGGAACAATACTCCAACTTCCAGCGTCTAGTTTATTTACTATTGGACTTCCATTCACAAAACAAAGTGCCGGATTGGGAGCAGCACCAGGAGATGGAGCGTCGAAGTCGACGATGATGTTCGCCATTCCAACTTGACTTGCGATATTTAAATTAGCAAGTTCGTAATTGCTGGTTGAGCCAACCGGGAAATCATAATTGCCGCTAATTGCAATTTGTCTTCTCAGTTTTCCATTAATATATCGACTAAGACCATAACCAGATATGGAGGTTACTGCAGTAGAAGTTGTATAAACTTCATTAGATCCAGTATTAATTAGTCCATTGGTTAAAGTGAGAATATTATCAACTTGAATATTAGTTCCACCACTAATTCCCGCCAAATTATCAATGTCTAATCTGTAAAAAACTTCCTTTACTGGATTATTAATAGCTTGTAAGGATGTACCTATCATATAAACTCTGCTGTTTCCTTCTCGGAATGCAGCTTCATTAAAGTTAGTCCAATTTCCTTTGGTTGGATAACACCATCTTTTGTATTCGGATTGTTATCACTGAAATCCAATTCACCACCTGTTATATTTAAGTTGCCTAAAACTCGAAGCACGCGAACGTTAGTATCCGCTCCAATTAATTTATAACCTTGAATAGTTAAATCTCGGCAAGCATGTACGGAGTCTACTCGAAGGCGACAATTAAAAGTAACACCGCTTGATGGAATTAACACATCCGTGGTGGAGTCAGGAACCACAAAATCTTCCCAATTGGTACATATGTACCAATCCGTATTTTTACACCTACCCACTTCCCGCGTTGGTAACCTCCTGCTACAATAGTGATCGAAGCACCGAGAGGGTATTGTGGTATGGCAGCATTATAACCTGCACAATTTCCAGGATAAGAAGTCCAATTAGTAACTGTATTAATTTGATCTACCCAAGCACGTTGTGTGCGTAGTGTTGCTAAATTACCTGTGTATTTAATATAATCGGATCCAGTAGCCGGAAGAATCACATAACAATCTAATTTAGGATATAATCCTGATTGCTGTGATGAGTTTGCGTAATCAGTCCAAGTTGTTCCGGTATTAAAACCAAACAAAACAGTACCCGTATAAATACCATCGTGAGCACCGCCGCCATTGATCCAGTTCCCACCTTGCATAAAGTGAAATTGATCCCCGCCAGAATTCAAATTGAAAACTCCGCCGGCATTTAAATTTGTAAATGTCCAATTTGCGTCAGGAGAAATAGCAAATCCATTTCCACTTGCATCAAAACGAATGGTCATAATAGTACCTGCAAAAATAGTTCCTCCTGTTCTTGTTAGTCGAACAACTCCTTCTGTATCACCCCATCTTCCAGGAAAGCCTGCAGACCGATTGTATCCGTTATCCGTGATGTCTAATGTGGTACCTACGGTAATATCACGGAAACAAACGAAGCTAATTTCATCAGCAGAAACTCCTGTTCCAGGACCTGCACCACATGAATTCGTTGCATTTACACCAACCACTAAAAAATCACCGCGTTTTAATAATGTACCCGCACCAGGAGAGCAAGAAATTTCTTCTCCACTGCTCCATTCGTTTCCATATCGCACAAAAATTTTAAAATAATAAAGTGTTGCGTTGGCTAAGTTACTAATGGTAACATTGGTTCCTGGGCCTTTGTAAACCACAAATCCACTTTCATATGCAGTTCCCGATCCATAAGTAGCATTTGCAGTATAAGCACTTCCATTTCCAGATGGATTGATCGTAAATGGAACTAACGGTTGCGCTACTACCATAATCTCATTATAACAACCTACAGGCAGCACCCAGGAAATGTTAGACCCTAAATTAATGCAATTGGCTCCGGGAGATGTTACATTAAACGGAGATAAATAAATAGTTAAATCGCTCCCGTTGTCAACTCCTGTAACCGCGGGCACATCTGAAGTAACGCGAATTCTATATGCTGTTCCGGTCCCTAATCCAGGTGGTAATGTGCAAATAATACTTTGTGCACCACTGGCATTTGATACTACTGTTCCAATAACAGTAGGTGATAAAATTGTCCTGCCGAATTACTTAATTCAGCAGAAAAGTACATGCTCCAGCAGGAAATTAGCCGCGGAGGCATACGTGAAAGGTACAGTAACTGACCCTGAAGTAGAAGCAGATACACAAAATGGAGATCCACCAATAACACCCGTGGATATATTATCTCCAACCAATGCTAAACTCGAAACCGTAATATCGTCAATGGAAAGATTACAAGAATTATTTCCAAAACCACTCACATAATAATATTTCCATCTAACCTGCATATTCGCTCGATTATCAACAGCGTTCGCAGTTGCTGTAGATAAATTAACTGAAATGGTTTGCAAATTAGGAAGTGTGCCCGTGTAAACGTATTCAACAGGGCCAGGAACGTCTAGCCATGGCGAAGCAGTTGAAATGCGATATTGTAAACGTATATTGTAAGCATTACCCGCCGCCCATGTTCTCGAAGTCCATGTAACAATTAAATCAGTTCTTCCCGTTGAATTTAACCCTAAAACAGAAGCTCCAATTGTATTGGGCGTCTTCGAATAATTAAATTGTGAATAACCTGAAGCCCCTAAACCTGCGAATCGATTTCCAGAACCTAAGTTATAAGCCCCAGCATAATTTGCTGTTGTGGGATCTCCTAACAATGGATTGGAGTCACGAGCACAAGTATGGAAATACATATTAGCAGGATACGTTCCTGCAGCTTGTGTGCTCAGCCACGTACCCATGAAATAATTTCCTCCACCCAAATTGAAAGGAGCCGGATTTGTTTGTGCGTTGACAAATAGTCCGCTACAAACGAAAAAGATTAGGATAAGCGCAGATTTGCCCCAGTTTAACATTGGTGCTAAGGTATAACAATCCCCTGGCATTTCATGTAACTAAATGATTAAAAATTTATCATTTTTGGGCGAATCATATATTTATGTGGATCAACTTTTTTTAAGTAATAATAAATAGTGTTTTCTAAGTTGAAGTGGATGGAGTTGAAAGGAGGAGAAATTCCCAGAATGACTTTATCCTTTGGGATTGATTTAAACATTGTTTTGAAAAGATAAGTATTAGGGTTAAATGATTGTTTAATTCATGTTAAAATCTGTGTATAATCTTATTATTTTCTAACTTCGCCAGATTGTCTAAAGACTATGCAGAACTATCGCTTTATCAACAATTTATGTGGCTGGATCATCTTCGCCATATCTTCCTTCGTGTATATCAGTACCATTGAGCCTACCGGAAGCTTTTGGGACTGTGGAGAATTTATCGCTTCTTCCTTTAAATTACAAGTAGGACATCCTCCAGGAGCTCCGCTCTTTATGATGATGGGAAGGGTGATGAGTTTGTTTGCTGGAAGCGATCTTACCCAAGTTTCGGTAATGATAAATATCCTAAGCGCCTTAATGAGTGCGGGCACTATTCTCTTTTTGTTTTGGACGATTACCATATTAACAAAGAAAATTCTAGCTCCAAATCAAGAATCTGAAGGTGGAAGTATCATTGCAATTATGGGGGCGGGCTTTGTTGGAGCTTTTAGCTTATACATTTAGGGATTCATTTTGGTTCTCAGCGGTTGAAGGTGAGGTTTATGCCTCCTCTTCTTTTTTTACTGCTATTGTTTTCTGGGCTATGTTTAAGTGGGAATCCGTTGCCGATGAAAAGCATGCGAATCGTTGGATTATCCTCATCGCTTATTTGATGGGATTGTCTATCGGTATTCACTTATTGAATTTATTGACGATACCAGCATTGGCGTTCATTTATTATTTCAGAAAATTCAAACCGACCAGAACAGGTGTGATCAAAACAGCTATTGCCGGTGTTGCAATACTTGGATTTGTACAGTATGGTATTATTTCCGGATTTGTAAAACTCGCTTCTAAATTTGAATTGTTTTTTGTGAATGGAATGGGACTACCTTTCTGGTCAGGGTTCATTACATTTTTCTTGATCATTATTGGAGGAGTCGCGTATGGATTGAATTATACGTATAAACGCAATATGCCTTTGTGGAATTTATCATTGCTTTGTGTCGCATTTATTTTAGTGGGATATTCTTCTTATTCGATGATTGTTATTCGTTCGGCGGCAAATCCTCCGATGGATGAAAATGATCCGGAAAATGCATTTAATTTATTGGGATATATTAATCGTGAACAATACGGCGATCGCCCGCTATTCTTCGGTCAATATTATAATGCGCGTCAAACCGATTTGGAGGAAGGCGCCATGCAGTACACAAAGGGAGAAGATAAATACATTGAGACCACTCGTAAAATTACGCCGGTTTACGATCCTGCGTATAGCACAATTTTCCCTCGTATGTACAGTGCTCAGGAAAGTCATATTGGAGCGTATAAAGAATGGGCTGGAATCAAAGGTGATCAAAAACCCACCTTTGCTCAAAACTTAAAATTCTTCTGGAATTATCAGGTGATACATATGTATTGGCGCTATTTTATGTGGAATTTTGCTGGCCGACAAAATGATTTGCAAGGGCATGGCGGTATCACAAAAGGAAATTGGCTGAGTGGTATTAAAGCCATTGATGCGATGCGACTTGGTCCACAGGATAAATTATCGAAGGGCATGGCTGAAAATAAAGCAAGAAATTGTTTTTATTTTCTTCCTTTTATTCTCGGGTTAATTGGAATGATTTGGCATTATCGTCGAGATAGCCACGATGCGTGGACCGTAATGTTGTTGTACTTCTTTACTGGAATGGCCATTGTATTATACCTGAATCAGTACCCTTATCAGCCACGTGAACGTGATTATGCATACGCTGCTTCGTTCTATACTTTTGCTATTTGGATTGGATTGGGAGTCGCCGCCTTAGCAGATAAACTTAGAAAGAAAAAAATGTCGATGCCCGTGGCCGGTGCATTAACGACATTGGTTTGCTTAGTCGCAGTTCCTGGAATTATGGCGAAGGAAGGTTGGGATGATCATGATCGTTCGCACCGCTTAACGTCCCGTGATATTGCATGGAATTATTTACAAAGTACCGCACCCAATGCGATCATCTTTACGAATGGTGATAACGATACGTTCCCATTATGGTATGCTCAAGATGTAGAAAATGTTCGAACAGATGCACGCGTCGTGAACTTGAGTTTATTGAATACAGATTGGTACATCGATCAGATGAAACGTAAAGCTTATCAAAGTGATGCTGTGCCGTTCTCGCTAACTCGTGAAAAGTATGTGCAAGGTACACGTGATTATGTTCCATTCTACGATCGACAAATCCCCGGATATACCGATGCCAAGGAAGTAATGGAATTCATCAAAAGCGAAAGTCCAGAAGCAAAGTGCGCACGCAAGGTGGATCCTCGTTGAATTACTTACCTACAAAAAAGTTGTTTATTAAGGTAGATAAAGAAGCTGTATTGAAAAATGGTGTGGTAAGACCTGAAGATGCGGATAAGATTGTTGATACTATTTTCTGGGATATTGATCGCTCGTATTTGATGAAAGCGGATTTAATGATCTTAGATTTGATTGCAAACAACGACTGGACACGCCCCATTTATTTTGCAGTGACAGTAGGGAATGATAGCTACTTAAGTTTGGAGCCTTACTTCCAGTTGGAAGGATTGGCTTATCGCTTTGTTCCAATTCGTACGAATGCAGATGCATCCGGTCAAACAGGTCGTGTGGATCCTAAAAGTATGTATCAAAATATGATGGGTAAGTTTTTGTGGGGAAATATGAATCGGGAAGATGTATACCTCGATCAAAATAATTTGAACATGACCATGAATTTCAGAAATAATTTTTCGCGTTTAACGGATGGATTACTTGCAGAAGGTAAATTGGATTCAAGTATTACGGTGTTGGATAAGATGAATCAGGAAATCCCTGACAAGACGGTTCCTTATAATGTAATGATGTTACGTCCTATTGAGCAATATTTTACAGCTGCTAAGGGAATCAGTAAGCCCGCCATTGGTCCAGATGGAAGTCTAACAAGCAATACCATTGAATTACCTGAAGCACGACGTAAACATGCGATGGATATGGGTAGAGCGATCACACTTCGTATGGCTGATATTTATGAAGATGACTTACAATATTATTTCTCTTAAAAGGAACGCAATATTTGAAGTTCGTCGACAAAGAAATGAATCAGGCCATGGCTATCTTCTCTGAGTTAATACGTATGTCAAAAGCAGCTGGGCAAGATGATATTGTGAAACAACTCGAACCAAGGTTTAAGAAGTTGGAAGAGGTGTACACTAGATAATTCAGAATTATGAATGCAGAATTCAGAATTATGGAGTTTCCTTTGAAAAAATAACCATTCTTCGAATTAGAAATTAGTCTTTCTTCGATTGAATTCATATCCCGATAGCTATCGGGACTGCATTAAAAAAATTGGGGCTGGGGAAATTCTGCATTCATAATTCATATCCCGATAGATATCGGGAATGCATTAAAAAAAGGGGGCGGGGGGATTCTGAATTCATAATTCTGCATTCTGAATTAAAAAAATGGTTCGACCACCCACATATCTCCGTTTTTTATACCCCGGAGTGGTGTGGAATAAACCGACCAAAGAAAAGATTTTATATCTAACATTTGACGATGGTCCAACACCGGAAGTAACTACTTCGGTGTTGGATCTTTTAGCTTTATATAAAGCAACAGCTACCTTTTTTTGCATCGGCGAAAACGTTAAAAAGCACCCCGAGATTTATAAAAGAATTCTTGCAGATGGACACACCGTTGGCAATCATACCAACACTCATCCGAGTAGTTGGAAAGTGAAATATGATTTTTATTTGAAGGATGTGGAGGAAGCCAAAAAAGTAATTGACTCCAATCTATTTCGTCCACCTTATGGGAAGTTGACTCCACGCACCTTATTCGCGTTACGAAATAAATACCAAATCATCATGTGGGATGTGATCAGTTGTGACTTTGATGAGAAGGTGTCGGCAGAACAGGTTTTAAAAAATGTATTGGAGAACGCGGTCAACGGATCTATCATTGTTTTTCACGATAGCTTGAAAGCTTCTCCGCGAATGCTAGAGGTCTTGCCCATCATTCTAAAGCAGTATTCAAATGCAGGATTTTCGTTTTTGAAATTATAAAGTGCTAAGCAAAGTGATTTTAAGAATATTTGATTTTTAAGATGTGCCCCATTATTTGTTTAAAAGTCAAGAAAAGTAGTAAAAATAACAATTTGTTAAAAATTGTTTTCTTAATTATGTAATTGATTATCAAGTTTAAATTGTTTTTGTTGGGATGATTTCAATCAGGTTGAAAATTATCTCTTGCTTGGCAAGATATAGATATCTAAATTGCATGGAATTGTCAACATTGGTTAAAGTTTTTCCTTGTCTATTCAAGGATTTCTTTTTTCCAATTGACATTTCATATACCGGCCCAAAACTAAACAACCTTGTATCACTTTTATCACATCCAAAATGTGTTTTGTTCCCTCTTCGCTACCCGTATGGAGCGAATGGGAATTTATTGCTTTCTACCTAAGTCTAATTTTAAGTTTTTCACTCTATATACTTCGAAATAAAACCAAACTAATATATCATGAAAAATTTTGACACAAATCAAACCATGAAAACAACTTCCTTGTTTTATCCGTGGCTTAAGTTCTTTGCTGTACTTCTTCTCTGCTTAAATTCCTCTCTAGGAATGGGGCAGATTGCGGCGTGGGATCTTACAGGTGAAACTGCACTTGCAACATCAACTGCAGAAATTTATGATGCCAACATGGATGCATCGAATTTGTTAACCAGAGGAGCTGGTGCCGCAGCAAGTGCAGGTGGCAATTCCTTTAGAACTGTCGGTTTTCAAAACAATGGAATATCAGTTGCGAATACTGATTATTTCGAAGCGACCTTTTCAGCAGCTACAGGATATACCTTGTCGCTATCGACATTGGATGCGAGATTTGCTGGAACAGCATCATTTACTGCTTCACCTGGAGTTACTAGTCAATTTGCTTATAGTTTAGATGGATCTACATTTACCTTAATTGGTTCACCTGCCGTAACTATTGGTAATGCTACAATGACACAAATTGATTTGTCAGGAATTTCGGCACTTCAAAATGTTGCAGCGAGTACAACGGTTACCTTAAGATATTATGCAAGTGGTCAAACTCTAACTGGTGGATGGGGTTTTAATTCTCCCGCTGCCGGTCAAAATGGATTTGCAGTGGGTGGCACTTTAAATTCAGCTGGAGGAGGCCCGCCTACTCAATTGGTAATTACAAATATTTCTCCTTCTTCTCCAACAGTGGGCTCAGGATTTGATGTAACTGTTCAAGCACAAGATGCTAGTAACATACCTCAGAATGTAACTTCAGCTACAGATGCTACATTAACTTTAAACACAGGAACTGGCGCATTAAGTGGTACACTTGTTAATACTATTGCAAATGGAACAAGTTCAATCGTTATTTCTGGTGTGAATTATAATGTTGCTGAATCGGGAGTAATAATTACCGCAAGTGCAACATCAGGTATGACATTAACTGCTGGTAACAGTGCTGCATTTACTGTCTTAGCTGCCGCTGATCATCTTGCATTTGTAGGATTTCCAGCTTCTGGTACTGCGGGAATAAATCTTTCATCTTTTACGGTAGAAGCTCGTCGCCCCGATTTCACGGTCGACAATACATATACAGGAACGGTCACTCTAACTAAAGTTTCTGGCGCAGGTAATCTTGCAGGTACAGTAAGCACAGCTTGCGTAGCTGGAGTAGCCACTTTTAATGCTGTGCAATTTGATGCGGGTGGAACGTATGTGCTGGAAGCAAATTCTGGTTCATTAACGTTAGCTACAAGCAGTAGCATTTCTATTATAGGATCAGCAACGTTAACCGAAGATATTTTACCGCAATATGCAATCAACGGAACGACTTCAGGAAATCGTTTACAATACGTTTGTCGTTTAACATTAAGTGATCTTGCTGCAAATACTACGTATCGCTATTTCACAGGCGCATCAACCAATGCATCTTTAGGATTAAGTACAGCTGCTGGAAATTTTTATGTGATTAATAATACATCCGGAGCTGATGGTTATATCGTTGGACAATCTTCTAGTAAGAGTTTCGCAGGAACGTTAATGGGTGGTGATGAATTTACCACCGGTAGTCGCTATGGTGAGTTTACTACGGATGGGTCTGGTGTTTACACAGGTTGGTTCGGAATGGTGCCAACAGGAAACGCAGTTTTTAATGATGGTTCTTTGGTTTATTTCTATGTTCAATTGAATGATGGCGCTGGTGGAACTACCATGGCGCAAAGTATTCGTACGACGAATACTATCGAAATGATTGCAACAGCAACTACAGCACGTGCAGCAAGAGGTCTTTCAAATGGTACTGCAGAAGACATGGTATTTTTTATATGATAATACTGCTGGTACTGGCCGTCCTTTATATGGAACATGGATTGAATCTGATGGAATAACTCCTACTTATACTACATGGTATAATGTTGATGTTGATGGCGTAACTGGAAGTTGGGGAGCCTATCTTCCAACTACACTTGCTAACGGCGTGCAACGTATCGAGTCACGTAATGTGCAAACGGCTGCATTAAATGTTTGTCCAGGTACATCTGCTTCAGGAGTTTGGTCTGGCGCAGGAAATACAGTGAATCCAACTGCTGGAACTACACCTATCGTTTTCAGTTTAGCAGATGCTCCTTTTGCAAACATGACTTGGTATGCTGATGTGGATGGTGACGGATATGGTGATGCAGGTTCTTCTTTTGTAGGATGTGCTCTTGCTGGATATGTTACTGATAACACTGATTGTAATGATGGTAACGTAGCCGTTAATCCTGGTGCAACCGAAGTATGTAATGGAATTGACGATGATTGCGACGGATTAACTGATGAGTCGGGCGGACCCGTACATAACATTACCGCAAATACTTTCCATTGTACCATTCAATCAGCCATCGCAGCAGCAACAGCAGGCGATGTGATAGAAGCAGCGGACGGTAGTTACAACGAACGCGTAGTGATCGACAAATCACTTACTCTTCAAGGCGCAAGTGAGTCAGGAACGATCCTCGACGGAACTGGTCTTGTTGGAACTGGAAAAGGAATCACGATCAACAACGGTATCACTAATGTAACGATCAAGAAACTAACGGTACAGAACTATGCAGGATCAAATGGTAATGCAGACGCAGGTATCTATGGTATCGGCGGTAATAATAACTTAACGGTACAAAATGTATCAATATTAAATAACGTGGGTGGTAGCGGATTTTATGCAAACGGTCCTGTGAATACAGTGCTGATTGACTCGGTGACCTCAACAGGTCATACCGTAGGAGCGAGAGGAATCGTAATCTGGAACGGACTGAAAGAGAACATCACGATCATGGATTGCCATGTATATGGTAACAACTGTTGTGGTATCGAACTTCAGGATGGACAAGCATCCGGTGTAACGATGACCAATAACAATGTACACGATAATGGTGATAATGGAATTGGTATTGTTGGCATGCAAGGTCCCGGCGAGAATGTTGTAAGTGGTAACACACTGGTGAACAACGGTCGCTTTGGAATGGAAATCAAAAATCCAAACGGATCAGGATTAGCTACAGGCGCAGGTCGTGTAGTAATCGAAAATAATAATGTAAGCAGAAATATTGCAATAGTAGATGCACGAGATATCGTAGGTATCGCAGTCTTCCGCAGAGGCGTATTAGCAGGTAACGTAGATGTTCCAAATGGAGCCGTAGTTCAAAACAACACCGTTAGCGGATATGTTCAAACTAGTACGAGCGAAGGATTTGGAATCGTTGCTGAAGGAACAAATCACACCGTTAGCGGAAACAACGTAAGCGGATGTGATGTAGGTATCCAACGTCAAGCAGGTCATCTTCCTTATCCAGGTGATGGTAACCAGAATGATATAGCGGATACGTATTTCGGACGTGGTAACTCACCAGTAACATGCGGAGTAACGGTAACCGGAAATACATTAAGCAATACAATAGATACTAGAGATGTTCCCGCAACTGCAGGTTCAGGTTTAGTGACTAACCTTAATACAAATACTTCTTATTGCACGATTCAAGCAGCAGTAAATGCAGCAACAGCAGGCGATGTGATAGAAGCAGGAACTGGAACTTACAATGAGCGTGTTGTCATCGACAGATCATTAACACTGCAAGGTGTGAATGAAGCAGGAACCATACTTGACGGAACTGGTCTTGTTGGAACTGGAAAAGGAATCACGATCAACAACGGTATCACTAATGTAACGATCAAGAAATTAACAGTACAGAACTATGCAGGATCAAATGGTAATGCAGACGCAGGTATCTATGGTATCGGTGGTAATAATAACTTAACGGTACAAAATGTATCAATATTAAATAACGCGGGTGGTAGCGGATTTTATGCAAACGGTCCTGTGAATACAGTGCTGATCGACTCGGTGACCTCAACAGGTCATACCGTAGGAGCAAGAGGAATCGTGATCTGGAACGGATTGAAAGAGAACATCACGATCATGGATTGCCATGTATATGGTAACAACTGTTGTGGTATCGAACTTCAGGATGGACAAGCATCCGGTGTAACGATGACCAATAACAATGTACACGATAATGGTGATAATGGAATTGGTATTGTTGGCATGCAAGGCCCTGGCGAGAATGTTGTAAGTGGTAACACACTGGTGAACAACGGTCGCTTTGGAATGGAAATCAAAAATCCAAACGGATCAGGATTAGCTACTGGCGCAGGTCGTGTAGTAATCGAAAATAATAATGTAAGCAGAAATATTGCAATAGTAGATGCACGAGATATCGTGGGTATCGCAGTCTTCCGCAGAGGCGTATTAGCAGGTAACGTAGATGTTCCTTACGGAGCAGTAGTACAGAACAACACCGTTAGCGGATATGTTCAAACTAGTACGAGCGAAGGATTTGGTATTGTAGCAGAAGGAACAAATCACACCGTAAGCGGAAATAACGTAAGCGGCTGTGATGTAGGTATCCAACGTCAATCAGGTCATTTACCTTATCCAGGTGATGGTAACCAGAATGATATAGCGGATACGTATTTCGGACGTGGTAACTCACCAGTAACATGTGGAGTATCGGTAACCGGAAATACATTAAGCAACACAATAGATACTAGAGATGTTCCTGCGAGTGTTGCAGGTGGAGCAGTACAGAACCAGAATACAGGCAACTGGTATTGCACCATTCAAAGTGCGATTAACGCAGCTACTGCAGGTGATGTGGTCAATGTAGGCAGCGGTAATTATGACGAGCAAGTATTGGTAAATAAGTTGGTAACATTAAACGGTGGCACTCCCAAGCCGGTGATTAACTTCACAGGAACTGTGAGTGGCAAACCAACATTATTTGATGTATCTGTTGCAGGTGTTACAATAGATAACTTCAACTTCAAGGTGGATATGACCAAGCTGAACAGCGCGATCATTGCAAGTGCTACCACCATGAATAATTTAACAATAACAGATAATGATATCGAAGCGATCGGTAGCAGTGCTGCAGCAACTTTTGGATCTTATGGAAACAGAAATGCGATCAGCATTAACTATGGCGGTTCAACAAATTACAGAATCGCATCTGGTGGTGTGAGTAATGTATTGGTAACAGGCAACACCGTAAATGGTGTTATAGATGATGGCTTCGGGGTAGCGCGTTTCTTCCGTGCAGCAGTTGCAACGGATGAATCGGGAGGAACCTACAGCGGAAACACATTCCAATCGATTAACCATGATGTGTTGGTTCGCTTTGGTAACAATGGTAATGTAGATATTACCAACAATAACTTGAATGGAGGTGGCGTAGAGATATCCGATATGAATGCAGGAGCAGGTGTGATCACCATCTCAGGTAATATATTCGATGCAACTTTCGCGAACTCATCAGCACCAGGAACAGCAGTGCTGCGTCTTAAGAATAATTATAATTTCAAGACAACAGCAGTTACAGGAAATACTTTTAGCAACCATCAGTGGGCAGTTAGTCAGGAGAATTATAATACAGTAACGCTGGATAATAACAGCTTTACACCGTTAGCGGGTTCTACTACTTACCACCATGTAGCTGTAAATACAAAGTCGATCAGTACGAATTCAAATGCAATCGTACAAGTTCAAATTAATGGTGTAATCACCAACAATACTTTCAACGGATCAGGTACTCCTGGAGGAACAGGATTATCTTTCCACAATCATGACAACGATGCAGCTAGCATCGGAACTTTTACAATCGGTGGATCAGGCAACGAGAATGACTTCAATGCAGGTATCGGAACATTCATCCGTTTAGATGATCAGTTAGGTACTTCTTCAGGATCAACATTCCCTGCATACACTTCACTAATAGGTGCAGGAGCAGGCGCATTAACTACGATGTCTTGCTGGTCAGTTGATGTTGATATTCAAGAGAACAACTTTGATGTAGGATCCGGCTTGCAACTACCTTCAGCAATGAGCGTAGCAGGTCGCACTACTCTTGAAACTGCATTACATCATAAGCCTGATAATGCATGTTTAGGAAATTTAATTTATTTCTACCCTGTGCATAATATTACACAGAATCTTTATTACCTGACGATCAACAGTGCCATCGCAGCAGCAACAGCAGGCGATGTGATAGAAGCAGCGGACGGTAGTTACAACGAACGCGTAGTGATCGACAAATCACTTACTCTTCAAGGCGCAAGTGAGTCAGGAACGATCCTCGACGGAACTGGTCTTGTTGGAACTGGAAAAGGAATCACGATCAACACAGGTATTACCAATGTAACGATCAAGAAACTAACGGTACAAGATTATGCAGGTGCTAGCGGAAATGCTGACGCAGGTATCTATGGTATCGGTGGTAATAATAACTTAACGGTACAAAATGTATCTATTTTGAATAACGTTGGTGGTAGCGGATTTTATGCAAACGGTCCTGTGAATACAGTGCTGATTGACTCGGTGACCTCAACAGGTCATACCGTAGGAGCGAGAGGAATCGTAATCTGGAACGGACTGAAAGAGAACATCACGATCATGGATTGCCATGTATATGGTAACAACTGTTGTGGTATCGAACTTCAGGATGGACAAGCATCCGGTGTAACGATGACCAATAACAATGTACACGATAATGGTGATAATGGAATTGGTATTGTTGGCATGCAAGGTCCCGGCGAGAATGTTGTAAGTGGTAACACACTGGTGAACAACGGTCGCTTTGGAATGGAAATCAAAAATCCAAACGGATCAGGATTAGCTACAGGCGCAGGTCGTGTAGTAATCGAAAATAATAATGTAAGCAGAAATATTGCGATAGTAGATGCACGAGATATCGTGGGTATCGCAGTCTTCCGCAGAGGCGTATTAGCAGGTAACGTAGATGTTCCAAATGGAGCCGTAGTTCAAAACAACACCGTTAGCGGATATGTTCAAACTAGTACGAGCGAAGGATTTGGAATCGTTGCTGAAGGAACAAATCACACCGTTAGCGGAAACAACGTAAGCGGATGTGATGTAGGTATCCAACGTCAAGCAGGTCATCTTCCTTATCCAGGTGATGGCGATCAGTCGAATTTGGCTGATACCTATTTTGGACGCGGTAACTCACCAGTAACATGTGGAGTGAATGTAATAGGAAATACATTAAGTAATACCATTGATACGAGAGATGTAGGAATTGGTGCAAGTGCAGTTACAAACACCACTACTTTAGAAGAATTTTGTACGATACAAGATGCAATCGATGATGCACAAACTTTGAATGGACACACTATTTTAGTTAGTGCGGGAACGTATGCTGAAAATATTATCGTCAATAAATCATTAAGTATCCTTGGCCCCAATGCAGCAGTTGATGCATGCACAGGCACACGTGTTGCGGAAGCGATCATTGTTCCTTCGGTATCCTCGATTGATTTAGGAGAAATAATACATGTTGCAGCCTCTAATGTAACGATCTCTGGATTTACCATTGATGGAGATAACACTTCAATCGCTAGTGGCTTCACCAGTACGAACGGAGCAGATATTGACGCTGCAGAAGGAGTTACTGTTTATGAAACGGGCGTAAATAACTTAACCGTTTCAAATAACATCATTCAAAATCTATCATACTTCGGTGTTACTTTATATGATTATCCTGCAGCTGTTCCCTCAAGCGGACATAGCCTTGCAAATAATAAGATCCAAAACTTAGGAACGTACGACGCAACCTCTGGTATAGATTATTGGGGTGGTGGTGTATTGTTGTACAACAACCAGTATGCAGCTATTACTAATAACTGCATGACTAATGTTAGATTGGGAATACAAACAGGAAATTTCTATCAAGCCAATCCAGGCGCAGCACCTTCTCAAGTAATCAGTGGCAATACGATCGAGGCGCGTAGAACAGGAGTGTTCCATAACTTGCATTATTCTTCTGCATCGCCAATGACATTCTCAGGCAATACAATTACAGCCCTTGCGAATGCGAATGAAACACGTTGGGATGGTATAGCACTTTCATCACTTTCTGTTCCATCAATTTCAACGAATAACATTATCAATGGAAACGGAATCGTTTATACGAACTTAACCAAAGGATATGAGGTGTGGAACGTAAAAACTCCATTAACAGCAAGTAGCATCACTGGTGGAAGTGTAAGTGGAGTAGACATTGGTGTATTTGCGAACAACTACGACGGATATTCATCCGATGCCCCAGACGGCGCTCATGCAACAGTCAGCGGACTAACTATTACACCAAATGCAACGGGAGTTGGTATTAGAGTTTATGATAATGCATTAGCTACTTCTCATGCAGCGGTTCGTTTGGATGTATCAGGATGTACGATCTCTGGAGGATTAGAAGGAATTAAGTTTGAAGAGACGCAAGCCGGAACGGTTGGTGGAACCATCAACAATAATAATATCGGAGCTACTGCAGCTGGTGTTAATGTTACCTCGATGGTAACCTCAGCAACGAATGTGTTTAGCTTAACAAATAATACAATTACCATGGCTACTCAAGTAGCAGGAAGTACTCCAACAGTTGGTGTTTCATTGAGAAAGTTAACGGGAACTACCGCTGCTCTAATTAGTGGTAACAATATCACAGGACCTTTCTTTGGATATATAGCGTATAACTTAAATACAAGTCCAGCCTCAGAAATTGATGGCGGAACGATCACAGGAGTATTGCAAGGTGTAGCGTTCTTAAACATTGATCCATTAACGTTCGCAGCGTTCGCACCAAGTAATTCAACGGTGAAGAATGTTTCGATGAATGGCTTTAGTGGAAACTATCCAGCACTTCCAAACAATAACTTCCATGCGGGTGTTTATGCCTTTACTACAGGAGCAGATTTAGCGGCAACATTGAATGTTACCTTACGTGATTTGACCATCGATGGTACTGGAAAAACAAGTCCGGCAAGTGCAGGTGTTTATCCTGCAGACTTCTCGACTGGTGCAGGTGTACGTCAGACGATAACAGTTGATAGTTGTACAATTATCAATAACCTGAACCGCGGTATTAGTGCCAGAGGAAGTAATGCGGTTGTAGATGTAAATAACTGTACACTTACCAATAATGGTGGTGATCCGTTCGGTGCAGGTGGTAATGATGGTTTTGGTGTGTTCGCTGCTCAGAATGCAGTGTTGACAAGTGACAATAGCTATGTAACTAACCCTGCATCAGTAACAGCACCTTATAATGTATATGCTCTTGCAACAGGTCTTGGTACACCAAGCTTGACAGCAACAAATAATAGTTTGAATAATAATGGAAATGCCAATGGTCTTCTTGCTAATAATTTTTCGGGTACTTTAACAGCAACCTGTAATTGGTGGGGAACAGGAAATCTAAGTACGATTGCATCGTTGATAAGTGGTGCAGTAACCTATCAACCTATGTTGACTGGTGGCACTGATAATGATGCCGTGATGGACGGGTTCCAGCCTGCAGCAAGTTGTGAGATGGTATTGGCAGTAACTGTAAACGGAACGGTAACAGACGAGACGTGTACGAACTTAGACAATGGCTCTATCGACATCACTGCAGCGAACGGAATTGCACCATATACTTATTTATGGAGTAATGCTAGTGTAAACGAAGATCAAAGCGGATTGGATGCAGGAACGTATACCGTTACTGTTAGCGATGCATATGGAAATAGCGGAACAAATAGTTTCACAGTGAATCCAGGTGCAACACCAACTACATGGTATGCAGATACAGATAATGATACCTATGGAGATGCAGGTTCAAGTGTTTTAGCTTGTATTCAACCCGTAGGATATGTTGCAGACAATACCGATTGTGATGATAATAACGCAGCCGTGAATCCTGCCGCAACAGAAATTTGTAATGGTATCGACGATGATTGCGATGGCTTGACAGATGAGTCAGGAGGAGCAGTTCATAACGTTACAGCAAATACTTTCCATTGCACGATTCAAGGTGCGATTAACGCAGCTACTGCAGGTGATGTAATTAATGTACCAGCCGGAACCTATCCAGAGAATATTATCGTCAATAAATCATTAAGTATCCTTGGCCCCAATGCAGCAGTTGATGCATGCACAGGCACACGTGTTGCGGAAGCGATCATTGTTCCTTCGGTATCCTCGATTGATTTAGGAGAAATAATACATGTTGCAGCCTCTAATGTAACGATCTCTGGATTTACCATTGATGGAGATAACACTTCAATCGCTAGTGGCTTCACCAGTACGAACGGAGCAGATATTGACGCTGCATAAGGAGTTACTGTTTATGAAACGGGCGTAAATAACTTAACCGTTTCAAATAACATCATTCAAAATCTATCATACTTCGGTGTTACATTATATGATTATCCTGCAGCTGTTCCCTCAAGCGGACATAGCCTTGCGAATAATAAAATACAAAACTTAGGAACGTACGACGCAACCTCTGGTATAGATTATTGGGGTGGTGGTGTATTGTTGTACAACAATCAGTATGCTGCTATTACTAATAACTGTATGAGCAATGTGCGTTTGGGAATACAAACAGGTAATTTCCATCAAGCCAATCCAGGCGCAGCACCTTCTCAAGTAATCAGTGGCAATACGATCGAGGCGCGTAGAACAGGAGTGTTCCATAACTTGCATTATTCAGCGGCATCACCAATGACGTTCTCAGGCAATACAATTACAGCCCTTGCGAATGCGAATGAAACACGTTGGGATGGTATAGCGCTTTCATCATTATCTGTACCTTCTGTTTCAACGAATAATACGATTAACGGAAACGGTATTGTATATACGAACTTAACCAAGGGATATGAAGTATGGAATGTAAAAACTCCATTAACGGCAAGTACTATCACAGGAGGAAGTGTAAGCGGAGTAGATATTGGTGTATTTGCGAATAACTATGATGGTTATTCATCCGATGCACCAGACGGCGCGCATGCAACAGTGAGCGGAGTAACCATTACGCCAAATGCAACCGGCGTGGGAGTACGCGTTTATGATAATGCATTAGCTACCTCTCATGGAGCAGTTCGCTTGGATGTATCAGGATGTACGATCTCTGGAGGACTAGAAGGAATTAAGTTTGAAGAGACGCAAGCTGGAACAGTTGGTGGAACGATCAACAATAATAATATCGGAGCTACCGCAGTGGGTGTTAATGTTACTTCAATGGTAACATCAGCATCAAATGTATTTAGCTTAACAAATAATACAATTACAATAGCTACTCAAGTAGCAGGAAGTACTCCTACAGTTGGTGTTTCATTGAGAAAGTTAACGGGAACTACAGCAGCTACCATTAGTGGTAATGATGTAGCAGGACCATTCTTTGGATATGTAGCTTACAATTTAAATACAAGTCCAGCCTCAGAAATTGATGGCGGCACGATCACAGGCGTATTGCAAGGCGTAGCGTTCTTAAACATTGATCCATTAACGTTCGCAGCGTTCGCACCAAGTAATTCAACGGTGAAGAATGTTTCGATGAATGGATTTAGCGGAAACTATCCTGCATTACCTAATAATAACTTCCATGCGGGTGTTTATGCCTTTACAACAGGAGCAGATTTAGCGGCAACGTTAAATGTAACGTGTCGTGATTTGACAATCGATGGTACTGGAAAAACAAGTCAGGCAAGTGGAGCGATTGTTCCTGCAGACTTCTCTACGGGTGCTGGTGTTCGTCAAACGATCGTAGTAGATAGTTGTACACTTACGAATAACCTAAATCGTGCAATTAGTGTACGCGGAGGAAATGCAGTTGTGGACGTTAATAACTGTACGCTTAGTAATAATGGAGGTGATCCATTTGGAGCGGGTGGTAATGATGGTTTTGGAGTTATCGCTCGTGAAGGAAGTATTGTTACGGTGGATAATAGTTATATTACCAATCCATCAAGCAATGTTGGCTTTACGGTAACAGCATTAGCAACTGATTTGGGTACATCCGCAAGCGTTAGTTTAACAGCAACGAATAATAGTATTGATAATAATGGAAACGCAAGCGGTTATTTAGCACGCAACTTTGGCGGCACGTTAACTGCAACCTGCAACTGGTGGGGCACAGGAAATCTGAGCACAATTGCATCGTTGATGAGTGGTGCAGTAACCTATCAACCAATGTTGACGGGTGGCACTGATAATGATGTAGTGATGGAAGGCTTCCAGCCAGCAGCAAGTTGTGAGATGGTATTGGCAGTAACTGTAAACGGAACGGTAACAGACGAGACGTGTACGAACTTAGACAATGGCTCTATCGACATCACTGCAGCGAACGGAATTGCACCATATACTTATTTATGGAGTAATGCTAGTGTAAACGAAGATCAAAGCGGATTGGATGCAGGAACGTATACCGTTACTGTTAGCGATGCATATGGAAATAGCGGAACAAATAGTTTCACAGTGAATCCAGGTGCAACACCAACTACATGGTATGCAGATACAGATAATGATACCTATGGAGATGCAGGTTCAAGTGTTTTAGCTTGTATTCAACCCGTAGGATATGTTGCAGACAATACCGATTGTGATGATAATAACGCAGCCGTGAATCCTGCCGCGCAAGAAGTTTGTGACGGAATCGATAACGATTGTGACGGATTAACAGACGATGCAGATCCATCTGTAATAGGTCAAGGAACTTATTATGCAGATGTTGATGGTGATGGCTTCGGAGCCGGTGCAGCGATTTTAGCGTGTATCCAACCAGCGAACACATCAATAAACAATACAGATTGTGATGATAATAATGCAGCGGTTAATCCATCTGCACAAGAAATTTGCAATGGCATAGATGATGACTGCGATGGATTAACAGACGATGCAGATCCATCGGTAATAGGTCAGGGAACTTATTATGCAGATGTTGACGGTGACGGTTTCGGAACGGGTGCAGCAATCTTAGCATGTATCCAACCAGCGAACACATCAACAAACAATACAGATTGTGATGATAATAATGCAGCTGTAAATCCAGCAGCACAGGAAATTTGCAATGGTATTGATGATGACTGTGACGGATTAACAGACGATGCAGATCCATCTGTATTAGGTCAAATAACATGGTATGCAGATCTAGACGGTGATGGTTATGGAGATTTGTCGACAGGCATCTTAGCATGTAATCAACCGATGGGTTATATATTGGATAATTCAGATTGTAACGATGCAAATGCAGCGTAACCCAGGTGTAGGTTATGCATTGGTTGATGGAGATTGTAACGACGCTGTCGCAGCCATCAACCCAGGAGCACAAGAAATATGTGATGGTATTGATAACGACTGTGACGGATTAACGGACGATGCAGATCCATCTGTAATAGGTCAAATAACATGGTATGCAGATTTAGACGGTGATGGTTATGGAGATTTGTCGACAGGCATCTTAACATGTAATCAACCGATGGGTTATATTTTAGATAATTCAGATTGTAATGATGCAAATGCAGCCATCAATCCAGGAGCTACTGAAGTATGTAATGGAATCGACGACGATTGTGATGGTGACACAGATGATGATGATCAGAATGTAGTGGGTCAGGCAACATGGTATGCAGATGCCGATGGTGATACTTATGGTGATGCCGCAGTTTCTACGATGAGTTGTACTCAACCTGTAGGTTACGTTAGTGACAATACGGATTGTGATGATGCAGACAACTCGATTAATCCTGGTGCTACTGAAGCTTGTAATGGAGTGGATGATGATTGTAATGGATTAATAGATGATAACCTTACATTCATTACTTATTACAATGATTTCGATGGTGACGGTTATGGTGTGGGTGCCGGAGTTTCTTTATGTGCTAACCCAGGTGTAGGTTATGCATTGGTAGATGGAGATTGTAACGACGCTGTCGCAGCCATCAACCCAGGAGCACAAGAAATATGTGATGGTATTGATAACGATTGCGACGGATTAACGGATGATGCAGATCCATCGGTAATAGGTCAGGGAACTTATTATGCAGATGTTGACGGCGACACTTATGGAGCTGGCCCAGCGATCTTAGCTTGTATCCAACCAGCGAACACATCTACTAACAATTTAGATTGTGATGATAATAATGCAGCCGTGAATCCAGCCGCGCAAGAAGTTTGTGACGGAATCGATAACGATTGTGACGGATTAACAGACGATGCAGATCCATCGGTAATAGGTCAAGGAACTTATTATGCAGATGTTGACGGTGACACTTATGGAGCCGGCCCAGCGATCTTAGCTTGTATCCAACCAGCGAACACATCAACAAACAATACAGATTGTGATGATAATAATGCAGCCGTGAATCCAGCTGCACAAGAAGTTTGTAATGGAATAGATGATGATTGTGATGGATTAACAGACGATGCAGATCCATCGGTAATAGGTCAAGGAACATATTATGCGGATGTTGACGGTGACGGTTTCGGAACTGGCCCAGCGATCTTAGCTTGTATCCAACCAGCGAACACATCAACAAACAATACTGATTGTGATGATAATAATGCAGCTGTGAATCCAGCCGCACAAGAAGTTTGTAATGGAATAGATGATGATTGCGACGGATTAACAGACGATGCAGATCCATCTGTAATCGGTCAAGGAACATATTATGCGGATGTTGACGGTGACGGTTTCGGAACTGGCCCAGCGATCTTAGCTTGTATCCAACCAGCGAACACATCAACAAACAATACAGATTGTGATGATAATAATGCAGCTGTGAATCCAGCCGCACAAGAAGTTTGTAATGGAATAGATGATGATTGCGACGGATTAACAGACGATGCAGATCCATCTGTAATCGGTCAAGGAACATATTATGCGGATGTTGACGGTGACGGTTTCGGAACTGGCCCAGCGATCTTAGCTTGTATCCAACCAGCGAACACATCAACAAACAATACAGATTGTGATGATAATAATGCAGCCGTGAATCCAGCCGCACAAGAAGTTTGTAATGGAATAGATGATGATTGTGACGGGTTAACAGACGATGCAGATCCATCTGTAATCGGTCAAGGAACATATTATGCAGATGTTGACGGTGATGGTTATGGAGCAGGTGCAGCAATCTTAGCTTGTATCCAACCAGCGAACACATCAACAAACAATACAGATTGTGATGATAATAATGCAGCAGTAAATCCTGCAGCCTTAGAAGTATGTGATGGTATCGACAACGATTGCGACGGATTAATCGATGATGCAGATCCTTCTGTATTTGGTCAATCAACTTTCTATACAGATATTGACGGTGATGGTTATGGAACGGGTGCAGCAATCTTAGCGTGTATCCAACCAGCGAACACATCTACGAACAATTTAGATTGTGATGATAATAATGCAGCGGTGAATCCTGCAGCAACAGAAGTTTGTAATGGCATTGATGATGACTGTGATGGAATCGTGGATAATGCTTTTGTGCCTTCATTAGGTACTATAACAGGACCCTTGCAACAGTGTCTTCCAATTGGACCTGGATCAGCTTCATTCAGTATAGCTGCTGTTCCTGGTGTATTAACATACACTTGGAATGTACCGGTAGGATTAACTATCGTATCTGGTCAAGGAACCACAACACTTAACGTGAGTTGGACTTCAGCGGCTTCACATACTGGAATCGTTGGACCAATTTCAGTAACACCAAATAACGCATGTAATTCAGGAACACCTTCGGTAGGATTGGTTGACATCAACTACACAGCTCCTGTACGTCCTCCAAGTATATCCGGACCATCAAAAGTTTGTCCTGGTGATGTTGTAGTTTATTCAATTGCTACCGTTGCACGTGCAAGTAGTTATTTATGGACTGTACCTGTAGGAGTGAATATTACAAGTGGTCAAGGAACAAATATTATTAACGCAACAATTACCGGTGCTTATGCAGGTGGTGTAATTGATGTTGTAGGAGTAAATGTTTGTGGTGCAAGTCCATCTAGAACAAAAACGATGAACTTTAATATTGCAGGTGTTCCAAGTCCAATAGCAGGTATTACAACTGGTTTGTGTAGTGTTACTGGTAATGTATTCAGTACAGCAGGTACACCAGCAGCCACAAGTTATACCTGGTCTACTCCTCCTGGAGTTACAATAACAAGCGGACAGGGCACTAGTACGATTACTGTTGATGTTAGTGGAAGTTTTGTTTCAGGTTCTGTATTTGTGAGTGGAGTTAATGGATGTGGAACAGGTGCGAGTCGTTCGGTTACAATAACTGGAGCTCCAGGTCAAGCAGGTTTAATTTCAGGACCTGTTGGTGTTTGTCCGGGTGCAACGGGTGTAGTTTATCAAGTAGCCACAGTAGGTGGAGCGAATAATTACACATGGACGGTACCACCAAGCGCTACTATAACCAGTGGACAAGGAACAAAGATTATAACAGTTGACTTTAATTTAGTTTCTGCAAACAATCAAACGGTAACAGTTAAAACTGACAATGGATGTGGTCAAAGCCCAGTACGTTCATTGGCAGGTATTGCGATTAACAATATCTATTGTGGTCCACGCTTAGCAGGAACGAATACTTCATTCACTGAAGTTATCGTATTCCCAAATCCAGCAACTGATTTGGTAACTGTTCAATTTAATGCTGCTAATGAAAGCAACTATCGCTTACGACTTACCGATATGGTAGGTAGAGAAATCTTTGTTGAAGAAGGAACTACTGCTGTTGGACGTAATACCCAACAAATTGGTTTAGCTCAATTGAGTGGTGGCGTTTACTTCGTAGAGATTCAAAGTGCGGAAGGATCACAGTCAATTCGTTTAATGGTCGAATAAATTCATTTTGCCGGAAGAGGTAAAACCTCTTCCGGCTTTCTACAAAACAATCGAAATTTAATAAACAAAAAATACAATGAAAAACAAAAACTACATCTTACGGAATTTCCATTCGCAACGGGTGAATAGGAAGTTTTCCGGTCTGCTAAGAGTTTGTCTTTTGCTTCTGTTAACAGGGCTATGGAGTACGAACACGCTGGCACAAAATGTTGCAGTATCTGGAGCCAATGTAGGTGATGGATCTTATGCCACATTACAATCGGCTTTCGCTGCCATCAACGTGGCAGGAAACAATGGTTCCGGCCCAATCAGTGTTGTGATTTCCAACAGTACTACGGAAACAACAACAGCACAGCTCGACAATTTCACTTGGGCGTCTGTGACGGTAACAGCAACTGTGCCTGTTACAGTACAAGGACCCATCGTTGGAGCTATCGTTAAATTGAATGGTGCTGACAATGTTACCATCGATGGCCGTATCGGTGGTATAGGCCGTAATATTACCATCCAAAATAATAACAGTACCTCTTCTTCTACAGCCGCTGTATGGCTTGCCAGTGTGGCTGCCGGTAATGGTGCTACGAATAACACCATTCGTAACTGTAATATTGCTTGTGGAGCACCTCAAAATGCAGGTACTCTAATAACAATAGGTGTATTAATTGGTGGTACCACTATTAGTGTTACTGCAGCTACAGGTTTAGATAATGATAATAATTCAATCATCGATAACGCGATTACCAAATGTCGTTATGGAATTTCTACTAGAGGTCAATCGGCCACTAATCTAGGACAAAGCAACACCATTACTGATAATCTTATTGGACCAGCATCTTTTGGTGCCGATCAGATTGGTAAGACTGGTATTCTTGCTGTATTTGAAAATAACTGTACTATTTCTAGAAACGAAGTTCGATTTGTGGGCGGAGATTTTGCAAATACTACTGCAGGAGCCGACCGATTTGGTATTGGTCTGGGAACTGAATCTTGGTCTCATACTAATTCCACAACTACAACAAACACAAATTTTATTGTAACAAGAAATTTAATTCATGATATCATTGAGGAAAGAACATTCTCAGCATGTGGTATTGTCTTATCAACCACCAATGGAACAAGCCCTACAAATGATTTGATTTGTAGTAACATGATTTATAATGTAAAAGCAAATGGAACGTCTGGCGACCAAACGGCAGGTATAGGAATCTCCGGTGGTCATACCATCGATGTTGTACATAATTCAATCTATTTGTATGGCGATGTTGATCCTAACCCAAGTGCTACAAGCACTAGTATGTACGGTGCTGGTATTCGTGTTTCTCGAATTACAAGTACTTCGTTTGCGAATTTGAATATTAGGAATAATGCGATCCATGTTGACTTAAGTTCAAGTTCTGTCGCAGCAGCAAGATATTATGCTATTTCATGTCAAGCTAACACAATGGATTTCGAAACAGGAGGATTAGACTATAATGATTATTATGTAAACCCATTAAATACACAATGTGTATTAGGAGGCATTGGAACTACACTTGCTACAGCACATGCATCTCAATTTCCTACTTTGGGAGGTTGGCAGGGAGTGTTTGCTATTCCGCAAGATGCCAATTCTATTAGTGCTAATCCGAATTTTATTAGTCTTACTAACTTGCATTCTGACGTAGGCTCAACAGTCTTAAATGATATTGGAACACCTATTGCAACATGTGCAGTTGACTTTGACGATGATGCAAGAAGTGGATCTCCAGATATAGGTGCTGATGAATACTCTCCATTAGTATGCACTGGAGCAGCAGGAGGAACAATTTCTCCAACAACCGTTGAGCTTTGTGCGGGTCAAACATACAATATGACTTCTGTAGGTGCTGATGTTGGAGCTGGTATAACCTATCAGTGGGAAATTTCAGCTACTGGTGGTGGTGCTGGTTTTGGTGATGTTACAGGTGGGATAGGAGCAAATACGGTTTCCTATATTACCGACGCTCTTACACCAGGTGTTTATTATTATCGCTTACGTGTAGAATGTTCGAATGGTCCATTTACCGGTTATTCCGATGAACTTACCGTAACGGTGAATAGCAATCCAGTTGTTTCTGTGGATGTACCATCTGCAAGTTATTGCAACCCGAACGGTGCTGCCGTAACGATCAACGCTAGCGGTGCATCTACTTATGCATGGTTGCCAATTGCTGGTTTAGACATTGCTACTGGAGCCACTGTAATAGCAACTCCAACTGCGACTACAACCTATACCGTAACAGGTACCGATGGTAATGGATGTACTGCTACTGCTACAAGTTTAATTACTGTTCAAACGGGCGTTACTATTTCAAGCGTAACTTCTACACCAAGTACCGTTTGTTCTGGAAGTAATTCACAACTTCAGGTAAATGCTACTTCTGCTGGCGCCAATACTGCTGCGGGCTTTATCTATACAGCTACAACAGGTTCGTTTGAAACAATTCCTTCGCCAGTTAATCTTACAGTACCCACGATCGGTACAGCAGATGATGGTTTCGAAACAATTAATACAACCGGATCATTTGATTTCAATTTCAACGGTGTAAATCATGACAACTTTACTATTGGAACGAATGGTTATGTAGTGATCAATGGAACACCAGCGCTTAACGGAATTCCTTCTAGTTTATCATCTCTTGCAACATTTAATGTTGTACATGGATTTGGCCGCGACGGAAACATCAATGTAACAAATGGTGGAAGTATTAATCATGGACTTGACGGATCAGGAACGAAATATGTATTTGAATTTGTAAACTATGCGATTGCATCTGGTGGTGCTGAAAGTGCTACCCAATTTGGTAATATGCAAATTATCCTATGGGGTAATACAAGTTCAACTCCAGGACGTGTGGATCTTGTTTATGGTACAAGTCTTGGTTCCCCAGCTACCAACGGTACCATAGGTATTCGTGATGCAGCGGGTACTCGAATTAATGGTGTAAATGGATCTACAACTTTAACAACCACAACAAACGCGTTCCCAACAGATGGTACAATGTACACATTTGAAAAACCTACGTTCTCTTATTTATGGACTCCTTCTGATTTTATAGCCGGACAAGAAACTTTGCCAAATCCTTTGGCTACTGGAGTAACCGCTACGACAGCCTACAATGTGATTGCAACAGCGGTTAATGGTTGCTCAGCTTCTGGTAACGTAACGGTAACTGCAGAACCATTAGTTTGTGCTCCTGCTATTGCTGGACCTATTAATTGTGCCAACACTAACTTTACGGTTACTGCAAATCATACAGGTGGTGGTTCTCCATATAACTATTCTTGGAATGATGGTAACGGTGGTGTCTATCCAGATGCGATTAGTATCACAGCTAACCTCCCTGCTGGCTCTTATACATTTACTTGTACAGTTTCAGATGCATGTGGCAATAATTGCACATCAAGTGTGTCGGTAACAGTTAATGCATTGCCTACAGTTACAGTAACTCCTAATTCAGGATTGATTTGTAATCCAGGTGGTACACCAATTGCATTAACGGCTTCCGGAGCTCCTTCTTTTGCTTGGTCACCTGCTTCAGGTTTGTCAGCAACAACGGGTGATAATGTAACAGCGAATCCAAGTAGCACTGTAACGTATACAGTAATAGGTACCGATGCTAATGGTTGTACCAGTACAGCTACAGCAGCCATAACGGTTAATCTAAAAGCAAATATTACTGCTACAGCTTCACCTGATACGATTTGTATCGGAGATCAAAGCACGTTAACCGCTGTTTCTGGAACCACAGGTTCGGCTACAGTTGGAACGGCTACAACTTCCATTGGCGGAGTGAATGGTAACCCTTATCGATCAGGTAACGGAAATGGAAATCAAATCCGCACACAGTTATTGTATACTGCAGCAGAATTAATTGCCGCTGGTGTTCAACCTGGTCCTTTGTCAAGTATTGGTTTCACTACACAGTCTTCATCAACGGGCACGGTAATTAATTTTTCCATTGCTTTGGGAAGCACCAACGTTACAGCACTGACAAGTACTTTTGAAACCTCATCGGTTACAACTGTATTTACACAAGCAAGCTTTGCACCACTATCATCTGGATTAAATAACCATGTCTTTAATGCAGGCTCGTTTAGCTGGGATGGAGTTTCAAACATTTTAGTGAATGTTTGCCAAACGAATTCTATTACAGGAACTGCAACTGTTTCAGCATTTACACCAGCAACACTCTCTAATAATCATAGATCGACTCTTACAACTTCTTGTTCAGAGCTAACTGGTACTACTGTAGCGAACAAACCAATTGTAACTTTCGGTTGGACTTCAAACACAAGTTTATTTACTTGGGAATGGCAACCAGGAAGTTTATCCGGCAATTCTGTTTCGGTGAATCCTGTTTCTACAACTACTTATACCGTAACGGCAACTTCTGCTGCTGGTTGTACATCAACAGCTGATGTAACGGTTACTGCTCTTCCTAATGTTACTTATTACCAAGATGCAGATAATGACACCTATGGTAACCCTGCTGTTACTCAAGTGTCCTGTATAGGAGCACCTGTTGGCTATGTTATTGATAACACCGATTGCGATGATGGTAATGCTGCAGTAAATCCTGCTGCTACTGAAGTATGTAATTTGATTGATGACAATTGCGATGGAAATATCGACGAAGGATTTGATGTTGACAATGATGGTTACACTTCTTGTAATGGAGATTGTAACGATAATGACAATACCATTAATCCAGGTGCAACTGAAATTTGTAACGGTATCGATGATAACTGTAATGGACTTACGGATGATAACGTTCCCGCCTTACCGAACGTTGGTGCAATTAGCGGAACAGCTACTGCATGTTTACCAGGTGTTGCCGGATCTACATCGTTTAGCATTGATCCAGTTGTAGGTGCGACAACTTATGTATGGTCGGTTCCTTCTGGATTTACGATTGCTTCTGGTCAAGGAACAACTTCTATCATGGTTGCATGGACAGCAACAGCAATGCAAAATGGAATTAGTGGAGCACTTTGTATTTATGCAGCGGATGCTTGTGTAAGTACATCTCCAAGTTGTGTTACTATTGACTACCAAGTTGCCGCACCTGTTACTCCTCCATCGATCTCTGGTCCTGGAAAAGTATGTACTGGCGATGTTGTAGTTTATTCTATCGCTTTAGTGAATCGCGCAACGTCTTATACATGGACAGTTCCAGCTACTATGACTATTACATCAGGACAAGGAACAAATGTGATCACAGCTTCTGTAGATGCTGGTTATATCGGCGGTTCAGTTTCTGTAGTTGCTTCAAACGTTTGTGGTACAAGCCCAACACGTTCTAAATCGTTGACTCAAAATTTCCCTGCTACGCCAACTGCTATTCAAGGTCAGAAAGAAGGATTGTGCAATACTATTGGTAATGCCTTCTCTATTCCTGCTGTTGCCAATGCAACAAGTTATAACTGGGGAATTACTGGCGGAACAATTGCTTCAGGACAAGGTACTACCGGCATCTCAGTGGATGGTGCTTTATTGATAGGTAGTTGCCCTATTACGGTGCACGCTGTGAACGGTTGTGGAACAAGTTTAACACAGACGTTAACGATCAACGGTTCTCCTGCTCGTCCAGAACCAATTGCTGGAAATGTTTCAGTTTGTGATAATACAACAGAACCTTATTCAGTAGCAACAGTAGCGGGTGCTGATTCTTATACTTGGGTAGTTTCTAGTGGATCGGTATCAAGCGGTCAAGGAACGAAAAACATCACTATTGATTGGGCTGCACCTGCTGTAGGTCAAACCATGTCGGTGACTACTGCGAATGCATGTGGAAGTAGTTTAACCCGTTCGTTAACTGGAATTACAGTGAATAACTGTCCACGTTTCGGTATGAATGCGGATCAAGTGAATTTAAATGCATTCCCAAATCCAGCAAGCGATCGCGCAACCATTCAGTTTACATCTGAAGATAATAGCGACTACCGTTTACGCATATCCGATGTTACAGGAAGAACATTATTCTTGGAAAATGGTACTGCTGCTGCAGGACTTAATACCAAGGTTCTTTCTTTAGATGGATTAGCATCCGGTGTTTACAACTTAACCATCGAAATGCTGAATGCTCAACAACAGATCAAATTGATTGTTGAGTAAATAAAATTAACTACCCAGAAGCGTGCTTGCTCTGCTTCTGGGTAATTTACCAAAAGCCCCCGAAGTGTATGCGCAAGCATTCTACTTCGGGGGCTTTTTATAATGACAACAAAAAGGGATAAAGCGAAAATGTTTTTCGGAATAGATATAAGTTAAGATGACCTTTCTAATAAAGAAATAGTAACCTCAATTTTTAATACAACGAATGGACACCCCATTATTAGGATCCCTAGCTTCTTTTTGCAAGGCAAAGTAAAGCCTTCTTGACCATGGCCACGTTCCAAGTCCAGCACTATCATTTACACTCCACCACCAAGTATAATTATTGATAAATTGATAAGTACCATAATCAATACGCTCTCCAGCAGGTAAAGCAGTAAATCCCGTTAAGTTGCTCACATACCATGGAAGATTTGGATGTCCCCAGCCGATACTAATAGGCGATGAAATGATCGAACTTGTATCTTGAATCATAAGTCCAGCGGTTAAACTAACCTTTGTCATATTGGTATCATAGGTCGGATCCAGAAACTTTGTAAGTTCATTCCAGTCATCTTCACCAGGTACATGCCAACCTGTAGGACATACACCTCTTGAGTCAATTACCGTATACCAGTTGTACAACTTCCCGAATATAATATCATATTGCAAGGAAGTATTGTAAGCCGCCCAAGCACCAGTAGTTGCTGTTGACCAATTTGAATTATTTAAACCAGATGTTATAAGATCTCCGTTATTATACTTTGTAGTTTTTAGATTCTCTGCCATCCAACATTGATTTCCGATCGTCACCACATTATATACATTTCCATCGATATCTGTTATTGTTGTTAAAGGACCACATCCTCCTGTACCCGAATAGCACAAGGTAACATTACCTATGTTCGTATAAGAATTCAAAGGGCCAGCAGTAGCTGCATTATACGATGTCGAAGAAGTATTAAACACTACCACAGTTGCATTCACCCCTGGAGGAACCACAAACTGAAAATAACCAGTAGCGGAGTATAGTACGGAAGTATTACTTCCACCCCATGAAGCATAAGCATACGAGCCTATGGGCAATCCCGCACAATCCACTGCCTGACATGTAATATAAGGAGGACAGGGAACTGTAATCAAAAGCGCTGGATAATTCGACGTTGTGCCAGTTGGAACTGTAACTGAAACTACATTTGAAGTGATAAGCTGACTTCCCAGCTGATAACTAACCGACATATTATAAGTACCTGGATATGCAGGAGTCGTATAAAAACCATTGCCATCAGTTTGTACTAAGTAAATTCCATTCAAATCAACCCAGGCACCAGAAATGGGAACATTATTGCAATCAACGACTGATCCAGATATCGTTGGGAAAGCTGTCGCACTCATACCTGGAGCCCACCATGAAAATGACTAACTTCTGCTACATAATTATTCGAAATCTTTGTAGCAGTTCCTTCTTCTACCCAAACTCCTTGTTCTTCATTATAGTTCATTAGAAGTGTTGAAATGGGTGCCGTTCCCAGTTGTGAAGATGATATCGGAAACTTAATGGTTGCCTTAACTCCTGCTGCAAGATTCAAGGATCCACCTAACTGATCCTCGATGATTACTCCTGAGATTCCAAATCCTATTGAAGAAAATAATTCTCCATTACTACTCTTAAAAACCATGTCTCCTCCAGGATACTGTCGAGCAAAATTGTCATCATCTGGAGATAAGAATGAAACATATACATTGACCATTCCAGAAAAAGGTAAGCCGCTTTGGTTAACGAAGCAACCCGAAGGAAATTCTATAATACATCCATTAGTGGTAGTGACAATTCCTCCGTTTGTTGCATTAATGGCAAACGGAGCTATTTTTTTATGTAAGCAAATTTCTAGTGAATATGCACCACCACCTTTAACCAATACGCCTTTTCCAGAGGTGAAATAACCATTCTTAGTAGCAGATATGTACGCTCTTGTACCATCAACCGTCACATCATTAAAAATAAATACTCCATTCACGTCGGCTGTTACCATTGTATTCCCTAACTTTAAAGCACAATACTGCAGAGGAGTATTATTTTCATCAACAACTCTCCCAGCAATTTTTACAATTTGCATATTGGAGGGATTGGTAATTGCATTTAGATCATTTCCATCTTTCTTACACGAAAAGAATAAAAAAGAAATCAACGAAAGCACAAACACCGTTGTACTTTTTACATTTGGATTAAAAGGTTTTAGTGTCATGGTGGTCTGTTTAGGCGTAATGTTACATAAAGGAATCACGGTTGTTATTCCCAAATGGTTTAGCTAAGAAACTAAAATTACAGAACATATTTCGGAAATATCCATTTCTAGACTTCACTGTTATAAGCTATTTTAACTCTTAATTCTGTGGTTAAAACAATAAACCCAATACGGTCAAATTCTGTAAAATGCACATTATAAATAAAATAGACGTCGTGCTTAAGTCTATTTCTGACCTTTTAACACTTTGTATTCACCAATTTTATTTGCATGTTTTTACTGATTTCCTTATCTTAACCAACTCTTAGAATTAGCCGGAAGCATATTTCTATTCTTTTCTTCTCTAAACAAAACAAAACAGCTCCCTATGAATATTTGGTTACCTCGAAAATCGATGATGAAAAAATTATGCATTGTCTGCATTCTATCGTTTACTTCTTTAACAACTACCACTGCACAACAGCTTAATTCTACCATTCAATCTTTCCTCAATGAAAATCAAAAATCTTTTGGTTTAACAGAAAAGGATGTGACGAGTTGGACGATTTCTAATCAGTATGTCGATGAAAGATTAGGTGTACAACATGTATATATTCAACAACAACATCTAAAAATACCTGTATTCAACGCAATTGCTTCCATCGTGATTCGAAACGGTAAGGTTTATGGGTTAACTCCGCCATTTGTTTATGACCTCGCAGGCAAAGTGAATGCTTCGCAACCGAGTATTTCTTCTCAACAAGCTATTCAAACAGCACTCACACATCTCGAATTGCCCATTGTTGCAATTAATAATGCAATAAAAGTCGAGAAGGAGAATAAGAAGTTTACATTTGAGTTGCCCGCCATCGCATCTTCTCCTGTAAGAGTGGAGCTGGTTTATTTGTCTACCTCAAAGGGTGTAAAGTTAGCATGCGATGTAAGTATCGATTTAAAAGATGGTAAACATTGGTGGAATGTGCGCATTGATGCATCGAATGGACGTTACCTAGAGAAGAATGATTGGGTAGTTTCCTGTAATTGGGATGCTCCACACGATCATGCGATACATGCTGATTTTTTATCTCCACAACCACAACCACAACCCTTACCTCCTCCCGGGACAGGTACAGCTCAATACAATGTTTTTCCATTGCCTATAGAAAGCCCGATTCATGGTGTGCGTTCTTTATTGAATGATCCTTCAGATTTAATGGCTTCTCCTTATGGCTGGCACGATACGAACGGGGCTACAGGAGCAGAATATAATATTACAAGAGGAAATAATGTTTACACCTACGAAGACGCGGATGCAAACAATGCTCCAGGATATTCTCCGGATGGAGGTGCATTACAAGTATTCAATCATGCTTTCAACATCGATTCATCAACGACATACAATCGTGATGCGTCTCTCACGAATTTATTTTATATGAATAATATGCTTCATGATCTTTTGTATCAAAATGGATTCAATGAAGCACAAGGAAATTTTCAAGAGAATAATTATGGAAATGGGGGACTGGGTAATGATCATGTTTTCGCAGAAGGATTAGACGGTGGAGGTACAAATAATGCAAATTTTGCAACTCCGAGCGACGGTTCTAATCCGCGAATGCAAATGTTTTTGTGGAGCGGTACACCCAGTAGTTGCGTAACGTTTAATGTAAATACACCACCTGCCATTGCAGGATTGAAATCGATTGCGACAGCAAGTTATAACCCTTCCGGAGCTTTTAATATAACAGCAGATATGGTGTTAGCAAACGACGGTGCAGGAGTAAGTGTTTCCGATGGCTGTGAAACATTTGTGAATGCTGCCGCTGTTGCAGGTAAAATTGTAATTGTTGACAGAGGAAATTGTAGTTTTTTTATCAAAACGCAAAATGCTCAACTTGCAGGCGCTCTCGCCATTGTGATTGCTAATAATGTAGCGGGTTCAACACCTCCTGGTATGAGTGGAACTCCTACGATGACCATTACCATTCCAACCGTTTCTGTTACGCAATCTGTAGGAAACGATATTAAAACTCAATTGGGTTTAGATGTTGTAAACTCAACGTTAATTATATGCGCAGCACCTCCAGATCGCGATGGTTCTTTTGATAATGGAATTGTAGCACATGAATATGGACATGGAGTTTCCAATCGATTAACCGGTGGTCCAGCCGCCTCTTCTTGTTTGCAAAATGCTGAGCAAGGTGGGGAAGGATGGAGCGATTGGTTGGGATTAATTTCAACCATTGAACCCGGAGACTCAGGAGCAATGGGTCGAGGGATTGGTACTTTTGCTTTGTTTCAGCCCACTACCGGCCAGGGTATACGTCGTTATCGCTACTCAACAAATATGAGTATTAATCCGCAAACGTACGCTGATTTAGCAACGAGTGCTTCAGCACATCCACGTGGAGAAATTTGGTGTGATGCGATTTGGGATATGACCTGGTTTCTGATCCGTGATTTTGGTTTTGATGCTAATTTATATTCGGGAAGTGCCGGAAATAATATCGCGTTTAATTTAGTCTTGAAAGGAATGGCATTGCAACCTTGTAGCCCGGGCTATATCGATGCGCGTAATGCAATTTTGTTAGCAGATGATATATATTATGGTTCTGCACATCGATGCCAAATATGGGAAGCATTCGCACGTCGTGGAATGGGCTATAACGCTTCGCAAGGAAGTTCTAATGCAGTTGGTGATGAGACAGTAGATTTTACGTATCCGCCGTTCTGTTTAACTCCTACTGCCCCTCCGGTTGCAGCATTTACTTCGAACCAAACTACTGCAGCATGCCCTGCCAGTATTCAATTTACGGATGCATCTACATCAACACCACAATCGTGGTTTTGGGATTTTGGCGATGGCCAAACTTCCACACAACAAAATCCATTACATGCATATGGTCAGCCCGGTTCGTATTCTGTAAAATTAAAAGTGACCAATACGTTGGGTAGTGATTCATTGACACAAGCAAATTACATTACTGTAACTACTTTCTCTTTGACTACCTCTGCAACTCCGCCTTCTATTTGTGCTGGTGATAGTGTGCAGTTATCAGCATCACCCACTGGATCTTTAGTGATTTCTGGATATAATGTAACAGGAACTCCTTATACACCAACAGTAGGAGTCGGGACTAATGTTTCATTAACAGATGATGTAGTATCTGGAGCTTTGCCCATCGGTTTTAATTTTAATTTCTACGGAAATTTTTATTCCAATTTTTATATTTCATCAAATGGGTTTATTGGATTTTCTCCAGGGATGGTGAATGGTTGTTGTCAAGGACAAAATATTCCAAATCCATCGGATCCTAATAATTTAATTGCATTTGCATTTAATGATTTGAATCCTTCCGTGAATGCAAGCGTAGTAAATTACTTTACTACAGGTACAACTCCTAACCAAAAATTGGTAGTAAATTATCAAACATACCATTTTAACGGGATAGCCTTTCCGATGAAAGGACAGATTGTTTTGTTTGAAAGTGATAACAGTATCGAAATACACACAGATAGTATTGTAAGTCCGGCGGGGAATGTAACTACACAAGGTATTGAAAATGCAAATGGGACATTAGCAACAACACCTGCCGGAAGAAACGCAACAGTATTTACCATTTATAATGACGCGGTTCGTTTTACACCTTTTTCAACTTATAACTATTCATGGACTCCTTCCATAAATATGAATAATTCAGCTCTATCTGATCCGAAAGCTGCACCCACTTCTACGACCAATTTCAATGTCGTAGTTACAGACCCGAATGGTTGTACCTCTGCACAAACCGTTAATGTGGTCGTAACTGTTTGCGGACCTGGCGCAGGATTAAATTTACGTGCATTTATCGAAGGACTTAAATCAGGTCCTGGTGTAATGACACCGGTGTTATTTAATGCAGGTCAAAGTTTGAATCCGCTGGATTGCGATTCAATAACGATTGAATTACATAATGCGTCTGCACCTTATGCTATGGTATACACTGTTGATGCTTTACTAAACATTAATGGATACGCATCCTCCAACTTCCCGATCGGGGCTTTAGGTAATAGTTATTATATTGTTGTTCGTTCAAGAAATGGATTGGAAACCTGGTCGAAGTTACCGGTGTTGATGAGCGCTTCTACGGTTTATGATTTAACTACACCATAGTAGGACAGAGCGAGAAGGAGTGTGAGAGCGAGGTGGTGAGAGCGAGGTGTGAGGAGAATGAGCAACAGAAGCAGATCGTAGCCTTTACGCCTTCTTCGGCCTTAGCGAGAAAATTTAGTGACTTAAAACTTTGCGACTCTGCGCCTTTGCGAGAAAGCTAGCGAAGAGAAAACTATCGAAGATAAAACAAACTTAGCGCCTTCTTCGGCCTTAGGGAGAAAATTTAGCGACTTAAAACTTTGCGACCGCGCCTCTGCGAGAAAATTTGGCAGAGAGGAAACTTCGAGTCACTTTAGAATGAAGAATTAGCATTTAACATTTATTTTTTTGATTTGATAATTAGTTTTGCTAAATTAAAATTCATAAAATTGCTCGCTAAGGCGCAAAGCCGCAAAGGAAGGGAAATTATAAAATAATATTTATTAGATTAAATTTGGAATTGACCATAGAAATCTCTGCGCCCTTTAGCGAGAAACTTTAGCGTAGAGAAATTGGCGAAGAAAGAAGCATTACTCGTCTGCGAATAAGTTATTGCAAGCATATTGTTCAAGCCTCTCCCTTGCCCTCTCCAGGGGAGAGGGAATTAAATAATTACAATAATCATATAAAATTTGGAATTAACCATAGAAATCTTTGCGAGAAAACTAGCGAAGAGAAAACTATCGAAGATAAAACAAACTTAGCGCTTTCTACGGCCTTAGCGAGAAAATTTAGCGACTTAAAACTTTGCGACTCTGCGCCTTTGCGAGAAAACTAGCGAAGAGAAAACTAGCGAAGAGAAAACTAGCGAAGAGAAAACTAGCGAAGAGAAAACTAGCGTAGAGAAAACTGGCGAAGAGAGAACGCAGAGAAAATAGCGAAGGGAAAACGAAAACTAGCGAAGAGAAAACTAGCGTAGAGAAAACTAGCGTAGAGAAAACTAGCGTAGAGAAAACTAGCGTAGAGAAAACTAGCGTAGAGAAAATTCTAAAAGCGCAGCCTCTTTCTTAATAATTTCTATTTATTTCCGTAACCCCTTCTTCGTTTTGATATGTCAACTTTGCATCACAAGAATTAAATGCCATGAAAGCTCTCGCTAAAAAAGTAAAATGTCCGCATTGTGGAAATGTGATGGATCCCATCAATATAAATCCATCCGACAAAACTATCAAACTCATGTCAAGAGTGTATAAAGCAAAACGATTTATTTGCCACGCTTGTTTGCACGAGAAAAAAACGTATGATCGTATTCGAAACCAACTGGCTTTAATTGCTATTGAGAATCAATTTAAGAATTAGCCCTGATGGAGAAATCGTATAACGATTACCCATCAGGATTAACCCAAACAGAAATTTCCTTTTTAGTATAGCCTAAAAACAAATTAAGTAATTGTATAATTTGGATTAAAAATTGTTTCATAAAAACCTGCTACTCTTTCGAATAGCAGGTTTATAATATTTTAAGTAATCTTATTTATTAAGAATAATTCTTTTCACTGTTTGTGAAGCACCCGATTGTACTTTAATCAAATAAATACCATTGTGATATTCCGATAAATCAATTTGGCCAACGGTGGCATTTGCTTTCAGAGTAACAAATTTCAATTCGTTTCCAAGTATGTCACTTACACTTACATTTACTGCTTTGCCATTAGTAGCTTTGTAATTGATAGAAACAATTCCTCTGGAAGGGTTTGGAAACACCTCAATGGCTAATGTAGATTTTGAAGTACTTAATCCTGAAACACAATTCGAACTTGTGTTAACATTCGCATATCCCGGAGTAGAACAAACTCGATTAAAGTCGGTTGAATCATCGTTTGTATCCGCCCCATCAGGAAAACGAGAAATACTTAAATACTTGTTGGCAATACTATCCGCTTGCGCAGTATCACTTTGTACTAATGGACATCCATTGCCAGATGCATAAGGAGCTATGCAAGTTCCTTCGTAACTAACCACATCAATAAGGTTCAAGTTGAAGTTTTCACGGATAGCTATTGCATCCGGTGAACCATTTTGAATGATATTAACAAATTTATTTGGAAGTGCCATATCGCAATTTGGAACCATTCCTCCGCTACCACAAATTACGAAATAGCTACCTGGAGCTAAAAGTTGAGCTGGCAAAGGAAAACTGTCGTAAAGTACATTGCTTGTTGCATTTCCGTTAAATAATAAAACTGTGTAATCAGCAAGCATGATGTTAGCAGTAGATGCATTATAAAGTTCAATGTATTCTGCACTGTCTACCCCAGGTTGATCATAATCAACTTCGTTAATAACTAAAGTAGACTGAGCAAAAGTTGTACTAGCCGCGGCCGCAATGATGAACAGTAAAGTAAAGATTTTTTTCATTTTGTAATTATTAATTATTTGTTGCAAAAGTAGTGAATAAATGAGCAGCAATGCCTAATTATAACATACTTCACGATTATTTAATTTGAATTGAAATATTGTATATAATTGATATACAATACTTAATGGAAGTTTTTGAAAGTCCAAATTCATATAATTGCAATTAATCAATTTTCCTTTATTGACCTTTGAAGAATGGCCCTTTTCAAAACTCCTTACTAATTAACAGAATCCGATTATTAAATCTAGGTGAAATCATCTAATGGTAAAGCACCTCGCGAAAATCTAAAGTCTAAAGTCTAACATCCAACATCCCCTTTCCCACCGCTTTCATCAATTTTCACCCGACAAACTTCTTTATTCCCCAAAAGGATTCACTAATTACCTCTACTTCGATGGTATTTTGCATCAGTAGAACACATAAATATATGATCAAAGACGTCCCTTCCGTAGAGCAATTTAACTCACTTAGTTTCGATGAACAAGCATGGCATGTTTGGCATCATGCTACATTTATGATTGTCCGACAAAATAAACAATATAGGGTCAACCTCTATCACATGAACGGATTTTACATTCAACTTTGGTATCATGTGAAAAGAAATAGAATCGATAAAATCGGTGCGACGTATTCCACTTCTGTGATGAACCCTTATCTTCGACTTATCGAATTGAAAGATATTATTTCGTAATGCTGACATCAGTCCTGCATCCAAATAGAAAGCCCTGCGATGCGGGGCTTTTGAATTTTTATTTAGTTTCTTGTCTCATCAAATTCTAATTTAAACCTGCCTGCAGCAGGCAGGCGCAGCTTTAGCAACGTCCCGAAACTTCGGGAATGCAGCGGGCGCAACGGTAAAAATTATTCGAAGTAAAATAAATTCGCTCCTGAAAAATAACTTGAAGCTAGCAGCCAGAAGCCTAACTATATCCGAAGCAGAAATTTAATTTCAGATTGAAACTCGTTAAGAACTACAGAGGAATATTCCCATGCTTCTTCTTTGGCAACTTCACTGCTTTGTTCTCCAACATCGCGAAAGCATTTATTAATTTCTGACGAGTGTCTTCTGGTTTTATCACTTCATCTACATAACCTCGCTCTGCAGCACGATATGGATTTGCAAAATGATTGATGTACTCTTCTTCTTTTTCTTTCAATTTCGCTGCAGGATCTTTGGCTTTAGATATTTCTCCTTTGAAAATTATTTCTGCTGCACCTCGAGCGCCCATCACCGCAATTTCAGCAGTTGGCCATGCATAATTCATATCAGCACCAATATGCTTTGAATTCATAACATCATAAGCTCCACCGTAAGCTTTACGCGTAATCACCGTTACTCTCGGAACTGTCGCCTCACAAAATGCATAAAGTAATTTCGCCCCGTTGCTGATAATACCATGCCACTCCTGATCAGTCCCCGGTAAAAATCCCGGTACATCTTCCAACACGAGTAATGGAATGTTGAAGCAATCACAGAAACGAACAAATCGAGCGGCTTTAGTTGAGGAATTATTATCAAGTACTCCTGCTAAATAAGCAGGTTGATTCGCAACAATACCGACGGATCTTCCAGCAAGTCTTGCAAAGCCAACTACTATATTTTCGGCGAAGTTTTTATGTACTTCAAAAAATCCTTCTCCATCTTCGTCAATCAAATGATTTATGACTTCTCGACTATCATAAGGTTGATTAGGATTGTTAGGGATGATGGAATTCAGCGCTTCTCTTTTTTCATTTCCTAAAGAGTATGCACGCTGAGGCGCTTCGTCTTCGCAGTTGGAAGGAATATAACTCAATAATCTTTTGATGTTGTTGATGCATTCAATTTCATTCGCACAGGAGAAGTGGGTAACTCCCGATTTGGTGCTGTGTGCTGATGCACCGCCTAAATCTTCACTACTCACTTCTTCGTGCGTCACAGTCTTTACTACATTCGGACCCGTTACAAACATGTAGGAAGTATTTTCTACCATCATAATAAAGTCAGTGATCGCAGGAGAATATACCGCGCCACCTGCGCAGGGTCCCATGATGGCACTAATTTGTGGAATGACTCCTGAAGCCATGGTGTTTCGGTAAAATATATCAGCATATCCGCCCAGCGATACAACTCCTTCCTGTATGCGCGCGCCTCCTGAATCATTGAGTCCGATAAGAGGTGCGCCGTTTTGCATGGCTAGATCCATAATGCGGCAGATTTTTCCAGCATGTGCTTCAGCTAAAGATCCTCCAAACACCGTGAAGTCTTGTGCGAAAACATAGACTAATCGCCCTGCTATTTTTCCATAGCCCGTAACAACACCATCTCCTAAATATTTTTCTTTATCTAAACCAAATTCTACAGAACGATGTGTCACTAACATCCCAATCTCTTCAAAACTTCCATCGTCCAATAAGAAATGTAATCGCTCTCGAGCTGTTAGTTTTCCTCTTTTATGTTGAGCGGCAATACGATTATCTCCTCCGCCTTTAAGCGCTTCTTCTTGTTTTTGCTGTAGTAAAGTGAACATAGGGTATGGGAATTTATGATTCCAAAAATAGTGGAAAATTGTTCATCTTCGAAATGAAACGTCAATGCCTAACTCACTGTTTAAGTTGTCTGTCGGAAAAAATTATGAAGGAGATGCCAACTAATCAATAAAATTGAGCGTAAAAAAAGCATTGGATTTTCCAATGCTTTGAACTCGTAAAAATCCTTAACCTATTTTTTGATGCTCTTTCCTGTTTATAGATGGGTAAATTGTATTATAAGAAATCAAAATTCAATACGTTGATGCCAACTTGGAATGGATGTAAACTTGGACCCCTATTTTCTTTGAATAAGGTATTCAATGAATAGGATGCATATAAAGTATAAGATTGATACCCTATTCGAAATGTTGCATCGTAACGGAAGGGCTCAATGTTGAATTCATCATGGCGCTTCGATTTCTTTTTGTCTCCATCTTCACTATATACGAGTTTCAAATGGGAATTAAATTTATAAGAAAATAAAATTCCTGTAGCCACATGAATGGATTTTTTATATTGTTGTTTGGAATTGAATTGTAACAATAAAGGAACTGTAATATAGTTTACTGCAAGTTTGTTTTTTCTATAATTAATACGCTCATTGTTTTTATCGTAGTCGAAACCCGCTACTGTTCTATTGGTGTCGGCTAACAATGTTTTGTCCGAGCTAAATCGGAAGTTGTTTGATGTAATACCAATTCCAGTTGTGAACATAAGATACCTCTTGTAAAGTGGAAAATCATGAGAAAATAAATTGATGTTTACGTTAATGGATTTTCCGGAATTTAATTCTAAAAAATCATAGCCGTCAGGAATGTCTGTGCTGAATTTGTCTTTAACTAACAATTGATTAAATCCAATTTCAAAACCATTCCAATGTGATCGGGCATGTTCACTTCTTTGAAATATAGAATCTCTTTCCCAGTGTATTCCGTAGTTTCTGTCGTCGTTCTGATTTCCTATAACGGTGGTCAATTCTTCAGTAGAATCGCTTATTCTATTTTCTGAACTTTCTTCTCCCTTGTAAATACCATATTTACCAATGCCGCTGATGTTTGTATTTAAATTGGTAGGTTTGGTTTTGTAATAGAAAGTTCCCGACCCGGAAATGTTTAATGCTAACGATTCCGTCACATCCATTGCAAATTTACCGACACCACTAATCTTCGCTTCCACATCTTTTGTAGTTAAGTTGATAGCATTTACTTTCGCACTTCCGCTAACCGAACTTTCCACGATATTTGCCGTGCCTTCTAAATGAACCTTACCCATACCGCTAATGTTTAGATGTAAATGGTCCACGTCAATCGGCATGCTCACGCTTCCAGAGCCAGAAATAGAAATAGTTAAGTCTTTTGCAGTAACAACACTGTCCGCAATTACTTTTCCGATACCACTGATTTTTATTCCTTCTAATTTTTCTAGAGTGATGTAGTAGGTCGCATTTTTTCCCTGGATGCTTAAGGTTCCATCTTCAACTTTAGTTTCGGTTTTGTCGAGTTGGTTATCAGTAACAATTTTTACCTCCTGCGGACTCCCAATATGCACATGCACCTCTGCATTGTCTTTTATTTTGATAATACTGAAGGCGGGAAGGTTTCGTGTTTCTTCAGATTGTGCAAAACTGATTTGCCCTATGAAGCAATAAAGGGCAATTAATAGTAAGGTGAGATTTTTCATAATCATAATTTTTTATAGGATTCTTATTTTTAAGATGAAAAGAGGAAACTAAAAGTTACAATATTTTTATTTTTTTAGGAATTTAATATTTCGCCGCTTCAAATTGGCGTTGTATGGTTTTTTTGTTCGTCTGTATTTCATACGCACTCATTTTTCCGGTGATGGGATTGAAGGTGGTTCGTACTTTCACTTTGTTGTTTGAAATATAACTAATAGCATTGGCTGCAAATTTTAATATGCGACTTTTGAAAGGGAGTCGAATTGGATTTTTCGGACTGCTGACTAACTCATCACCTACCACTTTATTGATTCTTTTTGCAGTAACATCGATTACCTCATTGGCAATTCGTGATGCTTGTAAGATTTCCAAAATAGAAGGTGGTTCATTTGGATTTTCATAAGCGATGGTCGCTTTGGGAGTATAACGTCGCTCTACCGAAATAATGGGCTGATCAAGCGGGAGCGTAGTGGTTCCTTTTAGATCCATTGCGAGGAATTCCTCTTCTTGTCGTACGAATTTGTTTTCGTCGCGAACAGGTTGCGTTGATTTTTTAGGAGATGTTGGAGCAGATTTTTGTTCCGCTAAATGTTTTTGCTCCTGATTTATTTTAGGAAGATCATCAGAAGATGATTTTATTTTTTCGGGAGACGTTGTTGTCACTTTTGAGATGGTATCTACCGTTGCATATTGCTTTTCTTTTTCGGCTGGATGTGTATCTGGGGTGATGATGCTTGGTGATATCAATGAATCTTTCACCTCCGCCATGTGTCGATCAGCGCTGTTGTTTTTTTGATAAATGGTAAAGACAATGCCTGCACCCATCAACAATAAAATCAAAGCAGCGACACGATAAAAAGCAGGTTGTTGGTAGAACGGAATTACAATTCCCTTGCGAAGTTTTTTCTTGTTTGGAAATTCTTCTTCATGCACAGACGACAAAATTGTTTTTTGAAATAGAGCTCTGTCCGAATTAAATTCAGGATGATTTTCTAAGAATGCTAAAAGTGCAGTGCGCTCTTGTAAATTTAAATCACCTTGCAATTCTGTAATTAGCCATGAATGTATATTGCCCGTTGTAATTGTAGAAAATTGTTTTAAGCTTGATGTTTGCTCGAAGTGTTCTTCTTTCGCTTGAACTAATTTTGTTTTTGCAATTAGCTTCTGATCTCTCAAGTAACTTGGATGCTCAATTAAAAAATAATCCAGATGTTGTAGTTGCTGCGCATCAAGTTCTCCTTCAACTTGTGCGATGAGCCATTCATTGATGTTCTTTTCACAAACAACATCGTATTTTTTTAAAGATTGTTTGTTTAATAAATTCTCTTCTTCTAAAAACTCAGAGGGAATGATTGTATTTTCAAATGAATCAAACTCTTCTTTTAACGAAGGATGCTGTTCTAAAAATAAAAACAACTCCGTCACTTGTTCAGCGTTCAGTTGATTCTCGAAATAATCGAGAAACCATGCTTCGTAGTTGTTTTTATTAATATTCATTTTAGATCACATTCTCCAATTTTCCGATGAATTCTTTCATCGCCAATCTTGCACGGTAGATATAGACTTTCACTTGCGATTCACTTAAGTGGGTGATTTCTCCAATTTCCAGATAAGAATAGCCTTCGTAATCTCTCAGCATAATTACTGACTTTTGAATCTCCGGCAATCGGTCGAGCGCATTTCTAATGATCTCTTTTAATCCTTTATAGGTCTCGCCACTTTCACTGTATTCCGATTCTTTTACTTCGTTCCAATTTCCTTGCTTTTTTTGTCGACGTAACTTTTCAAGCATAGTGTGATAGGCTGTAGTATACAAATATGACTTCGACTTTTCACCATTGATATTGTCAAGGTTCATCCACATTTTTTCAAATGAATCCTGAACAATGTCCTGAGAAAATTCCTTATCTCGGGTACTATGTAAGATGAAACGATACACACCGTCGGCATGCGTATCTACACAAATATTGTATTCTTCTGTAGTCACTAGAAAGGTTAAGTAGGCGTATTGGAATAGGACTAATTTCGGAGCATAAAGTTACTCATTCAATAGACCTATTCTTTAAAATACTGATAAACAATAATATATTATGCTTGACGTGGAAAATTTCACGCTAGAAGAACTCTATTCGATGGAATAGATCATCTAAATAATAGTGAGTATTCTTAAAAACTATTTTACTTTTACCAATTCGAACTCTAAATTTAAGATCGTGAAGTATATATTAGTATTTATTCAATTGTTTGTTGGAAATGTTGTTTTGGGACAAGCGTCTACCCGAGCAATAATTCCAGGTATGAAATGTAGCATGGAGTTGGAAGAAGGATTTCAATTAGCCACAAGATTCAGTGGATTTGAAAACAGTGCTTTGAATGCGAATATTCTTGTTTCGCATTTATCCTCTCCATTGGAAAGAAATCTTTTATCGGTAGAGTCTGATCAAATGAAAGTCAGAGGATTTCATTTGGTAAGTAAAAGCGAAGTTCGTTTGAAGCATGGGCCCGCCATGCTGTTTAAATTGAATCATGAAAATAAGGATGTACTTTTCAGAAAGTTTTTTTTAATTTTTGGAGATAGCGTAAAAACAATTTTCATTGATGCAATGGCACCGGATAGTAATGATGTTTTATGTAGTCAAGTTGAAAAGATGATTTTATCGACAATTTATGATCCAAATCTTGTTGAGGATCCATTTTCGGCACTAGATTTCACAATGAAGATAGATACAAACATTTTTAAAGTGGCAAAGAATTCAATTAAGAATATTATTTTTACAAATGGCGAAGGAATAAATCCTGCATTTTTGAGCTTCTCTGTTGCTGTGCAAACATTGAAAGTGAAACGTGATGAGAAAAGTTCGTTTGCCGCCGCTAAGTTAAAAGCATTAAATGGTACCGATTCACTGATTTCCTCTACCATGGATTCCATCAAGATTGATGGATTAGAGGGTTTCGTTATGAAAACTTCCACCTTAGGTAAATCAAAAAAGCCGAGTTTTAATTATCAGGTATTTCTTTTTGGAAAAGAAGATGACTATTATCTTATGATTGGACGATCTTTTCACTCAATGGATACCTGTGAAAAAACGTTTGAAACTGTAATTAAGAGTTTCAAATTAAAGTAATAAATTAAATTTTTTAATTTTTATAAGATGAACAAATTTGACCGTAACAAAATTCAACCATTACCTACTTTCTTCGACCGTTATATTCTGGAAGTAGAGGAAGATGATCTTATTCAAGCATTAGGAAATTCATTAGAATATTGGGATAACTTCGATTGGGATCTTTTGGAAAAATTAGGTAATCGCGTCTATCAAGCTGGTAAATGGTCCGTGAAAGATATCTTGCAGCATATAAATGACAATGAACGTGTACAGAGTTACAGAATCTTACGCTTTGCCAGAAATGATAATACTTCTTTACCAGGCTACGACGAAGACTTGTTTGTGGCTAATGCAAACGCAAATGATCGTTCGTTGGATGATTTAAGAGATGAATTTATTTACTTGAGAAAAGCATCATGTAGCCTACTGAAGAGCTTTAATGAAGAGGTGTTGTTGCGAAAAGGAATTTGTTTTAATATTGAATTGTCGGTGTTGGCACTGGGATTTGTTTTAGTCGGTCACCAAATGCATCACTTAAAAGTAATGGAAGAACGCTATTTCCCTTTGGTGGATTAATCTAAATAAAATGAAGAATTTCGACTGGACAAAATTTGCACAACGCATCGTTGTTAGTGCTCCCATAGAAGATGTATATTCAGCCTGGACCAATTGTCATCGAATTGAAGAATGGTTTTTATCGAAGGCACGAATAAAAAAGCCTGAAGATGTTTTTGAAATGAGCGACGCCATGCAAAAAGGTGATGAGTATGCATGGAATTGGCATTGCTATGAAATGACCGAATATGGAAAAATTTTGGAAGCGAATGGGAAAGATCTTTTTTCTTTTTATTTCGCAGGGAAGACAAAAGTAGAAGTGAAGCTTTCTATGTTGAACGATCAAGTGTTGGTTACGTTAACACAGTCCGAAATTCCTGTTGATGATGAATCGAAAAGAAGTATTCGCTTGGGATGCGCTTCTGGTTGGGCTTTTTTTCTTGTGAACTTAAAATCATGGCTCGAGAATGGCATCGATCTTCGCAATAAGGACATCGGCAATGGAACCGTGGTAAACGGATAAAAAAAAGCCACTCAATCCGATAGCGATCGGGATGAGCGGCTCTTATTATAAGGTAGTTTTTATTAGAATTTGATATCGACGCCTAACGCAAATACATCAATGCTATTGCTGGTTTTCACTTGTACATCTAAAGGTTGTGCAAGAACGGCAGTAACCGTTTGGTCTTTGTAGAAAGTATGCATGTAAGCGGCAGTGAATGTAACGCTGTTCGAAACAGTGTAGCTAATTCCTGTATTGATGTTGAAGTTGTCGTCTGGTGCCGTTTCAAATGCGCCCGCTTTTGTGAAGTAACCGTTGCGATCGCTGTATTGGAAGTCGGTATATCCACCACCCACACTAAACAAGAAGTTTTTTCCAGTTTGGAAGGTAGAGGCTATATTAATTCCCATAGCATCACCGGCTAAGCTAGCATAGTTTTTTTCTTCAGTAGCCATGGTTGATTTATCCCAATTTGCAGAAGATTGTGCATAGTAATTGAAATCACCATATACCATAACGGTAGGGGTAGCCGCAAACGCAGTTCCGAAAGCAATTACAGAAGGTAAATCACGACGAGTTTTTGAACCATCGGTTGTCATGCCTAAATCGTCTTTATGTGTTTTTGTTTCGAAATCCATTTTCACTGCCGACTCATAACGTGCCGTAAAGCGAGTGCGAGGACCTGCTTGAACCATCATACTGAAAACACCACCAAATCCAGAAGCCGTTTCAGTAGTTTTCAATTCATAGCGAGAATCAGGAAACATCACAGGCGATTGTGTCATCGTTAATCCTGCTTGTGTTTTGTTCGTTGCATCAATGAAGCGACCTGCTACTGCAAATGAAATCATATCATTCACTGCATACGATCCACCTAAGGTTGTAGTAAGATAGAAAGAAGAAGCTTTCAAACTCTGATTCTCATAAGCACCATAAGCACCTTGAGCAGCAGTTAATACTTGCAATCCGATAAGTTCAGTCGTGATACTTCCCGTAGGATAGTTCGCCGTAGCGCCACCGCCTGCCATGAAGACACCGGTGAAGAGTGCAAATTTATCTTTCTTATACGTCATGTATAAGTTGGGTAAAAACAAATCGTTTCCGTCTTGCGTGTACGTTTGTTCACCACCACCTAAACCGAAGTCGAAGGTGTGACTAGGCTTTCTGAATAAACTCTGATTTCCCAAGTTAATATGGAAACCATTATTTAAACGTACCAATCCTGCAGGATTGTAAACCACGATGTCATTTGCATCGGTTGCTGCATTACGCGCGGGAGTACGCACCCACTCAGCGCTTAAGTTACTTAGATTGTCGTGTTGTGCTAAGGCTGATCCAGCAAGCAAACAGAAACATACTATTAATGAAAGATTTTTCATGATTTTGAGTTTAGTCTGTTCTTTCTACGTCGATGAAAATACATAGGTTACAAGGGATTTGTAGCTTCTGATATACAGCTAGTTAAAGACATATAATTCACACTTAAACACAGCGACCGCAGCGTTAAGCAACGGGCGCAACGAATTAATTAAAAGAAGAAAAACATTATGCTACAAAAAATCAGCGGCTAGAAGCCAGAAGCCAGCAGCTTCCCAAATCCGAAGCTCAATTTTCAGGTAACTCAAATAAATATTATACCTACCTTTATATTATGAAACACCCCCTCCTCCTTTTGGTTTTTTTCTTTTTTGGTTTTGGGGAGATGGAGGCGCAATACAACAATAATTTTTGGGTGTTTGGAGATAGCTGTGGAATTAATTGGACGAATACAACATTACCTTCACTATTTAAACCCAATTGTAAAGGCAGAGGAACTTTCGTTTCATTATCTGATTCAAGCAAATTGTTGAATTATGCATTTACTAGATCAAATAACGTAGCACAAAATACCACTTTACTTTTCAATCAATACAACGATACAATTGCAAATGGTATTGATATAGTTGGAGAGGCTTGGTATCACGAATTAATATTTTTACCTGTACCTGGGAATGATTCATTGATTTATCTTTTCAGCATTGGTGTAACTGGATCTAGCTTATTTGGATTATATTTCACACTGATAAATTACAAAGCAAACAATGATTCAGGGCTAGTCATTCAAAAAAATGTACAGTTAAATAGTTTCCCAGCTTTTGACGGACTGACTGCTATCAGGCATGGAAATGGAAGAGATTGGTGGTTGGTGTTTCAGAGGTGGTATGCACCACTAGGTTCTGGTTTACAAATGATTTTTTATTTATTGCATATCACCCAATGGAATTACTGCAAATTCAATTCAAAACATCGGCTCATTGCACCAAACAAATGCCGGCCAACTATTTTTTAATAATGTTGGTGATAAATGGGAATTGTTACGTGGAGTGGATCGTTTTCAATATGTAATTTTGATCGTTGTACTGGAGTTTTATCAAATCCTATTACTATTGAGACAGAAAGATTGGGTCCTCCTTACCCCTATTTTGTTGCAGGAGTGTTTTCACCTGATGATTCTAAAGTATATGTTATGGCTGATGCAAGATCAACAATGTTTGGAACAGTTGATACACTTTATCAATATGATCTAAATGCTTCGAATATTAATGGAAGCAAACAAGTAATTTATAGTCAGCCGTCAGCAGACGTTGCAGGAGGTGCACTTAAACTTGCTCCTGATGGGAAAATTTATTTAGCAAGTGCCGACGAAAGTGCTTCAGTTCCATATCCTGATAGTCTATACACATTGTACAACACCCACCTCAGCGTCATCAACCAACCCGATTCACTCGGTCTTGCCTGCGATTTTCAACCATTTAGTTTTTACTTAGGTGGTGCTAGGACGTATTACGGTTTGCCCAACAATCCCGATTACGAACTCGGCGCATGGGCGGGGAGTCCCCTGCGATACACTAACGGTAGGCATAACCGAAAATGAAAACGAGGATGTATTTTTCCAAGCTTGGTACAATCACGAGTGGAATATGATTCATGTGAATGCGTCGAAGTTGAAGGGGACGAACGGGGTGTTGAGGTTGTTTGATGTGGAGGGGAGAGTGGTTTATGAGAGGAAAATGGAGGTTATTGCGGGTGGGTATTTTACGGGGGAAATTGCGATGAATGGAATTGCAGCTGGGGTTTATATTGTTTCATTGAGTACTGAGAAGGAAAAAGTTCAAGGGAAGGTTTTAAAGCTTTAGTCACATAAAAATTCTCTTTTAAACGCAACGGGCGCAACGTTCACGCAGCGGGCGCAGCGGAAAAAATTATTCGAAGTGAAATTATTTCGCTTCTAAAAGCATACTTGAAGCTTGTAGCTAGAAGCCTTTCCCATCCGAAGCCCAATTTTCATGTTACTGAAATAATTATTTTACCTACCTTCACTTTATGAAACCTCCTCCTCATACTGTTTTTTCATCTTCCGACTCAAGTATTTTATTGGAAATAGCAATACAGAATCCACTCGTAGGTGGCCCTGGCATATTGATGGCTAGAGTGCTGCTAAATTTGGAAATTTACGATGCACCCTTGAGCGGAGCTAGAATCAGAAACGTTCCTTCTGCAGTTGCATCTGAAATTTTGTTTGAAGTATTTCCGATTCCAACTCATCAACTTCTTAGTATTCGAACAAATGCCAATACCGAAAATGCTCATTTACAAATTCATGCTATAGACGGCAGAATGTTGAGAAATTTAAAATATCAGCCTCAAATTGATATCGCTTCTTTGAGTGTAGGAGTTTACTTCTTAACTTTAAAGTCAGAAAGTGAAAGTGTAACAGTCAAATTTGTGAAAAATTAATAGCTAATGCTGAAAATAGTTTTAACTAGTAAATTGATAATTCTTCAAAGCATTCTATTGGTTCTGAATTTGAATTCCTATGGGCAGTTCACAAATCAATTCTGGGTGTTTGGTGATAGTGCAGGTATCAATTGGATTAATCCCAATAATCCCACAGTTTTTAAATCAAAAGTTCGTGGACGAGGATCATGTGCATCACTAGCCGATTCAAATGGAGTTTTAATTTACAGTCATTCCAATTATACAACCTCATTATTGAATCAATCAAGAACTTATAATAAATATAGCGAAGTCATTCCTGGAAGTGATAGTTTGTATGTCGAAGGATGGTATCATGAAATGCTATTGTTACCTCACCCTGGTAATGATTCGTTAGTTTATTTATTTACAATTGGAGTAAATACATTCGATGGATTATATTATATGCTCATTAATTACAAAGCGAACAATGATTCCGGAATTGTTATTCAAAAAAATGTTCCACTTCAAAATGTACCAGCATTTGATGGATTAACAGCCGTTAAACACGGGAATGGAAGGGACTGGTGGGTGCTGTTTAAAAAATGGGATGGAGTAGGTCAAATTGGGAATAATATTACTTATGTATATTTAGTTAATCCAAACGGAATATCCTTATACTCCTCGCAAAGTTTGGGTTCAAATAATTCAACTAATTTAGGACAGCTTTGTTTTAATGTATTGTCAAACAAAATAGTAGCAGTAAATTTACGAGGGCTAATATCAATTTATGATTTTAATCGTTGTACAGGTCAGCTTTCACAGCCGATAACCATCGAAGCGGAACGATCAAGCTCCCCTTATCCATACTATTTTTCTGCCGCCTTTTCCCCGGATGATACCAAGTTTTATGTTGTAAGTGAATCACCCATTAATCAGCCGGGAGAAAATGACACCTTGTTTCAATTTGATTTAACTGCCTCCAATATTGCAGCCAGTAAGCAAGTGATAGCAGTAATGTCAAGTTATGAAGCTTCAATGGCCAATATGAAGCTGGCACCGGATAATAAAATATATATTACAACCGGTGATGAAATAGCCAGTATCCCCTATCCTGATTCATTATTTACTACCATTAATAACAACCTAAGCGTAATTAATTATCCGGATTCACTCGGAATAGCATGCAATTTCCAACCCTTCAGTTTTAATTTGGGAACTGGAAGAACCTACTTCGGCCTCCCCAACAATCCAGATTACGAACTCGGCGCATGGGTGGGCTCGCCCTGCGATACGCTAACGGTAGGCATAACCGAAAATGGAGAGAAAGTGGATGTGTTCTTCCAAGCCTGGTACAATCCCGAGTGGAATATGATTCATGTGAATGCGTCGAAGTTAAAAGGGAAGAGCGGGGTGTTGCGGTTGTTTGATGTGGAGGGGAGAGTGGTTTATGAGAGGAAAGTGGATGTGATAGCGGGAGGGTATTTTACGGGGGAGATTGCGATGAATGGAATTGCAGCTGGAGTGTATATAGTTTCTCTTACTACAGAGCAAAATAAATTACAGGGAAAAGTTTTAAAATTTTAGCTCTTAACGAACGCAAACTTAACCACGGCGACGCGGGGGTTGCGCGGCGGGCGCGGGGTCTAAATAATACTTTTGGAAGAATAAATAATTTCGCCATGAAAAAAATCTTGCAGCTAGAAGCCAGAAGCTAGCAGCTTAACTCCGTTTCGAAGCAAAAATAATTTCACTAAAATAAACTCTAACAAAGCAAGCAGCTTAATGCGCTTCCAGCCAATTATCCCCTGTGCCCGCTTCTACAAGAACGGGAACACTCAAGGGCATTGCTTCTTGCATATGTTTTATGACGAGCGTACGTACTTCTTCTTTTTCTTCCAGCGGTACATCAAATACGAGTTCATCATGCACTTGTAATACCATTTTCGATTTTAGTTTTTTATCGGCTAGGGCTTTGTGTAAATGAATCATTGCTACTTTAATCATATCGGCAGCTGATCCTTGAATGGGTGCATTGATGGCATTGCGCTCTGCAAAACCACGTACGGTGTGGTTTTGACTGTTGATGTCGCGCAAGTATCTTTTTCGGCCGAGGATGGTTTCTACATAACCTAACTTTCGCGCCGACTCAATAGCACCGTCCATATAATCTTTGATGAGCGGATATTGGATAAAATAATTTTCGATGATGCTCGCTGCTTCTTTGCGCGGAATGTTTAATCGCTCCGAAAGTCCGAAGGCACTGATGCCATAAATAATTCCGAAGTTAACCATCTTGGCTTTACGTCGCATGTCGGAATCTACATCGGCTAACTCTACTCCAAAAACTTTGGAAGCCGTAGCGGTATGAATATCTAAATTTTGATGGAAGGCTTCTAATAAACTCGGGTCCTGACAAAGATGTGCCATGATGCGCAATTCGATTTGTGAGTAATCGGCGCTGAGTAAAAGATGGTTTTTATCTCTGGGAACAAAGGCTTTTCTTACCTCTCTTCCACGTGAAGTGCGGATGGGAATATTTTGCAAGTTGGGATTGTCGCTACTGAGTCGGCCTGTCACCGCTACCACTTGGTTGAAGGAAGAATGGATGCGTCCTGTGGTTGCATTCACCATTAACGGTAAAGCGTCAACGTAAGTGCTTTTTAGTTTTACAATTTCACGATAATCTAAAATTAAATTTACGATGGGATGCTTCCCACTCAGCTTGCTTAAAATATCTTCACCTGTGGCATATTGGCCCGTCTTGGTTTTTTTAGGCTTCTCGTCAATTTTCAATATTTCAAATAAAATATCACCCACTTGTTTTGGCGATGAAATATTGAAAGGAGTTCCAGCCATTCCTTGAATCTCTCCATCGAGTTTTGCAATATCGCCTTCTAACTCCTTGCTCAACTCTTTTAATGCGCCAATATCTAACCGAATTCCTTCTTGCTCCATCGCGCTAAGAACTGGAATCAACGGAATTTCTACTTCTGCTAAAAGTTTACTTGTTTGTGTTGCTTCCAACATCGGAATAAACTTTTCTTTCAACTGCAAGGTCACATCCGCATCTTCAGAAGCATACTCGGAAATTAATTCCACTGCAACATCGCGCATGCTTCCTTGGTCTTTTCCTTTTTTACCAATCAATGTTTCGATGGAAACAGGTGAATAACCTAAATACGTTTCCGCCAAAATATTCATATTATGTCGCATCTCGGGCTGAATCAAATAATGCGCTAACATGGTATCAAATAATTTCCCTTTCACCTGAATTCCATAGCGCGAAAGAATATTCATATCGTATTTTATATTCTGTCCAATCTTTTCGATGCTTTCGTTTTCATATACAACTTTAAATTCATCCACGATCAACTGCGCTTCCTTGCGATCTTCAGGAATGGGAACATACCATCCTTCATGCACTTTTACGCTGAAAGAAAGTCCAACGAGTTCAGCTTCCATCGTATCGATACCTGTAGTCTCTGTATCAAAGCTGATTTCTTTTTGCTGTAATAAATGCGCAATCAGTTTTTCTCTTCCTGCTTTATCGGTTACTGCTTGATAATTGTGTTCAACAGTATGTATAGTTTGATAATTTTTATTTTCTTCAATTTCTACTTCTTCTAAAACAGCACTTGCACTGGTAGAAGATGCGGAAGCTGATGAGGGCTGACTAAACATATCTATCTGCGCTGGATTTCCTTTTGATGGTGCAGCGACCACTTGTAATTCCTCTCCTAATATTTGCTGTGCGAGTCGGCGGAATTCCAACTCAGTAAACAATTCCATCAACGCATCTTTATTCGGCTCTTGCAAAAGCAAATCATCTTCAACAAATGCAATAGGTACTTCACAATGTATAGTGGCCAACTCCTTCGACTTAATCGCCATCTCTCTATTCAATTCCATTTTTTCTTTTAGCTTTCCTTTTAACTTATCGGTATTCGCTAAAATATTTTCGATTGAACCAAATTCTTGGATCAACGCGGTTGCTGTTTTCTCACCTACTCCTGGAACGCCGGGAATATTATCCACCTTATCGCCCATCAGCCCCAAAATATCAATTACTTGAGATGGATTTTCAATACCAAACTTTGCGCAAACTTCTTTCACTCCTAGAATCTCGGCACCATTTCCCAATCGTGCGGGCTTGTAGATATGAATATTTTCTGTCACCAATTGTGCATAGTCTTTATCAGGAGTCATCATGAAAGTTTTGAAGCCTGCTTTCTCTGCTAAAACAGAAAAAGTTCCGATGATATCATCCGCCTCATAACCATCCAACTCATACACGGGAATATTAAAACACTCCACAATTTTTTGATGTAAGGAATCGCAATCGCCAAATCTTCTGGCATTTCTTCTCGATGTGCTTTATACGCTTCAAAGCTATCGTGTCGAAATGTAGGAGCTGCGGTATCGAACACCACAGCGATATGCGTCGGCTTTTCTTTCTTTAAAATTTCATTCAACGTATTTGTAAATCCGAACATCGCCGAGGTATTCAATCCCTTCGAATTCACACGGTGGTTATTGCTAAATGCAAAGTAAGCTCTGAATACCAAGGCCATGGCATCCAATAGGAACAGTTTTTTATTTTCTTCGTTCATCGCTATAAAATTAATTTATTTCGATAACATACCATCTACACTTCTTCATTTTTCCACGATTTTATACCTTTGTAAGGATGTACATCGACGAAATCAGAATCTATTGCTTGTCTAAACCTTTCACCGAGGAAACCTTACCTTTCGACGAAGACACCCTCGTTTTTAAAGTGATGGGTAAAATGTTTGCGCTCATCAGCATCAGCGCTCCCGATACCATCAACCTTAAATGCGATCCTGAATACGCCACGGAACTGCGCGAACGTTATACAGCCGTGCAACCCGGTTGGCATATGAATAAAAAACATTGGAACACTGTCTCACTTCACGACGACCTCGGAGCCAAAGAAATAAAAAACTCATCGATCATAGCTTTGATGAAGTAGTAAAAAAACTTCCGAAGAAATTACAAGGAGAATTTTAAAATATTGTAAAAGCAAATCCGAATTTATCTGAATAAAAAATGGTGATTTTAACCGCAAGGTACGCAAGGAAGGCGCGGGGGTCGCAAAGGCAGTTGTCATCATAATCAATCTAAAATTAAATCCGCACTAATCCGATTTATCTGCGTCATCCGCGTTCAAATTGATTTAACTTCATGTTTCTATAATCTATCATAAAAAATCAGTGTTCAATCAGCAAGCGAACAAAGCAGCACTCGCGTTGCAACATTATGCAAGCCCACAAAAAATAAGTACAACGGCTCTCCTGATTTTACAATAATTTTTTTCTTCACCTTCACCGGCTCCTCTGGAAAATTATAAAATACCATTTGTGCATTTCTTCCTGCTAATTTCTCCAATATAATTTCCTTCTTATACGGCATCACCTCCAGCAATTCAAAACATCTTCCCGGAAAATTAATTTTTTCATTCGACGTAAAAAGATGCGTATTCGCATGCAAAATACTCACTGGATATTGATCACAAATCGATTTCCACGCTCCCGCTTTTCGAACCGACGCATTGGGTTCGTAAATGTATTTTTTTGGCTCTGAAAATGACAAGGAAAGTTGGGATGCTTTGTAATAATCAAAAGTTAATGACGGAACATTTCCATCTAAATCATGGCAATGAATTTGTGGCAATGTACCTCCTTTCTTGATATGAAATAACAATTCCCTGCATTCACCTTTCCATGAAAGTACATCTATTCGAAAGGTTTCAGGCAATTGTCGAATGCCTTCGCTGATGTCGAGCATAGGAGCCAATTTAATAATTACATGCGCACCCTTTCGCAATAATTTTTCTTTTAATTCTATCACGTTGGGTTGTAATTCTTCAATCCGAAAAATCTTTTTTCCGCTATCACTTCTTCGAGAAGGATCAATGAAAATGAGATCGATATCTTTTGCGATTCCTTCATCGACTAACGTTTCCGCATCTCCGCAAATCACTTCAATATTATTTTTTTGGAAAGCTTGAAAATTTATTTTCGCAGCCGCACATCTTCGTTCATTCTGCTCTGCATAAATTACTTTTTTAGCTACGTTCGAAAACGCCAGACTATCTATTCCCAAGCCACCCGTCAAGTCCAACACCGTTTTATCGGTTGCAAATTGTGCTTTAAAAGAAGAAGTAGCCTCAGAAGAACATTGTTCCAAGATCAACCCATCTGGATAAACGACCTCAAAATTTACATACCAAGAAGGAAGTTTCTGCTTCGCTATTTGTCGGCCCTTGAGCTGATGGAGCAAATCGGCAAGGGGAAAATCTTTTTTGGGACCGTAACGCAGCGCTATATCCGCCACCGACTCCTGCTCGTGTTGCAAGATCCAGTCCTTCCAATTCTTAGGATTAAATGAATTTTCACCTCCCACCACACAAAGAAAGCGCGAATTATGAAGGAAGAGCCGACCATTTTATGGATATTTGTGAAATCTTTAAAAGTGTAGCCCTTACGAGCAATCATGAAAAAATTAGGTAGTTATTTCTTCCAAGGACTATTATTCGTAGTTCCCTCAGTAGTAACAGTATACGTAGTGATTCAAGCAGTGGTTTGGATGGACAATTTACTTCCAATACATCTTCCAGGAATCGATGATTTACGGTTGCCGGGCGTAGGAATTCTTATCATATTGGCGGCCATTACGTTAATGGGTTATATTGGAACTCGATTTGTCCGTAATCCATTCTTTATCATGTTTGAGGGTGTTTTGGAAAGAACACCATTATTGAAAGTGATATACTCCTCGGTGAAGGATTTGATAGAGGCTTTCGTAGGAGAGAAAAAGCGGTTTAACCAACCTGTTTTGGTGACAGTCAATCAGAATCCTTCGGTGCAACGTATAGGGTTTATTACAGAGAATGATCTTTCGCAGATGGGTTTAGGACCGGAAAAAATGGCGGTGTACTTGCCATTTTCCTATGGTTTCAATGGGCAGTTGGTAATTGTGGAATCTACGCATGTACAAAATATTGATGCTTCTGGAACTGAAATGATGAAGTTTGTAATTTCAGGTGGCGTAACAGAAATATAATTTAGTATTATACCTTAGTAAAGCAATAAAAATGAGAAAAGCAGCATTATTAATTTTGATGTTCTTTATTGCAAATGCAGTAACAGGACAAAATGTAAGCATTGAAAATGGAATTGATCAAATTGGATCAGGATATAATCCAAGTTTACGTGTGAAGATTCCCCATACCGAAGAGAAAACACTTAAAAAGAATTGGAGCAAGTTTCTTAAAGAAAATGATGCAAAGGTTCGTAAGTCGCGAAAAGAAATTAAGGGCGAACATACCGTCATTAATGGGTTAGGATCTGAAATGTTAGAAATATATGCAACATTCACGAATGAAACTGAAGGGATGTTGATGAAAGTAGCATTTTTAAAAGCTGGAGTATTCGTATCTCCATCGGGCGATGAATTGTATATGAAAAGAATTGAAACAATAATGTATGATTTTGCTTTGAAACAATCAAAGGAAGGAGTAAACAAAAAATTAGAAGCAGTAAATGATCAATTTAAAAAGGAGAAAAAATCACAGCTTAAATTGATCAAGAATAATGAACGGATGGCTGTTGACAATGAAAATATGAAGAAACGGATTGAAAGTAACGAAAATCAAATCAAAGAAAATAAAGATAAAATTGAACAAACTAAGCAGAATATTGAAAACCACAGTCAGAGCTTAGAGTTGTTGAGGTCTAAAATGAATGAATTGAAATAGTACCATGTCGAAAGTAGAAACATCATTGATTCTAGGGGCAGCAGGCCAAATTGGGACTGACCTCGTTGCAACCTTACGCGAACTGAGTGGAGGGAACAAAGTAATTGCGGCGGATGTAAAGGAGCAAACTGGTTTTCTCAGTGAGAGCGGACCTTTCTTAAAGTTAGATGTGCTCGATGCTCAAGCTGTAGCGGATGCAATTGATAAGAATAATGTAAAGGAAGTGTATTTGTTAGCTGCACTTTTAAGTGCTACTGCTGAACAAAAGTTGAAAACCGCGTGGCGATTGAATATGGAAGGTCTTTTTATTTTGCTGGATATTGCAAAGGAGAAAAAAGATTTAAAAATATTCTGGCCCTCGAGTATTGCGGTCTTTGGTCCATCAACACCAAGAACGAATACACCTCAATTTTGCGTAAAGGATCCAAGCACTGTTTATGGAATTAGTAAACTTGCCGGTGAACATTGGGGCGAGTATTATTTTAATAAGTTCGGAGTAGATATCCGAAGCATTCGTTATCCCGGACTTATCTCCTACAAAGCGTTGCCTGGTGGAGGTACTACGGATTATGCCGTTGATATTTATCATCAGGCACTCGATAAGGGATCTTACTCTTGTTTTTTGAAAGAAGATACATCCTTACCTATGATGTATATGCCCGATGCCATTCGTGCTACGCTAGAGTTGATGAATGCACCTGCTGAAAAAGTAAAACTTCGTAGCAGTTATAATCTAGGTGGAATTAGTTTTACGCCAAAAGATATTGCTGCCGAAATAAAAAAACATGTTCCGGAATTCACTATCAATTATGCTCCTGATTTCCGTCAGGATATTGCCGATTCTTGGCCAAATAGTATCGACGACTCTCGCGCACAAGAAGACTGGGGCTGGAAATGTAAATTCGATCTCTCCTCCATGACTATCGATATGCTCAAGCATTTGAAAGAAGCTCGACATATGGTCTAAATAAATCTCATAAAAGCAAAGAGAACCTTAGCGCCTCGAAGCGCAGCCTTAGCGTCTTTGCGCCTTTGCGAGAAAAAAAGCGAAGAGAAAAAGTGAAGCGCAGCCTTAGCGTCTTTGCGCCTTTGCGAGAAAAAAAGCGAAGAGAAAAAGTGAAGCGCAGCCTTAGCGCCTTGCGAGAAAAAAAGCGAAGAGAAAAAGTGAAGCGCAGCCTTAGCGTCTTTGCGCCTTTGCAAGAAAAAAAGCGAAGAAGAGAAGCGAAGAGAAAAGCGAAGAGAAAAAGCGAAGAAGAGAAGCGAAGAGAAAAGCGAAGAAGAAAAATTAACTTTATTATAAACTCATTTGATATGAATTACATTATTACCGAAGAAAAAATCCATCTTGAAGAACCAATACCTAATTACCACTCCGAGATTTCAATCAATGAATTATCAGCCATCCTCGTCGATATATTCTATAAAATACATATTGATTATGGTCCAGGATTATTGGAATCGGTTTATGAAAGAATTATTTGTCACGAGTTGAGCGAAAGAGAAATTCCATTTCAATCGCAAGTGGGAATTCCGTTAGTGCATAAAGGACAAAACATGGAACTAGGTTTCCGAGCAGATATCATTGTCGACAATAAAATAATTATAGAAATAAAATCAGTAGAAATCATAGCTCCCGTTCATCCAAAACAGTTATTGACCTATCTAAAAATTAGTAATAAGAAATTGGGATTACTTGTTAATTTCAATTCCGAAACCATTAAAGCAGGAATTACTCGAATCGTAAACGGACTCTAAGGCTTGCGCTACGCTTTTTTTCTCGCAAAGACGCAAAGGCGCAAAGCTCTTCTCTTTTAAGGGCGCAAATGGAAAAGGGGAATTGATGTTTGAGGCGCTCAGAAAAAAATTAACTAAACACATTAACTTGAGATTATTCAAGTTCTTCAGTACACAAAGTTTAATATAATTATGAATCATCCATTACATATCACCAATTCACTGTCCCGACAGAAAGAACAATTCATTCCACTTAATTCCCCATTTGTTGGTCTTTACGTGTGTGGTCCTACGGTGTATGGTGAAGCGCATTTGGGACATGCTCGCCCTTACATCACTTTTGATGTGATGAATCGCTATATGCAACACCTCGGATATAAAGTACGTTATGTGCGTAACATCACCGATGTGGGTCACCTCGAGAATGATGCCGATGAAGGCGAAGATAAAATTGCGAAGAAAGCGCGCCTCGAACAGTTGGAACCCATGGAGATCGTGGAATTGTACACAAACAGTTTTCATGATTCGATGCGTGCGCTGAATAATAATCCTCCCGGCATAGAACCTCGTGCGAGCGGACATATCATCGAGCAAATCGAAATGATAAAGCAAATCATTACTAACGGGTACGCCTATGAGTCGAATGGCTCCGTTTATTTTGATGTGATTAATTACAGTAAATCGAACGACTACGGTAAATTAAGCGGGCGAATTATCGAAGATTTAATTGCTGGTGCGGGAAGTGAAAGACGTGAGTTGGAAGGTCAAGAGGAAAAACGGAATCCTGCCGATTTTGCTTTGTGGAAGAAGGCCTCTCCAGAGCATATTATGCGTTGGCCTTCGCCATGGAGTGATGGATTCCCCGGATGGCATATTGAATGTTCTGCAATGAGTAAAAAATATTTAGGAACGACTTTCGACATTCATGGTGGTGGAATGGATTTATTGTTTCCGCATCATGAAAGTGAAATTGCACAGTCGAAGGGAAGTTGCGGAAAAGCACCCGTGAAATATTGGATGCACAATAATATGATTACCATCAACGGTCAAAAGATGGGTAAGTCATTAGGTAACTTTATTACACTTCGAGAATTGTTTACCGGGTCGCATAAATTATTGACACAATCATACAGTCCGATGACGATTCGCTTTTTTATTATGCAAGCACATTATCGAAGCACGCTCGATTTTAGCAATGAAGGATTGCAAGCTGCAGAGAAGGGAATGAATAAATTATTAGCGGCAACAGCATTATCGAGTAAACTGAAAGCATCAGTTTCTTCTACTTCAAATGTAAAAGCAATACGCGAAAATGGGTATGCGGCGATGACCGATGATTTGAATACAGCCATTGCTATTTCACATTTATTTGAAGGTGTTCGAATCGTTAACTCTGTTTACGCTGGAACCGAACAGTTGTCTGCTGATGATATTATACATCTTAGTGAAACGATGAATTTATTTGTGTATGAAATCTTAGGACTGAAAGAAGAAATAATAGCTTCTGGTGATGAGCTTGAAGGTGTCATGCAGCTATTACTTTCATTACGAGCTGATGCGAAATCGAAGAAAGATTTTGCAACTTCCGATCGTATCCGTGATGAGTTAATCAAGTTGAACTTTACTATTAAAGATGAAAAAGATGGTACGACCTGGACAAAATCGTAAGTCGGCAATTCTTTTTGCTTCTTTCATTGCGTTGACATTTATTTGTTTAAGCGGATGCGATTCCAATTCTACAAAACCATCTACAGCAACAAAGCAAACAGCTATTGTTCCTATCAATACTCCAAAGTTCAATGCAGATTCTGCCTTTGCTTATGTGAAGCAACAAGTAGATTTTGGTCCACGTGTTCCGAATACCAAAGCGCATGTAGATTGCGCAAATTGGATGTCTGCAAAGTTGAAAGAATATGCAGATACTGTAATCGTTCAATCGTTCCAAGTGCGTGCCTTTGATGGAAAAGTGTTGAACAGTAGAAATATTATTGCATCCTTTCATCCCGACCTAGGCAATCGAATTATGTTATGCGCTCATTGGGATACGCGCCCCTTTGCAGATCAAGATGTTGAAAGGAAGAATGAGCCGATTGATGGTGCGAACGATGGTGGTAGTGGAGTAGGCGTTTTGATGGAGGTGGCAAGACAGCTTTCTATCGCCAATCCGCATTTAGGAGTGGATATCATCTTGTTTGATGTAGAAGATTATGGCCAACCTGACGAGAGTGATTTCCCAACGATGGAAGATTCATATTGCTTAGGCTCGCAGTATTGGACCAAAAACTTGCATCGCTCCAACTACCAAGCTCGTTATGGAATTTTATTAGATATGGTTGGGAGCGCAAACATCCAATTCCACAAGGAAGGAACCAGCATGCAGTATGCATCGGATGTTGTCGATAAAGTGTGGAAGGTAGCAGAAGCAACAGGATATGGTACGCATTTCATCAATCAACAGCGAAATGGAATTATCGATGATCACTATTATATTAACAAGTCACTTGGATTTAAAGTGATTGATTTGATTCACTTCGAAGAAAGCGCTCCTTCTAAATTCTGGAAGCATTGGCATACACACGAAGATACTATCGACAAAATTGATAAAAACAGTTTGTATGTGACAGGACAAACTCTGCTAGAAGTGTTATTTAGAGAAGTGTCAATGTAGGTTTAATTAAAATTTTTATTCAGTTAAACTTCAGATTGGAATTGTATCAAAACAAGCTATACACAAAACAAAATATTTATTTTAACATGCGTTTATATATCATTCTGTTTTCCTTACTCTTAAACTTTCACGTTGTGAAAGGTCAATACCCTGCAGGTCAAAAGCAAGGTGGACAAAGGCCTGATAGTGCACTTTACAGAGCGACAATGAAGGATTCAGCTTTTATGCGCAACATGGCTCCTATTGGAAAAGTAATTGGTGTATTGAGTGATTCATCAAATCGTCAACCCATGGAATTTGCTTCTGTTGCCTTGTTGAAGGTGAAGGATAGTAGCGCAGTAGGCGGTGCATTGACAGATGATAAAGGACAGTTTAAAATGGAAGATGTAATGCCGGGGCGATATTTTATTCGCATCACATCCATTGGATATCGTCAGTTGGATTCAAAACCATTTATGTTGAATCCTCAGGAACCATTAAAGGATTTTGGAAACGTGTGGATGCCACCATCGAGCCGAGTATTGAAGGAAACGGAGATTGTTGGAGAAAAAGTGGAATATGTAAACTCCTTAGATAAGAAAGTATACAATGTCGATAAATCGATGATCAATGCAGGAGGATCGGCGAGCGAAGTGTTGCAAAATATTCCTTCGGTGAATGTAGATATTGATGGAAAAATTAGTTTACGCGGAAGTGAACAAGTAACTATTTTGATAGATGGAAAGCCTGCTGGATTAACAGGGGATAATCGTGGATCCATCTTGCAACAATTACCTGCTGGAACGATTGATCAAATTGAAGTGATTACTAACCCTTCTGCAAAATACGATGCAGAAGGAACTTCAGGAATTATTAATATCAAAACCAAGAAAGATAAAAACCAAGGCATTAACGGAATTGCTACTTTAGGTGTAGGTACAAAAGATAAATACAATGCCTCTTTGAATTTAAACCGCCGTACAAAAACAAATAATTTATATTTCAATTATTCTTTTCGTGATGATCGACGTACGAATGAAGGAAGTAGTTTCCGTACCAATACTTTTGGGGTAGATACAACTTACGTTGTGAGTTGGAACAATGGGTACAACGATAATATTTCACATAGCTTAAGAGCAGGTTTAGACCTATACTTAGATGATTATAATACATTAGGCTTCTCTGGATCATTTAATTTACGTAACGAAAAAAGAAGAGATTATTCATTCAGTGCAACTCAGGATGCTGAACTTTTAACCCTTAGTTCATTTAGTCGACTTGCAAAATCAACTGAAGAAAGTAGTATCATGGATGGAAGTTTCGATTATCGTCACACCTATGCAAATAGTAAAAGGGAACTAACGGCATCGGGCAACCTAAATGTGAATGAGTCGGACGACCAGAATGTATTGAATACTTTTTTCCCGCCTCCAACTAGCCAATTGCGTCAACGCGTAAATACAAAAGGTCTTTCGTACAGTGGCGTAGCGCAGGTGGATTATTTGCACCCCTTTGAAAATTCGAAAGTAGAAACAGGACTCAAAGCGACCTTACGTAATAACGACAGTAAACAAAGTTCCGACCGTTATGATTTTGACAATGATAGTTACAATGTTGATTCATTATTCAGCGATCAATTTATTTTTACAGAATGGGTGTATGCCGGATATTTCCAGTGGAGTGGTCGCTATAAATTATTTGAATTGAGTGCCGGATTGCGCGCAGAACAAACCCTGATTGAGGGAGAATCGAAAAGTGCTGATACATCGTTCACTCGTGATTTTATCAACTTGTTTCCTTCTGCCGCTATCAAATATCGTTTCAGCGAAGGAAAGGATATTCAGTTGAGTTATTCGCGTCGTGTAAATCGTCCAAGGGAACGTCAGTTAAATCCTTTTAGAAGTGTATCTGATTCGCTGAATGTGTTTGTTGGTAATCCCAGTATTCTTCCTGAGTTAACACATTCGTTGGAATTAGGCTTCTCTGGAATTTATGGAAATACCAATGTAAGTGCAAATTTGTATTATCGAAATACAAGCGACAATACACAACGTTTCCGAACTGTAGATCCGATAACCAATGTAGCGACTCAAACTTTTGTGAATTACAAAACGGCGGAGAATATGGGTGCAGAATTGATTCTAAGAAATTCAATTTTAAAGATCTTTACTACGTCTGCTACCTTTACGCTTTTCTATAATAAAGTAGATGCAACGAATGTGCAATCTAATTTAGTGAGTGAAGTATGGAGTGGAGATATTCGTGGGTCTATTTCCACTAAATTGAGCAAACAACTTTCCTTTCAAATTACAGGAAATTACATGGCTCCCCGGAAACAACCTCAAGGAACATTTAAAGGGATGAGTGGAGTAGATTTCGGCTTTAAATACGATTTCAAAGGGGGCAAATGGTCGGTGAATGGTTCGCTTTCCGACGTGTTCGATAATCGTGAGTTTAATATTGATAATATGGGATTGGGTTTCCGTCAGGAAATGGTTCGTAAACGAGAAACACGTGTTGGAAATTTAACACTTAGCTATCGTTTTGGGAAAACCGAAGTTGGCAGAGATCGGAAAAGGCAAGGAAATCGACCTCAGGATCAGGGACAGCAGAATGATATGATGGATTTTTAAAAAAAGCAATTTTTTGCAATCTCTTGAGTGAGATACCGTTCAGTTCTTGAAAAATTAGTTTGTGTAGAGTATATTCTCTGCTTAATCATGAATTATGCACTTAAAACTTTTATAAATTTGCCCTTTATGCCTAAAAAAACCTTCTGCCTCGTCCGCTAAGAATTATGTGAAATATATTTGGATGATCGTTTTGGCACCTGTAGTGTTCGTCTTCCTAATAGTGACGCTAACCGCATTAGGTGTTTTTGGCGATCTTCCCACTTTTGAAGAACTGGAAAATCCAAACAGTAGTTTAGCGAGTGAAGTGTATTCAGCAGATAATAAAACACTGGGTAAATATTATATTCAAAATAGAGTGAATGTGCATTATCGTGATTTGTCACCATCCTTGGTGAATGCGTTAAAGGCCACGGAAGATGTGCGTTTCGAAGAACATTCAGGAGTTGATATTAAAGGCCTCGCTCGTGTATTTGTAAAGACGATCATCTTACAACAGGATGCCGGTGGAGGAAGTACCATCACCCAACAACTTGCTAAAAACCTTTTTCCGCGCGAGAATATGAATAAGCTCAAACTTATTTTTCGTAAGCTTAAAGAGTGGATTATCGCCGTGAAGCTGGAACGCAACTATACGAAGAATGAGATTTTAGCCATGTATCTTAATACGGTGGAGTTTGGCAATAATGCCTACGGAATTAAATCGGCCTGTACTACTTATTTCGGAAAGAATACAAGTGAAGTAAGTGTGGAGGAAGCCGCGTTGTTGATCGGTTTGTTGCAAGCGCCCACTCGATATAATCCGGTGAGAAATGTTGAAAGCGCAACTTTCAGAAGAAATACGGTGATTGGTCAGTTAGCGAAGTATAAATTTATTTCAGCCGAAGAAAAAGATTCTTTAATCAAACTTCCTATCAAATTAAATTTCCATCAAGAAGGCCATACTGAAGGATTAGCTCAGTATTTCCGAGAAGTACTTCGACAGGAATTATTGAAATGGTGTAAGGAGCATAAAAAAGCAGATGGGAAACCATATAATTTGTATCGGGATGGATTGCGAGTGTACACTACACTCGATTCGCGCATGCAACGCTATGCAGAAGAGGCGGTGAAAGAACATATGAAGGATCTTCAAAAAACATTTGTCGATCATTGGAAAGGAAAAACCGCTTGGTCCGATCAACCCCAAATTATTGAGGATGCGATGAAGAAAAGTGAACGGTATCGTAATTTGAAAGAAGAAGGTAAGAATGAGAAAGAAATCAAGAAGATTTTTGATACGAAAACGGAGATGCGCGTTTTTACCTGGAAAGGAGAACGTGACACCATAATGACGCCGCTGGATTCTATAAAGTATTATAAATTATTTTACCAAACCGGATTTATGTCGATGGAACCTCAAACAGGTTATATCCGTGCATGGGTAGGTGGTAATGATTATAAATATTTTCAATACGATCACGTGAAAGATGGAAAGCGTCAGGTAGGCTCTACGTTCAAACCTTTTTTATATACACTCGCCATGCAAGAAGGGTATTCGCCTTGTTACGAGTTGCCAAACACTCCTGTTACTATCATCGATCAAGCAGGTGTGCCCTGGACTCCTTCCAACTCTGATGGAAAGTATGGCGGAATGTTATCTTTGAAAGAAGCATTGGCCGAATCGGTGAATTGTATTTCTGCTTACTTGATGAAACAATTTGGTCCGGAAGCAGTGATACAGGTTGCTCGTAAGATGGGCATTACATCTTCTCTTGATCCTTATCCTTCATTAGCTTTAGGGACTGCTGATGTTTCTGTGTTTGAAATGGTGGCTGCTTACAGCACATTTGCAAACAAGGGGGTGTATACCGAACCACAATATATTTTGCGCATTGAAGATAAAAACGGTGCCGTGCTGCAAGATTTTGTTCCAAGAAAAGTAGAAGCTATTAGCGAAGAAACAGCCTATCTAGTATTGAATTTGATGAAAGGAGTTACCCTATTCGGAACAGGTGCACGATTGCGTGGTTCTAAGTACGGATTTACAAATCACATAGCAGGAAAAACAGGAACTACACAAAACAATAGTGATGGTTGGTTTATGGGCATCACACCAGAATTAGTGAGCGGAGCATGGGCAGGATGCGAAGATCGTTCCGTACATTTCCGTACAACACATCTGGGACAAGGAGCTAATACCGCATTACCTATTTGGGGTTTGTATATGAAAAAAGTGTACGCAGATCCTACCTTGATTTACTCCAAAGGTGATTTCGAAAAACCTGAAAAACCATTGGGCGTAGAACTCGATTGTAAACAGTATAAAAAGCCCGCAGAGCAACAAAACGGCGGATCGGATTTTGGAATTTAATAAATGAAAAGTGATTTGATTGGATCGAATTGGAAAATGAAAATTAATCTGGATCCATTTGCGAAGTTTTGTTTCTTCACTTTTCTATTGTCAGGGATTATCATTTTTTTATGCCTTCTCGTTATTTCGATGCTGATGTTCATTGGTGGATTGAATGGTCGAAGTATATTCAACAACAGGGTCTTTCTGCTGCATATACAAACCCGGTAATTAATTATCAACCCGGCTTACTTTATCTTTTGCAAATATATGTTTGGATCTGTCCGAATACACTCGATACAAGTATTTCTGTTCTTAAGAGTTTGATTTTTATTTTTGATGTCGGTGGTGTTCTGTTGGCTGCATATTTAATTCAACGATATAAACGTTCCCCGTATTGGTCATGGTTGATTTTGTTAAATCCTGGCTACCTCTATACTACTTTGTCGTGGGGACAGGTGGACAGCATGTACATGTTTTTTTGTTTTCTCACTATGTTTTGGGTGATCTTAGAAAAACGGTATTGGGCAATTGTAGCCTTTGCATTTAGTTTGATGATGAAACCTCAAGCAATTTTTTAGGCCCTTTTTGCTGTTGCTTTATTCCGGCTGGTTGTGGGAATCGAAAGATAGAATATGGAAATCATCATTGGTTTTTTTAATTTCTATTTTAATCATCGCCACTCCATTTATTCTACATGGGCAGGGATCGAATTTAATTGAAATTACATTTGGTGCGATTGATCGAGTTCCCGCAGTGAGCATGCATGCATTCAATTGCTGGCATTTATTTTTCCCCGGGCAAGACTTAGTGTGGATGCCGGATTCAAATTTGTTTTTGGGATTAGCATTGAAGTCATGGGGAATGATTATGTTTTTTTTGGCCTTGCTATTTACTTTAAAAACCGTTCTTTAAATTTGTCGTTGTTTCTGTTTTTAATTCGAAAGAAGAATTGTTAAAGATAGGTCCTCTTTTTTGATAGGTGCTGCTACTGTTAATCTTGTTTTTTTTTATTTCAATACACAGATGCATGAAAGATACATCCATGCCGCGATCTTATTTGTCGGAACGGCTTCAATCATCAATAGAAATTATTTAGCCTTTGTTCTTCTTTCCTTGGCTTATTTTTTAAGCCAGGATATATTGATGCATCACTGTCGATTTCCTGAAGTAATTTATAGGGCTCCGCTCCCTTACCATCCGGTCTTCATTTCCTTGTTATTTCTATCTACCTTGATTCTTCTCTGGAAGGAATTAAAATGTTTTGCATCGACTTCTTCGCACCGTATTACCAGCCAATGACGTAGTGCGATGTTTTTTTAGGTTGTATTTCATTCAGATGGATTAAATGATGAGAGGAAGAGGCTGTTTACTATGGATATCTCCTCGATTTTAATATTTTTGTAAGCAGATTCCATTGATATGAATAAAGTTGTAAAAAGTGCCGACCTTGCTATCCACGATATAACCGACAATATGGTTATTATGCTTGGCGGATTTGGACTTTGTGGTATACCGGAGAATTGCATCACCGCATTAGTTAATAAAGGATCCAAAGGCCTTACCTGTATTTCTAATAATGCAGGTGTAGATGATTTTGGAATTGGGTTGATGCTAAAACGCGTCAAGTAAAAAAAATGATTTCCTCATACGTAGGTGAGAATGCAGAATTCGAAAGACAATTATTAAGTGGAGAACTAGAAGTAGATTTAATCCCACAAGGTACATTAGCTACAAGATGCATGGCAGCGGCTTATGGAATGCCCGCCGTTTGGTTGCGCGCGGGAGTAGGAACAGAAGTTGCTATCGGAAAAGAAGTACGCAACTTCAATGGTGTGGATCATTTGTTAGAATACGCCTTCGATGCCGATTTCGCCTTAGTAAAAGCATGGAAAGGCGATACACACGGTAATCTCATCTTCCGCAAAACCACACGCAATTTCAATATGCAAATGGCGATGGCCGGAAAAATTACCGTTGCAGAAGTGGAAGAATTAGTTCCCGCCGGTGATCTCGATCCCGATCAAATTCATGTCCCCGGAATTTATGTGCAACGCATCTTCCAAGGAAGTAACTATGAGAAACGAATTGAGCAACCGTTCAAAATAAAGCATTATGCTCGATAAAATAGGCATCGCCAAACGCATTGCAAAAGAAGTAAAAGACGGTTACTATGTCAACCTTGGCATTGGTATCCCTACGTTAGTAGCTAACTATATTCCCGATGGAGTAAACGTTACTTTACAGTCGGAGAACGGAATGCTCGGCATGGGGCCCTTTCCTTTCGACGGCGAAGAAGACGCTGATTTGATTAATGCAGGAAAACAAACCATCACCGAAGTACCCGGCACTGCTTATTTCGATTCAGCTTTAAGCTTCGGAATGATTCGCGCAGGAAAAGTAGATCTCACCATTTTAGGTGCTATGGAAGTAAGTGAAAATGGAGACATCGCCAACTGGAAAATTCCAGGCAAGATGGTGAAAGGAATGGGTGGAGCGATGGATTTAGTAGCCGCAGCTCAAAATATTATTGTAGCGATGCAACATGTCAACAAAGCCGGTGAAAGTAAATTATTACCTTCATGTACTTTGCCGCTCACCGGAGTAAAATGTGTGAAGAAAATAGTGACTGAACTCGCGGTATTAGAAGTGGTACCCGGCGAGGGTTTTGTATTATTAGAACGCGCACCCGGTGTAACGGTAGAGGATATCCGAAAAGCAACTGCAGGTAAGTTGGTGGTGAGAGGTGATGTTCCGGAGATGGTAATTGATTAAAATATTTTATAAGATCATGCCTCAGCAAAATGGATTAATGTATGGGCAGGTGTTTGTTTGCTTTTAATTTATTGGGTAGTTGGACAACAGGATATTGTACCTTTACGTCCGCAATCGGTGCACCAATGGGCACAATGTGATCGAGCTTCAGTAGCCTTGAATTATTATCAGGAGGACATGAACTTTTTTTTACCTAGAGTCCATAATTTAGACAATGGATCAGGTATAACAGGATTAGAATTTCCCTTTGTAAATTATGCTGTGGCCATTTTGTATCATATTTTGGATTTCATGAATGGATTTACAGAGCTTTGATGCTTTTAATTTTTAGTTTAGGAATGATCTCATTTGCTAAAATCGTCTATTATTATCTTAATAATATAGGTGTAGCCATAAGTTTAATGTGCTTTTTTGCTGCTACTCCGTTGTTATCATTTTATGCAGCTAATTTTGTTCCGGATACTGCTGCCTTAAGTTTTTTCTTAATTTCTTGGTATGTACTTATTAAACGAAATATTCAACAGAAACAAAGAATAGTAAGTTGGGCGATTTTCTTTTGTTTAGCTTCTCTTATTAAAATCACTATTCTTATTTATTTACCGGGGATGTTATATCTTATTTACAAAAATGAGGAAACAAAAAAATATATTAAGCAATATTATTGGAGTATAGGAGCTATAGTTATCCTTGTTTTTGTATGGTATTTTTACGCCGCTCAACTTAGTAATGCAACGGAATCGGAAGTGTTTCTGTTGAGAGTAGCAATAGTTGGCAGTTGGAAAGAATTTGTTGAAGTGTATCAAGAAATCGAATCAGTTTGGATGTCGCGATTGTATCACCCTTTTTTAACACTAACTTTATTTTTTATTCCAGTTTTTTCTTTTGTTTTTTTTTCTAAAAAGGATCATTTTGATTATCTAGCTGTATTACTTTGGTTGGGATTAGTTGGATTTCTTTTAATGATGTGGCCACAGTTAATGCATCACGATTATTACATGATTACTTTGTCAATTGTTTTTCCAATTTCCTTGATGTTACTTTGCCGTAAAGTGATGGTGTGGAAAGCAGCAAATGTAGTAGTGCCTTTAATATTATTTGCACTTTCAATATTTCAAATTGTTCGAACGCGCGATTATATGGCTGAAGTTTACAATAAAAATAATTGGCAGTATGGGGCACTACATGCAGATAGATATTTTGATTTGGAGAAGGAACTTCGAAGTATAGGTGTTAAGAATTCAGATAAGGTTATCAGCATTTATGACCATGCCCCGAACGTGAGTTTATACCTTATGAATCAAAAAGGAGTTACAGCATCTTTTCGTGAACCGAAAGTAGGCATTCCTCAATACCTCAGTTCAAGACAATTTAAATATCTTATTTATAATCCTTTCAGTGAATTTGGCGATGTGCCTTTTGACCCTACAACATATCCAATAAAATTTATAAAGGAAATATACGGGATCAAAGTATATAGTGTAAATTCGTACAAAATTGGACGTAAACAAAAATCGTTTAATTTAACACCATGGAACTGAGTATAATTATTTTTATTTATAATGAAGAAGGCAACTTGAATATTCTTTATGATCGACTCACTAAAGTGGCTGTTTCATTGAATGTTTCTTATGAATTGCTTTTTGTTAATGATGGAAGTAAAGATGCTTCGCTTCCGATGATTCAGTCGTTGTCTAAGAACGATTCTCATGTTAAATATATTAATTTTTCTCGAAATTTTGGACATCAAATTGCAGTTACTGCCGGGTTAGATCATTGTAAAGGACGAGCAGTAGCTATTATTGATGCTGACCTACAAGATCCGCCCGAATTAATTGCGGATCTTTATACTAAAATGAATGAAGGCTTTCAAGTTGTTTATGCTCGTCGTCGAAGTCGTTCAGGAGAAAGTACAATGAAGAAATTTACTGCTAAAGCGTTTTATCGAATTCTTGCAAAAATTACTTCTATTAAAATTCCAGTGGACACAGGTGATTTTCGCATTATGGATCGAAAAATTGTGGATGTGCTCAAGGAAATGCCTGAACAACAAAAATATTTGAGAGGGCAAATTGCATGGGCTGGGTTCAATCAAACGTATGTGATGTATGATCGCGATGAACGATATGCTGGCGCTACAGGGTATACTTATAAAAAGATGATGCGTTTAGCTTTAGACGGAATTACCGGATTTTCAAATCTTCCACTCAAGTTTGCTACTATAGCGGGATTCATTGTTTCTGGTATAACTTTTTTAATTAGTTTATATGCGCTTTATGCAAGGTTTGTAAGCAAAGATTTCGTTCCGGGCTGGACTTCTTTGATCTTAGCGGTTTTATTTATTGGAGGTGTTCAATTGATAAGTATTGGAATTATCGGAGAATATATGAGTCGAATGAGTGCTAATGTGAGAAACAGACCCTTGTATATTGTTGAATATTCTAATTTGAGTCACGTAGAAAAAGTGGTAGAGTAGTGTCCATGGAGCAATGCAAAGAGAAATAAAACCACATTCTGCGTTATTTGGGAAATGGACAATTTTTGTCTTTTTTACTGCGGTGTATGCTTTGATTTCCTTGGTAAATCACTATACTTTTAAAACGTATGCTTGGGATTTGGGCATCAATAATAATGCAATTTGGGATTACAGCCATTTCCGTTGGAATAATTGTATGTTGATTGATGGTCCTCAATTTGAAAATGTTCTCAGTGACCATCTTACTTTGTATCCAATATTTATTTCACCCCTCATACATTTTTTTGGTACCTACACGATGCTTGTTTTTCAAATTCTGGCAATTCTTTTTGGAGGACTTGGCGTGTACCGATGTACTTTCCTTAAAACTGAAAACTTTATCTTATCTAACATCGCTTTGATTTCTTTCTTCTCAATGTGGGGAGTATTTTCCGCACTTGGATTCGACTATCATGACAATGTTGTTTCTGCAATGTTCGTACCGTGGATATATTATTTTTTATTGAAAGAAAAAATTGTCCCCATGTTACTGATCACGTTAGTTATGATGATCGGAAAAGAAAACATGGCGCTATGGACTGTATTCATCGGTGCTGGATTATTTCTCCGTTACCTAAAAGATCCTGTGAAAAGGAAGATGGCTCTCTTTGTTTCATGCATTGCCATTGTCTATTTTTATTTGGCTGTAAATGTTATAATACCTTCCTTCTCTAATGCCGGACGCGGATATCTCCATTTCAATTATGCTGCTTTAGGCTTGAATTTCAAAGAAGCATTTATTCGATTAGTCACAGATCCAATATACGTAATGAAGTTATTATGGGTAAATCATACCGGAGAAATGGATGCAATTGGTATAAAAACAGAATTGCATTTTGTGTTTTTTCTTTCTGGAGGAATCTTACTCTTGTTCCGCCCTGTTTGGATGGTGATGCTGATCCCCATTTATGCACAGAAGCTATTTAACGATGATTTTACGAAGTGGGGAATCAATTCTCATTACTCTATTGAATTTGCTCCGATTCTTGCACTTGGCGCATTTGATGTGATTGGTGGATTTCAAAAAACAGATAAATTCAAAATTTGGTTGGGAACATTGGTTACAATACTCACGCTTTTAATAACCATTTCTAAAATGGATACCCGTGTTTCGAAATGGTATATCAAGGAAAATGTTGCGTTTTATGATAAGTCACACTATATAAAAGAATTTGATATTCCAGCAGTTCACGAAGCTCTAAAACTTATTCCCGACACAGCATCTGTTGCCGCTTCAGAAGTATTGGTTCCGCATCTCGCTTTCCGAGAAACAATCTATTTGTATCCGCTTGGAAAAGAGCCCTCATATATAGCTTTGCTTGACCATGATAGAACTTTTCCTCTAAACAGGCAAAGGATTCGGGAAGAAATTCGGAAACTTACAGCCGATACAACTTGGCGCACTGTATATGCTAAGAACCAGTTGTATATTTTTAAAAAGAATTAAGCCTGCTAATGGAGTTGATATTTTCGCTTATTCGAAAGAAAGCTCGAGATCATCAATTAATATCATTTCACCTTCCTGATGTAAAGGATAAATTTTCAGAAGATGATTAGGATTATTATGAGCTTTAATGTTAAACTCCCCATTAATTTCTGTCCACTCACCATTTTTCAGATTAAATGATTTTGAATCCAGTGCATTCCAATAGAAACTTTTTGAAGAATCATTCTCAACAGAACATACTATTTTCACATATCCATCTGAAGAACTCAAGCGTACCCATACTTTCATTTTAACGAGATTGATAGGCGTTGCAGAAATTGAACCGAGCTTTTTCGAAAAAGTTGAACCGTAAATCATGTCTTTATTTATTTGCACACAGTTTAATCCTGAATGCGAAACTGTATTATTTATAATGGAAGGGTCTTTAGTATAACCACTGATATCATCAAAACTAATATTGTAAGTTGGATTAATGGTCGCTTCCTCTTTGCAGGCTTGAACTCCGAAAAGAAGTGCAGTGATAAGAAATAAGTTCGATAATTTTTTCATTTTCATTGGATAGATTTCTTTCTTTGACTTACACAGTGCGTTTGGCCAATTTAACGCAAAAGTATTTCAAATTTTATGATGTGCAAATAATTACTGTATAGTATTGAAATACATCAGTTTGTGTGAAAAATTGCGAGATTTAAAATTTATATTGCACGGTTATAACAATTATATAATTAAACGATTGAAGGTTACAATAAGATTTGGGAAGGGAGATGAGCAGTAAGTTATTCTTTTAATTTTTATCTGTTAAAACGACCAATTTAAGATTATATGGCGGTACCAAAGAAGCACAAAAGTAAGCCCTTCGTATCGCTAATGATTTTCATTCAGCTTTTAAAAATTGTTTTTCTGAAGAATATCTTCGCCTCTCGATCGCATTATTAAATAGTGGAAATATTTAAATATGAATTCGAGGCATATAATACTTTCTAGAATAAAGAGATAAGTGATGGTTATGAAAAATTTTGCTAAGCACGAAATTCCCAAACTTTGTTCAGACTTAGAATTTATGAATTGATTATTTAATGTACTTACTGGGAGAAATAGTAAAGGCTGAAGAGCGGAGATGTTTGTGGACGAAATGAGGACCGAAATTTTGGTTTGTTTTTTTCTTTATCTTCGTACATATTTGCATTAACTTGTAATCATGATATTATCAGAGAGCAGAAAAAAGTTTATTTTGTATTTGTGCTTTCTGTTGTCGGCATGTAAAAGCCCTTTTCAAATAAACCACCTGTGTTTTTTAATAATTTAGAATATAGTTATGTGTGGACGGATAATCTTCCTGCAAATATTTTCAAAGATGAGTACGCAATTTCAGGCCAAACATCCTGCTTGCTGAACGAACAATTCCCATATTCACCAACTTTTAATATTCAGCTTAAAGAACTCGAAGATGGTTTTACAGTTTCAAAGGTGATCGTTTCAGTATGGTTACGGTCCGATAGCTTGGATGTATTACCGGCCTTGATCATTGAATTCAGAGATTCAATTAGGAATGTATTGAATGTGGAAAGTAAACAACTTACTATTTCAGCACTAAATAAAGGTGAATGGGCCAAGTACGTTCATGAGTTCAAAGTAGATAGTGCCTTTGCGCAAAACAAGGAGAACTATATTAGAACCTTTTGTATGAATGCTGCAAAGAACACTGTTTTTTGTGACGATATGTTGATTAAGATGGAGTGATGAAGCATATCGAATATTACTCAATATTTTTTAACTCAAGAGGAGTGAATATTTGGTATATTACCTCTTATCTGGACACCTTAGGAATTTATGGATCGTAGTCGTTAGTATTTTGTTTTATGCGTGGGGAGCTCCCCAATATATATTTGTTGTATTGGCTGCTATGTTGATCGACTTTTTTATCGCTAAAAAAATTCATTCTTCCGAAGGAAGAATAAGGAAACGGTTTCTAGCTTTCGGTGTTACAATTAATGTATTGGCATTACTTTATTTTAAGTATTTCAATTTTTTTATCGAGAATTTGAATTTCCTGATTGGAAACTTGGAGGGTAAACCACTACAAGTGCTGCATGTTGCCTTACCCATTGGAATTTCTTTTTTCACGTTTCATGAAATCAGTTACTTGGTAGATGTGTATAGAGCAAAGAAACTTCCATTTAAACGTTTGACAGATTATTCACTCTATATTCTTTTTTTTCCGCAACTTATTGCCGGGCCCATTATCCGTTTCAGCGAGATTTCAGATCAAATTTCTGATTATAAAAGACGCATTTCATCTCAGTTTATAATTACTGGCTTTCACCGATTTGTTATCGGACTAACAAAAAAAGTAATGATTGCAAATATTTGTGGAGCACAGGCCGATTATGTCTTTTCGCTCAGTGATCATGAACTTTCAACCGGAACGGCATGGATAGGGGCGCTGGCATATACCATGCAAATCTATTTTGATTTTTCTGGATATTCTGATATGGCTATTGGATTAGCGCGAATGATGGGTTTTGTATTCCCCGAGAATTTCAATATGCCTTATATCGCAAAAAGCATTTCGGAATTTTGGCGTCGCTGGCATATGTCACTAAGTAGATGGATCAAGGATTATTTATATGTTTCACTCGGAGGCAATCGAGGTTCCACGCAACGTACTTATTCTAATTTGATAATTTGTTTTCTGATTTCTGGATTCTGGCATGGGGCAGAATGGACCTTTATCCTTTGGGGTGTATATCATGGTCTTTTCTTGATTTTAGATCGACTCTTTCTGTTGAAGCATCTCAACACTTTAGGGAAAGCTCCTGCAGTTTTAATTACATTTTTCTTTACGATTATGGGATGGGTAATCTTTCGATCTCCAGATTTAGCTTACGCAGGGATGTTTTATCAAAAATTGTTCATTTTTGATCATTCTAATCCTACTGTACTTCTTTCGCTTGAATTTAAATGCACAATGTTTATTGCCATGATATGTTCTTTTCTAGCGTTGTTCTTTAATGAAGATAAACTAGTGAAGTGGTTGTATCCTGAAACGTTCAATAAGAGTATTCATGCAGTTGGTGTAGTTGCCCTATCTATTATGTTGTTGTTGTTGGCATCCGGTGCATTGTCGGTTTCTGGTTTTAATCCTTTTATATATTTCAGATTCTGATGGGGAAACAAATAACAAATTTCTTGGCATGTTGTATTTTTCTATTCCTGACGCTACCTATGATTTTATTGGTGTTCAATGTAAAGAATGTAGGAAGTCCTTTAGTGGGGAATTACGATAAAAGCGCAAAGCCTTATTTAACCACTAAAAGTTGGATGAAGGGAATTTATCAGGCTTCAATCGAGAAGTATTTTTCTGATCACATTCCCAGTCGCGATTTTATAATACGTTTTTATAATTCATTTCGGTTTACATTTATGAACCATGTGATAGCCGAAGGTGTCACTGTTGGGAAGTCGGATGTACTTTATCAACAGATGTATATTGATGCTTTCCTAGGACGGGATTTAGTCAAGTCAGAAGAAATCGAGAAGAATGTTCAGCAATTGCGAATGGTACAGGATAGTCTTAAGGCTAATAATAAACTCCTTGTTTTTATTATTGCTCCGGGAAAAGCTTCTGTGTATCCCGAATACCTTCCAGATTCAGTAAAATGGCAACAAGCTTCTCAAAATAATTATTCTGCATACACTTTAGCATTGCAAAAAGCAGGATGTGAAGTTGTAGATTTCAGAAAATGGTTGTTGCAAATAAAACCTACTTTGCAATACCCAGTATATCCTAAAAACGGAACGCATTGGAGTGGTCATCTTCTCCCATTGTTGATGGATAGCTTAAAAAAATACATTGAGTTTAATTCTACATTTACGTTACCATCATTTACTTTTATACCTGGAGCTGAAACTACAAAGGATTTAAAATATACAGATAATGATATTGGTGAAAAGTTAAATCTTTTGTGTGAGCCAGATCAATGGAAACTTTCTTATCCAATTGTCTCTTTTTCGAAACCAATTGCGAAAAAGCCAAATCTTTTATCCATAGGAGATAGTTATAATCAGAGTTTTTGGGGTTTCTATCCCTTCTTTCAACAGCTATTTGGTGATAGCACTCAATTTTGGTATTATAATAATTTGATTGGGTGGCCTGATGAATTGCAAAAGAAGTATATTGATGTTAAGTCGTTGGATTTATTTGACGAAGTAATGTCTCGTGATATCGTTTTCATAGTTTCTACCGAACAAAATTTAAAGACTTTTTCATTTAATTTTGTGAATGAATTTTATCCGTATGTTAAGTATGGTATAAAGCGTTATGAATTGGACCGATCTCTGATGATTCGAAAAATAAAAGGTTCTCCTGAATGGTCGTATAAGATGAATGAAAAATCGGTCAGCAATGGTATTCCTTTGGAACGAATGATTCGTATGGATGTTGAGTGGCTTCTTTTTAATCAGTAAAGCCATCTATGTATTCGCAAATATTTTTCTATTCGTTGATCAATATACAAAAAGATAATTTGAACTTTCTGAAAAAACAAAAAAATGGTTTTCTTTTAAGATTGAAATAGAATTCGATTATTCAAAGGTTAATTCAAAGTCGTCAAAAATGCTTCCTCTTGAGCTGGAGACCATCCGTATATTTTTAAAATTCCATTTTCAGCTACTAAAGGAATTTCAAGAATTACCTCAATTCGTTTCCATCCTTTGTTATCTGTTTCTTTCGGGGAAGATAAAAATGTGCTTTTCCAAATGTAATTTCCACCAGTCGGACTGTCAATCGTGGCTACCCATTGTATTTCTTGAGGCTCATGATTCGTATTTGCCCAAATTGAGGCCTTCAATTTTGTATAACCCTTCGCCAGCAATTCCTTTACATCTGCGTCGTATGTTAAACTATATATTCTTTCTGACCCTACGAAAATTGAATATTTTCCACTTCGGCTTAATTTATTAGAAATAGCCTCATTTGAAACATTCCAGTTTTTTAACTCATCAAAATTGCACGTAATAATATTTGATTGAACTTTACAATTTGAACAACTAGTCAAAATCGGAAAGACACAAAGCATATAAATAATCAAGGTTTTTTTTAACATATTTCAAAAGTAAGAAAGATCGATTTTGTTTCGATTGTTTATTAATTATATTTATTATTGCTTATCTAAAGTGATGATGCTAACAACCGTTTATTTGTAAATATTTATTCTACATGGTATTCTCTAGTATCGTATTCCTTATTTATTTTCTCCCTCTTTTTTTAGTATTGTATTACGCTATTCCTCAGCGATTTAGAAATGGATTTTTACTTTTTAGCAGTATCATATTTTATAGTTGGGGCGCGCCACGTTTTATTTTTGTGATTCTTGGAACTACAATTCTAGATTTTGTTTTAGTTCGAAAAATGGACGAATCAACGAATATTAGGTATAGACGGTTGTATCTTTTAATTTCAATTCTAATTAACCTGGGTCTTTTATTCTATTTTAAGTATTCTAACTTTTTCATTGAAAATATTAATGAGGTGTTGGGTTGGATGAAAATTGCTGGAATTTCATGGGTAAAATTGGTTCTACCCATCGGTATTTCATTTTATACTTTTGAAACAATAACATATGTCGTTGATGTTTATCGTAAAGTTCATAAACCTCAACCAAATTTTTGGAATTATCAATTATACATCATTTTTTTTCCTAAATTAATTGCAGGTCCAATTGTTCGTTATCATGAGTTCGCAGACCAAATAAAAAGTAGATTTTATATTGACAATGCATCCAATCGAATTGCAGGTTTTTCTAGGTTTTCTTTGGGCCTTGCTAAAAAAGTACTACTTGCTAACCCTTGTGGGAGTTTAGCAGATCAAATAATGAGTTACGATTTGAATGCAATAAATTCAACGCTAGCATGGGTTGGAATTCTTGCTTATGCTATGCAAATTTATTTCGATTTTTCTGGTTATTCTGATATGGCAATTGGAATAAGTCGAATGATGGGATTTCGACTTCCTGAAAATTTTAATAGCCCCTATACTTCGAAAAGTATAACTGATTTTTGGAGAAGATGGCATATCACTTTAGGTAGTTGGATGCGAAATTATTTGTACATTCCTTTAGGCGGCAACCAGGTTAAAAGTAATCGACGATTGTATTTTAATCTTTTTATGGTGTTCTTAGCTTCTGGTTTTTGGCATGGAGCATCTTGGAATTTTTTGATTTGGGGCATGTTTCATGGATTCTTTCTTATTATTGAAAGGGCCTTTTTACTGAAGATTTATGAACGAACCACCGCTTGGTTGACGATTCCTATTAACTTTTTTGTTGTGCTGATTGGATGGGTGTTTTTAGATTGGAAACATTTACCGATTCATGTGTTTATTTAAAACGACTTTTTGCGATGAAATTCGGAACACTACAATTAATAGAGTTCGATAGTAAGGTTTATCTGGTTATTGCGCTTTTGTTCTCGTTTATAACAGTATTGAGTATCGGAAAAAGATTCGAAAATTTCTTTTATTTACCACCTTCTAATAATAAAAAGCACAATGGTTGGTTGTTAACAATTTCAATTGTTTTGTTTTTAATTTCAACCAGTGCAATTACATCTGTTGGTTTTAATCCTTTTATTTATTTTAGATTTTGATGGAGAAGAAAATATTCTTTAAAAAGTCATTGTATATTCTAGGAGCGTTGCTTTTATTATATCCTGCTTTTAATGGAATTACAGGTTTAGTAAAAGATCCAAAGTTGAAAGGTGGTATTGAACTTAAGCATGATGTTGCGTTTTCTTTTGCGGGATGGTGGAATGGTACCTGGCAAGGTCCTAAAGAAGAGTATCTGCGTGAAAATTTTGGATGTAGAAATTATTTAGTTCGATTGCATAATGAAATTGATTACAGAATTTTTCATAAGGGTCATAATCGAAATCTTGTAATTGGAAAAGAAGATTATCTCTATGAAAAAGAATATATTTTGACATATTGAGGTCTTGATTTTATTGGGAGGGAAAAAATTAAAGCACAGGTGAGTAAAATTAAGGAAGTTCAACGGTTGCTTTCTGAAAATGGAAAGATATTAGTTGTAGTGTTGGCTTCAGGGAAAGGATCTTTTTATCCTGAATATTTTCCTGATGAATATAATGCCTTCAAAAAAGGCCCCACCAATTATGAAGGATTTAGTCAGTTGGCTAAAGAAGCAGGAATTAATTTCATTGATTTTTCAACTTATTTTAGAAATCAAAAAGGAAACTCATCTTATTCATTGTATCCAAAATTTGGAATCCATTGGAGTCAATATGCAATGACTCTTGCAGCGGATTCGTTAGTTCGTTTTATAGAAGTGAATAGAGGGATCAAAATGCAACACGCACTATGGGATGAAATTGAACTGAAAAGCGCAAGGGATGTTGATTATGATGTGGGAAGTAGTTTGAATTTATTGACTTATTTGGACGGACCCTTGATGGGATATCCTAAAATCTATTTTGAACAAAATAACGGAGAAGTAAAGCCTTCGATAGTAGTGATTGCGGATAGTTTCTATTGGGGAATATTTAATATGGGATTTTCAAATCTATTCTCTAAATCACATTTTTGGTATTATAACAATGAAGTTTATCCAGAACATTATAGTTCGGCTACCTATGTAGGGGGATTTAGATATGGAAAGTCAAATTGAGGATCACGAAGTTTTTGTTGTCTTGGCCACAGAACAAAATATAATCAAAGAAGGTTGGGGATTTCTTGATGCTGTTCTGAATTTGGAAAAGAAGGTTAATGTAAAGTGAGTCAAATTTTGGACTAAAAAGAGCTATATAAAAGGTTCAGAAATACTAGTTTAGTTAGTAAAAGGCTGAATGGGATTTTTTGAACTTGGTAATTATCAGCGTTATAAACAATAAATTTGAAATGAATGAGATGTAAGTTCTTTACTTACATTCTCTCTTTGTATTTTTGTCTCCTTAATGAACGTAGAAGAATTCTTCAATTTATTTATCAAAGAGTTAGAGGCAAAGCCAACTTTATGGTCGTATTATAAATACCATAATGATTCTAAAAGTTTTGAGTTTAGAAAAGCTTATTTCTGTCAACGTTTAGAGTATATTCAAAAGGCAATTCGACAAAAACCATCCATAAAGCCTGTAAAGTATGACTATATTATCGTTCAGGATACATTGCATCATTTAGAGCCACTTCAAGATGCTCTAAAAGTTATTTCTGATCATCTTTATCCCAATGGTGAAATAGTTGCCGTTGAAGAAAATGGAAGTAATTTAATTCAATCTCTAAAGCTGTATAAGCAAAGAGGAAATAAGCGTATAATTGAGTTTTATGATGAAAGATTAAAGAAAACGATTCTCCTAGGAAATGAAAATATCAGATCTATTCAAACTTGGCAAGATGAAATGAATAAGCAAGGATTAGAAATAGATATGAATAGTTTGCAGTATGTAAGAGCTTACCCTCCATTTTTGTTCAATAAATTTGGCTATGAAAAATCCATCGAAATGGAACAGCAACTTTGGAAAAAGAATAAATTCATGAGAGAGTATTTCTTTTTTGGAATAAATTTTATTGCAAAACATTCCCAAGTTAAAGATTCGAATTCAAGTGATCTTAATCCTTCTTCACATGCCTTGAATCATTAATTTTTGGAATGATGGAAACAAAGACTTTATCAATCATAATTCCAGTTTTTAATGAAGCAAAAACCATCCATCTTATCCTTGATAAAATTGGAAAAGTTGTGCTGTTGGGACAAATGAAAATGGAAGTAATCGCCGTCAATGATTTTTCAACAGACAATTCTCTAGTAGCTCTTGAAAAATATATTCAGTCACATCCCAACTTTCCATTAGTGGTTTATTCTCAACCCAAAAACATGGGGAAAGGCGCCGCTTTGCATCGTGGAATTAAAGAAGCTACCGGTGATTTTATTATCATTCAAGATGCCGATTTAGAATATGATCCTGCAGAGTATAATCGTTTGTTACAACCCATCCTAGATGGATTTGCAGATGTAGTTTATGGCTCTCGTTTCATTGGAGGTAGAGCGCATCGAATTTTGTTCTTCTGGCATACTATCGGAAATAAGTTTTTAACCATGCTCAGCAATATGTTCACGAATATGAACATCACCGACATGGAAACTTGCTATAAATTGTTTAGACGAGAGATGATTCAATCGCTCGATTTAAAAGAACGTCGATTTGGTTTCGAACCCGAAGTAACCGCTAAGATTTCACGTATACCAAACGTTCGAATTTATGAAGTAGGTATTTCTTATTATGGTCGTACTTATGCAGAAGGGAAAAAGATAAATTGGAAGGATGGTTTTAGAGCTATTTATTGTGTTTTGAGATATAATTTGTTTAGGTAAGTAGCATGAATTCGTTTCACTTTAAGGAACATGATGCCGAAGGTCTACACACCTTAGAAGCTATTAGCCAAGCTCATCACTTTAACGCCTGGATGTTTGAACAAGTGCAGCCGTATATGAATGGCCATATACTTGAAATTGGTAGCGGCATCGGTAATATCTCCCAGTATTTTATTGACTCAAAATCCGATATTGTAATGAGTGATGTCCGCGAGGAATATTGCAGTGCATTGCGTCAAAAATTTCCAGCAATCATGTTTTTAACCTCGATTTAGTCCATCCCGATTTTGAAAGTAAATACGCTCCACTTTTAGGAACATTCGATAGTTGCTTTGCGATGAATGTGATTGAGCATATTGAAGATGATAGTTTAGCTATGAAGAATCTGGTGTCTTTATTAAAAGTGGGCGGAAAGGTGTTAATTCTTGTTCCCGCTAATCCCATTCTTTATAACGATATTGATAAAGGGCTTTTTCATTTTAGACGTTATACTTCTTCTATGATGGATCAACTCTTCTTGTTGGCCCCATTAAAGATGGAAAAGAAGTGGATGTTCAATGCATTAGGAATTCCTGCCTGGTTCTTTGGAGGTAAAATCATGAGAAAAAAGGAAGTGGAAGGTGGGCAGATGAATTTGTACGATAAGTTGGTGCCCATCGCCCGACTATTGGATGTAATCACTTTCCGAAAAGTGGGCCTGTCAATAATTGCACTTGCCACAAAACGCTGAGTTTTTCCATATTTTGGATAATTCCCATTTTGAGAACGAACAATTTGTCGTTTTATAACGCTTTTAATCAGCTATTTAACAGTTTTTTAAAATATGTTAATATGTTTTGCAAATCTCTTTATTTATCCTAATTTTGCCCTCCCATTGTAAAAACAATACTAATTTAAACACCGTGGATACGTTAAGTTACAAAACTGTTTCAGCCAACGCCAAGACAGTAACCAAAGAGTGGGTAGTGCTAGATGCCAAGGACCAGGTTTTAGGTCGTTTCTCATCTCAGGCTGCTATGATGCTTCGTGGAAAGCACAAAGCGAATTATACCCCACATGCCGATTGCGGCGATAATGTGATTATTATAAATGCAGATAAGATTCGTCTCACCGGCCGTAAATGGTCAGAGCGTGAGTATGTTTCTCATACTGGTTTCCCAGGCGGACAACGTTTCGTGACTCCCGAGAAATTAATCGTTCAAAAACCTACAGCGGTGGTTGAACGTGCGATTTACGGAATGTTACCGAAGAATCGTCTTGGAAATGCCATTAAGGGCAATTTATTTGTTTATGCTGGTTCTGAGCACCCACATGCTGCTCAACAACCTAAAGCAATCACCCTTAAGTACTAATTAGAAAACATGGAAATTACACATACCATAGGTCGTCGTAAGACCGCTGTTGCTAGAGTTTATGTACAACCAGGCAACGGTACTATTAAAGTAAATCAGAAGGATTATAAGAGTTATTTTCCGACTCTTCCACTACAAAAATTAGTGCAGCAAGCATTTGAAATTTCATCTACTGTAGATAATTATGATGTTACTGTAAACGTATTTGGCGGAGGATATAACGGACAAGCAGAAGCGATTCGCTTAGGTTTGGCTCGTGCTCTTTGTAAAATCAATGCAGAACATCGCCCATTATTAAAAGCTGGTGGATTGTTAACCCGTGACCCTCGTATGGTTGAACGTAAGAAGTTCGGTCAGAAAAAAGCACGTGCTCGTTTCCAATTCAGCAAGCGTTAATCTATTTCGATTGGAGTCATGTACTCCTCTCTTCAATCCTTTAATTATACACAATATTATAATAGCGTAATGATCAACGTAACGCAAGAAGAACTTCTCAATGCTGGTGTCCACTTCGGTCACCTTAAGCGCAAGTGGAATCCTAAGATGGCTGCTTACATCTTTATGGAGCGTAATGGTATTCATATCATCGATTTGAATAAAACCCACGCAAAAATGGAAGAGGCTGCTGCTGCTGTAAAGCAAATAGCAAAATCAGGTAAGAAAATTTTATTCGTGGCTACTAAAAAGCAAGCGAAAGAAATTGTTGCGGCTGCCGCTAAATCTGTAAATATGCCTTACATCACTGAGCGCTGGCCCGGTGGTATGTTAACCAACTTCGCTACACAGCGTAAGTCAGTGAAGAAAATGACTTCATTGGATAAAATGTTGACAGACGGTACCGCTGCTCACCTTTCAAAGAAGGAGCGTTTGATGATGGCTCGTACCAAGAATAAAATGGAAAAATTGATGGGCTCTATCTCGGATTTGAATCGTCTTCCAGCAGCACTGTTTATTGTGGATACCGTGAAGGAACATATCGCTGTAAACGAAGCAATCAATTTAGGAATTCCTACTATCGCTATCAATGATACCAATAGTGATCCTTCTTTAATCGATTTCCCAATCCCTGCAAATGACGACGCAAGCAAGTCTGTGGAGTTGATCATGAGCGTGATGGTGAAAGCAGTAGAAGAAGGTTTAGCTGAACGTAAAGTAGATAAAGAACAAGAACGTGAGCGTGACGCCGCTAACGAAGAAGAAGCAGAAGACACGAAGATGGCTACTGTTACTGACGAAGAAGGCGACGCACCAAGCGCAGGTCGTGGTCCCAAGAGCCCAGGCTCTGGCCGTCCCCGCAAAGCTGGTCCACGTAAATAATCGTGATACACAGAGAGCGGGATGTCTAATAGCATCCCGTTTTCTATTGTAACTGCGTACTGCGCAGCTTAAGCGAAATGAAAAAATTAAATCTTTAAAGTATTTAACATTTAATTTCAATTAAGAATTTAGCGAAGCAGTATTCATCGGATACAATTGAATGTTGATGATGGATTAAATAAAAAATAAAAATTGTAATTACTCTTTAAAATATTAAAATCAAATGTCAACAACAACAACAGTAACTGCAGCCGACGTGAACAAGTTGCGTCAAATGACTGGCGCTGGAATGATGGATTGCAAAAAAGCCTTAGCAGAAGCGAACGGTGATTTCGATGCAGCAGTAGATTACCTTCGTAAGAAAGGTCAAAAAGTAGCTGCGAGCCGAGCAGATCGTGATGCAAAAGAAGGTTATATTCTTGCTAAAACAAGTGCAGACAATACTGCAGGTTATTTAATTGGAATTAGCTGCGAAACTGATTTCGTTGCAAAGAACCAAGATTTCGTTTCTTTCGTGGAAGCTGTTTTACAGACGGCGATGGATAATAATCCTGCTGATGCAGATGCATTAAAAGCATTACCGATGGACGGCGTAACGATCAACGATAAGTTGTTTGATATGATCGGAAGAATTGGTGAGAAGATTGAATTGAGTTCTTACTCTAAAATAACAGCTCCTCGTGTGATTGTTTATAATCACCCAGGAAATCGTTTGGCTTCTATGGTAGGTCTTTCTTCAGCTGCTGCATCTGCAGAAGCTGGAAAGGATGTTGCGATGCAAATTGCTGCCATGAATCCAGTAGCTATCGATAAGGATGATGTTGACAGCACTGTTGTTGAGCGTGAATTAGAAATCGCAAAGGATTTAAGTCGTCAGGAAGGAAAACCTGAAGATATGATTGAGAAAATTGCTTTAGGAAGATTGAATAAATTCTATCAAGAGAATACCTTGTTGAATCAGCCTTACCTGAAAGAAGATAAAAAATCGGTTCGTCAATTCTTGGACAGCGTGGAGAAAGGTCTCACAGTTACTGTTTTCAAGAGAGTGCAATTGGGATAAGATTCATCTTAATATTATTTCAAAAGCCGATCTGGAAAATTCTAGCTCGGCTTTTTTGCTTCTAGCTTTACCCTGAGCGAAGTCGATGGGTGCTAGCTTCTAGCTTCTGGCCACTAGCTTCTAGCTTCTAGCTTCTAGTATTGTTCTTCACCTTCACCCCTAAAGTACTTTGCATTCTGGGCAAAGCAACTTACCAATTTGCCAATCCACCAATCCACCAATCCACCAATCCACCAATTGATATGTCGATCGCCGAAACAAACTCCAGATTACAAGCTTTACCATTATCGAACATCATAAATGAGTTCGGAACTCCATTATACGTTTACGATGGAAATAAAATTGTATCCCAATATAAACGATTGAATGATGCATTTTCTGGAGTGAAGTTGAAAGTGAAGTATGCATTGAAAGCGTGTAATAATATTAATATTCTTCGCTTGTTGTTAAAGCAAGGATCAGGGTTGGATGCAGTTTCCATTCAGGAAGTACAACTCGGACTTCAAGCTGGATTTAGTCCTTCCGAAATATTGTTTACACCCAATAGCGTTGCGTTTGATGAGTTAGTTGCCGCTGTTGAATTAGGGGTGCAAGTAAATATTGATAATATCTCCTTCCTTGAACAGTTCGGACATAAATACGGAAGTTCAATTCCTTGTTGTATTCGCATCAATCCGCACATTGTTGCAGGCGGAACATCGCATATTCAAACCGGACATATCGATTCTAAGTTTGGAATTTCGATACATCAAATGCGTCACGTTTTACGCATCATTGAAAAAGAAAAAATTGTAGTAAATGGTTTGCACATGCATACCGGAAGTGATATTCTCGACTCTGGAGTATTCGTGCGCGCTGCCGATCTTCTATTCGACGCGGCAGTTAGTTTTCCTGATTTAGAATTTTTAGATTTCGGAAGTGGATTCAAAGTAGCATACAAAGAAGATGATGTTACCACCGACGTGGAGGAATTAGGAACAATAATTACCGACAGATTTCGTAGTTTTTGTAAAGACTATGGAAGAGAATTAGAGTTGTGGTTTGAACCAGGACAGTTTCTTGTGAGTGCAGCAGGCGCGTTATTGGTGAATGTAAATGTGATCAAACAAACAACAGCAACTGTTTTTGCAGGGGTTAACTCTGGACAAAATCATTTGATACGTCCTATGTTTTACGATTCCTACCATCATATCATCAACATCAGTAATCCAACCGGAACACCGCGCATTTATTCAGTAGTAGGTTACATCTGTGAAACGGATACGTTTGCTGTTGATCGTAAATTAAACGAAGTTCGCGAAGGCGACACCCTCGCCATCCTAAACGCAGGTGCATATGGTTTTACGATGAGCAATAACTACAACTCACGGTTACGCCCTGCCGAAGTTTTAGTGTTGGACGGCAAACCACATCTCATTCGCAAAAGAGAAACGATGGAAGATATTACGCGGAATATGGTGGAGATTTAATTAATTTGAAAATGTAATGATTTGAAAATTTGAAAATGTGGGATTATCGCAAAGCTATTTGAACATTGGAATAAGGCAGTGAATTAATTCTTTTGAAAATTTGTAAAGTTGTAATTGATTGTCCAGATTGGTAGAAATAGAATGGTTAAATTTAAATATTGTTAAGATTCATCATAGTAAATCTTAATCATCATAATTTATCCAGGTTCCAAAATAAACTTCACCAATTTACCTCGCGAGGCTTCGCGATCACCAACTCACCTCGCGAGGCTTCGCGATTGCCAATTTCTCAAAGAAAAAGGTTTATTTTGCATTCGATATGAAATACAACCGCATCCTACTCAAACTCTCAGGTGAAGCCCTCATGGGCGATAAACAATATGGCATTGATACTCAACGATTAGCACAATATGCTGCTGAAATTAAGACCATCGCCGATATGGGCGTTCAAGTAGCTGTAGTGATTGGTGGAGGTAATATTTTCCGTGGACTTCAAGCTGCGGAAGGCGGAATGGACCGAGTACAGGGAGATTATATGGGGATGTTGGCTACCGTGATTAATTCTATGGCCCTCCAAAGTGCGCTGGAAAGTAGTGGAGTCCTAACACGATTGCAATCAGCAATTAAAATGGAAGCTATTTGCGAACCATTTATCCGTCGTCGAGCTGTCCGTCATTTAGAAAAAGGAAGAGTAGTCATCTTCGGTGCTGGTACTGGAAATCCATATTTCACTACCGATACAGCCGCTTCCCTTCGCGCCATCGAAATAGAAGCCGATGTAATTCTTAAAGGAACACGCGTTGATGGAATCTATACCGCTGATCCGGAAAAAGATAAAACTGCAACCCGTTATTCAACCATCACTTTTTCGGAAGCCTATTCCAAAAACCTTCAAGTGATGGACATGACCGCCTTCACCCTCTGCCAAGAAAATAAATTACCCATCATCGTTTTCGACATGAACAAAGCCGGTAACCTTACCAAGGTAGTCAAAGGCGAAGAGGTTGGAACGTTGGTAACGATATAAGCACAGGCAGCAACGAAAGTTGGCTGAGGCTCTCGATGCCAACACAAACCGCCCTCGAGTTCCCTCAGGCGACATCTCGATTTTATTGATTGAACATCATTTGCGACGCGAGTTATTCGTATTTTTCTAATTCATATTATTTCGCATTTCGTGCCTGCCTACCGACTTGCCTTTGCGTTGCTTCGGCGAAGCAAGGAGCTTTAGCATAGGTATGTTCATTCGCTCCCGATATCTATCGGGATCGTGTCATTCGCATTTCGTGTTCATTCGCATTTCGCGTATCTTCGCAACTGTTATTTATTCATAACTATTAATCTGTATGTCAGACATCAAATCCATCCTCGCTCACATGGAGGATCACATGCACAAAGCTATTACTCACTTAGAAGTAGAGTTGAACAAAATTAGAGCCGGAAAAGCTTCTCCTGCTATGCTCGACGGTGTAATGGTCGATTATTATGGCGCTATGACACCATTAAGTCAGGTAGCAAGTATCAACACTCCGGAAGCTCGTACGTTGGTGATTCAACCTTGGGAAAAGAGTTTGATAAAGGCCATCGAAAAAGCCATCATCGATTCTAATCTTGGGCTAGCTCCTTCAAACGATGGAATTATGATTCGTATTTCGGTGCCACCACAAAGTGAAGATCGACGTAAGGACCTCGTGAAACGCGCAAAAGCAGAGGGCGAACATGCGAAAGTGGGAATTCGCAATTTGCGTCGCGATGCGAACGACAATATCAAGAAATTACAAAAAGCAGGATTGCCCGAAGATCTAGCTAAAGATGGTGAGGCAAAATCACAAAAGATAACCGATGATTATATCACCAAAGTGGATAAACATCTGGACGCAAAAGAAAAAGATATTATGACAATCTAAATGAACTTTTAGAAAGAAATAGAACGAGAGTAGAACTAAATCTGCTCTCGTTTGTTTTAGTCAATGAAAATGAAATCTATTGAAATTGTTTAATCATTCGAACTTTTTATTGAAAAGCTTTAGCGCACTTGCCAGCAATGTGCAGGCAGCCTTGCGGAATTTAGCGAAAAAGCGCAGACAAAACTTCGCGCCTAGCGAGAAAAGTTAGCAAGCGGCCTCATCAGAGAGGCAGAGGCCGAGCTTGGAGAGAAAATTTAGCGACAAAGCGCAGCCTCAGCGAAGATAACCGAATCATAAAAGCACTAGAAATTCGTTTGAATCACATGAATAAAAGGTAATTTTGCAACAATGGAAACTTCAGGGTTGGGAAATAAAATGTTGGTAGCAGGTCCATGCAGTGCGGAGAGTAGGGAGCAAGTGATGCAAACTGCACAAGCCATAGCAGCCAATTATCCAAATGCAATTTTTAGAGCGGGCGTTTGGAAACCTCGCACTCGTCCTGGCTCTTTTGAAGGAGTAGGAGAAGAGGCCTTGGAATGGTTGCAGGAAGTGCGGGCTACCACGGGAATGAAGGTGATAACAGAAGCAGCAAGCACTAAACAATTAGAGAGTTGCTTGAGAGCAGGATTAGATGCTATTTGGATCGGAGCACGAACCACCGTGAATCCTTTTTTGGTGCAAGAACTCGCAGATGCCTTAAAGGGTACATCCATCACCGTTATGGTCAAGAATCCCATTCACCCCGACATCAGTCTGTGGAGGGGAGCTATAGAACGCATTCAGGAATCGGTGAACTCAGACATCATCGCTGTGCATCGTGGATTTCATTCTTTTGAAACATACGAGTTTAGAAACCATCCGCGTTGGCAAGTACACTTTGAAATGAAATCGTATTTCCCCGATTTAAAAATGATTTGCGATATCAGTCATATTGCTGGTGCACGCCCCTTGTTGCAAAGCGTAGCACAAGAAGCCTTAGACTTAGGCTATGATGGATGGATGATCGAAACACATATACATCCCGATGCAGCGTTGAGTGATGCTCAACAGCAAATCACTCCGACCCGACTTCACGAACTTATTCAAAATTTAGAGCCGAGATTGCCTTCACCCATCGATGCGATGAGTATTGCGCAATTGAAAAATTGGAGAGATGAAATTGATCGATTAAACGACGAACTTTTAGTGCTTTTGAAAGAACGTTTGCATTATTCCAATTTGATAGGTGAATTAAAAAAGGAAAAAAATGTTTCTATTTTTCAACCTGAAAGATGGAAGACTATTTTAGATGAAATGAATCGACGTGGAATGGATTTAAATATTAACGATGGATTTATTCGCAATCTTTTTATTCAGATTCATGATGAGTCGGTACGCATTCAAGCTGAAATAATAAATCGCGAAGAGAAAAAGGTATTGTAAAAAAAGGATTTGAGAGCAGAAAAAACTTCTGAATCAAATCCTCTTTCGTAATAGCTACTTTTATTTAAGCAAATCGTTTCGCAACTTCTTCCCAGTTTATAACATTCCAAAAAGCTGTCATGTAATCAGGACGACGGTTTTGATAGTGGAGGTAATAAGCATGTTCCCATACATCACATCCTAGGAGTGGTGTTCCTTTCACTTCAGCGATATCCATTAAGGGATTATCTTGATTTGGTGTAGAGCAAATTTCTAATTTCCCCCCACTGTTTTTTATTAACCAAGCCCATCCAGATCCGAAACGTGTAGCGCCGGAAGCATTAAACTTTGTTTTGAATTCATCGAAACTACCAAATGCGGCGTTGATCGCATCGTTTAGTGCTCCTGTCGGTAAGCCACCACCGTTAGGCTTCATCACCGACCAAAACAAACTGTGGTTGTAATGTCCACCGCCGTTATTTCGAACAGCCATTGGAAATTTTGAAATGTTTTTGCAAACTTCTTCGATGCTCATTTTTTCTGCATCGGTGCCAGCAATGGCAGCATTGAGATTATTAACATAAGCTTGATGGTGCTTACTATGATGAATTTCCATCGTGCGGGCATCAATATGAGGCTCAAGAGCCGTGTAATCGTACGGTAGGGGGGATAGTGTAAAAGACATAATTATAGGTTTTAGTATTTATATTAGGATAACAAAATTAGGCAGAAAGAGTTTACAGACGGCGATTTTCTATTGATGGTTTTCGGAAGATGGGCTATCTGATTAATATTCTATCATCTACCCGCATGTAAACACTTGTAGTCGACTACCAACGGCTTTTTCAATTGCCTGTTTGAAATAAATTTTTTTCTTTGCCCTCCCTTTATCGGGATTATGTTTAAATTTCAACCATTAAATCAAAACCCATGAAAAAACAACTATTCCTCATCGCGACGCTCTTTCTCTTAGTATTCAGTGCTTGTACTAAGAACGAAGGTCCTCATGACAATCAACAGCAAAATGTCCTCGTTGAGAAGGCAAATCCTGAAGCCATCCCGCAGGGGAATTCTTTGGAAAAGTTAAAATTGGATCAAGTAATCATTTCTAAACTGGAATCGAATAACGATTTTCATTGGGAAGATGTAGATATGAAAACACTCTGGAGTGCTGTCGTTGAAAGCGATCAAAGTGTAGCAATTGGTTATCAACCTGCAGATGCAGGAGATATTAGCGCTAAAATCCATACCGTAAATGTCAATACTGTTGCCTATAAACAAGTCCATGATGCCTTGAAAAGTTTGATTTTAGAGGAGTTGAATAAATCAGCCGGAACCTCAATTAAATGGAATGATATACTGATTGAAGATGATCCTATACTTCCCATCATTACATTGCGTCTGACCGACAAAACTGTTTTGACTAGACTAAGAAACTTACAAAATGTACGTTACCTGGAGCCTATGGATTATTGGCCCAACGATGTTAATCGAGCGGGTTCAGGTTGTGATGGATCAACTTATGGTTTAAATGCAAGCGATTATACAACGGTAACTCCTAGTGCTCTTGTACCATGGAATTTTAACAATCAAAATATTCCTACAGCATGGAACACTAGTCAAGGACAAGGAATTACGATTGGTGTGATTGATGCTGGATTAAGTAGCTCTCAATCGCTCTTAGGTTCTTTGTTTAACAATGGAGATTCAAACATAGGGCGAAGTGTTTCTACCGACTATACGCTAGGTTCTAGTGCCTTCAATTCATGCACACATGGTACAAGTATGTGTGCGCTAGCTGCTGGACCAAGGAATAATCAGAATGCTACCACTGGCGTTGCCTACAAAAGTGGATTGCATTTTATTCGTGCTGCTAATGATGTGGTGCTAGATGGATCCTCAGAAAAAACAGCGACGAAGAATGCATTTATCAAAATGGGCAATCGCTCTGATGTTCGAATTATTTCCTTAAGCATGGGAACTCCATTCGGTAGTGGCGTGTTAAAAGACGGAGCTGACTATGCTAATAATTTAGGTAAAACTATTTTCGCTGCAGCTGGAACTTCTTATAGTTGGACCAGTTGGTGGGGTGTAATTTATCCTGCAGCTTACAGTTCATGTATTGCTGTTACTGGTGTAAAGGAAAATGGGAGTAAGTGCGCTTCATGTCATGATGGAAGTTCAGTGATGTATACCATTACGATGGAAAGAAGTTCAAATTCTAGTCGCAATTCATTAAGTCTTGCTCCTTCAGGCAGTACACCTACTTATATTGGTGGTAGTTCATGTGCAACGGCAACAGCTGCAGGTATTGCAGCGCTGGTTTTAAGTACAAAACCAAACATGAACAAAACGCAATTGATGACTTGCTTAACGAATACCGCACAGTTTTATCCTGTAAAAAATAGTAGCAAAGGCTATGGCAACTTGAATGCATCAGCCGCGGTGAATTATGCCATTGCGAATTATTAAATTCATCTGGAGTACGGATAATTTATAAAAGATAGATTTATTTGATGTTAAGAGGTGTATTCATTCGAGAATTCAAACAAGAAGATAAAAACAATGTTCTTGAATTATTCCGAGTGAATACACCTACTTTTTTTTCACCCGATGAAGAGAAAGATTTAATTTTTTATTTAGATCATGAAATCGAGAAATACTTTGTGGTCATACAGGATGAAAAGCTAGTGGGATGTGGTGGAATTAATTTTAAAGAGAACGGTGCCGTCGGATTGTTAAGTTGGGATTTTTTACACCCGCAGGTTCAACGCCAAGGTGTCGGAACCATTTTGTTGAAGTATCGAATTAACATTTTAAAGTCGATTCCGACCGTGAAGAAAATAAAAGTGCGTACTTCACAACATGCCTATACCTTTTATGAAAAAGGAGGATTTGAACTTATCGAAAAAGTAAAAGATTATTGGGCCGTTGGGTTTGATCTTTATGTGATGGAATATAACGACTAAAAAATAGGTGAGCGATTTAGTAATAATTTTAAACACTAGTTCATCGATCCTTGTGACTTTACAAAATAATTAGGAAGAGGATTAAACGCAGCGTAGCCTTTGTGCCTTCGCGCCTCTGCGAGAAAATTTAGCGAAGAGAAGCTGCCGATGGAAAATTTAGTGAGAAAAACTTTGCGCTGTAGCGAGAAAAATTGGCGACGAATTGCTTCTGCGCGAAAATTTAACGCAGCGTAGCCTTTGTACCTTATTTCTTTAAAACTAATTTAAATACATCCTCATACTGACTTGCAATTTTCTGCCAATTGTATTCTCTTTTTATTTTTTCCAGTTGGGTGTGGAGGTACAATGTTCTAGTGGATTCTAACTTGGCTTTGTTTTCCAGTAGAGCGGCTATTGCTTTTGGTGAATTATAATACCAGGCTTGATCACCCAACACATTTCGATTAAATAAATTGTCATGCGAAATGATATAGGCACTCGAAGCCATCGCTTCTAACAAAGAAGGATTAGTACCACCAACAGAATGTCCGTGAAAATAATATCGGCCAAAATAGCGAAGATTGTTTAAATGATCTTGATTGTAAATCCCTCCCATAAAACGAATATGAGAACTTGATTTATATTTCTCTTTGAGGTATTCACCGTAAGGAGTATGATGTTTTCCAATGACTAAGAATGGAGTTTTTCGCCTGATTGCACAATCCCATCTAATGTAATTTCAATGTTGTTTTCTTTTTCTAGTCGGGCCACCAATAAATCATATTGAATGGCTTCTACACTATAAGTACTTAACACAGTTTCGTTTGGTGAATTGAAAATCTCTGCACCATAAGCAATGAAAGTAGAATCAAGTTTATATTCTCGTTGTAAATAATTTTTTATTTCTCCGTTGTCGCTAATCAAGTGATCGCTATATCGTGCACCCAACGACTCAAACCATTTAGCCAATTTTTTTACGAATGAATTCCATTTGTCTCGCTTCCATTCAAGTCCATCCATATTGGTAACTAAAATGCTTTTTCCTTTTCGTAAGAATGGAAAAAATACAGAAGCAGTGGTATAACCTAATACCAACAAAATATCACATTCAGATTTTATTGCATGACGCATGCATTTGTAATCGTAAATAAAATTTCCAACAGTCCCTATTTTCTTTTCGGGATTCCATTGTTTGATAATATTTACGCCTTGAAAATCATTTTTATCGTATTCATGATAATCGGGACTATACACACTCACCTCGTGTCCTGCCTTCACCAACAATACCGCTAAATTTTCTGCGCACTGCTCAAACCCCCCGTAATTATTTGGAATTCCTCTAGTACCCGTAATCGCAATACGCATGAATTGTGTTTATTTTTTGATTAATTTTTATTCTTTAATTTTAGTAACCACTCTGCTTCTAGATTCTCGATGCTCGACTCTCGACTCTAATCGCGAAGCCTCGCGATCAAAATCTAGCATCCAACATCTAACAACTAAAAACTAACAACTTACAACTAACTTCTAGCATCCAACATCCAACATCGAGCATCGAGCATCCAACATCGAGCATCGAGCATCGAGCATCCAATATCGAGTATCGAGCATCCAACATCTATCCTCTAAACGCATCCCATCCCTGCGCTTTCAACTCATGTACATTTTGTTGACGATCTACAAATCGATACCCCGCTTCCGGTGCTGTCATATGTCCAATGATACTAATTTCTGCACGGTCTTTTATCTTTTCATATTCCGTCAGTGAAAGTGTAAAGAGCAATTCATAATCTTCTCCGCCATTCAATGCAGCGACCGAAGGATCTAACCCCAATTCTCGTCCTAATTCAGAAGTTAAATGATCAATCGGAATTTTTTCTTCGTAAATCTGACAACCTGTTTTAGATTGTGTACATAAATGCATCAACTCAGAAGCAAGTCCATCAGAAATGTCAATCATACTACTAGGTTTTATAAACCAAGTTTGGAAACGTTGTATAATATCTAATCGCGCTTCAGGTTTTAATTGTCGTTCTAATAAATAATCGTAGCCTTTCAATTCAGGTTGCGCGGCCGGATTTTCTAAAAATATTTTTTTCTCGCGATTTAATAATTGCAATCCCATATAAGCTGCCCCTAAATCGCCAGTCACACATATTAAATCATGTTCCTTAGCACCATCTCTGTAAATTAATGCATCTTCCTTAGCATGCCCAATGGCAGTGATGCTGATTACTAATCCACTTTTTGAGGAACAGGTATCTCCACCTACTAGGTCAACTCCATATCGTTCACACGCCAACTTAACACCTAACATCAGCTCTTCCACAGCTTCTAAAGAAAACCGATTGGATAAGGCTAATCCACAAACAATCTGAGTGGGAATCGCATTCATCGCACAGATATCGCTGATATTAACTACTACCGCCTTATATCCCAGATGCTTTAAGGGTGAATAGGTTAAATCAAAATGTACGCCTTCCAAAAGCATATCGGTAGTAATTACTGTCCTGCCTGGCCCATTGTCAATTATAGCTGCATCATCACCAATTCCACGTAAACTCCTGCATTTTGTAGCGTAATACTTTGTTTAATATGATTAATAAGCCCGAATTCTCCTAAAGTTTCTAATTCGGTTCTGTTGTTTTTATTCTCGAACATGATGCAAAGATAGTTTCTAAAAAGCATCTTCACCGTATAGTGCGAATCTACCTAAAATCAAATGTGGAAGAGAAAGAAAGGGCTCGAAGCGAATGAATGGGCCTGTGAATAATAAATTAATGTTAAATCTCCGAATCCTTAACATTTAATTTACTTTAGCACCTCAAATCTAAATTATGTCATCATTCGGATTCTTAAAATATTTCGTTCCCCAGGATCGAAAATTCTTCCCTTTATTTGATAAAGCTGTAACGAACTTACATGAATGCGGACAAGCTATTTATCAGCTTGTTATCGCAGAAAAGTCAGAACGTCCACGTTGGTTTCGTAAGATTGAGCAGCTCGAGCATGTAGGCGATGAAATTACCCATGAGATCTTTTTGGAGCTAGGAAGAAATTTTATTACTCCGTTCGATCGGGAGGATATTCATCGTTTGGTAACCTCTTTTGATGATGTGGTTGATTTTATTCATGGATCAGCGAAGCGCATGGAATTGTATAAAATTGAAGAATACGATAGCGACATGATCAAATTATGTGAGTTGATTCAGCAAAGCACACAGGAATTGAAATCTGCTGTTTTGGAATTGAAGAATATGGATAGGATGCGAGACATTACGGCTTCCTTAGTTCGTATCAATAGTATCGAGAATCATGCGGATGATATTTTTGATCATGCCGTGGCTGGACTTTTTGCCAATGAAAAGGATGCAGTCAAAATTATTATGAAGAAGGAAATTTTACATGGCCTCGAAACAGCAACGGATAAAGCTGAAGATGCTGCCAATGTAATCGAATCTATTATCATTAAGATGGCATAGTCGGGCATATGGAGAACATGCTCATCATTGTAATTGTTATGGCCTTGATATTTGATTTTATCAATGGCTTTCATGACGCCGCGAATTCAATCGCAACTGTAGTTTCTACGCAAGTTTTAAGTCCTGCCGCCGCTGTTGTTTGGGCTGCTATGTTTAACTTTTTGGCCTATTGGATCTTCGAGTTGAAAGTTGCTGATACCGTTGCCAAAACCGTCCGACCCGAAAATATCACGCTTGTTGTTGTGATGGCCGGATTACTCGCATCTATTTTTTGGAATTTGCTTACCTGGTGGTATGGAATTCCGTCTAGCTCATCGCATACCTTGATTGGCGGATTTGCAGGCGCTGGGATTGCACACGCAGGAGGTTTCGATGCAGTACAATATGATAAAATAATGCCTACGGTTTATTTCATCGTGTTGGCTCCTGTTTTAGGTATGATCATGTCCTATTTTATTTCGGTGATTACATTGCATGTGGCCAAGAATTCTAATCCTTCCAAGGTAGATCGAATTTTTAGACGATTGCAATTACTTTCCTCTGCTGCTTATTCATTAGGTCACGGTGGTAATGATGCACAAAAAGTAATGGGAATTATTGCTGCGGCTATGATTAGTCAACATGTGATTGCGGATATGCATGAATTGCCAGGTTGGGTTCCTTTGGCATGCTATACAGCCATTGCTGCTGGTACGATGATCGGCGGATGGAAAATCGTAAAAACGATGGGACAAAAAGTAACCAAACTCACTCCCTTCGAAGGATTCTCCGCAGAAACTGCGGGTGCACTCACCCTATTTGGCGCACAACATTTTAAAATACCAGTGAGTACAACGCATACCATCACTGGATCTATTGTCGGAGTAGGACTCACCAAAAGAATTTCCGCCGTGCGTTGGGGTGTCACACTTCAATTGGTATGGGCATGGGTGCTTACCATTCCAATTTCTGCAGCCTTAGCAGGATTGTTCCTCTATATTTTGGAAGCGGTGTTGTAGGAATTAATTTTTTCGCAATGAATGATTAGTAAATAATAATTTTAGTCCGAATTAAATTTTCAGAAAGCTGCTGGCTTCAAGCTTCAAGGGGTATTTTTTTGTGAAAAGTATTTTTTTAATTTGAATGAAATAATAAGATCCTGAAATTTTCTTTCAGCCTGAAACTTAAAACTTAATTCGAAGTGAAAAATACTGAGATCCTCAAAATCATCTTATAGCTTGAAGATTTTCCTTCAATCCGAGGTGAAAATTATTAGATCCCAAAAATCTTCTTGAAGCTTGAAGCTTGAAGCTAAAAGAACATGATGAAACGATCATTAAGAATTTCGAAGATAAATTATTAGGTATCTAAAAATTAGTTTTATTTAAAATATTGATAATCAATAATTAAACTTAAATTCAATTCACCCAAACATTTCCTCCTTAGAATTGTTCTAAATAAGCGATTTCGCCGTACCTTTGCAACAATAGAAAAAACCATGATTACAGTCACTGAAAAAGCCAAAGAAAGAGCCCTTGAATTAATGGCAAAAGAAAGCCATCCCTCCGAATCGTTTATCCGCGTTGGAGTGGCCGGCGGTGGATGCTCAGGACTTAGCTATAGTCTTGAATTTGACCATGTACTGAAAGCCGACGATAAGCAGTTCGAAGATAAAGGGGTGAAGATCGTTTGCGATAAGAAGAGTTTTCTCTACCTCGTAGGAACACAACTCGATTTTAGCGATGGTCTCAATGGAAAAGGTTTTCAATTCATCAATCCGAACGCATCGCGCACTTGCGGTTGCGGTGAATCTTTTGCCGTTTAAGAATTAGAGATAAATAAAATTCTCATCAGCGATCTCCCCTAAAGCAAGATTATGTCAGAAGACTTAAAAATATTAGACGAAGTAACGAACTCCGAATACAAATACGGTTTTGTAAGTAATATCGAAAGCGATAATGCTCCGAAAGGTTTGGATGAATCAACGGTTCGATTTATTTCCGCCAAGAAGAATGAACCCGAATGGTTGCTGGAGTGGCGACTAAAAGCTTTTCGTCATTGGCTAACGATGGTGGAACCTACGTGGCCGAATGTACATTATCCTCAAATCGATTTTCAAGATATTATTTATTATTCCGCGCCAAAGAAGAAGCCCACGCTAAATAGTTTGGATGAACTCGATCCGGAAATTAAAGCAACGTTTGATAAGTTGGGAATTTCACTCATCGAACAACAACGTTTAGCTGGTGTTGCGGTGGATGCTGTCATCGATTCAGTGTCGGTGAAAACAACGTTTCGCGAATCATTACGTGAACTCGGAATTATTTTTTGTTCGTTCAGTGAAGCCGTGCAAGATCATCCCGATTTAATTAAAAAATATTTAGGATCTGTGGTTCCTGCTACCGATAATTTTTACGCTGCGTTGAATAGCGCGGTGTTTAGCGATGGATCGTTTTGCTATATTCCACAAGGTGTACGCTGTCCTATGGAGTTGAGTACGTATTTCCGAATTAATAGCGCTGGCACCGGACAATTTGAACGTACATTGATTGTCGCAGAAGAAGGCGCTTTCGTGAGTTATCTCGAAGGATGTACCGCCCCTATGCGCGACGAAAATCAATTGCACGCTGCTGTTGTGGAAATTGTTTCGCATACGGATGCAACGGTGAAATACAGTACGGTGCAGAACTGGTATCCAGGCGATAAAAACGGAAAAGGTGGTATTTATAATTTCGTAACGAAACGTGGAATTTGTTTAGGCGATCGCGCTAAAATTTCCTGGACACAAGTGGAAACAGGTTCCGCTATTACTTGGAAGTATCCAAGTGTAATTTTAAAAGGCGATTATTCTGTTGGTGAATTTTATTCAGTGGCAGTAACGAATAATATGCAGCAAGCCGATACCGGAACGAAGATGATTCACATCGGTAAGAAGACAAAGAGTATTATTATCTCGAAAGGAATTTCTTGTGGGAAGAGTCAAAATTCGTATCGCGGATTGGTGCGCATCGGAAAGAAAGCAGAGAACGCACGAAATTTTTCGCAGTGTGATTCACTTTTGATTGGTGATAAATGTGGAGCACATACGTTTCCGTATATCGAAGTGGGAAATAAAACCGCGAAGGTGGAGCACGAAGCAACGACAAGTAAAGTTGGCGAAGATCAAATCTTTTATTGCAATCAACGTGGAATCTCTACTGAAGATGCCGTGAACCTTATCGTAAACGGTTATTGCAAAGAAGTGTTTAATCAATTGCCCATGGAGTTTGCTGTGGAAGCACAGAAATTACTTGCTATTTCACTGGAAGGTTCGGTGGGTTAAGGGAGATGGTTGTACATCCAAAATAAAATTTAGAAAGAAGAAAAATAAAATTTGAATATGTTATCAATTAAAGATCTTAAGGCTTCCGTGGAAGGAAAACAAATCCTCAACGGATTGAATTTGGAAGTGAAGCCCGGTGAAGTGCATGCGATTATGGGACCAAATGGTTCTGGTAAAAGTACATTGGCATCAGTGTTAGCCGGACGCGAAGAGTATGAAGTGGAAGGCGGTGCAGTAAATTTTTTGGGAAATGATTTGCTAGAAATGTCACCCGAAGATCGTGCGCGTGCTGGAATGTTTTTAGCATTTCAGTATCCCGTGGAAATTCCAGGAGTGAGTAACGCCAACTTTTTGAAGACAGCCGTGAACGAAGTGCGTAAGTCGCGCGGATTAGCTGCTTATGATTCAAAAGAGTTTTTGCAAATCATGAAGGAGAAAATGAAGTTGGTGGAAATGGATAAGGCCATGACACAACGTTCGGTGAACGAAGGCTTCAGTGGAGGTGAGAAGAAGCGCAATGAGATTTTTCAAATGGCGATGTTAGAACCAACACTTGCCATCTTAGATGAAACAGATTCTGGTTTGGATATCGATGCATTACGTATCGTTTCAAATGGTGTGAATGCTTTGCGTGATGGGAATCGTTCTTTTATTGTGATTACGCATTACCAGCGTTTGTTGGATTATATCGTTCCGGATTTTGTGCATGTATTGTACAAAGGACGAATTGTAAAATCAGGAACAAAGGATTTAGCGCTCGAGCTAGAAGAGAAAGGATACGATTGGATTAAAGAAGAAGTAGCAGTAGGTGCTTAAGAAACATATGTCGACATTAACAAAATATCAAACAGCAAATACCGCTTTCGTTCAAGAAGCTGAGGTGTTCGCTGATTTATACGGGAAGACTCAACCCGCGTTAACTGCTATTCGTAAACAAGCGATGGCGGCTTTCACAAAGCGTGGAATTCCTACCATGAAGCACGAAGAGTGGAAGTATGTGAATTTATCTTCCATCGCACAAACTGAATATCGTACAGCGAGTCCGGCCGATTCTCAGAAAGTATCGAAGAGTGATGTTGAACAATATCGCTTTGCTGGAAAGGATGCGATTCTTTGTGTGATTGAAAACGGAAAGTTGAATGTAGCAGTTTCATCCATGTCGAATGTTCCAAAAGGAGTTGGCATTGGTGGAATCGATGATTTTAGTAGTGACGCTGCCGTTATGAACCATCTTTTCACACATGCCTCTTACGAAGAAGAAGCCATGGTAGCATTGAATACGATGTTGTGTTATTCACCCATCATCATTAAGGTAGATGCAAAAGTAAAATGTGATACGGTCATTCAATTGGTATTTGCTACTGTTCCTGGTGTAGATCCTTTGTTGATTCCCGCTCGTGTATTAGTAATTGCTGGAGATGAATCAGAGTTTACAGTGGTAGAAAGTTTTCATACGCACGGTTCTGGTGCATTAACATTTACGAATTCCGTTTCAGAAGTGGTGGTTGGAAAGGCCGCACGTGTACATTATACGAAGGTGCAGGTGGAGGCAGACGAAGCGCAACATATCAATTACCATAAAGTAAATATGGCGCGCGACAGTTATCAGCATTTAACAACGCTGACATTGGGAGGTGCCATCGTTCGCAATAATTTGAACATCCGTTTGGATGACGAGCAAGTGAATGCGTACTTGAATGGTTTGTATGTATTGAATGGAAAACAAGTAATCGATAATCATACATTAGTAGATCATGCGATGCCGAATTGTTATAGCAATGAATTGTACAAAGGCATTATCGGTGATCAAGCACAAGGAGTATTCAATGGAAAAATTTGGGTGCGTGAAGATGCGCAGAAAACAAATGCGTATCAATCAAACAAGAATTTATTGTTGAGCAATCAAGCGTCAATGAATACAAAACCGCAGTTGGAAATTTATGCCGACGATGTGAAATGTAGTCATGGTGCTACTACCGGACAATTGGACGATGAAGCTTTGTTTTATCTCCGTGCTCGTGGCATTGGTGAAACCGTTGCACGCTCGTTACTGAATCACGCTTTCGCAGCAGATGTGATCGAGCAAGTGGAAAATGAAACATTGCGCGAAAGTTTGATGCAGTTGTTGGATGTGAAATTGTCAGCACTGCAAATTGAAGCGTAAAGCAAAATAAAGTTGAAATTTACTTTTTTATAATTTTAATAAAGTTGATTTCTTCTTTAGATGGATGAATCGAAAATTAATTAAGTAAATAAAAATAAAATGACTCCCTTTGACATCAATAAAGTTCGTAGCGACTTCCCGATCTTGTCGGAGAAAGCGTATGGAAAAACGTTGGTGTATTTTGATAACGCAGCATCATCGCAAAAGCCTAAAGTGGTTATTGATGCGTTGGTAGATTATTACAGTACCTATAATGCCAACGTGCACCGCGGAGTACATTTTCTCAGTCAAAAAGCAAGCGCAGCCTTTGATGCAGTGCGTGATAAAGTAAAAACATTTATTAATGCTGAATCAGAGCGCGAAATTATTTTCGTTCGTGGAACCACAGAAGCCATCAATTTAGTGGCTTCAACTTACGGTAGAAAAAATATTGGTCAGGGCGATGAAATTTTAATTTCGGCGATGGAACATCATAGTAATATTGTTCCGTGGCAAATGTTGTGTGAAGAGAAAGGAGCGATCTTGAAGGTAATTCCCTTGAATGAAAAAGGGGAGTTGATAATGGATGCATTGCCTGAATTATTAACCGACAAAACAAAATTTGTTTCTGTAGTACATATTTCAAATTCATTGGGAACGATGAATCCAGTGAAGGAAATTATTCGTCAAGCGCACGCCAAAGGAATTCCTGTTTTAGTAGATGGTGCACAAAGTACAGCGCATGAAATCATCGATGTACAAGAGTTGGATGCTGATTTTTTCACGTTTAGCGGACATAAAATTTTAGCACCAACAGGTGTTGGTTGTCTTTATGGCAAACTGCATTTATTGGAAGCCATGCCTCCTTATCAAGGTGGCGGGGAGATGATTTCATCGGTGAGTTTTGAAAAAACTACTTATAATGAAGTACCCTTTAAGTTTGAAGCGGGTACCCCCAATATTGCGGATGCTATTGCCTTGGGTGCTGCCATCGATTATTGGAATCAATTGGATAGAGTAGGGGCTGCAAAATGGGAAATGGAGTTGTTGAAGTATGCTACGAAGCTGATTTCGGAGGTCCCTTCCGTTAGATTGATTGGAACTGCAGATAAAAAGGCAAGTGTTGTTTCGTTTGTGATTGATGGAGTGAATGCCATGGATGCTGGAATGTTTCTAGACACCAAAGGCATCGCAGTGCGCACGGGCCATCATTGCACCGAACCCGTAATGAATTTTTTTCAAATACCAGGAACACTTCGAGCTTCGTTTATGTTTTACAATACAAATGAAGAAGTGGATGCACTTGCTGAAAATCTAACCAAGGCCATCGCCTTATTGCAAACCCATTCGGTAGCATGAGTAGCATAAAGCAAATAGAAGAAGAAATTATCTCCGACTTCGAATTATTCGATTCGTGGGAGGAGAAATACCATTATATTATTGAGCTCGGACAAAAGTTGGCGCCCCTCGACGATAAATATAAAGTGGACGAGTATAAAATCAAGGGGTGTCAAAGTTCCGTATGGTTGAATGGCGAAGAACGCGATGGAAAATTATTCTTCAGTGCCGATAGTGACTCCACGTTTGTAAAAGGTGAAATTGCTTTGCTGATGATGGTATTATCGGGGCAAGCTCCCGAAGATATTCTCGATGCAAAACTGGAATTCATCGATGCATTAGGTTTACGTCAACATATTGCGGTGACCCGTGCCAACGGATTAGCATCCATGATTAAACAAATGAAGACGTATGCGTTTGCCATGACAACCGCTAATAAATAATTGATTATGACCGAGGCAGAAATTACGACGACCGATACAACGATGACTGAACCCAATCCCATCCCTGAAGTAAAATCATTGCGCGATCGCATCATTGATGTGTTGAAGTCGTGCTATGATCCGGAAATTCCAGTGGACATTTGGGAGCTTGGATTGATTTACGAAATCAATATCAACGAAGGCAACGATGTACACATCATGATGACGCTAACCTCGCCAGCTTGTCCCGTAGCTGAAACGCTCCCGCCCGACGTAGAACAAAAAGTACGTGATATCCCCGATGTAAACACCGCCAAAGTAGAAATCACCTTCAACCCACCCTGGGAAAAAGACATGATGAGCGAAGAAGCAAGGCTGGAGCTGGGGATGTGGTAAGGTTTAATTCAGAATTAAGAATGCAGAATTCAGAATTGTCTCCCGATAGCTTTCGGGATCAGAATTAAGAATTGGTGTCATTTAGCATGTTTATTTGAATTGATAAATTTCGCTTTTTCGCATATCGTGATCATTCGCGTTTCGCATCATTCGCATTTCGTGTTAATTCGCATTTCGCATCCTTTGCATTTCGTGTCCATCTTAGTACGTGATTGAAATCACTTCAGAAAAACCATCTCAATAGCGATGATAGAAAATAAAGTAACAAACTCTTCCCTCCTCACCCTCGACCTCGAAGAGTGGTATCCTGAATCCGATGTGATGCAGATCGATATCGCTGAGTTGTTGGTGGAAGGATTGTTGTTGCGCGAGAAGGATTTTAGAGCTTTTATTGCGGAGAATGACTGGAAGCAATATGATGGAAAACACGTCGCATTATTTTGTTCTACAGATGCAATCATTCCACGTTGGGCTTGGATGTTACTAAGTACTTCTTTACATCCATTTGCAAAACCATTGTTTTCGGTAATGCAGAAACGTTAGTGGAAGAATTGTATCGTGAAAAGATTGCTACCTTGGACTTAGAAACCTATCGCGACCAACGTGTGGTGATTAAAGGATGTAGCAAGAAGGCAGTTCCTGTCCAAGCTTACGTTCAATTGACAGCTGGACTAAGTCCTGTCGTGAAAAGCATCATGTACGGCGAACCCTGTAGCACCGTACCCGTTTTTAAGAGAGCAAAAGCTTGATTTTATTGGGATTTCCGTAAAAAGCTTATCTTCGTTACATAAAATCAGCAACCATGAAAAAGCTACTCTTTCTCTTGATGTTTCTTTTGCCCTTTATAGGATTTGCACAGCAATTGCCAGAAAAAGATCCTTCGGATGAAAATGTATTTATTGCGGTAGAAGTGATGCCTGAATTTCCGGGTGGAACGGCGGCCATGATGGAGTATCTTTCAAAAAGTGTGAAATATCCAAGTGATGCTTTAGAAGCCAAAATAACCGGGAAAGTATTTGTATCATTTATCATCAATGAAAAAGGAAAGGTGACGGATGCGAAGGTATTACGCGGCATTGGTACGTCATGCGATAATGAAGCAATTCGTGTGGTGAATGAAATGCCAAATTGGAAACCTGGTACTCAAAGTGGAAAAGCAGTAAAAGTAAAGTACACTCTTCCGATTGCTTTTAAACTTTCTTAGTTAATTATGCCCATCTCTCTTGACGAAATCAAACATCCTATCCGAAAGGAGATGGATGAATTTGAATTGAAGTTTCGCAAGGCGATGCAAAGTTCGGTGCCTTTACTTGATCGCATCATGCATTATATCGTGAAGCGAAAGGGAAAACAGATGCGACCGATGTTTGTGTTTTTGTCGGCAGGATTGAATGGAAGTATTTCTGAAAGTACTTATCGTGCCGCATCGCTCATTGAATTGTTACACACTGCCACATTGGTGCACGATGATGTGGTTGATGATAGTAATTTACGAAGAGGTTTTTTTCGATTAACGCCCTCTGGAAAAATAAGATTGCAGTACTCGTAGGTGATTATTTATTGTCGCGTGGATTATTACTCTCCGTTGAACACGAAGAATTTGAATTGCTAAAAATTGTTTCCACCGCTGTTCGAAAGATGAGTGAAGGAGAATTATTGCAAATTGAAAAAGCAAGAAAGCTCGATATCAACGAAGAAATTTATTACGATATTATCCAAGCAAAAACGGCATCGCTCATTGCAAGTTGTTGTGCTACTGGGGCTTCATCCGTGAAAGCCGACAAAGAAAGTGTAACTCGTATGCACGACTTTGGTCAAGCCGTTGGAATTGCTTTTCAAATTAAAGATGATCTCTTCGATTATGAGCAAGCCGAGCAAACTGGAAAACCTCGAGGCATCGATATCAAAGAGCATAAAATGACCTTGCCCCTCATTTATACCCTCAATAAATCATCTTCCAAGGACAAGCGATTTATCATCAATACGGTGAAAAGTTACAGCGATGATAAGGCTCGAGTGGAGCAAGTAATTAATATGGTTATTGCTGCTGGGGATTGAAATATGCCCGTGAAAAAATGCACTATTATCAGGATCAGGCGTTTACTATTCTAAATACGTTTCCATCTTCCGTATATAAGGATTCACTGGAGCAATTAGTTCGATTTACGACGGAGCGAAATCACTAATTTTTCGTGTCAGTTTTTAACGGCTGATGTATCTTTACCCTCCATGATAAATAATACCACGAAACAGCAAATTCTTGACACCGTCCGCATTGAGGAAGTGGTGGGCGATTTTGTTTCGTTGAAAAAGCGTGGTGCAAATTTATTGGGCAATTGCCCTTTTCATAATGAACGTACTCCATCGTTTACGGTTTCACCTGTAAAGGGATTTTATAAATGTTTTGGTTGTGGTAAAGCAGGTGACTCGATCACCTTTGTGATGGAGCACGAACATTTCACTTTTCCCGAAGCCTTGCGTTATTTGGCGAAGAAGTACAGTATTGCCATTGAAGAAGAAGCGCCCAGCGCCGAGTTCATCGAACAACAAACGCAACGTGAAAATTTATTTACGGTAACTGCCTTCGCTGAAAAATTTTACCAAGATTATTTGTGGGAGAATGAAGAAGGCAAGGCCATTGGATTAAGTTATTTTCGGGAACGTGGATTTACAGACGATGTGATTCGTCGCTTTCATTTAGGATTCGCTCCTGAAAAGTGGGATGGATTATTGACAGCCGCGGAAGCCGCAGGTCATCAACAAGAGTTGTTGGAGAAAACTGGATTGATCATCGTTCAGGAAAATAAAAAGTACGATCGTTTTCGTGGACGTGTAATTTTTCCCATTCATAATTTAACAGGTCGTGTTGTTGCTTTTGGTGCGCGCATCTTAAAAACAGATCCGAAAAGTCCGAAGTATTTGAATTCTCCCGAGACGGAGATTTATTATAAGAGTAAAAATTTATACGGCATCGCTCAGGCACGAAAATCCATTTCTGCTTTTGATTCTTGTTATTTGGTAGAAGGATACACGGATGTAGTATCGATGCATCAAGCGGGAATAGAAAATGTAGTGGCTTCGAGTGGTACGGCCTTAACGATTGAACAAATCCGTTTAATTGGAAGATACACTCGAAATATTTCGGTGTTGTATGATGGTGACCCTGCTGGAATCAAAGCTTCACTTCGTGGAATTGATTTGATTTTGGAAGAAGGAATGAATGTGCGTGTGGTGTTGTTTCCCAATGGCGAAGATCCTGACTCCTATGCAAAACGTGTTTCTACCGAGGAACTCAAAGTTTTTTTGAAAGAGCAAGCTGTTGATTTTATCACTTTCAAAACAAAATTATTACTTAGCGATGCGGCTGGTGATCCCATCAAAAGAGCAGCCCTCATTCGCGATATTGTAGAGACGATTGCAAAAGTTCCCGATGCGATCACTCGCTCCACCTACATCAAACATACTTCGGATTTGATGGAGATGAGCGAAACCGTTTTAATTGGGGAGCTCAACAAAATTTTACGTCAACAAGATAAAAAGAGAGAAGGTACGCCACCACCAAATGCAGGAGATCCCTTTTTACCACCGCCCACAGAAGAAGAGTTTCAAGAGCATGAAGAGCCCATTAATTATTTAGATGCAACCGTACAAGAAGAAGAAATAATTCGTGTGCTCTTGCATTATGCAGAAGAGCAATTTGATTTTGTTGATTTAGGTTCCGATGAAAATGAACCCACACGTCACAGAGTAATCGATTTTGTGATCAGTGTACTGCGCGACGATGGGATTCATTTTACCAATGAAGCTTACGCAGGATTACTCGCTGCATTTTCAGTGCAATTTGATGAAGGAAAAAAATACAATCAACAGGAATTTTTACAAGAGCTAGATCCCGTCGTAAAAAATACTGCGATTCATTTATTAACTCCTCCTTACGAACTCGCCGATTGGGCCGCACATCAAATTGAAGTGAGAGATGAAAAAACGATTTTGCATAAAGCAGTGATCGATCCCATCATGTACATCAAGAAAAAGCAGTTGGGAAAAATGCGCGAGGAGTTATTGCAACAACTCAAAGCAAGAATTGAAGCCGAACTTCCTTATGATGAATTACTCGAAGATTTTAATAGCTTGAATCAATTGCAAGCGCAGTTAAATCGTTATACAAATACGGTGATTCAGAAATAAAATTTAGACGCAATGGCTAAGCTGTCAAATTGTAATAGAATCACTCCTGTATTAGGGTAGGGAAAAATAATTAATTGATTTTCGTCATGCGTCACTATTATGTTTTATAAACTAAATTTACGCATAGCTCAACAAATGACATCATCATACTCCATAGTATCATTTAACAAATGGACGAATACACGTGCGGTGTTAACAGCCGGACCTCCTGAATAGGGACATTGTATCGCTATTTGTAAAATGGATTCACTCATCATTTTATCACTACCAATTTCTTTACAGCCCTATTCACTCCACTAGTGATAATACAAGTATAAATACCTCCCGATAATTTCGACAAATCCATTTGTTGTAAACTCGACCAAGGCGGTAAATACTGTTTATGTACCAGCTGGCCTGTAATGGAATATATGTTTAATTCACCGCTTTTATTCTGAGGTAAAAGGTACACGAATTTAACAAAACCCGACTCGGTAGGATTCGGAGAAATCCCAAAATGAAAATCATATTCCTGTTCTTCAATTCCAACACTTAAAGTATCGCAGACACTTCCCACCACAGGACCTAAGTTGTAATTAGGGTGATTTGGGACAGCTCTATTATGCAAATAACTTCCTAAATCAGTTGCATGCTGTTGTACATCACAGGCAAGGCCGGCACTATCCGGAAAATTCATTTCGTGAAGATGTTGCACAGAACTTCCACTTGTGATATAAATTTTACCGTTTGCAGCCAAATACATATTCCAAAAGGAAGTAGCACAACAAGTTTGACCTGGAGGAGAAATGAAACCGTCATAATATGCTACGGTATCAACGGTAAGGCTGTCGATGTTTATTTGAAAAAACTTTTGTGCTTGTACAAGAATAAGCATACTTGTTATTTGGACTAAATGCTAGTCCAAATAAATATGAGGTTGTTGAAAGTAAAATAGAATTGAAATTTGAAAATTGGCCAGTACATCTATCAAAATCAGAAATAATTAATGTACCACTTGGACTTTGATTAATCGGGGAGCAATAAAGAAACTTAGATCCATCGGAGGAAAACATTAGGTGAGATACATTTCCATATGCATTAGTAGTAACATTAAAATTTTGGATTAACATTGTATCAATTCCATTTGGGGTTAGCAAAAAAGTAAATGATTGTGGATTTCCATCCTTTATGCATACGACCCACCAATCCCTTCCATTGGCATGTTTACAGGCAGTTATTCCCCAGCTTAATGTATCAACAAGTACAGTATTATTTATAGTATTTACCCCACCCAACCCTCCATCTAAACTTAAATCAATAGTTGTTGAATAAATGATTGTTGGATCAATCGCAAACTGGCCTATTTTGGATTTGTGAAGGAGAATATACTTCAATGAATCTCCAGGTACAGGAAGAAATATTGCACCACAACCCAATGGTATTCCAAAGGGCCAACTATCAGTATAAAAGCCAGGTGCTAAGTCACCTGCATTCAGCATCGTATCATTATTGGCATTGGCGATCCATATACCGTTGCTGCTCATTAAAAAATTTCCTTGTGCATCACAGATGGTGGCTTCGGTGCCCTGAAAAGACATTTTGCGCATTTCAAGAGTGTGTAAATAGGAATTAGAATCAAAAACAAATCTTCCATTAGGAAATCCTGCAAAAGGGTTATTTCCGGTTAACCAATGATGATTATAGAAACCTTGTCCAATTGAAATGGTTATATGGAAAAATAAAAGTAGTGAGAGTCCTAGCTTTTTCATTTGTTCAGCAGTATTTTTCCGGTAATATGATTTCCTAATCGATCACTAAGTTTTACATTATATATACCAGTATTATAGTTATATAGGGAAAGTTGAATAGTGTTTGATTGAGCAATTTTGTTTTTGGAAAACACAAGTTTACCTAAGAAATCAAATACCTCCACTAGTATTTCATTTCCACCTAAGCCATCAAATACTAATTGAACGATGCCAGAACTGGGGTTTGGAAATGTAACTAATTGACTTGTTGACAGAGTTTCTTTTGTGTTTTGAATTCTAAAAATTCCCATTGCGCCACAAGTGAAATCATCATCATATTCAAGCGTATCGTTTAAGAAATAAGCATATGCACGAGCAGTGCTTACGGCTGGTCCGCCCGAATAAGGACATTGTATAGCAATTTGTAAAATGGATTCGTAGTTGTTGATTAAAAAAGGTAATCCAAAATTTTTATATCCAATAGTCATTTCATTCATAAACTTTTCATTGGCATCCGGAAGTTTAGTGGGCGCTACAGCATTGTCTTCATCAGTGGCAATCGATAAATAATTTAGATCGTTTGATTTTATCTGGTTACCAAGGGCGTTTAATATTTCTCTTTGACTAACTATTATTCCCATTAAAGTTTCCTTTTGGATGAACAGGTTCGTTGTTGAGTTAAATTGTAATAAGCTATCGATGTATTTAATACTGTCACTCGCACTACTTATTATTTGATGGGCTGTACTTATTGTTGAAAGGAGAAGACTATCACTTATTCCTACTTTATTTAATTGCCTATTTGCAGCATATAGTTTTCCGATAGCTTCATCTTGCTTCTCACTAGCAAAGATTTGATAATTCACTTCACTGTTTAATAAAACACTGTCTTCTATCAATTCTTTATAAATAAGTTGTTGTGCCATAACTTTTGACTCCGGAATAAATACACTACTCACCGTACTATCATTCACTACCATTGTTCGGTACTCTTCTTCACCTTCACCTACAATTAGCGTAGCGCATGTCCAATTTGTTGAACAGTTGAAAGAATTTCCAGAAGGAAATTTAAAAAACCACCCATTATCATCCACATAAAAAGGACCAGCACCGATGTTAAGCGGAATTTTTGGATTGTGACTTAAAATATTTTGGTTCGTGGTAAAGAGAGATTGTTGTACTAAACCAATAGTATCAGTATTCAAATTCACAGCACCATATCCACTATAGTAGCGCGAAGTATCGAGCCAAATATTTCCATGATAGGGTGGTAATTGAGTGGATGGTTGTTTGCCGATAGTAGCTTCGCTGTTGAGGTAAAGTCCCGTATAACTAACTCCCATATAATTTCCTTGAAAAGTAGTATTTGTACACATGGCTCCGCCAAAGAAATAACCATAGCCCACTGTATCGGCAGTATTACAATTAATAGTATTGCTTGGCGATTGAGAAGTGACGAAGCCCTTGGTTTTTGCATCGGCGTCGGTGAAGCCCATCACAGTATTGCAATTTACAGTTGTTCGCGTAGTGGCAGTCAGCTCAATTCCAGCACTGCTGGGAGCCGTTCCAACACCTTCACTTAAATGTACGTAGTTATAGGTAATTATTGCATTTTTTATATTGGCTGTTTGAATACCTGCAGCGCCATTTACAAGCTCAACTTGATTTGCATTTATTTGATAATTTACATTGGAACCAAAAATTAATTCTTTTATTAAAATGCCAATACCCCCTTTAAATCCATCAATGGTAATTTGATTGTCCTCTACAAATACACCACCCCCGGTAGCATTATCATATAAACTGATTCCATAATGCGTAGCCTCAACTTGGTTGGCTTGCAAATGGGTAGTTAATCCATACTTGCAACCGTTTACCCAAATACCATTTCGCATTTGTTTCATAACGTTAGCTAATACGGTAAGTTCTGAGTAGTATGTATAAACACCCGTTTGGCAAAGTGTCATATTATTCTGCGTTGTGGTTAATGGATTCACTCGAATAGTAGAGGGTATACTCAACTCCAAATCTCCAATACCTACCACGGCACTTCCATTGCCTTGGCCATCATAAGTGGCTTGTTGAATACTGTCGAAGACACAATTATAAATGTCTAAATTACTGCGATAGCCCTTTATTCCGATGTTCATGTTGTGAAAAATATTGGCGCCATGAATATCGTCACCAATTTCTAAAATGGCATCACTAACATCAATTCCTGCATACGGGATAGCACCATGAGAATCTTGCCCAGCGTAATCAGGTAAAAAAGCGTTGGAGTACATTCCAAATACTGCTTCTCGAATATGAATAGAACCGCCAAAAAGATTTGGATATGCCGGAGGAATCTTTACGCCAGTCACTGAATTTATTATTTCAGAATTAGCCATAAATAAATTACCCAATAATCCTAAATTGATAGCTTCGTGCGCATCTTGAATACTATTTAAGTTTTCAAGATATAATGTTCCTTTATCTTTAACTTCAATTCCTTGCCACATGGTGTCGCAGGCGGAAATAGTAGTATTAAAAAACACAATTGTATCTGTACCCGGTACAATTAATCTTGATCCAGCCTTTGTTTTTATGATACAATTTTCAAAACTCATGTTCATGTCCATATAAAAATCACCTTCTACGTAAATATGTTCATTAGAATAAGATGAAGGATATCCGTTACTTGTATATTCGTTGGCTTTAAATATTATCGTATTGCTGGTAATACATTCTGAAATTACTTCTAAGCAAGTATCAGCGTACATAACAGCTATATAATTTGGTACATTTAAACTATCGTATGATTGATACATCATCCTTGCAGTATTGGTCATGTCTGGACAACCTCCTGTCATTGTGAATACACCAACTATAGTATCTGTGATGCTACCAATTAACGGGGTGATCCATAATGAATCATAGGTTCCAATTGTATCAAAGCCTAGCGGAATAATGTCTGTTATATAAACCGCTTGTTGATATCCGTTGTTTGCAGTAAGTGTTATTACAAAGTGGACAGTATCACCTACATGAATAGAGTCTTCTAAAATGGATTTTGTTAGTGTAAAACAATCATGGCAAGCACTCGTACCATCCCAATATGCATCGTAGAAAGTAAGTACATCTATACTTAAAGTATCACCACAATAACTTTCTCCACTTAGTTTAATGTTGGGAAGCTCTCCTCCGTTAGTATCACATTCCGATTGGAAAGTTATAGTGCCGCATAAGCAGTCTTGAAAGTGTAAAAGTGAATCTTGATAACCAAGTAATGCAAGTGCAGAATCGGGAATAGTAAATTGGTAGGACCCTGGATAAGCAGGTTGCAGTAAAACAGGTAAAGAATCATTGGGACAAGAATCACGACTTACATAGAAGGAGACAATATTAAGCCAAGCAGCAGCTGAATCTACCAAAAAAGCGATAGGAGATACTGCGCCGCGATCCACCGACTTAAAACATTTTGTATAGGTAAATGGTGCACATAATGAATAGAAAATAGAGTCTCTAGTTGTCAATACTTTTCCCAGCTCATTAACTCTTGCCGAGTCCCTAAGTATACTAAATTGAATAAGCGTATCACCACAAACAATAGTGGTATCTGATTTGGATGGATACCCATCGCAGTGCCAGCCAAATTGAAGGTTTAAGATATTCGTATCAATTTCGGGACAAGAGATGAAATTCGCACAAAGTTCGTAATATGATATGGGTTTATTCACTTCTAATACACTGTCTATTTGAAATACTGAATCTACCATTGGAACAGGAATACCAGTTGATGTATTAAGTAGTGTCCAACCTGAAAGGAAAGGCGCATCGTTTATGGAAGGCATAAATAGAAAATAATTTGGAGCATATGTACTTCCTGTTATTGATGGATTAGAAAGTGAAAAAGGAAAGCAAATTTTGTTTTCAATTCCTGTTACTAATGGAACTGAAAAAATAAAATCATTGGGATTAATGGTGAAATCAACTGGAGAAAAGGGAAGAGTCCACACAGTATCTCTTAAAGATTTAGCACAACTGCTGATGCTAATACAAGTTTCTCGGTTGCCCGTTATAATAACTTTAACAATAGAATCTGTCTCTTTTATCAAAAGACTATCAAGACAATTGAAAGGCTTGAGTTCTAAATATATATTACGGTTTGTATAACTGCTTCCAAAGTATAGTAGGTTAGTATCGGTTACAGATGTATCAGTAAGGCAAGGGAGACACGAGAATAAAGAATCATATATACTTATTGTTCCAGTTGTATCAGCGAGAGAAAAATAAATATTTTCGCTCGTCATTGAATCGTTGAGATTGATTGTATTGGTTACATAAGAGGAACTAATATAATAATTGGGTGGAATAATTACCCTGTATTCATTGGCTTGAAATGTAGCAGGTCGGTATTCATAGGGGTACACTTTAAATAAATTTCCTCCCACTCTCGACTCTGATACAATATTTATTGTTTTAACACAATCAAATTGTTTATCTCCTACGAATGAATTATTTCGTACATCATGTGAAAAGAAATAAAGCTTACCTCCAAAATCTTCACAGATAAATAAATATTGTTCAGCAAAACTAGAATCTACTATCATTCCAATACTATCTGGTGGAAAAAACCAGCCATCTACATTTAATAAAGAATCATTAGCAGGTTGCGCAACAAAAAACGAGTCAAGCGGGTTCGCAGGCTTTAGACTTCCTGAAAGCCACATCGTATTTTTTATTTCGGATTCTTTTCGCACGTCCTCTAAATCAGTAACAATATCATTATTTGCCATCATAAAGTTACCACAAACACTGTAATTTACCCTTATCCGATAACGTTGATTTTCAAAGAAACCTTGTAAAGGGTGATTAATGCTAGAATCTGAAGTAACCGAGGGGTCATGTAAGTTTCAATCCAACTGCCAGTCGAATCCTTTGACGAAAATGTAAATAGATAATAGTCTCCCACAGTGTGCAAATAATTATTGATAGAAGGACCAGTTATGATGAGCTTCCTTTGAGTTGAATATCGAGTAGGACTTAGTCCATATTCTAAACATTCAATACATGGGTCATTTTGGGTAGTATCGGGAGTATCAATGTAAATCACAATAGTATCAACGGTAACGTCCATTAATGAGTTTCCAAGAGGGATTTTCCTCGAAAGCTGCAAATAGTTGAGATTTGCATTAAGATTCTGCATCATCGGGTAATTGTAACCTCCAGCACCTGGCTCACCAGCACCAAAATAAGCTAATAAACGATCTTCTAATTTGTCACCCAAACCTGCATATTTTGTTTTTAGCTTCGATTTGTTTTGATTAAACCAAGCGCTACTTTTTTCAATTTGAGTCAGGCTGTTGTCTGCTTTACCATCATTATCGGAGTCCTGAAGGCCAAATGAGCTTCGTAAAATGGAATAATTGCTTACTACAATGCCTGGTGTAATACAGCCCGGACAATGCACTACAATATCATCTTCTATATTTGAAAGTGGGAGCCACACACAGCCATCTCCTCCATCACATACAGGTAGCGTATCATGCCCCGAAGCCGGGTAGGTCAAATTAATGCAATTTCCACCAGGATCTAATAAAAAATAAAAGTTAACTGAATAAGGCACGCCTCCATTTTGACCACCACAACATGATTTAAGCGTAAAATCAAAAAACCGGTCTTTAGGGCTGTAATAACACCAGATGAAGAAAGTTTATAGTACAAATTCGTTGTTCCTTCCGTGCATACTGAATCAGGAATATTGGTGTCATAATACTCAGGGGCAATCAACACCTCGCTTCCTAAACTATCAATGTAGCGCAATTGCACCATCGAATCGCGCATTGAGGGTGTAAGTCCTGTTTTTGTATCTATGGTAATACGCAAATAGCCTTCCGGAATGCAATTACTCAAAGAATCTAGAAAACAACCAAACAGCTGGTTGTCGATAGTTTCGTCCTTAGCCAAATATCCTTTGAGTTCTATTTCAAAATGAGCAGAATCTCCCCAAAGTGAATCAATGGGTAATGCCTTTTCATTGGAGGCAGATAGATCAGTTATAGTAGGAGAGAACAATAAATTCTGAGAAACATACGATCCTACATGTTTGGTAATATTATTTGCGGCGTATGGAGGATTATAAGCAGGAATAATAGTGTCAAGACATATACTTCTAGAAAAAGAGCCTTCAAATTTCCAATTGTTAAAGTACTTTGAAATATTAAATAAATTCACGTCTTCTTCAACACAACGATATGTCTTAAAGCTGAGGATAATGGAATCATTTTTTCCGAAATTGTGTGGCGTGAGATGAAGAAATCCCAAAGGATCAGGAATGTCTAAATTGCATAAGGCATTAGGGTTTATAAAATAGGCTGTATTTAAATAGCACCCACTCGAATTAAAAAAAGTATCAATTTCAATGGAAGAATAAGGTATAAGACTTAGTATATTAAAACCATTAGGATCTCTATTATTAAGATTAATAAATGCCGATTCTAGTAATCCATCTCCTGTAACATAGATTTTAAACTTCCACTCCCGGAGCAGTGAAGTGTCCTGGTTAACACATGAAGTGTCAAAATTGGTTTCGTAGTCAGAAACAGGTAAAGTCTGTCAATATGTAGTACAGGAAGAGGTGAATTTTGAATATAATAAGTCAACTCTTTTGAACCAAAACAAGAATCACAAAAAGAGGAATCATATCCAGTGTTTAGTGTACATCGCCACTTAAAGCTAGCATTTCCTACACATGTTTCCAAACAGGAATCACTTACCGAGCTGTGAAGAATAAACAAAGAGTCATTTGTTGGAATAGTTACTAAAAAAGAAACGGCTGGAGAAAATGCTGTCGGAGTACCCAAAAATCCAACTTTATAATAATAATTAAAGTTGTTTATTGTAACACAATCAGACTCGTGTCAGGATTAAAAGTGACATTGATATTGGCAGTTGCTGTTCCGGAATTTGCAAAAATAAAGGAAAGCTCAGTAGTGTCTTTAAATCCTAATGAATAACTAGTCGGAGATAGATTTACTAGTAGAGGATATTTAATAGTATTAGAAGTGTCGGTCGAATATACAGTACCGTTTATGAAGAAAGTATTTGTAGAGTCTGACCACGCTTGAACCAATTGCAAGGAAGGTATGGCTGTACCGGTTGGAATAATAGAACAATCGATGAGGATATGGTAAAAGATAAAAACGGAATCAGTATTTGATACAGCGGGCAGAGTTGCTGACCAGCTACCAACTAATGAATCTATAGAAGTTTGAATGGGAGTGATGTTTGCACCACTTAGGTTCTTGATGCTATCTACAATCACCAAACTTCCGTTAGAAATACCGCATGTTAATGTAGCGGTATTGAAAATAGATGAGGCGATAGAAATTCCTTGAATAGAATCCTGTCCTTGATATTTGGCTATATAAGAGTTCAATTGACATGCTCCTACATTTGCGGGAGTTGTAAGGGTTAATGGAATTTGAGCAAGGGAAACTTGTGAATAAAGCGTAGCGAATAATGTCAAGAGCAGTAGAAATTTTTTCATAGAGAATTACTGTTAAAGTGTGAATTAAAACTAGATGAATGATTGTAAGAATATGTGATTTTTTTGTATCCCAAATGATCTATCCTTGATTTGGTTGTCCACATAAAGACAGAAAATGGAGTCGTATCGGTGAGATTTTGTCAATTCAAGGATCTAAGTTTATTAAAATTGTCATTATGCAAACATAATTATCTTATTGACAATATAAAAATAATCTCCTTTGCCTTAGAATGCATAAGGGAAAGAAAATCAAAATGATACGAGGACTTAGAGGCTTAACACAAGAGCAATTAGCCTCAAAGATCAACAAAACCCGTGCTATGGTGTCCAACATAGAACAAACGGGGAAGGTGAATCATTACACTCTCCTTTCAATATTAAAAGCACTTTCCATTACCGAAAATGACCTCGACCGCTTTGATGGAAAAAAAAGTAACTTTGGATTCAGGTAATTCTGAACTTAAAAATACAAAGAAAGAGCTCGAAAGAGCATTGAGAGAAATTGATACTTTAAATGAATTGGTGAAGTCGCAGAAAAGGTGATTGAGATGTTAGAGAGGAGAGGGAAGAGTTAGCTTTAATGATAAATCATATTTGGATAATAACTTTCAACCGCGTTTTCTGAATGCATCAAACAAAGCTATATCTATTTTTTCCTTTATGAAATTTACTTTGGAAATTTATATTTCGAACTTGTACTATTCGTTGAAAACTATACAATAAATTTAATGGCTTACTATAATTTTTTTCAGATGAACTCTTCCATTCTCTTCCGTCAATCTTATCTGATACATCCCATTCGCAAGCGATTGAACATTGATTTTATTTCCGATCCCAAAAGGAAGTGCAATTAAACTCCCTCGAACATCCCAGAACTCTATTTTTTGAATTGGATTCACCGATTCAATATATAAAAAAGTCAGTACAAGGATTAGGATAAAGAATTAGGCTAGGCGTCGCCGTTAGTGATTGTACTCCCGTCAATAAAGAAGGATCTAGAATAAATAACCCGCCTGTTTGTGTTCCTATCCATAATTTTTGGTCAGCACTCATCCGAAGGGTTTGTATTAGATTATCTGTTAGGGGAGAGTTGGTGGTATCGTAGGTAATAAAATTATTTCCAGTATTGTTATATACGAGTCCATGTGTATTTGTTCCAGCCCAGGGTTTTCCTAAAGCATCTATTGCAACCGATGTCAGACTCGCTGTCGGAATATTAGAAGAAACTAAATTATAAGTCAACCATCCAAATCCATTTAATTTTAAAGCTAACCCGTTTCCAGGAGTTGCTAAATAAAAATTTTGATTGACATCCATATCAATGCCTAAAACTGTATTATCTGGAATACCTGAATTTTGTATGGTGAAAGAGGTAAGATTGGTGTCTTTTTCAATGAGTAGCATACCGCCATTCACCGTCCCTACCCATTTATCGTTAGTGTTTGGATTTACAAAGATGCTGGCAATGTTATTGGATCCGAGTACACTGTTCCACATGGTATAAATATTCCAGTTGTTAGTAGTATCAATTTTTGCTATACCACCCAATGTTCCAATCCATTTGGTGTTATTTTGATCGATCGCTAAACTTCTGACAAAATCATCGGGTAGTGGGGAATTCAATGTATTGAAAATCGTCCATGTGGTGTCATTAAAGACACTGATTCCATTTGCAAAGGTTCCAATCCATTTAACATGATTGGTATCAATAGCAATGCTTCTGATGTCGTTATTTCCGATCCCTGAATTGCCAGTGTTAAAGATGGTCCATACACCATAACTAAATTTTGCTAAACCAAAATCAGTTCCGATCCAAGCTGTACTATCGTTTTCAAAAGCAATACAACGAACTGAATTATTAGGTAGACCAGAGTTGCTTATATCAAAATGCGTCCAGGCGATGGATTGCGAAGATGCTTTATTTACAATAAGCAAAAGTATCAGGAAGAGGAAATATTTCTTAACCATTTTCATTGTTTGTAGACAATACAAATGTACGAAGCCGTCCCTTTATTCAAAGAACGGCTTCGCGTGAGTTTAATCAGTTATACCGAGGGATTGTTGATTATTCTATGATTAATCGTTTCGCTATTGATTTTCCATCTTGCTTAACACTTACCACATAAACACCTTTGGTGAATTCACGAACATCTAATTTATACGTGTTCATACCTGAATTGGTATTTACCTGTTGGGTATAAATCGTTTGTCCTAAGATATTATCGATCGTAATAATCGCTTTGTTATTTTCAAAACTATTGTATTGAATTTCTACAAAAGAACTGGTAGGATTCGGCAATAGGTTCACATTTACGCCTACATTTTCATTTGAAATCTTGGCACAAGTATTTACCGTAATTAGTTTAGCACGATTGGTTGTCGATCCACATCCATTAGCAGCATTAACTTTGATCTTACTTGTTACAGACGATAAATCGTAGTCAACTATAACCGAAGAAGTTCCTTGTCCTGAGGTAATCGTGGCGTTCGTTGGTGAAGTCCAAGTGTAAGAAGAGGCTCCATAAAGAGGAGTAGTAGAATACAATACTTGTGTTTCGCCCGCACATACGCTTGTTGAACCAATTATATTTTTTGGATAACCCGGAATTGATTTTACAGTTTTCGTCCTCGGAGTACTTGACCCACAAGCATTCGAAGCAATTACTGAAATAGTTCCCATTGCAAATCCTGGATCAAATTGTACAGAGATCGCATTGCTTCCTTGTCCCGATAGGATCGTTGCTCCAGCTGGAACAGTCCAAGCATAATTCATTTCAGAAACGGCAACCACACTATACGATTCTAAACTATTACATACACCCGATGCATTTCCAACAATAGATGAAGGAGTAGCAGGTAAATTTAATTTGAGTGCTTTGTAACGAGCTGCGCTTGTTCCACAAGCATTGATCGCTGTTAACTTAATATTTCCACCCGTGAAACTTGCGTCAAATTGTAAAGAAATAGTGTTTGTACCGTTTCCAGAAAGTATAGTAGTTCCTGCCGGTCCAATCCAGTTATAGGTAACCGCATCTGAACCTTGTGCAACACTGTAAGTGATGACAGACCCGTCGCACGCTTTGGAAGCACCAGAAATAGAAGCCGGCTTCACAGGAGCATTTACATTGGATACAACCCCCATACAGGCTGCTGCACTGCTTCCGCAGTTATTGTTTGCAGCAACACATATTACCCCGTTTGCTACACCCGCTGAAACTTCTAACTGTGTAGTACCTTGTCCTGTAAGTATGGAAACTCCCGCAGGCACTGACCAAACATAAGAAGTTGCATTGTTTGCAGCGCTTACTGAATAAATTTCACTCGCAGAACCACAAAGATTCGAAGCGCCTGAAATAGCAGATACGGCAGCTGGAATATCATTAACATTTACATTTGCTAATGCAGTTCCTGTGCATCCGTTGATATCCGTTCCAACTACTGTGTAATTGGTAGATGAAACAGGGGAAGCGACAACTGTTACTCCTGTCGATTGATTTAACCCGGTACTCGGACTCCATGAATAAGTTAATGCACCGTTCGCAGATAGGTTTGCACTTTGCCCTACACAAATATCTGCATTTGCAGTAGCCGTTACCGTTGGTAAGTCATTTACCGTTACAGTAACTTGACTGCTTCCAACGCAACCATTGCTGCTTCCAGAAATAGTATATATTGTCGTTTGTGAAGGCGAAGCATTTACTAAGTTACCTGTTGTTACATCTAAACCAGTAGCCGGACTCCACACTAAATTGGCAGCCCCTGTAGCTTGTAATGTTGCCGTGTTCCCAGCGCAAATACTTGCATCTCCAGTATGCGTAATTGTAGGTGGAGTATTTACAACTAAAGTAACATAAGCAGTATCTACACAACCAGCACTCGTTCCAATCACCATGTAGGTGATGGTTTGAGATGGATTTGCAATTACATTAGCACCAGTAGTTGCGCTCAAACCTGTACTTGGACTCCAAGAATAGTTATCGGCGCCACTCGCAGAAAGTGATGCGCTTTGTCCGTCACAAATAGGTGCAGGTGTATTGGTAGTAACATTTAAATTATTTCCAACATTAACGGTTACCGAATTAGAACCACTACAACCAGTTCCACTTTCTGTAGCGACAACAGTATAGGTGGTTGTTGTAGATGGTGAGTCACTTGTGTTCTGATTGGAACTTGAAAATCCAGCTGGATTAGAACTCCAATCATAACTTACAGTTGTTGGAACCACATTGTTTAATGATAATGTCCAAGTGTTCAATGTTCCTATATCTGTATTTGCTAAGTCACTTACTTTTAAGATCCAAGTGCCATTTACGTTTCCAGTTAAAGAAGAGAAAGAACCATCAGGACGATATGTTCCAGCGAATGGTGCCGATCCCGCAGAAATAAGGGTAGCCGCATTAGCCGTAAATACAGTATTGTTGAAATTGTTTCCACTTCCACCACGACGGTTACTTAAGTTGATGGTGTTTTGAGATGGCGAAATTAATTGCACCAACAAATCACCATCATAGGTATGTGTTATATTTAAACTTACCGATACAATGGTGTTCGAATTGATGGTTGCCGGATTAATGTTGTTAAACGTAATCGGACTCGATATTCCAGTGCTGTTGTTGTCAGGGATATTAAATACAGCATTGTTTGTTAAACTTACAATTTGATTAGAGGTTCCTCCTGCTGTTGCAGAAGAGGTAAGTTGAATAACATCACCTGCACAAATTGAATTGCTAGAAGTGGAAGCGGTAACAGGTATTTGAGAAACCGTTACAACCGTTGCAGCAGATGTAGCAGAGCAGCTTCCGCCATTACTAACGGTTACGCTGTAACTCCCCGATTGATTTACAGTGATGGATTGTGTAGTCGCTCCATTTGACCATAAATAACTTCCTCCTGAGGTAGCCGTTAATGAAACACTTCCTCCTTGACAGAAAGTAGTAGATCCACTCGCAGTAACTGTAGGAACAGATCCCCCTTGCAACGTTAAGTTTACTTGTGAAGCATATACATTATTATTTTCGTTACTTTCTAAAAAGTAATTGTATGGATCTAATTGTACCACGATCCAATAAGTTCCGTTGCATAATCCTGGAGGAAGATTTATCCACATACCATCCAAAGACTGATAGTAGATATCAGTGTATCCCGATGAAATACCTTGTATTGTTGGCGAACATCCATAACTACCACCGCCTAAACCATAGTTTGGGAAGTTTCCATTGATAAGCGTGTTGTTTGCACTATCTCTGCAATGTCCGTTGTAGGTAGAGCAAGAACCATAATCCATTAAACAGAAAGCAAGTTTAGAACCTGTTCCAATTACTGGCCAGTTTAACGGATTTGGATCCGCAGTAGCTGTACGTAATGTATAAATTCCCCAATCATCCACATGCATATGGCCGTGACTTGGGTGATAGGTCATCGTTCCCGCATAACGATCGTAAGAGGACATTGTATTTCCATTCTTATGATAAACACGTTGATTTAAAATTGTTTTTAATGGTTGTCCGTTTGGACATGTAAAATTACTCGCTACATTGTAAAATGTATCCGTTCCACAAATTGCCGTAGAAGTTGAACGAACTTCTAAAGGACCGAATCCAACGTTGGGAGTAGAAACGGATACGCGAAGTCGTCCATCATTTCCACTACAAGAAGGGCTACATGTTTGAGGATACTCAACATGCCCACTAGATCCATAAACACTCATCGGTGGCGGAGCCACGTGAATGTCTGGTAATAAATCGCAGTTGGTGGTGCCATCTTTACAGGCACACGAAGTCGCATTCGTCGTTGTACATTGGGAATAACCTAGGAAAGGCAACATAATTAAGCTAATCCACAACAGTAATTGTTTTTTCATGTATTGTTTTTTGATTTGTGTTTTATGTTTTGGGAACTTTATACTCTGCAAAATACAGGAATTTTTTTGTTTGGCAAATTATAATTCTTGTTTTCATTATTGTGCAAATGTACTCTATACCAGTCTCAAATATCTGACGAAAATTAAGGCAATAGCTAAACTTATAGGTTAATAGCCATGATGTGAGGGTAGAAGAACATATTATATTGGTGAAAAAAATCAGTGAATCTACGTTCCTAGGTTAGTCATTACTCCGCTATACTCGTAATGTGGTGTTTGGGCATTTGATTATCAACACATTAACTACCTAAGCATTCGATTTAAGGTTCTATTAAAATCAGCTTTGTATTTTTCCCATTCCGCTCCCGTGGCAGGCCCCGAAAATCCACTATGAATCTTTACTATTTGACCTTTTCGATCGATGAATAACGTTGTCGGATAGGAGAAAAAATTATCAATGGCAGGAATTATTTTTTGTACTTCTCCTTTTTTATTCGTTCCGGCAATGAGTAATGGATAGTGAATGTTCAATCGTTTTTGCATTTTTTTTACACCTTTAGTGGCTTCACTAAAAAGTGGGGAGCGCTCAAATGCCAATCCGTATACAGCCAGACCTTCCTCTTTTCGATGGGTGTAAACGCTATCCAGAAATTTACTTTCATCAATGCAGTTCGGACACCATGTTCCTAAAATTTGAACAATTTTTATATAATTACGGTACTTCGGATCCGTTAGAGTGATTAAATTACTGTCCGCATCAGGGAGTGTAAAATCTATTGTTCCTTTCGCTTGGGCAAGTGAAGATGGATCTCTCAATGTAATAGAATTATTTTTCCTTGAACGAAAGGGTGCTTTGTAAGAATTACCCGCGTAATACATTCCATGCATCACATCTCCTTCCACTTTCGCCAAGTACAAATAAGCATGCGTACCATCAAAGACGCTTAACTTTAAACTGTCTTGATCAACGATTCCTTCTAAGTATCGGTGGTCGCCCGACTCTGTTAAAAAAGTTCCAAATACTTTGTTCCCTTCTCGGTTGAATTTCCCAATGGCTAATGAAGAATCTGGAGTTCCTGTTGCAAACCAAGTTTCCCACGATCCATCCAGGGAGTGCGATGAAGTAACATTGCTTGATGCGGGAAATCGATATAGGATATCCTTTGTAGCAGAAAAGGGAAGGCTGGTGGGTACTTTTCTTCCATGATTATACCAGTTACCTGTCAAAGTTCCATCGCCTACTTTTAACCGAAATTCAGAATCGTATAAAGGAAGTTTTATGAAGATGGAATCACCCTGCATTATTACTTCATCGCAAACAATTCTTTCATCCGCGTTTTGGATGATCATTACCGGCGTTCCGTCATGTTGTGCTATTTCGAATTGAAAAGGAAGCGTAGCATCTGGAAGCTGTAGCAATCCTAACCAGAATCCAATGAGTAAAGTTATGGGCATGTTGAAGTTTTTAATGAATGAATTTTACGTTGATTTCGAAGAGTGAGGGATCCGACAATACCATATTTTGTTCGCCGCTGATTTGATAACCAATATCTCGCTGATAAATTAATTTTCTCTTTAAGCTGAACCAAGGATTGTTTTTTTCAAACTGAATATCGATACGTTGAATCTGATCCTGAAAATAATCAATTTGCATTCTACGCACAGGCGCTTTTGGATCGTTGGCAACGTATACTATTTGTAAAAGGGAGTCGGTTTTTACCGTATCACAATCGTAGGCTAAATGCCATGCAGGTTTATCAATATCGCTTTCAAAGAATGGTTTGAGTTCATGTTCCCAATTCGAAACTGTTATTTCTTTTGTCTCTGACTTATGATCGCGCGTTACCACTTTTATTAAACGAGTTTTAGTGGTTTGATGTTGTTTAATTTCATGGTTCATGAATGTAGAAATTGAAAAATAGGTTTCATGTTTTACGACAGGCGCATCAGTACAACTTGAAAAAAGAAGTAGAAGAGAAATGAAAGTATTGATGTTGCGATTCATAAAGCCACCCCCAAACTCCGTGCTTTTTGAAAATAAATATTTGCTTTAGCTGTGTCGCCTGTATTTTGTAGCGTGACGGCTAAATTCATCACAGCTTTTGCATTGTTTGGATCTACATCTACAGAACGTTGGAAATAAACTAAGGCACTATCAAATTTTTGAAGCATGACGTAGCAATTCCCACTGTTATTGAGTGCATCTGTATAGTTAACATTAATACTTAACGCGAATTGATATTCGCGGAGTGCTTCTTGATATCTTCCTGCTTTGGCATAAGCATTTCCTTTATTGTAAATTGCTTTTTCAAAATCGGGTTTTAGGGAGATGGATTTATCGAGTGCTTGCAAAGATTCTTCAAATTTTCCAGCTTCACTCAAATATAATCCGTAGTTGTTCCAATTGTCAGGTTCATTGGGTTCTAATTTCACCGCAGTTGAAAGATCAGCCAATGCTTTTTCATACTGTCCATCTAATCCGTAAGCAACGCCAGCACTTGAAAACCGACTCGCTTCCGTAAATGCTTTGTACGACCTGGCTTTTTCAAAACAAACGATTGCATTTTTTGCGTCCTTTTTTTCTTTGTAAGCGATGCCCAGATTATACCAAGCATCGTTGTAGTTGGGTAAGATGGTCACTCCTTTGGTGAGTTCAACAATGGCCCGGTCTACAAAATTCGTTCTTTCAGTGCTTCCTTCGGGTGCAACAAGGGCTTTTTCGACTAATAATGTACTCCCTAATGCATAACGGATACGCGCACTGTTAGGAGAAATTTCCACATCATGAGTGAGTAAGTTGTAATTACTTTTCCAGTCTTGGTTTCTGCTGTATGTTCTCCCAGCAAATAATAGTAGTACCACAAGACTAGGAATGAATACTGTGTTTTTGGTGAGCGTGGATGTGGTTAATGTTGTTTCCGTTTTTTTATTTTTTTTCGTTAACAGGGAATTAGTCATCACTCCAACTAGGATGCACAATCCTAAGGTAGGCGTATAGATAAATCGCTCTGCCATGGTCGCTTCAATCAGGAAAAAAACATTACTCACGAGCGAAATTGTTCCTAGAAAGAAAAGTATTCCGAAAGCGGCAATAGATCTTTGCGATAAACTTCTGATCGAATAGATCAACCCAAAGGCAAATACTATCAATGAAAAAAGGGCGTTGGGATTTGAAAATGAAACATTCGGAATCGTATTGTAACTGTAATCAAATACGAGCGTAACTGGTAATATAAATAGATACAAGTACTTCCCAAGAATAGAAATAGCGGTCGCAAATTGAGAGGCAAAAGTAGACGCATCTACCATGCTGTTGTTGACTACCATCAATTGATAATCGCTTCCGCCATCTCCTAAAATTAATTGGCGAATGATTAAATATACAATTACGATTCCAATATACATGGCACTGATCGAGATTGTTTTTTTCAAATTCTCACTCGTGAAACACCAAATGGCTAAGGGAATAACGCCTGCCCAGGTGACTGAGTTTTCCTTCGATAATAATGCGAGGAAGAAAATTAAAAAAGAAAGGAGCATTGTTGACCGTTTTTGAGTGTTGAGATAAGACATCAAATAACGAATCGTTAAAATTCCGAAGAAGAAACTGAGCAATTCATCTCTGCTTTTAATGTTTGCTACTACTTCAGTATGGACGGGATGAAAAACCCACAGCAACGTAACAAGAATTGGAATAAAAGGATGTAGATTTTTTAACAAGACACTCATCAAGGAAAAAAGTGCCATTGCAGTTAAAGCGTAGAGCAATACATTCATAAAATGTCCAAGCCACGGTTGTTCTGGCGCGATAGCCCATTCCAACGCAAACATAGCTACAGAAATAGGACGGTATAATCCTTCGGTACGATCCCAATAACCCGCGCGGTAGGAGGAGGTGAAAATTTCATCGAGTCCAGCAAATCCTTGCACTGTGAATTTATTATTCTTAATCACAGTAGTATCATCCACGGTGTATTCATGTCCAAGAGTATTTGCATAGAGTAAGAAAGCTAAAATTCCGATTATAATTGATATAGTCTTTTTGGATAAATTCTTTTCTGTGGAACTCTGTAAAGTTACCATTGGATGTGAGGGTGCCTTTTTTCGTTGCGCTTTCATAGATTATTTATGGAAAATGAGTGTTGCTTAATTTTGGAGATAACATTTGCAAATCTATAAATGAAAGCGGAGCTATGTGATTTTTGTTAGTTTTCAGGATAGTAGGGTAAAAATAGGGATTGCAAGTTGAATGGAAGTATTTATGAATTTACCACAAAAAATAATGCAAAGCATTGAAAATTAATAATAAAGGTTGTAAATTCCTCAGATAATAAGAGCTTTTTTTTATGATTTTTTGATTGAAGATGTCATCTTTTTTTATTTTGGTATGAATACAATTAGATTTATATTTGCCACAACTAAGAATTAAGATAAATTAAAAAAAATTATGAAAAAAATTGCACTCCCTATTTTAGTAGTTTGCGCTTTGGCATTGTCTTCATGTCAACAGCGTTTGATCGACTTCACCGTAATCAGTTCTAAAAATGTGACTTTGCGTCTTCCAAATGATGCTAAAGGTCCACGTACAGAAGGTAAAGAAATGAAAATGTGTGGTCAGCCAATGCTTAAAGCAGCTGTAGACAAAGCCATCGAAAAGGCAGGTCCTGGTTATGATGCATTGATCGACGGTGTGGTTTACAACAGAAATGAGTTTTTCCGTTATGGTTGGGTTGTTCAAGGTACTCCAATTAAAACAAGTAAGCTTAAGGCTAGCGAATAATATTTATTCTATTATAAAAAAAGGGGAATGTCATCGACATTCCCCTTTTTTTATTTATTCTTTAATTTTAAAAGAATATCAAAATAAATATCCTACAGTTGTTATTAGAAAGGTTAATTGACCCCAAACGCTTCGGTAAGGATCAAGAGTTCGTAGGACGACTTTACATTGATAAATTAATACGTTCGAAAGGATTAACCCTAATTTTGATTTTGAAGCAATTCATACTTTTGTTATTACAACATTATCCGAATTATTGCTTCAAATTATTTCCCTGTCCATAGCGTAAAAAACCGAATGAACTTTTGGGTACTATAAAAAAAGAGGGAGTGTCATCGACATTCCCTCTTTTTGGTGGCTTCTTAGTTCCTTATAAATCCATTATTCCTTTTGCACATCCTTTAAACATAAGTCCGGAATCACTTTGGTATTTCCACTGACGTTTACCATCTCGATTTACCATAACTTCACCACGAATCCAACGCTCTTTATTGGCAAGACCTTTATCCCATTTTACTTGAAAAGGAATATGTAATTCCATCGCCACATCATCTCTAAATACATCCGCAAAGAAAATTTCTGTACTTTGATTATCGGCACGTCCGACACACCGTTCTAATAATTTAGCTCCTGCATTTTTAACAATGGCTTCTATATATGAGGCGGTTTCATTATCATTTACATCAAATTTCCCTTTAAAAATGTTCGGGGTATTTTCTTCTTCCGTTTTAGATGTATTTGAATCGCTTTTTGAAGCAGAAAAGGTATCTTCTGATCCATTAGCATATTTAATTTTGGTCAGATCACTTACCGGTACAGTGTAAGTAGGACCTTCTAAATTGTCCATTTTTTTATACTTTACCAGATCAGGTGTTAGTTCAAGGATTTTGGCGGTTACCGTTCTTCCATCTGTAAGGGTAATCACATCTTGAGAAAATCCCAAAGTGGAAATCAATAAAATTGAGCAGAGAATTATTTTTTCATTTAATTATTTTTTAATAATATTCGTTGCAAAGTTACATAGAATTATATGGTACGACAAGCATTAATTTAATGAAGATACATCCCAAATACGGACAGAACCATCCGCAGCACAGGAAGCCAAGGACTTTCCATCTGGTGAAAATTCAAGGTAAAGTATGGTAGGACCACTTTCCGATAGTTTTAATTTCTCGGATTGAAGCGCTACATCCCATAGTATTAGCATACCATCAACAGAAGCACTAGCTACTATTTTATCATCAGGAGAAAGCGCAATTGTGGCAATTCCATCTTTATGTCCCTTTAAAGTATTAATTATTTTCCCGGTTTTGAAATCCCAAATTTTAAGGGTTTGATCAAAACTTCCCGTGATTACCGTTTTCATGTCGGCAGTTATTTTTACACTGTAAATCCAATCGGTATGTCCAGCAAATGTTTTTATGATGTTCCCTGTTTTCGCATCCCATACTTTCGCATTGTTATCATGATTACATGAAATAATATAATTCCCATCAGGCGTAAAACTTGCTTCGTCAGTCCAGATATTTTCTCCTAATTCCATGACTTGTTTGAGCGTAGTACTCTCCCAAACTACCAATGCATTTTCTTTCCAACTGCTGCTAACAATGAATTTATCGTCAGGTGAAAAATTTGCTGATTTAACAAATGTTACATGCGCTTTCTTCTTTTTGGCTGTTCTTTTAAATGTTGAACTATTATAAACTTGCAAACATTCCATCGTTCCAACAGAAATTTGATCTCCTTGGTGATTGTAATGAAGTGCCGTGATGGGATCATCACTTATTGAAATATCCTTAATCGACTTGTAGTTTTGCTCTACATCCCAAACTTTAATGATGCCATCTTTGCTTCCACTTATTAATCTTTTCCCATCAGGAGAATAACTGCAAACATTGCCTCCGGATTTATGGCCTGTTAATGTCAGATGGGAAAATTCTTGTGCAAAAAGAACAGCTGGAAGTAAAAATAGAAATAGAATAATCGTCGTTATTTTTTTATTCATGGAGGGATGGGGATGAAGTATTGGATAAAGATTTACTCATATCGATGATTTCTAATTTCAATCGATCGTTGTACTTTCTTTTTTTAGTATAATTTTTTGTAGGAACAATATAGCTGGACTGATTTGCGCCTCCTAAATAGAAATATAAAAACAAATATACCCCTGCCGTAGCGGCCGTGATGTAGTTTGCTTGAAGAACATTGTATACGCCAAAGGTAGCACTTCCCCCTGTCAATAGAAAGTTGAGAAATCCTTTTCCGTAATTTCCATTGTAGGCTTGTCCCATCCCTGGGAAAATCAAAGAAAGTGTTTTGGCTTTTTTAATGCTTTTTAACTTATGGTGTTGGTCTGTTGCGTAAAGTGAATCCAAAGATTGTGTTAACCTTTCTTTTTCAAGCGACGGAAGTTGCGTTTGATTTCGAATGTAATCATTCATTACTTGATGAGCTTGACTCCATTTTCCTTGTTCATCAAGTATGAATGCATAAAGTAAAACGGAGTTCAATTGTGTTTTAGTGTTGAATGTTTCTAAGTTAAATGAAGGCAAGATGTTTTTTTCTGCGTCATCAAATCTATCGCTTAGATAATAACCTAATGCTTTCTGGAAATAAATTTCTTGTTTGAGACTATCGCTGATTTTGTTTAAGTCAATACGTGATAATAAACTTCCGATCTGTTCAAATTTTTCTTGTGCTTTTAAACAATTGGTTTTTGAAAGCAGTGTAGTCGCTAAAAAATGAACATCATTGGGACGCTCATAGACCGCCCTTTCGTACATCACCGCAGCGAGGTCGTATTGTTGGATAGCAAAGAGGCTGTCGGCCGATTCCAGCGCTTGTGAGTGCGCCTTAGTGGAAGATACGGTCAACAGGAACATGCAAACCCACCCTAATATTATGATGTATCTCATCTACTTTTTCCTGATAAACAATTTTTGCACTGATAGAACTTCCCCAGATCCCTCCAATATAGAAGAGGGAAAAGAGCGAACCAAAGATATAGAACTGGGCATTCTTGAATTCGCCGTTGCGGAAGTTCTCTGCGGTGATGATACCTAATGGAACTACTTTTAAGAACGAGGCTAATGCTTGTCCTGGTAACCCTGTATAAAGTTTTCCTAGTCCCGGAATAATTGCGGATAATGCACCGGCCACAAAACCTGATTTCTTTTTCATGTTTTGTAGGATGTAATTATAGTCACTTAAATATTTCAACTCCACATGGATGGTGGAATCTTCTGGGAAAAATCCAGTGGCTAAAAGATCGTATTGCCCATAATCTTTTTTTAGAAGGGAGAGTCCTGCTAATTCAAATATTCGTAATTCATAGAGTATCCCCGACTCTGCCTCTGGGGCATCGAAAATTTTTTGATAAGCTTTGTCATAGTGATGTTCATCCATCTCCATTAGTCCGGAGGTGTATGCAGCTGGAATTTTGAAGACTGAACGCATGCTCACTAAATCAAAGTAGTAACGCGCTTTTAATTGTAGTTTGAAATCTTTGAATAAAGTTCCGCTGGCAAAAGCCACAGAATCTCGAAAATCTTGTGAATAGAAAGTAGTATCATTTAAGATTTGATTACTGTAAGATTCTAAATCATCAATCTGTTTGTTGTCGCCTAAATGAAAAATAAAATTTAACTCATCCCGAAGTGGAACGCTATCTTCTTGCGCTAAGCACATGAAAGGAATTAAAAAACCAATCGAAAGAAATAAATATTTTAATTTCATTCGGGATCGTGCTTTTTATTCGGTAATAAGATGGAAAATCAATGATGTTCCCATTTTCAGAAAGTCGTAAGGGGTGGATATGCTTTACGCTGGACTTGGTGCAACGTGTCAATCTGTCGGCACTTAATGCTAGACCTTTTATCAATCCAAATTCTTGAATGCTTAACTTGCTAAAAGCAGAGCAAGATACTTCGTACGGGCAATCTGCTGCAATCTGAGAAGAAATTACGGCTTGATAAGTAAAAAGCATTCCACCAAAAAGTAAACTCACAGGATTGTATTTTACTATTTTCTTTTTGTCTGCAAATAAATAACTAGCTTTTCTTTTTGGTGGATAGGGATTTTTTCTTTGATGGTTTGAAATTAATTGAAAGTCGTTACTTGATTGCGCAGTCTTTGAATCAGCAGTATGCATTAAGCTGTCTTCAGAACCAACTATTGGAGGAAAGGAATTAGAAAATGAAGTAGAACTGGATGTAAAAACAATCCCATCAACAACAATAATGTTGACCCTTTAAAAGAAGAAATGGAGTTGGATGTAAACACAATACAAAGTTAAGAATTTTCGAGGAGGAGGAAGGTAGAAACTAAAAAGCCTGCGATCAAATCACAGGCTCTTCATTATAAATAAGTAATTGTTATTTGCAACAATCTTTTTTTTGACCTTTGCAAGCCATGCCTTTGTCTTCACAAGCTTTCATGCATGCTGCATCGCAACCTTTTGAACAATCATGTGAAGCAGAGGTCTTGTGCATAGGACATGGTTTCCCATTGCCGCAATCAATGCCTTGCTCTTTGCATTTCTTCATGCAATCTGACTCACAACTTGCTTTTTTGTTTTTGCAACAATCTGCACCTGTATTTTTTTCACAAGCATCGGCTTTGATATGGCACTTACCATTTTCCATTTTGATGCAATCACTGCTGTCACATTTTCCGGCTGCCATCCACTCAGCACACATCGCAGAGTCAATTACACAATTGCCTTCCGCATCCATATCGCAGGTAGCATCCATGTCCATATGACATTCCATCTTCGCTTTGCTTGCACAACAATCGTCGGCACCCATTCCTGATCCAGCACCATTTCCGCCATTCACTGCGATTAATGGCGCAATGGTTAATCCTACTAAAGAGGAAAGTTTAATTAAAATATTCATCGAAGGTCCAGAAGTATCTTTAAAAGGATCACCCACTGTATCACCTACAACGGCTGCTTTATGCGGCTCTGATTTTTTGTAATACATCTCACCGTTGATATTCACACCTTTTTCAAATGCTTTCTTTGCATTATCCCACGCACCACCGGCGTTGTTTTGGAAAATCGCCCAAAGTACTCCGCTCACGGTAACACCTGCCATGTAGGCACCTAATGCTTCAGCACCCATTACGAGTCCAACAATGATTGGAGTAACAATAGTGATCACACCTGGCAACATCATTTCGCGTAATGCTGCATTGGTAGAAATTTCTACGCATCGACTATAGTTTGGCTTTCCGGTTCCTTCCATGATTCCCGGAATTTCGCGGAACTGACGACGTACTTCATTCACCATTTCCATCGCTGCTTTACCTACTGAGTTCATAGCAAGCGCAGAGAATACTACAGGAATCATTCCACCAATAAATAATGCTGCTAAAACTTTCGCATCGAAAATATTGATACCATTGATTCCGGTTAATGTTACATACGCCGCAAACAATGCTAATGCAGTTAATGCTGCAGAAGCTATAGCAAATCCTTTTCCGATTGCTGCTGTTGTATTTCCTACTGAATCTAAAATATCTGTTTTCTCACGTACATCAGCAGGAAGTTCGCTCATCTCAGCAATTCCACCCGCGTTATCTGCAATCGGACCAAAAGCATCAATGGCCAATTGCATCGCTGTTGTTGCCATCATCGCAGATGCTGCAATACCTACTCCGTAAAATCCAGCCAATGCATACGCTCCCCAAATAGCTCCTGCAAATAAGATAACGGGAAAAGCAGTCGATAACATACCAGTTCCTAATCCTGCGATGATATTAGTAGCAGCACCCGTTGCTGATTTTTGTACAATGTTTAATACGGGTCTTTTATTTAATCCAGTATAAAATTCGGTGATGTAAGAGATAGCAGCGCCAACAAACATTCCAATCACCACCGACCAAAACACATTCATCGAAGAAGTATAAAGTGTAGTAAATTCTCCACCTGAAAAGGCACTCATCGTCATTTGTGCAGGAAGCATCATGTCAATTAAGAAATAAGAAGCTACCAAAGCGATGATGATCGAAACCCAATTACCGCGATTCAATGCTGCCTGAACGGATTCAGTTGTTTGTGCTGCGGTTTCCTTTATCGTTACTAACCATGATCCAACAATTGAAGCAACAATACCAAATCCTGCAATACATAATGGCAATAAAATAGGACCAATTCCGCCAAAGGCGTCATCAATACTACCGCCCATATCACGAATGATATAATTTCCTAATACCATCGATGCAAGAACGGTCGCTACATAAGAACCAAATAAATCGGCACCCATACCCGCAACGTCACCTACGTTATCCCCTACATTATCTGCAATTGTTGCTGGATTACGTGGATCATCTTCCGGAATACCAGCTTCTACTTTTCCTACTAAGTCAGCACCCACGTCAGCAGCTTTGGTGTAAATTCCTCCGCCTACACGTGCAAAGAGTGCAATCGATTCTGCACCTAAAGAGAATCCGGCAAGTACTTCTAACACGATAGTCATTTGCTCTGTGCTCGACATTACACTACCCATAAAATAGCCATAGAGAAAGATGAATAACAAACTCAATCCGAGAACTGCTAATCCGGCAACGCCTAATCCCATTACCATTCCACCCGAGAAAGAAACTTTCAACGCTTGAGCCAGAGAAGTACGAGCGGCTTGTGTAGTTCGAACATTTGCTTTTGTGGCAACGCGCATTCCAGCATATCCTGCTATTGCACTAAAAACACCGCCTACAATAAATGCGGCAACGATTAGGATGTGCGAATGTTCAACCACCTGACTTAATACTCCTAAGCCGATGCAAGCAATCACCATAAAGATGGCAAGAATTCTATATTCTGATTTCAAGAAAGCCATTGCACCTTCTGCAATCGCCGTTGAAATTGTTTGCATTTTTTCATCGCCTGCATCTTGCTTATTTACCCAACTGGATTTAATAAACATGTAGATTAATCCAAGTACGCCAAGGGCAGGTACGATATAAACGAAATTTTCCATAGTCATTATTTAAGGGCTGCGAAGGTAGTTTTTAAATAGAAAGTAGGCAAATTGCAATAGGTATATTATTAATTTATAGCGATTTATAGGAGCTTGTAGTAGTGAGTTGGGTTAACGGGGAGATGGGCTTACATGCCAAAATGTTAATTTAAGTACTGACTAACAATGATTTAAGTAAAATGGACCACTTTCAAGCATTCTATATTAAATCAACCTTATTTTTTTGGAAATGCGATGAATTTATAGGGAATAAAGGAGAGTTAGCAACGTTGCGTCCGTTGCTTGTCGCTGTGATCGCTGCGCCTGCCTGCAGCAGGCAGGTTTAAACATCAAGTAATAGTGGAATCAAAATTTAGTTTGCAACTTCAAAACTTTCTTGAGACCTGAAAGATTAATTCATTTCTCTATTTAAAAATTGTAGTTTGAATCAATTTAACAAAAAAGGCCCTTGAAGATTTCAAGAGCCTTCTTATTATAAAATATTTATTTTAATGTTGAACCGTAAATTTTGATGTACTTATTTTTCCTTGATGGATGATTTGTATAAAATAAATTCCATAAGGTTTTTTCTAATGAGCGAATTAATTTTATGAGCCATTAAATATATTTAGTTTTATTCGAAACTATCCTTTACTAAGAAGGAAACAAAAAAGGCAGGGAATAATTATAGTTTAATTCTAATTATATTTTACCTTTTCTTTCTTACTCCCTCCTTTGCGCCTTAGCGAGCTATTTTATGAACTTAATTTTGGAAATACTAATTTTCAAATCGGAAAACAAGTGTCAAATGCTAATTCTTCATTCTAATTTGACTCAACGTTTTCACGTTGCCAAATTTTCTCGCAAAGGCGCAAAGGCGCAAAATTTTATCTAAAGAAAAACTCCGTACCCTTTGTTTAAAAAGATAGTTTATAATAGAAGGATAAAAAAAGGCCCTTGAAGATTTCAAGAGCCTTCTTCTTATAAAATATTTATTTTAATGTTGAACCGTAAATTTTGATGTGCTTATTTTTCCTTGATGGATGATTTGAATAAAATAAATTCCATAAAGGTTTTTTCTAATGAGCGAATTAATTTTATGAGCCATTAAATATATTTAGTTTTATTCGAAACTATCCTTTACTAAGAAGGAAACAAAAAAGGCAGGGGATAATTATAGTTTAATTCTAATTATATTTTACCTTTTCTTTCTTACTCCCTCCTTTGCGCCTTAGCGAGCTATTTTATGAACTTGATTTTGGAAATACTAATTATCAAATCGGAAAACAAGTGTCAAATGCTAATTCTTCATTCTAATTTGACTCAACGTTTTCACGTTGCCAAATTTTCTCGCTAAAGGGCGCAAAGGCGCAAAATTTTATCTAAAGAAAAACTCCGTACCCTTTGTTTAAAAGATAGTTTATAATAGAAGGATAAAAAAAAGGCCCTTGAAGATTTCAAGAGCCTTCTTCTTATAAAATATTTATTTTAATGTTGAACCGTAAATTTTGATGTGCTTATTTTTCCTTGATGGATGATTTGAATAAAATAAATTCCATAAAGGTTTTTTCTAATGAGCGAATTAATTTTATGAGCCATTAAATATATTTAGTTTTATTCGAAACTATCCTTTACTAAGAAGGAAACAAAAAAGGCAGGGAATAATTATAGTTTAATTCTAATTATATTTTACCTTTTCTTTCTTACTCCCTCCTTTGCGACTTTGCGCCTTAGCGAGCTATTTTATGAACTTGATTTTGGAAATACTAATTATCAAATCGGAAAACAAGTGTCAAATGCTAATTCTTCATTCTAATTTGACTCAACGTTTTCACGTTGCCAAATTTTCTCGCTAAGGCGCAAAGGCGCAAAATTTTATCTAAAGAAAAACTCCGTACCCTTTGTTTAAAAAGATAGTTTATAATAGAAGGATAAAAAAAGGCCCTTGAAGATTTCAAGAGCCTTCTTCTTATAAAATATTTATTTTAATGTTGAACCGTAAATTTTGATGTGCTTATTTTTCCTTGATGGATGATTTGAATAAAATAAATTCCATTCGATAATTGATTTACTGGAATGGATAAATTTTGCTGATTCATTTGTCCTTTTACTAATGCACTTCCTTTGGTGTCGATGATTTGATACACAGTAGAAGCATTTGCCGAAGCGAATTGAATATTCAAATAGTCATTCGCAGGATTCGGATAAATCGAAATGATAACACCATCAATTTCTTGAAGTCCCGTACATAGATCTACAACGATAGTATCGGATGCATTCGCTAAGCAGAAGTTGGAATCTACATAAGTATAAGTTATAATGTAGCTGCCCGGAGCTACTGAAGAAGGTTCGAATTGACTTCCGCTGACTCCAATTCCTGACCAGGTCCCACCTGCTGGACTCTCCCCAAATAAATCGATAAACGACCAATTGATGCAAACTGTAGTGTCTAAAGTAAGTGTCACTAACGGCAATGCATGAACGAAAAGGTGCGTATAGATGCTGCTATCGCAACCATTCGATGAAGTAGTTACATCTACGAAATCACCTGCAATATACTGCCATGCTCCTGCTAAAAATACACTGTCGCCAGCACAAATTGTGACATCCACTGAATCAAATGCGATTGGAAAAAAATCAAGAGTTGTAAACAATAAACTGTCACAACCATTACTACTTGTTAAGGTGTCCTCATAAGTGCCTGCTAGGTTTTGCCATGCACCACCCACAAATAAACTATCTCCATTACAAATGGAGGTAGTGATAGAGTCAAAAGCAGCTGCATAGAAATCCAATGTAGTATGTACTATGCTATCGCAACCTTGTGCACTCATTAATGTATCGGTATATGTTCCCACCATCGTTTGCCATGATCCTTGCAAAATGAACTGTCGCCTAAACATAATGTTGTTGTTGCTTGCTCGTCGAACACAGGGTTAAATTGTAATCGTGTTGTATAAGTACTATCGCATCCATCAACTGTGGTGTAAGTATCCATATAATCTCCCGGTACCAATTGCCAAGCAGAATGAATGAACGCACTATCTCCCGGACAAACTGCTACACTGTCTAAGAAATGATACGCAGCGTTTACGACGATGGCTTGTGAAACAACCGAACTAGTTCCACAGAAATTACTTGCTTGAACGGTGATGTTTCCTGCAGTGGCGGCACTGCCTAAATTTAATGTGGCGGAAGTATCACCAGCATTTGATATTAATCCATCAGTTCCTGTGAAACTCCAGGTGTAAGTACTAATCCCATCTACTGGAGCAATGGTAAACACTTCGCTGCTGTTTAAGCATAGTGATGTATTTCCGGAATTAAAAACGGGATCTGTTGGAATATCTCCTACTATTAAAACGGCTTCTGATGAAGTATCCGGTGGAGCACAAACTCCAGTAACAATACATCGGTATTTGTTATTCGACAATGAGATAGGAGGATTGGTTACAGTAAGGGTGTCATTAGTAACACCTGAATAAGGAGCCCCATTTGATAAATTCGTATAGCCGGAACCGTTATCTACTTGCCAACGGTAAGTAATGGAAGCACCAAAGGCATTCACCACAAATGAAGTAGAATTTCCGACACAAATACTGTCGGAAACTGGTTCCAGAGTAATAGTAGGCAATTGATTCACAAAAACATAAACAGAGTCGGAAGTGACAGCGGGTGCACAGGTGCCGGAAACTATGCATCTATAATAAGTAAAATGCAATGCGTACGGAACGGCAGAGATTAAAAGAGCATTGCCCGTTGTGTTTGAGTAGGGCGGAGTGTTGGACAGATTTACCCAATTAGATCCTGTATACGTTTGCCACTGAAAAGTTAATCCAGCTCCAACAGTACTTACACTGAAAGAGACATTCGCTCCTTCGCATATTGCACGTGCGGGCGTTTGTGCAGTGATGGCAGGCAATCGAATGAGGCTAACGGTTGCGGAGGTACTAATAGCTTGAGGAGGTGCCTGACCAGAAACCACACAACGGTAAACACTCGCATTTAATATGAATGGTGCGCTAGTTATTCTAAGTGTATCTGTCGTGCTACCACTATAAGGAAGGGTGTCTAATACATTAACCCATGTTCCGCTAATATTTTGCTGCCATTGATAAGAGGTTACATTGTTGGCAACAACGGTTAGTTCAATAGTACTCAACTCACAAACATTCACAGAAGTCGGCTGGGTAGTAATTTGAGGTGTAGGCAAAGCACATCCCGAAAAAAGACAGGAAGGAGGTAATTGATAATTCGATGGAATAGGAGGAAAAGAGGTAGTATCCACATTCCAATTCATAGCATCAGTAGTTGCTGTTAAAAGAGTTAATGTATCACCCGTAGAAATGGAGCAATTGTATTGTGCGTTGTTTGCTCCCGGATTTATAGAAAGTCCAAACGAAGATAATGCGGCAGGTAAAGTAGATTTGTTGGAGGTGAATTCACAACTATCCAATACCAAATCCCAAGCACGATCAATATTTAAACCTGCGATGAAACTGGGTGCACTAAGGGTTCCCTGATAAGCAAAAACCTGATCACCAGTTCCATTTAAATTCAAGTAAACATTGCTGTTGTTGAAGCTTGCCTGCACCGCCGTTACGGTTCCAAAATTTGCGGTAAGTGCACGTTTGCAATGAATACTAATTTGTGTTCCGCAGTATAAAACCGTATTGCTTTTCCATTCAATGATGCCGTCATTAAGTGCTCCTGTATTGGCTCCACATGGATTCGGTGTTTGAAAAGTATTAGCGTCAGTCCAGCCTAAATCGGTTAAATAAATACTGGTGTTTACATCAATGTCTTTTAGCAGCACAAAAGAAATAGCATCATCTTGAGTTGCATTATTATCATCAGCTGTTATGTAGCCGGTAAATGCTATATCGCCAGGTTCAAGTACGGTTTGCGCCGAACTAAAGTGAGAAAAGAATAAAATAGTAAGAATTAAACTGAGTTTTGGAATGAGATGGGTTTTAATCACTTTTAAGATTTTTTAGTAGAATGAAGAATGACAAAAATAGTAAAGTCTGATGCCGTTTTTGAGTCAGTTTTAAAAATTTAAATAACAATTTAACCTTTGATGGCATTTTCGTTTTGTGTACTTTTGATAGTATGAATCGCCTCTTCCTTTTTATCCTCCTCGTCTTTGCCTCTTTGGAGTGTAAATCACAGTTTTCGGGTGGGGTACGATACCTTCCCATGCCGGTACAATTTGTGGTGGTGAATGGCGATTTTGATCAGGCAATTGTTTATTTACGAAAAGGAGGCGAAACGGTAGGCGCATTTAAAGGACAAAAAAACATGAATATGCGGCTGGAGTATAATGCCGAATATCAACTGGATTTTACTAAACCAGGCTATATCACCAAATCTATTCATGTAAATACTGCTGTTCCCGAAGAGCGCAGAAAATTCGGTTTTGATTCCTACAAAATTGGAGTTCGACTTTTTAAGCAGTATGAGGGGGTGAATATTGCAATTTACAACCAGCCTGTAGCTTCCATCCGGTATTTACCCGAATTAGATGAGATTGGCTACGACACGGATTATACAAAGTCAATTTTATCCTTGCTCACTCAAACCGAAGAAATTCTCGAGAAAAAGGCAAAAGATGAAATTTTAGAGCAAAAGGCATTGGAGAAGGATAAGAAAAATAGCAAACAAATTCCAAAAGAAATCGCTATTGCGCCAATGCCACCAGTTAAAGAGAGTAAAGTTGATGTGGTAGAGGTTCCAAAGCCAACTCGACCCGAACTAAAGTTGAATGAAGTGGATTCTTTTCAGCAATTGGTAAATACGTTACCTGTGAATAGTGGTGAAGATCCAAACAGACAGATAAAACCATCAACCGGAAGTGATCCATCACGTGGAATTGATGTGCTGCCAGGAACCGAAAAAATGCAGCCAGGCAAAGGTGAAGATGGAAACGATTTGTGGAAAGTAGAGAAGTCAGTCACCACAGGTACCGAAAAAAGACCACTCATCCTCCTCGCTCCCGACACCATCAGCCGGGAAGTAGAAAAGATAGTCGAAAAAAATAGAGTCATAACGGTGATGCGTGTCCGCGAAGGAGATCAAGTGAAAGAATATAAATCCATCACCTATAACTGGGGCGGAAAGTTTTTCTTTATGGATGAAAATTATTCGATTTCGGAGCAGCTTTTTAATTATTTGATAAATAGCGGGGCTAAATAAGTCAGAGAAGGATATGAACTTTCGGGGACGCGAAAAACGAATTAACACGAAATGCGAAATTTATTTGTTGAGAGGTTTTAAAATTCTAGCTCTTTTATTATTTGCAGCTTAACCGCTAGGAACGCAAGGAAGGCGCAAGGGGCGCAGGGAATCCGTGTAAATCATATTTATCCGCGTCATCAGTGTTCTATTGATAGAACTACATGCTTCGTTAAGTTATCATAAAAAATCATCAACATCATAATAGATCAGTGCCTGCCTACCGACTTGCCTATGCGTAGCTACGGCGAAGCAAGGAACTTTAGTGCAGGTAGGTTCCATCAAAATTACTTCAGAACAATCTTACTTTTCCCTTTCTTAATTTTATTGGTGCTGTAAATAATCACTGGCGTTAAAATTACTGTGGGTGCTAGCCAAGCGATAAAACTAGGATCTGTATGTAGGTTCTGTACCAAGAAAGCAGTGAAGGTGGCAATGTATCCACCCATCATTCCAGCAATATGTTTTAAAAGCCAATGATTTTTTCAGTTGGCGGAACGGTGTAGCGTTTGTAGTCTTCTTTTACTCCCAATAACATCACAAGGCCAAAAACAAAGGGAACTAAACCAAATGAATTGCTTTTGCTAAAATACATCCATATACCCATCGCCAATTAATCCAATTCCCGCAATCAATGAAATAATTAAAATGAACCAATCTATTTTTTCTGCTTTTTGTCCGCGGTGTAGCATCTTTAATTTTAAAGCGCGGTAACCTGTCGACACTAAGTAGCAACTAAAAATTCCGACCATAAACAAAAACCAATTTTCGCGAACGATGGAAAGAATAATGGAACTCACAAAAATGACCATCATGGAATAAAAGTAAATGATGCCCGCTTTGCGATGTATTTTGCCTCCATCTTGGTTAAACATAGCTACAGGTCCTGCAAGTAGTGCTAGCCCTCCGCTGATGATATGCAGCCAAAGAATTCCGTTGAAAAAGTTTTCGTTCATGATTATCTGTATTGGTTGGACAAAGAAACTCGTTCTTCAAGCAAATCCAAATTAAAAGGGATAAATGACAAAATTTGGGATAGAAAGCCTGTTTTGGGATGAATGGGAAGGTTTAAGGAGATGAGAATTTCAATTGTTTTTGATAATTCAATAATTTTTATGTACTATTGACTTTGATTTAAGTTATGCGTAAAATATTTTTTATTCTCTTTCTCTGTTTTTGCTCTCCAGCAAGGGCTCAAAATACTTTTGAAAAGGTGATTGATACGTTGGGTTGCGTTATTGCTACTGGCATTCAGGAGACATTTGATGGAGGTTATGTATTTTGTGGTATGAGTTCATTTAATGGGAACGATGCAATGGTTGTTAAATTAGATTCAATTGGGACTATTGAATGGGCTAAAATTTACAGTGGGCCAGGAATAGAGGCAGCTACTTCTATTGAGCAAACTCCTGACAGTGGTTTTATTGTAAATGCTGTATATAATAGTGGTTTAAATTCTAAAAACTGGCTTCTAAAACTTGATGAAAATGGGGATACTCTATGGACTAGTTTATATACGGTTGGACCTGGAGCAACCAATGTAAGCCAAGGAAACAGTATGGCATCAATAAATAATGCTATCTATGGATTCACTGGATCCTATAATCCTCAATCCTTAGCTCCAGTAAGCGCCTATTTCATCTCCTATTTAAGTAATGGAATTCCATTGACCCATAAAATATATAATACGTCTAGTTTTGGAACACAAGCGAATTCGATTGATAAGACATTTGATGGTGGATTTATTATTGCAGCTTCAATTGGTACATCTCCTTCTTCAGTAGATTTTTATTTAATTCGAACAAATGCTTATGGTGATACAATTTGGACAAAAACACATAATAATTCACATGATGAAGGATCTTTTTCTGTCCAGCAATCTTCAGACAGTGGATTTATTGTTGCAGGATATACTTGGAATAGTATAGCTAATGTTTCAAGTGCGTATTTGTTGAAAACAGATTCTATTGGTGATTCAATTTGGTCGGGGCTTTATGGGGCAACATTTAGTTCGGGATTATATTCTGTTTGTCCGACGTCAGATGGTGGTTATATAGCTACCGGAAGGATTGTAAATGGAACACCACTTACTTCTGATGTTTATTTATTAAAGGTGGATGCAATGGGTAATACTTTATGGTCAAAGCAATTTGGTGACGGTGCCGATGATGGTTATTATGTTCGACAAACAAAGGATGAGGGATATATTATCTGTGGTAAAGGTTCATCTCCAAATTCAATTAAGAACGGAACCTACATTATTAAAACCGATAGTTTAGGAAACGTTTCTACAGGAACTTCAATAGAAGAATATAATATTCAAGAGAGTTTTTCAGTATATCCAAACCCTTCAGATGGCAGCATTACCATACACATCGATAGATTTCTTGATGAAAGTGCTTACGTCGAAATTTACAGCACAAACAATGAATGCGTTTATAATAGTATGTTAAAGGATAATACTGAAAAAAAAATATTAATACATAAATAGCATTTATTTTAACTTAATAAAGTATGAAAAAATACACCTTAATTTTTGTTACAATTATGACAATTAGTAGCTCTACTTTATATTCTCAGCAATTAAAGAACTGGTACATAGGTCCTAATGGTATAGATATGTCAATTGCAACTGGTAGTCCTGTACCAGTTGCATTAGCTCCTGCTTTTGGAACAGCGTTAGGCAAGGTTTCTACTAATGTTGCTAATGGATACTATGATGATATGGGTAATCTGTTGTTTTATATTGCTGATCAAAAAATTTATGACTTTAACAATGAAGAGTTAGGTTTTATTAATAATAATGGTGCGGAAATTTCAATTGTTCCTTTTGATAATAATGACCAATGTAATAGGAAGTTTAATGTATTCTACACTAATGGCGGATTTACTGATGCAAGCAGTTTATGGCGAGCAGTGGTAGATATGAATAGTTTTTCAGTTACAACACACTTAGTTGACACTATAAGTTTTCGAGGTTTACCTACTACTGAGTTTGCTGCTATTGCTGTTGGAAAAGTCATTTCTAATGTCAGGTATCTTTATTTTTTAGCTGGACCAGGCACCTTGAATTCAAAGGAAGGAGCCATTAAAAAGGTTATTATTAATAATGATGGCTCAGTTGTTCCGACGGGTCGCATTTATCCTACTTTAACAGAGCAAAACCAGAATGCCGGCGGAGAGCTTTTTACGAGAGAGTTGGAAATTTCTCCTGATGGAAGATGGTTAGGTTGGGCTAGTTTTGAACAAGTTAATCCCCCAGGATTCGGTACCCAATATCGTTATCATTTTTTGGAACTTAATAGTATAGGGAATTATATTAGTAGTTCTTATGGGCAATTTAATCATCCTTCTATTTTAGGAAATAATGTAAAGGGTTTTAGAGGTGTGGAATTTTACTTAGGAAGTAATGGATTGGATTTTTTTATAGGTGCAGGCTCAAGTGGAATATATTCAATTAAATTTCCGGTAAACATTCCACCTACGTCTTTAAATTTTAATCATGTTTTAGGATCAGCCCCAGATTTTGGATATTCACAAATAGAACTGGCCAATAACTCATATATGTACGTAAGCTCAGGATTATCAACGTTTAATATTGCAGCTTTTAATACAATTTCTCCGTTATCTATTCAACCCTCCAATTCATTTTCTTTAACAAGTCCAGCACCGCCTTCAACATCCTGGGGGGCAGTAGGACTATACACCCTTCCCGATCAAATAGACGGACAAGATTACAGTTTAATTACACCAGCTGCTGTTGCACCTGTTGTAACATATAATACACTTACCTTTCCATCAGGTGGAGGAAGTGGTCAATCCGCCACTTGGACCTACGGCTCAAACCCGGTTAATAACGCTACCAGCCCTATTCATATCATTCATGAGCTACGCATCAAGCAAAACTCCACAGTAACTATTAAAGGAATGACTTTTAAATTTAGTCCCGAAGCGAAAGTAATTATTGAAGTAGGAAGCACTTTAATTTTAGATGAGGATGGTGTTGGGAATCCTACAGTTTTAACGGGCAACTCAATACCTGATCCTTGTTTTATTCCTTACACTTGGAAGGGAGTAGAAATTTGGGGGAATTCAGCTCTCAGTCAAATTCCTTCATCTTCCGGAGCTTATAATCAAGGGAGATTAGTGATGAAAAATCGATCCAGTATAGAATATGCAGAATGGGGAGCAAGAACATGGAGGCCAGTAAGTCCAATTCCATCAACCGGGTATGCAACAACTGGCGGAATTGTTGAAGTGAAAAGTGGAAGTGCTTTTAAAAATTGTAATGTAGGTGTAGAATTTAAGCCTTATAAAAGTATAGTTGGAAATATTTTAAGAGGTAATAGAAGCATTTTAATGGATGCTTTTTTTAGTAATTCTAATTCTCCCTATCCTTACCCATTTGCTAAAGCACCTATTCATATATTAGCGGAATCTTGTAATGGAATTCGAATTAACAATTGTGAATTTAGTAACGATAATTCTATATTTATGTTTCAAAAGGCAAGCTATGGTGTCAGAGCATTTAATACAAGTTTTATAGTAAAAGAATCCGAGTTTTATAATTTTAATATTGGGGTTTTAGCATCAGGCTTTTCATCGTCTAAATTTTTTAGCATTTTTAGTTCGGAATTCTCTAATAATAAAGTTGGTATTTATTCTCTAAATAACAATAATTCAGTAATTCAAAAAATAGATTTTTTATTGGGGGAAATTTAAATCCTAATGCCACATATCAAACAGGAATTTCAAGTGTAAACTGTAGTGGATTTTCTATTGAAGAAAATGAATTCTCAATAGCTTCTCCAACGTTTAATAGCTGGGGTATTACTATTAATAACAGTGGAGCCGCAGCAAATCAAATTTATAAGAATACATTCGTTGGATTAAATGTTGGCAATTTCGCTTCCGGAAACAATTTTGATCAAACTCAACCTAGTTTGGCGGGGTTATCTTACATCTGTAATAAAAATTATTCAATTACAGATTTTGATTTTTATGTATCAAATAACAGTGGTGCAATTAGCGGTATTCGATCATTTCAAGGCACCCCTTCTTATCCTGCACAAAATGTTTTTTCGAATACTGGCCCTTCAGGTACATTTACAGATTTCAACAATACGACATCTAATCCTATTAATTACTATTACAATCAACCTTTATTTCTACCTGCTTTTTTCAATACCCCTTTAGTTAGTCCGATGCCAACAGCAAGTACAAATGCATGTCCTTCGCATATTTGTCCACCGCCATGTGACATCGCAAGGTTACTAAGTACATTGGAAGAAGAGCAATTAACAGAAAGATATGACTCGGCAGAAATGGGCTATTTGAATTTGCTTTATTCTTACAACCAACTCTTGGATGGAGGAAACACAAATGTTTTACTTGACAGTATGCAATTGAGTTGGTCGGATAATGCACTCATTTTACGAGACGAACTTTTGGCTCAATCGCCTTACCTTTCTCAAGAAGTTTTAATGGAAGTGGCCCGAGAAGATATATTACCTCCTGCAATGTTATTAATGATATGCCTAGCAAATCCCGATGCCACTCGAAGAATCGAATTTTTGGATTTTTTACAATATGAAATACCAACCCCTCTTCCTCAATACATGATTAACTTAATTATGTCTTCTTGGGATAATGTAACTGCTCGTACTACGATGGAAAATTTTCTCGCTGATTTTAACTTGGAAATGGCTGTAGTATCAAATCAAATATTAGCCGACCTTCAACATAAAATGGCAAATGATATCGATAGTATTAGTCAAGGTGACACAACGAATAATATTTGCAAACTTAAATCTTGGTTAAATAGAATACAAACACTTTCTGCAAAGTATAACTTGATAGAGGTTTATTTTTCAGAAAGGGATTTTATCAATGCGGAACTTCAGCTGTCTCAAATTCCTCTAGATTTTACGTTAAGCGAATATCAATCCCAAGAGTATACTGATTATATTTTCTTTTATAATTTTAGAAAAGCTTTGATTGAAAGTGGGGCAGATTTGTCCCAATTAGATAATCCATCGATAGAGTCACTCATACTTTTCTCTCAAGGAGAACGCAATTTAGCAAAAGGCTTAGCTCAAAACGCACTTTGTTTTTATTATGATATTTGTCCTGAAGAAATTTATGCCTTGAATTCTGGAAATAGAATGATGAATACTAATTCACCTTCTTCTTTAAATTTAGATGCCAAGAAAATGAATGCTTCTGTATATGTTACTCCAAATCCTGCGTCTAGTTATACATCTATTATATATAATATTTCACCGATGAGTTCTCCAGCTGTTCTTGTGATTCGTGATATTGCTGGTAGAGAAGAAGAGAAATTTAACCTTACTGAATCTACGGACCAACTTTATTGGGATACTAGCAATGTATTAAGTGGAATATATTATTATTCATTGATAGTAGGTCACACGAATTTGTCTAGTGGGAAAATTGTGGTGAAGAGATAAGAAGTGTTGTTATAATTAAGGAAGTTAATTCTAAGAAGTTATCTTAAAGTCAAAATTGATTTAAGACGAGTAGAGCCTATTTAACTCTTAAGTAAATTTACGTTTAAATAAAAGTATACTTCGAATTATTTCGACAACCTACTATCAATATCCTCATTCAAATTCCGTGAAACGGGAATAACGGTGTCGGATGCATCTAACACTAACCGATACCCTTGCGAGTTTCCCGAAACGGAAATCACACGATCTAAATTAACAATCCAAGCACGGTGGCAACGGTAAAAAGCGGTGTAGGTTCTTAAGTCTTCTTTAGCATTTTTTAAAGTGCTGCGCAGTAATTTATGCACTTCTTTTCCATGTTCCAAATAGGTGACAGAAATATAATTGTCAGCAGAGTTGATGTACAATAAACTTTTTGCCGGAATTTTTAATTCTTCTTTTTTGTTGTCAGATTTTAAGGTTACCATTGCATCTGGAGCAGAATCCAATCTCTTTTTATGATGCATGTGGTTGCTGATGACTTCCGCATTTTTTGAGTTCCGATGTTGCAGCAAAGACTGAATCACCATTACATTGATGGTAACAGGGAGTATGGACACTAAAACAGTGTACAATTGAAACATTGCTACATATTCGAGGGATAAGGTATCCGTAAAAATAATTACGGAGTATAAAGCATTGGCTAATCCCACAGTGAATATGATCCACATAATGAATAAAATCTCCCGACCCACATTCCATTTGTTTTCATTAAATATTTTTGGAAAAATTGGTGTAATTAGAAACACATTCAGTAAAACCATGATGCAGGTAACGAATCCATACCCTAGTGTAATTTTTAAGGCAATTAAATTCTCGAATCGATATAAGCTAAAAGGGCGGAAAATAAATAAGAATGCAAATACAAAACCACCTGAAAACAAAGCCGATTTTAATCGTCGTGAAGTATTTTCATAATAAGGAAAGGGCTTAGCAAAGATCTCTTTTAACATAAAGGCAAACCTCAATTTGAATGACTACTCCAAGTATTTCTGTCTGAAAAATTGACTATATTGCTTGATGTCTTTTGTACGTGTTAGCTCCGATAGGTTTTGTTGGGAGATTACATAATACTGAACAAGCTCTGGGTCGAATTGATTTACCAAATTTTCTTCACCGACAATACTTTCATAATACGACATACCGTCATCTTTGTTTGGGAACGACATCACGGCAATGTACTGAATATTTAAATCAATGTTTCCATTATTTACTGTGAGCGGAAGATTAGAAAAATTCAGGGAGTTGAATGCTTTTATTTTGGCAATTAATTCTGAAGGTTGAATTGTACCTTTTGGCGACAGGATCACAAAGAAATGCATCGCATCTACATCGTGAATGTATTTTGCCGAAGCCGCAAAAGGATCTTTTAAATTGTTGGTATCAACCGCCACAGTATCAATGGTGGTTTTCTGGATATTGTTTCCTTGAATATAATCCAATATCTCTTTGGCTTTGATGCTCACCGAATCTTTTGGATAGCGACGAATTACATCTTCTAACTCAAATTGGAAATCATTTAATGTTCTTGTTTTTCCTACCGCCATTGCTTTTAAAAAGGAGAATTTCGGTGATAAAGCATTGTTCGCAGGGAAACTCTCGTCAGCATATTGCTTTCGCTCAATCACTAATGCATATTGACGATTTAAATAAGCACGGTATGTATTTTCATAAAATACTTCGATAACCTCCGACTTCCGCTTCATCTCTAAATAGAAATTCGGATTTAAAATTAATCGTGCATAATCCGATTCAGGAGCGTTAGCAAGAATATAATTTTTATATACATTGGCTTTCACCGAGTCTTTCATCGCGCTGTACGAGCGGTATAAATTGTAATAAGAAGGTAGTTTAAATTTATTACTCGGAAATCGTTTATCTAAAGTTTCAAAACTATTATTGCTCTCTGGAATATTCGATAATTGTTCTTTGTAAATAATTCCGCAGTTGTAATAAGCTTCAATGATTTTTGCATTAGAGGCTTCAACTTGCTCTGATGAATTCGGAATTTGCCCTAGATAGGCTTCCTTTCTTGATTTGGAATCAAGCTTGGCTATGGAATCATTAATGGCTTGCTGATTGTTGACTGTACTATCAACAACAACATTTTCCGTCACTTCACCAATCACCAAATCTTTATCACTTCTTCTCCAGTTATCTTCTAGTTTACGAGTTCCCCATCGTTTTAAAAATTCACTCAAACCGAAACTGATCGCCGATGGATTGTAAAAATACCAAGCCCCTGCTGTTGCTGACACTGGCGTAGTTAATGATCGCGGTTGACTCTTTAACGTTTTCTCCTCTAAGATTTCTTGTTCCTCGATGCGTTGTTCGTTTTCTTGTTCAATCTTGAGACGCTCTTTTTCTGCATCTTCCGCCTCCACGATTTTACCAATTACTTCAGCGCGCTGCTCAGGAGATAAAGAGGCTAAGTATTGTAAGCTGTCTTCGTTGATGATGATTTTTAAATTTTTAACCAATCGATCTAAGCTGTTTCTCTTGGCTTGTATATCCGCATACTCAGGGTGATCATTGGTTAAATTTGTTAAGCAACTATCATAATAAGCAGCAGCAGGGATGTAATTTGGTTGTGCTAAATAAATATTCGCTAACTCTAAATAACTCACAGCCTTTTGAGTAGTATTGGAAGTAGAAGCCCGAACCGATTTATTCAATAATTCAATGGCCAGAGGCTCATTCTGCTCTTGTTTAGCCACTCCCGCTAATGCATAATAAATTTGATCTTGGTATTCTTTGTTCTTCTCATCTTTCAACATTTTCTGCAACTCTTTTTCACAAGAGCAGCTTTTCCACTTCCTGCATCATAACAACGTGCACGATTAATTCGAGCGTTGAATGCCATCTCATAGGGTGGATTTAGCTTGATTACATTTTGATATGCTAAGAATGCTTGAGGTAGTGAGTCTGCTTTCTGCTGCAGCTGTCCAAGTATGAAATAATATCGTGCACGATCATCTTTCTTTTTCGAAGCTGCTGCAGCCATCTTCAAGGCCTCCGCACCGCGCGGAATATCATTTCTTTGAAGATGGTATTGTGCTAAAACAGCATTATACTGTCCTTTCAACTTGACTGGAAATTTTTTATCTGCTTTTAAGTAGTCGAGCAAATACTCTGCATCCGTCATTTTTCCTAACTCTAAATAAGAGCGCGTTAACCATAATAATGCTTCTGGACGAATTTCATCATCCTGATATTCCGAACTGATGTATTGAAAAGTTTCTATCGACGACCAAAAGTCGTGTTTGTAGAACTGACTTTGTCCAATCACTAGGTAACATTCAGGAATCCATTTATTATGTTCCTTGATTGAACGATCCTTTTTTCCTTTTACGTAAATGGAATGACGTGAAATTGCAATGGATACTTTCTTTATGGCTTCATCAAAATCAGGAAATACAGCTTTCGCTTTGTTGAGATCACCAATCTTGTAAATGGAAAGCACGCGGTCGTATTTATCTTCATGTGCTTGTGCTAAAGTTGCAGCACCTTGTTTCATCCGCTCACGGCCATTAAAATAAAAATTGTAATGTGTCGTCGTACCATGATAATTACGACTTAAGAAATTATTTTTCTTCACACTACATCCTACAAAAAGAATGATTGTTAAGAGGAGGAGAATATTAAAGCGCAAACTTTTCACAGGCAGTTATTGGTCTTTTATTCAGAATAAACTGAATACTTTTCATTTTAGTATAAGCATGCAAATATAACGATTGAACCCAAATTATGCGTTTGCATAATTTGCCCCTTGGGCTGACGAAAAACGAAGTTTTTGTTAGGGTTAATCCTGACAAATAATCGTTTTTGACGATTATTTCGTCATTTCTGAAATAGAATGCCTCTATTTCAGAATATGGATTGAAACAAGCGGTCGAAAGCCTGAACTTTGCGATATTTGCACATATGCCCATTCTTAAAGCCCGAAGGAAAAAAATAGTTAGGAATTTACGCAGCAAGTTTCGGCTAGTGGTCATGAACGACCAAACATTAGAGGAGAAATTCGCACTTCGACTCACTCCTATGAATATTATTGTTTTTGGTGGCACCTTCGCTTTGAGCTTGATTACACTTACTTTATACTTAATTGCTTTCACACCGTTACGTGAATATATCCCCGGTTATACGGATGTGAATATTCGACGTAATTTATTGACAGTTAGCCTGAAGGCAGATTCGCTTGACACTCAGATGGATGCGCAAAACAAGTATTTGTCTAATTTACTTAACGTGCTGACTGACAAGGTAGATACTTCTTCGTATAAAAATTCAGAATCAAGCCTCGGATTTGCTGATTCTATCCGAAAACTGGAAAAATCAGAGTCGGATTCTCTGCTTCGTATGCAGATGGAAGGCTCCGATCGCTTTGAATTGGCAGAAACGACCGAGAAGTCCTTCTCCACAGGCATCGGGAGTATTACCTTTTTTACCCCATTGAAAGGGACTATCACAACTAAATTCAATACGGTTCAAAAGCATTTTGGAATCGATATCGTGGCAGGTGCAAATGAAGTGATTAAATCAGCCATGGATGGAACGGTGATCATGTCTAATTTTACGAGTGAAACGGGTTATGTAATCGGCATTCAGCATAGTAATAATATTTTCACTTTTTACAAGCATAATTCAGTGTTGTTGAAGCGCATTGGCGACCACGTAAAAGCGGGTGAAGTAGTGGCTATCATCGGTAATACCGGCGAATTCAGTACCGGCCCACATCTCCATTTTGAACTATGGTATAACGGTAGTCCGGTGAACCCCCTCGATTTCATCAATTTTTAATTCGAAGTCGATTCCCCTAATCGTTTCTTTTTCAGAACACAATCAATCTTGTCAATTTTATTGTTCAAAGACAATATTTAGAAGCAGATTTCATTAGTAGTCTAAATATAGTTTTGTGGTGTGAGTAAAAGAAAAAGAATCTTCATCATTATTGCATCTACAATCGGTGGTTTGGTGATGGTCTTAACGGCCCTTGGATGGTATTTCGGTCCTAAAATCAAGGGGCTGGCCGTCGAACAAATCAATGCAAATCTTACAGTTCCTGTTCAAGTTGGGGAGATTGATTTTTCTTTTCTGAAAAAATTTCCTTACGCAAGCGTGAATTTCCAAGACGTGAGTACCAAAGGTAAAAAGACAGTCGGTACGCAAGAACCCTTGTTAGTGGCTAAAAATGTTTTTCTGCTTTTTTCTTGGTGGGATGTTTTTTCAGATGATATCCGTTTGAAAAGTATTAGCATCGAATATGCTACTTGTAATCTTTTTGTAGATAGGAATGGCACGGAGAATTACGACATCTTTAAGAAATCGGAAAATAAAAATAGTACTTTTAATTTACAGCTTCAGGAAATTATTTTAAAGGAAACAGGAGTGCGTTATCATACCATCCAAACGTTGCGCGACTATTCTTTCTTTGCAGAGATGATGAATTGGAAGGGACAATTTACGAGTGATATTTATGATTTGAGCGGAAAAGGAAATTTGATGGTGGAACGTTTTCAAACTAACGGAGTGAATTATATTCATCACAAGGAGTCGATCCTCGATTTAAATATTCATATCGACCGCACACGAAAACTTTATGAGATCAAGGAAAGTAGTTTGAAAATTGCAGCGCTTGAGTTCGGGGTAGATGGGTTTTTTCGCGATGAGAAAGCATCTACCTTTATCGATGTTGCGATTAAAAGTAAACAAGCTGGCCTGAAAGAAATGTTGTCGCTCGTTCCAGGGCTGTACACCGAAAAATTATCACAATATGATTATTCAGGATTGGTGCAATTCGATTTGGAAATTAGGGGACAAATTGGCGATAAAGAAACACCATTGATCTTGGCAAAATTCAGTACTGAAAAAGCATCTTTGGCGCCCAAGGGAACTTCGTATTCGTTGAATAATATTTCTTTTAAAGGAAGTTTTTCAAATCGCATTTCTACTTCCCGACCCATTGAACGTTTACAAATTTCGAATGCTACCGGCGTACTCGAGAATCAACCTTTTCTGTTGAATTTGTTGCTGGAAGATTTTGCAAATCCCTGGATTAATCTTTCCGCGAAAAGTAAGGTGAATCTGGAAGTATTAAGCAAATTTTATATTCCCGATACAATGGAAGCGATGTGGGGACAACTTAATGTAGATGCTCAAATAAAAGGAAAGGTGAAGGAGGCAAACAGCTGGATCAGTAGTGGAAATATTGAATTGAAGGATGCTGGATTTAAACTGAAGAAAAGTCGAGTGGAATTTTCTGGATTCCAAGGATTCATGTCTCTCATTGGAAATCGTCTCACGTTAACGAACATGCAAGGAAAAGCTGCTGGAAGTGATTTTAAAGTGGATGGTAGCTTCGATAACGTTTACGCCTATCTGCTTTCCGAAAATGAAAGGGTTACTGGTGATGCTCAAATCGTTTGCCGCAACCTCGATCTGAATGAATTGTTAGAAGATAAATCGGTCGTAGCCTCAGCGGATACCACTTATCGTCTTGATTTTAGTAATCGCATTCGGATGAATTTGAAGGTGCAAATTGGCATGCTTACGTTTCGAAAATTTCAAGCATGGCAGTTAAAAGGTCAATTAGATCTTCGCAACAAAGTGTTGAATGGGAACGACATTTCCTTCAAAGCTTTCGAAGGCGCCGTATTGATGAGTGGAGCTATGGATGCTTCGCGCCCCGACAGTGTGCTAATTTCTTGCGACGCACAATTGCAAAAGTTGGACGTGACAGAAGTGTTTACTCAACTGGGTAATTTTGGTCAGGAAGTGATGCAGGATAAAAATGTCAAAGGGAAACTCACCGCTACGGTTCAGTTTGTTTCTACATGGAGCAAGAACTTAAATTGTAATTTTAATAAGATCTATGCACGCAGTAAAGTGTTAATTGAGAAGGGAGAATTGTTAAATTTCGAACCTATGCTTGCACTCTCAAAATATTTGAAAAGCGCCGACCTGAAAAATATTAAGTTCGAAACACTGGAAAATGAAATTGAGATCAGTAATCAGATGATCAAGATTCCATCCATGGAGATAAAATCAAGCGTGATGGATTTAATCGCTTCTGGAACACATTCCTTTGAAAATATAGTAGACTATAAATTACAACTCGATCTTTCACAAATTCTTGGTCGCAAAGTGCGCGAACAAAACACCGAGTTTGGAACCATCGAGGATGATGGATTAGGAAGGATGAGACTTTTCTTAAACATGAAAGGTCCGCTCGCAAATCCAAAGATTACCTATGACCGTAAAGCCATTGAACAAAAGATCGTTCATGATGTAAAGAAGGAAAAGCAAGATTTAAAGAAAATATTGAACAGTGAGTTTGGCTGGTTTAAGAAGGATTCGGCCATCCAAAATAAACCCATCCAAAAGCCCAAGAAACCGGAAGAACTAGAATTGGAGCTGGATGAAGATTAGCTTTTCGATATTAAATCTGTCAGAATCATATATATCGTACTAATCTCAATACTTAATGTTTCATCGTTTCTCTAAGCCTCATTTGAATTAAAGCCCTATTTTTGACTCAGATTTGAAGTAGTGAATATTTACACCCGAAAGCAGCGCTGGAAATTGGTCCTTTTAATAGTGGCTTTACTCATTGGAGTAGGCTCACTATTATATACTAATCAATTGGTAAAGAAGTTATCGGAGGAAGAACGTAAGAAAGTAGAGCTCTGGGCCGAAGCGACTCGACAGATCTCTGATATCAATGCCGAGCCCGGCGATATCAGTTTCGCGCTTTCAGTACTTACTGATAATACAACGGTTCCTGTAATTCTAACCGATGAAGCCAATGGTATTATTTCAACCCGAAATTTAGATTCATTGCAATTAGAAGATTCTGCGTATTTGGCTTGCGAGCTCGCTATCATAAAGGAACAACATGAACCTATTGATATTTCTTTCACCGCCGATCAAAAGAATTTTATTTATTACAAGGATTCATACCTACTTACACAATTGCGATACTATCCTTTTTTCCAATTGGCTGTAATTGCATTATTCTTGATTGTATCGTACGTAGCGTTTTCTACCTCTCGCAAAGCCGAACAAAATCAAGTGTGGGTGGGTATGGCAAAGGAAACAGCTCATCAATTGGGAACTCCACTTTCTTCACTGATGGCATGGTTGGAGTATTTGAAGTCGAAGCCCCAACCCGAAGAACATCTTCCCGAAATTGAAAAGGATATTGAACGATTGAATACGATCACAGAGCGTTTTTCTAAGATTGGTTCAGCACCTGCTCTGAAAAAAGAGAATATGACGAAGGTGATTGAAAGTGCTATCGATTATATTCGTACTCGTGCTTCGTCAAGAGTGAATTTTAAACTGGAGAATTTTCAAAACTATGATGTCGATGCCCCACTCAATGTGCACTTGTTTGATTGGGTGCTAGAAAATCTTTTCAAGAACGCAATCGATGCCATGAGCGGAGAAGGTGAAATTAGTATTCGCATCACCGACCAAAATCAATTCGTGTATCTCGATATCAGCGATACGGGGAAAGGGGTGCCCAAATCGAAGTATAAAACTATTTTTAAACCGGGTTATACGAGTAAAAACAGGGGGTGGGGTCTTGGACTTTCTCTCTCCAAAAGAATAGTGGAGGAATACCACGGTGGACAAATTTTTGTGAAGAGCTCTGAGTTAACAAAAGGAACTACTTTTAGAATTGTATTGAAGAAAACATAATACTCTTCGCCTCTATTTTAAAAAGATTGACGGAATAGATAATTTTTTTTTTTATTTCTCCAATTTTTATAGCTACATTGGGATTCCAAAACTGAATTTATGAAATGTATTAAATCATTAAACCTATTATTCATTCTTTTGCTTGTCTTTAATGAATCACAAGCGCAACAATTGAATTTTTCCTGGGCGAATGCAATGGGTGCACCCAATACTATAGGCAGTGCTTCCGCCGTTGGAATTAATATGGCGCACGATAATTTTGGCAACGTGTTTTTGTCAGGTACATTTCAAGATACCATCGATTTTGATCCGGGTCTAGGAAATGCATGGTTATCTTCAACGGGTGCTTATGATATCTTTCTCGCTAAATTTAATGGACAAGGAAATTTAATATGGGTGAAAGCATTTGCAGGAACTACTTTTGATGGGCCTGTAGGTTTAGTCGTTGATAATGGAGGAAATCCAATCCTCCTCGGACAATTTCAACAAACATTAGATGTGAATCCTGATCCGAATGTTTCCAATAATATAACGAGTTTCGGGAATGAAGATCTATTTTTAGCAAAGCTCGATTCGACTGGAAATTTTTTATGGGCGAAACAATTCGGAGGAGCTAACTCTGATTTTCCAACGATGTTAAGGCAGGATGTTTCAGGGAACCTGATTGTTTCAGGGTCATTTCGTGACTCTATGGATGTAGATCCGTCTCCCAATGTACAGTACCTTCGAAGTAATGGTGGTGTTGATGGTTTTTTGTTGAAGGTGAATAATCAAGGCAATTATGTTTGGGCAAAAAAAATTGGTGCAAGCGCTGGCGATGCAGTAAATGGAGTTGATGTGGATAATTCAGGGAATGTGTATGCTTGTGGAACTTTTGTGGGTACTGTGGATTTTGATCCAGGAGCAAATGTGGTGAATCAAACTGCCCCATCAAGTACACAAGGATCATTCATCTTAAAATGGGATGCAGCAGGAAATTATATTTTTGTAAAACCAATCTTATCGACAAATTCAAGCGGGAATGTTTCAGCAACGTACTTGAACTTGGATGCATCTGGAAATGTTTTTGTGATCGGCGATTTTAGTCGCCAAATAGATTTTAATCCCGATTTAGCTGCAGTCGACACCTTGACATCGGTATCTAATTCACAAGATATCTTTCTTACTAAATTAAGTAGTACTGGGACGTATTTATGGACAAGAACTTTTGGTAATAACAATATTGATTTTGCAACCGGCATCGTAAATGATGTGCAAGGAAATGTTTATTTTAAAGGTACTTTCACAGGTATTGTAGATATTAATCCGCATCCTGTCGATTCGTTCATGTTGAATTCTTCCGGTGGCATTGGGAATAGATCAGATTATATCTGCGCAATGAGCAGCACTGGTGGATTTGCTTGGGGAACAAAAGTGTTTGGATTTGTAAATGGTTATCGGGGTCCTACGTTGGATATGTATCAAGATAAATTTTATCACGCTGGCCAGTTTACTGGTACAGGTGATTTTGATCCGGGCCCAGGCGTTTATAATTTATCAGGCGTACCCGGAACAGGCACTGCGTTTTTTGTACAGCTGATTCGTACGAGTGTAGGATTGGAAGCATCAATAATTGAAAATGGTTTTTCTCTTTATCCTAATCCCACGAATGATTTCTTGAACATCGTTTCCAAGGAGGAATTTCAAAATGCACAAATTTCACTTTGTAATTTGAATGGACAAGTGTTGATGATGGAAAAAAATGTAAATGGAAAGAATTTTGGATTGCGGGTTGATGGTTTTGCCGAAGGAATGTATTTATTGCAGATTCGTTCGGAGAAATCAGTTGTTACGTTAAAAGTAGTTGTTTCGCATTAATGGATTTAAATTTGCCAAAAAAAATCTCCTCGTCGCCTTTTGAGAGGAGTGCCGAAACTTCGAATTCGTGTCAAGACTAAGGGAAAGGGTTAACAACAATTTGCTGATAGCCTGATAGCTTATCGCGAAGCCTCGCGATCAAATTGTAGAGACGCCATTAATGGCGTCTCTACAGAAATTCACCACCTAGAAAGAGCCCGCGTTCCACAAAATTGGATGTCATCTAATTTTGTGGAACGCGGGCCCACATATATATTGTGAATTCTCGTAGGGACGCATTATTATCTGCCCCTACATTTAGGTTTTCTTATCATAAAATATTTGAAAAATTTGTTTTGTAATATCAAACTACTCTGACGCTTATGCGAAGATTCAGCTAGGAGGAGAGGCTGAAACAATAGGAATACTAAAAATGATATTTACCAAAGAGCAAATTCCTCCTCTCCTCTGGAGAGGAGGCTAGGAGGAGAGGCTTGAATAATTGGTATACTTGAATTTATATTTACCAAAAAAACAAAAGTCAAGAACAATTAATAAGTAGCGTCTGTATAACTACTTTTCACGTTCTTTGTACCATCATGGCCGGAATTTATTTACATATCCCATTCTGTAAACAAGCATGTCACTATTGCGACTTCCATTTCTCTACTTCACAACGTGGAAGAGATGAGTTGTTAGATGCAATGTTGATAGAGTTGAAGATGAGAGCCACGGAATTACAGGGTCAAGAAGTATCTACAATTTATTTGGGTGGCGGAACTCCATCGTTGCTTTCTTATGATGAACTGATGCGTTTGTTTGAAGAGATGTATAATTTATTTGTGGTAGATGCACGCGCTGAAATTACGATTGAAACGAATCCCGATGATTTGACGAAAGTTTATTTGAAAGCTTTAAAGCAAAGTCCTATTAATCGTTTGAGTGTGGGGGTGCAATCGTTTCGTGAAGAAGATCTGAAAGCAATGAATCGTGCTCATAGCAAAGAGCAAGCATTGTCGTGCATTCCCAATGCAGCCGATATGGGCTTCAATAATATTTCGATCGATTTAATTTTTGGATGGCCGAAGTTGGAGATGAATGACTGGATGAAGAACGTGGAAATAGCATTTTCTCTTCCCATCACACATCTTTCTTGTTATGGATTAACCGTAGAGTCAAAAACTGCATTAAGTTGGCAAATCGTAAAAGGATTGACCATGGCACCTGACGAGGAGAAAGCCGCTCAGCAATATGAATATTTGCTCTCAGAATCCGAGCGTTTAGGTTTTCCTTGGTACGAAATATCGAATTTTAGTAAATCTGGATTTGAATCAAAACATAATCGATCCTATTGGCAAGGAATACCTTATTTAGGGATTGGTCCTTCCGCGCACTCATACAATGGTGAAGTACGAAGCTGGAATGTCAAAAGCAATGGCGCTTATGTTGCGGCCTTACAAAGAGGTGAAAGAGAATATGAAGACGAAGTTTTGTCCCATAAAGCGAAGTTTCATGAATTCATTTTAACATCTTTGCGGATGCGAAAGGGAATTTGCCTGGTTTCGCTTCGATGAAATTATGGCGACGCTATAGCAGGACAACTGTTAGAATCATCGCAGCAATTCATCGAAAAAAACTGGCTGATTCATCAGGGTGATCAGTTAAGATTAAGTTCGAACGGGTTATTGTTCGCCGATAAAATAACATCTGAATTATTTGTAATTTAAAGTATGAAGATTTCAATAACGCATAGAAATATTCAATACAGTGTAGATCTTTCTGCACCCCTAGATATTAGTATTCCTTTCGAAGCCGGGGAAGGACATGTGATCGCTTGGTACCAAGGTCCTGTGCAGATGGAGCCCGTGCGCATGGGCGATTGGGTGGGATCGGTAAAGGAAGGTGCCGGTGTGAATTTTAATAATATATTTTTTAATCCGCACGCTCATGGAACTCATACGGAAACGTTCGGACATATTTCTCCCCATGTATAATCCATCAATACGCACTTAAAGTAATATTTTTGCTTTGCCAATTTAATTTCTGTTCAACCTGAGAGAATGGGTGAAGATGGAATCATTACTTTGGATCAAATAAAATCAGCTTGCCCTTCACCATCGGATGCAATCATCATTCGAACTTTACCGAATGATAAAAATAAATTATCAAAAAATTACTCGAACACCAATCCACCTTACCTCGAAGAGGCAGCGGCAACATGGTTGCGTGAACAAGGTGTTCGACATTTAATGATTGATTTGCCCTCTGTGGATCGAGAAGAAGACGGTGGTAAACTATTGGCACACCATGCGTTTTGGAATCATCCGAATGAAACTCGATTTGATGGAACCATCACCGAATTAGTCTTTGTTGCCGATGAAATCGAAGACGGATTGTATTTTATGAATTTGCAAGTAGCTCCATTTGTGAATGATGCAGCGCCCTCTCGACCTTTATTATTTGAATTGAACAAAATATAATTATGAAAAATACAATACTACTCATCGGTTTTTCATTCGTATTATTGATAACTTCTTGCTCGAGCGATTCCAAGAAAGAATCATCTAAGGAAATGAAAGAAGAGAAAAATGAAGTCATCATTAAAAAGGAAATGAAGGAAGGAGATGCGCAAAAGGCTGATGCGAATTTGAAAATCGTGGATGATTTTTACGTAGCCATCACCGCACGCGATTCTGCCAACTTAATCAATTGCCTCGACGAAGATTGTAAAATGTATGGTACAGATCCAAGCGAAGATTGGAATTTGGATCAAGTAAAAACATACATCTCTGAAAAAGCGAAAGAGACTTCTACTAAGGCCGTTTTCAAAGTAAAGAAGCGAGAAGTAAGAATCATGAATGACTTTATGTATGTGGTAGATGTGTTAGACGTTAGTACAACAGCCGTTCCGTTCCGATGTGTGACCATCACCAAAAAATCGAAGGACGGTGATAAAATTACAATGGCTGAATTTTCTGCACTCGTGAAAAACGAAGACATGAAGAAAGTAGCAGAGTTCTTTAAATAGAAAAAAATAGAATTGTAACGCAATGAAAAAAATATATCATTCCAGTACCTGTACCACCAATCAACGAATTCTGAAGGAGATAAAGCCGAAGAAAGACGTGATCCTACAAGATATAAAAACCGAAGCCATCACGCCGGCACAAATCGACGAGATGAAAAAGTTAGCGGGATCGTATGAGGCTTTGTTTAGCAGAGTAGCATTGAAGTATCGTTCGATGGGATTGAATGAAAAAGTATTGTCAGAAAAAGATTATCGAAAATTAATTTTAAGCGAGTATACTTTTCTTAAACGTCCGGTGATGATTGTGGATGATGTAATTTTTATTGGAAATACGAAGAAGGTAATAGAGAGCGCGAAGCAAGCTTTAAAATGACCCGAAGCTTTAAAGCCCATATTGCTGTATTAACCGCAAACATTATTTACGGTGCGAATTATTCGATCGCAAAGGAAGTGATGCCAAGTTATATTAAGCCTTTTGGATTCATCGTGATTCGTGTATGTGTAGCCGCTATTTTATTTTTGTGGCCGCTAAATTATTTTTCGAGAGAAGATTCATAAATCAGATTGGCCCCGACTCATTGCCTGCGCCGTTTTTGGTGTTGCGGTAAATCAATTATTGTTTTTTAAAGGATTGTCGTTAACAAGTCCCATCAATGCCGGACTCATGATGGTGACCAATCCCATTTTTGTGTTGGCATTATCCGTCATCTTCCTCGGAGAAATCATCAACCTAAATAGAATCATCGGCATCATTTGCGGAATATCAGGAGCCGTGATATTAATCATTTACGGAAACCGTTTCTCCTCAGTGCCCAGTGATCCATTTGGTGATTTATGCATCTTATTGAATTCACTCAGCTATGCTATGTACATCATCATGGTTTTGCCCTTAATGAAAAAATATCATCCCATCACGATCATGCAAATTGTTTTTGCATTGGGCTCATTGTTGGTTTTACCTTTTGGATGGGAACATTTTACCCAAATCGAATGGAATACTTTTTCAACGAGCATTTGGTGGAGCAATTTGTTTGTTGTGATTGGAACTACATTTTTCGCGTACCTTCTCAATACGCTAGCGTTGCGTGAACTGAGTGCGGGGGTTGTTTCTGTGTATATCTATTTGCAACCCTTAATGGCCGCAGGATTTGCTATGTTGTTTGGGAAAGATGTTCCCAACATTTTGCATTTAATGGCAGCCTTGTTAATTTTCATCGGCGTATGGCTCACCACAAAAAGTGTTGTGAAAAAGAAATTGGACGTTGTTTAATTAATTTAAATAACTAGCGATTAGTTTATTTCTTCAATAGAAATTATCCTTTACCACAAAGAGCACTGAGATTTACACTGAGTGCACTAAGTATTTTTTGTAACTAGGAATTTATAGATCACAGAATTTCTCCGTGACCTCCGTGAAAAACTTTGTGACCTCCGTGGTAAGTGAGAGTCAATAACAGAATCGAAAATTTTTATTTTTCAGAACCCCCGCGCGAGCCCACTGTAGCAACGCGAAGGTGTGGACCGCCGCGCCTCTGTAAGCGTCGCCGCGGTTAAACTGTGAGTTTTATATGGCTACAGGTTTTTTCTCAATAGTCACTTCCGGTTTTTCGAAAATTTAAATATTTTTGCAATCTCTTTGATAAATTTATTTAATTAATAGAACACGAACAACCCCATGATTTTTAGACAAGCCACTCAAGAAGATATCCCCGCCATGCAAGTGGTGAGAAATGCCGTGAAGGAAAATGTTTTGTCCGACCCCTCGGTTGTTTCAAATGCATCCTATATTCCATATTTGGAAACACGCGGAATGGGTTGGGTATGTACGGTGAAAAATTCAAATGGTTGGATTTGCAATCTTAGATAATCAAGAGAAAAATGTTTGGGCGCTTTTTGTTTTACCTAACTTCGAAGGACGAGGCATTGCTCAAGAATTGCAGCGCATCATGCTGAAGGAATATTTTGCGCATACCCAAGATCCAATTTGGTTAGGAACTGCACCCCAAACACGCGCCGAAAATTTTTATCGTGAGTCGGGTTGGAAGGAGATAGGAATGCATGGCGAGAAAGAAATTAAGTTCGAGATGTCGCATACCTTGTGGAACAGTAAGTTCAACCGCCGACTCTTATAAGTCATTATTTGTTGAACTTAAGAGGTGTGTTTTAATAATTGATCCTTGTTTTAGAGGAAGATGGACGATTTTTCTCTATTTTATTATCTCCTTTAAATAAAGTATTTTTGTACCTAAATTAATAAGTATGGTACGATCAATGACAGGCTACGGTAACGCCAAAGGTCTCGTAGGAAACCAAAATGTTACGGTAGAAATCCGATCTCTCAACAGTAAATTTCTTGAATTGAATCTTCGGATGCCCATGCAGTTTCGTGATCGTGAATTGGAGCTTCGTTCCGATTTAAGTAAGCAACTGGAAAGAGGAAAAGCCGATCTAAGCATTTCTTTTGAAAGCAATGAACTCGCAAAACGTAGTTCGGTGAACAAGGAAATCTTTAATGCTTATTACGAAGAGCTTTCTGCATTGGGAAAGGAATATAATTTGAATGATGTCAATTTGTTGGATTGTATTTTGAAATTGCCTGCTGTAATGAATGCCGAACGTCAAGAATCGGATGAAGAGCAATGGAAAGAATTGAAAGTGGTAATTAACGCCGCTCTCGATCGTTTCAATGCTTTTAGAGATAATGAAGGGGCAGCCTTGAGTAAAGATATTACTTCGCGTGTAAATACGATCTTGAATTGCATTCCACAATTGGAAGAGTTTGAAACGAAGAGAGTAGAAGGTGTTCGTGCTAAAATTAGTAAGGCAATTAATGAATTGATTGAACAAACTTCCATCGACAGGAATCGTTTCGAGCAAGAGTTGATTTATTATATTGAGAAGTTAGACATCTCCGAGGAGAAAGTTCGTTTGCGTAGTCATTGCGAATATTTTGTGCAAACCATTGCCAATCCCGAAGCCAACGGAAAAAATTGGGATTCATCACCCAAGAAATCGGAAGAGAAATAATACCATCGGGGCCAAAGCAAATGATGCCGCTATGCAACGCATCGTAGTGGAGATGAAAGATGAATTGGAAAAATTAAAAGAACAATTGGCGAACGTACTTTGAAAACGAATCCAAACTTTCTTCATAAGTTGGTGCTGTTCTGCGGTCCGAGTGGGAGTGGAAAAACAACCATCGTGCATCATTTGATGCAACAGTTTCCGATGATGCGCTTTAGCGTTTCGGCAACAACACGTGAAAAACGTCCCAATGAAGAACATGGAAAAGATTATTATTTTTTGAGTGTTGATGAGTTCAAGGCGAAAATTCAAAACGATGAATTTCTAGAGTGGGAAGAAGTGTATAAAGATCGATTTTATGGAACCTAAAAGTGGAAGTAGAGCGAATTTTGAAAGATGGTTACGTGGCTATTTTTGATGTGGATGTAGAAGGTGGATTGCATATTCGAAAACAATTCGGTCGACAATTACTCGACGTTTTTGTGATGCCACCATCCGTAGATGATTTACATAAAAGATTAGTAGCGCGCGCTACTGAATCAGAAGAATCATTATTTAAGCGCTTGAATAAAGCCGAAAAAGAAATGACATATGCTTTTCAATTCAATCATGTAATCGTAAATAGTGTATTAGACGATGCGAAGCGAGATGCTATTAAACTTGTACAAGAATTTTTGGAGGACGTCATCCCGGAACCCGACGAAGATTAAATTGAACAAAAAGGTGAAATGAAAATTGGACTTTACTTCGGCTCTTTTAATCCCATCCACAGCGGACACTTGGTCATTGCGGGGTACATGGCTGAGTTTAGTGATTTGAAACAAGTGTGGATGGTCGTTTCGCCCCACAATCCATTGAAACCTGCAGGATCATTATTACAAGATTACCACCGCTTTCATTTGGTAGAACTTGGTATTGGAAATTATAAAAAGCTAAAAGCTTCGAAAATTGAATTTGAATTAGCGCGCCCATCTTACACCGTAGTTACTTTGGCCTATTTGCAAGATAAATATCCAAAGCATGAATTTTCACTCATCATGGGCGCCGATAATTTGGAGAACTTGCACAAGTGGAAAAATTTCGAATTAATTTTAGAACATCATGATATCTACGTCTACCCCCGTCCCAACCACGACGGTGGCGATCTAAAAAATCATCCGCGCGTAAAATGGATCGATGCGCCGCTAATGGAACTATCATCTTCCTTCATCCGTAAATCCATCAAAGAAGGAAAGGATGTGCGGTACATGATGCCCGAAACCGTTGCAGATTATATTGATGAAATGAATTTTTATCGAAAATAGCAGCAAGCAGCTCAACCTCCATAACGAAACGTAAATTATAATACTCCTTAAATTTCTTTCGAAAAAAACCTACGCAAGAACAGTGTTCAATATCGAATCAAAAATTTTCTTCCCATCTGTATTGCCCAAAACATGATCACTAGCTCTCTCTGGGTGTGGCATCATTCCAAAAACATTTCGGTTGCGGTTACAAATTCCCGCGATATTTTCGATGGCTCCGTTCGGATTACTTTCCTTCGTCACATTTCCATCGGCATCGCAATAGCGAAACAACACTTGATTGTTTTTATTGATCTCTGTAAGCGTTGCATCGTCGCAATAAAATCTTCCTTCGCCATGCGCAATAGGAATCTGAATAGTATTGCCAATTTTAAATTTCGAAGTGATCACTGACTCATCCGTCTCGCAACGGATATTTACATTCTTGCAAATGAATTGATGGTTGTCGTTGCTCAATAAGGCGCCTGGTAATAAATGAGACTCTGTTAAAATTTGAAATCCATTACAGATTCCAAAACAAATCCACCTTTATCTGCAAACTCAATAATCTCTTGCATCAACGGAGAAAAACGAGCGATAGATCCACTGCGTAAATAATCGCCGTAGGAGAATCCACCTGGTAACAAAATAAAATCACATCCTTGCAAGTTGTGATCCTTATGCCATAATTCCACTACCTCTTTTTTCATGGTATTTTTTACCACATGAATCAAATCTCTATCACAATTAGAGCCAGGGAAGATGACAACGCCAAATTTCATTTTTTTCTATTTTATCCTGCAAAGTTACTTCCTTGAGACGAATCCTGACAGCACTAAGTTAAATTATTATCTATTCATTGATTTTGAATGTTTAAGGAAATATTTTATGCAGCTAAACAACAATATTTCTTTAAATTCGCAGTTCAATAAGCAAGACTATGAATAAGGCATTATTACTGGTAGGGTTCTTTGTGATGGGTTTAATGTACCCTGTAATGGCCCAACGCGACAAAGAATTTCAGATTCGAGCGGGTTTTGGTTGGTCGATTTACGATGCGGATTTTAAATTAAAAAACGGCAATTCCATCCAGGAAAATGATGATGGTGCATTATCCATTCAACTGCCCTTGGAGTTTCGCTATGAATTAACTGAGCGATGGAATATAGGTCTCGATATGAAGTTTGGATCTTATGTGTATGAGCGGGATAGTGCAGAGGGAAAAAGTAATAGCTTCTTTGTTTTCGGAATTGCGGGAGAATATACTATCGTTAATAAAGATAATTTTAGGTGGTATTCTAGCTTTGGAATTCATGCCGCCTCTTTGGTCATCGAAGAAAAAAGTGACGATGCCATTGAATATAAGGAAGAAGAGTGGACCTACAGCGGGGGCGGCATCCGACTCAATACTGGAGTAATCATTTATTTGGGTGATGTAGTTGGATTAAACTTTAATTTGGGTTTAGATACTCATAATTTTAAACTCAAAGAGTACATCAAAAACAGCAAGAAAGAAGATCTTTCTAATCTAGATGCTACTTTAAAATTGGCAGGGTTGGACGGTACTATAGGTTTGGTTTTTCGAATTCCGAGGAAAAATCAATAGTTTGAATAAAAAACAATTTGTCCATCTGGTTACAAAAGCATGTTAAATTTTGAGGTAGGAAACATTATTCGATTGAATAAATTCGATATGTTCAATGTTATTGCTTAACTATTTTTCCTTCAAATAATAATTCTCCCATGTGCATTTGAACCACATAACCTCCTTGAGGAATTTGGCTACAATCTATTTTTATTTTATTCTTTGGTTGTGTGTTGGAATAATTGGATTCGAAAATCTTTTTACCATTCAAATCCAAAATAATTAAGTACATATCACCATGTACATTGTCTGGAATAGAAATTTCAATATTTTCAACTACAGGGTTAGGATAGATATCAAGCACATTATTGTTTGAAATGTCATCCAATAAGAGAGAAGTACCTGCATTGCATCCCGCTAAATCTCGATAATACACAGTCGGTGTAGGCATTGAAATCCCAATTCCTAATGTCGCTGAATTTGCTAATAAATTAACTGGAACCAATTTATTAGCAAGAGTAGGATGTCCAGCACCAAAACTAATATAAAGTGTACTATTCATGAATAACATTCCATAGCAACTGGTAGCATTAAAAAGAGTTGCAAATTTTTTTCTGACTAAACCCGAAGGTGAAACTACGATGAGTGAGTCAGCAATAACGTTACCTGGTGCAGAAGATCCGGTAAAAAACCAAACATTACCATTATTGTCAACTTCAAGATCTGACACTGCTATTTTTCGAGTGGATCCCCAATTATAAACGGGTGTAAAAGACTGATTTTGATACCGAACAATTCCCGTTGAAGTCCAATTAGAGTCATATTTAGCATAATATAGAAAATTACCATTTCCACCGCAGTTGAGTATTCTGTTTGGAAAAGAACTGTAATTTATCGTATTCCAAACGCCAAAATCATAAAATTGAGGTTGTGTGTAAAAAAGATGAGTAGCATAAAAGGTAGGGCTAAATAAGTTCATATCCTGATTATTACAATATGCTAAATCAGCAGCAGAATTAGTAGTAACGACTGCAGCATTTACGACAACAACTGAACTTCCGGAAATCATAAGTTCATCTACTGTACCTCCTCCAAATCCACCAGTTCCCCAAAAGACATTTGGAAAACAAGGTACACCAAACATAGAATACTTCGATTGAGTTTCCTTTACATTACCTGAAATTAAATTTGCAGCTTGCTGGCTCTTCAACTGAATTGAAACGAGTAAAAGAATGAAAATAGAGAAGTAACTTTTCATAGGATTTATTTAATGAACAAAGGTATGATATTTTGAGAATTCAAATCAATTAACTTTATTCTTAAATTTTACTTCAATAAATCATTATAAAAATGGGAAGAGTCTTTCTTCCTCACCAACCTACCAATATCTATCTAATTTCTTCTAATATACCTGCGAAGCAACACGTCTGCAAATCTCCGAATTTCCCATTGTATAAAAATGGATACATGGAACACCGGCCGCTTTTAGTTCTTTACATTGTTGGATAGTCCACTCAATACCTGCTTCTTTTAGGTCTTCGTTGGTCTTCGTCGCTTCAATTGCATCTTCTAAATCGTCTGGAATATCGATGTGAAAAATAGAGGGAAGTACTGTTAACTGTTTTTTAGTTGTCAACACTTTGATGCCTGGAATAATGGGAATATTGATATCCATCTCACGACAAGCTTTTACAAATTCAAAATATTTTTCGTTGTTAAAAAACATTTGTGTGACGATGTACTCTGCACCCGCATCAACTTTTGCTTTCAAGTATTTTAAATCGGTGCGCATGTTGGGTGCTTCAAAATGTTTTTCAGGATAACCTGCAACACCAATGCAAAATTTTGTTGGAGCCACACCTTGCAAATCATCATCAAGGTATTGTCCTTTGTTCATACTCACGACTTGTTCTAATAAATCGATGGCATAAGCATTACCATCGGGTTCAGGTACAAAACTTCCTTCGGTTTTAATAGAATCTCCTCTCAACACAAGAACATTATCAATTCCCAAAAATGACAAATCGATCAATGCATTTTCGGTTTCATCTTTAGAAAAGCCTCCACAAATTATATGAGGCACCGCATCAATACCATATTTATTCATGATGGCTGCACAAATTCCAACTGTTCCTGGACGCTTTCGAACTGATTTCTTTTCCAAAAATCCATCTGGACGTTTCTTGTAAACGTATTCTTCGCGATGATATGTAACATCAATAAAGCTGGGGTTAAATTCAAGAAGTGGATCTATTCCCTGATAAATTTCTTGCATACTTCTACCTTTTAAAGGAGGAAGAATTTCAATGGAGAATAATGTTTTGCCGGCCGCTTTTTGTAGGTGTTCAGTTACTTTCATAAATACGAGATTCAATCATGCTTTAACGTAGAATGTGAAATATTGTTCTACGAAGATTCACTGCAAAAGTGCATAAAACACAAATACGAGAGGAAAGGAGATTGCTTTTAAAGTCAGATCTGTGGGAAAATAATGACGAATGAAGAGGATGGGTTAAAAAAAAGAGGCTGCCTCCAAAGAGACAGCCTCTATCAAAAATCATTAACTATTTATCTGTTGATCGTAACAGTTCCTGCTTTTGCTTTAACACCATTTCCTAAATCAACAATGTAGAAGTATACACCATCAGGAGAATCTTTACCATCAAATTTCTTTGTAGAATTATTGTATCCACCTTCGTTGTACACCTCTTTACCCCAACGGTTGAAGATTTGAACATTATTGTTAGGATATTGCTCAATATTATCTATTTCAAAGAATTCGTTTTTACCGTCACCATTTGGTGTGAAGATATTCGGAATCGTAACCTCACATGCAGTAGGATCAGAAGCAGCACCTGTTTTACATAATCCGCTTCCAATAGCACGAACAGTGAAGTCTGGGATAGTCACGTTTACACCATGAGATTCTGGACCTGAAGGAAGATTTGCTGGTATCCATGTAACACCACCATCTTCGCTCACTTCATAACTGGCAACTCCTGCTACGGCAGTCCAAACATAAACGAACTTATATGGACTTGTTCCTGGATTACAAGCTACAGTGGGAGCTACAGGATAATTATAAACAGTTACAATTGCTGTATCAGTAGCTGAACAGTTATTTAAGCTGACAACAACAGAATATGTTCCGGCGGCACTCGTAGTAATAGCCTGAGTGTTTCCTCCATTCGACCATGCATAAGTAGCGCCTGCAATACCTGCATCTAAGTTAGCCTGTCCGTCAGAACAGATGTCTTGATCCGAAACAGTAAACACGGGAGCAGCATTGATGGTTAAAGTCATGTTTCCTGAACCAGTACATCCAGGAGGAATCGTAACATCTACACTGTACGACCCAGCTCCAGTAGGAGTATAAGTAGAATTGGTTGCTCCGCCAATTGAAGTACCTCCATTAAACCACTGATAGGTGGCGTTACTGAGGGTTCCAGCATCTAACGTAGGAATAACATCGTAATCGCAAATCGTTGAATTTGCTAATGTCACAGCAGGAGTTGCATTCACTGTTAATACCATATTAGCATTTCCAGCACAAGTACCTGTTCCAACCTGCACACTGTAAGTACCTGCTTGCATGGTTTGATAGGTTTGACTAGTAGCTCCAGCAATAGGAGAAGAATTTAAGAACCACTGATAAGATGGAGCTCCAGGATTACCTGCATCTAACAAAGGATAAGCTGAAGAAATATCACAAATGGTTTGATTGTTCAAGGTTACGTTAAATGCATTTGTAGTAGTGATCACAATATCAAAACTACCAATACATAACACATTTCCAGTATTTACTTCTACTGTAAAAGTATATACTCCAGGCGTTAGACCAGAAGGGGTATACGTTTGCAGCGTGGCACCAGAAATTGCAACGTTGTTTAAATACCATTGGTAAGTTGCACCAGGATTACCTGCATCTAACGTTGGTAATGGATCATTTACACAAAGAGTTAAATCACTTCCCAGGTTATCGGAAGGTGCCGGAATTATTGTTAAGGCTACTGTGTCTGCACCAGTACAACTAGGACCGTTATTAATCGCTACTGAATAAACTCCACTAACTGTTGGAGTATACGTTTGACCTGTAGCGCCTGCAATAGCTCCTGATTGGTCGAACCATTGGTAACTCAAATTTTGATAACCACAGTCAAGAGTTGGAATAGGATCAAAACTGCAGATGTTTAAATCAGAACCTAAATTCACTGGAATAAAATTGTCAACATAAAAAATTGCGAGCGTATCCGTACTCAGTAAGAATCGACCACAATCATTTGCGACAGTGTTGCCATCTGATCCACCTCCATTTTTAACAAGAAGGTAAAGTGGACCTACTCCTGAAGCATTACCTGCCATATTAATTAAACTCTATTCGTTTTTGTGCCATTAGGATTACAATATCCATAAGCACTTCCGATTGGTAAATTGTTTCCATTTGCATCCACTAAAAGGAAGTCAGAACCATCGGCAAACCGACAAACAGTAAATACTATCCGCCAAAGTAACCGAGAATGAATTAAACAAACATCCTAAAGTGTCTTGAGTTGGAGACCATAAACTATTGTCTGTTACTAAGATACGAACGGTGTCCACAAACTCCGGAATTTCTGATCCACATTCTGACAACAAAGTATTGCCATCAAATCCACGTTTTACCCATAAGTAAGTTTCACCTACAGTTAATGGATTTAAGAAAGTAACCGTTAAAGAATCGGATTGTCCATTTGCACAATTCACAGGAGTAACACTAACCAGTGGATTAGGAATTCCTAACGGATTGATAACACGGAAATCGGAAGGTACTGCAGAAGCACATTGGTAGGCAACACTGAAAGGAATAGTTACTGAATAATCATTACAATTTGCAACAAGATTACCGTTCCCGTTTGTTAATACATTTCCGTTAATTGTTGGAATGAAAATATTACAAGTAGGAACAATGTTGATTTGAATATCTCGCTTCACTTGTCCAATTAATAACCCGTTACGATACTCGCGTACTAAAACACAAATAACAGCAACTTGAACGATAGATGGAATAAAATTAATAATACCGGTACTTGAATTTATAGTGATGGGAATCGATGAAGCCAACGGATTGGTAGGCGAATAGGGTGCAATATATGTATTCGGAAAAGGAGCAGATGGACATGTTCCATTACCGTCCTCAGCTGAAACTAAAGAGAAAACTAATGAGTCACCATCCACATCAACGGCACCTTGATCATAGAAGAATTGATTGCCCACACAAAAACGAGTATAAGCTAAGTTCAAGAAATAAGGTGAAGAGTTAGTAGGTGCTATAACGTTATCAAGTGTGCAACTGTTATACATACCATTTGGTTGTAATGTTGTAATAGCTCCATTGCGGCAACAGTCGTACCATGAGAAAACCCAATCGGTAGCTGGTTGTGGAAGCGTAATGGTGGTTTCATAGATGTACTCTTCAATATCTCCTAAACCTCCAGGACATGTAGGAGTAGCGGTTACACAAGGTGTGTTTGGAACTGGAGTAGTAGCCACATTTGGTGCTACTTGAGTTCCACTTAAACCCAGTGTAGATGACGACCAGCAAATAGTTACTTGAGTAGGTGCCGAGATACCATCGCAGTCACGATAGAATTTTAATCGTACCAAGTAAGTGTTTGGTGTCCCCGTATATTCATACGTGATATCCACACCCGCCATATGTGACGCTTCGGTGGTTGCAGGGGTTAAAAGCAAGGCAAATAATGCCATTGCAAAGAGAGTAAACAGTTTTTTCATGACCGTATAGTTTGGATTGGTTTTCATAGTATAATTTATCTGAATAAGTGTAAAGTTCCTTTTTGCTTGATTGTTTTACCCCCCTCAGAGGTGGCAAAGATATCGTATAAATAAGTACCTGCCTCTGCATTTCTGCCCTCAAATGTTCCATCCCAAGAGATGTTATTCCCCTTGCCGGTAAACATTAATTTGCCATACCTATTAAAAATTCTAATTTCTACCTCAATATCAGCATCTTTTGAAATCGTTAGCTGGTCGTTGATGCCATCACCATTAGGACTAAAGGCGGTGGGAACTTTCCCAAAAACAGTTACTTTTTGATTTAATAAAATATCATCAATTCTACATGTAATCGTATAATTACCAGGATCATTATAAGTGGTGCTAGCCGTTGAACCTATCGAATTAGAATTGCCATCTCCAAAATCAAAGATTGCATTTACATTTCCAGTTTGATTGGTCAAAGCCGTCACAGTTAGGGGCGCAAATCCACCAGTAGTAGAAAGAATTAACACGGGATTTACTTTAATGTCAGTAGGGGATGGGATTGAAGGATTAACCTTGGGTTCGCCAACAATCGTATTTGAACTCGGCATTGTGTTTGTCGCCACTGTGTTCTTAACGGTTGAAATGGGTGAAGGGGAATCTTTGTCAATGGTAGATTCCCCTTGTCCCTTGCCAAAATCTCCGGTCAACGCATTTTCGATCGTGATTTTAGAACCGATGTTATTCTTATTTTCTTTTTGATGTGTTAATGACTTTTTGTTCTGATGGATTTACTGATGGTTCAGTCTTTTCTTCGGAAGTAGTTGGTGTGTTTTTGGGTGCAGATGGTTGGAAAGTTTCATCTACGTTTTCCTTTACGATGGTTTGCTCGTTGCCAATGGTTGGCACATTTGTGGGTGCGGTATTGTCGTTTTTGTTGAGTAAATAATTAACTCCTAAAACAGTTAAACTAGCAGCTGTCAAAATTGCGGCTACTCCTTTAATTCCCAACTGTGCTAAAATGCCTTTTCCTGCAGATCCTGCAGCGCCTTGAGCTCCTGGATTTTGAGGTGCGCTAGGAAGCTCTTGGCTGATTTGCTGCCAGAGCTTCGGATCCACTTCAGGTTCGAAATGGTCGAAGGCGTTTTTGAACTGATCTTCGAAGCGACTCATTTTATTTGTTGGTATAAATACTTTCTTTGTTTAACTCGTTTACTAAAATCATGAGCTGATTTCGGGCTCTGGAGTATTGTGATTTGCTGGTTCCTTCGCTGATGCCCAACATCTCTCCAATTTCTTTATGCGAATATCCCTCGATAGCGTGGAGGTTGAAAACGGTTTTGTAACCCATGGGTAACTTTTGTAATTGGGCCATTAATTCGGCCGCTCCAAGTTCATTTCCGATGATGGGTTCTTCACTTTCTTCTTGAACCTCCGTCAAATCGCTCCATAACATTTTCTGTTGTCGAATATGATCTAAGGCGGTATTTACCATCACTCTTCTAATCCATCCCTCCAAGGAACCTTCCGCTTTGTAAGAACTAATTTTTTGAAAGACTTTTATAAATCCCTCTTGTAACAGATCCTCCGCCTCTTCTCGTTGCTTGGTGTAGCGTAAACAAACTCCAAACATCTTCCTCGCGAATTTCTCGTAGAGCAACCGCTGAGCGGAAGCATCTTCGCGAAGTATGGCTTCATGTATTTGCTCATCGGTCATTTCTAAAGGACGCTGTAAAGACATAGATGCAATTTACGAGTTTGAGGTTGCATAAGGGACTTAAGAGTTTGCTAAATTACTAATAATCAGGTTTAAGAATTGATGTTAGGATATGCCTTGCCCTATAGTTGGACGGAACCCTATAGCCAAAGTGGAACTTTGTACTTTAGGGAAGGACGTGCTTAAGGGGAGATGGGAGTTGAGATGTTTTCCAAGGAGATAGGAGTTAGGTTTCAAAGTCGTTGCCAGAGGCTTTCGATAGCAGCAACTTTGTAAAGAACCTCTTTCTCCCTAAAAATGATTCGAAATGGCAAGCTTCTGTTTCGTACCTTCGCGCACCTATGGAACATTTCCGGAATTTCTGCATCATCGCACACATTGATCATGGTAAGTCGACCCTGGCCGATCGTCTTTTAGAATATACTAACACAGTGTCTAAGAGAGATTTACAAGCTCAAGTGTTGGACGATATGGACCTAGAGCGCGAGCGTGGAATCACGATTAAGAGTCACGCCATTCAAATGGATTATTCCTTGAATGGGAAGAATTATGCCTTGAATCTAATTGATACCCCCGGTCACGTGGATTTTAGTTATGAGGTTTCTAGATCTATAGCAGCCTGTGAAGGTGCTCTTTTGATCGTGGATGCCGCGCAAGGAATTCAAGCACAAACGATTTCGAACTTGTATTTAGCACTGGGAAATGATTTGACGATCATTCCGATTTTGAATAAAATAGACCTCCCCAGCGCCGAGCCCGAATTGGTGAAGGATCAAATTGTGGATCTCTTAGGATGTGATCGCGATGAAATTCTAGCGGCTTCTGGAAAAACAGGAATGGGAGTATTGGAGATTTTGGAAGCGATCGTGACCCGAATCCCACCTCCGAAAGGCGACCCTACTGCTCCATTAAAAGCATTGATTTTCGATTCGGTTTTTAATTCGTTCCGCGGAATTATCGCTTATTTTAAAGTGATGGATGGTGAAATTAAAAAGGGTGATCATGTGAAGTTTGTTTCAACCGATATGGCATATCATGCTGATGAAATTGGTATTCTTAAGTTAGATAAAGTTCCGCGCGATACAGTAAAAACCGGTGATGTAGGTTATATCATATCCGGAATTAAAAACGCGAAGGAAGTAAAGGTGGGGGATACGATCACTCATATTGCTCGACCAACATTAACCGCAGTAGAAGGATTTGAAGATGTGAAGCCAATGGTTTTCGCTGGAATTTATCCGGTCGATACCGACGAGTATGAAGAGCTTCGCGCCTCTCTCGAAAAGTTGCAACTGAACGATGCATCCCTCACTTTCGAACCAGAATCATCAGCCGCCTTAGGTTTTGGTTTCCGTTGCGGATTTTTGGGAATGTTGCACATGGAAATTATTCAGGAGCGTTTGGAAAGAGAATTCGACATGACGGTAATTACTACGGTTCCTAACGTATCGTATTTTGCCTATTTATCGAATGGAGATGAGTTCGTCGTAAATAATCCAAGTGATTTCCCCGATCCAAGCCGTCTCGATCGTATAGAAGAGCCTTACATCAAAGCATCGATCATCACGAAAGCGGATTTCGTTGGACCTGTAATGAGTCTTTGTATTAATAAGCGCGGCGATATTGTAAATCAAAGTTACCTGACTACAGATCGCGTTGAATTGGTATTTAATATGCCACTCGCAGAAATCGTTTTTGATTTTTACGATAAACTAAAGTCGATTTCTAAAGGATATGCTTCTTTCGATTATCATATGATCGGATACCGTGCAAGTCATCTTGTTCGTTTAGATATTAAATTGAACGGCGAACCTGTTGATGCGCTTTCTGCATTAATTCATCGCGATCATGCTTTTACTTTTGGTAAAAAGATTTGTGAAAAATTGAAAGAGTTGATGACTCGTCAGCAGTTTGAAATTGTGATTCAAGCCGCTATCGGTGCAAAGATCATCGCACGTGAAACGGTGAAGGCTTTACGTAAAGATGTAACAGCAAAATGTTACGGTGGAGATATCTCGCGTAAGCGTAAACTTCTCGAGAAACAAAAAGAAGGAAAGAAACGCATGCGCCAAGTTGGTTCTGTAGAGATCCCGCAAGAAGCGTTTTTGGCAGTACTGAAGCTGGATTAGCGGTTCGTAGAAACGAGATTGTCTTTCATTTAAATTATTCTCCGCTTCTGGCTATTGGCTTCTAGCTTCTAGATTCTAGCTTCTAGTTTCTGGCTTTTTGCGAAGCCTCGCGACTAGCTATTGAATAATAGGTCCTAGCTGATAGATAATTTTGTAAAAAGAATTTTCTTTTCGTTCATTTTGTTTTTCACTCTTTAATTTTGGAAATTATTCTAGTTGATTATTAAGGATTAAGCGCGATTTGTTATTTGCAAACGAGTATAAATGTTTATTATACGACTAATAGTTTTTAGCATCTCACCTTTGCAAAAAACTAATATATGATAAATTTTAAGAAACTAAAAATTTGGGAATTGGGTATTGAATTAGTTGAAGAAACCTATAAATTAAGTACAAGATTACTCGTGTCGGAAATTTATGGATTAACAAATCAAATGAAGAGATGTTCCGTATCTATACCATCTAATATTGCAGAAGGTTGCTCAAGACAATCAGAAAAAGACAAAGCACGATTTGTTGAAATTGCACTGGGATCTTCATTTGAACTTGAAACTCAACTTCATTTATGTCATCGTTTAAACTATATTAATGATCTTGAACATGAAAATTTATTAGTAAAACTAGATCAGATTCACAGAATGATCAATAGTTATATTTCAAAACTCAGATCAAACTAGATTCTGTCTGTTGGCTATTAGCTACTGTGATTTAGTCAAACAAAAAGACAAGTATGACATTATTAGTTGAAGGAATAAACTATAAGTTAATGTCAGCAGCTAGAAGCTAGCAGCCAGAAGCCCCATTAAGCGAGCGACAAATTCCATCCACCAATGATCTTATTCGTAAGCAACCATCAACTTCGTCCGATACACCACATTCCCCTGCCTCAATTCAATCAAATGCAGTCCTTGATTCAAATGCTGCACATCGATATAAAGTTCTTTCCCTTGTAGCGTAATTTTTTCGGAAGCTATTATTTGTCCCAGCTCATTGTAAAAACTCAATTGTGCTAATCCTTTTAAATTTTCAGGTAACAACAACCAAGTACTTTCTGTTGCCGGATTCGGATAGGCGATAAGGTTAGTTCGAGTTTCGTTTAAATTTCCCAATCCAGCAAGCGAACAATTCCCCGGCAGATTAGCATCTAACCATGCCGCACGATTGACAATCCAACCTTTTAATTCTTGCTTCACACCTAAATACGTTGTGGGAATAGGAGTGGGGTTAGGCCATACATACACTCCTAAAATTGGCCATTGCACAAAATTTCTAGCCTGACTCTCATCTAAAATTACGCCAACGCTGTCAATCCAATTGTATAAATTGACGGTGGAAAGTAAATTCGTTCTTAAGTTATTCCATCTGCAACGTAAGGTATTCGCGAAGTACGGGTCTTGTAAAAGTTTGTTCCACCAAAATGGAACTTGTTGTCCGGCCGAAGGACTGTTGAATTGATAAGCGTAACCTGTGATAATATCACCGCCGTTGTAGTTGGCATTTCCCCAGGCAATATCATAGTCCCAAACAGGTCCCATCTTCAGAAGTCCACCATTGCTGTCTTTATCTTTATAATAAAAGGTGCTGATGCGATACCCATCTACACTTTTACTTAGCTCGTTGATGATGAAATAATCGATCCATGAAGCTACATCCAAGAAGTGTCGATACCCTGTGGCAGGATTCGTGAAGTTGGGACCGTTCAAAGCGATTTCGAAGCTGTCGTGGAATGCTTTAATATAGTTGGTTTGCACAGGTAAAATATCATCCACATCAGGATACTCGACTTGAATTAAAGGTTTGATGGTGCTGGAGATTGGATTGTAAAGTGAATTCCATCCACCTCCTGCTGATCCAGTAGTTTTATCCACTTTTAGTATATACCCACCCGTTAGATCGTCCCCAGTGGTATCCGCAGCAGTTAACTTAGCTATGTCAATGCGACCATCATCACGTTTTATTTTTTCCATGAAGATGTAAATCCCCCTATACTGCCCATTGAGAAACAATTCGCAGTACTGAGTCCGAGAAGAATAGTACCCCATCGATTTTGATAAATCATACGCCAATACATTTCGCATGAAGGTCTTGTCAGGATAATTTGCATTCAAAATCCAATCACTCTCACTCGGCATGCCAAAGAGGGAAGTATCCATATCATTTCCCAATGAATCCCATGTCTCTAAACCAAATGATAATTTTGGAAAACCTTGAGAGCTGGAACCACGCAATTCAATGCCGATATTTCCATTATACATCGTAGGGATATCGGAAACATAATTTCGTATCCCCGGACCGTTATCGATGATTTGCATGTTGGCAAAGATCTTGGGATCATCCAAAATTGTTTGAGCGTAGGTGTTTATTTTTATAATCGGAAGGTTTGAAGAAGTCACCAAGAAAGCAGGTGGAGGATTGTTGCCAAAGGTGATGGACCAGCTATTGAGTGTACCAACATCCGTCGCTCCTACATCGCGAATCGAAAGTTGCCAAACTGCATTTGGGTCTTGTGAATTATTTACAATATTGATCGGACTTTCTGGTTGGTAGGATCCATTGAAAGGTGCCATTCCATTTAAGATGGAATTAGGAACCGTGTCGTAAAAACAGGTGTTCGTATAATTGTTTCCTGAACCACCATTTCTTGAACTTAACTCAATATAGGTGCTGTCGGGAGCAATGAGCCAAATTTGTAAATCACGGTCGTAAGTATGTGTGATGTTGATACAAACGTTAATAAGTCCGAAGGAAGAGTCAATGCTATTAGGTAAACCACTTACAAAAAGGGGAAAGCGTACCGCCGGTCCATTGTCAGGAATATTTCCACCAGTTGCGCTAAATGTTTGTGCTTTTATTGAACCGCCAACTAATAAGAATAGTAGGCATAAACTCGTAAATATTGGTTTCATAATTCTTGACCAAGTTAAGGAATTTTTCAAATTCTTTTGTAAAAAGTTGAGTGTAATAGGAGTGCCTAAATTTAGTGTGCAATTTTAATGGAGAATGTTCTCTTCAAAAAGTCTCACTTCTACAAATCAAACACTTAGGAGAACAATAGATTTTAGAAATTTAGACAATTGTAATGTGTTTTGTACCTTTACCTCTTCAAGTAAAGAATTATGAAAAAATTATTGAGTCTATTTCTATTCTTGCCGATGCTTGTTGGCATACCCTTTTTACCTGCGAAAGCGCAAACGGAGCCCTTGTTAATTTCCGGTCCCATGCTCGGTTATAGTGAACATCGTTCGGTTTTGATATGGTATGAGGTGAACCAATCCGTGAAAACAGCAATGTTGCGTTATTGGGAAAAAGATAATACCGAGTATTTCTATGAAATGGATTATTACGGTGTTTTAGGTAGTCCTTATAATCCGATAAAATTTGAGTTGGTAAAATTAAAGTTGAATACTACCTATCATTTTGAAATATTATTAAATGGTAAAGTAATTCCTGCATCCCGAATGAATGCATTTACCACGAAGCCACATCAGGCAAATCCAGAAGCAGATCCATATAATTTTTCATTCTTAGCGGGTTCATGTATGTATTTTAATGATCCGGTTTTAGATATACAGGGAGATCCTTACGGTCAGGATACATACATCTTAAGAACGATGGCATCTATGGCCACCAGTTTTAATTTATGGCTGGGCGATAATGTGTATTTGCGCCCTTCAGATTATGGTTCTAAGGCAGGAATTAATTATCGTTATTCATTACAAAGAAGATCTCCTGTTTTGTCGGATATACTTGCTTCACGACCTAATTATGCGATTTGGGATGATCATGATTTTGGAGGCGATAATTTCGATCGTTCATTTGAATTAAAATCTTCATCGCAAGAAATTTTTAAAAACTACTGGGGAAACAAATCATACGGTACAGAATGGGACAATGGAATTTTTTCATCTTTTTCCTGGAGTGATTGCGATTTCTTCCTGATGGATGATCGTTCCCATCGTGCTCCAAATCTTTTGAAGGATTCGATCGGAGGAAAACCTAATTGCGAAAAGGAATTTTTTGGCGCGGTACAATTATCCTGGCTGAAGGATAAGTTGCTCGGTTCAAATGCTACATTTAAATTTATCGCCGTTGGAAATCAAGTGCTCAATTTGGGAGGAGGAACTGAGTATATGAGAAATTATTCTTGTGAATTTACAGAGCTGATGAATTTTATTGTCTCTTATAAAATTGAAGGCATCGTGTTTTTATCGGGCGACCGACATTTTTCAGAGGTGATCACGTATCAACCGAAAGGGGGATATAAGATGTATGACTTTACTTGCTCAGCACTTACTTCTCGCCCACGTACATTGAGCGATAAGGAAAAAGCAAATCCTAATCGTGTGGATGGCACCCTAGTTACTGCTAATAATTTTGGTCGTTTTGATGTGAGTGGTCCTCAAGGTAATCGCTCGCTGAAAATGGTGACTATTGATCGATCAGGTGTTATCTTATCGAGCTTTACATTGAACGAAAAGGACTTAAAAATGAAGTAACCTTCCTCATACTAAAGTATTCCTAATTTTTCTCTTGAATATCCTTGTTCTGTTCGAACTATGATAGAAGGATTATGGATTCTTATTCAGTTTTTTTTGATTAAATTACATTTGTTGAGCCTTTAATCGGGAAAGGTTGACTAAATTTGAAATCTAAATTTCAATCTTATGAATTATAAAATAATTGTTGCTATTTGTATGGTTTCTACATTTCTGGGCTTAAATGCGTCCTCCCAGTCATTGACTTATCCCAAAACGAAGAAAGGAAATACTGTCGATGATTATCATGGGACTAAGGTAAATGATCCTTATCGTTGGTTGGAAATAGATACGGCTAATGAGGTACAGGAGTGGGTAGAAGCAGAGAATAAGGTCACCTTCGATTATCTTTCAAAATTCCATTCCGTGATGGATTTAAAAGAGATTAACAGAAATTGTGAACTATGAAAAATATTCGGCGCCAAGTAAAGTAGGCGATTTTTATTTTTTCAGTAAGAACGATGGTTTGCAAAATCAATCGGTGATTTATTATCAAAAAGGAATTGAGGGTACACCCATGGTGTTTATCGATCCCAATAAAATGTCGAAGGACGGAACAGCAGCCATTAGCTTACTTGGATTTAGTCACGATAAGAAATATGTCGCCTACGGAATTAATGAAAGTGGTTCCGATTGGCAAACGATTAAAGTGATGCAGGTAGAAGGAGCGAAAGTTTTAACCGACGAATTGAAGTGGGTGAAGTTCAGTGGTGCCTCTTGGTATAAAGATGGATTTTTTTATGCACGTTATGATGCACCTTCAGAAGGCTCTGAATTAAGTGGGAAGAATGAGAATCACCAAATTTGGTATCATAAAATGGGTACAAAGCAAGATGCCGATAAAATGATTTATACCGATAAGGAAAATCCATTGCGTTATTATGGTTCACAAGTGACGGAAGATGAAAAATATCTTTTTATCTATGTATCGCAAGGAACCTATGGGACGCAAATTCTTTTTAAGGATTTGACGCAACCCAACATGACTCCGAAAATGTTGTTCAACGGATTTAATTATGAATATGGCGTGGTGGAGAATTTAGGAAGTAAGGTGATTGTTAGTACCAATCATGGCGCTGCCAATAATCACTTAATTTCCCTCGATTTAAATTCTTTCAATCAAGATATGGATTATGAAAAACAATGGAATGTATTGGTTCCTGAAACAAAATCTTTGTTGGAAAATGTTACTTCTGCTGGTGGAAAATTATTTTTGAATTATTTACAGGATGTATCATCTCACGTTTATCAATATACGTTTGAAGGGGTGAAAGAACATGAAGTGGAATTGCCTTCCATTGGTACTGCCGGTGGATTTGGTGGATACATAGACGATAAAGAAGTGTTCTTTACCTTTACTTCTTTTACCTATCCGCCTACCATTTATCGCTATAGCATTGCCGATAAAAAAGTTTCGAAGTTCCGTTCATCGGGCGTGAAGTTTAATCCAGATGATTATACTACCGAACAAGTATTTTATCCAAGTAAGGATGGTACAAAAGTTCCAATGTTTATCGTTTATAAGAAGGGTTTGAAACGCGATGGAAAAAATCCTACTTTGTTGTATGCTTATGGTGGATTTAATGAATTTGAATCCAGGCTTTAGTGCAACACGCCTTGCACTCCTCGAGCAAGGTGCTATTTATGCGATGGCCAATATTCGTGGCGGTGGTGAGTACGGCGATGCATGGCATAAAGGCGGAATGTTGTTGAAGAAACAAAATGTGTTTGATGATTTTATTGCCGCTGCAGAATATTTGATCAGTGAAAAGTATACTTCTTCCCCATATTTAGCCGTGCAAGGTGGATCGAATGGAGGATTGCTTATTGGTGCAGTAGTAAATCAGCGTCCTGAGTTGTATAAAGTTGCATTCCCGCAAGTAGGTGTGATGGATATGTTGCGCTTCCATAAGTTTACAGTAGGTTGGGGATGGGTGGTTGAATTCGGATCAAGTGATACGTTAGCTCATTTCAAAAATTTGTATGGGTATTCTCCATTACATAATATTAAACCTGCTGAGTATCCTGCCGTGATGGTCACTACTGCCGATCACGATGATCGTGTAGTGCCTGCACATTCGTTCAAGTACATTGCAACATTACAAGAAAATCAGAAGGGAACGAATCCAGTACTCATTCGTGTAGATGTGAAAGCCGGACACGGAGCCGGAAAACCATTAAGCAAAACCATCGATGAAGTAGCCGATACGTATTCTTTTATGCTGTACAATATGGGGGTAACACCAAAATTTTAATTAAGAATTAAGAATTAAGAATTAAGAATTAAGAATTAAGAATTGGATTAGATAATTGTGAATTCAATCACATTAGCTGCCTTCGACAAGATAAGGCAGTAAAGACAACTTAGGTAAAAAGGTTGGCTGAGGCTCTCGAGGCCAACAAATAGCTGCCTTCGACAAGCTGCTTTCGACCAGCTCAGGCAGCAAAGGCAGCAAAGACAACTTAGGTAAAAAGGTTGGCTGAGTCTCTCGAGGCCAACAAAAAGCAGCAATAGACAGACAAAGTCTTTCGCCACAGAAACTAGCATCAAGTATCTAGCATCCTCGCGAAACTTCGCGAATCCAGCATCTAGCATCCATCAACTTATAATACGGGTTGAAATAAAAATTTAGAATAAATTAATGCGATGTCAATAATATTACTATTAGGTTCCGGAGGCCGCGAACATGCTTTTGCGCGTGCGTTGACGATGAGTGCGCAGTGTGAACAGTTATTTATTGCTCCCGGAAATGCTGGAACCGCCTTGCTGGGAACTAACGTTGATGTATCACCGAACGATTTTGAAAGTATCAAGACTTTTGTGTTGGAGAATAAGGTGGATTTAATTTTAGTGGGTCCTGAAGATCCATTAGTAAATGGTATTGTTGATTTTTTTGAAGCAGATGCTTTGTTAAAACATATTCCTGTTATTGGCCCTTCTAAGATGGGTGCACAGCTGGAAGGCAGCAAGGAGTTCAGCAAGAATTTTATGAAGCGTCATGGCGTTCCTACAGCGGCTTATGCGAGTTTTACGTTTGCGAAGTTAGAGGAGGGATATAAGTTTCTGGAGACATTGCGTCCTCCGTATGTGTTAAAGGCAGATGGATTAGCAGCGGGTAAAGGAGTGCTTATCCTCGATCATCTTCAAGATGCTAAAGACGAATTGAAAGCCATGCTCGGCGATTCAAAGTTTGGTAAAGCCGGAGAGAAAGTGGTGATCGAAGAATTCTTGGATGGCATCGAAGTGTCCATGTTTGTTTTAACAGACGGAAAAATTATAAGATCTTACCCGAGGCGAAAGATTATAAACGAATCGGTGATGGTGACAAAGGATTAAACACAGGCGGAATGGGAGCGGTGAGTCCAGTTCCGTTTGTAGATGCATCATTTGTAAATAAAGTAGAAGAGCAAATTATTAAACCTACCATTCGCGGATTAGCCGAAGAGAAAATAAATTATATCGGATTTATTTTTATCGGATTGATGAACGTTGGTGGTGAACCTAAAGTCATCGAATACAATTGCCGCATGGGCGATCCCGAAACCGAAGCTGTAGTTCCGCGCATACAAAATGATTTCTTGGCATTGATGCAAGCTACTGCATCACAAAATCTCGATAAAATTGAGTTTAAAATTGATCCGCGTACTGCCACTACTGTAGTGATGGTGTCAGGCGGTTATCCCGGAACTTTTGAAAAAGGCTACGAAATAAAAAATCTCGATCAAGCCGGCGATACCATCGTCTTCCACGCCGGAACGAAAATGAATGGAAAGGATGTAGTCACCAACGGCGGCCGCGTCTTAGCCTTAACTTCCCTCGGCAACTCCATTGAAGATGCCCTCGAAAAATCATACGCCGCCGCCCACCACATCAATTACGACTATGCCTACTACCGCAAAGACACCGGTCAAGATTTGATTTCACTCGTTAAATAATTTCGCCGCGCCCGCAGCGCCCAGATTTCGGGACTTAGCGCCCGCTGCGCCCCGCCCTGAAACAAAGTGAAGGTGGGTTTAAACCTATGATCCAAAAAACCCGCGCCATTGTCCTCGACATCACCCCCTACGCGGAGGCGAGTATCATTGTAAAAGCCTACACCGAAACCATGGGGCTACAAAGTTTTTTAGTGAACGGCGTACGCAAACCCAAGGCACGTTTTGCCAACAATCTTTTTCAACCGCTTACCATCATAGAAATTGTTGCGTACTTTAAAAAGCAAGGTGGATTGCATCGCGTGTCTGACGTATCCGCATCTCCACCGTTAGTTCATATTCCTTACGACACTATCAAAACCACCGTCGCCTTATTCCTCGCTGAAATTTTATATCGCTCCATCAAAGAAGAAGAAGCGAATCTCGATCTGTTCGGATTCATTGACCATAGCATTCAAATCCTCGACCTCCATCCAGAAACCACCAGTCGGTTCCATTTAATATTTTGCTTACAACTTACACGCTATTTAGGATTTTATCCAAGCGGAAGATTTTCCAACCATACGCGTTGCTTCGATTTAAAAGAAGGCGTTTTTCGCGAAAGCAAACCCATGCACCCTTATTACATCGATTATAATTTAAGTCAGCGCTTCGACGAACTGCTCGAACAAACGCTCGAAGACACGCACGAAATGAAAATGACTGCCGACGAACGCAAACACATTCTCCAAGCCATCATCACCTACTTCGAACTTCACCACACCCAAGGATTCAGCATTCGTTCGCATGAAGTGTTGGCGGAGTTGATGAGTTGAGTTTCGTACGGGATTGTTTTTGAATATTGTTTTTCGCTCGGGATTTGGTGGGCTGCAAGCTTCAGGCTTCAAGCTACAAGGTAATTTCAGAAGTATTTAGTTTTTGCATTGTTTAGGAATTTAAGAAGCTAGCTTTAAGACGATTTAAGCACCTATATAATTTTGTTCTTATGAAATAACATCTTCCCTTTCGGGGCAATAACGCTTTCACATCAATAATCACTCATGAAGCTTGTAGCTTGCAGCTTGTAGCTTGGAATAATTTAATTTACGAAGCGTAATTTATTCCCCAATAAAATTTATATTAAACCTACCATTTAACAAACCTCCCCACCAAAATTTCCTTCTCGGTACTCAACCTCACAATATAAATTCCATTGGCTTGCGAAGAAAAAGAGCTACTATTCGAAAAATAACTTCCGTCTGTTTCAGATGAAATTCTATCGATCAGTTGTCCATTGATATTGTAAAATTCCAAAATTGCATTTCTTCCTTTGAGTTCTTCGGCATTCACAAAAACCGTCTGCCAGGTTTTGTCGTAGTAGAGTTTTAGCTTTTTGTTTTTAGGAAATAAGTCATTTAATCCAACAGTGGTAAGGGTATCACAAGGACTTCCGTGCAAGGTGTCTAATTCATAGTTAGGGTTGTTTGGTAATCCTGCGTAGCTTTGTGGCCTCCTAAATAAAAGCTGAACTGTTGGTAATCGCAAGCTGGGTAAACACTATCAGGTTGGTTAATAACAGAAATATTATCACTGGTTGTATTTGATGTTGAGTGACAAAGCAAATAATCGAAGCAAGTATCACCAACTGCAGACCATATACTAAAATATATTTTACCATCAGGACCACGTTTTAAGGCTCCTCCTCTATCCGGCTCAGCATATGTTCCTAGATATTTTGCACTTGAAATAAATGTAGCGGTATCAATTTCAAATTGCATCAAATAAGAAATATTTTGCTGTACTCCTTGCATTGTTCTCACTGCGTAGAGTTTAGTTTCATCTGGCGAAATTTCAAAATCCCAATAGCCTGTAATTGGTCCATTGGGTGTCGAGTAAATTCTTCTTTTTGTAAGCAAGCCAGTACATCTATCAAAATCAAAGCGCTCTATTGCTCCCACCTGACAAGAATTGTATAATCGGCTTCCCTGTGGATTAAATTTTAAACGATAAAAAGAAGCATTGGTAACTTGTGGCCCTTTATACTGAGTTGGTGTTGCTGTAATACCTGAAGGACTTACCAAATATGCAGTTATATCATTTGTGGGGACATTTTTCCAACTTCTAACAACCACCCACCAATCCCTTCCATTCCCATGGCGTACTAACGCAACACAATCTGCAATAGTATCATTGCGAAGTTGAACATTTTTTTGGACTACTTTTCCAAGCCCTCCATTAAATGATAAATCAATGATAGAATAGTAAAATCCATGATCTGGCCCTACCGGACTTGCCGAAAATACATAAAAATGATTACTATTTCCAGGATCTGGAACAATCGCCATTTCTTGATACCATCCAGCACCTACAAGTGAATCCCCGCTTTCCATAACCACATGATTTTACTTACAACAGTTCCATCTGTAAAAATATTATTAATTGCAAGCCATTGAGCCCAATTAGGAGAACCACAATAAAACAATAAATCACCAGCACTGTCACAAATACTTGCACAAGTACCGCGCACTCGAAGAATACTATTTGCTGGTTGTGGATTTGCCAAATTTTTAAAATCAATTCCAGCGCTATCACCGAATGCCCAATAACGATCCGTGAATTGAGCGGAAAGGGAGGTCGTGAATAAAATGAAAAGTAGGAGTAGGCGAGGCATGGGTTAATTGAATTTATCGTAAAAGCTATTGTTTTTTTTTAACACTAGAGGTCATTAGAGTACAAAGTGCACAAAAGTTTTTGACCTAGGTTTTCTTCGTTTTCAAGTGATCTCAAGTGTCCTCTAGTGACCTCTAGTGTTAAATTTAACGTTTTATAGGATGAATAATTTCATTGCTATTTAGATGCCCTAGCTGCCAGCAGCTAGAAGCCCCATTATAACGTACTACAAACAATATTCACCAAATAATCCCCTACGATAAAAACTACCATTTCACAAACTTCCCCGTCAGCACTTCCTTCTCGGTACTCAACCTCACAATATAAATTCCATTGGCTTGCGAAGAAAACAAACTACTTTTCGAAAAATAACTTCCATCCGTTTCAGATGAAATACTTTCCATCAACTGCCCATTGATGTTATAAAACTCTAATGTTGCATTTCTCCCTTGCAACTCTTCTGCATTCACAAAAACCGTTTGCCATGTTTTGTCATAGTAGAGTTTTAACTCTTTATTTTTAGGAAATAAGTCTTGTATGCCAACGGATGTGAGAGTATCGCATGTACTACCGTGTAAAGTATCCAATTCGTAATTCGGATTGTTGGGAAGACCAAAATATGCTTTGTGTCCTCCAAGATAAAATGAAAATGGTTGGTAATCACATGCTGCTCCTCCACTGTCGGGGTAATTGATCACTGAAAGGTTGGAATTAGTTGTATTCACAGTTCCATAGCAATACAAATAATCATAACAAGTATCCGGTCCTGCCCAAGTTATGCTTAACATATATTTTCCATCTGGCCCCAATTTCAATAAGCCAGAAATGTCAGGCGTTAGATAAGTCCCTAATGTATCCGCGCTCGCCAAGAAATTGGGCGAATTCAAATCAAACTGGATAATATAACTCGTATCACCATTTAAGGTTTGTAAATTTTGTGACGTGTATAACTTGCTCTCATCAGGCGATACTTCAAAGCCAAAATAATCATCATGCGGGTTATTTATTCCAGAATAAATTATCGGATTTGAAAAAATACCAGTGCATCTGTCAAAATCAAAACGATTTATTAATCCATTTGCTGAAACATTGTAAATATGATTACCATCAATATTATACTTTAATCTTTTAAATCCATCTAAAGTAGTCAAAGTGCCAATAAATTGTGTGGTATTCGCAAAAACGCCGTTTGGATTTATTAGATACGCTGTAATATCATTAGTAAGAATTGTTTTCCAACTTTGGGCTATCACCCACCAGTCTCTTCCATTTCCGTGTCGAACAGCCGTAATGCCATCACAAATGGTATCATTTCTTAATTGTACATTCTTTTGTACGACTTTGCCAAGTCCTCCATTGTATGATAAATCTACAATCGAATAAAACAATCCTTGTTTTACATTGGTCACACCAGCACAAAAAATATAAAAACGATTAATATCGCTTGGATCTGGTACAATTACCATTTCTTGATACCAAAGTGTTCCAACAATGGAATCACCCTTTTCCATTAACTGATGAGCTTTATTTACAACATATCCATAAGTATAATTGAACGTTGGTAATCTCCATTGATAAACATAAGGAGATCCACAATAAAATAATAAATCACCATTACTATCGCAAATACTTGCACATGTGCCTCGGATTGCAAAACACTCATAGCAGGTTGGGGACTGCTCAAATTTTTAAAATCAATGGCTGCACTATCTCCGAATACCCAATAACGGTCTGTGAACTGAGCGGAAACAGACGTCGTGAATAAAATGAAAAGTAGGAGGAGTCGTGGCATGGGTTAATTGGATGTGGATCTAAAGTTAGGCAATTATTGAATGATTAATTTAATCATTTCCAAATCGACGTTTATATTTTATGGACACGACCCCAGCGGGGTCAAACCTTATTAGAAACGAATTTCATTTTTATTATCCTGACCCCAGCGGGGTCACACAACCGTTCGGGAACAAACGCCGATATTCAACGACGATGTGCAACCCCGCTGGGGTTGGGTTGTATTTTTTTTTACGCTTCACTAATTAGGTGGAACCCCTCTGGGGTTCTTCATTTTTGGGAATCTGGCTAGTTTAAACTAAGTCAAAGCACCTAAAATCTAACAACCAACATCTAACCACTAACATCTTTTTCCCTAACTTCGTAAAAATTTCGGAATGAAAAAGCCCATCAAAATAAAACCCCTCAATTTTTCCGGCGACTTCAAATACGCTCCTGCGCCAGAAGGGAAGGAACATATTCAATTGAAGGAGAAATATTCTTTGTTTATCAATGGAAAATTTGTTGCTCCATCAAGCAAAAAATATTTCGATACGATTAATCCATCTACTGAAAAGAAAATTGCTTCCATTGCGGATGCAAATGCTGCCGATGTAAATTTAGCAGTGAAAGCGGCTCGTACCGCTTATGATAAAACCTGGTCGAAGATGCCCGCTTCGGAGCGTGGGAAATACTTATATCGCATTGCTCGAATCATTCAAGAGAAAGCCCGTGAGTTGGCCGTCATTGAAAGTATGGACGGTGGTAAACCCATACGCGAGAGTCGGGATATTGATGTTCCCTTAGCCGCCGCACATTTTTTCTATTATGCCGGTTGGGCCGATAAATTGGATTATGCATTTCCAGGAAAGAAGGCAAGCCCCATTGGTGTGGCTGGACAAATTATTCCGTGGAACTTTCCTTTGTTGATGGCCGCATGGAAAATTGCTCCCGCTCTTGCATGTGGAAATACCGTCGTGTTAAAACCAGCTGAAACAACTCCTTTAACAGCGTTGAAATTAGCGGAGATTTTTCAAGAAGCAGAACTTCCTCCCGGTGTGGTAAATATTATTACTGGTGCAGGTGCAACCGGAGCCGCCTTGGTGAATCACCCCGGTATTGATAAAATTGCATTTACGGGTTCTACCGATGTAGGAAAACTGATACAAAAAGCAATTGCTGGAACCAATAAAAAATACACACTCGAGTTAGGCGGTAAAGCCGCTAATATTATTTTTGAAGATGCTGCTATTGATCAAGCTGTAGAGGGAATTATCAACGGAATTTTCTTTAACCAAGGTCATGTTTGTTGCGCAGGGTCCCGACTCTTTGTTCAAGAAGGTGTTGCGAAGGAAGTAGTCCGCAAATTGAAAGATCGTATATCCACCCTGTTAGTAGGTGATCCGATGGATAAGAATACCGACATTGGTGCTATCAATTCGAAAGAGCAGTTGTCTAAAATTAAATCTTTAGTGAATGCCGGAATAAAAGAAGGCGGAGAATGTTGGCAACCCGAATGTAGTATTCCTTCGAAAGGATATTGGTTCCGTCCTACGTTATTTATGAATGTGGCACAGTCGCATCGCATCGTACAAGAAGAAATTTTTGGACCTGTATTAGCCATTCAAACTTTCCGTACGGTAGAAGAAGTAATCGAGAAAGCCAATAATACTCCTTACGGACTCAGTGGTGGGGTGTGGACCGATAAAGGCGCGAAGATTTTTAATGTCACCGGAAAAATGAAAGCCGGAGTGGTTTGGGCGAATACATACAATAAGTTTGATCCAACAAGTCCTTTCGGTGGATACAAAGAGAGTGGAATGGGTCGTGAAGGCGGACTCCATGGATTAATGCCTTATGTAAAACTTTCTTAATAATTTTCAAGAACAAATAAGAGATGGCAACAAAAACAGCATCAAAAGTAAAAGCTAAAGTGAAAGTAACGGCTAAATCAGCAGTGAAATCTGCTATAAAAATAAAACCCACATCTGCCAACGGATCGACTAACGGTCATGCCGTAACGACATCACGATTGGATGTTCGTAAAACGTATAAAATTTATATCGACGGAAAATTCCCACGTACAGAGTCAGGAAGAATTTATCCACTCAAGGACGCCGCCGGAAACATCATCGCCAATATTTGTCGCGGATCTCGAAAAGATTTACGCGAGAGTATTGTTTCCAATCGCAAAGCGCAGTCAGGATGGTCGAGCAAATCTGCATATAACAGAGGACAAATTTTATATCGCATCGCAGAAACTTTAGAGAGCAGAAAAGTACAGTTTGTCGATATCCTTACCAAGCAAGGTGACACCGCTGCTAGTGCTAAGAAAGAAGTAGACAGTGCGATCGATAATTTGGTATATTATGCAGGATGGTGTGATAAATACATTCAAGTATTTAGCTCCGTGAATCCGGTGGAGAGTTCACATTTCAATTTCTCCTATCCCGAACCAACAGGAGTAGTGACGGTAATGGCGCCTATGAAACAAGGATTACTAGGAATCGTGAATTTAATCGCGCCCATGATCATCGGTGGAAATGTTTGTACTGTATTTGCAAGTGAAAAATATCCCATGACGGCAGTTGATTTCGCAGAAGTATTAAACGCTTCTGATGTTCCAGGGGGTGTGGTGAATATCATCACCGGCTTACAAAAAGAATTTATTGGTCACGCTTCTTCGCATATGGATGTTAATGCCATTCTATTTTCTGATCTCGATCAAGCACAACGAAAGCTCATTCAAGAAAACGCATCGTTAAATGTAAAACGGGTGTTGGATTTTTCGAAAGAAGATATGTTATCGCCGTATAGAATTTTAGCTGCCCAAGAAATTAAAACGACGTGGCACCCCGTTGGGAATTAAGAATGCAGAATTATGAATTCAGAATTGGTAGTACGATTTTTATCAATTCCTAATTTGTTATAGATTCAAAGTTGTGGAAATAATTTTGATGGCAGATTAAAATTCCAAGAAGTGGAAGATTTTCGCTATTCCAAGGAGTTAATCAATTTTAATGATTGTTATGATTACTTTATATGAAAAGGAAATTTTCACCATGTGATGAGCTCATGGAATTCTGAATTCATAATTCTGCTCGCGAAGCTTCGCGACTGCATTATTCCCTGACCTTTATCAGTAAACCCATATTTAGTTTAAAATAATTTGCAAAGCGAGCTATTCTCCTTTACCTTTGTGGAGTGAGCGTTCACTAACTTATTATATTTGATATAATATCAATAAGTTATGAGCAAATTGTATTAAAATCCGAATGTGCAATTTATAAAATGAAAGAGGAAATAACCGATCGTCAGCAGGAAATAATAGAAGCCGCTTGTAAGCTTTTAACTACATCAGGAGCAGGAGGCTTGACGATAAAAAATCTGGCCAAGGAAATGCAATTTTCCGAAAGTGCGATCTACCGGCATTTTGCGAGTAAGGAAGAAATCATCGTTAGTCTGCTTCAATATTTGGCAACGAGTATGGATGTTCGTTTGACAAATGCAGTTTCAGATATCCAATCACCAAAAGAAAAATTTGAAGCCATCTTTAAAAATCAATTCGCTTTTTTCAATTTGAATCCATGTTATGTCGTTGCTGTTTTTTCAGATGGACTCATGGAAGAAAGTCAGCGCATCAACGAAGTAATTCTAAAAATAATGGGTGTGAAAATGAAGCATGTAAAAGCAGTGATTGTAGAAGGACAACAAAAAGGTGTTTTTACAGATGCGATTGCAACAGAAGAAATGATTCATATTGTTATTGGAACATTCCGATTACAAATGTTTAAATGGCGCGCTTCCAATTTTCAATTTGATTTAATCGGTGTCGGAAATGAAATGATTCATTCACTTCTCACACTCTTAACAAGAAAGTAATTCACAAAATAAGAAAATGAATATTCCTAAAATGAAAACAACTGTACTTAGTTTGCTCATTGCAATGAGCTCAACTGTTTTTGCACAAACATCTCCATTCAGTGTATATATTGAACCGTTGAACATTGCTGGTCTGGGTGGAATACAATCTTACGCTTATGGACAACATAACGGCAAATGGTTAATTGTAGGAGGTAGATTGGATGGCTTGCATCAACGTCAACCATTCGCTTCCTTTCTAGCATCTGGAAATAATAATCAAATCTTTGTTGTAGATCCTTTATCGATGCAAAGGTGGACGGCACCCATTTCTTCTTTGCCGGTTGGACTACAAGAGCAATTGAGTTCTACAAACATGGAGTTTTTTCAAGAAGGGAATTATTTATATTGTATAGGTGGATATGGATATAGTAATACTGCCGTAGATCATATCACTTACCCAAGTTTAATTGCCATTGATGTACCTGCAGTAATTGATGCAGTGGTGAATGGAAGTCCATTTACTTCTTTTTTCCGCCAAGTTGCGGATCCTCTTTTGCAGTAACCGGCGGGCATTTATCAAAGATTAATTCTACTTATTATTTAGTAGGCGGACAAAATTTTATTGGAAGATATAATCCAATGGGACCTACACATGGCCCGGGTTTTTTTCAGCAATATACTGATGCGATTCGCAAATTTGATATCTATGATAGTGGAACAGCTATTTCAATTAATCATCATGCACCTATTATTGATTCCGTCAATTTACACCGAAGAGATTATAATGTCGTTCATCAAATTCTCCCCGATGGATCGGAAGGAATAACTGCTTTCTCGGGCGTGTTTCAGCACGGAATAAATTTGCCATTCTTGAATTGTGTGAATGTTGATAGCAATACCTATGCAGTAAACAACGCATTCTCGCAATATTATAATCATTACCATTGCGCAGTGGTGCCCATCTATGCAGAGAATAAAAATGAAATGCATACTTTATTTTTTGGTGGTATCGCTCAGTATTATGATAGTCTTGGAATTTTGGTACAAGACAATAATGTACCCTTTGTGAAAACGATTGCTCGTGTTACTCGTGATGGTAGTGGATTAATGTCAGAGTATAAATTGCCCATTGAAATGCCTGCCTATCTTGGAGCAAGTTCTGAATTTATTCCAGTAGAGAGTAATACGCGTGTTGCGAATGGTGTGTTGAAACAGGATAGCTTACTTGCCGATACTACATTGTTAGGATATATTTATGGAGGAATTAGTAGCAATGATCCCAATATCTTTTTCATCAATACAGGTACACAGAGTGTAGCAACGAGTCAAATATTCAAAGTGTACTACATTAAAAATTCAACTCAGGGAATTCATGATTTAAATGAACAAAGCATTGGATCATTGAAGATGATGGTTTATCCGAATCCAAACGATGGTAATTTCATCATTCAGTATAATCTTGTGAAGAACACGGATGTAAAAATTAAATTGGTGGATATGAATGGGAGAGTGGTGGAGGAAAAAACAATTCATAACCAAAAGGTAGGGGAGCACATCTTCGAAAAGGAAATTGACGAATTGATTTTTGGAGGGATCTATTTCTTAACCATCGAAACATCTTACGAAAGCGCAACGCAAAAATTAATTCTTACTCCATAATTGTAATACAATGAAGTTTTCAACGACTCCTTCTTTTAATTGGAATTTCACGTTGCTGATATTGGCTTTTCCATTTTTTCTGTTGATGGGATGTCAAAATAGCAGTAGTGTAAAGGCTTTAGACGAAACCAAGTTAGTAGAGGAACACGATCACGAGAGTGGCGAATCCATCAAACTGATTAACGGCGAGAAATGGAAAGTGGATGATCACATGATGGTACACTTTCGAAACATGGAGCGTGCTGTGAAAGCATTAAAGGAGCCCTCTTTATTGGACTGTCAGAAGTTGTCCACTCAGTTACAACATCATCTCGAATTACTCACTTCCAATTGCACCATGCATGGCGAAGCTCACGATGAATTGCATAAATGGTTACTCCCTTATATAGAATTATGTAATTCTTTTTCTGAAGCAACTGATGAGGAGGATGCAATTTCTTATTTTAGAGATATTGAAAAGTCATTTATTCAATTTAATATATATTTCCAATGAAACTAAGCGAACAACACCCTGCAGACAAGACAGTTTCTGCAAAGTCATTTTTTAAAATGGAAGAGGGAAATGCTACTGCCATTCAAATTCTCAAGAATGAAAAATTCAAGGAGCATATTACTAAAGTCCCCGCACTGTTAATGTGTGTTTCAGGAAAGATAGTTTTTGAGAATGAACAGTCACTTAAAGAGCCACTATCTGCGGGCGAGTATATTTTAATTGCTCCACATGTAAAACATTGGATGCAAGCAGAAGAAGATAGTCAGTTGGTGTTGTTGAGATAATTACGCTGTGGTAATTAAGAATGTAGAATTAAGAATTTGAGAAGTTTGTAAGCAGAAGAAAAATTTAAGGTCCTATCTTAAACTTTAACGTCTTCCAAATTTGCTGATTTGTATAACCTCTGTGTATTACTTTTAAATTGATTTATTTAATTCAGGAATCACATCACTAAAAATAGTGAATCAATCTGCAATAGCCTGCGAGAACAAAATTGGATAGTTTTAATACAGGAGTATAAGTAATGTACTATAGATAATTCCTAATAATTCTTAATTCTGCATTCTTAATTCTTAATTAATTAATACGCTCTCTCATTCAACCCCGAAACATAATTCACAAACGCTTTACATGAAACTCTGTTTCCACCGGGAGTAGGATAGTCGCCGCTAAAATACCAATCGCCTTTATGATCAGGACATGCTTTGTGTAAATTATTGGTGGATTGGAAAATTACTTCTACTTCGGCATTGATTCCATCGGGTGTAACTAACTTTGCTACACGTGCAGAAATTTCTTCATCTGTGAAAGGGGCGTAAATTTTCTTGACAACATTTACGGCGTCATTTCCTTTTGTCAACTCCACTTTGCATTCTTCAAAAACCTAGTCGATGAGATGCTCCATGTTTCGTTCTTCAATCAAACTAATCGCGGGATAACGGATCTGCGGTGCCGAAGAAACAATAACTATTTTCTTTGGACTCAATCGATCCAACATACGAATGATACTGTTGCGCAACGTAGTTCCTCTTACAATGGAATCATCGATCACTACTAAGTTATCCACACCTTGCTGCACGGTACCATAAGTGATATCGTAAACGTGTGCAACCATATCTGTGCGGTCGCTATCATTCGTGATGAATGTACGAAGCTTGGCATCCTTGATCGCAATTTTTTCGGCGCGCGGTTTATAAGAAAGAATTTCATCTAGCTTCTCCTCGTCGATGTTGTTACCCATCGCGAGAATTTTTTGCTTCTTTACTTCTTTCAAATAATCTTCCATCCCTTTCATCATTCCATAAAGGCAACTTCGGCAGTATTGGGAATATAGGAGAAAACGGTATTCTTTAAATCTTTGTCAACCGCTTTTAAAATGTAGGACATAATAATCGGCCTAACATTTGACGCTCGCGATAAATATCTTTATCACTTCCTCTCGAAAAATAAATGCGCTCGAAGGAACAAGATTTTCTTTCTAGTGGTTCACGAATTTCTTCTTCAAAAACTTTTCCATTCTTCTTAATGATCAAGGCACTTCCAGGAGTAATTTCTTTAATACTTTCAATGGGAACATTAAAAGCAGTTTGAATTTGTGGACGCTCAGAAGTTACTACGACCACTTCATCATCGGCATAATACCAGGCTGGACGAATTCCAGAAGGATCTCTCAAAACAAAAGCATCACCATGTCCGAGTAAGCCTGCCATGATGTATCCACCATCCCATAAGTTTAGAAGAGCGACGAAGAATATTCCCAATATCTAATTTCTCAGCGATGATGGGACTAATATCTTTTTCGAAAAACCGTCTTGCTTGTATCGATAGTACAACAAATCATTTTCCTCATCGAGCCAATGTCCGATATTTTCCATCACCGTTACCGTGTCCGCTTTCTCTCGCGGATGCTGTCCGATGCTCTAAATAGTTCTTCAACGTTGGTCAAATTAAAATTACCAGCTACAACTAAATTTCTTGTCATCCAATTATTTTGTCGAAGAAAAGGATGACAGGTTTCGAAACTATTTCCACCAAAAGTTCCATAGCGCAAATGACCTAACAAAAGTTCGCCCATAAAATCGGCATTCTTCTTTAGATAATTTACATCGTTTAATTTCTCTGGATTATTTTTTTGAATTTCTCGTATGGGATCATTGATAACTCCAAAAATATCCGCAATAGCATTCTTTTCGATCGACCGATAGCGGCTCATGTATTTTTCGCCGGGTTGCATATCCAACTTAATACATGCTACACCAGCACCATCTTGTCCACGGTTATGCTGTTTTTCCATCAGCAAAGAAAGTTTGTTCAGGCCGTACATGGCCGTTCCGTACTTTTCCAGATAGAAGTCAAGGGGTTTTAATAATCGAACGAGGGCTATTCCGCACTCGTGATGAAGAGCATCGCTCATGTTTCGTTTCTAAGTGGCAAAATTACGGAATCTATTGCTATTTTACCCTAATTTCTTTGCACTGATTTTTTTCAAATGATTTTTATTAGCAATTAATTGTTAATGGATTAGGCTAGATACTGACTTTTATAAGGAAATATTCGAAGGAATACCCATAAATTTGTGAGATTCCTTAAATTATGAGAAACCATCCTCGAAGTATAATTTTTCTCTTTGTACTTATCGCAATTGCCTCTTGTACTACCGAACCCAAATTGGACAACGTTCCGGTAATTTCTTTTAGCACGCAAGTTCAACCTATCATTTCTTCACACTGTAATTTTAGCGGTTGCCATGGAGATAATCCAGAAGGACCTGGTTCTTTCGAAACCTATGATCAGGTGATGGGTTCCATCAAAGCAGGAAACGCTCCTGGAAGTAAATTGTATCAATCCATTACCCGACGAGGTTTTGTAGAGCATCGTATGCCGCCGAGTGGCTATCAAGAAGTGAGCCCTGAAAACACAAAATTAATTTATTGGTGGATTGAGCAAGGCGCAAAAAACAACTAAGTACATTATGAAAAAATTGAATAGAAATAAATCAACATATTTAGTTCTTACTAGCCTCAGTGGATTCTTATTTTTGATGTCGTCATGTTATTACGATAACGTAGAGGAATTGGATCCTAATTTTGGACAGATAGGAAATTGCGATACTTCAGGTACCATTTCTTTTTCTCAGAAAGTTAATCCAATTATTACTACTTTTTGTGGCAGCACAGGTGGTTCTGCTGCTTCTTGTCATGGAACAGGTTCAGCAAGTGGAATTCCTTTAGTTACACATTTGGATATTTCAAGTTCCGCAAGCGATAATTTGATGGATGCTATCCGTCATATCAATGGCGCATCCCCTATGCCCGATGGTGGTGGTAAACTCGATAATTGTAGAATTGCTACTATTCAAAAATGGATCGACGAAGGAAAATTGAATAATTAATCGCTATGAAAAAATCTTATTATATCATTTTATTATTCTTAAATTGTTTTTTCTTCTCCGCTTTTGCGCAGGAAGACTTAGACAGCATTTTAAATAGTGCAACCGAAAAGCAGAAAGTAATTACACTTGCTACATTTAAAACAACGCGTGTCATTAATTTCCATACGATTGAAACCGTTGGAAAACGTACGCTTGATTTCAGAATTTCTCATCGTTTTGGAGTCGTTAATTCCGGCGTAGATGATTTTTGGGGAATCGACGGTGGTGCTAGTATTCGTTTGGGATTAGAATATAGTTACGATGGTCGCTTGATGGTTGGATTCGGAAGAACGAGTTATCAGAAATTGTTAGATGGATTTTTAAAGTATCGCCTATTACGTCAAACCGAAGGCGGTGAAATGCCGTTGAGCGTTACTCTCTTTGGTGGAATGTATGCCACCATGGCGAAGGATCCTCTAAAAAAAGTTACGGGCTTCGATCGTTATGAACATTTCTACAGTCGACTTTCCTACAATTACCAAGCAATTATTGGTCGTAAGTTTGGACCGAATTTTTCTGCTCAAATCGCTCCATGGTTTGTGCATATTAATCAGGCGGATTTGTTGAAGGATGCGAATGATATTTATGGTTTTTCAGGAGCTCTTCGTTACAAGTTCACAAAACACATGGCACTCACCGCAGAATATGCGTATCGAATGAATGATTATACCGATCGCGACTTTTATGATTCTTTCGGCTTAGGATTTGAAATCGAAACGGGTGGTCACGTGTTCCAAATGCATGTAACCAATTCATTCGGACTGAGCGAAAATCAATTCTTGCCATATACCGACACGAAATGGGGCGATGGCGGAATCCGCATTGGATTTAATGTGTCGAGAGTGTTTACGCTTTAATGCAGAATTAAGAATTAAGAATTCAGAATTGATTTTTTAATTTGCAGCTTGCAGCTTGTAGCTTGCAGCTTTTAATAATCCTTCACTAAAATTTCAGTGGGTATGCCCAACACTTCGTTAAGCTTTCGAATCATTTCAAGTGTTAGTTTTCTTTTTCGATTAAGAATTTCACTCACTCTACTCTTTAGACCCATCACTTCCGCTAAATCTTTTTGTTTATATCCGAGTTGCTCCATTCTGAATTTGATGGCTTCAATAGGATCTGGTAAATCAATCGGAAATTTATCTTTTTCATAATTATCAATCAAAAGTGAAAGTAATTCTAACTCATCTCCTAATTTCGAGTTTCTTTTCGACTCAAATATTACCTCTAAGCGAGATAACGCTTTTTGGTAATCTTTTTCGGTTTTAATAACTTTCCAATCCATGATATTAAATTTTTGAGGCGTCTATTTTATCGTACTGAGAATGATTTCCAACAAACCGAATCCATAATATACCATAGTGATAATTTATTTTAACTATGATTCTGTATTTATTCCCTTTTATGTTAAAGACAACTCTATTGTCCTCTATGAAACTTGCAGATGGATAATCTAGCTTGATTTCTCTTGGGCTTTGCCATTGAGCTTCTTCACATTCTTTATACCATGTTTTAAGTTGTTCTTCACAATCTTTGTGTTTGGTCCAGAAAGTTTTTAACGTTCTCTTTGCAATCACTCTCATAATACAAAGATATGAAAAGTTCCCAAAGTTGGAACTTTTTGATTAAAATTAATTTTTGCCATATTAAAATATTTTTTCGAAAAAGGTTTTAGTTTAATAACTATATAATTCTGAATGCTGTACGTCCTATAGGAACAATGATTTCTCCAAACTCAACCACTCCAAAGCAGATCCGCTCAATAATCTTTCTTTGATTTTATCATCGTACGGCATCGAATCGATTAACTTACCGGGTTGTAATTCTCCAAGTGGAAAAGGATAGTCCGTTCCTAATGCAAGTTGATTAGGCCCCATCAAATTCATGAGGAAGTCGAGCATCAATGGGTCATGTACTAACGTATCCAAATAAAATTTATCTAAATATTCTCTGGGGTTGATGTTATTGTCGACCGCTACAAGATCGGGTCGCACATTAAATCCATGTTCGATACGACCGATGGAAGATGGGAAAGATCCACCTCCATGTGCAAATGCTACTTTTAATTTAGGGAGTCGTTCGAAGACTCCACCAAAAATCATCGAACAAATAGCCAATGATGTTTCTGCCGGCATCCCTACGAGCCATGGAAGCCAGTACTTGCTCATCTTCTCCTTCGCCATCATATCCCAGGGATGTACAAAAATCGCAGCGCCTAAGTCTTGTGCTGCCTCAAATACAGGAAACAATTCGGGAGCATTCAAATTCCAATCGTTCACATGTGATCCAATCTGCACGCCACGCAAACCGATCTTCATACAACGTTCTAATTCTTTTACGGCGAGGTCGGGAGCTTGTAGCGGAATTGTTCCTAAGCCGATAAATCTTTTCGGATAGGCGTGAACGATAGTAGCGATGTGATCATTTAAAAACATACTTACTTCTAAAGCATCGGTTGGTTTTGCCCAATAGGAAAACATCACAGGAATAGTGCTTAATACTTGTACGTTGATGTGGTGGTGGTCGCACTCCTTGATGCGGGTAGTGGGATCCCAACAATTGTCTTCGATCTCACGGAAAAAACGATCGTCGATCATCATCTTAGCGCAACACGGCTTATGATGATCTAAAGAAATAAAACCCCCATACCCAAATTTTTGGTTGAATTTTGGAAGGTTTTCAGGAATGATATGTGTATGAATATCTATTTTAAGCATGACGTTTAAGTAATGTTTTAATTTTGAACGCGGATGACTCGGATTTTGCGGATAAGGGCGGATTGAGTCTGGTTGATTAAATTCACTTTCGTTTTAAGTACTTGTGTTGAACTGAGATTTATTCAACACCCTACTCACAATTTTTCTTTTGAATTGTGGCGATTTCCCAAAGTTAAGTAATAAGCCAATTTGAAGGTCCGTAGCTCTCAAATAATTGATTAATTGAAATTCATGTTGTTCACATAAACCTTCTGCAGCTTTTATTTCAATGATTAAGATATCATTGACTATTATGTCAGCAATGTAAAAGCCTACTTCAATATTATCATAAAAAACCTTCACTGGATACTGCGATAAGCAATGAAATCCTCTTGCTCGTAATTCGAGTAAAAGAGCATTTTCGTATACTTTCTCCAAAAAACCATATCCTAACGTATTATATACTTTGAAAAAAGCATTAATAATAGAGCCAGTTAATTCTTCATGTTGTAAAATCATCTTGTTTTATCGTGTTAATCCGTGTCATCCGCGTTCTAAATTATCGCATAAAAAATCCGTGTTCCATCACAAAGGTATGAGGAGAACACGGATTTATTCGGTTTTAAACGAATACAAGCGTTTACTTAAATATCGAACTGGATGCCTTGTGCTAGGGGGAGTTCTTTGGAGTAGTTGATGGTATTGGTTTGTCGTCTCATGTACACTTTCCAGGCATCACTTCCTGACTCACGACCACCGCCCGTGTCTTTCTCACCACCAAATGCACCACCAATCTCAGCACCCGACGTACCAATATTCACATTCGCAATTCCACAATCGGATCCTTCATGCGACAAGAACGCTTCCGCCTCTTGTAAATCTCTTGTGAAGATCGATGATGATAATCCTTGCGGCACATCATTTTGTTGCGCAATCGCATCTTCCATCGTTGTATATTTCATCAAATAAAGAATAGGAGCGAAGGTTTCTTCTTGCACAATGTGATAGTGATTTTTTGCTTCAATGATACAGGGAACTACATAATTTCCACTCTCAAATCCATCTCCACTTAATACCTCACCACCATACAATATTTTTCCACCTTCTTTCTTTGCTGCTTCAATGGCATTGGTGAAATCTTTCACTGCACCATTGTCAATTAACGGACCTACCAAAGTTTTACTATCTAACGGGTGGCCTATACGAATATGCTCATACGCTGCTTTTACCTTTTGGGTAAATTGATCGTAGATGCTTTCGTGAATGATGAGTCGACGTGTACTTGTGCAACGTTGGCCAGCAGTTCCCACAGCTCCAAAAACAACGGCACGTAATGCTAAATCAAAATCTGCTTTTTCAGAAATGATGATCGCATTATTTCCACCTAATTCGAGCAAGGAACGCCCTAAACGTTCTCCAACAATTTTACCTGCTCTGCGTCCTACGCGAGTAGAACCTGTCACAGAAATTAACGGAACACGTTTGTCGGCTAAGAAATTATCACCTACATGTTTTGAAGAAGCAATGATTAAATTTAAAACTCCTTCCGGAACATCATTCGCCGCTAAAACTCTTTGAATTATTTTATGCGTAGCGACCGCACACAATGGAACTTTTGAACTTGGTTTCCATACCACCACATCACCACAAACCATGGCTAACATCGCATTCCATGCCCACACAGCAACTGGAAAATTAAATGCAGAAATAACACCAATGGTTCCGAGTGGATGATATTGTTCGTACATGCGATGACGTGAGCGCTCACTATGCATCCTTAATCCGTATAACTGACGTGATAATCCAACGGCAAAATCGCAGATGTCGATCATCTCTTGTACTTCGCCTAATCCTTCCTGATAAATCTTACCCATCTCAAAAGAAACCAAGCGGCCTAATGGCTCTTTATATTCACGCAGTGCATCGCCCATCTGACGAACAATTTCTCCACGCTTGGGAGCAGGAATCATTCTCCAGGTTGCAAATGCATCTTGCGAAGTTTTAATAATATTTTCGTAATCGTCTGCTGTACCTTGTTGCACTGATGCAATGAGCTGTCCATCTGCAGGAGAAAAAGATTCAATAACCTCACCGGAAGTCTTGATCCATTTAGTACCTGTGCTGGCACCGTAATTCATTTTGTCAATGCCTAATGCTTTTAACATTTCTTCGACTTTAAAGTCGTTGGCCGCAATCGTTTCGTTTTTCATATAATACTAATTATAGTAATTGTTTCTTCGATTATTTCTTTTGTATTATGCCGACCTATCTATACTTATTTTAGGCGACTGACTATTTTTAGGTAGCGTCAGTAGGGACGCTCAATTTGAGAGTGCAAAGATACGAAGAATGAGAGGGGATTGCTAATGAATGAATCTATAAATTATTGACGGTTCAAATGATTGAAAAACAATAAAATATAACCAAAATTGGAACAATAATTTTTAATGTTCTTGTATGGAATTTAGATTCATCTCGAATTATTAATTTTATGGAAAGTCTATCTGTTTTGCAGACGAAGGCGATAGAAATAAATTCTATACACCATGATGTACTCCGCGAATAACACTCACTTTTAATTTGCGCTTATAATCTTCCTGCAACCATTTTACATAGCTCTCCGAAGTTTTACTTAAACAGCGCGTGAAGCAACGAATGCGATATTCAATTTCTTCTTGAAGTAAATCGGAAAGTTCTAATGCGCCGTCTACATCGATGCTGTTTTCAATACACATGCGTACATGTTGATTTAATGATTTTTCAACCACAATGCGAGGACGTTGATTCGTATTGATAGCTTGTCGGTGTTCGTATTCAATGTCCATGGTAATGTCTTCTGTATTTTTAAAAAATTCACGAAGTGCATCCGGCATGATGTATCTATAATTTCGCTCGATGAGTTCATCATTTGGAATACTCTCCAAATACATTTCTGGATTTTGAAAGATGGATTTCCAGTCGATAGGCTCATCCCACAAACCAAAGCGATTCAAATTATTTCCTAGATCGATGACCATAAACTCGTCTTTGTTCGGTAACACACGCGAACCACGACCTATCATTTGAAAATATAATGTGAGTGATTTAGTGGCTCGATTTAAGATGATACAATTCACGGTAGGTTCATCAAATCCTGTGGTAAGGATGCTCACCGACGTAAGTATAGCATCAGGTTTCTCTTTGAACCACTGCAAAATTTCTTTTCTTTCTTTAGCAGAATGTGTATGATCCAAGTGTTTTATTTCATATCCCGCCTCTTGAAAAGTAGCATATACGTATTGTGAAGTTGCAATACCATTATTAAAAATTAATGTTTTTTTACCGATGCATTTCTCGCGATATGCACTTAGTAATTTATCTTGCATCGCATGGTTGTTATACAAGCGCTCGGAAGAACTCACTGTATAATCACCACTCCGACCCACTTTCAATGAGCTAAGTCCAACATGATAATGATAGGTAGTAGCTTTTGCCAAAAATCCAGATTCAATCAATGAAGCAATCGATTCTCCAACGATGAGCTCATCGTAATTATCTTTCATCCGAATATTTACATTCGAGCTTAATGGTGTCGCTGTGACTCCGAGTACAACACCCTTCTCATAAAAGCGAAATAATTTCCCAAAAGAATTGTAATGCGCTTCATCCACGATCATCAATCCGATAGAATCTAAATTCAAAATTTTATCTCTCAAACGATTATTCAGCGTCTCGACCATCGACACATAACACATATAATCATTGGGAACAGGAAGTTCTTTCACTGCACTGTTGATGACCATATTGTTCACGCCAAACTCCTGCAACATTTTCGCGGTTTGCGCACATAGTTCTAGACGATGAGTAAGAATCAACACTTTTTTACCTGTCGCCTCGATATAACGGCGAGCGATTTCCGAAAAGATGACCGTTTTTCCTCCGCCTGTTGGAAGTTGATACAGCAAATTGTATCGAACCGGATGATCTTTCAGTCGAAATAAAATATCTTCAATCGCTTTATGCTGGTAATCATAAAGCTGTTTGCCAATCAACTGCTCCTGTACTTCAATACTGCTATCTGTCTTCATTCGGTTATGTGGAATTTGCAAAGATAAGGAGGATGAAAGGATATCATCTACAGTTCAAGTCGATTGTTTGAAATAAGAAGTGATGTTAATCTATATCATGATTTTGTAAACATATCTTGTATTTTGTCCTAGAAAACAAGATTTTTTAGACGATTTCCGGCAAATTAGGCGAATAATCGCCAAGTTTTAGCTTGAATTCCCTTATTTTCAAGTTCAGCAAGCCTTTTTACCACAAGAGAGTATTATTTATCTCTTTGAAATGTATTACCTTTAATCACCCAAAATGATTTTAAATTTTTACGTAGGATGATACCAGTGAAAAGAAGTCTATTTCTGTTGTTGCTATTGCTTTTATTTTTTGTAAAGAATGATGCAAGAGCTCAGTTGAGTAGTTGCGCCAATGCCGATTTTGAGCAGAATAGCTTTGCAAATTGGTCGGGGACTACTGGTACTTGTTGCCCGATAAATTCTGTTCTTCCTGGAATTGTTGCTGGTCGACATACCATCATGACGGGTCCGGGAACAGATATCAATACGAATGGCGCAATAACGGTTGTTGCTCCGGGCGGAACTTTTTCTGCGCGCCTAGGTAATGATGATGTGGGAGCTGAAGCAGAACAATTAAGTTATCAAATAGCAGTGGACGCGTCAAATGCACTCTTTATATATCGCTATGCAGTGGTTTTGGAAGATCCAAGTCATACATTGGAAGAACAACCTCGTTTTGAAATAAGAGTGTATGATCAAAATGGATTGGCCGTAGGTTGTGGTGCGTATAACGTAGTAGCATCAGCAGGAATTCCGGGATTTGTTTCTATTGTGAATTCATCAGGAAGTACCGTGCATTATAAAGATTGGACAACGGTAGGAATTGATTTATCGCCGTACATCGGTCAAAATGTAACTATCGAATTTTCTACTGGTGACTGCGCCTTGGGTGGTCATTTTGGATATGCTTACGTGGATTGTTATTGTAGTCCACTAATTATTTTGAGTGATCTATGTGCAGGAGCAAATTCTACCATATTAACTGCTCCCATAGGTTTTGATTCTTACAGTTGGAGTACAGGAGAAACAACACAGTCGATCGCTGTAAATAATGTGGTGATTGGAACGCAATATCAATGCACCATGACTTCAGTTACTGGATGTACAATTACGTTAACTACCATTATTACTCCAACCATATTAGCTCCACACTTTGGTCAAATTACCAATTGTCAAAATCAAACTCAGTTTCAGGATTCTTCATTGGTCACAGTAGGAACGCCCATCAATTTGTGGAAATGGGATTTTGGAGATGGGCAATCATCCAATTTGCAACATCCATCACACAGCTATGCAGCCCCTGGAAACTATAACGTTTCATTAATTGTAACAAATATGGGCGGGTGTGCCGATACAGTGGAATATGTAATTACCACGATTCCGATTCCTCAGGTTAATTTTAATTCTCCTCCTGTTTGTCCCAATGATGTATCTAGCTTTTTCGATTTAAGTGGAAGTACAAATGGCCCTATTGAAAGTTGGAGTTGGAACTTTGGAGATGGTGTTTCAGATACTCTTCAAAACCCTATGCATACTTATATTTTGCCAGGAACCTACCCTGTAACTTTAATGGTAACTGACTCTTTAGGTTGTAAGGATACACTTATTCAAAATATTTCTACATTACCTGGGCCGGTAAGTGATTTCAGTTATCTCTCTGCTTGTGTAAGTAGTCAAATCAACTTTACAGATGTTTCAACAGTCGCAGGTACGGTGATTTCTAATTGGGAATGGAATTTCGGTGATGCGAGTCCGTTAGTACTGGGAGTTTCTAATCCTAGTCATTTTTATCCTGGACCCGGGACGTATAATACTTCACTCATCGTTACCACCGCAAATGGATGTAAAGATACCATCGTAGAACCCGTGGATGTTCAGTCGGTTCCTGTAGCATCATTTACCAATACCATTGCTTGTGCTAATCAAATCACTCAATTTTCGGATGCTTCCGTTACAAATGTTGGTACAATCACCACTTGGCAATGGAGTTTTGGAGATGGAAGTCAAGTTGAACTCATACAAAATCCAGTACATGCATTTCCTCCAGGTAATTATAATGTTCAATTAATAGTAGCAGGCTCTAACGGTTGTACGGATACTATCGTTCAAAATGTAAATGTTATAACAGGACCTACTGCAAACTTTAGTTCTACTCCTGTTTGCCCTGGAAGTTCTTCCACCTTTAGTGATTTATCATTGAGTGGGGCTGGAGTTATTAATTCGTGGGAATGGAATTTTGGTGATGGATCTCCACTTACCAATATTGTCAATCCACAACATATTTTTACGGGAGCCGGAACGTATGATGTATCTTTAATAGTGGAAAGTACTAACGGTTGCGTAGATACGGCAACTATTCCAATTCTTACAAACCCATTGCCAAATGCTGGATATTTTATTCCATCTGGATGTGTAAACGCGCCTTTATTTTTTCCTAACTTAAGTAATATTCCAGTTGGAAGTATTACTTCTTATGAATGGAATTTCGATGATGGGTCTTCTGTGCTTATGCAATCAAGTCCAACTCATGTTTATTCTCTTGGAGGATCTTATTTTGTTTCCCTAGTGGCTATTAGTAATTTGGGCTGTAGAGATTCTATTGTGCACGAAGTGATCGTAGTGGATCTGCCTCAAGCCAATTTTTCAGTGAACGATATTTGTAAAGGTGATTCCGCAAGTTTCACGGATATAAGTTTAAATAGTCAAGGTAGTATTTTGGATTGGCAATGGAATTATGGAGACGGATCTCCCGTTTTGTTTGGTGTGCCACAAACCAACCATACTTATAATTCTGTTGGTACTTTTTCGGTTGGTTTAGTAGTAATGAATAGTGCAGGTTGTTTTGATACAATTCAAAAGCCAGTTGTGGTGAAGGAATTGCGCATTCCATCTTTTAGCACTACAGGTCCTTTTTGCGCGGGCTCTTATTTTTCGTTGACAAATACGTCTACATTAAATGGGGCGCTATTCAAAGTCAGCAGTGGCTAAATTCAATTTTTGGAATGTATACCAGCCAGAACCCTCAAGTTATGTTTTCTCAAGCTGGAAATTATGTAATTAATTTAGTGGTTACTGGAACAAATGGATGTGTAGATTCAATCAGTGGAAATATGCACATAAATAATTTGCCAATAGCAGATATGATTTTGCAAAATGTTTGTGAACTCGATAATTCACTTTTTTTGGATCAAAGTGTTTCGGGTTCTACAATTGCAAATTGGAACTGGACATTTGGAGATGGAGATTCTTCTTCATTACAACATCCAATACATGCCTATTCAAATGATGGAACGTATCAAGTGATGCATCAGGTAGAAGATGCGAATGGATGTAAGAAGGATACAACGTTAGACATTATTATTTTTCCTAGACCATCTCCTCAGTTTACAACGTCTCATGAATGTGTAGGTACTGCCTTTTCATTTTTGAATACATCTACCATTCCCAATGGATATTCTATTGCCAATTCATTTTGGAACTTCGGAGATGGGTCACCGTTAGACACCAATTTTCATCCAAATCATGTTTTTCAATCTGCAGGAAATTATTTAATTTCCTACACCGCAGAAAGCAATAACGGCTGTAGAGATACCGTAATGGATTCCATTACCGTTTTTCCATCGCCAAATGTTTCTTTCTCGTCAGATACCGTTTGCGAAGGAAATTTAACTTCATTGAATAACACTTCTACCATAGTGAATGGAAGTATTATTGGATATGAATGGAATTTCGGAGATCAATCTACATCAACACAAACGAATCCTCAGTATATTTTTCCGACAGGTGGAATTCATTTCTCCACATTGGTTGCAATGAGCGATCGAGGATGTATCGATTCAATCACACAGCCAGTAAGAGTTTGGTGGCCACCACAACCAATGCTGCAAGCTGATGTTGTAGAAGGTTGTGAACCGTTGCCGGTTTCATTTGTGGATTTATCTACTTCACTGGATGGCTCTGTTGTGAATTGGAATTGGGATTTGGGAAATGGAGATACTAGTTCCTTACAACATCCAAGTACAATATATGCTGAAGATGGTTTGTACGATATTCAACTGAATGTAATCTCATCTCTTGGATGCTCTAATGATACTGTGTATTCAGAATATATTATGGTTCATCCTTTGCCGATCGCCTCCTTCCGTTATGACCCAAGCGAACCGAGTGTTTTTGTTCCATTGGTTTATTTCTATGATCAAAGTGCATTAGCTACCGTTTGGCATTGGAATTTTGGTGATACAACTTTTTCTTCTGATCAAGATCCAACGCATAAGTATAAGAACCCAGGTATTTATACTGTTCAGTTAATTGTGGAAAGCGAATTTGGTTGCCTGGATACTGCATGGGAAGTGATTGATATTAAAAAAGATTATGCTATCTGGATTCCGAGTGCATTTACACCCAATGGTGATGGCTATAATGAAACTTTTAATGTAAAGGGTTTTGGATTTGGTGATTTCTCAATGCAAATTTATAATCGTTGGGGAGCACTAATTTTTACAAGTAATGAGGTAATTAAAGGATGGGATGGAACGCATCAAGGGGAAGAAGCGCCACAAGATGTGTACGTGTACAAAGTGGATATTAAAGATGATTTAGGGAACCCACATACCTATACAGGTCGAGTTTCTATTGTACGTTAATTCGATTTTTGAAATTTTTAATAAAGTTCAATAGCCCATCGATACTGGTAATTTTTACCAGCCTCTAATCCCAGTATTCCTTCTTTCTCAGCAATTTCTCCAGTTGCTTGAACGCCATCAGCAATTCCTTGCCAAGGTTCGATACATAAAAAGTCAGCACCTTTTGCTGCCCATATACCTAGAAATGGACATTGATTTACAGTTACACTTATTCCATGTTGATGCTTGTTGGAATGTAAATGAACTTTATTGGAATTAATTTTCTTAAATACTAAAGCATCGTTTGAGAAAATTTCTTTGGTAAGATAAATTTTTTGTGAATTAAAAAAAGGAATGGGAGCCACTTCAATCAATCCATCTTTTAAGGGCCATTGTCCCGACTGTTCTTCTTGGTCAAACTCTAAATAATAATCATCATATGTATCTCGCAGATCTAGAGGAACTCGAAAAGCAGGATGCGCACCCACCGAAAAATACATTTTATCAGTCCCAGTATTTGTCACGGAATAAGTAATAATTATTTCAGATTTTATTAATTGATACTGAATATCGAAATGAAAGGTGAACGGATAGTTTTTTTGAGTTTGTTCATCATCCGACAGGCGAAAAGTAATTTGGTTTTCTTTTTGTTCGAAGACAGAAAACTTTTTTTCTCGAGCAAATCCGTGTCGAGGTAATGTGTATTTTTTTTGCTGATGGATGTATTCGTTATTCTTTAACTGTCCAACAATCGGAAATAATACAGGAGAATGTTTTGTCCAAGCATCGCCCGCTTGCCATAAATATTGCAGGCGATGTTGCTTATGATACAAACTACAAAGCTCAGCACCCAAAGGCATCACCGCAATTTTTACTTTTTCGTTTTCTAAAAAAATCATGTTTCTTCTCTCTATTCTAATTATCTTATGTAGAAATTTCGTTATCTAAATTTATTATCTTTTATTGGTGTATTGGTGTATTGGTGTATTGATGTATTGGTGTATTGGTGTATTGGTGTATTGGTGTATTGGTGTATTGGTGTATTGGTGTATTGGTGTATTGGTGTATTGGTGTATTGGTGTATTGGTGTATTGGTGTATTGGTGTATTGGTGTATTGGTGTATTGGTGTATTGGTGTATTGGTGTATTGTGAAATGAGGCGTATTGGTAAATTTCGCATTGTGTATTCGCATTTGTTTCGCATTTCGTGTTCATTCGCATTTCGTGTTGATTTCGCATTTTGATTCGTTATTCGCATTTCGTGTTTATTTCGCATTTCGTGTTAATTCGCCCTTTCGACTTCGCTCAGGGCAAGCATTTCGTTTCGAATTTATTTCGCATTCATTCGCATTTCGTGTTTATTTCGCATTTTGTGCTAATTCGCTCCCGATAGCTATCGGGATCGCGTCAAATAAATTTTAAAGGAACCTAAAGTTTTATACAAACGTTCTTTTCCTCCGTAAAGAAGTTCAACGCTTCAAATCCACCTTCTCTCCCTACGCCCGACGATTTTACGCCTCCAAAGGGAGTACGAAGGTCGCGTAAGAGCCAACAATTCACCCACACAATTCCGCTGTGTAACTTCGCTGCTATATGATGTGCTTTGGTGAGATGTTGCGTCCAAACCGAAGCTGCTAAACCGTAATTTGTACTGTTCGCATAAGTCAATACTTCTTCTTCGGTATCAAAAGGTTGTAGTGTAACTACTGGACCAAATATTTCTTCTTGATTGGTTCTGCAATCATACGGAAGTCCTTCGATGATGGTGGGGGCAATAAAGTATCCTTCTGCAAATTCTCCAGCAATCTTTAGTTGATTTCCTCCGTGTAGAATTTTCCCACCTTCTTGTTTTGCTAGCTCTATATATGATAGAATTTTTTCCATGTGTGGCTTAGATACAATGGCGCCTAGCCAATTTTTATCATCTGACGGGTCACCTACTTTAAGCTTTTTTACTTCTTCTATAAATGCATTTTTAAATTTTTCGTACAATGGGCGTTCAATAAATATCCGCGATCCGCATAAACAAATTTCACCTTGATTTGCAAAAGACGAGCGTACGGTTGTTTTTACTGCTTTTTCAAAATCACAATCGGCGAAGATGATATTGGGATTTTTACCCCCCAACTCCAGCGATACTTTTTTAAACATGGGTCCCGCTACTTTTGAGATGTGCTCTCCTGTCTTTGTCCCACCTGTAAATGAGATGGCTTGAATTTTTGGATGTGATACAATAGTCGCTCCTACTTTCGTACCTAATCCATGAACAATATTTAATACTCCTGCTGGAATTCCTGCTTCGATGGCTAATTCGGAAAGTAAGTAGGCGGTCATGGGAGTGATTTCACTAGGCTTTGCGACCACACAGTTTCCAGAAGCTAATGCCGGTGCAATTTTCCAAGAGAACAAATACAATGGAAGATTCCATGGAGAAATACACCCTGCAATTCCAATAGGTGTACGTAACGTATAGTTCAATGCAACATCTCCCATGGAATGCGTTTCGGTATGATGATGTAATGCAGCAGTCGCATAGAAATGAAAATTATCGACAGCCCTCGGGATATCTACGGTTCGTGCTAACCAAACGGGTTTACCATTATCAACAGATTCTGCAACCGCGAACCTTTCCAAGTTTTTTTCAATCAATTCACTCAAACGAATTAATAATGCAGATCGCTTTTGTGTCGTCATAGAACTCCAATTTGGAAATGCATCTTGTGCCGCTTTTACAGCTATCTCCACATCACGCTCATCACTATCAGGAATCAAACTATATACTTTTCCAGTTGAAGGATTGTAATTGTCGAGGTAGCTTCCAGAAACAGGATCTACTAAAACTCCATTAATTAAATTTCTGATTTTTTGCATGTAACTAATCTTGAAGGGTTGAATTTGAATCCGACGATGAACTTTTGGCTATAACCCTTGAATTGAAGTGTAAAAGTAAAGATTTTGATTTGTCTTTTCTCTTGCAGATATTATTTATTCTAGTTATCTTGCGATAAATTAAGCATCACTCCCCTTACATGCTTGCCATTCTATCTAACAGGTTGAAAGACTTGTTATCTCATGCAAAATTTTCTTTGAATATTCAGCCTACGTTCAAATGGAGGCTCGCTTTTTTTTGCCTTTTTTTTGCAAATCAGGGGGTGATTGCTCAAAATGGGGATACCCTTAAAGTTGTTTCTTATAATTTGTTGCATTATCCGGATATTAGCTCTGGGGGAGCAACAGTGGCTGATACTTCAAACAGACATCCGCATTACAGAAATATTATTTCTGCGATGAACCCAGATATTTTAGTGGTAGAGGAAGTTCAGTCAACGGCTGGTTTCACGTGGTTTTTAAATGATGTTTTGAATGCAAATCAAAATGTATATAGTGGAGCTACATTTGTAAATGGTCCTGATATGGATGCTGGACTGTATTATAAGGCTAGTAAATTTCAGTTTATTGCTACGAAAACAATCATAACCGATTTACGCAATATTTATGAATATACGTTAAAGCATTTAACTTCTAATGATACTTTACGTGTTTATGCAGTACATCTTAAAGCTTCCGTAGGTGCAGCAGAAGAACAACAGCGGCTGAGTGAAGTCGATAGTCTTCGAAAAGTAACGAATGCGTTGCCTTTAGGTTCCAATTTTATTGTGTGTGGTGATTTTAATATTTATGGTGCTCAAGAACCTGCATACGCGAAATTATTACAAGTACAACCGGGAACGGAAGGGCATGTTTTTGATATGATTAATTTATCGGGCACATGGAATAATTCGATTTATGCCGCTCATCATACACAATCCACGCGAACGCGAAGTTTTTGGCGGTGGATCAACAGGCGGAATGGATGATCGTTTTGATATGATTTTATATTCGAAAGCAATTTCGGAAGTGGGCGGATGGGAAGTGGTTCCTAATTCATTAATTCCATTTGGAAACGATGGTAATCATTATAATGATTCAATCAATCGTCAGCCCAATATTGCTGTGAGTATTGCGCTGGCAAATGCGTTACACATCGCATCCGATCATCTACCTATCACTTTGAAACTTGTACATCAAAGCTCAGCGCAATCAAGTTTAGATGTCGGTGTTCATTCGTTAGTGACAATGGGTGCTTTTTGTCCAACTGTAAATGGAGAAGTAAAAGTTCGCGTTAGAAATTACGGTGCAACTGCAATTAATTTTGCAAACAATAATGTTGTAGTGAATGCTACGGTGGTCGATCCAACAAGTTTCTCGCAGAATTTTAGTAGTACATTAACTTCCGGTCAAATAAATGCCGGCCAGGATACGATTTTGACTTTAACGAATGGCTATGCGATGACTACAGTAGGTAGTTATAACGTTAGTGCCTATACGACATTGATGAATGATATAAATTCATCTAATGATGCAATGCCAATAGGTAGTTTCACAGTTTTAAATGACTCTCCTGCGATGATTACACCTGCCGGTCCCATTCAAATTTGCGACGGGAATTCGGTAACGTTGACGGCTAACAGCGGCACTAGTTATTTTTGGTCAACCGGAAGTGTATCTAGTTCAATTTTAGTAAATGTACCTGGGAATTATCAGGTAACCGTTACTTCTTCCGGAGGTTGTACTTCGTTATCGAATATTGTTGTCATTAGTACTGTTACTGTTGCTTCAACTCTTGTATTGTTCTCTGAGAATGTGGGTACGGTTACATCCACTACTTCGATCGCAACGCATGAAAACGCAAATGGATTTCAAAATATCAGTTTTACAATGTCGGGAACCGCCGACGTGCGGGTGACTCAAATTTCAGGAGGATATCCAGGAGCAAGTGCGGGCGCCAATGTTTTTCTTACGAATGTAGTAGGTCGATATTTCACTATTTCTGGAATAAATACGATTGGACTTTCAAATATTTCAATTGAATTCGGAATATTTAAAAGCACAACCGCAAGTACAGGATCAGAATTAAAAGTACAGGTAAGTGACGACGGAATACTTTTTACAGACTTATCATTTCCGAGTATTTTCGGTGGAAGTGGTTGGTACAAACTAACTGCAACAGGGGCTGTACCGCAGACGGGTAATTTGAGATTACGATTTTATCAAACATCGTCGAACGTACAGTTTAGGGTAGATGATATTGTCTTTAAATATGGACCAACAAGCATGATCACTGCTTCAGATACAGTGGTGTGTCCCGGCGATTCGGTTTTACTAACGGCCTCTCCAGGGAATAATTATTTGTGGAGTAATGGTGCTACTACACAAAGTATATATGTGTATCAAGCAGGCTCATATTCTGTTTCGGTCGATTGTATTTTGTCGACAACAAAACTTATTCAGAGTTGTACAAATGCTTCCCATTTGAATTTGAAGTATTTTATAGAAGGATTATATATAGGAGGAAATGAAATGACACCTCGTTTATTTAACAACGGGATTTCTTCCAACCCGATGTTCTGCGACTCCGTGAGCATTGAATGGCGCAATTCAATTTCACCTTTTAGTTTGGTGCAATCCGTTCAAGTAGTGATGGATGTATTTGGAAATATCACTATTCCCATTCCTGCGAACTTGCTAAATCAATCGTATTTTATTGTGATACGCCAGATGAATGGCATTGAAACTTGGAGTAAAATTCCGATTTTAATGAGCGGAACGAATATCAATTTTGACTTTACTGCACCCTAAAATTATTTGCAATCACATTCATATTCGTTGTCTAAATCAATTACTGTGACGATACTCGCTTGTGAATTACAATTCCCAACTATAATTCGAACATGTTGTCCGTCGTGTGTATTGCCTTCCACTGCATATTTCGGACAAGGTTTAGATTTCAAATCACTCTTTGAATAATTGATTTCTCCGTCTTTTAATATTTCTTTTACTTCTGATTCATCTATGTTTCTACAATCCATTCGACATTGAGCATGTTTAGTATAGTAGATCCGCTGATGGCGAAAAGCAGCTTCACGATGGTCTTTTTTATTTCTAGTGGTTTTATTTTCTTCTGATGGTTTCTTGAAGAAGATAAAATAAAGAATGAGTAAAATCGCTAAAACGATTAATGAACCCAGGTTTTTCTTCTTCGACACACCCATCTGCAGTTGTCACTAAGTTTATAAGCAGGAAGTTCTTCCTCCATCTACTGGAAGATTAATTCCTGTGATGTATGAAGCTGCAGGTGAACATAGGAAGGCGATGGCATTTGCGACTTCTGAAGGATCTGCAAAGCGTCCCATTGGAATTTCACTTTCCATTTCATGGGTGATTGTATGCTCTGTATTGCCCGTGTTTTTTGACTTATTCGTAATGATACTCTGTAAACGTTGGGTAGATGTAGCCCCAGGTAATACATTATTTACAGTTATGCCAAAGGAAGCCACTTCACTTGCTAAAGTCTTCGACCAATTAGCAACAGCGGCTCGGATGGTATTCGAAACGCCAAGACCTTTCAACGGTTGTTTGACGGAAGTGCTAATTACGTTAACAATGCGACCGTACTTTTCTTTCTTCATTCCATCTAACAGCGCTTGCACTAAAATGTGATTGCATAAAAGATGATTTGAAAAGGCACTAACAAATTCTTCAGTTTTTGCAGTGGAGATGCGTCCGGCAGGAGACCCGCCTGTATTGTTTACCAAGATGTGAATGGAATTATTTGCCTTTACATATTCCTCTAGTATGGATTTGAGTTGATCAGGATGTGAAAAATCGGCCACTAAATAGGAGTGGAGTTGATTGTCTTTTATATGGAGTGAGGCAACAGATTCTTTTAGTTTCGTTTCATTGCGAGCTAATAAAATTACATTCGCACCTTGATTTGCGAGTTGTGTAGCGGCTGCAAAACCAATTCCTTGAGTGCTTCCACAAACTAATGCGGTTTTGCCATATAAGTTTAGATCCATCATATTGCGAAGATATTATTATTTGGGGAGTCTGATAGTGGATGGATGAAAAGTCTATAATTGTTTTATTTTTTCTAATTTAGTAGTCCAAAAAAGAAAATATTATGGCAGTAGCCCCAGCTTTCAACCTCAAGAAGTGGATCGATGGAAATCGTCATTTATTAAAACCTCCAGTTGGTAATCAACAAGTTTATAAAGCCAACGACGACTTTATCGTGATGATCGTGGGTGGCCCAAATTCACGCAAGGATTATCATTGGGAGGAAGCGGAAGAATTGTTTTATCAAATTGAAGGCGACATCGTGGTGAAAATTATTGATGAAGGAAAGCAACGTGATATTCATATCAAGGAAGGAGAGATGTTTTTATTGCCTCGATGTGTTCCTCATTCCCCACAACGTGGACCCAACACGATCGGACTTGTAGTAGAACGTTATCGCGATCAAAAGGAGAAAGACAAATGCATGTGGTTTTGTGAAAAGTGCAATGCGAAATTATATGAGGAATCTTTCAGCCTAGAAGATATCGTAAATCAACTGCCTGCCGTGATGAGCAAATTCTATGCTTCTAAAGATTTATGTACTTGCAAAGAGTGTGGTACGGTGATGGAAGCGCCGCAGCCAGTAGCATAGTAATCGGAAATTATAATTTTAGTTTTTCCAACTTGATGTGATTGCGAATCCATCGGGGAAGCAGAATAGCACCTATCAGTAAGTATGGATAGTAGCTCAACATTCTCCATAAGATACTTAGCGTAGGAGCGAGGCCTTTTGAAATATATTCACCCAAGAAATCAGTGAACATAAATTCAGCCAATCCACTCCCTCCAGGGGTTGGACTTAGTAAGATGATAATTCCCATAATCACTTGCTTGCCATAAATTACAAAATCGTTGAGCGTAGTATTTCCATGAAAAGCATGTAAGACACAATTAACAATGGAGTAGCGTGCAGTCCAAGAAACGAAAGTGGCCCCAACGCACCATATCCAATATTCTTTGCTTTTATCTCTTAATCCATTGCTCGCTATAACCAACTGGTCGCCTGTTTCTCGCGCTTGTTTTTTCCATCTTCTCAACAAGGGTGCAGAGAACATATACAACAATATTTTTTAACCAATTTTGGATTTACAAAGAGTGCATATGCTACAAACAATTTGTAGGCGAGAATTAAAAAAATAGACCGTCCAGAAAGTATAGAAGACACTATTTCCTAAGCTCGTGTTTAAATGAATCCCTGAAAAAAAGTGCATCCTTGCTTGCTAAAAAATAAACGAGAGGAGCCATTACAGCAAGGAAAATACCATCTAAAAAGGAAGAGTTAAGTATTGCGGTAATACTCTTTCCCATATGTAGTCCCTCCCGATTTAAAATAAAAATGGCAAAAATAAATCCACCGCCAATCATTCCAGGAGCTAAGGCTGAACTAAATTCCCAGAGCATAATCACGATGAACGCCCGTTTCCAATTTAAATATTGATCAGTGAGAACACGAATACGAACCATGTATGCCCAATCGCGAATTACAACAGAAACAATGGCTAGAAAAAACCAAAACGAAGAATTAGTATTCCACTTTACAGCAGAAAAAGCTTCTTTGTCAAAATCCTTTAGAAATAAATAAGCAGTGACACAAAGGCCAATCAAAATAGGCCAAATGATTTTTTTTGGCGAAAAATGCTTTAAAATTTCTTTAGCATCAGTCTGCATCCTCTTCTTTTTGGGCTTGAACTTCGGGTGCAGCCTCAATTGTGCTCACCACAAAATTATTAAAGCCTTCACCCATGAAGATGAGTAAGGATCTATTCTGAATGAGATCTAATAATGCAAGGAATGTAAATACTGCATGCAATTTACTCGTACATTCTTCAAACAACTCCACGAAATTAACCTGTGGCTTCTTCATGAGCGTTTTGTTAATATAATCCTTCTGGCTGTCGATTGAAAATGGATATTGGACAATCGTATGCGTTACTTTATTTTGATTGTCTTCAAAACGAGACATTACTTTTTCAAAAGTAGCAATGAGGCGGTATAAGGTCAATTGATTTAATTCGCCTGCATAAGCCGCATCAGAGGTTGCATTAAATTTCGCGAGCTCCTGCTCTAGGTTACCACGGTGAAAACGCATCATGCGTTCATCTTCCATCACTCTTAACTCTTCAGATGCAGCTTTAAACTGCTTGTAGTCGAGAAGCTGGCGTACCAAATCATGTCGGGGATCAATTTCATTTCCATCCTCGTCTTTTTCATAACGAGGTAACAGCAGCTTTGCTTTAATTCGCATTAAGGTAGAAGCTACTAATATGAATTCACTCGCCAACTCAATATCCATTGTCTGCATATCATGCATGTAGGTTAAAAAGTCATTGGTGATTTTGGCTATGGGAATATCGTGGATATCCAACTCATCTCTTTCAATAAAGAAAAGAAGAAGGTCGAACGGACCTTCAAACTGGGGTAATTTAATTTCGAAACTTTCGCTCACAATATTCTATACTACTGATTGAAGTATCAAATTTCAGCCTTTTTCGGCTGCGAAACAATTCTAGCCACAAATTAATCTTCCAAGTAGAAGAATTGTGAATTAAAATCAGGCTTTTTTATGAATAAAGACTGTGATAAGCAGCACATTAATCGAAAAATGCTGTAAATAAAAAAAGGCCATCCCGAAGGACAGCCTTTTCAGTTATTTTAAGAATAGGATTTTAGAAATATAAGTTTAACACGAATGCGCCACTAGCGTTATCTGTGTCAAAACTAAATGAACTTGATTTTCCTCCTTTTGCTGAAGTCGAACCACCATTTCCGTCAGCTGTCTTTGTATCACTAGCTCCTTGTGTTTCTAACATAAGTCCCCATCCGAATTCACCAGATACTGACATTTTTGGAGCGAAGAAATACTCAGCACCAATAAATCCACGAAGAGAAAAGTTAAATGTTCCACCTTGCTTTTCTTCTAGTATTTCTCCTAATGCAGCATTTCCATTATATGTGTTAGTCGTCTTCATAGAACCAAGACCGATTCCAGCCTCACCACCATAATAACCACGTAAACGACCTTTTCCACGATACATTTGAATACCTCCTGCCAAATCGATGTTCATATTTGAAATTTTCTCATCCTTTTGGTCTCCAACATTTGGTGCGTCAAAAGTTTCTTTGTCAGAACCTATTCCAAGACGAAGACCAGCACGATATGCAGTATTTTCGTCTTTCATCATTTTAAAACGAATTACGTTTGGTGAACTCTGCCAATCGAATGAAGGAGCAGTGTTTTGATTGCTGTTCATTAAATTACCAAAGTACTCCAACACTGTGTGCGCGCCAATACCAATGCTCCAATCACCAGCTTCTGGTAAAATGGGTGTTCCTTTTTTTTGATGTCATGTTATCTTGTGCAGTAACTGCTCCACCGATTAACATTGCTAAGATTAGTAAGCTCTTTTTCATTATATTTATAGTTAAGGTTGGATGCAAATTTATCGTCATTTTTTTAACTATTCCAAATACTGAGAATTTTATTGAACAATGAACTGTTTATAAGTGTGTTGCGAAAGTAAAAAAATAGATAAAATCGATGTTTTTTTACTGATTTCGATCATTTTTTCTATAAAAAAAGCGTAAAAAGCCTGTTTCGTAGGTTCTAACCGGTAGATGATGTTAGATGTTGGTTCCGATAACTATCGGGATTAGTCGTGAAGCTTCGCGATTTGACATTTTGAATTCAACCCATTAATGTTCGAGTTTTTAGCTTCAGTGCTTGATTATTGGTGCTAGATTTTTTTTGTGCAGGAAAGAAATTTACAAGTAGCGGCGCTTTTTTCAACCTGCCTGCAGCAGGCAGGCACTAAAGATTCTGTGTTAATTTGCAAATATTCATCAAAGATTTTATCTTTGATACAAATTATAGGGCGGCTTTAAGCTAGCTCGTGTAGGGTAGCTCTTCGGGGCTGCCCTAATTCATTTATATGATAATTAATATCATACTTTTTATCTGTCTTCCAAAGTATGTACATTAAGATCAATATTTTTCTTTGTATTGCAACTGAGCCTTTCATTTTAATACCGGTCTTGTCAAATATTCTTGTATATAGATTTTTATAAGGTCCTTCTTTCTTAACTGCAGATATAGCCGGAAAATAAAGAGCCTTTCGTAAATAGCTGTTTCCCTTCTTTGATATCCTTGATTTCCCCCGTACAGATGTTCCAGATTGCTTTTCAATTACATCTAGCCCAGCAAAGCTCACTAGTTGTTTTGCGTTTCTTATAAGATTAAATCCATCGGTTTCTGCTATTACAGATACTGTGGTTATTAATCCTACCCCATGAATACTTGTAATGTTCTCAACTTTCTTTTTCAACCCTGGATTTTTTTCTATCCACAATTTCAGCTCGTTCTCAATTTCTTTTAACTGTCTAGACATCATCTTGAGTCGGTCTTTCATTCTCTTAATGGCTCCCTTATCAGGCCATGCACCGCATGATTCTGCATGTAATTGATTCTTCACGGCTGTTTGTTCAGCAGAGATCTGACCTCTCTCACGCGTTAAGTTCCTTAATCTTCGAAAAAGTGGATCTGGCTTTTTCCATTTATCCAACTTCTTTTCTAACCCCATTATTGAAAGCATGTAGCTACTCAATTTATCGTTGACTGATTTTTGTTTTAAAGTTTTACTAAAACTCTTTGACATACTTGGAAGTACAACACTCACATTCCATCCTTGGTCAAATAAAAACATAGCCAATGACTCATGGTACACTCCTGTAGCTTCCATTACAATTTTAGTATCCTTTACCAATCTCTGCTTAAGCATCCATTTCTCTAGCTTAACGAAGCCGTTTTTAGAGTTAGAAATAGTTAAACTTGCTACTTTTAATACTTCCTTATCAGAAAGCATTTTGCTTAGGCAAACTTCATGTTCTGTAGAGGCACAATCAATACCTACACACATTTCTAAATTTGTTTCCATAATGTTTAGATTAAATAAGTTTTCATCTAAATAGGAGTGCTCCTCTACACCTTAACTCGTGAATATATTCAAGCTTATCAGACCATACCAATAGCTTTAGATTCTGTTCAGGCTCTAAAGAGTAAAAGGAGTGGGGATATATCTTTAGTTCAACATACCTTTTTGGTTGTTTAGGCACTAGTCGTCTCCCACTCCTTCCCTATTTGAAGAGCATTAAATTTCTAGATTTTATTTAAGAAAACAAACATACGAGGCACTAGAGGGCACTAAGTGTACTAAAGTTCAAACGCTTTTATTCTCTTGTGAACTTTTGTGTCCTCTAGTGCCTTAGTGTTAAAAAAGATTTGAATAATTCAATGAATACTATATACCAATGGAAAACTAAAAACTAGCATCTAGTAGCCAGCAGCTCTATTCAAATAGCGTACTACAAACAATGTTTAAATAAGAAACCTTTGCGTAATGAACAAAAATCATTCAACCTCTTCTGCAATCTCCTTATGAATGGAAGTAGCAATGCCAGGAAAAGTACGTTCTACAATTTCACGATCGCTATTGGTGGAGGAAGGAAAAAATTCCATGCAAAAATTTCCGCGTACTTGTTTGCCGTTTGCTTTTAAGATGGAATAATGAATGAGTAATTCTCTTCGGTAAATTTTATTGGCTATGTCGATACAAGAATTGTAATTGGTTTTTATTTCAAATTGATTAATGCTTACGATATAGTCTGATTGATATAATTGAAATAAATAATTTAAAAAGGAAGTGTCGCCCATCTCCACTTGCATAAACTTTGAATCGCCACGTGTGGTAATGGTTTGCGGTGCTGTTTGTGCGTCGGGATGTAGTTCAAATCTCTTTTTTTGTTTTTTGATTTCACTCTTGGATGCAGTTCTTCCACCTACAGGATCTGCATAACTATATCCCGCTTTGCCGTAGAACATTTCAAGTATTTGTCGACCGTGACTTGAAGTATCTTGCAATAAACTAATGCACGGACCATGCACCTCTAATTCGGCTTGAATTTTTAAATCCAATGTTTTGCGAAAATAATCTCTATACTCCTCCGGACTCCTTTTCGTTTGCGCCATGATGTCGCGTTCCGCATCGCTTAAATAAAATTCAAGCTGAAAGGGAACTAATAAGATGGAAGTGTTTTTTATTGAATCTTGTGCCGATGCATTCATCTGCAAAAAAAATAATACAACGATAACCATGTAATTTCTCATGCTCCAAAAGT
>JADJPB010000004.1 GCA_016713445.1 Bacteroidota bacterium | reverse complement strand
GCGGCTAAACTTTTGTTTACGTTTTCTACTTCTTTCATGATGCGATTTTTTACTCTCGGGATGGCAATCAATTCTTCATGCGTGGCGGGAATGGGAATTTCTTTGCGCTCGCACCACTCTTTCATAAAGGCAAAATTTGGAACAACAAATGCCGCCGCAAATTTTTGATTTTCGCCAATCACCATCACTTGCTCTATAAAACGCGACTCTTTCAATTTATTTTCGATGGCTTGTGGAACAATGTATTTTCCACCCGAAGTTTTGAAAATTTCTTTTTCGATCGGTGATTTTTAAATAAACTCCATCCACGATTTCTCCAATGTCGCCGGTATGAAACTAGCCTTCTTTGTCGATGACTTCATCCGTAAGATCTTGTCTTTTTGTAATAGCCTAACATCACATTTGGGACCTTTGGTTAAATATTTCTCCATCTTCGGCTATACGTATCGTTACACGCTCGATGGTTTTTCCAACGGTACCAAATTTGAGTCCACCGGGGTGTAAGGTATTCACGGCTACTACCGGACTCGTCTCCGTTAATCCATATCCTTCTAAGATGGGAATTCCAGCCGCCCAAAAAATACGAGCTAAGCGTGGTTGCAAGGCCGCCCCACCCGATACCGCGGCTTTTACTTTTCCACCCAAGGCTTCCTGCCATTTGCTGAAAATTAGTTTGCGAGCGATCTTCAATTTGAAATCATAGATGGGTCCATTGGCTCCATTTGCTTCGTACTTTAATCCTAAATCAACTGCCCAGAAAAATAATTTTTTCTTGATTCCTGTCAATGCAGTTCCTTTTGCAATAATTCGATCGTATACTTTTTCGAAAAGTCGAGGTACGCATCCAAACATTTCAGGTTCTACTTCCTTCAAATTTTCGGCAACCTTTTCAATACTCTCGGCATAATAAATTCCAACACCCAAGTACATGTACAAATAACTCAACACTCTTTCATACACGTGATTTAAGGGAAGAAAACTTAAGGCCTTGCTGTATTGCGTTACGGGAGCTAATGTTTGAGCCGCGATCAATTGCGAAATCATATTATCGTGTGATAACATCACGCCTTTTGGAAAACCTGTTGTTCCACTGGTGTAAAGAAGCGTGGCTAAATCAAATTGTCCGATGGTATCACAAATGGCTTTTACTTTTTCGGGATTTGGATGTTGTTTTCCTAAATTGGCAATTTCCGTCCAATGTTTTTTACCTGCTATTTCATCAAAAGTAAAAACCCCTTGTACACTGGGCACATCACCCAGCACGCTTTCCACTTTATCTAAAATCTCTTTACTGGAAACGAAAACGAATTTTACATCCGCATCATTCAAGATAAACTTCAAATCACTCTCGCTGATGGTAGGATAAATGGGAACATGAATGGCTCCCACCGACATCATACTGAGATCTACATAATTCCATTCCGGACGATTATTACTCAGCGTTGCGATTTTATCGCCCTTTTGTACGCCCATCTGCAACAACCCGTAGCTCATACTCTCCACAGAATCAAGGAAGGAGGCGGTACTCACCTTTACCCACTCTCCATTTACCTTAGCCGCAAGTGCATCTGGCTTTTGAGGATATAATTCACGATAGCGTTTTAATAAGTCGAAGATTCTAGTTACAGACATGGCAATAAATAATATAGCTTTAGGTCAAATATACATCACAATTACTTTTCGAAAATACAAAATATATATTAGCCTATGTCATTCCATACCCCACTCACTCAACTCTTTGGCCTTCGTACTCCCATCATCATGGCGCCTATGTTTTTGGTTTCGAACGAAGAAATGATGAAAAGTGCGATGAAATTTGGTGCGATGGGAACTTTTCCAACCCTCAACTACAGGAAAAAAGGGGAGTTAGCCACCATTTTAAGTTCATTGAATCACTTTAAAACAGAAAATAATACACCAGGAAATTACGGTGTAAATTTGATTGTCCAAAAAACAAATCCGCTGTATGCCGAACATTTAAAAATTTGTGTTGAACACAAAGTCCCATTTTACATTACGAGTTTAGGAAATCCAAAAGAAGTGATTGATGCCGCACATCCCTACGGCGGAAAAGTATTTTGTGATGTCACCAATTTAGAACATGCCGCGAAATGTGCATCCTTGCATTGCGATGGATTTATTGCCGTCACACAAGGAGCAGGCGGACATGCAGGCCCGTATCCAGCAAGCGTATTGATTCCGGCACTACACAAAGCCTTTCCGAATATTCCCGTAGTGGCTGCAGGAGGAATTGCGAACGGTGCGGGTATTCTCTCCTGTTTAAGTTTAGGTGCAGCGGGCGCGAGTATCGGCACACGATTCATTGCATCTACAGAAGCAACGGTAAGTGATGCGTACAAAAATGCAATTGTTGATTCAGGCATGGAAGACATTATGATGAGTGATCGTTTATCGGGAACTCCTTGTGCAATCATCAGCACGCCGTATGCAAAGAAGATTGGTCCAAAGCAGAATTTATTTGAACGATGGATGAGCAAGAATCCGAGAACAAAAAAATATTTCAAAATGCTCATTCAATACAAGGGGATGAACAAATTTGAAGATGCTATAAAGCCTGGAAATTATAATAATTTATGGGCTGCAGGACAAAGTGTGGCCTTGGTGGATGATATTATTTCTTGCGAAGCGATTTTACTTCGACTGGAAAAAGAATTGGAAGATGCGATGAAAACCCTTCAACAAAACCATCAATAAAATGACATTAAATTCCATCTTAGACAAAGCGAAAAATAGTTCCTTCTATTTATTTCTACTTAACATCGTTCTAAGAAGAATCATTCCCTACAACGCACCGCATCGTTTCAAAGTTGAAAAAGTAAACGAAGAAAGTTTAGAGGTCTCCATTCCTTTCATCAAGAAAAACAAAAACCATATCAATGGTATTCACGCCTGTGCATTGGCAACTTTATGTGAATACATCAGTGGATTAAGTTTAGCAAGAGCGCTTCCTCCTGAAAATTACAGACTCATCTTACAAACCATCCATGTTGATTACCATTACCAAGGGAAAACAAAACTATTTGCTCGATTTGGAATAGATGAGCAAAAATTAAATGAAATAAAATCAGCATTAAAAGAAAACTGACGCTGTCGTCAAAGAATATTCAGTTACTGTTTATGATATATCTGAAAATCATATTTGCACGGGAATAATTACGTGGCAGGTTAAAGAATGGGGGAAGGTGAGCGTGAAGGTTTAATTTAGAATTCAGAATTTTGTTGTGAGGTTTCGCGGTGGCGTCGCGAGGCTTCGCGATGCTGTGCATATTAGTAGTCATCTCACTTTATGCGTCGAGTTGAATTGTGAATTCTTAAAATAGTCACAGTATTACGTTGCAACCGATAGAATATTCGATAATTTCCTTCAATTAACTCTCTAATTGAAGGGTCGTCTTTTTCTGGTACTAATCTGCCAGATTCAGGAAAGTTAATTAATTGATCCGTTCTTGTAACCAGAGAATTAATAAATCGCGAAGCATAAAAAGGTGAATCAATCTTAATGTACTCATATATTAATTTCAAGTCTCAAAGACCATTTTGTCCAAACTATCTTTGCCATTTCGCAATCATTTTCTTTGCTACTTCATGGCTTACTGTTTTACCTTCTTTCGCTTCCCTAAGACCAGCATCGATTTTTTCAATTACAATCAGACGTTCCAAAAGTTCGTCCAATTGGAACTCTTTAGGTAGCTCATTTAGAGTATTTATTACTGTCGTCTTCTTCATGTTTCAAATATACGCCTTTTAAAAATTATTAGCAAATATTTGCTCGCAATTATCGCGAGTCATTCGCCGTACGAATATATACGAATATACGTTGGTTACGAACTTGCCTGCAGCAAGCAGGTTACGAATTTACGAATACGCGATCCCGATTTGTCGGGAGCGAATGACACGATCCCGAAGGATCGGGAGCGAAATATTGCGAATTGCGAAAATAGTCCGCAAGGTTTTGCGATACGTATACTCTAATATGAAGGTTAGCTATCGAGACTTAATTCTTAATTCTGCATTCTGAATTAACCTAAATCTTCATCCCCAATTTTTCAGTGGTGGAGAAGACACCGCCGAGGACGTTTAGGAACAGGGAGGCGGCCATGGCTTTCGTTTTATTATTACGGCTCATCATAATATCTACTTCGCCCATAAAGTTCTTCCAATTGGAAGCATTTAGGCAATCGAGTGCGACGGATATGGTAGGCGTTAGTGAGTGTGCCGTGTGCCACCATCCGCAGGGGATAAACATTGTTTCACCAGGTCCAACTACAAAGGAAATGGGAGTTGCCTTTGACCAGAGTGGAAACTTATTTAAATCGGGTTGGCGTTGATTATCGATAAGCGACACCCATGTATTATTGGGATCGGGATAAACATATTCGGTTTGCGAGGGTGGAACCACTGTGAATTCTTTGTCGCCGTAAAGCTGAGTGACAAACGCATGCAAACACATATAGTCATAATGCATGTAAGGAAATTGTCCGCCCGGACTCCCTAAAAAAATCTCTAACGTATCGGCACCGCCAATAAATCCTTCGGGGAGAATTTTACTATGTGTTCTATCGGGCAAAGCATATTTAAAACGTGGAGACACATCTGGAATTAATTCGGGATAATCTTTATCAATTTGCAATTTACAAGGATAGGGAGCGGGATTTTCTTTCGTTGAAGTCATCATCAAGTCGATAAAATCACCGAGGCGATACATTTTACCTTGCACCTTTACCTCTCTATTTCCAAAGTTATCCTTAAAGAACTGTGGCGTAAATTTATCCTTCGCGGGCCAATCCTTACAAGCATCCCCAATGACTACAGGGTAATTTGCAAAGAGATGTTTCTCGGCGAATTCCTCGTAAGACATCCCGTACTTCTTTTCAACGATAATATCGCCTACTTGTGCTAAAACAACAGATTTTGTAGCCATACTTTTAAAGCTGAAGATTTGTGAAGAGCAAATATAATTGTAGAATCAATAGAAAATGTAGGAAAACAAGGTAAATATTACTTGGAAAGGGGTGAAAGTGTTGCTTAAATTTGTAAAAATCTTTAAAACATGAAAAAACTGCTGATCCTTATTCCCCTTTTCCTTCTTTTTCTATCATTCAACCATCTCCAAGCTCAAGATTCCAAAATCGCTCCAACCACAGAAGAAGAATATGTAATGGGATCGGTAGGCTATAAAATGTTCATGCAAATGAAGGTTGCCTTAAAGGATAACTACAAAGTGAAAGATATAAATGAAGTGGAATATGGCGACCGCAAAGGCCGTATTTAAAGGATTACATCGTCCAGGCGAAGAAAAGCCTTGTGCTATAATTCTTATTTATACCAAGCTTCGAGGCGCTCCGGAATACTATTGCATTCCAACTTTAGATGCCCCAGAAATTCTGTGGGATCGATTCCGCATGGGATTAGTTGGACAAACCGATAATCAGCAAGACCAGCTCAATTTTTTAGCTTTGCTATAGCGAAAGCGATGATGTACTTCAACGGAAAATGAGGATACTATTTCTTCTCATTTTTCTTTTTTCTGCAGATAGTATATTGGCCCAATCCTTATCCGCCCAATTTTTCAAGCTAAGTTGTGCAGAAAAAACTTGGGTGATTGCCCATCTTTTTAAGGCAAAAAAAGCTTTTAACATCACCAAAGAAGCTAGAGAAGAAACAAAAATTGTACTTCAACAAAATCTACTGGATACCTTCCCACATGGGGGACGATTAGATGCCTTTCGACATACGTATTGGATGGCGAGATTAACTCAATGTATTGGATCAAGAGCTGCTCGCAGATTAGGCAAAGCCCATGAAAAAGGGAATTACAGATCCTTTCGGAAAGGGCGAACAGAAGATGGTTTTTTACAAGATCAAACTGCTGTTGAGATGGACTTATTCAACAACGATCAGGGAATAAAAATTGGAAAAGACAACAGTCAAGGCACATGCGATTCGCTCAAAACAATTGTCATTTCCGCCATACACAACGGACAACTTAAAATATTAAAACGATCGGAGTCTGGGCGTTTGATCAGTTGCGAAGGAGAAATTGTCAACACTTCAAACCGCGGTAAAAAAGACTGGAAACTACCGTATTGCCTCATTTCGAGCAATCAATAATTGCTTGCATTCATATTCAGTTCATAAAAAATATCCTCATAAATGGTAAATTCGTCAATTAGAATTTAAAAGAGAAATACATTCACATCCATTATGAAAAAAGCAAGCTTCCTCTTACTTCTCCAGATCTTCATTACTACTTCCAGTTTTTCCCAATATCGAGACAGCATTCACTTTTTACCGATCACCTTTGACGAAGCCATGATCAAGGCTAAAGCCGACAAAAAACCAATATTTCTACATGCCTACGCATCCTGGTGTCACTTTTGTTCAGAAATGGCAGAAAAAGTTTATACGGATATAAACGTAGCCAACTTTTACAACAAAAATTTCATCAATATCAAGATGGACATGGAAAAAGAGGGAAAAATTTAAATAAAAATTAAAAGTTCAAAATTTCCCAGCTCACATTTTTTTCGATTATCCCGCAACTACGATGATGCACCGAGAAGCTGGGAAAAAGGATGCACTAGAAATGATCATGCTTGGAGAAGCAGCGTTAGATACTACTAGACAACTCAGAACATTCGAAAGAAAGTATTTCGCAAAAACTGCAACCACTTCTGAAATTTATACCTATTTCAAAATGTTAGATCGTGCTGGAATTGACAATCAAGTAAGCATTAATTCTTATTTGAACGGATTAAGCGACGCTGATTTGATTAAACAAGAAAACTGGAGAATCATGTATGATCTATTTAGAGATGTAGAAATGCAGGCTTTCAACAGAGTAATATTAAATCGTGATGCTTTTATGCAAAAATATACGGAGGATAGCATCGATAATAAAATCTTAGGACTTTACAATGGGGCTCTAATGACCAGAGTTCAAAAACTCGATTCACTTGGGTACAACAATATGATTTCAAAACTTGAAAAGTCAAAATTGAATATTGCGAATAAAATTATCGATTATGCGCATCTCAATCGCTTCAAGATGAAATCCGATTGGCGAGGATATCAAGTAGCCGCAGTGCCTTTCATCGAAAAATTTTGCAAGAATGACTACCGACGATTAAATGAAATAGCTTACAATTTTTATGAAAGAGTTATCGATCGTGAATTGCTTTTGCAAGCTGAATCATGGGCCAAAGAAGCGGTGAGAATGGGAGACAATGTACGGCACAATTATACACTAGCCTGTCTTCAATACAAGCTGCTCAAGAAGAATGAAGCCTTGATCACTTGTAAACACACTATCGATCTGGCAAGGAAATCAGGAGTTGAAACTAAAACGGCTGATTTACTTTTAGAAAAAATTAACCAAATAAAGAGTAGTGAATAAACCACTATTTCTAATGCAACTCTTCCTTTTTCTTATCGCTCACAAAGGCACTACTTATCATCACCACGCTCGTTGCTAAAACAATAAAAATAGCAGTCCAATATGAAGTTGGGAATTTTCATCTCCTCCGGAAGTCCTATATACAAGAGAATACTTATTAATCCACGAGGAGAATAAAAACTCAGGGAGTATATGCTTGATGAATATCGGCAAATAAATTAACCGGAGTGTGTAGATAGCACCGATGGTAAACAAAGCCATAATAATCATTTTTTCATCGGCCAGTAAGGAAACATCAATGATATAACCAAAGATGATAAAGAAAAAGGTTTTAATAAGAAACACTCCTTCTGCGGTAATACTTTGCATATAATCGAAATCCTTCTTAAATTTTTCGGTATTAAAATTATTCTGGATAAAATCTAACGGAACCAAATTAATATTTCGAACCATCAATCCAAAAATTAGAACCAATATTAGAGATGACAAATGAAATTCCTTACCGATGGCATATAGCAATACTAACACAGCTAATATCAAGATAAACTTAATATGGTGATCTATTGATTTTAATAGATAAACTAACATCCCACAAAACACTAAGGAAAGCAAACTCACAGCGATGAGCTCAAAACCTAAATTAAAAACAACTCCCAGAGAAAGCGAGCTATAGGCGAGGGCATAATTGTAAAATACAATTCCAAAAATATCTGAAAACGAACTCTCAAAAGTTACAAAACTTTTGCTTCTCACACTCAGTCCGGCAGCGGAAGGAATAGCGATGGCAGAACTAATGACACTATAGGGAATAGCATTGAGCAGACAACGATAGTACGTTTCTCCAGTGAAATACATGAAAATGCCAGCTACTCCTAAAGCGGTAGCTAACAATCCAACAATGGAAACAACTAAAGCATTTCGGATAATATGATTTTTATCGCTGTGATATTCAAGCTCTAATCCACCTTCAAACACAATCAAAATAAGTCCAATAGTACCCAACGTTGGAATTATTTTCATAAAGTCCATTGACACTATTCCAAGCTGAACCGCAATAAGCTTCAGACCAATACCCAATCCAATCAACAGTAAAACTGAAGGGATTTTAATCCTTTTGGAAATAATATCGAATACGTATGATACAATGATCAGTGCACAGATGAGGAGGAGGGTGGTGTTTTGCGACACTTATTTAATTAAGAATTAAGAATTAAATTAAGAATTAAGAATTAAGAATTAAGAATTAATTGATTCTTGGTTTTTATAATTAGAATTGATAAATATAATTTTTTTGAACTTCAACTTGAGTATTCCAACTGAACCTTTTTGAATTATTTTTTTATTCAAAAATTTGAATTTTTATCCTGATAGCTATCGGGACCTAATTCTGAATTATCAAAAGACTCTTTCCCTGCAATATGAGTTTGAAGAACTTTTATTTTGAAGAGTTCTTTTTCGTCGGCTTGCATGAGATCTTTTTCGAGGATCACGAAATCGGCGTCTTTCCTTTTTTCAAGACTACCTCTATAGCTCTCTTCAAATCCTGCATATGCAGCCCAGATGGTCATGGCTTTTAAAGCTTCTTCGCGCGTGAGTGCATTTTCTGGTTGGAATCCATTTTCCGGAAAATTACTTTGATCTTTTCTAGACACTGCAGCATAAAATCCAAAGAGTGGATTAATAGCTTCCACAGGGAAGTCAGATCCAGCAGCAATTATTCCGCACTCATTCAATAATTTTTTGTAGGCATAAGCTGTTTTTATTCGTTCCTCTCCCACTCTATCTTTCGCCCAATACATATCGCTGGTGGCGTGAGTGGGTTGTACTGATGGAATAACCGAATACTGAGCGAATAATCCGAAATCATTAGGCGACAACACCTGAGCATGCTCAATACGCCACCGCAAATTGTTTTTGCCTTTTAACACTTCTCCATAAATTTTTAATAGGAGTCTGTTGGCAGAATCTCCAATACAGTGCGTATTCATTTGAAAACCGATTTCCTTTGCTTGTTGCGCAGCGTAGATGATTGAATCGATTGTCGACAATAAAAATCCGGTATGATCAGGCATATCCGCATAAGGATGCAATAAACAGGCACCTCTTGATCCAAGTGCTCCATCGGCATACAATTTAAACGACTGCACATTTAAACGATCGGAATGATATTTTCCATTTCTCTTGTAATACTCAAGATTATCTTTCGTAAAACTTACCATGGCATTCATTCGCATCTTTAATTGATTTGCTTTTTGCAAACTATCAATTAATAAAATGGTGCTAACATCTAATCCTGCATCGGTCACGTTGGTTAGACCTACTTCAAAACAATTTTTTTGTGCCGATAATAAGGCTTCAATCAACTCGGGCGTTCCTGGCGTTGGCACTTTTAATTTTACGAAGTCAACAGCGTTATCGATGAGGAGTCCAGTAAGTTTCCCATTTTGTTTTACAAATTGTCCACCGATTACAGACGAATTCTCATTCACATTACAAATGTCGAGTGCTTTTTGATTTACCAAGGCAGCATGTCCATCAATTCGCAATAAAATGACAGGTACATCGGGAAACAATGAATCCAACTTCGATTTATTTGGATACGATTTATCGATCCAATCATTTTGATCCCAACCACGACCAAATACCCAACCCATAAAACGTCGGTCCTTGAATTTTGCGAGCGTATCCACAATTTCATTGAACGACTTTGTTCCGATGAGCCATGTCTTCTTGAGATCTACTCCGTATCCATAAAAATGGCAATGTGCATCCTGAAATCCGGGATAAACAAATTGACCTTTTAAATCGACTTTTTGGGTTGCATCCATCTTCAGTAAATCGGAGGAAGAACCTGTAGCTACTATTTTTCCATCGGTAATCGCTATGGCTTCAACAATTGAAAACAAACTATCGACGGTATAAATTCTTGCGTTGTAATAAATGATATCCACTTTTTGTGAAGAGCTACAACCCAATGATAAAAACGCAATAAGGCTCAATAAATAAAATAATCGATTCATACTTATTTTTTATTAATGTAAATTGAATTCGCTTGCGCAAGTGGAGTCATCACAATATCATTAAGATTTACATGCGGCGGACGACTTGCTGCGAACCATACTACATCAGCGATATCATTTGCTTGCAAGGGATCAAATCCTTTATAAATAGACTTGGCTTTCTCTGCATCTCCTTTAAATCGCACCAATGAAAATTCCGTTTCAGCAGCGCCCGGATTCACCGAAGTTACTTTGATACCATGTGGAAGTAAATCAATGCGCATCGACTTTGTAATAGCATCTACTGCGAATTTTGATCCACAATACACATTTCCGTAAGCGTAAGCATCCTTACCTGCCGTTGAACCAATATTGATCACATGTCCGCGTTTTCTTTCGATCATCCAAGGAAGAATAGTTCTGCTTACGTACAACAAACCCATCACATTTGTATCCATCATTTTTTCCCAGTCGTCGATATCGCCATCATAGATTGCCGACATGCCAGATGCGAGTCCAGCATTATTTACCAATACATCAATCTCCTTCCAGAAATGTGGCAATGCGTCCAACTCAATCTTCACAGCTTTACGATCGCGAACATCAAAACAAAGTGAATAAACCTTCGTTTCGTAAGTATCGAGGATGATGTGTTCTAATTCCTCTAATTTTTCTTTTCTGCGACCAGTAATAACAACATCCCAACCATGTTCTGCAAATTTTAATGCGATGGCTCTTCCGAAACCGGATGTAGCTCCTGTAATTAATGCAATCATAATGTTTCTTTTTTTATATACTGCTCCGTTTATAAGATAGTTGACATTTATTGCTTTTGACTAAGACATAACCTTACGAGATCACTGAATGAAGTAACAACTTCGCAGTACAAAGTACGAAACAAAAATAATCAAAAATAAAGAGACATAATTGATTCGCTAAGTAGCGTACAACTAGTCGTTTAAAACCAATTTTTCAATGAATATTATTGAACTAGCTAATATTCTTCTTATGCAACAAACTGTTCTTATATCCATAGGTGAAATACAAAATCAATCCTATACCTAGCCAAATACCGAAGCCCAACCACTGATGAAAGTGAATTTGCGCCATCAAATAAAGACAAGATAAAATTCCGAATACAGGGATTACAGATAAATTTCGAATAAAGCTATACACTGCTAATGCTGCGAAAACCAAAAAGAAAATAAAGTTGGGTATAGACTCTACGTTCACGAATGGATTTACAAAATCGTGCACCCAATCTTGATGAAAAAAACCAATCCACAACATGGTACATAAGTACAATCCAGGTACTATCCACTTACCATTGATGTAAGGAACCTTAAATTTACGAGGTAAATCTTTCTGATTTTGCAACATCAGCACACCACCACACACCAAAATAAATGCAAACAAAGTTCCGATAGAACATAAATCGGTTACTGTATCCATATCAATAAAAAAGATAGGGATTCCAACTAAGAGTCCGGTAACGATGGTTGCGAAAGAAGGAGTTCCATATTTAGGATGAATTGTCGCAAACTTTTTAGGTAATAATCCATCGCGACTCATACTCATCCAAATACTAGGTTGTCCCAATTGAAACACGAGCAATACACTTGCCATTGCAAAAACAGCACTTACTGCGATGATACTACTCATCCAATTCAATCCGCGATAACCAAATACAAAAGCGAGTGGATCTTCAACTCTTAATTCCTTATAATTCACCATCCCAGTTAAAACGAGTGCAATTAAAACATAAAGAACAGTACAAATAATAATTGCATTAAACATTCCTTTCGGCAAATCGCGTTGTGGATCGTGGCATTCTTCGGCTGTAGTAGAAATGGCATCAAATCCTATGTATGCAAAAAACACTCCTGAAACTCCTGCTAAAACACCCGTCCACCCTTCGGGAAGAAAAGGATCCCAATTGGAAGGATCCACGTAGAAAGCCCCTACCGCAATGACTAAGAAAACAGCAAGTAGCTTTACCACTACCATGGCATTACTCGCATTCCTTGACTCCTTCATACCGCGATACACCAACCATGTAATTAAAATATTTATTACTAAAGCTGGAATATCTAGAATCATTCTGATACTTCCCATCTGCGGAGCAGTAAGCCAGGCTCTCACCCCTTCTGTGTTCATCAAGGAAGCATCTGCTCCAGCAGTTTGTGCTGCTATAAACGCACGCTTCGCAGAAAAATAATCGATTCCCGACCATGCTGGAAGAATAATTCCATCTGCAAAACCAAGGGCTGGAATTTTAATATGGCTTAACAACGTTGAAAAATAACTCGACCACGAAATAGCCACCACAATATTACCGATTGCATATTCCATGATCAATGCCCATCCGATAATCCATGCGAACAACTCTCCAAAAGCAACATAAGAATAGGTATATGCGGAACCACTCACTGGAACGAGGCTGGCAAACTCTGCATAGCAAAAGGCAGCAAACCCACAAGCGATCGCAGTGAAAACAAAAAGAAAGATAACACCAGGTCCACCGGCGGCGGATGCATTACCAATGGTACTAAAAATTCCAGCACCAATAATAGCAGCAATTCCCAATGCGGTAAGATCGACTACGCGAAGGTGCTTCTTGAGTCCGCCGTGACTTTCAGATTCGCCAGCTGCAACTTGCTGCAATATTTGCGATATGCTTTTTTTCCGAAAAAGTTTCATAGGCTTCAATTTCTTTTATGCAAAGTAAATGGAAAAAATCAATTTGTTGGTTTATTGAGTGAATTCCCCCTCATGGAAAACAAATATGCCATGACTGCCAATACCATGAGTAGCAATCCTGGCATTCGATAGCGAATCAAACTTCCTATTACTGGAGTCGTAAATGCACTGATGACAACAATCGTAATTCCGGCTAAAAGAGCAAGCATAAGAGCCGGGCGAATGGGTAATGTTTGTGAATTGATTTTATAAACTAGAATAGCAATTAAAACCGGTAAAACGAAATTCTCCAATCCTAGTGGGAAATAGAACCACTTTGATAATTGCCATGGCCATGGCTGGAACATTCCGTAACAAAAGGCTTCAGGAAGATGCGAAACAAAACTAATCGGATTCGGTGCAAAAGAAATTGGCTGAATGATACTTCCCGAATGCATATAAACGACGAAGCGCCACATATTTCTTTGTTGACCAAAAATCAAATCGGGTAAATTCAATGGCAAAAGAATTCACCTACTACTAACACCAACAACAAAGATATACCATAAGAAAGCGATAACGTAATCATTGCATTTTTCATGTTAGGCAGAAGAAACCAAATCAACAATCCAGGTAAAAATGCTAACAACCAAAAAGATTTTACAAGGAAGAAACACAAAATAAAAAACATCAAACACAATGCATTTGAAAGATTCCTGTTATAATTCCACTGTTGAAAATACTTTAATGTCATTCCCATCGCAAAAATCAACAAAGGCTCCTTTAAAATAGCAGAAGAACAGATAAAAACATTGGGAAGAAATAAAATCAACAAAGCCCATCTATTAAAAATAAGCGATTCCTTATTCTTAAAAGAGATGAACTGAATCAATGCAACCATTCCGGCAACACATAATACATTCGACCAAAGTAAATGGATCCATTCATTTCCATTTGAAAACAGTCGGATCAACGCATGAAAACGAATCACAGAACGCGTATCGTTATAATAGATTGAATACCCACTGCTAAACCATGAAGTTAAATGCGTATAAAATTCTTGTACGAGTTCACTTTCTACTTCAACGCCACCAATCAATTTAAAGAAATCCATTGGGCTCTTGAGAAATAATACGAAAAACTGATTTGCGTCTGAAAGAAACCCATGAATATCGCCACCTTGATACGTTGTCAAATAATATCGTCCAACACAATATCCACCCACTACTTTTAGAATAAGAACAAGGCTCATCCATGAATTCGACAGACCATCTAACTTCAAAAATTTACTGCGTGCTAGTATCCAAAACACAATGACAATATGTAGGACAAGCAGCAGCATCCTTACTTATCTGATGATTTAAACCATTTAAACTGTGATCCACTCATCCAATTTTTGTATGAAAATAAAGTAAGAGGGAACAAGAAAAAAGGGAGTCCGGGAACTTTATACCTTACCAACGCACCGATAATGGGAGTCACCCATCCTGACAAAATAAATATAGTACAACCGAAAATAAAAAAGGCCAGTATCAATCCGAAATTATGCGGCAACTTTTGTTTTTTAAAACTAAAAATCAGCAGGACGATAATACCTAAAATGAAAAAGTTTTCCAATACTGAAAACCACATCAACATATTATGCGCATGATGAGGCATCGGTAAAAATAAAGTTCGAAGAAATGCCGCGGGTGCTTCCATTGCCAAACTCATCCATGTGGGATCTAAGCGTGTTACTTCTACTACACTCTGCGCATTTTCACGTTCTGCGACAAAATAAAACTCTGCTTGCTTTTTTGCAATCATCGATGGAACTTCTTTTCCGATAAGTGCAGGAGACAAGGTGCCTAATCCGAAAAAAATAAATTCCCAAAATTAAAAACATTCCACCGAGAGAAAAATTAACACGATAGCTCTTCACCAGCCAATACAACAATACAGGAAGAATTAGAAAACACACATACGCTTTAACTGTAATTAAAATCAACACTGGCAAAACAATAAATGAAATCCTCTTTACAGATAATTTTTTCTCATCTAATGCATTTGAAATTTGGTACATCAAAATTCCCAATGCATAAATCAAAAAAGCTTCTTTAATCATACCGGATGTCCAAAGCAATGTAGAAGGCAGTAAATAAATAATGACCATCAGTAAAAATGGCTTCCCTTTTATCAATTCATTCACCACTCTAAAAATTCCAGTCAACCCAAGCATCGCTAAAAAGCACATCACCACAGCATGTGGAAAATACGTCCCCATCGAAAAAAGTCGAAGAAAGGCATTGATACGAATCATGGTGCGACTATCATTAAAGATCAAATCCGTATTATACCAATTCAACATGGTATCGTAATACGGCAACAATTCAGGGGCTCGACCATCAATTCCGGTAAGCATTCTGAAGAAATCCCAGGGTTTCGATAACAAGGTGTTATAAATTATTTCAGAATCGTCATAATATCGAAAAATATCGGCATAAGCACGATCTTTATAATATTGAGTATAAATTACATATAAAGCTAAAGCCGCTACAATTTTAATTATAAACAATCCTTTAAAAACAGCATTGGAAATACCCTCTATTTGGAATATCTTCCATTTGCCAATCAAGTATATAGCGAAGAAAATGGAGGCCAGCGTTAAAGCGAGTTCTAGCATACCGTCAAAGATAAATTATTACGAGCATAGAAGTAAACATCCTATTTTTGCAATAGAAAATTAAGGATGAAAAAATAAAAACTTCTTTACTCTTTCATTCTTAATTACATCCATAAAAAAAGAGAACTATGTCGCTTGCTACAGAAGAATTAACAACCGTTGAAACCGCGAAGAAACTAGGTCTTTTACCTGATGAATTTGCTAAAATCAAAGAAATTTTAGGTCGTCTTCCCAATTTCACAGAGCTCAGTATTTTTTCGGTGATGTGGTCTGAGCACTGCTCCTATAAGAACTCGATCACTTGGTTGAAAACGCTTCCAAAAGAAGGTCCGCATATGTTGGCGAAGGCTGGCGAAGAAAACGCCGGCTTGGTGGCAATTGGAGATGGATTAGCGTGTGCATTTAAAATTGAATCGCATAATCATCCCTCCGCCATTGAACCTTATCAAGGTGCTGCCACAGGAGTTGGTGGAATCAATCGTGATATTTTCACCATGGGTGCTCGCCCGATCGCACAATTAAATTCATTGCGTTTTGGAAATCCAAATTTGGCGAAAACACAATGGTTGATGCGCGGTGTTGTAAAAGGAATTGGTGATTACGGAAATGCATTTGGTGTGCCCACTGTTGGTGGCGAAGTATTTTTTGATGATTCGTTCAACGTAAATATTCTAGTGAATGCGATGTCGGTGGGAATTGTGAAAGAGGGAGAAACGGTTTCGGCAATTTCATACGGCGCTGGAAATCCCGTTTATATTGTTGGATCTTCTACTGGTAAAGATGGAATTCACGGTGCTACTTTTGCATCAGGTGACTTGCATGATGATTCGCACGAAGATCTTCCTTCTGTTCAAGTGGGTGATCCCTTTATGGAGAAACTTTTATTAGAAGCAACATTAGAAATTATTAAGACGGGTGCTGTAGTTGGAATGCAAGACATGGGCGCGGCGGGAATTATTTGCTCTACGAGCGAGATGTCGGCGAAGGGTAAGCATGGAATGAATATTTGGCTGGACAAAGTTCCTACTCGACAAGCGAACATGAAAGGTTGGGAAATTTTATTGAGCGAATCGCAAGAGCGTATGTTGGTGGTGGTGAAGAAAGGAGAAGAAGCGGCAGTAGAAAAGATATTTGAGAAATGGGATTTGAATTGCACACAAATCGGTGAAGTGATTGAAGGAGAAAGATTGCAATTCTTTATGGGTGATGAGAAGTTAGCCGATGTTCCTGCAGATGCCTTAGTTTTAGGAGGAGGAGCTCCGATTTATGAAAGAGAATATACCGAGCCAACATATATCAAGAAGAACAAAGCTTTTGATATTAATTCAGTAAAGGATGTTTCGGATATGCCTGCCGTTATGATGCACCTTGCTACGCATCCAAACATTGCTTCTAAACGTTGGGTGTATACGCAATACGATTCGATGGTAGGAACGATCAACATGACGACGAATCGTCCGAGTGATGCCGCTTTAATTGATGTGCGTGGAACGAAGAAAGGATTAGCCTTAACCGTAGACTGCAACTCACGTTATGTGTACAGCGATCCGGAACAAGGATGTGCGATTGCGGTGGCTGAAGCAGCTCGAAATATTGTTTGCTCAGGAGGAATTCCATCAGCGGTAACGAACTGTTTAAATTTTGGAAATCCATATAATCCGGAAGTTTACTGGCAATTTGTACATGCGATTAAAGGGATGTCGAAAGCATGTTTACGTTTCGAAACGCCTGTGACGGGTGGTAATGTAAGTTTTTACAATCAATCGAAAAACGAACAAGGCGAAGTTCCTGTGTTCCTACTCCTACTATTGGAATGGTAGGTATTGTTCCCGACAAAAATAAATCCATGGGCTTGAATTTCAAAAACGAAGGCGATGTATTGTTTATGTTAGGCGCTTCTCAAGATTGCATTAATGCATCTGAATATTTATATTCTTATTGTGGAGTAAAAAATAGTCCTGCACCTTACTTTGATTTAGATGTGGAATATCAAGTGCAAGATCTCGTTAAAAAATTAATCGCATCGAAATTGATTCAAAGCGCGCATGATATTTCTGATGGTGGATTATTTATTTGCTTACTAGAATCAGCTATGGCTGGAAATTTCGGATTTAGAATTGATACCGATGAAGATTTTAGAAAAGATGCATTTCTATTTGGTGAAGCGCAAAGCCGTGTGATTGTAAGTGTTCACCCTGATCAGTTAGATGCCTTTGTAGAAATGATTGCCGAAACCGAAGTTGATTTCACGAACTTAGGTGAAGTAAGAGGGAATGAAGTGGTGATTGATGAAAAATCGTATGGTACAGTAGATTCTTATCGTGTAAAATACGATTCGGCGATTGGAGATTTGATGGCGAATTAATCTAGTTTTTTTCGGAGAGATGGTCGGACGATGAGGTAATAAATCGCGACAAGTAAAAGTCCAATCGTAAAAAAGACGGTGGCTATCGGACGCAGGGTATCGTTGTAAAAAAATTCACCGATCATCCAGGTTGTATTGGCGCAGATCCATGCCACCACGGCTAAATTGTGATATAGTTCCGTTACCTCTTTGCGATGCAACCAGGTAATGTGTAATGCAACGAGGATGGTGGGGAAGATCATGATAAGTCCGGCTGTTTTAAAATCCATGACCCAGCAAGTATCTTTTATTAACCAAAGTACAATGTGTAAGTTTTCGTATGCGCGTATGTTTTTTGTGGCCATCAATACAAAACTAAAAAAAAAATATTGGCAATTTTACTCGCGAAGGCTGCGCTTTGATAAATTTTCTCGCAAAGGCGCAGAGGCGCTAAGGCTGCGCTGCGATAAATTTTCTCGGGCGAAACTCTTCTACGCTAATTTTTCTCGCAAAGGCGCAAAGTCGCTAAGGCTGCGCTGCGATAAATTTTCTCGGGCGAAACTCTTCTACGCTAATTTTTCTCGCAAAGGCGCAAAGTCGCTAAGGTGCGCTGCGTAATTTCTCGGAACTCTTCTACGCTATTTCTCCAAGGCGCAAAGTCGCTAAGGCGCGCTATATTTTCTCGGGCGAAACTCTTCTACGCTAATTTTTCTCGCAAAGGCGCAAAGTCGCTAAGGCTGCGCTGCGATAAATTTTCTTTCAAACGCCCTAAGCAAAGCATTCGTCCAAAAAACTTTGCGGCTCTGCGCCTTCGCGAGAAACTTTCCTGAAGCGCAGCCTCAGAGAGAAACTTTGCGCCTTTGCGCCTTTGCGAGAAACTTTCCTGAAGCGCAGCCGCTGAGAGAAACTTTGATTACTTTCGCTGCATGCTTAAAAAGGGATTTAAAATACTTTTGAGAGTGCTGCTGGGATTTGTAATCATCAGCTTTGTGAGCACCTTGATCTTTCGATTTGTTCCGATTCCTGTTACTCCGCTCATGATCATCCGTTATTTTGAAATGGAGGATGGGAAAATTGACAAAGACTGGAAATCGCTGGATGAAATTGGAAAGAACATGCCCTTAGCTGTTGTTACGGCCGAAGATCAAAAATTTGCTGAGCATTTCGGTTTTGATTTGGAGGCCATCGAAAAAGCGATGAAGTACAACGAAAAACACAAAGGAAAAAAAGTAAAAGGCGCGAGTACGATCAGTCAGCAAACAGCAAAAAATGTTTTTCTATGGCCCGGAAGATCCTGGATTCGAAAAGGCTTGGAAGTTTATTTCACCTTCGTGATTGAAATTTGTTGGAGTAAAGAAAGAATTATAGAAGTTTATTTAAATGTGATTGAGATGGGTCCGGGAGTATATGGTGCAGAAGCGGCATCACAATATTATTTTAATAAATCGTCGAGTGATCTTACCAAAAAAGAAGCTGCGACGATAGCTGCTATCTTACCCAATCCCATTCGATGGTCGGCGAGTCGCCCTACTCCATACATCATTAAAAAACGCAATTGGATTGTGAGGCATATGAAGTATATGGATTTGAAAAAATTGTGAAAGTGATATTGATAAAAATATTTATCGATTTTCAAATTTGAAGCTTGATGCTAGCAATAAGTAAATTTATCGGTATATATTGCTTTTTTTAAACACAAAACACGACACGAGGAACACAAGAGGACACAAGAGAATTCACTGGAATTTATTTGAGTTTACTTTCAATAGGCAAAACAAATCTAGCAGCTAGAAGCTAGAAGCCAGAAGCTAATGACTAACTTTACCCAATGGAAGAACAAGATCCAGAAAAACGTCCGCGTAGAGTTCGTTACAAGGGCACACATCCGAAAGCATTTAAAGAAAAATATAAGGAGTTGGATCCAACTCTCTATGGGGATGATGTTGCGAAAGTGATGGAGCAAGGGAGAACACCGGCCGGTATGCATCGCTCCATTTGTGTGAATGAGATTTTAGATTTTTTACAAATTTCTCCCGGACAAAAAGGATTAGATGCAACCTTAGGCTATGGCGGACACAGTGCTGAAATGTTAAAGAAATTGGTTCCTAACGGACATCTATTTGCCATTGATGTGGATCCATACGAGTTGCCTAAAACCAAAGAGCGTTTAGCCGCCATGGGTTTTGGGGAAGATGTGCTCACTGTGAAAAAAATGAATTTTTCGTCCATTGATTTGTTGTCCCAAGAAGTTGGATTATTCAATTTTGTATTGGCTGATTTAGGCGTATCGTCCATGCAAATTGATAATCCGGAAAGGGGATTTTCATTTAAAGTTGAAGGTCCATTAGATTTAAGATTAAATCCCACGAGTGGAAAATCAGCAGCAGAATTTTTGAAAAGTATTTCAAAATTACAATTGGAAGAATTGCTCATTGAAAATTCCGATGAGCCACACGCGTCTGCCATAGCGCAAACCATCGCATTCCATCTTTCTAAAGGAAAAAAAATTAGAACCACTACTGACCTACAAGAAATCATTAAAGAAGCTTTGGTCTACTTACCCGAAGCACAACGTAAAGAAGAAATTAAAAAATCATGTCAGCGTTGTTTCCAGGCATTGCGCATAGCGGTGAATGATGAGTTTGGTGTGTTGGATAAGTTTCTTGAAAAGCTTCCGTATGTTCTTGCGCCTGGTGGTCGGGTAGCCATACTTTCATTTCATTCAGGAGAAGACAGAAGAGTGAAAAAATCATTTCAGAATTTATTTAGAGGAGGAATTTACAAAGATATTTCGAATGATGTGATTCGGCCTTCGTTGCAGGAAATAAATAGTAATCCAAGAGCGAAATCGGCGAAATTGAGATGGGCGGTCAGAGGTTAGATGTTGGTTGTTAGTTGTTGGATTTTTTTAGATGCTGCCTGAGGCTCTCGAGGGCAGCGGGAGGAAACTAGAAGCTAGCAGCTAGCAGCTCTATCTCACATTCCAAAATTAAACCCAAGACGTAGTATTGGATTTTCATAAATCTTATAATCACTTTCCAACACATTATACAAAATCATAAGTGTAACAGCTGAATTACTTCCCATGCGCTGCGTATAACCGCCACCAACAAAAAGACTGGAAACATTGGTTCGAATTAGTTTAGTAAACAATAAATCGGGAACTTCAATATTCACCACTTCAAATTCAGAATAGAGCAGTACGCTCTCCAATGCTTGGTACTGCGCAAACGTTCGACCTCCATAAATATGAGTTTCGTATCTATAATTCACAAAACGGCGATCATTATAATATGTGTAGGTAGGTCCTAAACCCATTCCGAATCTTTCGGTGATTTTATATCCGATGGTTGGCGCCACATTGATGTAAGTGAGCGATCCGAAACTAAGACCCACATTGCCACCAAAAAAGAGTCGATCTTTAATGGAGGGCTTATCCCTCACCAGCGGACTTTGTCGCGCAGGCTGCTCTTCCCTTTCTTGTCCAATAGAAACGGTGACTATCAGACTTAAAACTACCAGTAATAAATATTTTCTCATAATAATTACAAATCAAAGGTACAACTTTCGTTGATTTTTATTCCTTTGCAGGAAGGAATTTATAAAATGGAATATCAACATTACTATTTAGTGACAGGAGCCTCCTCCGGAATTGGCTTTGCGAGCGCCTTGGTTCTTGCCCAAAACAAACGCAATAAAGTCATTGCTATTGCCAGAAACACTACAAAACTTGAATCATTACGCCAAGCTTCAGAAAATAAAATTGGCATCCTTCCCTTCGACCTTGAAAAAGGAAATTTAACTGCTTTGGTTGATGACTTAAAGAAAAAGGGCGTGAATCATCTTACTGGAGTGATCCATAACGCGGGCTATTTAGTAAGCAAGAAATTTGAAGAAATAAGCATTCAAGATTTGCAAAAAATTTATGAAGTGAATGTATTCGCTCCTTTTCGATTGACCCAACATTTGCTACCCTTATTAAAAAAAGCCAAGGGCGCACATATTGTTAATATTTCTTCCGTAGGCGGTATACAAGGAAGTGTAAAGTTTGATGGATTGAGTGCTTATTCGAGCAGCAAAGGAGCGTTGTGTGTCTTGACCGAATGTTTAGCCAATGAATTAAAAGATGAAAAAATCAAGGTCAATTGTCTCGCTTTAGGCGCAGTGCAAACGGAGATGTTGCATCAAGCATTTCCGGGTTACGAAGCTCCTTTAAAAGCAAATGAAATGGGTGAATTTGTAGCTTGGTTTACCGAAAATGGCAGCAAGTTTTTCAATGGGAAAATTCTTCCTGTTGCTTTAAGTACGCCTTAGTTTATAACATTCCCTATTATAAAATCATACAAAGATTTCATTCTGATTGAGAGGTCAACCACCACTTTTATTGGACCAATCAATTTGACGTTTGTTTTGGAGGTTGGTGTGACCCCTCTGGGGTCAGGCTAAAAAATAAGGGATATCGTTTTCTATAAAGATTTGACCCCTCTGGGGTCAGGCTAAAAAATAATGGATGTCGTTTTCTATAAAGATTTGACCCCTCTGGGGTCAGGCTAAAAAATAAGGGATGTCGTTTTCTATAAAGATTTGACCCCTCTGGGGTCAGGCTAAAAAATAATGGATATCGTTTTCTATAAAGATTTGACCACTCTGGGGTCAGACTAAAAAATAATGGAAATCATTTTCTATAAAGATTTGACCCCTCTGGGGTCATAATAAATAAATGTCTATCGCTTTTAAAATGATTTGACACGGATAATTAAAAATCATTACTAAATGTAAAACAGACCAATGGTATTTATTTGATCAAAAGCTTGACCATAACTTTACTTAAAATATATTGTTACGAGCGTTGATATTAGCTGAACATTTTAGGTAGATGGATTCATCGGTATCATTTTAATTTTCCGTCGATGACATCATAAATAGTATAACCAATTATAGGTATTACTTCTATTTTTCCATTGAGTGCACATATACTTGTCATAATAATATCCGTATCGAGCATGCTTTCGGAATCATACCTCAAAAACAAACAGGAGCTTGCAACATCATAGCCACAGAAATGAACATTGAGTAAACAATTCATTTGTTTCTTGATATTAAAGACAGTATGCTCCTTGAGTGGAGAAACTTTTAAGATGAGCTCTCTAGGAGCGGAGGCTACTAATCCGAAGGGAGAGGAAAAGGCATAGAAGATTATCCACTTTTTGACATTCACTTATGCAATTTACGGATCAGAGGGAAAAAATTAAAATAAATACGCACAAACCCTTACGTCACTATTGCAATTCTAAATTCAGTAATAAATTAACATTTCATAAACTTTCGTATATTTGAATCACTACCCTAGTCTATAAAAAAATGAACTCAAGAATAAGAAACCTCGAAGAATACCATAAAGCTTACCAAGAGAGTGTAGAAAATCCAGAAAAATTTTGGGCAAACATTGCGGAGGAATTTAGCTGGAAAAAGCCATGGAGTAAAGTACTAAGCTGGAATTTTAACGCCTTTGATGTGAAATGGTTTGAAGGTGGACAACTAAACATTACGGAGAATTGTCTCGATCGTCATTTAGAAGAACGAGGAAACCAAGTGGCCATTTTATGGGAGCCTAATGACCCGAATCAAGCATCAAAAAAAATCACTTACCAACAATTGCACGAAGAAGTTTGCAAAGCGGCAAACATGTTAAAAAAATTAGGTGCAGAAAAAGGAGACCGAATTTGTATTTACATGCCCATGGTTCCGGAAGCCGCGATTACGATGTTGGCTTGTGCACGAATCGGTGCGGTTCACTCTATTGTATTCGCTGGATTTTCAGCGCAATCATTAGCCGATCGAATCAATGATTCACTCTGCAAATTTGTGATCACGGCGGATGGCGCACATCGTGGAGCAAAAGATATTTCTTTAAAAGAAATTGTTGACGAAGCATTGCTTCAAACATCCTGCGTAAAAAATGTAGTAGTGTTTCGACATACCGAACAAAAAATAAATTGGAATGAAAGTATTGATCGTTGGTGGCATGAAGAAATTGCAGATTGTAGTACTGTATGCAATGCCGTAGCCATGGATGCTGAAGACATGCTCTTCATTTTGTACACTTCCGGCTCAACAGGCAAACCCAAAGGCGTAGTGCATACATGTGGTGGATACATGGTATGGGCAGGTTATACATTCAAAAATGTGTTCCAATACGAGGAAAAAGATATTTATTGGTGTACTGCCGATGTAGGTTGGGTGACAGGACATACGTATATTGTTTACGGTCCGCTCTTGTGTGGAGCTACCACGGTGATGTTTGAAGGAATTCCTACCTATCCGAATGCCGGTCGTTTTTGGGAGGTAATTGATAAACATAAAGTAAATATATTCTATACTGCACCAACTGCTATCCGTTCTTTGATGGCTTGCGGCGATAAGTTCGTACAGCCGTATACGTTAGATTCTTTGAAAACATTAGGTTCGGTGGGTGAACCTATCAATGAAGAAGCGTGGCAATGGTACCATGAAAAAATTGGAAAAGGGAAATGTGCAATAGTGGATACTTGGTGGCAAACAGAAACAGGCGGAATCATGATTTCTCCTCTGGCACACATCACACCTACTAAACCTACCTTCGCGACACTTCCTCTTCCGGGAATTCAGCCCATCTTAGTAGATAGTGAAGGAAAAGAAATAGAAGGAATAAATGTGGAAGGGAATCTTTGTATTAAATTCCCTTGGCCCGGTATGATCCGAACAACATATGGCGATCATGAGCGTTGTCGATTGAATTATTTTTCTACCTATCCCAATTTATATTTTACCGGAGATGGATGCCGCAGAGACTACAATCATTACTACCGAATTATCGGACGTGTGGATGATGTCATCAACGTTTCCGGACATCGCCTCGGTACTGCGGAAGTAGAGAATGCCATCAACGAACATCCGCATGTGATCGAATCGGCGGTGGTTGGTTATCCGCATCCCATTAAAGGGCAAGGAATTTATGCTTATGTAATTTGTGATCATGTGCTGGAAGATCCCAATCAAAGCCGTGTCGAAATACTTTCCATCGTCACAAAAATGATTAGTGCCATTGCGAAGCCTGATAAAATTCAATTTGTAAGTGGTCTGCCTAAAACTCGCTCTGGAAAAATCATGCGTAGAATTTTAAGAAAAATTGCAGAAGGCGAGATGAATAATTTAGGAGATACTTCTACCTTACTTGATCCATCTGTGGTAGAAAGTATTAAGGAAGGGGCTCTGAAGTGATGTTGACCGCGAGTTCCCTCGGTCAACACTCGAGAGCCTCAGCCAACATGCGAGTTGGGCATCGAGAGCCTCAGCCAACTCGTGTAAGCCTCAGCCAACATTATTTAAATTATCGCTGCCCGAGGGAACTCGTGGGCAGCAGTTAGGTTGGCATCGAGAGCCTCAGCCAACTCGTGTAAGCCTCAGCCAACATTATTTAAATTATCGCTGCCCGAGGGAACTCGCGGGCAGCAGTTAGGTTGGCATCGAGAGCCCTCGGTCAACGAAACAAATACTAAAGATTAATATTAAAAAAAGTAAAAAATCAATACCTTTGAGATATGAAAAATATCAAAGATTTAGTTTCCATTGACACTGAAGTACAAGGAGGCCAACCTGTTTTTATTGGCACTCGGGTTCCAGTTGTTTCTTTGTTTTATCACTTAGAACGAGGGGTGTCACTAGATGAGTTTTTGGCCGATTTTCCAACTGTAAAAAAAGAGCTAGCAATTTCTATTCTTGAAGTTGCAGAGAATCTATTTTCTTCAGGAAATATATCAAAGCTATATGAAACTGCTGCTTGATGAAAATCTTCCCAAAAGGCTAAAACAAGAGCTGAAAGGGCATGATGTTTATAGCGTGTCTGATATGGGATGGAATGGGTAGAAAAATGGAGAACTCCTTCTTTTGATGACTCAACATCAATTTCATGCGCTCATCACATTTGATAAGAACTTGCAACATCAACAAAATTTTAAGAAATATGATGTTCTCGTCTTGGTATTAAATGCACAAGACAATACTTTCTTAACACTGTCGCGCTTGGTTCCTAAATTACTAGATTTCCTAATAGATTTCCCGACTAGCGGTATTATCGAAATCAAAGAAGAATAAATTTTCCTCTTTTCTACTTCGAATTATTTTTCTCCACCACTTCATCAGCGGTGCGAGCAAAATAAATCAACCATGTTATTGCTCCCAATAATTTTATGGCGTCTTCCAAAAAAGTATCTTTCTCTATGGGTAAGGGAAGAATATCAATGATAGTAGATAGTCCGAGCAAGAAGAATGCAATACCTAAAACAATAAAATCAGAATTCAATAATTGTTTTCTAAATCGAATAAAATAAATCATGTAAATATTGAGATACGTGAGATAAACCATATTCTCTGAGATGCTCAAGTACTGAGGGAAAACCAATTCATGTAATTGGAATAAATCATCCAGCGTCATAAGCATGGTGATTAATCCACTAAGAATTAAAAATTGTTGTCCACGCTTGTCAATTTTTCCATTGGTGCGCCAAGCGCCATAAAAGCAGATAGTAAATGCAGCACTCCACAACATAATACCTAAATTTGAAAAGAAGCCAACATAAAAGGGCGCTTCAAATTGAGCATTGGGATCTTGCGTGAAATTGTCGAGAGGAATGTCTTTATTGAAACTAATAAAAATAGCAATCAACAACCCCAGCATTGCCACAATCCAAGAAATAAGGAGAACAGGAGTAACTTTTCTAAATTGAGTACTTATACTACGCATCTTCATTCCTCCGATTTACTCTCCTAGGATTTGACTTTTCTGCAAATTAAATTCCTCGTCTGTTAAAAGGCCTTTATCTCTCAAATTTCCCAATTTTTGAATTCGATCCAGTTTATGCTCGAAATTTTCATCTTGACCTGATTTCGAATTCTTTCTTCGTGGCGTGTCATCATTATTCTTATCATCTCCATCATTCCGTTTTTTTGTAAACATCCACAACAAAGCGATCAATAAGAATATCCCGACAATGACATTAAAAATAAATAGAATAGAGTTAGCGTGATTCGATTGCAAGGTATCTCCTTGTGCATCCTTTAGCGACTCTTTAAGCTTCACATTTTCCGCACTTACTTCTTCAAGGGCAGCAACACTGGAATCTAAACGCTCCTTTTGTGAACGCATGATTTGTTTCAACGAATCTTGCTGCAACAAAATATAATCTACAAAAGAAGCCCAGACTGTCGATGAGCACGGATCTGCGATCTACAGTTTGAACATTTGGCTTTTAGTAACTCCGGAAATTTGTTTTGATCCAGATGGATTGCTGAATGTTTGAGCAGAAACTATCCCGCTTAAAAGGAGACACCCTACTATCAACACATATTTTGTACTTCTACGCTTCGTCGAATGATTCATTCGTGGGAATTTCATATTTCAGTTGGTTAAACTACAAAAATCTTTGGCAAAAGTAAATCAAGGAGCTAGAGAATTATAAAAAATAAACGTAATTTTGAATAAGCTTGTGAACAATCAAAAAAAGATCAAAAAAAAGAGGCCCAATTCCACTTCAATTATTACACATTTGATTGTTATTCAATAGCCCTAAAAAAATATGAGAAGTCTCCACGAGCATTTAAATCATCAAAATCCACCTTATTTTTCAAATTTAATAACGCTAGGTTTTAGTGCTATTCTACTATTCTTTGTGAGTAACGTAAATGCACAAACCCATTTTTGGTTCGGAAATATTCATTCACATTCGGAATATTCGGATGGAAATATGGCGAATGATCCCAATTATTTAACAGCAAAATCATGTTTTGAATACGTACAACAAAAAGCGTTGAATGTAAATTTTTGGGGAATATCCGATCATAATCATGCCGGAGGGGGTATGCAGAGACCCGATTATCACAAAGGAATATCGGAAGCTGATTCGACTAATCTTGAAGGAGTTTTTCCAACATTCTACGGAATGGAATGGGGAATTATTAGTACTGGAGGACATGTCATCATTTATGGAATTGATAGTTTGATTGGATGGGAATCGGGGAACTACGATATATTCAATGCACAATCCGACTATAATTCTTTATTCAATATGGTAGCCGCTAGAGGAGATAGTGCATTTGCTTATCTCGCTCATATGGAATCGACTGACTTTAGCGGAATCCAGACGAATCCTTATAATGCAATTTGGGACTCTGCGATTGTAGGAATGGCCATTAAGAGCGGTCCTGCTTTTTCAACAGATACGACATACGGAAATTTGCCAAGCTCGAATTTTTTATCTCGCTATCTCGATTTATTAAAAATCGGTTATCACGTAGCTCCAGGCTTTGATCACGACAATCACAACATTAATTTTGGAAGGACGCATCCCGGCAGAACTGTTGTGATTGCGGATAGCCTAAACCGTGAGTCAATCATGAAAGCATTTCGCAGGCGTAGTTTCTATGCATCAGATGATTGGAATGCTAAAATACATTTCTCAGTCTCCGGCTTTGGCATGGGAAATATTTGTAATGCAAATCAAGATCCCCAAATTAAATTGGTTGTTGATGATCCCGATAATGAAAACACAGATAGTATAAAAATTTATTTTGGAGTGCCCGGTAGCGGAAGCAGAGCAACAATTCTTTACCTTTCTACTTTTTCAGATTCAATGAGCTATACACATATTATCCCGGTCTCTACTACCTACTATTATTTCGCTGAAATTGTACAAGCTGATGGAAATAAAATATGGACTGCTCCAGTTTGGTTTACTCGTAACCCAAATACTCCTTCATTTGAATTGATAAACTTCACTGCCGTAAAATCAGGCAATCATGCTTCATTAGATTGGTCGACATTGAACGAATTCAATACCGATTATTTCAATGTTGAAAAGTCGACAGATGAGGTTATTTATAATTTTGCAACAACTGAAAATGCAATAGGCAGTTTAGGAAATACGGCTATTTATTCCTGGTTAGATCCAGATACATTATTTACCAGTACATGGTACAGATTAAATATTTTTGATATCAATGGTCTTTCACAATTGTCTCCTGTGCGACGTGTAGATTTAAACGAATTATCCTTCAACATTAATATCTATCCAAATCCTGCAGGTGACGAAGACATTTGGTGTAGTTTAAGTCACAATCGCGTTGAACCGATGCGCATGGAAATATTTAGTGCAGATGGGAAACTGGTGTTAAACTCCATTTTCTACTCCGAAAAAGGAACGCTAAAATTCATTTTCCCTGCTAATAAATTAAGCAGAGGATTGTACACCATTCGATTTAGTAATAGTGACTATAGTATAAATTCAAGTAACCGATTTATTCGACATTAAGCATGAATTACATCCTTGAAACAGATCGTTGCAGGATGCGTGAAATGCAACCCGAAGATGGACCTGTATTTTACGAACTCAACGGTGATCCTGATGTGTTACGATACACAGGTGATGCACCCTTTGAAAGCAAAGAGGCCGCCATCCGATTTTTAAAGAACTACGATGCCTACAAAAAGTATGGTATGGGGAGATGGGTAGTCGAAAGAAAAGAGGACAATTCCATTCTTGGATGGTGTGGGTTAAAATATTTGCCGGAAGACAGAGAGGTAGATATTGGTTATCGTTTCTTCAAAAAATATTGGGGTCAAGGCTATGCCACCGAAACAGCAAAGCGCTGCATCAAACATGGCTTTGAAGATTTAGATTTAACTCGAATTATAGGTCGCTCTGCAGTAGCGAACTTAGCTTCATTACGTGTGCTGGAAAAATGCGGATTAAAATTCGACAAATTCAATGATGTTTTCGGAGAAGAATCTGTACAACATGTGATCAACAAAGCAGAATATCATGCATTCAAAAAATTTATACAAAAATAATTTAGTATTAAAACGATGCCTTTAATTAAACCCGTTCATGGAGTACACCCGCAGTTTGGAGAAAATTGTTTTATCGCCGACAATGCCACTATTGTTGGACAAGTAGTGATGGGCAACGATTGCAGCGTTTGGTTTAATGCTGTAGTGAGAGGAGATGTGAATACCATCAGCATAGGAAATAAAGTAAACATTCAAGATGGTGCCGTCATTCATTGCACCTATAAAAAAGCGGCAACAGTTATTGGCAACAATGTTTCCATAGGACATAATGCATTAGTGCATGGTTGCACCTTACACGATAATGTTTTAGTAGGAATGGGTGCCATTGTGATGGATCATTGCATAGTAAATTCCAACTCCATCATTGCCGCTGGAGCTGTAGTATTAGAAAATACCATTGTAGAATCGGGCTCTATTTATGCAGGTGTTCCAGCGAAAAAAGTAAAGACCATCGATGCTGAACAAACGAAAACATTAATTGAAGGCATTGCCAATAATTACTTGATGTATTCGGGATGGTTTGAGGAGAGTTAATTGTGAATGGTGAATGGTGAATGGTGGGTTGTGAGTTGTGAGTTGTGAGTTGTGAGTTGTGAATGGTGAATAAATATTTTGAATCAAAGAAAGGTAGAATTTTATTTCTAATCGATTAGATTTGTTTAAAAAGTAATTTCTAAATTAAACTGATTAGATGTAGCTATTTACAAGGGCATAGGCTTTGAAACTAGGCTACAAGGCAATTTCACCCGCAATATTCCACATTCATCCACGTTTACAGCATATCCTTGTTAACATGATGTTGTTAGCAATTGCATTCACTCTAAAAATCTATCGACTATCGGAATTCTACCTTTACACATTCTTAAATTCGTAAATTCCGCATTCTATGTCTATACTACTTCAAATTACATCTACCCTTACTGATACTGCGGCACAAGCAGCTGCTTCGCTTACCCCACCCGTTCCTACAGAGTCAAGTATGTCGCTTTGGGACATGGCAAGTAAGGGTGGACCCATCCTCTACCCCATTGCTATCCTCAGCATTTTAGCCTTTTATATCTTTTTCGAAAGATTTTTTGTCATCATGAAATTTAGTCGTTTAGATCAAAATTTCATGAATCAAATTCGTGATCAGGTTCACCAAGGGAATATTCCAGCAGCGAGAAGTTTATGCAAAGCAACAGATAGTCCAATTGCCAGAATGATTGACAAAGGATTGGCACGTTTAGGAAAACCAATTCGCGATATTGAGTCGGCTATTGAAAACCAAGGAAAGTTGGAAGTATTCTTGATGGAAAAAAATATGGGCTTCTTAGGAACCATAGCGGGTATTGCTCCGATGTTTGGATTCTTAGGAACTATTTTCGGTGTAATTAAAATCTTCTATCAAATTTCCTTGCAAAGCAGTCTGGAGATTGATACCATTTCGGGCGGACTTTATGTAAAGATGATTTCCAGCGGAGCAGGACTTTTAGTAGGTATGATTGCATATTCTTTCTACCACTACCTGATGCAACGCATCGATCGTGTTATCAATAAAATGGAGATTAGTGCCGTACAATTTGTAGACTTACTCGAAGAACCTGTTAAACCATGAACCTAAGACGCCGACAAAAAGCAGCATCCGAAGTTTACAGTCATTCGCTGAAGGACATCATGTTCTTCCTGTTGCTTTTCTTCCTTATCACTTCTACCATGGCTACTCCATCGGTATTAAAATTGCTCTTACCTAATTCAAAGACGGGAATACAAAGTGTAAAACATCCGGTTGTAATCGCAATCACTGCCGATTTACAGTTTGTAGTAGATCAGAATGTAGTTCCGCGTGAAGGTGTTGAAGCAGCAGTTACCGCAGCCGTACAAGGACAAAATGATCCGACTGCTTTATTGAAAGTAGATAAATCCGTTCCATGGCAAGAGATTGTTTTTCTGCTCGACATTGGAAATAAAAATAAAATTAAGATGGTTGCTGCTACCAATCTTACAAAAACAGTTGGCGAATAATGAAAGCGCATCAATACCGCTCTCTTTTCTTAACTTTACTGATTCATGCAGGCTTATTCATCGCGCTCATGTTTTTGTATATTACTTCTAAAAATCCACCCTGGGAAGAAGGATTAGCAGGCGGTGGTGGCGGCGGAAGTTTTGTAGAGTTTGGAACCTTAGAATTTAATGATGCACCACAGGTAACACCACAAATTCAAGAAACGGTAATTGACAAAGATGATGAAATCATCACATCTGACATTGAAGAAACCGTAGCGATCAATCAACCTGAAAAGAAAAAAGAACCAAAGCCTGATAAAAAGAAAGATATTAAACCCACGACTAAGCCGGTTATTAAGGAACCTGTATTAGCAAAAGTGGAAGAACGAAAAGCAGATCCAAGAAGTTTATATCCCGGTAAAAAAGGAAACTCGGGCTCTCCTACAGGAACACAACCTGGAAATGGAACAGGCGGAACAGGCAGTGGTAACGGCGGCGGAAATGGTGATGGAACGGGATCAGGATCTGGAGGAGGAAGTGGAACTGGAAGCGGCGGTGGTAACGGTGATGGCGCGGGAATTGGTTTCGATTTAACCGGAAGAAATTTTAGAAGCTTACCGAAATTAGAAGATCGCTCACAAGAACAAGGAAGAGTTGTCATCGAAATTATCGTTGATAAAAATGGTAATGTTTTGCGCGCAGATGGTCCCGCACGAGGAAGCACCATTACAAACGCCACCCTTGTAAGAAAATCAATAGAAGCTGCCAAGAAAGCGAAATTTAGCCCGAGTCCGCAAGGAGTTGAAGAGCAAAAAGGGAGCATCACCTTTAATTTTATTTTACGCTAGGGGAATTGGTGAATTGGCGAGTTGGTAAATTGGCAAATTAGCTGCGCTCTACATCCGCTGCGCCTCGCTGCTAAACGTTGCGACCGCTGCGTTTAAAGTGTGTAATATGAATAGAATTTATTTATTTAAAGAGAGTCACTTTACTAACGGATTCGTATTTTTGATCAGTGAACTATCAAGAAACCATCGACTATCTTTTCTCAGCCTTACCGATGTTTCATCGTGTGGGTGCAGCTGCTTATAAACCCAACTTAGACAATACAATTGCCTTAGCAAATGCATTGGGCAATCCGGAAAAAAACCTGCAGTGCATTCATGTAGCCGGCACCAACGGCAAAGGAAGCACATCACACATGTTGGCATCGATTTTACAAGAGGCGGGATACAGGGTTGGATTGTACACTTCACCACATCTTAAAGATTTCAGAGAGCGAATTAAGATCAATGGAGAAATGGTTGCTGAAGAATGGTTGGTGAATTACGTTCAGAAAAATAAAAATCTTTACGATAAAATAAAGCCGAGTTTTTTTGAGATGAGTACGTTGATGGCATTTTCTTATTTTGATGAAATGAAAACCGATATCAACATCATTGAAGTTGGTTTAGGCGGTAGATTAGACTCTACAAACATCATTTCTTCTGAAATTTCCATCATTACCAACATCGGATGGGACCATATGAATTTATTGGGAGATTCGCTGGAGAAAATAGCATTTGAAAAAGGAGGAATCATTAAAAATGAAATTCCAGTTGTTATAAGTGAAACACAGAAAGAAACCAAGCTGCTTTTCACCAAACTTGCATTAGAAAATAATTCCAAAATTTATTTTGCAGATGCTGTATTTAAAATGGACTTGAAGCACCATGATGTACTGAATGATCAAATGAAATTTTCAATTTTAAAAGATGATCAACTTTATTTAGATAATGTCTTTTGTGACCTCACCGGAGAATATCAATTAAAAAACATATTGGGAGTTCTACAAATAATAGATCTAATCAGAAAAAAAATATTATCTAACCGCAGAGCATATTCGAGATGGATTGTCTCACGTAAAACAAAATACGGGATTACAAGGTCGATGGCAAATCCTTTCCAGAAATCCATTGACCATTTGCGATACCGGTCATAATGAACAAGGAATATTGGAAGTACTGGGTATGATTAAAAAAATCCACTTCAAAAAGCTTCATTTTATTTTGGGTGTGGTTGATGACAAAGACCTCAGTAAAATGTTAAAACTATTTCCAAAAGAAGCAGAATATTACTTCTGCAAGGCAGATATTCCGAGGGGCCTCTCTGCTCAGACATTAAAAAACACTGCTCTTGAATTCGGACTTACTGGTGAATATTACAGTAGCGTATCCTCTGCATTAAAATCAGCTCAGGCCAATGCTCAACAATCAGATTTAGTTTTCGTGGGCGGAAGTACATTTACTATTGCAGAAATTATTTGATAATAAAGCTGGGCGATGGATCAGCCCTTTTTTTTAAATAATTGATGTTTCGCAGTACTTTTTACTACCAAAAATTAAGACGATTTGAATTAGTTAATTTATAAAAAGTGAAGATAAACTACACGAAGCCATTTCAAGAAAAAATAACAATTGCTAATCCATCATTTGAGTCCATTTATATTTACTCAATAAATGACGTCTCAGATATAATAATAAAAGCTGGATTATTAAAAAGTTCAGTTTCAACTATTGATTTAGTAAATTTAGTAAATGGATTTTACTTATTAAATATAGAAAACTTGATTGGGCATGAAAAGGCGTCAATCAAGATAATAAAATAGTTTATTCTTTTAATTAGGCAATTTATAATAAATTTTTTGATTGGAATGTCATACTTCATCTCAGAACAGATTCGCCGATGCTCAACCCCGCTGGGGTTGGGATCATTTTAATTTTTTCGTTGCTAATAAGATTGAACCCCGCTGGGGTTCCTTTCTAAAAAATAATGATAAAAGAAAAGCCACTCTTATGTAGTGGTTTTTGAAGGAGCAACAGGGTTCGTCGCGAGGCTTCGCGACTGTGACCTCTGCTTAACTATTAAATTTTTCCAAAAACCAATCACTATCAAGGATAAGTTTTTCGATGAACTTTTTCGAATTCATTCTTTTAATAAAAGCTTCCGCCCTCCTGGCTTGGTTGATGTTTTCAAAAAGGAGACTTAATTTTAATTCCCAATCATTGGTTTGTGAAGTGTAGCTTCCTTTAAAAAACGAGTACGATGTTCAATCAGGCGTTGATCCAAATCCTTTGTTTCACCAACATAATACTTGTTGATAGTTGGGCTATATAAAATATATAAAAAATGCATTTAGTAAAAAGCCCTTGGAAATCCCAAGGGCTTTGTGGGAGCAACAGGGTTCGTCGCGAGGCTTCGCGACTGTGACCTCTGCTTAACTATTAAATTTTTCCAAAAACCAATCACTATCAAGGATAAGTTTTTCGATGAACTTTTTCGAATTCATTCTTTTAATAAAAGCTTCCGCCCACCTGGCTTGGTTGATGTTTTCAAAAAGGAGACTTAATTTTAATTCCCAATCATTGGTTTGTGAAGTGTAGCTTCCTTTAAAAAAAACGAGTACGATGTTCAATCAGGCGTTGATCCAAATCCTTTGTTTCACCAACATAATACTTGTTGATAGTTGGGCTATATAAAATATATAAAAAATGCATTTAGTAAAAAGCCCTTGGAAATCCCAAGGGCTTTGTGGGAGCAACAGGGTTCGTCGCGAGGCTTCGCGACTGTGACCTCTGCTTAACTATTAAATTTTTCCAAAAACCAATCACTATCAAGGATAAGTTTTTCGATGAACTTTTTCGAATTCATTCTTTTAATAAAAGCTTCCGCCCTCCTGGCTTGGTTGATGTTTTCAAAAAGGAGACTTAATTTTAATTCCCAATCATTGGTTTGTGAAGTGTAGCTTCCTTTAAAAAAACGAGTACGATGTTCAATCAGGCGCTGATCCAAATCCTTTGTTTCACCAACATAATACATATTGATAGTTGGGCTATATAAAATATATAAAAAAATGCATTTAGTAAAAAGCCCTTGGAAATCCCAAGGGCTTTGTGGGAGCAACAGGGTTCGTCGCGAGGCTTCGCGACTGTGACCTCTGCTTAACTATTAAATTTTTTCCAAAACCAATCACTATCAAGGATAAGTTTTTCGATGAACTTTTCGAATTCATTCTTTTAATAAAAGCTTCCGCCCACCTGGCTTGGTTGATGTTTTCAAAAAGGAGACTTAATTTTAATTCCCAATCATTGGTTTGTGAAGTGTAGCTTCCTTTAAAAAAAACGAGTACGATGTTCAATCAGGCGCTGATCCAAATCCTTTGTTTCACCAACATAATACTTGTTGATAGTTGGGCTATATAAAATATATAAAAATGCATTTAGTAAAAAGCCCTTGGAAATCCCAAGGGCTTTGTGGGAGCAAGGGTTCGTCAGGCTTCGCGACTGTGACCTCTGCTTAACTATTAAATTTTCCAAACACCTATCGGATAGTTCGAACGCTAAACTATAAATTTTCCAAAACCAATCACTATCAAGGATAAGTTTTTCGATGAACTTTTCGAATTCATTCTTTTAATAAAAGCTTCCGCCCTCCTGGCTTGGTTGATGTTTTCAAAAAGGAGACTTAATTTTAATTCCCAATCATTGGTTTGTGAAGTGTAGCCCTTTAAAAAACGAGTACGATGTTCAATCAGGCGTTGATCCAAATCCTTTGTTTCACCAACATAATACTTGTTGATAGTTGGGCTATAAAAATATAAAAAAGCATTAGTAAAAAGCCCTAAATCCCAAGGGCTTTGTGGGAGAACGGGTTCGTCCAGGCTTCGCGACTGTGACCTCTGTTAACTTTAAATTTTCCAAAACCATCCTTCAAGGTAGTTTTGAACATTAAAAAAGCTTCCGCCCCCGGGGTGATGTTTTCAAAAGGAGACTTAATTTAATTCCCAATCTGGTTTTAAGTGTAGCCTTAAAAAACCAGGTTCCCAACAAAGTGATATGGGCTATAAAAATATATAAAAATGCATTAGTAAAAAGCCCTTGGAAATCCCAAGGGCTTTGTGAGCAACAGGGTTCGTCGGAGGCTTCGACTGTGACCCTGCTTAACTATTAAATTTTCCAAAACCAATCACTATCAAGGATAAGTTTTTCGATGAACTTTTCGAATTCATTCTTTTAATAAAAGCTTCCGCCCACCTGGCTTGGTTGATGTTTTCAAAAAGGAGACTTAATTTTAATTCCCAATCATTGGTTTGTGAAGTGTAGCTTCCTTTAAAAAAACGAGTACGATGTTCAATCAGGCGTTGATCCAAATCCTTTGTTTCACCAACATAATACTTGTTGATAGTTGGGCTATATAAAATATATAAAAAATGCATTTAGTAAAAAGCCCTTGGAAATCCCAAGGGCTTTGTGGGAGCAACAGGGTTCGAACCTGTGACCCTCTGCTTGTAAGGCAGATGCTCTGAACCAGCTGAGCTATGCTCCCTATTTTTAATAGGACTGCAAAGATAGAATCTGTACCTAAAGTTCCAAAATATATTTTAAAATTTAAATTAATGATTGCTATTCAGTTGTTTATATAAAATAATGGACTCTAGAATCCTATTTTCTGCGCAAATGAATTAAGATTTCGAGCTACAAACGTTTCACATGAACATAATTCGGGCTTTTTCAATTAAAAAAAGCCTTGGAATTTTAATTCCAAGGCTTAAAGCTTTTGTTATACTCTTAATTCTTTTGAATACTGCTTCCCACCGAACCGTATTCATTGTAAAGTCTATAATGATAGAGCCCAACTGACAACGTACTTAAATCCATTTGTACTTGCTGTTCCCCTGCGCTTCGATATCCTAATGCTACTGTTGAAATCAATTTACCCATGGAATCATAAACGTCGATAGATAACGCCCCTGCTTTTTGCAAGTAAATTGGTATGGTTATAAATCCATTACTTGGATTCGGATAAGCATTCGAAGTATAAATTCCACTTGGATCATTTTCATGTAAAGCGGTCACTAAATCATATTTAATTTGAGCTTGAGCTGCACTTGATGTTAAGTCACTTAATTCATCACCAGCAATGAGAGCAAATGCTACTACAACAGAGTCTCCTGGTGACAATGTGAACGGTCCAGTACTTACAACATCAATGACATCATTTCCAGTTCCCGCTCCACCTGCCGTGGCTCTCGATGTACTTAAAGAAGAAAATTTCTCTGTACTACTAAACCCATTTGATAAATCTAAACCACCAGATCCACCTGTGATATTATCAATAGCATAATGAATAAATGGACTTGGAGTTAAGACTTTGGTTCCAGCATACAAACCATTAGCATCTGTACAGTACACATATCCCATTTTTAAGGAAACGTCTTCATCTGCTTTGTTGTTAGCAAAAGTTTGAATATCCCAATCAGAAAAAATTCCTGCATATAAATTGTTGAGAGCACTATTACCATTGTTATGAATTGTATATTCGAAAATATGAAACTTAGAAAATGGAGAACTTGTCCATGACATAGAGCGATAATCTACTAATACTCCCAAGAGACTTGAATTTAAATTATCGTTAAACTTTCCATAAGTATCAAAATCAGACCAAACACCTGGTTCGTTTTTTTGAATGGTAACAACAGGTAAAAAATCGTCATCCGTTACACCGGCTGGATTTCCACGAACGTTATCTGAGACACTGTTGGCGGTTCCAATCATCAGACCATTTTCATAAGTTAAAGTACCTTGAGAATTATAATTAAAACCAAGACCTTCAGCTTGACCTGTGTTATTATAACAAATTCTACCCTTACTTGAATTTGTGGTTTTAACATCATTAATAGTAATGTTCAAATAATCAACATTAATAGTCACATAAAAAATTTCAAAATCATTATATAACCCATCCTGATAAGTAACTTTAAAAGTCAAAACTATATTTTGCGGAGCATTTGAATTTATTTTAACAACATAGGGATCCGCAAGATTATTTGCAACCCCCATCGTAGGAATAGCTCCCAATGTGGTTGAGCCATCTATCATAGTCACGTACGGAGAGGTAACAGATAAAGTAGCTAATAAATTTACAGTTGGATCTAAAAAATTTGTGAAATCAGCAGTAATATATAATGAATCATTTACAATGAATATATTATCGTTATTATCTGTGACTACGCGATTACTCATACGAATTGAAGGACTAGTTAAGGTTAATGCATTTAAAAAATTAATCCTACCTGTCCCTAACATGTTCGCGAACGAACCATTTCCAATAACTCCATAAATATTATCTGCAGTGACTCTAAGTTGTTCTCCTACTTGCAAAGCTGAATAAGAAGGAAAGTAAGATTTAACAACTGCAGCACATCCTGCAGCAATTGGAGAGGCCATAGATGTTCCACTTTGTGTGGAATAAGTGTTATTTGATTGAGTCGCTAAAATATTTGTTCCGGGAGCACATACGTCGACATATGTGCCATAATTAGAAAACACGGATCTAATATCATTACTGGTTGTTGCCGCAATTCCAAAAGCATTGTTAAAAGCAGCTGGATAAAATAATACATTAGAATTATTATTACCCACCGCACATACTACTAAACTGTTCTTATTAAATGTGGCATAATCAATTGTGTTTTGACCAAAAGAACTTCCACCTTCACCACCCCATGAGTTATTTATTACTTGACAACCATGATCAGCAGCATAAACAATGCCTTCATAAGCTTTCGTAAGAGCGCCAGAAGCATCTGCAATTTTCACTGGAAGATATTTGCAATAAAATCCAGGAGCAGCAACACCAATGGCATTATCCGTAACAGCAGCTGCACAACCTGCAACGTGTGAACCATGACTATTTGCATTTGTTTCAGGAGTATTATCGCTCTCACCTAAATCCCATCCTTGAAAATTATCTATGTAACCATCATTATCATCATCAATTCCATTTACAGGATCCGCATAATTAATTTTTAAATTCGCCACTAAGTCTGGATGATCCAAATCAGTTCCTGTATCTACAATTCCAATAATTGTATTTGTATCACCTTTGTGAATATCCCATGCGGTATAGGCATCAATTTTAGATAAATGATACTGAGAGGAAGCAGAAGGATCACTTGGAACATACTCTACCTTGGGTAAAAATTTTACTTCAGCATACATCAACATTCCGGTACTTAAAAAGAATTGATAACCTTCACCAAACCCAATTTTGCGGTATAGTGTAATTCATAAATCAATGAAATATCCACTAATTCTTGCCCGCGCTCATTATATTTTGTAACTGGAGGCTGGTGATTGGGGAATATCTTAAACAACTGAGTTTGTCCAAGTCCCCCAAGAATCTTATTGAAGGCTGTGGAAGCAATTTCATTCTTTGAACAAATACTACGAAATTCAGGTTTAACACGGAATACGATAGTTCGTTCCATATAATCAGAGGAAGAAATTCCGGCAGGAAGAGCATAGCCCCCCGAACCAGCAAGCATTGCTGTAGAACTCATTAATGCTGAAATTATCAGCAGCAGGGCAATAGGTAATCTAAGTTTCATAGTAATTAGTTAGGAATTGTGTGGTCACGAATTTAAGGGTAAACAACCTAATAATAAAAATTCCTTTATTGAATTCTTAATTTCCCCTTTAAATGCCACTAAAACTTAGAATTGCCACCTTACCTGCGCTTTCAACTCCTCTTTTGGAGCCAAATCAATCTCTTGACCAGTAGCATTTTGCATAAATACACTTCGAGAATATCGGATCCAAACATCCATTCCTTTCATTATTCTGTACCGAAACAAAACATAATACTTACTTCCTTGATCGGAATAAGCTGGCAGGCTAAAAGAACCCGCCATGTCCTGTTCATAGGTATAGATACGAGTTTCGTAAGAATCCGTTTGGAACATTGACCAGCGGAGAGCAAAGCTATAGGGTTTACCTAAGGGCTTATAACGTACTTCTTGAAAGAATAATAATCCATTCGATTTTCTACTTGATTGTTGAAGTCTCACCCATTCAACTCTTGATTGAAACTCCCAGTTCTTCGTGTACATCCATTGTACATTAGCACGAAAATTCACCTTTTTAACAAATTTCGGTACTTCGTAACCGTTAGTATACACATCATTCATTCTTTCTTCCTCTTTTACTCGTAAATAAGCTTCAGTTGTTCGCGCAGGAACATAAGTAAGTTGAGCTAACCATTCCTTACCATCAGATGGACTTGCCGTAGTATATCTTAGCCACGGAAAAGAAAATCGATCGAGATATCCTTGAAAACGCAATTGATGTATTATTTGCCAGCTGAATCCAGTGAGCAATCCCTTTTCATTCTGTGTTTTACTTCCTTCTCTTAACCCATCACAACCTATGCACTGATATGCTTTGCTATAATTCCTAATATTCAAGCTGATGGTCCAACGTTTGTCGGGCATCAACAATATACCGCCTACAAAGGCTTTATCAAATTGATTGTCGACTGCTACTTCCGAATAAATGGTTGCATTATTTAATAAATAGCGCATCGCCCAACCTGTATTGAGAAATAATTTTCCCTTTGCATCATATATTTCATAGGGATCATCACCCGGCCACAATGGGTAATCAAAATGTTGTTGATGCACGGTCCATTCGCTACGAAATCTCTTTTTCTCCCACTGTAAATGCATCCCGGAAGAAATATTAGTGAGCAACGCCTTCCTTTTGATTTCATCATAGGTACGATGTAATCCACTTTCATTGATACTACTTACTTCAAAATTTTGAAAACCGGTATCCACTGGAAATAAACTTGCGTCTAACTTTCTGTAAGAGGCCCATACGTCCATACTCCACTCTCGAATAGCCATTGAACATGCTAATCCTCGATTGTATCCAGCCTCACCAGCAGATGCATAAGGACGAAATCCCATTCCACGTCGAAAGAATTGATTTACCTCTACACTCTTTCCTAACGACAAACCATTCCATGCTACGAGTCCTTGACCGAATTGAAACTGATAATCTCCAAAATAAATTGTCTTCACGAATCGATTAGGACGAACAAAAACATGCCATGAAAAAAAGTCCATTCTTCCTCCATTATAGGATGCAAACAAAACTTCTCCAGGATCCTTTTCCATAACAATGCCCGCACTAAAATAATTTCCCGCCCTCATTCGATAACGAAACATTATTTGATTTGGGTCTCCTCTATAAAATGGATAATTACCATCATCTGCAAATCCTAGTTTATCTTCCAACCTTCTTCGGAAACGCAAGAGCAATTCATGCTTGGCGCTACCTAATAAATTAGAGAATTGAAATTGCTCATCGACCAATGGTTTTCCACAAAAAACAAATGGTTTAATTTTTTGCAGGTAAGCAGTATCAAATGCACCAGTAACTTGCAGCTCCTCCACCGCGATTAAAATTCCATATTTTTGTCGATGTGAAATTAATGCTTGCGCTTGAGCTGCACTCAATATGGGTGATCCTACAATTTCGGCGATATCATTCGCATTCAGGTTTAAAAAATAATCTTGTCCAGGATCAATTATTTCTTCACCGTCACTGTTCGCTTGCAATTCCGCTTGTGTTTCAATGGCTGTTTCACTCAAGGTGATGGGCGATTGGGCAAAACATACATTAAAACCATAAAATAAAATTCCTACTAATCTTTTTCTCATAGCCTTCAGCGTTACTTTTTTATTGGTGAAGAATAATCAAGTTCTACAGCTGGACTAAATCCGAATACCGGACGATAAGCTGTTGCAATTACCAGCTTTATATTTCCATAGTTCATTATACAACCGAATGAGCTACTCAGCGGACTTCCTCCTATTCCTCCTATAAATTCAACTCGATGAGATGGCTTATACCGGAGGGAAGTTCGAAGCGTAGGTTTCGATCCTGACATTTCACTTTCTATAATCCATGAAAACACTTCTGAAAATCGATACATTCCACCAAAATGAAAGGGTATATTATTATTTGAATTGCTTTTCTTTAAAGGAACACCCATAAAAGTGGATGCAAAAAGCTGCGAACTAAGTCGAACTGTAGTTCCTGCTCGAAAATTCCAAATCGATGAATTACCATATCCATCCCCTTGTCGAAGGGTGAATTGCTCCGCTCTCATTCCAATTGAAAATGCACTACCAAAAAATCGGCTAAAGAAAAATGTGGCCCGGCTTGAATTGTAAAGATGATAACCCTTATAACGGTATCCACCTCCGAAATAACTATTTTTCAAAACCCTCTTGGTGAAAGCTAATCCATACTCATTTAACTCTTTCACCAAAAAGGAAGAAGCCGAATAACATCCCAATGAAAAAGCAGATGCCGTATCAGGCATTGATGGATTACATAAGGCTGCAGAACTAGCGTGTTGAGTAAACAAAAAACAATTGGCACCTGCTACTTGATCAGGCACATAATCGGTCTGAGCATAAGTTTTACAAGGCAGTAGAACAATGACAATACATCGAATGCATTGCTTTAAGGCATTTTTTTCATAGTAAAATGATTTATTCCCCCTCTAGAAAAAGGAAAGGATGATAAGCGTTGAATTAACTATTTTTTACTTCTAGATTTTTTGATAGGCACGATTTTTTTGAGGCTTTAGCATTTGATTTTTCCATTTTTAATGCGGAATCTAGCACTTTATTTTTCAATGAATTTTTATAAGCGATGATACGTTTCAACAAATCAGCATCTTGAACAGAAACAATTTGAGCTGCCAATATTCCTGCATTCTTAGCCGCATTTAATGCAACCGTTGCAACAGGAACTCCATTGGGCATTTGCAATATCGACAATATAGAATCCCATCCATCAATACTATTGGATGAACGAACCGGAACACCAATGACTGGAAGAGGAGTTACGCTAGCTGTCATCCCTGGAAGGTGTGCAGCACCTCCTGCACCCGCTATAATCACCTTGATACCACGACCATGAGCATTTTGTGCATACTCAAACATTCGCTCTGGAGTACGATGCGCCGAAACAATGGTGATTTCATAGCTAACATTTAACTCTTCTAACACTTCAGCTGCGTCTTTCATCACTGGTAAATCGCTTTCGCTTCCCATGATGATTCCTACTAATACTTTTTTCATATTTTAGATTTTAGATGTTAGTCGCGAGGCTTCGCGATTGGATGTTAGATGTTGGACACATTACAATTTCCATCTCATTCTTATCCTGATAGCTATCCATCGGCCGCCTAAGGCTTGCCGACGGCGCTGCGGGTCTTAATTCTTAATTCTGCATTCTTAATTCCGAATTACTCACCACCTTAATCGTTGCTTGCACTTTCCTCGACAACGTTATCGCATCTTCCAACTTCAACGCAGTTATTGTTACATGCCCCATTTTACGAAAAGGTTTTGTGATTTTTTTTCCATAAAGATGAACATACACTCCCGGCCAACTCAATACTTCTTCTATACCTTGATAAATAGCTTCGCCTTCATAACCCGCTTCACCCAATAAATTAATCATCACAGCAGGTCGAACGGTTTCAGTATTTCCCAATGGCAAATTCATAATCGCCCGCAGATGTTGTGCATATTGAGAAGTAACATTCCCTTCTATCGTTTGATGTCCGCTATTATGTGGACGAGGTGCAATTTCGTTGACTAGACTTTTTCCATCTTTAGTAACAAACATTTCCACAGCCAATACGCCAACCAATTTCAATTTATCGATCACATCACGCGCAATGGAAATGGCTTTTGATTCCATCTCTTTTTCAATCCTTGCCGGACTACATAAAAATTCAACTAAGTTAGCTTCTGGATTAAATTCCATCTCCACCACTGGAAAATTACTTATTTCACCATTCACATTTCTTGAAACGATAACCGCAATTTCCAACGAAAAATCAATCATCTCTTCCACCACATAGGTTCCATCAAAAACATGTTGAATTTCCTCAGCACTTTTTAACTTCACTACACCTTTACCGTCATAACCGCCTTTTCGCAATTTCAACATGACTGGATATTTATGAATGCTTTTCGTTAATTCATCTTTTGCATTGACTAACGTAAAAGGAGCCGTTGGAATACCATGTGTACTGTAAAACTCCTTTTGTAGTCCTTTATCTTGAACCAGCTGCAATAAATGAGGTTGTGGAAAAACTGGAATACCTTCTGCTTCTAAACGAAGTAAAGCATGAGTATTTACATGTTCAATTTCTACGGTGATCAAGCTACATTCTTTCCCAAAAGTATACACCGCATCCTCATTACGAAAATCTGCATGAACAAAATGCTCACATAAATAGCGACAAGGCGCATTTGCATCCGGATCCATAACCGAACTGCTGATATTCAAGTTAATAGCCTCTTGAATCAACATTCTACCTAATTGTCCTCCGCCTAAGATCCCTAGACGAAAATTTTTTCCAGCGCATTCAAAACTCATGGGGGCAAAAATACATTGAAAATATTGTCTAATCGGTTTTAAACGGATACAAATGTTGACCAACGAACTTCAAGAGACATATATCCCTCAAATTAGTAGATAAAGTCCAGTAAAGATCTTCAGTAAAGCACTGAATTAAAATGTTTAATGCAAAAAAATAAATCTACTTTATGAGCTTTCAACAAACAACAAGATATGACTCAAAACAGTCAATCCTTCACCGCAATTTTATACCTTCGCAGCTCTTATGACCGACGTTACCGTCCACGACAAAATATTTACCACCTTCATCTCAGCAGAGAAAATTCAAACGAGAGTAGCCGAATTGGGAGCCGCCATCGACCGGGATTATCTTGGTAAAAATCCCCTGCTTATTGGAGTACTGAATGGATCCGTCATCTTCATGGCTGACCTTTTGCGCAACATTAAAACGCCTTGTGAAATTGGATTTATCCGTGTAAGCTCCTACCAGGGCACAACCAGTTCAGGAAAAGTTAAAAATGTGATAGGACTTGATGATAATATTGAAGGACGAGAAGTAATCATCGTTGAAGACATCATCGATACCGGTGATACGGCTGTTTATTTGATTGAAGAAATCAAAAAGAAAAACCCAGCAAGTATTCGTTTTGCAACTATCCTTCTTAAACCAGAGGCATTGCGTCAGCCTGTCAAATGTGATTACGTTGGTTTTGAAATCCCACCCGCTTTTGTTGTAGGTTATGGCCTCGACTACGATGGCTTCGGTAGAAATCTAGCAGATATATATCAATTAAAATCTTAACCCATGTTGAACATCGTTCTCTTTGGTCCTCCGGGAGCCGGAAAAGGCACGCAAAGTGCAAAATTAATTCATGCTTATCATCTCGTACATTTATCAACGGGTGATATTTTCAGAGCAAACATAAAAGGTGGAACTGAACTGGGTACACTTGCTAAAAGTTATATGGACCAAGGTCAACTTGTACCGGATGAAGTAACGATTCGCATGCTTGAGTCGGAGGCGAATAAATCGCCCGAAGCAAAAGGATACATCTTTGATGGATTCCCTCGCACACCGGCACAGGCAAAAGCATTGGATCAATTCTTAGCTACTAAAAATACAAGCATCACCATGATGTTAGCGTTAGAAGTGGAAGAGGATGAATTAAGAAAGCGATTACTTTTACGTGGAAAAGATTCAGGTCGTGCTGATGATATCGATCCAGCCGTAATTCAAAAACGTATTGATGTTTATCGCAACGAAACAGAACCTGTGCGTGATTTCTATCAGGAACAAAAAAAGTATTTTGGAATTGATGGAATCGGAAGTGTGGATGAGATATTTGAGAGGTTATGCGCTGTTATTAATTCAGAATTAAGAATTCAGAATTCAGAATTATAAGAAAATATTTAGCAGTAGTGATTTGGATTCTCATTGTTACTTAATACCGAACTTGCGTGCAGCAAGCAGGTACAGAATTAAAAAAAGGGGGAGGGGGAATTCTGAATTCTTATCGCGAGGCTTCGTGACTGAATTCTTAATTAAAAAGAGGGGGCGGGGGAATTCTTATCCCGATAGCTATCGGGACTGAATTCTTAATTAAAAAAAGGGGGCGGGGGAATTCTGATCGCGAGGCTTCGCGACTGAATTCTTAATTATAAAAAGGGGGGCGGGGGGAATTCTTAATTCTGCATTCTGAATTCTGAATTCTTAATTAAATAAAAACATGTCAGGTACTAACTTCGTTGATTACGTAAAAATTTGTTGTCGCTCGGGTGCGGGTGGTGCGGGTGCTGTTCATCTACACCGTGATAAGCTTACAGCAAAAGGAGGTCCTGATGGTGGCAATGGCGGTCATGGTGGCAATATCATTGTAAGAGGAAATTCACAACTGTGGACACTTCTACATTTGAAATACAGAAAGCATGTAATCGCTGATCCTGGTGGTCCGGGTGGAAGCGGATTAAAAACAGGAGCTGATGGCGAGAACGTGATTTTAGAAGTTCCGATTGGAACTGTTGCGCGTGATGCAGAAACAGGAGAAATCCATTTTGAAATTGAACACGACGGTCAAGAAGAAATTATTGTTCCTGGAGGAAGAGGTGGAAAAGGAAATGCATTTTTCAAATCACCGACGCAGCAGACACCTCGTTTTGCTCAACCGGGAGAAGATGGACAAGACTTGTGGAAAGTTTTAGAATTAAAATTATTAGCTGACGTTGGACTCGTTGGATTCCCCAATGCAGGGAAAAGCACACTATTATCGGTTGTCTCCGCGGCTAAACCAGAGATTGCAAATTATCCATTCACCACATTGGTTCCTAATCTAGGAATGGTTGCTTACAGAGATAATAAATCTTTTGTGATGGCTGATATTCCAGGAATCATTGAAGGAGCACACGCAGGAAAAGGATTAGGATCACGATTCCTTCGACATATTGAACGAAATTCTGTTTTACTATTTTTAATTCCGGTGGATACCAACAACATCATCAAAGAATATGAAATTTTGTTGAATGAATTGCGTTTACACAATCCGGAATTATTAGATAAGCGACGTGTTATTGCAATTTCTAAATGCGACATGATCGATGATGAATTAGAAAAAGCATTAATGGCTGAAATTCCCAAAGACAAACAATCGGACGGATCTGCAATTCCAGTAATTTTTATTTCTTCAGTAGGGAATAAAAATATTCTACAACTAAAGGATATACTCTGGGATCAAATGAATGAACGTTCCTTCCTTGCTCGATAATAAAGATGGTATTGCCTGCTTGGCTTCATGAAATCGATACAAAATTAGAATTAGCGATCAATGGCGCTCATGCACCACTGTTAGACTTTATCTTTTTTTGGACCAGTTATAAATGGACATGGATTCCTTTTTATGCTTGGCTTTTATACATCTTGTACAGAAATTACTGAAAAAAAATTGTTTACTTTTTACCGATAATTGCAGCCATGACAGCAACCACTGATCAACTTTCTACGTTGTTAAAAAATACCACTTTACGTTTTCGTCCTTGCCATGAACCCGCTCTTCAAGATTTAATTCACTTAGTTAACAATGCATGTGGTGGGAAATATGGATTTGTTAGTTCGCATGCTGCAAACACGATTGCATTAGCTGTTTTCATGAGTTTAGTCTTGCCGGCGAAGTATAAAAACTTACGATTCGTACTCCTCGTATTTGTATTAATCAATGGATACAGCAGGATGTATTTAGGTGCGCATTATCCGCTAGATATTCTCTGCGGATGGATCCTTGGATTTATAATCGCCTTGCTTTTTTCTTCCTTGATGAATATTATTGTAAATTCTACAAACCAAATAAAATCAGAACATGAATAATATTCTACTTGTATTTATAGGTGGCGGATTGGGAAGTGTTTTACGTTATTTGATTGGCTTAATCATTCAAAGAAATTATACATTTACCATTCCGTGGCACACCTTCACTGCTAATATTCTTGCAGCAGTTCTCGTTGGATTTCTTTCTGGTTTGATGTTATTAAAGCCTGGTCAATATGAACAACAACGAATCTTACTCAGTGTTGGATTTTGTGGTGGACTAAGTACATTTTCTACTTTTACGCTTGAAAATTTTGAGATGATAAAAACGGACAATTTCTGTTGGCGTTCGCTTACATACTCATTAGTATCATTGCTTGTTTACTTGCATTCTGGGCAGCATGGCAAATTCAAAAATAAGAATCAACAGCAAATTTTATTTATTTTTTATTTGTTTTTTACAAATTAGTTTAACTTCCTATTCTCAACCTAAGACATTAGGTTGTTGGTTAAATTATAATAATCAAGTAAGACTATCCAATAATACAGGTTTCATTTTCGATTATCAATTTCGAAACTATACATTTATTCATGACTTTGAACAAAGTATCATTCGGGGATCCATTTACTATCGAATTAAAAAACACAATTTACATTTATCAGCAGGTGCCGCATATGCAAATACTTCAAAATACAACGCACAAAATGATGCAAAAATTAATACAGATGAGAATCGACTCTTTCAGCAACTACTTTTTGGAAATCAGTTTGGCAGAATATCGATAAACCATCGCTATCGCCTCGAACAGCGCTATTTTAAAGTTCAAGATATACTTCGATTTCGTTATAGTTTAAATTTACAATACCCTCTAAACAAAAGAGAAATTGTGCCAGGCGCAGTTTACCTTTCTCTTTCAAATGAAATTTTCATAAATAATAAAACTCCAAATTTTGATCGCTTTCGAACTATAGGAGAAATAGGATATTTTATTTCACCTTCTTTCAGAGTTGAGTCGGGGCTATTGTGGCAAATTTTAGAGAATAGTAATCGTTGTCAGATTCGCCTTTCTAAAGTTACAAACCATTGATTTATCAAAAAAAAAAAATTATTAATTTACTAGTTTATTCATTATTACAGCAGTTTCTAATTCCTCTTGTTCCTTAAATTATTATTACATTTGTTGTATGAGAAATTTCATCATTGCCCTCTTCATCGCCCTACCTAACTTTCTTGCTGCGCAAAGCAATTCGAATCGTCCTCAGCTTGCAGTCGGTATTGTGGTCGATCAAATGCGCTCAGACTATATCTCACGCTATTGGGACAAACTAGGTAATGGCGGATTTAAGAGATTAGTTAATCAAGGATTTAATTGTAAAAACACACAATACAATTACGCACCTACTCATACGGGCCCGGGCCATGCAAGTATTTATACTGGAGCCACACCATCTTATCATGGTATCACAGGAAATGATTGGTTTGATTTAGTCGCAAAGGATACGGTAAACTGCGTTTCGGATTCCAAAGTTACGTCCATTGGAACTACTTCTACGGAAGGAAATTGTTCGCCTTCGCGTTTACTAACGACTACCATTACCGATCAATTACGTGTAGCTACTCAAATGAAAGCCAAAGTAATTTCTGTTTCTTTAAAAAACAGAGGAGCGATATTACCAGGAGGTCGAAGTGGACAGGCGTATTGGTTTGAAAGCCTCTCAGGTAAATTTATAACAAGCTCATGGTATCGAAACGACTTGCCTACTTGGCTCATTGAATTTAACGATCGGAAATGGGCAGATGAATATTTAAGCAAACCTTGGAATACTGTTTTTCCAATTTCACAATATACAGAATCAGATCCTGACGACAGCCCCTACGAAGCGCCTTTTACAGGAGAGCAAAAACCCATCTTCCCACATGATTTACCAAAACTTCGCGGAACAAGTTATGATCTAATCACCGATATTCCATTCGGCAATACAATGACCAAAGACGCAGCACTTGCCGCTATTTTAGGAGAGAAATTAGGAAATGATAGCATCACTGATTTTTTAGCGATCAGCTTTTCCGCAGTAGATCATATAGGACATCAATTTGGAATTGAGTCCGTGGAAATGGAAGATGCATATATACGTCTAGATCGTGACATCGCCGATCTATTAAATTTTTTAGATAATCGCGTGGGTAAAGGAACTTATCTTTTATTCTTAACGGCAGATCACGGCGCGCCAAGTAATCCAATACGCTCTCGAGATTTAAAATTAAACACTGGAGTAATCAGCACTGCAAATATTCAGGATACTGCGCGTTACTTCCTAACAGAAAAATATGGTAAAGCAGAATATTACAGATGCAGAATAAAAGAGCAAGTTTATTTAGATGAGGAGTTAATTGCAAAAGATAAATTATCGATTTGCGATATGAGTATTGAGCTGGGTAAATTCCTAAGAAAAACATAGCAGGGTTAGCAGAAACTTTAACGGCATGTGAGATGGAATCGCAGGTTTATTCAGATATGTTAAAAAGCAGAATTCAAAATGGACATTTTCATGGACGTGGTGGTGATGTTTATTTACTTTATCTTCCTGGATGGACTGAACCCATTGCAGGAGTCAATCGTAATCAAGGAACTAATCATGGTTCACCATATTCTTATGATGCCCAGGTTCCATTACATTGGTTTGGATGGAATATTTCGAATGGAAGTACACATCAATCAGTAAATATTACTGACATTGTACCTACTCTCTCTTTTCTTTTAACTCTTCCACTTCCCTATTCAGCGAACGGAAAAAAAATTGATGGGTTAGTTAAGTAGGCAACTTTTCGACACGAGGAAAATGGAATTGATCTTCCTTAATAATGTCAATAATCAAGAAAATTCATCTAAAAAAACAGATGATGAAATTGGATTCCGTATTTTTGCCCCATGCAAATAGGGATCTTACTCTTTTTAGAAAGTTTAGGCGGTGGTGAGTTGATTCTCATCTTATTGTTTGTATTGATGTTTTTTGGATCCAAGAACATTCCCAGCTTAGCTCGTGGACTTGGCAAAGGAATTAGAGAAGTAAAAGATGCAATGGGTGGTGTTCAGTCGGAGATTAACAAAGGCATGTATGAAATTGAGAAACATACTAATGTAATTAAAGACGAGGTCAATAAACCCATTAATGAGATTGTGAACGCAGTAGAAACCACTGAAGAAACGCCTATTCCTCCTACTGAAAAACCGGAGTCCAATCCGCCTTCCATTCAGCCTGAAGAAAGGTCGGCTGCTCGTTAATTTTCGACGTTTCATCAATTTTCTTTCATTTAGTTTATTATTTAAGATCACAAATTAATTTTTAATTATCGTATTTTCAATGACTTATATCCAAAAGATCAAATCTCATCTTAATTATTTAACATTAGAAACTTTTATCGTATCTAAAGTTTCCATAGTTTTGCACGATCAAATAAAAAATATTGGAAACAGAGATTAGAATATTAGTGGGTGCCGAAGAGTTGTTTTCGAGGTTTGGGATAAAAAACGTGACCATGGACGAAATTGCGCGTCATTTGGGCATGTCAAAAAAAACCATTTATCTACATTATATAGATAAAAACAAGTTAGTGCGTGCTGTAGTAAATCGAATGATACAAGCTCATGATGTGCAATGCAAAGCATTTGAAAGTAAATCTGAAAATGCAATTGATGAGATTTTTTTAATTATGAATTATATGAATGCCATCTTTTCGCAATTGAATCCGAATTTATTCTTTGATATGCAACGCCATCATCCTGAAGCATGGAAATACTTTACTAAATTCAAGGAAGAAGTTATTTTAGAACAAGTTGTTGCCAACCTAGAAAAGGGTAGAAAAGAAGAGTTATATCGAAAAGATTTTAGTTTAAAAATTCTCGCTCGTTTGCGAATAGAAGAAATTGAAATGGCCATGAGTCCACAATATTTCCCACCTAACAAATACAATTTACAAGAAGTACAAATACAATTATTAGATCACTTCTTACACGGCATATGCACCTTAAAGGGACACAAACTACTTAACAAATACAAACAATTGCATCCTATGAAAAAAATCCTGAGTTTATGGCTTCTATTTTCCCTAGTTGGAAATTTACAAGCCCAGGAAAATACCTTTAGCCTGCAACAGGCCATTGATTATGCATTGAAGAATCACACTTCAGTACTCAATGCACAACTCGATGAAGATATTGCCCGAAAAAAAGTAAATGAAATCGTTGGAATGGGAACTCCACAAATTGAAGGAACTGCTGATTTCAATTATTTCCTCGACATTCCTGTTAGCTTCGTACCAGCAGAAATTCTTTGGAGGCGAAGCTGGGTCATATGCACCAGTACAATTTGGACAAAAGTTTAGTGCTTCAGCTGGAGTGAACATTTCCCAATTATTATTTGATGGATCTTATTTAGTAGGATTACAAGCCACAAAAACCTATCAAGATTTAAGTAGAAAGCAAACGAAGCAAACGAAAACCGAAGCCGCTGTGAATGTCAGTAAAGCATATTACGGTGCGCTCGTTTCTAATGCTCGCATGGAAATCATCGATGCGAATCTAAATCGCGTAGAAAAAATGTTAGGCGAAATTAAAGTGTTAAATCAAAATGGCTTTGTAGAAAAACTGGATGTTGATCGAATGGAATTAACATACAATAATCTATTGGTTGAAAAAGAAAAGGTGAAGAGATATCAAACCATTAGTTATGCACTTCTCAAATTTCAGATGAGTTATCCCTCTGCCCAACCGATTGAATTAAGCGATAAATTAGAAGCTGCAACCATACAAGAAGTTTCTGTTCCTGAGTCGGTGAATTTGGCAAATCGTCCAGAATATCAAGTGATGGATGTAACAAAACGTTTACAAGAGTTAGATGTGAAGCGATATAAAATGACTTTTGTTCCAAGCTTAGTAGCATTCGGTGCCTTTAGTTTTAATAATTCACGTAATGAGTTTGACTTTTTGGATACAGATCTCAGATGGTTCCCTACTTCGATTATTGGCGCAAAACTTTCGGTTCCCTTGTGGATGGAATGCAAAAAAGCGCTCGCGTTTCTCAAGCTAAATTAAACTTAAAGAAAGTAGAAAATTCAATTACCTTAATGAAAAATGGTTTTGAATTGGAAATGGAATCTGCCAAAACAAATTACTTAAATAATACGGCCAGCTTGGCTATCGTAAAAAAGAATCGCGAATTAGCCTTAGAAATTGCTCGTGTTTCCAAAGTGAAATATGACAATGGGATCGGGTCGAGCTTAGAAGTTGTAGATGCAGAAAGTTCACTACGTGAGGCAGACGCTAATTATTTAAATACTCTTTATGAAACCATCATCGCTCGCATTGATCTAGATAAAGCAAGCGGAAATTTAAACTACTAAAAAAACAAATCAATTAAAAGGTTATGAAAAATCTTCTTTATATACTCCCATTAGGAATTGCATTCGCAATCACATCTTGTGGTACACCTGATAAAAAAGCTGAGCTTGATGATCTCAAAAAGCAGCAAAGTGAAATCAAAGATAAAATCGCAACGCTCGAAGCAGAGCTGAGCAAAAGTGGTGATCAAAAAAAGGTTGCTGGTCGTGATGTAGCAATTACTACCGTAGAACCTGTTCCCTTCAGTCATTTAATAGAAGTTCAAGCGCGAGTAGAAGGTGATGAAAACGTAATGGTGAGTCCGGAAACTCCAGGAACTATATCACGTATTTTTGTTAAAGTAGGTGACCAAGTTTCGCCAGGAACCGTGTTAGCTGAATTAGAAAATTCAGTCTATATGAAAACACTTTCTGAATTAGAAAGCGCACGTGATTTTACGAATACCCTTTATTTAAAACAAAAGGCCTTGTGGGATCAAAAGATCGGAACAGAGATTCAGTACCTACAAGCAAAGAATAGCTTAGAGTCTATTGATCGAAAAATGGCAACCGTACGTCAACAACTCGAAATGTTGCGTATTAAATCACCTATTCATGGAACCGTGGATGCTATGGATTTAAAAGTGGGTCAAGCCTTCGCTCCTGGACTCCCAGGATTACGTGTTGTGAACTTCTCCAAACTAAAAATTCAAGCTGATGTTGCAGAAGCCTATATTTCAAAAGTAAATAAAGGTGATTTTGTAGAGGTTTATTTTCCAGATTTGAAGTCGAGTATTAAAGCAAATATTTCTTATGCTGGAAAAGTAATTGACCCTATCAATCGCACATTCCGCGTGGAAGTAAATATCAACGGTAACAAAACACCATTGCATCCGAATCAAGTAGCTATTGTGCGAATCGCTGATTACACTTCTGCGAATGCGATAACTCTTCCTCTAGCCATTGTACAAAATACTCCAGAAGGAAGTTATCTTTTCCTAGCTGAGAATGGAATTGCCAAAAAACAAATCGTTAAACCTGGATTGAACTATGCTGGAAAATTAGAGGTATTGGAAGGATTGAAAGCAGGCGATAAAGTAATCACAAGTGGTTATCAAGATTTAGTTGATGGTCAAAAAATTAATTTATAAGTTAGATTCTCATCATTTCTTTTTCAAAAATAAATCTCCCTATGAAGGACGTATTCAAAGAATTCAAACCCAGCTCCTGGGCAATAGATAATAAAACGAGCATCTTTATTCTTACCATCATCATTACATTGGCAGGAATAATGGCTTATAATGGCTTGCCGAAAGAAAACTTTCCTGATATCAGTTTACCACAATTATTTGTGACGGTAGTTCACCCTGGAACTTCACCAGGAGATATGGAGAATTTAATAGCAAAGCCTATTGAAAAACAATTGAAGTCAGCCTCTGGTGTAAAAAAAATCACGAGTAACTCGGTACAAGATTTTACTAGCATCATGGTTGAGTTTAATACAGATGTTAAGGTTGCCGATGCAAAGCAGCGTGTAAAAGATGCCGTTGACAAAGCACGTACCGATCTTCCGAATGACTTAAAACAAGAACCTGCAGTAACTGAAATCAACTTCAGTGAAATTCCAATATTATTCATCAACCTCTCGGGGGATATGGAATTAAACAAGTTGAAAAATTATGCGGACGACATCAAAGATAAAATCGAAAGCTTGAAGGAAATTAGTCGCGTTGAAATGGTAGGTGCTTTAGATCGCGAAATACAAATCAATGTTGATATGTACAAAATGCAGGCTGCACAAATTGCTTTGGGCGATATTGAACGCGCCGTAGCTTTTGAGAACATGTCGATTTCAGGCGGAACAGTTTCTACAGATGGAATGCGTCGTACAATTGGTGTGAAAGGTGAATTTAAAGATGTAAATCAGATCAGCAATATTATTATTGCTGGAGCTTCAGGTGCTGCAGTATATCTGAAAGATATTGCAGAAGTAAAAGACACGTACAAAGAACAAGAAAGTTTTGCTCGCTTAGATGGCAAGAATGTGATCACGTTAAATGTGGTGAAGCGTACTGGCTATAATCTGATTGAAGCAACCGATAAGATGAAAGCCATCGTGTCAGAGATGCAAGAGAAAGATTTACCAGCAAACTTAACGGTAACTTTAACAGGAGATCAAAGTGATTCGACTCGTACTACTTTGCATGATTTGATCAATACCATCATCATCGGATTTATTTTAGTATTACTTATTCTGATGTTTTTCATGGGAACAACAAACGCCTTCTTTGTGGCAGCGAGTGTACCTCTTTCGATGTTCTTAGCTTTTCTATTTATGCCTGCCATTGGATTCACAATGAATATGATCGTACTCTTCGCATTTTTACTCGCATTGGGAATTGTTGTTGATGATGCGATTGTTGTTATTGAAAACACACATCGTATTTATGACAATGGCAAAAAGAATATTAAAGAAGCAGCCAAATTAGCTGCCGGAGAAGTATTCTTACCAGTTCTGAGTGGAACCTTAACAACACTTGCACCATTTATCCCTCTTGCTTTTTGGACAGGAACCATTGGTGAATTCATGTACTATCTTCCAATTACACTAATTGTTACGCTGCTAGCATCACTATTAGTTGCCTATATTATTAATCCTGTTTTCGCAGTACAATACATGAAACCACACGATGATGAACAAATTAAAAATCCAAAATTAACGAGAGGTCTGAAAGTAAGTTCCATCATGTTAATTGCTATAAGTTTATTGTTACATCTTGCGGGCAGCCATGCAATGGGTAACTTTATGTTAGTCGTGATTGGCTTTAATTTCTTAAATCACTTCTATTTGCAAAGAATAATTTTCAATTTCCAGGAAAATTCCTGGCCGCGCTTCAAAGAATGGTACGGTCGAAAATTAGAGTGGTCACTGCGTCGACCAAAAACATTAGTATTAGCTACAGTCGTGTTATTTTTTGTTTCCCTTGTAGCTATGATGTTTGGTCGAAATGAATTTGTATTCTTCCCAAGTAGCGATCCCAACGTTATTTATGCTTATGTGAAGGCACCTATAGGAACTGACCAAGCAAAGACAGATTCCATTGCAAAAATTGTTGAAGGCAGAGTGTACAAAGCTCTTGGCTCGAACAACCCAATTGTAACTTCCGTAATTACTAACGTTGCCGTAGGTACGAACGATGCGAATGAATTTGACCCAAGTATACAGCCGCACAAAGCAAAGATTACGGTAGCCTTCAAAAAATTCAGTGATCGTGATGGCATCTCTTCGAAGAAATACCTCACCGACATTCGTGAGGCGGTTAAAGGAATTCCTGGAGTAGAAATTACCGTTGACCAAGAGCAAGGTGGACCACCAGTTGGAAAACCCATCAACCTAGAAGTACGAGGAGATAAATTTGAAGACCTTGTAAAAGCATCGGAAGACTTACGTCGCTATTTGATTGCAGAAGATGTTCCTGGAGTAGAACAATTGAAATCGGATTTCGAGATTAGCAAACCAGAAATCGTTTTCAATATCGATCGTGAACGTGCGAATCGTGAAGGAATTAGTACTGCTCAAATTGGAATGGAAATTCGTAATGCAGTATTTGGAAGTGAGATTAGCAAATTCAGAGATGATAACGATGAGTATCCCATTCAATTACGTTATGAATATGATCAGCGCACGAATGTAGATGCATTAAAGAATACTAAAATTACTTACCGCGACATGAACATGGGTGGTATTGTACGCCAAGTTCCGCTCTCTGCATTTTGTGAAATTCAATACTCAAGTACATATGGTGGCATTAAACGAATCAATCAAAAACGTGTGATCACCATTAGCTCGAATGTATTGGCAGGGTATGATCCGAATGGCGTGGTTACCAGTGTACAGAAAAAAGCGGCGCAATTTCAAGCTCCCGAGGGTGTAGAAGTTGTTCTTACAGGACAATCAGAAGAACAAGCAGAGACCATGAGTTTCTTAGGTACGGCTATGTTAGTTTCACTTGGACTTATCTTTTTAATTCTTTGTATTCCAATTTAATTCCCTCAGCAAACCTGTAATAATTTTAACTGAAATTATTTTCAGTATGATTGGCGTATTCTTGGGTTATGCTATTACGGGAATGACAGTATCTACCATCATGATGGGAATTGGAATTGTAGCGCTTGCCGGAATTGTGGTGAGGAACGGTATATTACTTGTTGAATTCACCGATTTACTCATCGAGCAAGGCTACAATACATGGGATGCGATTGTTGAAGCGGGAAAAGTAAGGATGACACCTGTATTACTTACTGCATGTGCTGCTATCTTCGGACTCATTCCGCTTGCTGTTGGATTAAACATCGACTTTGAAAAGTTATTGACTACTGGAAATCCACATCTCTTCTTCGGAGGTGATAGTGTTGCTTTCTGGGGTCCACTTTCATGGACCATGATCTTCGGATTGAGTTTCGCAACCTTTTTAACTTTAATATTAGTTCCTGTGATGTATCTATTAACGGATCGAGCGAAAATTCGATGGACACGTTTCAAAAACCGAATTTATGGAATTGAGAATGTTCCGGTAGAGATGCAAAATCATCATCCAGATAAAAGTTTGATTGCTTCGGAAACGAAATAATTTAAAAAGCCAAGGCATAATGCCTTGGCTTTTTCGCTTCAAGCTGCAAGCTGCAAGTCTTCTCTGCGACTTTAGTGTCCTCGCATGTTTGTCGTAAGGCTTCGCGATTAGAATAAAGTTTAATCAATAAAACTTATTGCTCGAATTGAAAAGAGATAATTGCCTCAATACAGTTCTAGCCTGTCCCCCTTACCCCCTCTCCAATGGAGAGGGGGAATCGAAATTAATATGCATCAAATAAAATTTGGATTTAATAATAGACTTCTATGCGGAAAAGTCTGGCGAAGAGAATATTTAACGAAGAGAACAGCAATATTGGCTTGCTAACAAATTAATGCCTGCCTAAAGTTCAAGCCTCTCCCCCTTACCCCCTCTCCAATGGAGAGGGGGGCTATAAATCAAATTAATAAATAGTGAACTCTCAAGTGTTCTCTTGTGTTCTCTTGTGCCTCAAGTGCCTGCCTGCTGCAGGCAGGTTAAAAAAAATGTATTTTATTTTACGATCACTAATTTTTTTACCAAAATCACTACTTAGAGACTATCTTTGCCCCGTGAAAAATTATATTATCCTCGTACTTGTCCTCCTCCATATCCAATCATCGGCACAAGAAGGTCGATTAATACGCACAGAATTATTTACTATTCCGACAGAGAAAGTAGAAGGTGCTTCAGGTTATAGTTTTAAAATTGCAGTGGATTCAAAAGAGCGTATTGCTTTTAATGCTTGTTCACGGCCATACGTTTACATTTTTACTGCTGAAGGTGTGCAAGTGGACAGCGTAAAACTTCCCAATGATAAATGTGTTCGCGCATTAGAATTCGACGAATACGATGATCTCATTATTATGGACAATAATGAAATGGCAATTTATAAATACAGCACACAATACAAAAAGCTCGAAACCATTCCTTATTCTAAACCAGAAGACTGGTACAAACAACTGAATCATTATTACAAACTTTTTGAATTGCCTTCTATTCCCACCTATTATAGCAACAACGATTATTTGCAAGACTTTTATTTCACGCGCTTCAATTACTCTTATAACCTCTATTTAAATTATAAGAATGGATTTATTTATCAAGCACATTATAACTACATCAAAAAAATTAATAATCACACCACCTATGCAAACATGAAAAAGGAAGATGTGTGGTTATCGGATAATTTAACTCCCAAGAGTAAAATTTTATTGATCAATGATGACAATAAGTCGGTTCTGTATTACGATCGTTTTTACAATTTGATTTATGAGAATACAACGAACAACAAGACCGTGGTGAATGCTGCTTTAGCTGCAAATTCGGAGCCCGCGCGATTTGATTATTGCACCAACCTCCAACAAGAAAAAATTTTTGGAATCAGTGGATTCAACAAGCGCTCAATTACTATTTCTAGTTGGAAGCTTTAAGTTGAATTTGATTTGATAGTTTAGAATAAAAATTCTCTTTTCGATGAGAGTCGATCCATTAAAAAAATGGCATTTCCCGCTAAACTTTTTGGTTCTTTTACTTGCCCTTCTAAAAAAAGGCATAAAAAAATGCCTCACTTTCGCGAGGCATTATTGGGATATTATTCAATTATTATGCTGAAGCAGAAGCTTCGAATGGTTTGACGTAAACGAAAGACTTATCGTCTGTACGCTTACGGAACATCACAGTACCATCGATCAAAGCAAACAATGTATGATCTTTTCCGATTCCTACATTAGCACCTGGATGATGCTTTGTTCCGCGTTGACGAACGATGATGTTTCCTGCGATAACTCTTTGACCACCGAAAACTTTAATACCAAGTCTCTTGCTATGTGATTCGCGTCCGTTCCTAGAACTACCGACGCCTTTTTTGTGTGCCATGTTTTAAACTTTTATGCTTTACTAATTAAGCAGTAATTTTTTCGATTTGAATTTTTGTCAAATATTGACGGTGACCGTTCATTTTCTGGTAACCTTTACGACGTTTCTTTTTAAACACTAAAACTTTATCACCTTTCATATGAGAAAGTACTTTAGCAGAAACGGAAGCACCCGCAACAAGCGGAGCTCCAACCTTTACAGATCCATTATTATCCACGAGTAATACCTCGTTAAAACTTACTGAATCTCCTTCGTTTGCCTCTAAACGGTGAATAAAGACAGGTTGGTTTTCCTGAACTTTAAACTGTTGACCGGCGATGTTTACAATAGCGTACATGTTCTTATTCTTAATTCCCCAATATGGGAGGGCAAAGATAGAACATAGAAACGGAATTAACAATATGATGTGAAGAAAAGTGAAATGAGTACAATGATTTGATAATCAACAATTAAAATACAAATATTTTGAGTGTTTTACTATATGTATTAACTTGTACTTTCCTTTCTAATTCACTTTTTCTATAAAATAATCTCCGATCTGCCTCGACTCAAAGGTACATTTCATGCATTATTTGATTTCAAAACGACCCTATCTCTTCGTATTTAAAAGCTCAAAATCAAGGACATAGACTTTTTGTAGGGAAAGAAAATTTTAGAAAGGTAGCCGAATGAGCATACTAATGTTCTTTGTCCTTCAAACGCTTAAACAAATTCTCAACTTGTAATTCCCCCTTCCAACTGATTAAAGCTACACCTGCCAAAATCGCAAATAAGGCTACTATATGGAGTGGATTTAATATTTCTCCATCGGCAATGCCCCACGACAAAGCGATAACAGGCATTAAATAAGTGACAGCAGAAGCAAATAAAGGACCTGCAGATTTCACTAAACTAAAATAAAGAATACTTGCGAATGCAGTTCCGAAAATAGAAAGTGTTGCCAAACTTAAGAAAGCCAGTTTCGCTTCAGGAACATCAAACAATCGCACATAGAAGTCGGTAGTAGAAAGAAATATTCCATAAGGAATTCCAACAATAATTAATGAAATAGCTGAAATTAATAATGCATCTTGATCCATTAAAAATGATTTGATCACATTAACACTAAGACCATAACAACAAGTCGCAATAACTATTAAAATGGCGGCGGTAACTTCTCCGGTTATACCACCACCCGATCGAATAAATACTAATCCTGCTGCTCCAATAAATCCGATAAGAACTCCAATAATTTGTTGACTGTTAAATTTGGAACGGAAAAATAAAACACCTAAAAGCATAGTAAATAAAGGAGTCAATGCATTTAACATCCCAGCCAAGTAAGATGACAATTTGGTTTGTGCAAATGCAAAAAGTAATGCTGGTATTCCACTTCCCACAGCACCTACTATTGCCATGTATTTAATGGAACTTATTTTCAAATTTTTAAATCGACGTATAGCAAATAAAGAAGAAGCAATGCATGCAATCACCATGCGAATGGCAGCTACTTGTTCGGGTGGAAAACCCTTTAAACCTTGTTTCATTAAAATAAAGGAGCTGCCCCAAATTAAAGCTAAAACAATTAGCATTACCCATTTGAGCGAAAGAAGATTTTTCATTTACGACGTGTTCTCTGTTTCTTTTTATCTACACTCTTCTTCTTTGGAAATTTCTTTACGGGTTCTTTCTTAACATGAAAAGCTCCTTTAAAATCAGGATCCAACTTTCTTTTCTGGTTATCGATTTCTCGGAGCATCGCTTGATTCTCATCGTATCCGGTCTCGGGAATTTCCACATTACGTGGCACTTTTAACATTGGAATTTTTTGTCCAATTAATTTTTCTATTTGAGCGAGATGGAATTCATCAGCAGGTGTAACAAACGTTATGCTATGTCCTGTTTTGAATGCTCTACCTGTTCTGCCTATCCGATGAACATAATCTTCGTAGATAATAGGCGTATCAAAATTTACAACGTGTGAGACATCCGGAACATCTAATCCGCGTGCAGCTAAATCTGTAGTCACCAACAAAGGCACTTCTTCTTCTTTAAATCGTTGCATTGCATTGATTCGTGTTTGCTGCGATTTATTTCCATGAATCACCAACACTTTATCTTCTCCGAACAACCGCTGAAAATATTTTCCGGTATTGCTGGCAATTACTTTTGTTTTGCAAAAGACAATCACTTTATTAAAATGCTTTTGGTCTTTTAAGAGTTCTGTTAAGAGATTAATCTTCGCTCTTAAATTAGGAACTTTATAATAGGCCTGTGTAACGGTTTCCGCAGTTTTTAAATCAGGACGAATTTCGATGGTGATCGGAAAATCCATCAAGTCACCAGAAATCTTTTTCACTAAATCCGACATTGTTGCAGAGAACAATAAATTCTGTCGTTTTTGCGGCATCGTTTCTAAGATGCGATGAAATTGCCCAATGAAACTTTTATCCATCAAACGTTCTGCTTCATCCAAAACCAAAAACTTTATCTTTTTTTCGAAGAAGAGGTAATAAATAGGCTGCGGTTTTACCGGTTCCGGTTTGTGCAATTCCCAACACATCTTGACCGCCTAAAATGGCTGGGATGGCTTTTTCTTGAATTGCGGTGGGATGCTCATAACCGGCATCTGCTATGGCATCGAATAATTGTCGATTGAGTTTAAAATCACGGAAGGAAGCCACGCTGCGAAAGTAGGCAAAAGTAGAAGGTTACTGGTAATTATATTAATAAGTAATTAAGAATTGGGGTTGGCTTTCATTGGATTTAAAATGCTAAATAATCAAATGAATAAAAAATCATAAACAAATACATATGAATCATAGATTCAAGTAGTTACAACTTTACAAGTTTGGATCTTGAGAAAGATCAATTAATGCAAAATTCATTTTGACTGGAGAGTTGTTGCTTAATTTTGAGGCTTCATATTTTCAGTTTTAAGATTAGAAATTTAGAACTTTTAAATTGAAAACTCGTTTAAAAGTATAATCAACCAAACTACATGAATTCCCTTTCTAGAAATTTTAATCTTCTTTTAGCTTGCATTTTTATTGCTAATTTCTCCGCTTTGGCGCAAAACGATCTACCATCACCATCTTCAAATCTTCAATCCATTAAAAATGGAGCTTTGATTATTTCGCTAGACACAAATTTCCAAAAACTACCAGGCTTTTATAATTTGAAAGCATATGGCTTAGCAAATGAGTTATTACAACATGAAATCCCTCTAAGATGGGCCATTAAGGCTGGCAAGACTCGCTCATCATTGGGATCCGTAGATTTTTCAGCTAATGTGACACGGGTTTATCCAGATACACTTTCAATGGGAACGATTCCTTTACGTAGTAGTTCATTCATTATTGATAGTAATTATGTAGATACTGCCTTTGCCATCATCAAAAAATATGGAAACAATGTTTCTGTATTTAGATTGAATAATACCGTAAATGTTGATGTTCGTTATACGCTAACACATAAACCCAACATTTTATTATTGAATTCAGCTGGCTACGATACCATCGCAGTAAAATATTTGGAAGAAGCTGGAATTTCAACTTCAACCTACAAACTACAAACTCCATCAGGAACTCCTTTTGATCCAAACGGAAATTGGTCACTTATTTCAGAAACACATTGGGTAACATCCGACACCGGAAAATTAAATCCTCTTTTACGATATAGCGTAGGTAGAGGCGCTAATCTGATGATAAATTGCATTAGCATAGGCTCTATGGAAAATGCGACACTCACTATGTCAACAGGTGGTTTTGATTCTGATACCTCAGGATTAGCTGCAGCTACTTACAATCATGCGGATTTACCGATTGCTCAATTTTTAGGCCCGATGATGTCGCCAAATGGAGAATACAAACTTTGGAAACCCAAAGCAGGTAGTTCGATGAGAGCAGGTACGTACGATATTATGAGGGGAAATGCAGGTGCCCAGTATTATACAAATGCAGGAATGAAGATGCGCCCGAACACACTGGCTGGAGGGAATTTGTTTTATTTATCAGGCCACGATCATTATCATTGGACAGTCACTACTGGATCCATCAATGACATGAATAGAATTAATAAACGAAGAATATTTTTGAACTCAGTTTTCATTCCGGTTTCAGATTCGATTCAAGGAATCGATTTTAAAACGGATGTACAAGTAGATTTAGTTGCACAATCTGGCTGGCCTGTAAAGAATGAAGATTTTATTATATACATAATAGCAAAAAACGAAGGACCTGGAACCGCACGTCGACTTAAACTTAATGCTGCACTTCCCCTCGGATTAAATTATCAATCAGATGCCAAGTCTTATGGATCATTTGATCCCGTTACCGGTATTTGGTCTCTCGATTCGCTACAAAAGAATCAAGTGGATACGTTGACTCTTACAGTACGCATTAACGCACTTGGTAACATTATCTATACATCTGCACTATCAAATCCGAGTTATGAGTTAAACAAAACAAATAATTTTGATACACTCTTTCTATTTGCTGTGAGTCGTCCGATAGCGGTAAATGACACTTTGCATTATGCCGGAGCCATTAGCCAGGATTATCCTGTAAAAATAAATGATAGTGACGAAGACGGAGGTCCTTTCGCCAACGCTAGTATAGTTGCCGGACCCTTTAGAGGTACTGCTTTTGTGTTGAATGGAGATTCCATTCGATATACCTTAACAAGTGGAAGCTTTACAGGTACGGATAGCTTGCAATATGTTACGTGTGATAATTATCCGCTTTGTGATACAGCCTGGTTTTTTATCAATATAACTTCTCCTCTTCCTGTGAGTTTAACCAATTTTACCGGTAAAAGAATTAATGATAACATCCGGTTGGATTGGTACACACTTTCAGAAAAAAACAACGATTACTTTGAAGTAGAAAGAAGCCGCAATGGAACGGAGTTTCAATATCGTGGTCGGATATATGGATTTGGAACTTCGAATACGGTGCATCACTATCAGTACATAGATACAGACGATGAAACTCCTGTTCTCTATTATCGGCTACAACAATTCGATTTTGATGGTACAAAATCTACATCGCATATCCTTGCGCTTCCTCGAAGTGATAAAAATAATTTTGAAGCTTCTATTTATCCTAATCCTTCGGATGGCACCTTACAAGTTATTAGTGCTATTGGTGTGAAAGGAATGTTAAGTTTAACGATTACCGATTTAGGAGGAAGAATCATCTCAAAACAAGAATGGAACGCCGATCAAAATGGGGTCGTTTTAGAGTTTGCTGAAGAAGAACAAAGGTTAGCTCCCGGATATTACTTAACTATATTTAGAAACGAACAAAAAATTCAGACGATTAAGTTGGTGGTCAGATAGTAAAAAGACAAAATACTTTTCACTAATTTTTTCTAATCACTACATTCAATTTAGTCTCCAACTGTTTCATTAATTTATTCATCACCGCATCAATTTGCTTATCTTGTAAGGTAGCTTCATCGTCGCGGAGAATAAAACTCATAGCATATGATTTTTTTCCGGCTTCAATTTTATCGCCTTCGTATACATCAAACAAATTCACCTGCTTCAATAATTTTGGCTCCGTCGCAAAGGCGATGCTTTCCAATTCAGAATATTGAACAGCTTTGTCTAAGACCATTGACAAATCGCGTCGCACTTCGGGAAATTTAGGAGGTCCAGGTACTACTCTATCTTTTGTTTCGATGGCCCGCATCAAGTTTTCAAAATGAAATTCGGCGTACCAAACATCCTGAGAAACATCGCAAGCTTTCAAAACTGATTTTTTTACTTTGCCCATCTTTACCAAGCTGGAAGATTTCATTGCGTATGAAATACATTGATCCAATGTTTCAGATGAAATGGATTCTAGTTTGATTTGCTTTTGCAGATGGATACCAACATCCGATAATATTTTATAAACGATGGATTTTACAAAATAAATATCATACGATTGTGATTTTACTTTCCAATGCTCGGATACCATCTCCCCGGTTATAAATAAACACAACCACTGATTCTCCAAATATTTTCCTTTCACTTTGCCATACGTTTTACCTAATTCAAAAAAACGAAGGTCTTTTTGTCGGCGATTCACATTGTAAGCGATGGTTTCAAGTCCGGTCATGAGCATACTGTGACGCAACAAAGCCAAATCGTTTGAGAGCGGATTTAATACTTGAACACCTTCAATACCTTCTTGCGTTGGAACGACATCAAGATAAGAATTTTTTGTCAAGCTATTGGTTAAAATCTCTCTGAAACCATTTCCCACCAATACACTTCCCAATCGTTCTACAATTTCTTCCGGATCCGGTGAAATATGTTGACCTGCTGAGATCGAAATTTTCTTAGGCAAAGCGATTTTGTTATATCCGTAAATGCGTAACACTTCCTCTGCGATATCGGCAGGACGTGTAACATCTACTTTGAAAGAAGGAACAGAAAGTTGCATTCCTTCAGCATTATCGGAAACGATTTCAATTTGCAAATCTTTTATGATGCGATGAATCGTTAACTTTTCAATTTCAGCACCTATGATGGAGGAAAGATATTGATAACTCACTTCAATTGTTGCAGATGGAATTTTCACGGGATAAAGATCAATGATTTTACCATCTACCTTCCCGCCTGCTAATTCAGCAATCAACAATGCCGCACGCTTCAACGCATATACTGTCATCTCAGGATCGGTTCCGCGCTCGAAACGGAAAGAGGAATCAGTATGCAAGCCATGTTGTCGTGCTGACTTTCGTACATGCACGGGATGAAAGCAAGCGCTCTCTAAAAAAATGGAAGTGGTATTCTCATTCACACCGCTATCCCATCCACCGAAAACACCCGCGATACACAAACCACCCTCGGCATCTGCAATCATCAACTCGGTACCTACCAACACACGCTCAACGGCATCTAAGGTTTTGAATTTTGTACCAGCAGGCAAATTACCTACTAAAATTTTATTCCCATGAATTTTACTTTTATCAAAAGCATGCAGGGGTTGTCCCAAATCGTGCATGATATAATTCGTAATGTCAACAATATTATTAATTGGTCGAACACCAATACTCTTCAATCGATTTTGCAACCAATCGGGAGAAGATGCTACTTTAATTCCAGAAATTTCAATTCCCGAATAACGCGGACATCCTTCTGCATTTTTTATTTCTACTGCAATGGAATTCTCTTTATTACCCTCGGCAAACCCATCCACAGAAGGCATATTTAACAGCACCTTTACATCGGTTCCAAATAAAGCTTTTACATCTCTTGCTACACCTAAGTGAGAAGCAGCATCAGCGCGATTGGGTGTTAATCCAATTTCAAAAACAATATCATTCTCTACTTTAAAATAATCGGCTACCGGAGTTCCCGCAGCAATGGAATCAGGTAAAATTAGAATACCAGCATGAGAAGTTCCCAACCCAATTTCATCCTCTGCACAAATCATTCCTTCAGAAGCTTCTCCTCTAATCTTCGACTTTTTTATCTCGAACGATTCTCCGCCTTCAGGATAAAGAGTAGTTCCTGGCAAAGCCACTACTACCGTTTGTCCAGTTGCTACATTGGGAGCACCACATACAATTTGCTTCGGCGTACCATCTCCTACATCCACGGTAGTGATATGTAAACGGTCGGCATTGGGATGTTGAACACAAGTTAATACCTTACCAACATAGAGACCCTGCAATCCACCCATCACACTTTGCCACTTCGACATTTGTTCTACTTCCAAGCCACAATCTGTGAGCGCAGCAGAAAGCTCCTCCAGAGAACACGTAGGTTGTACAAATTGCTGCAACCAATTATAAGAGATTTTCATAGTATCAACTTAATTTCATGCAAAAGTACCAAATACCTATAAGAGTAAAAAGCGATTCTATGCCCACCAAAAAAAGAGCCTCAAGAGAATAAAACTCCTGAGGCTCAGCCCACAATTCAATTTCTTTTATCGTCTGATAATCACGTAGCCGTTAAATGGTTTCTCGTCATTGCCCAAATCGAGGATATAATAGTAGGTTCCATTTGGTAAAACTTCTCCAATTCCAATCTTATCCACATTCGACAATCCACTCCAAGAGTTATCATAATTATTTCTTTCATAAACCAAAGTTCCCCATCGATTAAATATTTTCAAATTCGCATTTGGATATAGCTCGATATCGGTAATCACATAAAAGTCATTTACACCATCTCCATTCGGAGAAAATCCGGTAGGAACTACTACAGCATTACAATTTGCGGTCACGCTCACACTATCTTGTCCTACGCATCCATTTGAATCTATCGACACTACATAAAACATATTGCTTGAAGATGTGTTTACGAGTGTACTGGAGAGATTCGGGGTCGTACATAAATTAGCCGGAGACCAACTGTAAGTTACTCCGCCGGTCGCATTCAAAGAAAGTACTGCATTACAAGCTACGATTTCATCAAACCCTGCATCTACAACCGGCAAAGGATTTACAGTAACTGTTACCGGTCCATCAGCAAAAGTGCCGCAACCTGCAGTAGCTATAATGGAATAATCACCATACTGAGCAACTACTAATTGTGTGGTTGTATCCCCCGGCAAAGCCGCGCCATTCATCTCCCATTGATAAGACAATTCACTATTATAAAGTACTGACAATGTTGTTGTGTCACCCACACAGAAAGTAGTATTTCCAGCAATTGAAATTACTATACTCGATGTATCGACTAAAGTATAATTACCCACTACTTGACAACCTACTGAATCGGTAATCAGTAATTGATATAAACCGGCAGGTAAACTATCCAGATTCGTCAAAGTGTCTCCTGTATTCCATAAATAAGTATAAGGCGATGTACCTCCTGAAAGTGTAGTTTGAATACTTCCATATACACCTGCAAAGCAATTAGGATCTGTAAGTGTTGCGTTTAACAGAATAGGCGGATTCAATTCAAAAATTGTATCACTCATTGATATTGTACAGCCATTGGAATCAGTAACCAGTACTGTATATACTCCGGCTTGAATTGCATTTAAGGTATCCGTAATAACACCATTGCTCCAGCTATAGAAATAGCCTGGAGTTCCGCCACTCACAGCAACACTGATTGCGCCTGTACTGTCACCTGCACAAAGCACATCATTCGAAGTGAGAACCAAACTTAACGGAGCTGAAGGAGCGATAATCGTATCGGTCAATGTAAACACACAAGCATTTGAATCTGTCACCATCACGGTATAAATTCCAGCAGCTAAAGAATCTAAATCTTCATCATTCGATCCATTACTCCAAGAGTATGCATAAGGTGATGTTCCTCCTGAAATTTGAATGTCAATGGTACCGTTATCGTCACCAAAGCACAATACATCTTGAGATGTGATCGTGCCAGAAAGCGCAAACTGTGGCCCTGGAACCGTATCTAAATACGTTAATACGCAACCGTTAGAGTCGAGGATGACGACAGTATAAATTCCGATTGTTAAGCTATCCACATCTTCGTCTGTACTTCCATTCGACCAAGTGAAATTATAAGTTCCTGTCGGAGATAATGTAATATCAATAGCGCCTATGCTATCTCCTCCACAAAGCACAGGAGTAACTACAGAGGTAACCTGTGGCAATGGATGAATATAGATGTATAACCAGGAGGTATCGCATCCTGCAGGAGTTTGTTGATCACAAACAACATATAGTAAACTATCCCATCCACTGGCCGTAAAATTTGCCGCATAAATGATTTCATTATTTAAACCTACACTGGCTAATCCTTGACTTCCTTGCGCATAAACAGAAACCGAAAGCGTGTCTCCTTCTACATCAAAATCATTATTTCGAACATCTACAATGGCTACATCACCTCCACAAACAATGGCAGTATCAACTTGCGCAACGGGCAAATCATTTACAGGCGTAATGGTAATGATCACAAGTGCTGTATCGCATAAACCAGGTGCTGGATATCCTGAATCACAAATTGCATAAATCAATGTATCCATTCCATTGAAGTTAGAGTCGGGGCAATATGTTAAAATTCCAGTTAATGGATCTAAAACAAAGGTTCCATTAGATGGGCCCGAGAGAATGACTAATGTAGTTAAGTCAATCATATTTTCTACATCGGTATCATTGGCCAGGATGGCAATTTGAATACACGAATCTTCGGGTGTAGTTGCGTAATCATCTACTGCTAATGGTGCATCGTTAACAGGATTGACTGTAATAATGATCCATGCCGAATCACAATACACTGGCATTCCATCGTCGCAAATAATATACAAGATAGAATCCATTCCGTAGAAATTCGGATTGGGTGTATAAATAATTGTTCCACCTGGACCTATTACAACGCTGCCATTAAATGGACCTTGTAATACACCTAGTGCATTTGTATCGATATTATTATTTGGATCTGAATCATTATTTAAAACAAAAACGACAACCGTTGTATCTTCTCCTGTAGAGACCGTATCATCCACAACGATGGGTGGATCATTTACCCAAATAGTTATTGATGCAGTACTTGTACAACCGAGGCTATCCGTTACCGTTAGTACAAAGGTAGTTGTGACCGTAGCGATCACGAAAGGATTGGATGTTAAACTGTCGCTTAATGTTATTCCAGGATTCCACTCAAAAGTATAGGGAGCTGTACCACCTGTGGCAGCTGGAAATCCTCCTAAAATCACGAAGGTTCCTGTTGGCACAAACTGATCCACTCCTGCATCTGCAACCGGCAATGAAGAAATTGAAATATCAACGGTATCTGAACTGGTACAAGCTCCATTTGTAATGGTCCACACAAATGAATTTATTCCAACTTGTAAATTACTTACTGTTGTAGATGGGTTTGAAGGATTATCGACAATTGCAGCACCTAAAGCGGTCCACGTACCTATTCCACTTCCTGCGTTGTTCGCAGAAAGAGCAACAGCTGCAGAAGCACATGCTTGTTGATCAACTCCTGCATTCGCTGTGATGATTGAATCAACAAAAATAATAGTTGTGTCACTACTTGTACATCCGCCATTAGTAATTGACCAAACAAAAGCATTACTGCCATTCACTAAATTACTCACCGCAGAGTTTGCACTAGTAGGTGAAGTAACCGTTGCAGTTCCCAAGCTTGTCCATGCTCCTACACTAGTAAGAGGCGTGTTTGCATTTAAGGTGCCGTTAAAAATTTCACATAGATTTTGGTCGGGTCCGGCGATTGCTGTTTCAGCTGAATCTACTTGAATTAAAACTGTATCCGAACTTGTACAAGTTCCATTCGTGACGGTCCATACAAATGAATAACTGCCAAAAGTATTTAACCCGCTGACAGTAGTATTGACGGTATTCGGATTCGCAATGATAGCTCCACTTGAAGTAGTCCATTGTCCTGCTCCAGGTGTTGGATTATTTCCGGGTAAAGAAACTGTTCCTCCTACGCAAACCGATTGATCAACTCCTGCATTCGCAACCACTAATGAATCTACATTAATAATTACAGTATCACTCGTAGTACAAGTTCCATTCACAATCGTCCAAACAAAAGTGTAAGATCCTGTAGCCAATCCATTCACCACTGAATTAGGTGAAGAAGGACTCACAACACTTGCAGATGAAGTGGTAGTCCAAGTACCGACACCTGGTGCTGCAGCATTTCCATTAAGAGTAGTTGTATTTACGTTACATAAATTTTGATCGCTGCCTGCATTCGCAACAACAGTTTGATTTAAGGTAATGACCACCGTATCTCGAGAAACACAAGATCCGTTGGTGATCGTCCATACGAAAGAATAACTACCTGCAGCGACTAAACCTGAGACCGTAGTGTTGGGCGCGTTTACATTTGAAAACGTTCCGCCATTGAGCGCTGTCCAGGTTCCGGTTCCGCTACCCGAAGAATTTCCAGATAGGGTTATGGTACTTCCTAAACAAATCTGTTGATCGGCACCAGCATTAGCAACGATTAAATTGTCAATAATAATATTTACGGTATCATTAGTAACGCAAGCGCCATTGGTGATGGTCCAAACAAATGTGTTGGTGCCGACAACAAGCCCAGTCACTCCTGAATTCGGATTAGTATTAGCTGTTATAGTACCGCCCGTTGTTGAAGTCCAAAGACCAGTTCCTGGCGCTGCAGCATTTCCGCTCAACGTAGCAATGGTTACATTACAAAGATTTTGATCAGGTCCGGCATTTGCAATTACGTTGGCAGTTACTGTAATTCGAACCGTATCTCTGCTTACACAAGCACCGTTAGTGATCGTCCAAATAAAATTATAATTTCCGGCTGCGCTTAATCCACTCACGGTGGTAGATGGATTCGATGGATTCGCGATGATAGCAGAAGAAGTTGTTGTCCATGTTCCGCTTCCTGGTGCAGGAGAATTTCCACTTAACGTTGCAGTAGCTAAACTAGCACAAATCTGTTGATCGGTACCTGCATTGGCAACGATTAAATTATCAATAATTATATTGACGGTATCGCTAGTGACACAAGCGCCATTGGTGATAGTCCAAACAAATGTGTTGGTGCCGACAACAAGCCCAGTCACTCCTGAATTCGGATTAGTATTAGCTGTTATAGTACCGCCCGTTGTTGAAGTCCAAAGACCAGTTCCTGGCGCTGCAGCATTTCCGCTCAACGTAGCAATGGTTACATTACAAAGATTTTGATCGGGTCCGGCATTTGCAATTACGTTGGCAGTTACTGTAATTCGAACCGTATCTCTGCTTACGCAAGCACCGTTAGTGATCGTCCAAATAAAATTATAATTTCCGGCTGCGCTTAATCCACTCACGGTGGTAGATGGATTCGATGGATTCGCGATGATAGCAGAAGAAGTTGTTGTCCATGTTCCGCTTCCTGGTGCAGGAGAATTTCCATAACGTTGCAGTAGCTAAACTAGCACAAATCTGTTGATCGCCACCTGCATTAGAAACGATTAAAGTGCTTACTAAAATAGTAATGGTATCTCTACTAATACAATTTCCATTGGTAATTGTGCAAACAAAAGAATTATTTCCTACAACTAAATTCGTAACACCGCTATTTGCTAAGTTCACATTTGTTATGAGCGCTGATCCTAATGAAGTCCAAACTCCAGCTCCAGGTGCTGCATTATTACCTGATAATGTTGATGTAGTAACCGCGCATAAACTTTGATCGGGACCTGCATTCGCCACTACTGCTGAATCGACAGTGATTCGAACAGTATCACGAAGTACACAAGCACCATTGGTTACCGTCCAAACAAACACATAGACACCAGCGTTAGTCAATCCACTTACTACTGTATTTGGACTTGAAGGAGTAGCAATGATTGCTGAAGATGGTGTTGTCCATAATCCGGTTGCTGGTATAGGATTGTTTCCTGAAAGACTTGCTGTACTCCCTTGGCAAATTTGTTGATCTAATCCTGCATTACTAGGAATTTGAACATTCACGGTCACGCGCATCGTATCTCTACTGATACATGATCCGTTCGTGATAGTCCAAACGAAGGAATGATTTCCTGGAGTAAGAGCAGTGATTGTAGTTATTGGACTTGAAGGCGTAGTAATCGTACCTCCGTTTAATGCGGTCCACACTCCGGTTCCAGGAGCGGGATTATTTCCTGCCATTGTTACAGAAGTTTGTGATTCACAAATCTGGATGTCGGGACCGGCGTTAGCAATCACGAATGCATCCACTGTTATGATAATAGTATCTCTGCTTACACAAGCTCCGTAAGTAGTTGTATATATAAAGGTGTTTTGTCCAACCACCAATCCATTTACAGTTGTTGTAGCAGAAGTTGGTGTAGCAATGGTTGCCCCGCCTGTGGTTGTCCACAGAGCAGTTCCCGGAGCCGGACTATTTCCAGATAACGTGGCGGTGGTTACATTACACAATTGTTGATTGGGGCCAGCATTAGCTATTACCGGATCTCGAACGATAAACACGACGGTATCTCTAGAAACGCAAGGGCCATTCGTGATGGTCCAAACGAAATTATAAAAACCGGAGGTGGATAATCCTGAAACTGTTGTTACGTTATTATTAGGATTAGTAATCGTTCCGCCATTTAATGCAGTCCAAACACCGGTTCCGGGTGAAGGATTATTTCCACTCAATAATCCAGAACCTGTAGAGGTACATATTTGTTGATTGTTTCCTGCATTTGCATTGATGGCAGTACTTACTGTAATCATCATGGTATCGCGATTAACGCAAGCACCATTGGTCACGGTCCAAATAAAAGTATACGTTCCAGTACTTGTGAGTCCACTTACAGCAGAAGAAGCACTTGAAGGATTTGCGATAATAGCAGATGAAGTGGTCGTCCACAATCCAGTACCTGGAGATGGATTTGACCCTGCTAATGTTGCTGTTCCCGGTGATGCACAAACTGCTTGATCAGGACCCGCAGAAGAAACTACTGGATTCGTCACGATGATATTCATCGTATCTCTATCTACGCAAGCACCGTTAGTTACCGTCCATATAAATGTATAAGTACCTGGACTTGTTAAACCTGTGATGGTTGTATTTCTATTCACTGGATTTGAAATGATAGCAGCACTTGTTGTTGTCCAAAGTCCTGTTCCTGGAGCTGGGTTCGAAGCAGCCATAGTAGCTGTACCGGGCGTCGAACAAATATTTTGATCGGGACCTGCACTTACTACTACAGGTTGGTCTACAATAACTGTTACCTGATCTGCATCGCTACATGTTCCATCTGAAACTACCCAAAAGAAAAGATAAGTTCCGCTTATTAAATTCGAGATAACAGTGGTATCGTTGTTCGGTGATGCGATGGTTCCGGAAGAAGAAGTAAACCAGGTTCCTGTTACACCTGTTATGTTCGGATCGATAGCAAAGATGGTCGTTGAAGTTTGTGGAGAACAGATTCGCACTACATTATTTACCGCTTGGGCTATTAAAACATATATAATATGCGTGACTGTATCCTTCAAACCATTAGCATCCGTTACAATTAATTGCACATTGTAATTTCCTCCTATAGCATAAGAATAAGTTGGGTTTTGCGATGCAGATGAACCGCCATCACCAAAAGTCCAGTTCCATCCTGTGATGGCAACACCTCCGGGGATTGACATATCTGTGAACGAAATAACATTTCCAACACAAACAATGGTATCATTTGCATCAAATGCTGCTGTGGGAGCTTGAGCTCTTGCTGCTTGCGAGAAGCAACAAAGGAGAATCAAGGCGACTCCTACAATTTTCAAATTTCTAAAACTTCGAAACATTTTAATCGGTTTTGATGTCGTGGGACATTTTTACTTAATTTCTTACGAAAAACATATAAGATTAGTTTCAAATTACCCAATCAATAAAAAAAAGGTTTATTCAAGTCAAAGTTTGATCAAAATTTCTTTGGAAATTACCTTTCTCCTAACCGAAGGAAGCTAGGTCATACGGGCTGATCAAAGAAAGGTTACAAAAGTTGAAAAAAAATATTTCTTAAAACACTAACGAGTTATAGATACGAAAGCTTGCACAACAATTATTAGATACCCACCTAAAAAAACCCGAACTTACAGGCTCGGGCTTTGGGAATAAATATATGGGACTAGGAATTAGTATTAACTCAATAATTCTTTTACTATAGCAGAAACCATTTTATTATCGGCTTTTCCAGCTAGGGCTTTTGTAACCAGACCCATCACTTTACCCATCTCGGCGGGTGATTTTGCACCAGTTTGTTCTATGGCTCCTTGCACAGCTTTTCGAACATCTTCTTCACTCATCATCTCTGGTAAATATTTTGAGATGATGGCAACTTCTTCGCGTTCTGGAGCTGCCAAGTCTTCCCGTTGTTGGGTTTCATAAATGGAGATAGACTCCTGACGTTGCTTTACTAATTTTTGCAACATCTTTACTTCGTCTTCACTGCTCAACTCCTTACCACCTGCGCTAGTCTTTGCCAACAAGATCGCCGACTTTATAGCACGGATAGCTCGGAGTCCAGCTTCATTCTTAGCTAACATAGCGGCTTTTAAATCCGCCATAATGGATTGCTCTAAACTCATACAGTTAGTATTAATCTACACGATCGTGTAAGAAAGGATTGTTTGGTCTGATTTCTGGTTTATTCTCGTCAATTGAAAGTGTATAACGACTCACATTGCTATCTGAAGAAGCAGGAGTATTTTCCAATTTCACGTTTCTTCTTTTGAACGCAGGCTCCTTTTCCATCTCAGCCAAACCACTTGGAGAATTATGTCTCAAACCAGCTTCTTTCAATCGCATAATACGATCCCAAGAACGTTGATACATTTCATCTTCTTGATTCTTTTGCTCGAAGCGGATGATGTACTCTTTACAGATTCTTGGTTTAATTCGTGACGAATTACGGGGTATCATTCGCCTCTACTACGGGAGGAGTAGAAGATTGCACCGTTTTAATATATGGCTCCTCTGAAGGAGACGGAAAATCAATTTCAATCATTCCGGTTTCAGGATCCATGCTCATGTCAGCCTGATCTGAGAACGCAAATGAATAATCATTCGCTTCCTCAAAGCCTACATCCTCACGAATGAATACAAACGGCTCAGAAAGATCATTGTCAACTTCCAGCTTTTCTTCAACTACGTTTTTTATTTCAGCAACAACCGAAGATGGCGTTGGAGTTGGCTCTACCGTCTCAACTAATTTATGAATAATTACATCAGGACGTTTTACTTCTGCTAGTTTCTGTTCTCCGGTTTTGAATCCAGTGGCAATCACCGTCACCGAAACTTTATCCCCTAAAGAAGGATCGTGTCCTAATCCCAAAATAATTTCAGCCGTCTGACCTGCTTGTGCTTGAATGTAATCGTTGATTTCTCCTACTTCATCCATCGTCACTTCATTATGACCGCTGGTGATGCTCAACAAAATATAATTTGCTCCTTCTATTACATTATCATTTAACAATGGAGAATCCAATGCTGCTTCTGCTGCTCGCACTGCACGATTATCGCCTTCAGCGTGCGCAGAGCCCATGATGGCTACACCACTATCTTTCATAACAGTTTCTATATCCGCAAAGTCAACATTCAGGTGCATTGTATTCGTAATAATCTCTGCAATACTTTTTGCAGCGGTTGTTAAAATATCATCTGCATGACCGAAAGCTTCACGTAATTGTAAGTTTCCATGGATCTCACGTAATTTATCATTACAAATTATCAGCAACGCATCTACATTCTTCTTCAATTCTTCGATACCTAATTCTGCTTGCTGTTTACGCTTTCGCCCTTCGAATCCAAATGGAATAGTGGCAATACCAATCGTCAAGATGCCCATCTCACGAGCTATCCCGGCAATAATCGGCGCGGCACCTGTACCTGTACCACCACCCATTCCAGCGGTGATAAATGCCATACGCGTACCTTTTCCTAAAAGTGATTTCAATTCATCCACATTTTCGATCGCTGCATTTTTTCCTACCTCTGGAATGGCACCAGCGCCTCTACCTTTGGTCAGGTTAGGCCCCAATTGCATCTTAAACGGAACGGGGCTTATTTCTAAAGCTTGAGCATCTGTGTTACAAACTAAAAAATCAACTCCTTTAATTCCGAGACGATACATATGGTTAACGGCATTGCTACCGCCACCACCTACACCGATCACTTTGATGATAGATGCTTCCTCTTGGTTCATGTCGAATTGGATCAGATTGGATCGCGATCCTTCGCGATGGGTGGGAAATTCTTGCTGATTCATGATTATGTGTTTTATGTTTTTAGCAGGTTTGTTTGAATTTTTATATATTATAAATGGTCGTCTTTGTCATCTCCTAAGAATTCATTGGAGAAAATATTTTGCCACCATCTTTTTCTTGATTCACTCTTAGAGATAGGTTGTGTTGTTGTACTAGCAGGGCGCTTTCGATCTCTTTCCAAATCTTGCAATCCCTTAATCACCAATCCGACTCCAGTAGCATACATAGGGCTCTTCACTTCTTCCATGCCTTTACCCAAATGTTCGTTGGGGTAACCAATGCGGGTATCCATCCCTGTTATGTATTCTACCAATTGAGTGATATGTTTAAGTTGTGATCCACCACCAGTAATCACAATACCGGCAATCAATTTTTTCTCAAATCCAGAACTTTTGATTTCGTAATAAACGCTCTCTATGATTTCCTCCATTCTAGCTTGAATAATAGAGGCTAAATTCTTTACTGATATTTCTTTAGGCTCTCTACCACGTAATCCAGGAATTGAAACAATTTCATTGTCCTTCATTTGTTTCGCTAATGCTGAACCAAATTTTGTTTTTAATAATTCTGCTTGGTTTCGAATGATAGAACACCCTTCCTTAATATCGTCAGTAATGACATTACCCCCAAATGGAATCACAGCGGTATGGCGAATAATTCCATCTTGAAAAATGGCAATATCAGTAGTACCTCCACCAATATCTACCAATACAACTCCTGCTTCCTTTTCTTCTTCTGTTAAAACAGCTTCTGCTGATGCAAGAGGTTCAAGAATGATGTCTACCGTTTTTAAATCGGATTTGGTAACACACTTCTGAATATTATTTGCTGCGGTTATTAATCCTGTGATGATATGACAATTTGCTTCCAATCGAATTCCAGACATCCCAACAGGATCCTTGATTCCTTGCTCATTGTCTACAATAAACTCCTGTGGAATTACATGAATGATTTCTTCGCCAGGAGGCATCGCTAATTTATACATGTCTTTGATGATTGCATCGATATCAATTCGACTTATCTCATCATTAGTGCTTGTTCGTGTAATCATCCCGCGGTGCTGCATACTTTTGATATGCTGACCGGCTATTCCTACATGCACGTCGCTGATCTCTACTCCCGATTTAGCTTCGGCTTCCAATACGGCGTCTTTAATGGAAATAACGGTTTTCTCGATGTTGGCCACAATTCCGCGCATTACACCCAGAGACTCAGATCGTCCCATGCCCATAATTTCCACTTTCCCGTGTTCGTTTCTACGACCAACGATGGCGGCAATTTTCGTGGTGCCGATATCAAGTCCTACTATGATGTCTGTATTTTCCATCAAAATTTATTTTTTTGTGCAAACAACCTGATTTTTATATTTCAGATTGATGATTGAATACTTATTCCAACCTGTTTTGTTCAATCCTTCACGATAGAATGCTATCAGGTTGTTCATTTTTTCACTCAAATTGGTAGTATCTCCCAGTAATATTTTGTGATCTCCAACACGCGGAATCAATTCCAATTCTTGAAATTCGTTCACATAAATTTGTTCAGTATTTGTCGACCAGAAAGAATCCGTCTCTAAAAACTGCGCGAGAACGTAGACTTGCTCAATCGTTCTTTGAATTTTCGGCAATGAAACTTCAGACGTTGTTGCACCAATATTTACATTCATTTCACTGTAAGTATTAAAGATATATCCATTGGCCACCAATGCCGGAGGAGTATAACGGTCTGATACAGGCATAAATGCGCCTGTCTGATCAATATAATACTGCTCGTCATTTTTATTGATGATACGCACAATCGGATTTCTTTGAATAAGGTCAATATGTAACACCCCTCCAATCGCTGAATATACTTCTACGGCTTCTATGAATGGATTCGATAAAATAATTTTTTCTAACAATGCAGTGTTGATGGTTCCCACGGATTTCCCAATTAATTTCCCTTTACTATTCGCCAATTTCAACACGTCATTTTTATCGACGAATTCATGACCCATATCGCCCTTCATTTCCACCAGTACTTCCGAACATTTCAATGCTTCTTGCTTTTGATTTACAAATCCCAAAAGAAGAAGCATGCTGGCTGAGAAGATTACCCAGCCGGCAATAGTCAATATTTTTTTGAAGTTCACTTTTGTTTTCATATTGTTTCAAAAAGCGATTTTAAGGGTTCAACTAATTGGTCTATATCACCTGCTCCAAGAGTCAAAAAAACTTGAGGTGTATTTTTTCTAAGATGTGCAATGAGTTCTTCTTTAGTAACTCTGTGTTTATCTTGAATAGTAACTTTTTCGAAAATGATTCCCGAATCAATTCCGCTGATGGGCAATTCGCGAGCCGGATATATTTCCATTAAATACAATGTATCTAACAAACTCAAGCTTTCAGCAAATCCATCTACAAAATCACGGGTACGTGTGAAGAGATGTGGTTGAAATGCCGCTGCTATTTTTTTCCCGGGATGTAATTCACGAGCCGATAAGATGGCTGCTTTCAGCTCTTCTGGGTGATGAGCATAATCGTCCACATAAATTACATTTTCTTTTCGGACATGATATTCAAAACGACGTTGCACACCCGCATAACTCTTTAATGCTTCTTTCAATGAAACCATATCAACACCCTGTTCAATGGCCAAAGCTGAAGCCGCTACGGCATTCTCTACGTTATGTCGACCCGGCAATCCCAATTCTAGGCCATCAATCACATATGCCGGAGTGACGAGATTGAAAATATATTTTCCATTTACCACTTTGATATTTTTAGCAACATAGTGAGCGTGGTTATCTGAAATAGAGTAGGTGATTTTACGAGCCTGACAATTTCCCAATTCCAACCCTGACTTTTGAATGATAAATCCATTGGGATGAACCTGAGAAGCAAATGCTTTATAATTTAAATGCATCTCTTCCTGACTACCATAAATATCTAAATGATCCGCATCCATGGAAGTAATGATGGCAGCATCCGGAAATAACGTAAGGAAGGAACGATCGTATTCATCCGCTTCAACTACGATCTCATGCTTTGGCTTTGATGAATTCCCCAACAGAAGATTGGATTTATAATTTGAGCTGATGCCTCCTAAAAATGCAGTGATATTATGTCCCGCCGTATTTAAAATATGAGCGAGTATGGAGGATGTCGTTGTTTTTCCATGTGTGCCTGCAACACCATAACACACATGTGGCTCAGTGATGAATCCCAGCACCTGCGATCGTTTTGCAATTTGATATTCCTTGTTTTTGAAAAAGTCTAATTCGGTATGATGTGGTGGAACAGCCGGCGTAAGTACCACTAATGTTTGATCTTTCATCTTCAAATCAACAAACGATGGTGGAACACGATTTATATCGTCCTCAAAATGGATATCCATTCCTTCCTTTCGCAAAGTATCCGTTAAGGGAGTTGAAGTACGATCGTATCCTGCGACCAACTTTCCTTCTGCTAAAAATAACGAGCAAGCGCACTCATGCCGATCCCTCCTATTCCGAGGAAATAAACTTGTGTTATCGATGCCCAGTTAACTTTTTTCACTACTTAATTTTTACAAGTTGTAATATTTCATTTGCAATTTCTAACGCCGCTTTGGGACGTGCTAAAGGAGCAATATTTTCAGATAGCTCTTTACACTTTTCCTTGTTGTTGATGAGGGCAATTGCTTCCTGTACTAATCGGGTTGGTGCTTCACTATCGGGAACTAACAATGCAGCGTTTCTACTAACTAAAGCTTTGCAGTTTTTAGTTTGATGGTCTTCCGCCGCGGTGGGTAAAGGCACCATGATAGATGGTTTTCTCACAATACATAATTCAGAAACGGTGCTTGCACCAGCACGAGTGACCACTGCATCTGCCATCGCATAAGCTAAATCCATCCTCGAAATAAAATCCATGGCTTTGATAGAAGAAGAATTTATCATGGTCAATGCCTCGGATGCTTCTTGAGAAAACAATTTGCCGGTTTGCCAAATCACCTGTATGCCCGATTCTACCAATTGCTGAAGTCCGCCTTTGATGGCACGATTGATACTTCGTGCACCTTGACTTCCGCCTACAATTAATAACGTAGGACGTTGTGCATCTAAACCAAAAAATTGTGCGGCTTCCTCTCTCTTTCCTTCTATGGATTGAATATCGTTGCGTACCGGGTTTCCGGTAAATACAATCTTCTCAGCAGGAAAAAACTGATCCATGTTTTCATAGGCTACACAAATCTTCTTTGCTTTTTTCGCCAATAATTTATTGGTGATTCCCGGATAAGAATTTTGCTCTTGAATTAATGTAGGAACTCCTCTTCGCGCCGCTACAAATAACAATGGGCCGCTGGCATATCCACCAACACCTACCGCTACATGCGGATTAAATTCCTTTACGATAGAATTCGCTTTGTTCAAACTCGCTATTAATTTAATCGGAAACGATAAATTATCTATACTCAATTCGCGCTTAATACCTGCTATAGGCAATCCTTTAATAATAAACCCTGAAGCCGGAACTTTTTCCATCTCCATTTTTCCCTCCGCGCCTACAAACAATAACTCGATATCACTTTTCAACGACTTCAATGCATTCGCAATAGCTATCGCTGGAAAGATATGCCCACCGGTTCCTCCCCACTAATAATAATGCGTATATTTTGATTAGGCTGCAAGGGCTGGACTACTATCTGGTTTATCAATTTCACTACTCACACTCAATATTATTCCAATGGCAGCACTTGTAAACCAAATGGACGTCCCGCCCATACTTAACATTGGCAAGGGCTGACCAGTTACTGGAAATAGATTTACCGCAACCGCCATATTTATTAGGCCTTGAAACACTAAACTAAATGCACATCCTATGGTGATAAGTGCAGCGAATGCGCGTTCCGTTTTTTTGACAATTTGCATCGCTCGATAAAATAAAAGCAAGTACAGAAAGAGCACAAACGTCCCTCCTAATAATCCATATTCTTCCACGATAATGGCGAAAATAAAATCGGAATATGGATGTGGTAGGAAATTTCTTTGATCACTATTCCCGGGACCTTTACCAACAATACCTCCAGTTGCAATTGCAATTTTTGCTTGTTGCACTTGGTAATTTCCTTCGTCACCACCACCGCTAAAATTTTCGATTCGTGATGCCCAGGTGCTCATACGACCGCCGCCGATTCCCGTGAAATAAGCAAAAGCTAAGAATAAACTAAAGATGACAACTGCCCCTCCAAACATATACAGGAGGTACCTTAAACTAATTCTTCCAATAAACATCAATACTACACAAGTTAAATAATACCGCAGCGGTAGAGAAGTTAGCTGGTAAAATTAACATACATACCAATCCTACTGGTATGATAATAGGCAAAAATGCTGTTTTGAAATCTTTAATATTATCTTGCTTCTTCGAGAGAAGTCGAGCCACATACAAGATCAACGCTACCTTTGCAAAATCGGAAGTTTGAAAGGAAAGACCAATGATTGGAAGTGTTAACCATCTACTTGCTTCATTGATATTACTTCCCAAGAGTAAAGTAAAAACAAAAGCGGGATCGCAATTAAAATACCCAATGTCGCGATACGCGCATAAACCGTATACTTCAACATATGAATTCCGTACATCAATGCAAAACCTAGCAGCATGATAATACCATGCTTAAATAAATAATACTCGGTATTCCCCGATTGATATTTATAGGCTAGTGTACCCGTAGAACTATACACAGCAAGTATACTCACGATACTTAAGAGTATCACGATTAACCAAATAGTGCGGTCGCCTTTAAAGTAGGTTTCTAACCAAGTCATCTCTATCTTGTTTAAGAATTATAAATTCCGAACTGCAGATTTAAACTTTCGTCCACGATCTTCGTAGTTTTCAAATAAATCGAAGCTAGCACAAGCAGGAGATAATAAAACAGCATCGCCGTTTTTCCCTAAACCATACGCCACTTGTACAGCTTCTTCGGCAGATGCTGTTTCAATGATTACTGGAACTACTTCTTTGAAGGCGGCGATAATTTTCTTGTTATCAATTCCCATGCATACAATTGCTTTTACTCGGTTCTTCACCAACTCAAGCAACATCTCATATTCATTTCCTTTATCTACACCACCAGCAATCCAAATCGTTGGTTTTTTCATAGACTCCAAGGCATACCATGTAGAGTTTACATTCGTAGCCTTTGAATCATTAATAAATTCGATACCATGAACGGTAGTTACGTTTTCGAGGCGATGCTCTATATTCTCGAAATCCGAAAAGCTCTCGCGAACGACTTCTTTTCGGATGTCAAGAATACGTCCAGCAATTCCTGCTGCCATTGAGTTGTAAATGTTGTGTTTGCCTTGAAGAGCTAGATCGTGTATTGACATATTGAAGGTTTGGTTATGTGTTTGAATGTTTAATTGCGTGTCGTCTAACCATGCACTCATGTTTTCCTTTTTAGTAAGGCTAAAAGGAAAGCATTGCATGGTGGGTGTATTTCTCTCTAGTTGCTGCATCGTTAATGCATCATCTGCACAATAGATAAAGGCATCTTCACTCCTTTGATTTTGAATAATTCTGAATTTAGAATCAATATAATTTTGCAAATCGTATTCGTAACGATCTAGATGATCCGGAGTGATGTTGGTGAGTACCGCAATATCAGCTCTGAATGTGTAACATCCGTCTAATTGAAAGCTGCTGAGCTCGAGAACATAATAATCGTGCAATTCTTCTGCTACTAGTCGTGCAAAGCTTTTTCCAATGTTTCCACCTAATCCCACATTCAACCCTGCCTTTTTTAAAAGATGGTGAGTAAGTAATGTCGTAGTGGTCTTCCCGTTAGTTCCTGTGATGGCGATAATTTTAGCTTGATTATGTATCGCCGCAAATTCGATCTCCGACTGAATTTGAATATTAGCTTCCTTCAATTTTTTGATGATGGGAGCTTTATCAGGGATTCCCGGACTCTTCACCAACACATCTGCTGCTAATATTATATCTTGAGAATGTTGACCTTCTTCAAACTGAATATTATATTTTTCCAGTTCATCTTTATACTTGTCTGCGATTTTTCCGAAATCAGAAACAAATACATTCATGCCTAGCTTCTGGGCAAGTATAGCTGTTCCAACGCCGCTTTCAGCAGCACCGAGAATTACCATATTTTCTTTTGAAGCGAACATTTATTTATCTTAACTTTAAGGTTACTACACTTAATACAGCCAACATAATTCCCACTATCCAAAATCGAGTTACAATTTTCGATTCGTGATATCCTAACTTTTGGTAATGATGATGAAGTGGCGACATTTTAAAGATGCGTCGACCTTCTCCATACTTTTTCTTCGTGTATTTGAAATAACTCACTTGCACCATCACTGATAAATTCTCTACGAGGAAGACCCCGCAGATAATTGGAATTAATAATTCTTTACGAATGGCAATTGCAAATACTGCTATGATTCCTCCTAACGCTAAACTTCCGGTATCACCCATAAAAACCTGCGCAGGGTATGAATTATACCAAAGGAACCCGACACAAGCACCTACAAACGCACTCATGAAAACCATGAGCTCACCCGTATTTGGTATATACATAATGTTCAAATAACTTGCAAATACTGTATTGCCCGAAACGTATGCAAAAATGGCGAGCGTAGTTCCGATGATAGCACTGGTACCCGTAGCAAGCCCATCAATACCATCTGTAATATTAGCTCCATTTGAAACAGCAGTGATAATAAATGTTACCATCAATATAAAAAGTACAGGCAGCATCCATTTCTTATGTTCGCCGGCCCAACTGATCATATCAGCATATTCAAATTCGTTGTTCTTTAAAAATGGAATTGTTGTACGTGTCGACTTGACATTTATACCCGTTGCAGACATCTTCGAAGAGTTATTGATGTCATCTACTATATTTCCACTTTGACTGATCACAACGTTCGATGTTGTAGAGCTATTCTCACGAACCACTACATTCGGATTAAAATACAAGAGTGATCCAATAATAACTCCGAGACCCACTTGGCCAATGAGTTTTGATTTTGCTCTTAATCCTTCTTTATCCTTTTTAAATACTTTGATGTAATCATCCAAAAATCCAATAAGGCCTAACCAAATTACACTCACAATCATCGCGATGATGTATACATTATCCACCTTTGTAAAAAGTAAGGTTGGAATCAAAATCGCTGCGATGATAATAAGTCCTCCCATAGTTGGAGTACCTTGTTTCTTCGCTTGGCCATCTAAACCTAAATCACGAATCGTTTCACCTACTTGCATGCGCAAGAGATAAGCAATAATACGTTTTCCTAAAAACAGAGTGATCACCAACGACGTAATGATCGCCATTGCTGCTCTGAACGATAAGAACCGAAACACGCCGGCACCGGGAATGTCATAAGCTTTATCTAAATATTCAAAGAGATAATATAACATAATTAACAGAGTTCAAATGATTCTTCTAATACTTGTAAGTCATCAAATGGATGTTTCACACCTTTGATATCTTGATATTTTTCATGTCCCTTACCGGCGAGAAGTATGATATCACCCTTCTTCGCCAGAGCACATGCTGTGCGTACTGCTTCACGACGATCACTCACAGAAAGAACTTTTTTCTGTTGATGAATAGGAATACCGGCCTTCATTTCGGCAATGATTTGATCAGGATCTTCATTGCGCGGATTGTCCGAGGTTAAAATCACACGATCACTTTGATCACACGCGATGGCCGCCATTTGGGGGCGCTTTCCTTTATCACGATCTCCTCCACACCCTACTACAGTAATAATTTGCTCATTCCCAATTCGAATATCCTGAATCGTTGCCAGCACGTTTTGCAATGCATCAGGAGTGTGCGCATAATCCACAATGCCAATGACACCGTTTGCACTTTCTACACGTTGAAATCTACCTTCCGGAGCTTTCAACGTACTGATGGCAGTCAACACAGATAATTTTTCTTCACCCAGTAAAACGGCTATACCATATACGCTTAGAATATTGTAAGCATTAAATTTTCCACTGAGGCGACATAATAAATCGCTACCATCGATGTTTAACATCAATCCAGTAAAAGAGCTCTCCAAGATCTTTGCTTTGAAATCCGCAACACCTTGCAAACTGTAGGTCTTCACATTCGCTTTTGAATTTTGCACCATGATCTTTCCATTGCGATCATCGGCATTTACCAGGGCAAAGGCCGTCGAAGGAAGCTTATCAAAAAATCCTTGCTTTGCTTTAATATACTCTTCAAAAGTTTTATGATAATCCAAATGATCACGTGTGATGTTTGTAAAGACACCTCCATCAAATTGCAATCCGCTCACCCGATGTTGCACTACTGCATGGGAACTCACCTCCATAAAACAATGTGTACATTCTGAATCTACCATCTTTGCCAAAAGTGCATTCAATTGAATTGGATCAGGAGTGGTATGCGTAGCCGGAATTTCTAAATCGTTAATACGATTTACGACAGTACTTAACAATCCAACTTTATATCCAAGTTGACGATACAACGCATGCAATAAAGAAACGATGGTGGTTTTCCCATTCGTTCCAGTCACTCCAATCAATGTGATTTTTTCGGAGGGCTGATCGTAAAAGTTAGCAGCAATGATGGCTAAAGCAAGTGAAGAATTTTTTACTTGAATGTACGTTACTGCCTGAAAGCGCTCCCTGGGCATTTCTTCGCAGACAATTGCTGCTGCACCTTTAGCGATTACTTCAGCGATGAATTGATGTCCGTCAGAAGCTGTGCCGCGAATGGCAACAAATAAAGTTCCTGCTTCAACCTTGCGCGAATCAAAGCATACTTTCTCAATCAAGATAGAAGTGTCACCACTTACTTCCTCGATGCCGGCTTTATACAGTAAATCGCTAAGCAGATTCATTATCCCAATTCAATTATTATTTGTTGTCCCTTTTGAAACTTCGCTCCCGGCTGAATAGATTGCTTTACCACAGCTCCACGACCAATGGGCTTCACCATCATCCCTTGTCCTTCGAGTAAATAAATCGCATCACGTAGACCCATACCCGTTACATTCGGTACTTTTTCATCCTCGGGTGTATAAGCACTTTGCTGCTTCGACACCCAACCATTCTCCGGACCTTTATAATCAACTTTTAAATTCTTAGTGGCTCTAAATGCAGACATTCCGCGACCCGCTTTTACCGTGGGTACACCAGCGTACAACGAATCCGGGACACGTGTTACCTCCTTATGCATATTTATATCGAGAGCATAAGCTTTGTCTGCAATATCTTTAAAAACAGGACAAGCTATAGAAGCACCATAATAGGCATCCTTGCTAGGTCCATATACAACAACAATGCATGAATATTGTGGATTATCTGCAGGGAAATATCCGCAGAAAGAAGCCTGATACTTTACTTTTCCTGTTTTGTATCCGTCTTTACCTTGTGCAATTTGTGCAGTTCCTGTTTTCCCAGCAATTGTATATTGTGCATGTTTAATATGAGAAGCAGTTCCTGTGGTCACCACTTCTTCCAACATGCGACGCGCCATTTGAATTGTAGCAGGAGAACAAATACTTTCAGCAATCACTTTCGATTGAAACGACTTCACCACTTTACCCTTGTTGCTAATCTCCTTTACAAAAAGTGGTTGCACCATTTTACCATTATTAGCTACTGCATTATAAAAGGTAAGCAATTGCAACGGAGTTAATTTTGATTCATATCCAATAGAGATAAATGGCAATGATATTTTCGACCAATCTTTATCCTTTGTATCCTTCAATCTTGAAGCAGGCTCACCAGGTAATTGTAATGCTAATGGATCTGCAATATGCATACTACGGAGTCGATTCATCAATTTTTGCGGATTCTTCCCATAATACTTCATCGCGATTTTTGAGATCCCAACATTCGAAGAAACCGCAAATGCTTTCTTCACGGATACACTTCCATAACCTCCATGGTGTGAGTCTCGCATCATAACGCCGCCGGCTAGCCGCATTTCCCCATTTCCGGTTTCGCAACTATCCTCCAAGTCAATATACCCATCTTCCATAGCGGCCATCAAGGTGGCTAACTTAAAAGTAGAGCCGGGTTCTGTCCCCTGACCAATAGCATAATTATAATCTTCCGTGTATGTATTCTCATCACCGGTTCTTTTAAATTGGCGATGGCTTTGATATGTCCAGTAGATACTTCCATTAAAATAGCACATCCCATTTCAGCTTCGCTACTTTGTAATTGATTCATCAAAGCATGCTCAGCAACATCTTGTAGATTTAGATCAATAGTTGTGATGACATCACTTCCATCTAGAGGTTCAATTTCATTTTCATTATTTACTGGCTTCCAGACATTCCCTGCAATGCGTTGCATTAATCTTTTCCAGTAGTGCCTCTTAAATTATTATCAAAAGCTCCCTCAATACCCACAGATTCTATCGCATCATTTTCCATTTTATAGCCTACTGTACGAGAAGCTAATAATTTGAAAGGCTTTTCTCTTCGACTTAATTGGTCAACAATAAGTCCACCTTTGTTTTGCCCTAAACGAAACAAAGGAAAAGTTCTCAGAATTTTTGCTCGGTATACGAAACATTTCTCTTCAGCAACAAATAGCGATTCCCATTTCTACGAGCTTCTTTTAATTGTCTTTTGTATTCGTTCTTTGATTTTCCCTTAAATAATTGCGAGAGACACAAAGCAAGAGAATCGACGTTATCATTAAACACCTCACTCTTTATCCCGCGAGAATTCAAGTCCACATGAATATCATACCGAGGCAATGATGTAGCCAACAAACTTCCATCACTTGCATAAATATTTCCACGCATGGGTGAGATGGTATGATAAGAAAGCGTTAAAAATTCAGCTTTTTTCTTCCAGTATTCTCCCTCTACAATTTGCAAATAGCCAATACGACCGATGATCGCCATTCCGAAAATCAGAAATCCGGCAAACACCAAATAACTTCTTCGTAAAATATCATTTTTCTTTTCAGCCATGATCGTAATTATTTCTCGGATTGAACTTTCACTATTATCTTACTAGGTGCGACCCTGGCTTCCTTCACTTCCTTCACTTCAATCGCTTTTGCCACTTCAGTCAGTTTAGAACGATACATTAAGTCGTTTCGAGCTGTAATAAACTCTGCGCGCAATTCTTTTAAATCACGACCTGTCTTATCAATATCACGAATGGATTTTTCAGCGTAATAACTGTTGGCGATATAAATCAATCCTAAAAAGAACAAGAAAAACATATAAGGCATAATCACCATCACCGACTTTCGATCAAAATATTCAAAAATGTTCACCACACGAATTAACTTTCGTGCGGCACTTTCGCTTTTCGCTTTCTTCTTTGTAACGACCTTCTCTTTGGGCTCTTGTGTTGATTGGCGAATTTTATTCATAGTCGTTCAGCAATTCTCATTTTAGCACTACGAGAGCGCGGGTTCATTTCCACTTCTTCTGCATTGGGAACAATCGGCTTTCGCGTGATTGATTTAAACACTAATCCTACAGGATGTCCAAAAAAATCTTTGTTGATCTCCCCTGAGAAATTTCCACTGTTTAAAAAGTTTTTAACTAAGCGATCCTCTAAACTATGATAGCTGATAACCACTAAGCGTCCGCCTTTTTTCAACATCTGTACCGCCTGCAATAACAATTCTTTAAGTGCGATTAACTCATCGTTCACCTCGATTCTTAAAGCTTGGAAGAGCTGAGCATAGAAAGTATTTTCTTTTGTGCGAGGTGCAAAGCGTGATACAGTACTTTTTAATTCATCCGAAGTGGTAATATATTTCTCTTGACGCACGCGAACAATTTCTGCAGCCATTCTTTTAGATGAAGGTAATTCTCCGTATTCTTGAAATACACGAACCAATTCTTGTTCGGGGTAATTATTCAGAATATCCTTTGCCGTTAATTGTTGCGACTGATTCATCCGCATATCCAATTCAGCATTAAATCGAATTGAAAATCCTCTTCCGGCAATATCGAACTGATGAGAAGAAACACCGAGGTCGGCAAGAATTCCATCTACCCCATGCACATCATTTGCTTTCAATTTTTCTGATAAATGTTTGAAGTTATATGGTAACAAAACCATTCTTGGATCTGCACTAACGTTTGCCCAAGCGTCTTGATCCTGATCGAAAGCGATGAGTTTACCTTTTTCGAAGCGATTTAAAATTTCTGCTGAATGACCACCGCCACCAAAAGTCACATCGACATAAATTCCGTCTTCTTGAATTTGAAGACCATCTACCGCTTCTTTGAGCAATACCGGACTATGATACATCACGACCTTGCCCTCCCACATTCAGTTTCCCCATTACTTCTTCAGCCAGCTTAGAAAAATCTTTTGGCTCTTCAACAATCAATTGATTGTAGCGCTCCACTGACCATATTTCAATTTTGTTGGACCAGCCATATAAAACAGCTTCTTTCTCAATACCCGCATATTCGCAAAGGCGCTTTGGCAAGAGCAATCGTCCTGCAGCATCTAATTCTAATTCGGTAGCACCGCGAAAAAAGTAACGTGCAAATTCACGATTCTTAGCAACGAACATATTCAGTCCATTAATCGCATCTGAAATACGCTTCCACTCATCCATCGGAAATAACGCGAGGCAATTTTCAAAGCCACGATTCACCATAAACTTCTCATTTGCCTCCGGAGATACCTGCTTGCGCAAACCCGACGGCAGACTTAAACGCCCTTTGGCGTCAAGCTTACATTCATATTCTCCGTGGAATTGCGACATTTTTATTCGTGCAGATGTAGATTTTGGCTGCGGTGGTAAAAATAATTTAAATTTTACCACTTTACCCCACTTCATCCCACTTTGTTAAAAACTTTTCGCCCTTCGTTTTATTGTATTACATCGGATGGAAATAAAGGTCAGAAGGTTGAAAATGCATATAAATGACAGCTCAAAATACCCTAATTACTGAATTTATTATTTTAATTATTAATTGGTTATGAACAATGCACAGTTAATAAAACTGGTTTCATTTTTTTCTTCCTTTGTCCTCAAATCGCTCTGAAAATATCAATTGACTTTTCAATTATCTTTGAAGAATCCTAAAATAAATTGAAAAGTACTATAAATATTAAAAATCTAATTATCAATACTTTGATTAAATAAAAATCCGAGTTTCTCCCACTTTCTACATTTTCGATCTTCAAAATATCTCAACTAAATCCACATTCGCATAAAAGGAGATCTAAAAAAGCCATCTATACTAAGGGATCAACTATTTTAGTCGAATCGTAATTTATATATGTCCCCAGAAGCTCAAGCGAAGTTTATTGATATTGAAGCCGTCATTCAATCCAAGAATCCTTCTCTTTTAAGATGGATGCCAGGATTTGTGTTGAAGAAAATTATTCATCAAGACCATGTAAATGATTTTATTCGTCGACAAGGCGATAAGCATTCCCACGCTTTTGTAGATGAAATTATAAGAGAATTTGGTGCTGAAGTATCTTTTGATGGATTAGAAAATATACCAGAAAAAGGAGGATGCATTATTGCTGCGAATCACCCCATTGGCGGATTAGATTCCATTGCGTTAATGCAAACCGTTGCTCGAAAAAGAAAGGATATCAAATTTATTGTGAACGATGTTTTGCTAAACATCAAAAACTTGAGCGACCTATTCATTGGCGTGAACAAGCATGGCAAAAATTCAACGGAAGTGCTAGATGTAATCGACTCCTATTATGCGAGTGATATTGCGATGCTCATCTTTCCTTCAGGACTCGTATCTCGCAAACAAGAACATGGAATCATTCGCGATTTAGTTTGGAAAAAGAGTTTTGTGGCGAAAGCAAAAAAACATCAGAGAATTATCATCCCCGTGCACATTGCAGGAAAGAATTCAAAATTCTTCTATAATCTTGCATGGTGGAGAGAAAAGTTGGGTATCAAAGTTAATATTGAAATGTTTTATTTGATGGATGAGATGTACCATCAAGATGGAAAGAAGATACATATCACCATTGGAAAACCTATCCCCTATCAATTGTTAACACAAAAGCATAATGATCAGGAATGGGCACAAAAAATTAAGTCACATATTTATAATTTAGCCGAAGGAAAAGACGAATTCGAAGCTTAAAACGATGCAAGATATTATTCCAGCCATACCGTTAGAAATTCTCGAAAAAGAATTATCGAAAGACCGCTTTGTTCGCGTGACGAATAATGGCTCTAATCATTTGTATATTTTGAATCATCATAATGCGCCGAATGTTGTTCGCGAAATTGGTCGACTCCGTGAAGTGACCTTTAGAGAATCGGGCGGCGGCACAGGATTAGATTGTGACCTTGATCATTTCGACACGAATGAAAATTGCTACGAACAACTCATCGCATGGAATCCCGAAGACAAAGAAATTATTGGAGGTTACCGATTTATTGAATGCGGTAAAGTAGGAAAAGACCAAGCAGGAAATTATGAATTAGCCACCGCCGAATTATTTTCCTTTTCAAAAAAATTTGTTGATGATTATATGCCCTACACCATTGAGCTGGGAAGATCGTTTGTACAACCCAAATACCAACCTCGACCAGAAAACCGAAAGGGATTATTTTCTCTCGATAATTTATGGGATGGTTTAGGCGCTATTCATATTGATTATCCACAAATAAAATATTTTTCGGAAAAGTAACTATGTATCCGCATTTCCAAAGAGAAGCGCGCGATATGATTTTATTTTTCATGAATACCTTTTTTCCCGATAACGAAAAATTAGTCTCCGCGATTTATCCGCTCAACATCGAAAACGACATGAGTGTATTTGCACAAGAAATTACGGGACTCTCTTACAAAGAAGCGCATAAAATTCTCAACCATCATGTACGTGCTCGAGGAGAAAACATTCCACCTTTAGTAAATGCCTACATGAATTTAAGCGCCACCATGCGCACCTTTGGCACTTCGGTAAACGAACATTTTGGAGACGTAGAAGAAACCGGAATTTTAGTTACGTTAGAAGATATTTACGAATCGAAGAAGGAGCGGCATATTAAGACGTATGTGAAGTAGGAATTTAGCTAAATATAGATTTATCGACACAACCGTACAAGGGCATTTTTTTGCAATATTTGCCCACTTTCAATAAACGAGGGCATTCCAAGACTCTGTTGAAGAATCACAAGAAATGTCATTTAATTGTATTGAAGACTATTTTTCAAGTAATAATTTCAAAACAACCCGAGCTACATTTTAAGAAGCAATTCGCACTGAAGGATATGTTTTTAGCATTCACTAATTTGTATAATATGTTGAAGTTTTGCAATAATTTCAACATATTAGTTGGATATGTTGAATGAACTCACATGAAGTTTCGAAGCTAAAATGGCTCGCAAAGATTTCTATGGTTAAATCAAAATTTTATTTAACTCTTTTTTTACTCCCTCTCCTCTGGAGAGGTCGCGAAGCCTCGCGAAGGGAGAGGCTTGAACTTTATGCTTGCAATAACTTATTCGCAGTCGAGTAATGCTTCTTTCTTCGCCAATTGCTCTTCGCTAAAGTTTCTCGCAAAGGCGCAAAGCCGCAAAGCCACAAAGTTCAAGATATATTTCATTGTACAAATTCATCACCAGTAAAAATTAACATTCACTTTAAGTGGGTATGGAAAAAAATTAATTTTAATGTTGTGCCTAAAAAAGATTGGAAAAAAAATTCAAAAAAAATTCAGAGAAGTAAGTCCTCCATGGCGCTCTCCTATTTTCCGTCCTGAATTTAATCTATGAAGTTAAGCTATCTAGAATTGCTTCTATTTATAGTTCATTCAATAATTAGCAAACGTGAAATAAATATTCAAACTATCCTGAATCACTTCCAATTCTGCACCTTGGGTATTTGGAATAGCTTTCCCATCAACACAATTACAATCAATATAATAATAACTTCTTTTTTTACCTCGATGGTAGATCATTTTATCAGGCTGTCCCAATTTTGAAAACAATTCTAATTTACCTTGGTGATCTAATCCAGAAGCATACATCAAAATCTTATCCATCATAGGTCCGTCTCTAACGTCATTACATCCCCATGGATCACTTCTCCATTTTATTAATATTTGTTCGTCAATGTCGTGTCTTGGACTTCCTTGTATAAATAGAGCTACACAGCCTACTATTAATAAATTTACAAAAAGTTTATTCATGATTTTATTTATTAAAATGAGAATGTGGTACTTCACTTTCTGTAAAACCAAAGGTAAGTATTTTATATTTCCCCCTCACTACATGGTCGCATTTTGCGATCTTGAAGCCTAGGCTTCTTTCTGAGTATATTAAAAATGCTGAGTCCGATAGACGATAAAATTGCTCGCAACCCTCGGCAAGCTCAGGTTAAAAAGGGCGCTAAGGCTGCGCTGCCAAAAATTTTCTCGCAAAGGCGCGGAGTCGCAAAGGCTGCGCTTCGAAAAATTTTCTGGCAACCCTCGGCAAGCTTAGGTTAAAAAGGCGCGAAGGCGCAAACTTTCCCATTATAACCTATTTGCTTGGCACTGATGTCACATAGTCAAATTTTGTTTCAGATAAAACCAAATCCGTGTAAATCCTAATTATCCGTGTCATCCGTGTTCCATCTTAATTTAATCCCAACTAAAAAACTTTTCAAAGTACGAATTTATTTTTATCTAGAAGAAAAACAATGCAAATCATAATAGATCCTAATAAATCTGCGGCCATTAAACTTAGATAAAACGAGAAATTCTATTTACTAAAATTAATCCGATCACACTCTAAAAATTCAATTTCGCACCTTTCTTCGGCGCGATAAAAACAGTAGAAGTTTCAGCAATGTATTTTAGCAATTCCTCTTTTCCTTTTTCTTCCACAACCGAAGTAACAAAAAATGGCGGAGTCTCTTCCCAATCTTCTAACATCGCATTTCTGAACGCTTCAATGTTGTTGTTGAGTTGCTCCTTACTAATTTTATCGGCTTTGGTGAACACAATAGCAATGGCTAAGCCATGTTCACCAATGGTTTTTAAAAAAGCTAAATCTTTTTTTTGCGGTTCGATGCGAACATCAACTAATACAAATACAGTCAATAAATTTTCGCGCTTGCCTAGGTATTTATACAATGTTTTTTCCCAATCGGAACGCATCGATTGCGCTACTTTCGCAAAACCATATCCAGGTAAATCGACTAAGTACCAGCTTTTGTTTATAAGAAAGTGATTGATGGTTTGAGTTTTTCCCGGACTTCCAGAAGTATGCGCCAACTCTTTTTTGTTCACCAAAAAATTAATAAGCGACGACTTTCCCACATTGGATCGTCCAATGAATGCAAACTCCGGCAAGTCGGCTTCGGGAAGTTGTTCTACTTTGCCAGAACTCTTTACAAATGTCGCCGTTTTAACTTTCACAATTTTTTCTCCTTATTGTTTAACTATTTTCTTGTCTTTAAACCCATCTACAGAAAGGAATAAAACAAAAATTACTTAATTACTTTTTTCTCTTTTCCGAATCGATGCGCAAAAGCTTTGATCTCTTTCGCCATTTCACTATCGCTAGTGGATCGCTCGTAGGTATCGGCCATACTCGCCAGGGTCTCGTACATAAAAAACTCCATTTCCTCTACCGACATCTCGTGCGTCCACAAATCAATGCGCATGGTGCTTTTTTCAGCTTTGTCCCAAATAGCTAAGAGCATGGCACTTGCAGGTTTTTCTGCCTCTAAGCCAGCATCTTGAGCAAGCCATTGGAGTCCAACCGGCTGCTTTTCTTCATTCAACTCCACCATCACTTTAATCTCGGATCGGCGGGCTACTTTTGTATTAATCGACATATTTCTTTAGTCAGCGAGGTGTCAAAAGTACGCAATACATGGCTTCTGCGCCCGTTTACTTATAAATTCCTAAAATTTAGTGCTGAAATTACCTATTTTAGCCCTTAGAATCTATGGCTAAAACGATTTTACAAAAAATAACTTGTCTGCTCATCTTTACCCTCATGGCTTCTACCACTGAGGCTCAATTTACAAGAGGGGTGCAGATGAATTTTGGGAAGAACAGAGTTCAATACAATGATTTTTTATGGACTTTCTACCGATTTAAAAATTTTGATACCTATTTCTACCTCGGCGGACAAGAACTTGCTGTTTATACCGGCCGGACAGCAGATGCAGACATTGCGGAAATTGAAAAGCTTTTTGATTATCGGATTAATGGTCGTTTTCAATTTATTATTTACAACCGTTTGACGGACCTAAAGCAAACAAATATTGGATTAGAAGGCGAAGAGCAAAATACCAATACCGGTGGATTAACACGCATCGTTGGAAATAAGATTCTGATTTATTTTGATGGAGACTATCGTCATTTCCGCGAACAAATTCGTGCTGGTGTGGCACAGGTGATGATAAATCAACTGATGTATGGCGGAAGTATTAAAGATCGTTTGCAAGCATCGGTATTATTGAATCTGCCTGAATGGTATGTGAATGGATTGATCGCATATGTTGCCAAAGGATGGACACCCGAAGAGGATAGCAGAATGCGTGATGCCGTGCTCGGAAAGAATTACCGCAATTTTGACAACCTTTCGGGTCAAGCTGCTGAATTTGCAGGGATGTCACTTTGGAATTACATCATAGAAACATATGGGAAAACATCCGTTTCGAATTTGTTGTACATGACGCGTATCAACCGTAATATTGAAAATGGATTTATTTATGTGTTGGGCGTACCTCTAAAAGAAATTCGAAAAAACTGGATTCAATATTATCAGAACTTATATATAGAGGACGATAAAAACAGAAAATTACCCGAAGGCATTCCAGTTTATGTATTAAAAAAACAAAATCGTTATTTGAGTCAAGTGCGCGTGAGCCCTGACGGAAACCAAGTTGCTTATGTTACCAACGATTTAGGCAAGTATAAAATTTGGCTTTATGACGTACGCACCAAGAAAAGAAAAAAAATTGCAAAAGGCGGATATAAGTCAGTGAATCAAGCCATGGATTTAAGTTATCCCACGTTAGCTTGGCACCCGTCAGGCAGATATTTAAGTGCTGTAAAAGAGAAGAAGGGGAAACTGTGGCTCGATTATTATACGTTTGGTAAAAAGTAAAAAGAATCAAATAAATTCTTTTACTTCGATAAGGTGTTGGATTTTTCCTACAATAGTTCTGGATCAGAAATTGTTTTATCTGCTGTTCAAAAAGGACAATCCGATATTTTTAGTTTTAGCCCGCGCACTAAAACATACACGCAAATCACCAAAGATCGTTGGGATGATTTGGCTCCTAAATTTGTCATGGACGATCGCTACATCATCTTTAGCTCTACAAGATCTGAAGATACGTTACGCCCTACTCCAATTCGACAGGCCGATGATTTAGAAATTCCAGTATCAAGTGATATTTTCTTGTACGATTACATGAATAAGTCGGCACAACTTTTACAACTTACAAATACCTACGGCATCAATGAAACGGAGCCGATGCAACTAGACTCTTCTCATTTCTCCTACCTCAGCGACGAGAATGGAATTAAGAATCGTTATACCGCCACCCTCGACAGTGCCATCGCCTATATTGATACGGTAATCCACTACCGTTATATTGTGAAAGCAGAAGCGCAAAGTGATTATAAACGGAATGTATTGCAGCACGATTTAAGTGGCAAAGGAACAAAGTATGCAGAGTTAATGCATTTGAATTCACGCTATCAAATCTTTTTAAATCCTGCTCCATCCGCCACTTCTATTCTTAGCGAGCCACTCAAGAGAACCTCATTGCGTAATAAGAATTTAAGATCAGTGTCTCCGAAAAAAGAGAAATCATCTTCAACCGGAACGAACGTTAAAGTGATTACTCAAGAAAGTTCGTCACAACCAACAAACACTGAAAAGACAGTCGATAGCTCGTCCATCGACATCAACAATTACGTATTCCAGTCGGACTTTCCCCGCAAGAAAAATAAAAAAAAAAAGAAAAGAAAAACCTGTTGTTCAAAAGCCAGCTGCGGATACCATTCATTTAGAAGATGTGAATGCTTCAGCTATTGATGAATCTCCACTTTCAGTTATTGCTCAAGGTCCAACTGAAGATTCTGCATCCTATCAATTACCCAAGCAACGCAATTACGAATTAGCCTTCGCTCCGAGTTATGTACTCACACAACTTGACAACAATTTATTGAATGAAACATATCAGGCATACACAGGTGGCGCAGTTTATTTTTATCCTGGATTAAATGCTTTATTTAAGATTGGTGTCAATGATCTTTTTGATGACTACCGAATTGTAGGAGGTTTCCGCTTGAGTGGAAATTTAAATTCCAATGAATATTATGTTCGTTATGAAAACTTAAGAAATCGTCTCGACAAATCCATTTCATTCTATCGACAAGGTCGTGAAGAAGTAACAAGTTTCTCTCTTTATAGAGTACATACACACGAAGTAAAGTACAATGTACGTTGGCCGTTCAATGATTTAGCAAGCGTTCGCGGAATGGTAGCTTATCGAAATGATCGATTGGCTACACTCAGCACCGATCTTGTTAATCTCACCATTCCTAATCAATTCATACATTGGGGATCGGCACGTGGCGAATTTGTTTATGACAACTCCATCAATACCGGATTAAATCTATATAATGGACTTCGCTATAAAGTTTTTGCAGAGCTCTATCAGCAGATCGACCAAAAAAATGCGGTGCTGGGTGTGATCGGTGCTGATTTTAGACATTACTTAAAGATCCACCGTCAATTTATTTGGGCAAATAGGTTTGCAGCTAGCACTTCTTTTGGGACGCGTAAATTGATTTACTATTTAGGATCTACCGACAATGCATTTACGCCAACCGACAATTTCAATTATGATATTCAGATTGACCAAACACAACGATATGCATTTCAGGCGCTGGCAACGAATATGCGCGGATTCATTCAAAACATCAGAAATGGAAACAGTTTTGCGCTTATCAATAGTGAATTGCGTTTACCCATCTTCCAATACTTAGTCAACAAACCCATACGTTCAGATTTCATTCGCAATTTCCAAATCATCGGATTTGGTGATATTGGTACTGCCTGGACGGGACCTAATCCTTACGATAAATCCAATTCCTTATTTAGAAAAGATTATAATGGAAATCCGATCAGCATCTCCGTTACAAAAACGGTGGAGCCTATCGTGGGTGGATATGGATTTGGATTACGCAGTAGAGTACTTGGCTATTTCCTTCGCGCAGATTGGGCTTGGGGAGTTGACGACGGAGAAGTACAAGAGAGAATATTTTACTTCTCCCTTGGCCTCGACTTCTAATCACAATGCATCTCTCTAATAAATAACATTCACTTTTCTATAATATTATATACTCCTCATAAAATGATTCAAGCTAAAAAAGTGCAAGAACTCGCCACTAAACAACACGAAGAGATAGTTGCGATTCGTCGGCACTTGCATAGCCATCCCGAATTATCATTTATGGAGTATAACACTTCTAAATTTGTTGCAGAAAAATTAACGGCACTTGGAATTCCATTTAAAGATAAAGTTGCCGGAACCGGATTAGTAGGGCTCATCGAAGGAAAGAATCCTTCTTCCAAAGTAATCGCACTTCGCGCCGACATGGACGCCTTGCCGATCATCGAAACTAACGACGTGCCTTACCGAAGTCAGAATGAAGGTGTCATGCACGCTTGCGGACATGATGCGCATACTTCTTCACTTCTTGGTGCTGCGTCTATTTTAAATCAATTGAAAAGTGAATTCGAAGGAACCATCAAATTGATATTTCAACCGGGTGAAGAAAAACTTCCAGGCGGAGCTTCCATGATGATCAAAGAAGGTGTATTGGAGAATCCTAGACCAACAGGAGTATTAGGGCAGCATGTGATGCCGTTTATTCCAGCAGGAAAAGTAGGGTTCAAAAGTGGAATTTACATGGCCAGTACAGATGAGCTTTATTTAAAAGTAAAAGGAAAAGGAGGACATGGAGCCACACCACATTTAAACATCGATCCAGTACTCATCACATCGCACTTAATTGTTGCGATGCAACAGATTGTGAGTCGTGCTGCAAATCCAATTATGCCGAGTGTACTTTCCTTTGGAAAAGTAATCGCTAATGGTGCTACGAATGTAATTCCAGATGAAGTTTACATTGAAGGAACATTCAGAACGCTCGATGAAAAGTGGCGTGAAAAAGCGCACAAAAGCATGCTCGACTTAGCGCATCAATTAGTAGAATCGATGGGTGGAAAATTAGAATTCGAAATCAGAAAAGGTTATCCTGCATTATACAATGACGAAGCATTAACTGCACGTGCTAAACGAAGTTTTATCGATTAGGAACACGCAATGAATCGCGTGGCATTATTTCATCGGTCCACACGCCTACATTCGACATCGAAGAAAATGCGTTACAAATTGGAACTGGATTGATGGCTTGGCTAGCCATTTGCGAATTGCAATCTTAACCCGCAAAAATATTTTACTAACTTTTTCTCGCAGCAAGCATCTCTTCTGCTTTCAACACCATATTCGTGGAACCAATAAATAAAGGTACGCGTTGATGCAAGGATTCAGGTTGTAATTCCATGATTCTAGTAAAACCATCGGAGGCTTTTCCGCCAGCTTGTTCAATAATGAATGCCAATGGATTACACTCATAAAGAAGTCTTAGCTGTCCATTTTTAGCTTTTCCGGTAGCCGGATAAATATAAATTCCTCCTTTTATCATATTTCGATGGAAATCAGCTACGAGTGAACGAAGATAACGGGTAGAATAAGGACGATTAGTAGACTTATCATCTTCCTGACAATATTTGATATAGTCTTTCACTCCCTCTGAAAAATGACGGTAATTTCCTTCATTGATGCTGTAGATCGCTCCATCTTTAGGAATCATCATATCTGGATGCGAGAGGCAAAATTCACCAATGGAAGGGTCTAAAGTAAATCCGTTCACCCCTTTTCCAGTGGTATAAACCAACATAGTACTCGAACCATAAATAACATACCCAGCGGCGACTTGTTCTGTTCCTTTTTGCATAAAATCAGATACATCCAATGGACCATGTTTATCTTCTTGTCTTCTATAGATGGAAAATATAGTTCCAATATTAACATTTACATCAATATTGGATGATCCATCTAAAGGATCAATACATACAACATAACGTGCGTTCTTCGATACCTTACTATCAATCTCAACCAGATCTTCATTTCCTTCAGATGCAATCGCAATGCATTCACCGCCTGCGCCCAAGGCCATGATGAACTGTTCCTTGGCATAAACATCCAGCTTCTTTTGATCTTCCCTTGCACATTCATATCTCCATGATCGCCTAAAATATCAGCGAGTCCAGCCTTATTCACTTCGCGATTCACCACCTTTGCTGCTATACCAATATCTCTCAACAATCTACTCAGCTCACCTTTAGCAAAAGGGAAATCACTTTGACGTTCAATAATGAATTGGCCTAACGTAATAAATCTTTTACCGGGAGTTAATGTTTGAGTCATAAGGATATGTTTTGATTGGGCGAAACAAATATACTCAATGCTTTCCTCTAAAGTTTCATCTGGAAAGGCTTTTCACTAACTTATAGATGTTTAAAATTTATACCCTTTCCTTCGCCAGGTTTTAGGAAGATGCATTAACCTTGTAAAATGCAAACATCCTACCCGAAAGAGAAACTCAAGATCCTTTTATTAGAAAGTATACATCCGGCTGCCATCGATCTTTTGAATAAAGCAGGGTATACTGATATAGAATCTATCAAAGGATCTATTAGCGAGAAAGAGCTTTTAGAAAAAATTGGTAAGGTTCATATTTTGGGTATTCGTTCCAAAACTCAAATTACAGAAGCCGTATTAAAAAAAGCAGAAAAATTAATTGCTATTGGTGCCTTTTGTATTGGTACCAATCAAATCAAGATGAATTTAGCACGTCAACAAGGGGTTGCTGTTTTTAATTCTCCATTTTCAAATACGCGCTCGGTTGCTGAACTTGTGCTCGGGTTAAGCATTATGTTGATGCGTCGTGTCTTTGAAAAAAGCGAAGGCGCCCATCAGGGATTGTGGTTGAAAGAAAGCAAAGACTGTTTTGAAGTAAGAGGGAAAACATTAGGTATTGTAGGATACGGTCATATCGGTTCGCAAGTATCGGTGATGGCAGAAGCATTGGGGATGAAAGTGATGTTTTATGATGTTACCTCCAAGCTAAGTTTAGGAAATGCAAAATCGAGTAACTCATTGGACGACCTTCTTAAAAAATCGGACATTATCACCTTGCATGTGCCGGGGACAGAAGGAACCAAAAAGTTAACTAACGCGACACGATTGAAAAAAATGAAGCCCGGTGCTGTATTGCTTAATTTAAGTCGGGGTGATGTGATGGATGTATGGGCAGTAAAAGAAGCGATCGAAAAACGACAATTAGGAGGATTAGCAGTCGATGTATTTCCTGAAGAACCTAAGGATAACAAAGATGTTTTTGCTTCGCCATTGCAAGGGTTAAAAAATGTTATCCTCACTCCGCATATCGGAGGAAGCACGGTGGAAGCACAGGAAGCAATTGGACTTGATGTTGCCGATAAATTAATTTCATTCATTGAAAATGGAAGTAGTTCCGGCTCTTTAACCATTCCTGAAATCAGTTTGCCGGTGATGAATAATGCGCATCGCATCTTACACATTCATTCGAATGTACCTGGAGTACTTTCACAAATTAACGGTGTACTCTCCAAGATGAAAGTGAATATCATTGGGCAGTATTTAAAAACCAATGAGGAAATTGGTTATGTGGTGCTGGATATTGATAAAAAATCGGGGCCTAAGGTGATGACTGAACTAAAAAAGGTGAAAAACACCATTCGAACCCGAAGCCTCTATTAAATGATCAATAATAATTCATAAGTGGATGTCTGAGCATTGGTTTTTCTGATAAAAAAGTAGGTTTCGCACGGTTTCCAAAAAAAGACTATTTTAGTTCCACTAATCTAATCTTTCAAACTATGGAAATCATCGAACACAAATCACTTCATGCTAACCCCGAAAAGGTGTATCCTTTTTCCTTTGTTGGCACCGGCGGGGCTTATTTTGGTATTGCAATCGTCAACATTATTTTAAAAATTTTTACATTGGGTTTATATTACCCCTGGGCAAAAGCAAAAGAATTACAATACTTGTACGGTGCTACTTCATTTGATGAAAGCAGATTTGAATTTCATGGAACCGGAGCAGAAATGTTCAAAGGATTTATTAAAGCTTTAATCATATTTGCTCTTATTATTGGCGGATTTATCGCTGCAATGGTTATGCAAATGCCTATCCTTGGTTTTATCTGGTATATAGGAGGCTTTATGATCATTTTACCCATTATAATTCACGGAAGTTACAAATACAGAATGTCGAGAACAAGCTGGAGAGGAATTCGTTTTGGGTACAGAGGAGACAGAAAAGAATTTACGATACTGTTCTTCAAAGAACTATTCTTCACCATCATTTCTTTGGGAATTTACGGTTCGTGGATGGCGATCAATTTACGAAATTACGTCTTAAGCAACATCCGCTTCGGCAGTGCTGAATTTAAATACAGTGGACGTGGCGGAGAGTATTTTGTGCTGAATTTAAAAGGATACTTTTTGACCCTAATCACATTGGGTATTTATATGTTTTGGTGGCAGAAAGATTTATTTAATTACTACATCAACAACTTAACTTTACATCATAAAGAGGGTAAGATTCGATTGAAGTCGACTGCATCCGGTGGCGATTTTTTTGGATTGATCATCGTGAATTTATTGATCATGATTTTCACCTTAGGAATTGGATATCCTTGGATATTGACTCGTACACTAAAGTTTATCTTCTCTAAAATAGAAATCGTTGGAAATATAGACACCGACCAATTGGTACAAACTGAAAAAGAATACACCGATGCCACTGGAGAGGATATGTCGGACATGCTTGACCTTGGATTCGTGATTTAATCGTCGACATGTTCAAGCCCGGAATCGTTGCTGATGTTCGTTACTACAATGGTGTTATTGCAAAACCATTTAAGGGGGAGTGTACCTTTAACGATAAGCTTACAGGACTGATTTTAACGATAGAGGAAGAAGGCGTATTGCAAATACCTTTTTCGGAACTGACCATAAAGCGACGTGAAAAATTATACTTGGTTTTATCGATAAACTCTCAAAGCAGCAGGATCGTTGAGATCAATGATCCTGCTTTTATTCATGCTTATTTTCAATTTAATAAATCCGGGGCTTATGAAAACTGGTATTACAAAATTTTACATGCAGGAATTGCAGTACATCTTGCATTAGCTGCAGGCATTCTTGCATTTTGCGCAGCCACTTATTTCTACTTCATTCCGTTTCTCGCTGAGAAAGCTGTGGATTTAATTCCACGTAGTGTAGATGATCAACTAGGTCAAACGGTGAGTGAAAGTCCGAACTTTAATGATGACGCTGACTCGGCCTTAACTGTTGAGTTGAATTTATTCATGCGAACCATGGCTCCAGAAATTGATGCACGGTACCACATCACCGTTATGAATGATGATTTGGTAAATGCATTTGCTTTGCCCGATGGCAGCATCATCATCAATACCGGAATTCTAAAAAAAATGAATCGCTTTGAAGAATTAGCCGGCGTACTCTCTCACGAAATATCGCACGTAGAACATCGGCACGGCATGCGACTATTAAGTCGAAATGTATCGGGCTATTTATTACTGACGCTTGTCCTCAACGATGTAAATGGATTGATGACGGTTTTCATCGACAATGCGCATCAGTTTCACACCTTAAGTTATTCGCGCAAATTCGAAAAAGAAGCCGACATCAGTGGACTTGCCTTATTGCGCAACCACAACATTAACCCTCAAGGCATGATAGATCTTTTTAAGATGCTGGAAAAAGAACATGATATCGATATCCCCGAATGGATGAGTTCGCATCCCGTTTCCAAAGAGCGAATTCAATATCTTCAAAAACAAATCAAAGAACATCCAGTCAACATAAAAGAACATCATCTATTGAAATCTAAATTCGACAAAATTAAAAATTTCGTAAGTGAATAAATTTATAGTTTCAACACTAGAGGCACTTGAGATCACAAGAGAACACTAAAGTAAAATCTCTTGTGCACTATATTGACCTTAGTGCCTCTAGTGTTAAAACTATAAACACTAATTGAACTAGTATTTCAATACCTTCCCTTGCACTTTATCCTGCTCAGTCTTAAGAGAAACTATATATACCCCAGCTGCAACATCATTCATCGCAATTTCACCCGTAAAATACCCTCCAGCTATAACATCCATTTTCCTCTCATAAACCACTCTCCCCTCCACATCAAACAACCTTAACACCCCGCTCTTCCCTTTTAACTTCGACGCATTCACATGAATCATATTCCACTCGGAATTGTACCAAGCTTGGAAGAAAACATCATTCTTTTCATCATTTTCGGCTTGGCCTACCGTTAGTGTATCGCACGGCGAGCCCACCCATGCGCCGAGTTCATAATCGGGATTGTTGGGGAGGCCGAAGTAGGTTCTTCCAGTTCCCAAATTAAAACTGAAGGGTTGGAAATTGCATGCTATTCCGAGTGAATCCGGATAATTAATTACGCTTAGGTTGTTATTAATGGTAGTAAATAATGAATCAGGATAGGGGATACTGGCTATTTCATCACCGGTTGTAATATATATTTTATTATCCGGTGCCAGATTCATATTGGCCATTGAAGCTTCATAACTTGACATTACTGCTATCACTTGCTTACTGGCTGCAATATTGGAGGCAGTTAAATCAAATTGAAACAAGGTGTCATTTTCTCCCGGCTGATTAATGGGTGATTCACTTACAACATAAAACTTGGTATCATCCTGGGAAAAGGCGGCAGAAAAATAGTATGGATAAGGGAGCTTGATCGTTCCGCTTCGATGGTTATCGGCTGTGAAAGCTGACCTGTACAACGATTAAAATCATAAATTGATATTAGCCCTCGTAAATTTACTGCTACTATTTTGTTTGACAATACATTAAAACAAAGCTGTCCTAAATTAGTTGAATTATTTGAACCCAAACTTTGCGAGGAGTATAAGGATATTCCGTTTGGATTAACTAAATATACATAAGTAATATTATTCCCAATTTGACCTACTCCATCCCATTTTTTAAACAGCACCCACCAGTCCCTTCCATTCCCGTGTTTAACGGCTATTAATCCATCAAATGCTGGTACATTTTGAAGTGGAACATTTTTTTGAATAACAATTCCGGAATCATTGTTCGCTTTGTAATTAATGAGCGTATAATATAATCCATCGAATGTATTTACTCCAATTGTAAATAAATAAACTAACGAATCATTACCAGGGTGAGGTAACAATAGCATTTCATGATACCATCCTTCGACATACAAACTATCACTTCCAGGAATGACTTCGCTATATTTATTATAAGTTCTTGATTGATTCAATAATGAGGTTGTATAATTGGAATGACTGTAAATTAAAACTCCATTTGAATCGGCTAGTGATGCACATGATCCTCGTCCACGAACTTTTGATTTAAAAACTGTGGGATTATTGGGATTAATCCAATTGATACCTGCACTATCACCAAACACCCAAAGGTTATTATTGAATTGTGAATACCCCCTCATTGCTAACAGCAATTATAGAAATAGCCAATAGTACCATATCGAATGTGCGTTTTAGCCTTGTCATTTTAATTTGATCATTTTTTTAATTGCTACTGCCTTATTATTCTGTATAAAGCGAACTATAAAACAACCTGGTGAAAGCGATGAGACATCTATCTGATAAATTTTTTCAGATTTTAAAATAAATCGCTGCTGAATATCAAAAATCTCTATAGCGTCAGGCAAACTATGTTTGTACTCAAAATAAAGTTTATCAAGTACTGGAACAGGATATATGTCAACTTTCAATTTCATTTCCTCTTCTTTTCTTACCTGTGCTATTCTTGAACTTCCACCCAATTCTTCATCGTGTACTTCATAAAAAAGCATATTCCTCGACATAAATGCGGCCTCACCTGTTGTTAAAGCATGCAGTTTACCTATTTCGTAAAAAATTGAACTGTCTCCCGCTGTCAATACAGAATCAGTGTTCAGTTTATTGATTCCTATTTCAAAAATCATCTTACAATACTCCTCTACTGCATTGGTATCATCAATAGCTGACAAAAGCGCAATAGCCGCTGTGAGATTACCTTGTTCTACAAATTGGCGCACACTATCAAATTTTGCCAAGTTGCTTTCGCTCATTTCTCCATAAAAATTTTCAAAATACACATCAGTTGAATCGTCCAATTCAATGAGGTTAGGTTCACGTACTAAAATATCATACATACCCCTTTTTGCATGATAGCTTAGATAAGGTGAATAAGTTTCATCATAACGTGCCGAATCTCTTACGATATATCCAAATGCAAGATTGCGGGCAGCAGGATCGGTTATTTCAGGGCAATTAATAGGCGGATGGCCTGGAGATGGAGTGACTCCTTGTTCCAATAAAAGTGTTGCCGGAATATTCCCATTAATATCCGGATTATATAACTGGTTATCGGAATTATTAAAAAACCATGAAATACCACTACCATTAGATGTAGAACCCACAACTCTGTCCGGTTGTGTTCCCGAAATAGTATGGTAGAATTCATTGTCATCGGTTCTATAAATACTGTTTGGCACATGAGCAAAACCCTGTACACCTATCTCTGCACTAATCAAAGACAGCGCATTGTCATAATAGTTCATTATGTTTTCAGCAAAACCGATTTGTCCGTGTGCTCCCATAAAAAGGAAGCTATTACCTAAATAATTCAGTTGGTTTTTACTAAAACAACCCAGCGTATTCATATCCGAGCGTATACCCGTGAATAGATTTGTATGAGTCGAATAGCTCTCATTATTCGAAATTTCGTTATCAATAACTTTTGGATTCAGACAATTTTGCGTCCAAATTCCAATTGTTGGGTAGGAAGGAACAGCATCAATTTGATAATAAATATCGTTATACTCTATCAAGGGATCAACAATTGAAGAAACGAAAATACCAATACGTGCTTGCGTACTAATATCTGAATTTCCGATACGGTTATTAAAAATTTTAAGGTAAGGTACCTCAGCAGTACTAGGTAATTTGATAGCATTCCCTACCCAAATGGCTGTTCCCTGAAATGCAGTAGGACTGGAAGGAATGTTGGGCATTGCTTTTTCAAAAAAGTTGCCTCCTATGTGATAGAGGCCCTGAGAATTCAAACCAATAGCACGAACAGCTACATTGAAATTGTTAAATGTGTTTTCTCGTGAAATGTACACTTTTTTAATTGATGAATTGACTGTCGAAATACAATACGAAGATGGTACTTCGCTAGAAACAGTGGGAGAACCAAATTCGTTATTAAATACTTTTAAATTCATTTCGCCAATCGATACGATACCCATAGAAGACGAATAAAAATGGTTTTGATGCGAAACAACTGGATATGTTAATGAATAATCTTTGTTCCCGATAATCATGGATCTATCAGAATAATCATTTCCGATATAACTGTAAATACTTGAACCATTATAACGGAGACTTTGATCATATGTCTCGAGACTCGAAAATATATTATTATAAACTTCAAAGCCAGATGAAATCGAATAAATTCCATAATTGGAATTACTAAAAACATTCTCACTCACCATGGAATTTAAAGAACTATCCCCAATAACTGTACGTTCAACATCATTAAGAGATATCCCTGCAAATTTATGAACGGTAGTATAAGGAGAAAGTAGCGTGTTGCCTGAAGAAGAGAAGGTGCATGATCGGATGTAGTTGTTGGTAAACATATCCGTTGAACTGTTTCCGGACTGGCTTTGCTGAATTACTTTCTTGCTTCTTTCAACTTTAATATCTATATAATTATTAAAAAAATCACAATGCTGTATTTTGTAGGGAGAATCATGTTTGATTAATACTGCATTCTTTGCATCTCTAATTTGAGTGGGCTGTGTTCCATATTGATCAATTACGATTTCAGGTTCTGTGGTTGCTTCATCTTCTATGTCGGCATATACACCATCCCATAACTCCGTACTACCATCACATTTTTCAATAATACATCCTTCTAATACCAATGTTACCTTTCCACGAATTTTAATTTTTGCATCGGGTCCTAGTTTTAAGGTGCATTTCTGCAATACCAGTTTCTCTAAAAGTTGACTCGGAGCGAAAACTACACTTCTTAACCATAGTTCTCCGTTTATACAAAAAGTTGAATATAAAGTGCTGAGTCCAGTAATCGTCATTACTTTCTTGTTTTGTCCACTTCCTGCAGTAGGTATTGCTGTGAAGTAGGTAGTATTTGATTTCGCTAAATTTATTAATTCAGTTTCGTCGATATATGTTTCGTTCGGATGCCCATAAGTGGTATAGTTATCATGGTTAATTGGAAAAAGCTCTGCTACATTTGAATTACAATTACAGCAATTAACAACATTAACAGTAATATCATCTGTTGAAGCTGGACATCCTGAAAAAGTTGAACCTCCATCATCAAGCCAAACTTCAATTGTATATGTATGCAAACCTGCACTCAAACCAGAAATGTTAAAACTAGAAGTTGTTTGAGTAGTTGTAGGAGCATTATCTCCAGTTAATTTATAGATATAAGTATTAACATCAGAATAAGCGGATCCAACTACTTGAGCATTTAATGTAAAACCTTGTGTAGCACAGGTTGTAAAATCTTTTCCAATATCTACATTAATTGGACTTCGTTCAATTACTAAAGGATCACTACTTGCCCAACATTCTTCATTATAAACGTAAACCTGATATGTCTCTGTCGATAAACTAGTCAAATCAACTTCAATAAAGTTACTAAAAGGAGTTGGCGAAGTAGAAGAGCTTGCGATTATATGTTTGTCTGGAACCCATAAATAATTATAGTCGTTTCCAAGTGATCCACTCGACATATTTACATTTGCACTTAACGTTACGGTTGATGTGCTGCATGGATTAAAGGTTATCGGGTCAGTAGAAATAGAAACAGAAATTGGTTCGTGCACGGTTAATGTTGTTGCAGGATTATTCGAAGAAGCTGTTCCAGCTGTTGCAGTTATCGTATATTCTTCATTTATCAAGCCACTAAGAATAAAAACCGAATCAGAGCTTTGAAAGGAATAATTTTGAGTAGGGGAACTACAGGTTAAAGTACAAATTGAACCAAATGGCATTCCAGATACTAGTACAGAAGTTTCAGAGAATTTGCAGATTTCATCATCAGTTAAACGAATCGTAAGTATTGAAGGGTCTCTGAAAATTAGTCTTGTAAGAGAATAACCAGGTAATATTAGCGGATCAGTTAAGCTAATATTAATTTCATTTGTTGTAAATAATGGTTCACTAATTGAAAATGGTGGAGTGGATCCAACAGGCAAGACTCCTCCATTACCATTAATTTCATCATTGGAAGTAATTTGTACCATTGTTTCAAAATTTACAGTTGTTCCATTGTAAAATCTAACTTCATCAAATGTATTGTATTGGTATTGGTTTGGTCCTAAATTTAAAATTATTGCTTCTGTTCCACCTTCTTTTTCAAAAGTCCATCCATATAGTTCTGGATAACCTGTATTTACCCAAGTACTATTTTGTGAATTGAAGTATTGAATATTTTCAACATCAGGATTGTCAAAATCAATTCGGTGAGCGATTACATTCTGCCCCTTTAATGCAAGAGCTATTTCATTTAATGCGGCACCAGAAGCAGTAAAGCCATATGTATTAGTTACAAAAGTAGTTGGGTCACTAATATTTGCGGGCAATTGTCCAGATGTCATAGAGGTAAACCCAATTTCGTTTTCAAAAATATTTCCAAAAACAGCATTGGAAGTCATTGCATGGGAATTGATATGTGTTATAAGTGGAGATTCAAGATAAGTTAAAGTTTGAATAGCATTAAACAATCCATGAGCCCAAGTACCAATGTTTTTCCCTATTGATTCGTCAAGGTTATACTCGGTTAACCACACCTCAATGGTAGGATTAAGACTTAATTTCAAATTTACAGAAGCGATATCATTAAGTTCATCTGCGATTAATTCATCTCGCATTGAAAATGGTTTTTGAAGCATTCTTCCAATATTACTAAAATTAAAAGGTGTTGTTGAAATTGGTTCTTTTAAACTGCTCGAATAGTATTCATGAATAGTGATAGCATCGGGTCTATTTGAAGGATATTTATTTATGTTCTCAAGGACTACATCTAACCAAAGCGCTCGTCTTCCAGGAATCCCATTGGGAGTAGATGCGCCTACCACTGCTACTTGAGTGTTTGAAAACGGAGCAATTTGCTTTAAACTATTTGTAAATTCGGTAGCGTAGTTAATATAGTCTAAACTTGAAGGAAATCTTTCTTTGAACTGCTCGTCGCCTAAATAAAACTCATTTCCGAGCTCAATATATCTCACTGGTAAATTCAATTCGCCTGCACGATACAAACTGGCAATTTCATAATTAAACGAAGAAGTAAAGGAGTTTAATTGAAATATGGGTCTAGCTCCAACAATGTCATTACTTATTTTAAATAAGCTCATGTCATTAACAAAAGGATCTCCTGGATCAGGAATGGGGAATTCTTTCTTATGTGAAATTCGAGTATAATACCAATCATTTGGCAAATTATCCTCTGGAATAAACCATCCTGTTCGCCAGTCCCAGTAATTACCGAACGTTCCTCCATTTAAACGTATAGTACTTATATTTTTATTTTTCAAAACAGGTAAATTAAAATTATTGGGGTCGCTAGCTAAATCAGAGAAATACTGTCCTGCGTCTAATATATTTGCACCGTTGTAACCAAAATAATCTTCAGAAATTGGATGATTCCAAGAACCAAGTCCAGCGCCAAGATTTAATACAGGTGAGGTTGTTATGGGAATTATTAAATTACTACTAGTTCGATACGCCCAAGTGTATGCAATATAACTATTTGAAGTCGTGTCACTGATAATTTCACCTGAAAGCACATTGCCATTCAAACCACCATTGCCTAAGTCTTCCCACTTAGTCCCGTTCCAAGAGGATACGACTACGCCACTAGTATCGTATAATCCACATCTTAAACTATCCCAAAATAATTTTACATAGACTTTACTAGTTCCTGTTGGTCTTGTCAAGGTCCAATAACTACATGTATTTAATTGATGAATTGTTGTATCTTTTGTGTTGCCATAGGTTTGTGGCTTTAAATAGTTTTTAGCAATATAAGCATCTGAAATTTGTGAAGGAGCTGTAATTTCAATTGGATTCCATTGCCCTTCATCCCCCACCGGAAAAACAAAAGCCGTATTCCCAATTTTCTTCACCGCTCCATCCACAAAGCTTGTGTTACTAGCTCCAGTGGTGGTCGCCGTTGCTTTTAATGTGATAATTGTGTCGGTATAAATAATACCGCTGGTGAGTTGTAATAAACTATCGATGGTAATAGGTTGGTTGAGGGTAACACTTCCACCTGCTTTGTCAACAATGAGTTTATTAAAGGTTAAGGTATTGGTGCCACCACCAAATTCCTGGTTTTGTTCGCCTGCAAATTTTAAAGTTCCTCCACTGGTATTAAAAGTAACATTGTTTCCATTTACACTGACATTTCCATTGTAAATATTGGTTCCGGCATTGGCAGCTTGTATAACCCCCGTTCCCGCATTGAAATAAACATCTTTATTGTAAGTGTCGGCATTTTGGCTAGCCAATTTAACGTAAGCGGTTGAAGTATTTCCATTGGTGATGGTCACAACACCATTGTAAACATTCGCTCCATCCCAAGTATTGTTTAGTGTATGACCTGTTTTGGTGAGTGAAGTACTATCACCAAAGGTTGTTGCTTTAACAACTAGGTTTGGTGCTGTAAAATTTACTTTTCCTAAAAAAGAATTAGAGTACACATTAAAAAGCACACTGCCACTCGCCGTAATTGAATTGGATGAAGTGGCAGACTGGTCAATATTTTTAAATTGAATGGTACCCGAAGTTATACCACTACTGCCTGTAATTAAACAAGCGCTATCTCCGAGTTGGGCTGCTCCATACGTTCCATTTGCAAAATTGATTCCGCCACTCCCCGTGCTATTTATATAGATGGTGTCGTTAAAATAACTCGTGTCGCCATAAGCCATTTGAACAGCATAGCCACCGCTGCTATACAAATACAGTTTCCCATTAAAGGTATCGCCATCGTCTTGTCCCATCCTTAAATAAACTGTTCCTGTGTTCTTGATAGTTACATCAGCATTAAACGTACAACCTCCTAACCCATATCCACTCGCAGATCCGTTTTGTTCGAAGCTTCCTGTTTGATCAAAGGTGCCGCCACTGAATTTGATTTGTCCGGCAATAACATCTAAGGTACAATTAAAATTTGTTCCTTGGAAATAGGCATAGGTTCCTCTAATTTTAAGGTTCCCATTATTGATGGCGCCTCCGTTTAGGGAGCTTCTGCCGGAAACATGTAATTCGTACGTATTTAAATCAATGATGTTAGCAGAAATTACGAGTCTTGTAATGGTTCTATTTCCATCCAGTAAAATAGAATTTACTCCGCCGTTGCTCAACGTAACTGTATCATTAGTGCTTGGCACTCCCGCCGGACTCCAATTGCTCGAATTTGACCAGTCGGTATTGGTAGCGCCGTTCCAAGTATAGTTGCCAGCGTTAGCAATGGAAGTCATTAAAAGGAGTACTAATGTAAATAATTTATTAAGAAAGCTTCGCCCAGAAGTCGAAGCGAAGTACTTCTGGGTTGAGTTGAGTTGAGTTGAGTTGAGTTGAGTTGAGTTGAGTTTTTCATAAAATCAGGAATTAAATTAATAAAATAATATACTAGATATGATACTTACTATCAAATTACATTAAAAATAAGAATTGAATCTTTAGAATTCATCTTCAAATTTTCAAATTAATACATTTTCAAATTACTCTCCCTAATTCGTCACAAAAGCAAATATATCACTCCACACACCGCTACTATTTTTCAATCTCACATACCCGAATTGAACATCGCTGTAAGCAAAGCTGCCTAAGGAAAGGGTAATTCGGTATCCTGTACGTTGCCATGCCATACCTGTAGGTAAACCTGAGGTTTGATCATAAGTAAACTGGTAATTAGCTAAGTCGGCTTGTCCTTCCTTACTCCCTACCTTTACTTCAACCAAGTCGATTTGATTGGTGTCGGTCAACGTAATAAACATGGTTCCTTCCACAACATCATTGATAGGGGCGGAAGTGGTAACAAAAGCGTCAAAATTGGATTGAGCTTTCAGAGGTATTCCTGAAAAAAGAATAAAGAGTAAGAGGAGTGTCTTTTTTCGTAAAACAATCAGATATTTATCCATAAAAATTAGATTTGGTTCAACGAATGTAAAAAAGATTTTCGTAAATGCAAGGGGTGGGGTGAAAAAATAATGTAGAATCAACATTGGATGTTGAAAAAGGGCATTTCGAAGCAAATTAAATTTGGCTTTGTTATTTTTAGCTGTCAGATCAAGCTACAGGATTTTTAATGTGAAATGATTTAGCTTCGAATAAATCTTTTAAACACTAGAGTAAAATCTCTCGTGCAATTTAAATCCTCGTACATTTCTTAAAATAAATATTTACATTTGAATTCTATGAAAAAACGCATCACCGGTATCGGCGGCATCTTCTTCAAATCAGCCGATCCAAAAAAACTTCAAGCCTGGTACGACAAACACCTCGGACTCTCCATGTCAGACGCAGGCTATCATTCATTTCTTTGGAAAGATACTGCCGAACCCGAAAAAGGCAGAACAGAATTTTCCATCTTTAAAGATAACACAGATTATTTAAATCCTTCTACCTCTTCTTTCATGATAAATTTCAGAGTAGAAAATCTGGTAGAGCTACTTCAAGTTTTAAAAGAAGAAGGTGTAACTCAGGTAGGGAATATGGACGAATTCTCCTATGGAAAGTTTGCATGGATCATGGACCCCGACGGAAATAAGATTGAATTGTGGGAACCAGTTGATGATGGGTTTTAAGAGCGATGCTCGTCGCGAAGCCTCGCGACTCGATACTCGATACTCGATGCTTGATGCTCGATACTCGATTCTAGACACTTGATATTTGACATTGAATCAAACTTGCAGCTACAGCTTGTAGCTTGAGGCTTGCAGCTTGTAGCTTGAGGCTTGAAGCTTGTAGCTTGTAGCTTAAATTACGAAGCCTGCAGCTTATTTTAACTGAATCTTATATAAGGCAACCGTTTCCTCTAACCCAATATACAAAGCATCACTAATCAGTGCATGACCAATACTTACTTCTAAGAGGTTTGGAACCATCCTTTTGAAATATGCAAGATTTTGGAGATTTAGGTCGTGTCCGGCGTTGATTCCCAACCCTACTTCATTTGCTTTTTTGTGCAGCTTCTATATAAGAACGTATCGCTTCAGATGGATCTTCGGCAAAGCCACTCGCATAGGCTTCGGTATATAATTCGATTCTATGGGTGCCAGTATGACATGCTGCCTCCACCATCATCGGACTTGGATCCACAAATAAACTGACTCTACAATGGATGGATTTGAAATAGGAAACTACATCTTTCAAGAAAGATGCATTGGCAATCATATCCCATCCCGCATTACTGGTTAACACTCCCGGAGGATCCGGAACCAAGGTCACTTGCTCCGGTCGAACCTCATCCACCAACTTCATAAACTCCAAAGATGGATAGCCTTCAATATTATACTCCGTTGTAATGACCTTTTTCAGATCATATACATCCTGAAAACGTATATGTCGTTCATCGGGACGCGGATGAATCGTAATCCCATCGGCACCAAAATTTTGAATATCAATGGCAGCCTTTATTAAATCAGGCATGTTGCCTCCTCTTGCATTCCGCAGAGTAGCGATTTTGTTAATATTTACACTTATCTTCGTCACGACCCTGCAAGATTAAGAAGTTCTAATCAAATTATGTAGTTTCGGCACGGTCTTTTATAATGGATGAACTAAACTCCTCTATTTTTTGTTTATTCATCCAGATGGGCACATAAAACCAAAATAAAATGAAAGATCTTCTTATGTTTGCGCCGAACTTGAAAGACACAGAAACCGTTACATCAGAAAACTTAAGCATGTTTGCTGCTCGATTAATATCTGATAATGTACCTCCACTTAAGCCTGGTGATTCTTGTAAGCGCGCAGTAACTTGGATGGAAGAGCTAAGAGTCAATGCTTTACCAGTAATTAAAGGCCGCGAATATTTAGGTTTAGTTTATAAGTTAGATGTGAATAATCCTGTATTAGCAGATCTTAGCCTTGAAGAAGCGAATATCAAGTACCATAAGGTTTTTGTATATGATAATCAGCATGTTTACGATTTAACAAAAGTTGCCTCCCTCCACAAACTAGATCTTGTTCCAGTGCTAACAACTGAGAATGACTACTTAGGACTAGTTACGGTAAACGACCTCGTTTCCTATTTCGCCGATAGCCAAAGCGTTTATACTCCCGGTGGTATTATCGTCATTGAATTAGCATTAGCTGATTATTCTATGTCACATATTGCTCAAATTGTTGAGTCGGACGGAGCTCATATATTAAGTGCTAATGTTACTACAGCCAATGATCCTACAAAAGTGGAGTTAACCCTGAAAGTGGACAAAGTAGATTTAAGTCGCATCTTAGCTGCATTTTATCGTCTCGACTATCATATCGTTGCTTCTTACCATCAAAGTGAACATTCCGAAGATTTAAAAAATCGTTTCGAGTCGCTCATGAATTATCTTAATATCTAAGTGGATACTTTTTCGCTAGAGTAAAATTCGGAACTAGATAAATCATTTTCTTCGTGACAATGAAACTAATACCTATTGTAATAATTTTCGAGACCCATAAATAAATTGTATTATGCCGACCTACATAGAGTTAATATGTACTTCTTAATTCCAAGCCAAAGCAATACAATTAAACGATTAATGTATTTTAAAAGTAGCGTCGGTAAAAGGATTCTCTTACTCTTGCTTTTGATGTATGTTCCGCATCTTCACGCGCAAGTGTTGAGCGATAGTCTCCAATTACAAGCTTCCATTATCGATCAAATTATTATTACGGGAAATAAAAAGACCCGTTCTTACATTGTTCAACGCGAACTTACTTTTCATAAAGGCGATACTTTAGCTCCCTTTATATTGGAGTCGGCCATTGAACGTACCCGCCAAAATTTAATGAATACTGCACTCTTCAATTTTGTGGAGATTCGCTATTTTCAAGGATTAGCCAATACTGTTGTCGTACATATTAATCTTACCGAGCGATGGTACCTTTGGCCCTCTCCTGTTTTTGAAATTGCGGATAGAAACATTAGTGAATGGTGGCAAACAAAAGATTTTAGTCGAACCAACTATGGAATGTTTTTGAGACAAGAAAACCTAACGGGTCGTGATGATATTGCACAATTGCAGATGCTCTTTGGCTACACCAAACGATTCGGAATTTTTTATACCATTCCCTACATCAATAAAAAACTAAATGTTGGCTTAAGCGCAGGATTTTATGTGACCAGCGTAAAAGAAGTTGCGTATAACACCTTCAATAATAAAATTCAATTCTTCAAAGATCCCGATCAATTTTTAAGGAAAGAAATGCAGGCATATGTCCGATTGACAAAACGACAAGGGCTCTATGATTACTACAATACAACACTTGATTACAGTCGTTCTTCAGTAGAAGATACCATTCTAAAATTGAACGATAAATATTTTGTAGATGGATCTACGGAACAACAACATTTAGCCTTATCATGGAGTTATCGACACGACACTAGAGATTATCAACCTTATGCGCTTTCAGGATATTTATTCGAACTTGATGTAAGTAAAGTAGGATTGAAATTTTTAAAAAACGAACCTGATTTAATAGCTCTTTCGATGGGCGTTCGAAAGTATTTACCGCTTTCGAAGAGATGGAATTATTCAGCAGCACTCAAAGGTAGAATCATGCAACGCGAGGGCGGACCTTTTTTCAATCAACGAGCATTGGGTTATGGATTTGATTACATCAGAGGCTATGATTTGTACGTTCTCAACGGACAAGACTTCGCACTTTTTCGTTCTAATTTAAAATTCAATTTAATTCCGGTAAAGACATATCAGTTCTCATTTTTAAGATCCGAAAAATTTAAAAAATTTCCCATCTCTGCTTACATGAATGCCTTTTTTGATGCGGGCTATGTTAGCGACAAACAATTTGGTTACCGAAATTCTTTGAGTAATGAATGGCAGATGGGATATGGCGTAAGTCTAGACGTTATCACCTACTACGACATCGTACTTCGCTTTGAATACGCCCTTAATAAAATTGGCGACAGTGGTTTTTATTTTCGTATTGGGGCCGTGTTTTAGATGGACTCTTCAATCTGCTATCAATTAAAAATAAAACTTCTGAAGTTCTAGCAAACCAGTTTCCTACCATCCATGATTAACAAATTTCCATTTTCATCGCGATACTTCGCGATCAAATTTTCAAATTCCTTTCATTAATAGAAAAATCCTACTTATTTTCGTATCAATGAAAATCGCATTGTATGCTCGACAAGTCGACACCGAAAATTTTCCGTTGATTCGAGAATTATTAAAGGAATTACAAAGGCATCAGTGCGAACTTTATATTTATCAGCCCTTTTTACATCGTATAAAATCGCTCGGAAGTGATATTCCTCCAAATACGGCATTCAACTCAGGTTCTGAAATACGTGGAAAAATCGATTTTTTACTTAGTTTAGGTGGAGATGGTACTATCCTCGATACCCTGACTCTAGTACAAGACAGCAATATCCCGGTAATGGGTATTAATATAGGTCGTTTAGGGTTTTTAACCGGAGTCGGAACTGAGGACATCTCAGGTGCGCTTGAAGCCTTGGTTAAAGGACATTACACCATCGACAAAAGAAGTTTATTGAGGTTAGAATCGAACCGAAATTTATTTGGTGGAGTCAATTATGCCCTTAACGAATTGACCATCCATAAAAAAGATAGTTCTAGCATGATCACCATTGATACCTATCTCAACGGTGAATATTTAAATTCTTATTGGGCCGATGGGCTGATCATTGCGACACCAACTGGTTCAACAGGATATTCATTAAGCTGTGGCGGACCCATCGTTGCTCCTTATTCTGGCAACTTTGTGATTACACCAATTGCTCCACATAACCTAAATGTTCGACCCATTGTGGTTTCTGACAAAAATGTGATTTCATTGGAAGTGAAAGGCAGAAGTCAATATTTTTTGGCTTCCCTCGACTCCAGATCGGTAACCATTGACTCCGCTATCTCATTGGCTGTCAGAAGAGAAGATTTCACCATGAGCTTGGTACGATTAGGAAGCAATAACTTTTTAGACACGTTACGCAAAAAATTAAATTGGGGACTCGACACAAGAAACTAATACACTCGCCAAATCATAAATATTTACTGCCTCAGATATAGAGGAAAATATTACTTTTGTGCAAAGGCCTTATAAATTCATATGAAGAAAAATATACTACTTTCTTTTACCTTCCTGATTCTATTTAGCTCTATGAGCGAAGCTCAAAGATTGCGCGCACGTTGGAAAGCATACCGTTACGAATGGAGCTTCGGCCTCGGAGCCAGTAATTTTCTTGGAGATTTAGGAGGTGCAAATGCTATTGGAACAAATGGTTTCAAAGATCTAGAGCTTAGTTTAACACGACCAGCAGCAACAGTTGGTTTACGTTATAAATTAAGCCCTGCACTTTCACTTCATTCTCATATAACCTATGGTCATGTAAAGGGAGATGATCAATTAACGAAAGAATATTTCAGAAGCACGAGAAATTTAAATTTCAAATCCAATATTTACGAATTCAATGTAAATTTTGAAGCTGCTATTCTAAGTCAACAAGAAGGTGGTATTTATCGTTTAAGAGGTGTTCGTCGCTCTAATTCATTCGAAGGTTCACTCTACGGATTTGTTGGAATCGGTGTTTTCCATTTTAATCCAAAAGGAGAATTTAATGATAAATGGTATGATCTTCAACCTCTAGGGACAGAAGGACAAGGAATTTCTCCGGCTCGTGATAAATACAAAAGAACGCAAATCTGTATTCCTTTTGGAATTGGTGGTCGATACTTCTTCAATCGTCGTTGGGGCGTAGGATTTGAATTTGGGTTAAGAAAAACCTTTACCGATTATATCGATGATGTAAGTAAAACCTATTATGATCCGGTTGCAATTTCTCAGGCTAATGGTCCTGTCGCAGCAGCTTTATCAAATCCAAATCCGAATGCTGAATCCACAGCGGTAGGTCAACAGCGTGGAGATCCACGTGATAAAGATGCTTATATGTTTGCTATCATCAGTTTACATTATAAGATCCGTACGGGTCGTACTAACTTCCCGATATTCTAATAACGACGATTAGTACCGTTTGTTGAATGGCTTCATCTCAACAATACAGCAATCAAATTCACGTTTTGAAAAACAAAATGAGGCCTACAGTCTCCCTCTTCCTTATTCTTTTAACGCTTCCGTTGATGGTTCAATCTCAATCTCGAGAAATTGGATTAATGGTAGGGGTGATGGGTTATAGAGGCGATTTAGACAAAAACATGTATGATACTCGTTTTTTGGAGCCTGGCGTTAGTATAATCTATCGCCGCTCTTACAGCAATCATTGGGCCTTCAAAGCAGGTCTTTTATACGGGCATGTAAAGGCCGATGATGCCAAAGCTGATGATTTTTACAGCCAAAACAGAAACTTGAATTTTCGTTCCCACATCATTGAGTTATCTGGCCAATTTGAATTCAATTTTTTCCCGTATCAAACCGCAAATCCAAATTCTACTTTTAGTCCTTATTTGCTTTGTGGGTATTCTCTTTTCCACTTTAATCCTAAAGCAAAGATCAATGATGAATGGGTCGAATTGCAGCCACTAGGAACTGAAGGTCAAGGCTTACCAGGGTCAAGCAAGGATCTCTATAAAAGGACGAATCTAGCTTTCACTTTTGGAGGTGGCTTTAAATTTAAAATTGCACGTCGATTCGGGTTAACCCTTGAAACTGGCGTGAGAAGAACTTATACAGATTACTTGGATGATGTGAGCACGGTTTATGCAGATCCTAGTTCGATCCGAAAAGAATATGGAAAAACAGCTGCATTGCTAAGTGATCGCTCACTCAATCAAGCCCCAGGAGGAAATATTGGTCGTCAACGTGGTGATACACAACATCGTGACTGGTATGTTTTTACCGGTGTGCAAATCACCTATACACTAAGTAAAAAAATACATTGATGCCTGCCAGCCTTTTAGAATTAAACTCTGGTAATCTCTATTATAAAATAGTTCTTGTTGAATAACTTAGTTGTATCATTAACTTAGGTTTATTCTATTGCACTCTTAAATACGTAATGCTAGAATACTTACGTTAACATCGAGTTAATCTTTTTAATTGGTCGAGAACGCCAATGCATTTACTACATTTGCGAGCCGAAATATGTCACTAAAAGAGCAGATAGATCTTCAACGATTACCACGTCACGTTGCCATCATTATGGATGGTAATGGAAGATGGGCTAAACAGCAGGGGAAAATGCGAATTTTTGGCCATCAAAACGGTGTTATCGCAGTACGTGATACTGTTGAAGCCGCTGCGGAATTAGGCGTAGAAGTTTTAACGCTATATGCTTTTAGTACTGAGAATTGGAATCGTCCGAAATTTGAAATCGATGCTTTGATGCACCTCCTTGTTCAATCAATCGCTAAAGAAACTCCTAAGCTGATGGAGAACAATATTCGATTGGCTACCATTGGAAATACAGACAGCTTGCCAGAAAAAGTGGCCAAGAACTTGAAAAAATGCATTGACAAAACTGCGAGCAATACAAGAATGACCCTCGTACTTGCGTTGAGCTATAGCTCGCGTTGGGAAATTACCCATGCGATGCAACAAATAGCTGAAAAAGTGAAAGCTGGAGAATTAGAACCAAAAAATATCACTGAACAAACCATAAGTAATCACTTAAATACAGTGAACTGGCCCGATCCGGAATTATTAATCCGTACAAGTGGCGAAGAACGAATCAGTAATTATTTATTATGGCAAATTGCCTATGCAGAGTTATACTTTACAGAGCAACTGTGGCCGGATTTTCGTCGCGAAGATTTTTATAAAGCAATTATCGACTTCCAACAACGTGAACGTCGTTTTGGAAAAACATCAGAACAACTGAAATCTGAACATGCGTAAAATAATATTACTCCTAATTTCCATCTTTACTTTCATTGCGAATTCCTCTTACGCACAAGTCGAGTCCATTGGTTCAGATGACCAGTTCATTAATTTCGCACAACCGAAAGAATATGAATTAGGTGGTATCACCATTAGTGGTGTTCAATATTTAGACGAAGGGGTACTCATTACCTTAACGGGATTGAATATAGGTGAACGATTTAAAATTCCTGGAGACAAAATTGCTACTGCCATTGAAAATTTATGGAAGCAAGGATTACTTTCGGACATAAAAGTGACCGCCACTAAAATTAATGGCGATCGCATCTTTTTAAATTTTGAATTAAGTGAACGCCCGCGACTTTCAAAATTTGCCTTTAGTGGAATCAGTAAAAATGAAGCCGACAAATTACGAGATAAATTACAACTAGTTAAAGGAAAAGTAATCACAGAGAATTTAATTCAGATCACGAAGAATCAAGTAAAAGATTATTACGTTGACAAAGGATTTTTATTTGTCGAAACGAAAATTACCACTGAAAAAGATACTATAGGCGGCCCAAATCAAGAATTGATGCGCATCGCCGTTTCCAATAAAAAAAGAGTTAAGATTCATAAAGTTACTTTTCATGGAAATACGCAATTTGAGTCGAAGAAGCTTAGAAGAAAAATGAAGGGCAGCAAAGAAAAAGGCTGGTATAAAATTTTTACTTCCTCTAAATTTAGCGAAGAAGCCTTTGAAACTGATAAAGAAAAAGTAATTGCTACTTATACTGCAAAAGGATTTCGTGACGTCTCTATACTAAAAGATAGTGTTTATAAATATAATGATCGCACCGTAAATATTGATGTTTGGGTTGACGAAGGTCCTAAATATTATTTTAGAAATATTACCTGGATAGGAAACACAAAATATCCAACCTCCCAACTCGATCAAATGTTAGGTATTAAGAGCGGTGATATTTTTAGTCAAGCGAAGTTAGACGAAGGACTCTTCATCAGCCAAAACAGCAGAGATATTAGCTCTTTGTACATGGATGATGGATATTTGTTTTTCCAAGTAACGCCGGTAGAAATTTTAGTGGAAAATGATTCTATCGATATTGAAATGCGTATTTATGAAGGAAAACAAGCTACGGTAAATCGTGTAACTGTAAAAGGGAATTCCAAGACGAACGATAAAGTAATCATGCGTGAAATTCGCACGAAGCCCGGACAACTGTTCAATCGTTCAGACATCATTCGTACCCAACAAGTACTTGCGCAGCTGGGTTATTTTGATCAGGAAAAGTTAAATGTTACACCTCGACCTAACGCAACAGACGGAACGGTTGACATTGAATACATCGTTGAAGAGCGTCCATCTGATCAATTAGAATTATCAGGCGGATGGGGCGGCGGTGCCGGCGTAGTAGGAACATTAGGAATATCGTTCAACAATTTCTCTGCAAGAAATATTTTGAAAAAAGGAACGTGGTCACCTTTGCCTACTGGCGATGGACAAAAATTGAGTATTCGTTTTCAATCGAACGGAAGATTCTTCCAAAGCTACAATGCGTCCTTTACCGAACCATGGTTAGGAGGTAAAAAACCCAATTCATTAAGTGTTTCCGTTTTCCATTCTATTCAGACAGATGGACTACCTAAAGGGAATGAAAATCGATCTGATTTAAAAATTAGTGGTGCTTCTGTTGGATTAGGAAAACGTTTAAAATGGCCTGATGATTTTTTCCAATCCTATAATGAATTGACTTTTCAACGTTATTCATTGAATAATTGGTCTGGAACATTTTTATTTAGTGATGGCTATTCAAACAACTTAAATTTTGAGCAAACATTTTCACGAAATTCTGTAGATGGATTTATCTGGATTCGAAGTGGATCACAACTTTCATTTACTTTACAACTTACACCACCCTTCAGTCTATTAGATAAGAACACTGATTATGCTACTGCTGAACCTGAAGAGAAATATAAGTGGATTGAATATCATAAATGGAAGTTCAGTGGCTCTTGGTATAAAAGTTTAGGGACGAAATTTGTTTTATTCTCCCGATCACAAATTGGAATATTGGGATTCTATAATCATGATATTGGACAATCACCCTTTGAACGTTTCTACTTAGGCGGAGACGGATTATCGGGTTTTGCTTTAGATGGCCGAGAAATCATAGCTCTTCGCGGATATAATAACAATACTGTTACACCACGAATCAATGGAAGTAAGGTTGGAGGAAAAGCCTATACCAAGAACACATTAGAGTTACGCGTCCCCGTGTCTTTGAATCCATCTGCTACTATATACACGTTAGCATTCTTAGAAGCCGGAAACAACTGGCTTGGTACAAGAAACTTCAATCCCATGAACTTAAAACGTTCGGCTGGAGTTGGTGTTCGAATCTTCCTACCTATGTTTGGTTTATTGGGATTAGATTGGGGCTATGGATTTGATGAGATCGAAGGTAATCCGGGGGTAAATAAAGGACAATTCCACTTTACCATCGGACAACAATTCTAATTAGATTTATTAGTATCAATATTCAATACGAAATATTAATTTCATTATCAGTTAAATTTCACCTCCAGAAAAATTCATGGAAGGTGAAGAAAGCATAAAGAATTGATCCAAGAAATTGCAAAATCGGTAACTATTCTGTTTTGCTTTAGCTTCAACCTCTTGATCAACAATAGCTTATTTAGACGACCAACCCTTCATCTCTTTGGTAACTACGATAAAAAGAGGTAAATTTGGCACGATAATTTGCAAACGACGGATAATTAAAAAAATCCTAAACCTTATGAAAAAGATAATCCTTGCCTGCACATTCTTTATTGGAATGTTCGCTAGTACCACCATTTTCGCACAGAAATATGCGTATATCGATTCAAAATATATTTTAGATAATATTTCTGAATACAAAGCAGCCCAACAACAATTAGATCAATTGAGCATTTCTTGGCAAAAAGATATCGAAGCGAAATACGGCGTGATCGATAAACTTTATAAAGATTATCAAGCGGAGCAAATTCTTTTAACTGAAGAAATGCGTCGTAAGCGAGAACAAGAAATCACGAATAAAGAGAAAGAAGTAAAGGAGTATCAAAAACAAAAGTTTGGATACGAAGGTGAGTTATTCAAGAAGAAGCAAGAGCTCATAAAACCTATTCAAGATAAAATTTTTAATGCCGTAAAAAAAATGGCAACAGACCAAAGTTACGCTGTCATATTTGACAAATCGGGCGACTTAGTAATGCTTTACACCAATCCAAAGTACGACAAGAGTGACGACATCTTAGAAGCCATGGGTTACAAAGCCGGGAACAAAGGCGGCGACAGTAAAGAAGGTGGAAGTTCATCTCCCTCATCAACTCCTGCACCCGGAGGAAAAGAAGGTGGAGCTGAAGATCGTAAATAACCTAAATTAAAAAACAATTAAATAAACCTATTATCATGACAAGAATCGTTGCCATTTGTTTTGGCATTCTATTGAGTTTAGCTGTACAAACACAAGCTCAAAGCACTCTAAAATTTGGACATATTAATTCAACACAGTTGATTAGTTTAATGCCAGAAACTAAATTAGCAGATTCCACTTTACAAAAGTTTGGAGCTTCTTTAGAAAATCAATTAAAAACCATGACGGCTGAATACCAGGGAAAAATTTCTGATTTCAAATCTAAAGAAGCCTCCATGGCGGATCCTATTCGTGATGCGAAATTGAAAGAGATCAGTGATCTTGAAGAGCGCATTCAAGCTTTCCAGGAGTCGGCACAAAGCTCCATGCAAAAGAAAAAGGAAGAGTTATACACTCCTATCTTGAAAAAAGCAGAAGAAGCAATCAACTCGGTAGCGAAAGAGAATAAGTTCTCTTACATTTTTGATGCAAGTGCAGGAACATTATTATTTGCACAAGAGTCAGACGATGTTTTACCGATGGTGAAGACGAAGTTAGGATTGAAATAAATTATCCTAATCTATAAGAGAGCTCGTGGTTTCTACCATGAGCTCTTTTTATTTTATCCCGATAATAAAACACAAAATATGTAGTTCGCTAAATCAATAATTAATTTTTACATTTGACAATGACTAAAATTCCTTCTGAAGCTTCTCGTCCACTCGGTATTTTTGATTCTGGTATTGGTGGCCTCACGGTTGCCAACGCCATCCATAAACTCATGCCCAATGAGTCTTTAATTTATTTTGGTGACACTGCCCATCTCCCCTACGGAGATAAGTCGCCAGAAGCGATTAAAAATGGTCGGTGGTGATTGCCGACTTCCTTTTAAAACATAACTGCAAAGCGATTGTAATTGCTTGCAATAGCATTTCCTCCGTAGCTTTTGATGAAGTGAAGAAGCATGTAGGAAAGAAAGCCATTGTGATTAATGTAATTGATCCCGTCGTAAATTTTGTTTGCGATGAAACTTCTTCAAAACATGTTGGAATTATTGGAACCAAAGCCACGGTGAGGTCGGATGTTTATCCTAAAAAAATAGTAGCCAAATCAAAAAAAGTAACGGTCACTTCGCTAGCCACTCCCCTATTAGCACCCATGATTGAAGAAGGTTTTTTCAATAATAAAATTTCCAAAACCATCATCAACGATTATCTTTCTCGTACTAAACTAAAAAAAATTGACAGCCTTATTTTAGGATGTACACACTACCCTTTAATTCGTCCAGAAATTGAACAATATTACAAAGGCAGAATCACCATTTTTGATTCTGCAAGCATCGTTGCTCAGCATGTGAAAGATGTTTTAGAAAACAAAAATTTGCTAAATCCGCAGAAAGCAAAGAAACACCTCTTCTATATTTCTGATTACACGGCTTCCTTTGAACAAAGCACGAAAATATTCTTCAAAGGGAAGATTAAACTCGAGCAGAAAAATCTTTGGAAGTGATGTGATTAAATCATCAAAAACATAAGTCCGGCTACTAATAACAGGACTAACAACCCAAGTGCAAAATAAAATACACCAATTCCAACTCCTTTTAAAATTGTTTTTGGGATTGATTGACCATACACTTTCTTCAACGAGATGAAATAGTAAATTGGGATGTAATAACTCAAAACATCTGAATTAATTGGACTCAACCAAGTGATCAAGTCTTGCAGGATAATGACAACAAAGGTAGCTGTATGCAGATGAAAAGCATAGATGAGATGATCCACGAAGAAAATTTTTCGACGAAAATAAAACAGGTATAATACAAAAGCAAAGACAGGCATCAAAGAAAATAAAAGCCATGGAAGTTTGTGCTTATAGTAGTCAAATATTTTTTCTTTTCCTGCAATTTGCGACTTCACTGCCTGATTGAAAAAGATGGAATTGAAAAATGACTTTTCGATTTTAAATGTATCCATGAGAGCGGAAGGATCGGTAATACCTTGGTCAAGGTATCTTTGCAAAGTATCTTTTGGAATTTTAACTTCTCCAAAAGCCCAGTAAAAATTCGTTTTGTCTGTTGAGTCGGCATCTACTTCCTCTTTATTGATTGACCATGTTTCAGTGTCTAAAACGTACGTTGAATCTTTTTCTGACTTTTTATTATTCGCTCCTACGTTCCTTGAATCGGAAGCTATGTTTTGCTTTTGTTGTTTTTCGATCTTATCTTCCTTTTTATTTGCATTTCCGCTCACGATAAATAAAACCACTGTAATAATTAGAAACATTCTAACAGGATGAAAATACCGAGCACGTTTTCCTTGTATATAATCTACGGTTAGAAAACCAGGTTTAAAAAGCAAAGGAATTACGCTCTTAAACACTTTCGAATCTAAGTGTAGGAATTCCTCCACGAGCTCTTTAACGAGTCCGAAAGCAGTTTCTTTCTTTGTATTATTTACTTGTCCACAGTTTGGGCAAAAATTATCCGCCTCAATATTTAAAGGAGTTTCACAATTTAAACAATGGTTTGATCGAATAATTTTCTTGAGGTTCATGGGTTAACGACTCATCTAGAAATGAACATACTGCTAAAGTACTATTTTTAACAATGCTACTTATAAAACCATTTATTAATAATTACTAGGCTTAATAGAAAAAGCTTTTGATTGCCAGTTCGACATTATTAAACGAACTCAAAGTTTCCAAAATGCCAAATTTTCTCGCGAAGGTGCGAAGATTTCTAAGGTTTAATCCAAATATTATTTACCCTGTATTTATAGTTCCATCTCCTGTGGAGAGGTCGCGAACCCTCGCGAAGGGAGAGGCTTGAATTATAGATTGACTATAAATTAATTTTAATCAAGCATCAACTTTTTTCGTCACTAAATTATCTCGTAAAACTAAGTTCTTCTTCGTTTTTCTTTCTTCGCTTATTTTCTCGCAAAGTCGCAAAGCCGCAAAGTTTTTCGAATGCTTTGTTTCTCGCAAAGTCGCAAAGCCGCAAAGTTTTTCGAATGCTTTGTTTCTCGCAAAGTCGCAAAGCATCAAAGTTTTTCGAATGCTTTGTTTCTCGCAAAGTCGCAAAGCCGCAAAGTTTTTCGAATGCTTTGTTTCTCGCAAAGTCGCAAAGCCGCAAAGTTTTTCGAATGCTTTGTTTCTCGCAAAGTCGCAAAGCCGCAAAGTTTTTCGAATGCTTTGTTTCTCGCAAAGTCGCAAAGCATCAAAGTTTTTCGAATGCTTTGTTTCTCGCAAAGTCGCAAAGCCGCAAAGTTTTTCGAATGCTTTGTTTCTCACAGCATGAAGCTTCTAATATCTCCAGCTGCTTAATTACATCAAAATTACCAAACAAAAAAGGCTGAGAATAATTCCCAGCCTTTCTGTATATTAATTAATTTTAATAAAATTTAGATCTTCTATCAACGATTCCTGCTTTTTCACGTAATGCATTATACGTTTCATATTGCGAACGGTTCTGCAAAGTTGACCCTAACTGAAGCTTTGCTTCAGCTGCTAAATCTGCTGGCTCCTTTACATCCGCAAATGAATTCACTACGGCAACAAAAACACCACTAACTCCCTTCAAAGGTGGTGATACCTGACCCGCTTTTAAATTCATCAAATATCCCGCTACATATGGTTCCATTCCACTACTCGGAAAAACAGGGGATGCGAAAGAAACATTTTCAGCCATTTGAACAGTTTGTCCGTTAGCACTTGCTATACCGTCCAAATTTTGCCCACCTTTCTTAAGCTTCTCAAATTAGAATAACTGCTTTTTATCTCGACGAACTTCAGCAGTTAACTGATCCTTGATCTGCTCGATAGTACTAAATCCTTTTTCCTTACGGTCGTTCAATTTAGCAACGACGAAACGATTTCCGAATTCAAAAGCTTTAGATACTTCTCCAGGCTTCGCAGTAAATGCCCAACGCACTAATTCACGTGAATTTTCCATCGGACCTACTTGGCGCGCGTTTTCAAAAATATTCGGCTCTGACATCTTCGTCAGCTTCTCCTCGGTGATTGCTTTTTCAAACACATCTGCTGTAGTATTCTTCGATGCAAATCCATTAGCTTTAGAATACACCGCTTGATACGTTTTAGAACTCGGTTCAATTTTCTTATCTACAAAAGCCACGCGGATTTGACGACTTGGGTTTTTCAGATCAGTAATATGGATAATATGGATTCCAAATTGCGTTTCAACGATTGTATAGTCGCCTTTTGTTCCATTAAAACAAGCGTCATTAAATTCAGCAACCATAGCTCCTGGAGCAAACCAACCTAAGTCACCACCTTTAATTTTTGAACCTTCGTCGGTAGAGTACTGGAAAGATAAAGCCGCAAAATTAGCACCGCCTTTCAAAGCTGTTTTAATACTGTCTGCAGTCGCTAAAATTGCATCCTTATTCGCAGGATCCATCTTCAATAATATATGAGAAGCCTTAGCAGAGTCGGGCATCATTTTCACTGCTGAAACTTTTGCTAATTTAAATGTACTATTCTCTTCATAAGGACCAAAAACAAAACCTACAGGCGAAGAAAATATCAACGAATCAATATTCAAAGGCAAAGTCCCTTTCTTATTGTATGCAGGATTAAATGGGGAGTCGCTATTTAATGCAACAAACATTGAATCGTTTTCTGAAGCACGAAAATCTTCAGCCAACTTATTAATCTCAAACATGGCTGCCTGACGATCTACATCACTTGGGAAAACTTCAAACGTAACATAGTCAATATTTGCAGAAGCTTCCTGCTTATATTTTTTCATGGTAGCGTTATACAATGTTTTCAATTCTGCATCAGAAACTTCAATGGTTGTATCAGCTATTGTAGCATAATTCAACGATACATAACGTACAGAAGCTGTTTTACTTTTATTAAAGAACTCATCTTTTGCTTCTGCTTTCGCTACATACAGCCCTTGCTTAATCAGGTTATAATATTTTTGCTGGATGCGTTCTTCACGAATTGCTTTTTCAAAAACTACCCATTGCTGACGTGTTTTTCCGGTTTGATCATTATCCATGTTCTTCAAAAAATTACCGACACTGGCTGGGTTAAACTGTCCAGTTTTAGGATCTGTAAATGCTTGCTTTACTTGAGGGTGAGGATTCTTCCCTTGAACCATGTCTAACAACTCTTTTGGAGAGCAAGTAATCCCTAGCTTTTCGTATTGAGGAGTTAACACCATTTCATTGATCAACTGATTCCAGGTTTGTTCACGAATTTGCTCCGTGGTATTCTGATCTACATTGTCAGAATTACTTTGAAGTTTGTAATTGTTCAATTGCACCTGAACTTTTTCTTCAAAATCCATAACATTGACCTTCTTCCCGTTTATTTCACCGATGTTCGCATCACTGCTACTCATTCCATTGTTCGAAGAGAAAAAATCTCCCAAAATGAAAGCGACAAGGCTGAAGCCTACGAAAACTAACAATAAACCTGCTTTGCCTCTAATTTTTTCAATAACTGCCATAACTCTAGTATTTCTAATTTAAGGCTGCGAATATACGAAGCTTTATTGAAGGCTAAAAACTTATTTTTCAGAAAATCAAAAGTAAAAAGCTGAAAAACAGCAATTTATTTTAAAATTACAATAAATACAGTTGGATCAATAAAATAGAACATTATATTCTAGACTAGCGATTCTTTTTTTGAGACCTAATTCTCTGGTTTCTGCGAACTAACCAAAATACGCAGGCGACTCCAGAAAGAATAAAAAACCAGATGGCTGAAGAAACATTTTCAGACATGCATTTGTAGGCGCCAAAAAAAGCACCTAAAAGCATGATAAAAAGCCAAGAATACTCTAACAACTTTAACATTTTCGATGATTACTTATTTACATTTATTCTTCCTTTCACATTAAAAATTTTATACCGACTAAAATCCTGATTGGCCTCGAATCCTTTCCCATAAATTATCTCCTCCGCCGTTGTAATTTTAACATGCTCGTCACTTGTTAACTTCTCTTCGCGTTCATTCCAGATTAATTTCTCCGTGTTGAGCTGATCTCCTTTCTCATTAATTACTACTACATCTTTCTGAGCCTCCCACTTATTCTCATTTTCATAGTGTATTGCATATTTCGATCGTAATTCAGAAGTTACATTTTTATTTTCATCATAAAACTGAATATGGATTCCGGAAGGCATCTCTGTTATTGGTTCGGGGAAGATAATTTTCTTCAATTCCGGAGAATTGACTTTTACCCGTACCAATCCAGAGTCGCTATATAGTATTTCTAAGCCTTTGATATGTTCAATGGGCTCTGTAGAGACTTTAGTTACACGCTTTATTTCTGCTTGATCATTCTCACACGACGCCAGTTGAATACCTAAAACTACTAAAAAAATTAACGCCACAAACCTGTCCTTGAAAAATGGAAATAAATTGGGCTGCTTTCTCATTAATCAAAACGTCTTTTTTGGAACCATACTTCATTAAATGTGAGACCAATTACCGCCCTCACATACCTTTCACGAATCAAATTATCATTCAAAGTTCCCATCTCGCCCGCTTCTAAAGCGATATTGATCATTGATTGAAACGCCTTACGAATTGGCAAACCAAATCCTATACTAACCCCTCGATCAGAGAGTGTATTATTTCTAATATTCAAGAAAGAAGTGCCGTAATAAATTCCAGCACGATATTGTATTCGCTGTCCAAAAGTTGTCCCACGTGCGTCACGCGCATATTGACCACCCAGAGATACCCTGAATGAATTATTCAAACTATCTTTTCCGCGAAAAGACTCGTAGTTACTCCACTCGGTATAGCGAATGTCCGACTGAATTAACCACTGTTCATCTTTCGCCAATTGAACTCCAAAACCTAGTGACATTGGCAACACTATTTCGCCCTGTTCTTTATCCCTAAACTCAACGGTATCTCTAGAAAAATCAACTCCAAAGGAATTCAATTTAAAATTCTCCCAGAGCAAAGTTCTATTGGCTTTCAGGTTTTGAGCGATACTTGCAGTAGCACCAAGACTTAATACATATCCATTTTTTAATGGGGTTTTAAAATTTAATCCGGCATCAAACATGAAATCGCCGATTGAAGTATTATCCTTCACTCTAGTTCCAAAAAATCAGAATTCGAGTAAGCTGCAGTTCTGCTTTGCTCCATAGCACCAAAAAGATAAGAAGCATTAAGTCCAAGTGCTAGTTTGGGAGTAATCTTCAATCCTGTTCCTATAAAATAACGATTATAACCTCCTGTTCCCTTATAAGTAGTAGACAATACATTAGAGGAGTCAATTGTTGAAGAAGATTTAATCTCATATCCAATTCCACTATAAGGAATAAATCCAAAAGCCAATCCCATTTTATTTCTTACTAAAGGCAGTCCAATCACTAAGTACTCCAACTTAGCATTCCACTTCTTGCTGCTTAAATCACCTTGTTCTAGCCAATACCTTTCACCGCTAAGACCAATCTCAAAAACCATCAAAGAGTCATAAGCATAGGGAAGCAGGATTCGAAAAATTAAGGCGGGCAACATTCGCTTCAGCAATGGAAGTTCCACCCATTGCTCGTTGATGAGCAAAGCCTTTAAAGAGCAAATCACCTGGACCAAAACGTGAATAAGGAGATACGCTGCTTGTTTGAGCTATTGCGAATAGTGGCAAAGCCAAAATCAACAAGCTAACTATCAATAATTTATTTTTGTTCATGGTGCAAATTCGATACGATATGATTTAACCCAATTAAAGTAAGATGCGGGGCCGCAAAGATGCGAGATCTGAAGTGATTTAAAAAGAAATTCGAATCACCCCCGGTAAGCAGGGTTTCTAAACGTGGATATAAATTCCTGTATTGCCAATTAATATCATTTAATTCCGACATCATACCATTCATAACGCCAGAAAGTATTGACTCCTCAGTGTTTCTACCTATAAGCAAAGGATCCAGTTGAGGAGAAACTAATGGAAGTTGAGCTGTATGTTCATTTAAACCTTTGAATCTCATCCTCATGCCAGGAGATATACCACCTCCTAAATAATGGCTATTTGAAGTAATCATGTCAAACTTTAAGCAGGTTCCTACATCAATCACTAAAACATTTCTTTCTGGAAAAAGCGCAATGGCCCCACAAACATTAGCCAATCGATCATTTCCTAATGTTTCGGGTGTTAAATACTTGTTTTGAAAAGGTAATGAAGTGTTCTTGTCTAGTCTTATTACAGAAGAAAAATTACTAAAAATGGAAGTTAATTCTGGAGGGATTTCCACGACTGCAGCATAAACAATATGGATGATTTCATGATTAACTAAAACATCTTTCAATTTAGAAAAATCTCTCCCGTTAATAACCCCAGAAGTCATTAATTGGTTGTTACTAAAAACACCGAATTTCACCAAAGTATTTCCAATATCGATTACCAGATTCATACAGCAATATTAAGATAAAGAGAGAAATAAGAAGATTTAGATTTATTAAGTTAAACTTAGAGTATTTAAACCATAAAAAAGGACAATACAAACTCAAAAAGATTATAAAACGTCAAAAAAATACAGCGGTGCATTCTATCTATCTGATTTATACAATTTTCGAAGAATAATAGAAAGACGAACAGAATGCCCTTGTTTTTTGTAAAAATGTCTTACTTTTGCACCCTCCTATTCAGGTGATGTAGCTCAGTTGGTAGAGCAAAAGGACTGAAAATCACTTGTGTCGACGGTTCGATTCCGCCCATCACCACAAAATGCTTGAAGAAAAAAAAGGATGAAAAACAGTCGCTATCGTAAGGTCTTATTGATTGACGATAATGAAATCGACAATTTCATCAATGAACGTATGATTACGTCCAGTGGTTTTTCATCGGAAGTTATAGTAAAAATTCTGCGGATGCTGCTTTAGATTTTTTACGATCGCTCAGCTCAAAAGAAGAATTCCCTGAAATAATTTTTTTAGATTTAAACATGCCCATTAAAGATGGCTTTGACTTTTTAATGGATTATGAAACCATAAACGAAGAGATAAAAACTTTTTCTAAGATAGTAGTACTCTCCTCTTCCATTTCTCCAGACGACATCAACAAAGCTTCCACGAACTCACATGTATTTAAATATGTGAATAAACCGCTAAGCGAAAAATATCTCGAAGCAATTAGTTTATAATTCACGACATAAAATTAAAACGGCTGCAATAATATTGCAGCCGTTTTAATTTGAATTTAATTATACCTTAATCTTTGATAGGATTACTCATTTTACGAATTACGGTCTCATCCACTTTCACATAGGTAAGCACTTGATAAGTTCCTTTATTGAGGGCTTCGAATTCTGTCCACATTTCTGCCACCTTTTTCACCTTACGGCGATAATCAGCAGGCTTCAACGAAGTTTTAAGCAACTTCATCATATAGCGAGCGGATTCATATTCGGAATCTTGTTCTCTGATTTGACGCTTCAAACTTGAAATAATTTGCATGCAAAGACTGTCATCTCCTAAAATGCAATATTGCAACGCTTGAAATAACTTAGCATCAATATCCGTAAACAAATACTGCTTCAGAGACATTTGATTTCTCAACTCATTAATCTTTTTTGCTGCGCCTTGGTAATCGCGTTGGTAAAACTTAACGATCGCTAAAAATCGTTTAACACTAATAAAATGATAAGCTTCTTCAATATTTAAGTCCCCATACTTTTCTAGATGCTCAGAATAATTTTGAAGATGATCCAGGTTTCCATCGATTTGAAACTTCATCACTTTCGACTTTAAAAATTGAACCACGAAGAAATTCATCAAATGTTTTTCCGTCAACTCAGGCAGATGCTTATGTACGCGTTGAATATAATAATCGGCACGAACGATATTTCCGGTGCGGATATAATATTCGAAATACAAAAGGTCCGTGATGCACTTAATATTTTGATAGAATGTATCCATTGGATAACTATCAAAAATTTGAGTCATACGTTGCAAAACAGATTCAATCTCCAATTCACGAGCCTTCAACCCATCTTGTTTGTGTGGAGCAATACACAAATAATAAATATGTGCGATATTAAATAATACATACAAGCGATGAGAGTCGTACAACTCACAAATATTACTCAACTCACGCTTCATCATGATCACTTCTTCGAGATCCGACTCTTGTCCATTCAACTGATAAACGCCAAGTTTCTTGATGAATCTAAAAAACAATCCCTCTGCCTTTGACACAGCTAAAGAAAAGGCAACATGTTTATTGAACTTTGTTTCATACGAATCGAATTCTTCTGAGTGAAGATGCAATTGTGCTAATGTTTTGTACACTAAAATCAGTTCTGCATTCAAGTCATACTCGATGAGTTGCTTTTCCAATTCTTTTAACGCACGAACAGAAAATTCGCGATTATTCCCAAACAAATGTGCGGGCACTCGAGAAACTTCATCCATCAAAGTCTGAATTGGATTTTGAACTTTCTTACTCAGTATAGATGCGATTTTTGAATTGAGCCTAGATTTAAGTGTATAATATGCACTTGGGTTCACTTGCAAAATTTCCATCATCTCACTATCCTCTACTTCACGTTCGCGTGTAGTCTCAAGAACTAAAAAAGGCTTGTTCTTCTTCTTTCCCGAGACCTCATGCAATAATTGCTGATACTCATCTTCGGTAAGTTTCTTAATTGTCTTGCTTAAAATTTCCATGTGTTGGGTTAATTAATAAGATTACATTTTGGGTTTGTGTTTCTTAATACGCACGATACCGCGGAAAGGTTATAGTCGAAAAAAAATCAAATAATATGTCTATCCGCAACTACTTTTTGAAACCTAGTTTCCTTATTGGTCGTAATAGAAAACAACAATTTTCATTGAAAAAGGCCTAAAACTTCAATTTAGAACCCATTTTCAATATTAAAAATGGCCAAAAACATTAAATTTCTTACAAAAGCAAGAAATGTAACCTATACCCCTACATCCAACGTATAGATGCATGTAAATTGACATAGAATCAAAATATTTAATATGATGAATCACCAAGCACACAACGAAGATTTCTACAAGACCATTCGACGAAAACAGAATGATGATGTACAACAAGCCTAAGCGTTACTATAATCGTGACGAGCAAAAAGGGTCCGCATTCAAGTTTTTGTTCTTGATTGAGACGATTGTATTCATTCTCTTGATGGCCGTAGCTGGAACAGGAATGGCGCAAAGTTCAATACAAACTTCTGCTCCTATGAATTTGGCAAGCGGACAACCGGAAGTGAATATTCACAATTACAACACCGTATATAATAGCGGAAAGCTTTTGTGAGTTGGACGTCAAAAAACGAATCTGAAGATTGTGTTTATGTAATTGAAAGATCTACGGACGGACGCGAATTCAAATCAGCAGGCATCAAAGAAGGAATTGGTTCAGAAATCGAATTGTACTATTCATGGATTGACCAAACACCACCTGCAGGTTTTGCTTACTACCGTGTGAAAAAAATCACGAAAGAAGGAACACAGCTTTACAGTTCAGTTGGATCCGTGATCAATCAAAGTAGCAACTTCGAAAACTACGCTCAAGGCGAAGAAGAAAATAAATAAACTATTAACACAAATTTATTTGCCAACCAGTGGTTAAGAAATGATATGAATAGACTGGCAAAAGATTTTTTAAAAAAATACTTAAGCCTATTTCTTTTGTTGTCGACAACATTGCTACGGGCCCAAGTGCCCGTAGCCTCGTTTACAACAAGTCAGGATAGTGGCTGCGCACCTTTATTAATTAATTTTACCAATACTTCATCGGGTGCAATTAGCTATCAGTGGAGTTTAGGGAATGGAAACAATTCCACTTTGCAACACCCTTCCTCTTCTTATATCAATGCCGGCACTTACACCGTTATATTAATTGCAACTTCTGCCACCGGAGGTAAGGATACAGCCACTGGAGTAGTTACCATACTTGGCGACCCCATTGCGAATTTCAATGCGACACCACTTTCTATTTGTGCTGGTCAATCGATTACTTTTACAAATACATCTAGCGGCGCTGCATCCTACATTTGGGATTTGGGTGATGGAAGTTCATCGAATTCCACGCATGCATCACATACTTACACTTCACCGGGCACGTATAATATTAAATTGATAGCGACCAATATTTATGGTTGTCAAGACATAGAAATTAAGAGTAATTACATTACTGTAAACCCATCTCCGTTTGCAACAATAAGCACAAATCTTTATTCGACATGTGATGTCAATACTATTTTCCAATTTACAGGAACCGCCTCCAATATTTCCAACTGGAATTGGAATTTTGGTGATGGGAACACATCCAATTCTCAAAATCCATCGCACCAATATGCTTCTCCCGGATCTTATCCAGTACAATTAATTGTTACTTCGAACAACGGTTGTGTGGATACTACTTATTCCTCCAACAATATCACGATTGGAAATTCACTTGTCCCCTCGTTTACCATGAGCGATACTGGAGGATGCGGTGCGGTAACCATACAATTTGATTGTACAGTTCCCAATTCTACATCCTGGCTCTGGGATTTTGGTGACGGAACTACATCGACCCTCGATAACCCATCGCACACTTACACTACTGTTGGAACTTATGACATTACGCTTACGGTAACAACCGCGAGCGGATGCAATGGAAGTGTAACGATTCCTGATCTTGTTCAAGTAGATGGAATGCCCTTCGTAAATTTCACCGCAGTACAAGATAGCGGATGTGCACCTTATACGGCACAATTTGTAAATTTGACAGTTGGCGCTAACACTTACTTATGGAAATTTGGAAACGGCGATTCCTCCGATTTAACGAACCCATCTACCACTTACAATCAAGGTGGTTACTTTTCAGTGACACTGACGGCTACATCTTCCTACGGATGTTCTTTAGCAGTGACAAAAAATCAACTGGTAAGAGTGTTCGCACCCACCGCTTACTTTACAGCAACTCCGAGAATAGGTTGCCCTGGAATGACCGTTCAATTCACGCATACAGGTAATCCCATTAATATTACAAGTTATCTTTGGAATTTTGGTGATGGAACCACCTCCACCGCAATGAACCCTACGCATACTTATAACTCAATTGGCGATTACACGGTATGGCTTGTTGTTAGCAATTCATTCGGATGCATTGATACAGTTTATAAATCCAATCACATATCTGTCGTAAACGGAATTACTCCCTACACGATGCCGGATACCATGTACGTTTGTCAAGACAATCCTATTGCATTTACAGATCCTACCATTGGCAGCAATGCATGGAACTGGAATTTCGGAAATGGAAGCGGCTCCACGTCACAAGCTCCAAGTACGATTTACACCACTCCTGGGGTTTATACTGTTACATTACAAACAAGTATGGCCGGAGGATGTTCTCAAACATTTAATCCTTATGCGATCGTAAAAGTAATTCCATATGTTCCACGACCTATTGAATTTACATTTGCGAATACATGCAAACCCTATGTATTAAATTTTTCGACTCAAACGTTGAACATTGCGGAATACAATTGGGATTTTGGAGATGGCGGAACTTCCACTCTTCCAAATCCATCACATACCTATACACAAAGTGGTACTTATGTTATTACACTCACTATAAAAGTGGGAGAAGGATGTTTGACTACAATCAGTACTACCATTACTTTAGGATATACCAATCCGACACAAGCATCTTCAAACGATCTTTGCTTGGGTTCGAGCGTTTCGTTTACACTGAATAATTTACCAGCTTTCGTTGCTGCAACATGGAACTTTGGAGATGGAAATATTTCAAATCAATTACAGCCTACACATACTTATTCTGCAGCTGGAAGTTATCAAGTGACATTGGTAACGACAGATACAATAGGTTGCTTAGATACTTTCAACTTATCGCAACCCATTGTAGTCAACAATCCTATTCCTGCTTTCAATGCACCCAATGTTGCCTGCATTCACATCCCCATGACTTTTCAAAACACATCGCAAAATGCAAGTACTTATCTGTGGGATTTTGGAGATGGAACAACCAGTACTGACAGTGTACCTACACACACATATCATACAGGCGGAGTTTATACACTAACGCTTACTGCCTCCATGAACTCATGTTCAGTGACGACCGTTTATACCAACTACATGACCGTTTCAGATCCGAATGCGGCATTTACATTTACCACCAGTGGGCAATGTATGCCTGTTACTGTGAATTTCATGGATCAAAGTACAGCCGCTGTGCAATGGAATTGGTATTTTGGAAACGGAGATAGTGCACAAACACAACATCCGGTATATACTTATTTAAGCGATCCAAGCGACTCCATCGTTCTATTTATAACTGACGTCAATGGATGTATCGACTCAGCAAAAATTGCACCTTTTCCCTATTATGCAGCAGGAGCCTCTGTAAATGCTGCTACCGGTTGCATTCCGCACACATCATATTTTAAAAGTTTGTCGAACGGGGCTATTAGCTGGTATTGGCAATTTGGAGATGGTGGAACATCTACACAGCAACATCCCTCCCATCAATATTTAGCAAATGGCTACTACACGGTTACATTAGTTGCAGAATTTCCAGGAGGATGTTTTGATACTATCGTTTACACAGACATGGTTCATATTGCTTCTCCTGTTGCTGATTTCTTTTCTCCTTCCCTCGCAGGATGTTCGCCCACTCAAATTAGTTTTGTAAATTCTACAAACGACGCCACTCAATTTAGCTGGACTTTTGGAGACGGCGGAACTTCTTCAAACGTAAATCCACAACATATTTATTATATTCCTGGCACCTATTCTATTTCACTCATTGCCACCAATAGCTACGGATGTATTGATACCATTGTAAAACCCGATTACATTTCCATACCGGGAACATATACTTTATTCGGAATATCCACATTAAGTGGATGTCAAGGAGAAAATATAACGTTCACCGATTCATCTATCAATGCAAGTCAATGGAGCTGGGACTTTGGAGATGGTTTTATCGATTCTCTTCAGCACCCCAACCATATATATCCTGACACTGGAAATTACACCGTATCATTAATCACACGCGATTCCATTGGTTGCACTTCGTCCTACATCTATCCAGTTCAATTACGGATTCATCCTGCTCCATTAGCTTCGGCAAGTGTAACCGATTCGGTAGGTTGCAATAGTTTCAGCACTGGATTTATCAACAACTCACAAGGAGCCATTCAATACGCTTGGAATTTTGGAGATGGAAATACAAGTTCTGCAACTGATCCAACACATACATACTTACAATCTGGGCTATTTAATCCAACACTCATTGCTACCACCTCCTACGGATGTAGAGATACCTTTCAATTTAATTCCGGGATCAATGTATTACAAACTCCGGAAGCTTTCATTCTTTACAATGATACCATTGGATGTACCCCAGCTAGTTTTCAATTTACAGATGGATCACAAAGTCTGCAAAATGCAAACTATAGCTGGACATGCAGTAACGGCTCTACCGGAACTGGAAGTGCATTCTCACCACTCATCAATGCAGCAGGAAATTATTCAGTGGAATTAATTGTGACCAATGCAAATGGATGTAGTGATACAGCCATTCAAAACATTATTGTTCATCCTACTCCAACAGCGACTGCTTCCGTAGATTTGAATATAGGATGCGCACCATTAACCGTTCAATTTAACAATACATCGGTCGGCGCCACAACCTATATCTGGAATTACGGAAATGGGACTAATGCAACTACTACGAGTCCTGGTTATACGTATGCAATTGCTGGAAACTATATTCCTCAATTAATTGCTGGAAACAATTTTGGTTGTTTAGATACTTTTGATTTTAATCCCGGAATTACAGCTTTATTAACGCCAGATATTTCATTCACATCAAGTAGTCAAACCGCTTGTTATGGTGATGTCGTAAATTTCTTGCCAAGTTTAGTTGACACAACTCAACCAACCTATATTTGGGACTTTGGATTCACTACGTCGACACAACCAAATCCTGGAATCATCAGTTCATCTCCTGGAATATACGCTGTATCCCTCATTGTCACCAATAGCAACGGTTGTAGTGACACCCTGATTAATCCAACTTACCTGGAGATCTATGATACCATACCTCCGGCGGTGAGTCCAATAGCTTCTGTGAGTGTATTAAGTGACGATCAGGTAATAATTACGTGGTTCAACGGAAACGAATCCGACATTGCCGCTTACAAATTGTATCGATACAATCCAGTAACTTCATCATGGAATTTAATTTATACAGACAACAATCCGATATTACAAAGTACAGCAAACACAAGCAGCTACACAGATAACGGTCTGAACACTAAAAATAATACATACACTTATTTAATTCAAACTACGGATCGTTGCGGATATGAGTTGCCACTTTCCAGCTCTACGGCACATACAACAATTGACGTTAGCACCAGTAAAAACGGATTAATCATCTTCATTAACTGGACACCTTATATTGGATGTCCGATTAGTTCTTACAACCTTTAACGAAAAGAAAGACCAAACGGAAGTCCGGTATTAATTGCTAATGTCTCAAATAACACTTTAAATTATACCGATTCTACCCTCTTATGTCCTCACCAATATGAATACCGAATAGAAGCATTGGATCTATGTGGAACTCCATTTAATTCATTCAGCGACACCTCTGCTATTTGGCCAGTAAATGTTCTCTTAAATCAACAGAGTAATATTGTAAGGTCAACCGTCATTGATAACTCCAATGTTTTAACGGAATGGATGGTTCCTGTTTTGTATCCGAATCGAGTTCTCGAATACAAGGTATATCGAAGTACCGATAACATCAACTTCAGTTTAGTAGGGACAACACCATTCAATGCCACTTTCTACATTGACTCCGATGTAGACGTTCAGCAACAAAGTTATACGTACAAAGTCATCGTCGTCAACGATTGCAATATGGATGGTAAAGAGAGTAATATTGGAAAATCTATTGTGCTTGATGGAAAATGGAAAGATTACAGAACCTATCTTTACTGGAATAAATATGAGTTTTGGGATACAGGTATTGACCATTATACCATCGAATTCTTAAGCCCTCAAGGCACTTGGATTCCGGTTAAAACAGTCGACGGAAACACCACCAATACCGAGATTGACGATTAATTTTATAGCTTTACCTTTGTATTTTACAAAGTATGGCTAAACCACTTCTTATCTTTTATATCCTCGTTGCATACATCCTGCTTCAATTCTCTTGGTGGGCATATATGTTAATTGATCTCAACAAAGAGATCATACAACATCGAATTGAAATTTCGAACCTTAGTCATCTTAATGAACAAGAAATTAAGGCTGAAAGACTAATTTTTAATAATGAGTTAAAGAAAAGGATGTGGATGATTGGTGGTGAAGGATCTGTTTTTCTTGCCCTGCTCATTGTTGGGATTTACAAAACCAAGGAAGCCTTTAGAAAAGAGTTTAATTTAGCACGACAACAGAAAAATTTTTTACTTTCCATTACCCATGAATTCAAATCTCCATTAGCTGCTGTCAAATTAAATTTACAAACGCTACAGAAACGTGAATTGGAACGCGATCAACAGCAAACCATCATCAGAAGATCACTTATTGAAACTGAAAGAATTCATAATTTAGTAGAAAATGCACTTTTTGCAGCAAGACTTGAGAGTGATAATTTCGAATTTTATTTTGAGCAACTTGATTTTTCACAATTCTTAGAATCACTAATTGAAGAATACATTTCAAGAATTGATCACGATCATTCCATTGTTAAATTCATTCCTCCAGGTATTATTCTTCATGGAGATCGATTAGCATTAAGCTCACTTTTCTTCAATCTCATTGAAAATGCAGAGAAATATTCACCCGAAGGCAGTAAGATTGAAATCACAGTAAGCAAAACAAGCGACTATGTATTGGTACAGGTTATTGACCAGGGACATGGTATTCCTGAACACGAAAAACAAAGAATTTTCGAAAAATTTTATCGCATTGGCAATGAAGATACCCGAAGAACTAAAGGGACTGGGCTTGGACTATTCATTACTCAACACATTGTGAGTCTGCATAAAGGGACTATCAAAGTCAGAGACAACTATCCAAAAGGAACGATTTTCGAAATAAAATTTCCAAGTGCAATATAATAGCTCCTCGCAATATTTTGAATAACTTTGCGAAGAACAAATAGTAAGTAATAATTGCATGCAAAAAACCGCTTTAATTATATTGGATGGATGGGGACTTGCGCCTGATAGTATAAGCAATGCAATATCACAGGCGAACACGCCCTTCATGGATCATTTACTTGCTGATTTTCCTCATGCTCAACTTCTCACTTCAGGAGAAGATGTTGGTTTACCGGAAGGACAGATGGGGAATTCGGAAGTGGGCCATCTCAATCTTGGCGCTGGAAGAATTGTGTGGCAGGAATTGGCTAATATCAACAAGGCAGTGCGTGAACGAAGCATGGATCAACAGCCCGTGTTGATCGAAGCTTTTAAAAAAGCAAAAGAAAATGACACCGCCCTTCATTTGATGGGCTTAGTATCTGATGGTGGAGTACATTCACACATCAACCATCTCAAGCATCTTTGCACCTTAGCGCATGAATATGGATTAAAAAAAGTTTTCATCCATGCATTTACAGATGGTCGAGATACAGATCCAAGAGGTGGATTACAATACTTAACAGAAGTTCAATCCCATCTAGAAAACACAACAGGAAGAATAGCCAGCATCACAGGCCGCTATTATGCAATGGACCGCGACAAGCGATGGGAACGCGTCAAGTTTGCATATGATGCTCTTATTTTCGGCAAAGGGAATCCAAGTCTTGATTGGAAATCATCCCTACAGAATTCTTATCAAGCAAATATTACTGATGAATTTATTCAACCCATCGTTATTATTGATGCCAACAATAAAGCCATAGGAACCATCCAAAAAAATGATGTAGTGATCTGCTTTAATTTTCGAACGGATCGTTGTAGAGAAATTACTCAAGTACTCACGCAAATAGACATGCCGGAATTTTCGATGAATACAATTCCTTTGCATTATGTCACCATGACGCGATACGATGATTCCTACCAGGGGATACATGTAATTTACGAGAAAGACAATCTCACCAAAACGTTAGGTGAAATATTAGAACAAAATAATAAAACACAACTTCGCATTGCAGAAACGGAAAAATATCCGCATGTGACCTTTTTCTTCAACGGAGGAAGAGAAGAAGCATTTCAAGGAGAGCATCGCATAATGGTACCATCGCCCAAGGTGGCTACTTATGATTTACAACCTGAAATGAGCGCCTTTGAAATTACGAAAGAAGTTATTCAAGTAATTCAAGCAAATCAAACTGATTTTATTTGTCTCAACTATGCAAATGCTGATATGGTGGGTCATACTGGCGATATAAAAGCTGCTATAAAAGCGGTTGAAACAGTAGATCAATGTTTGAGTGAAGTTGTCAAAGCTGGATTAGACAAAGATTATATATTTATCATCATTGCCGATCACGAAAACGCGGACAAAATGAAGAATGAAGATGGATCTCCTAATACGGCACATACTACTAATCCAGTCCCCTGCGTTTTAGTATCCAACGATAAAAATTATTCGATTATTAACGGCAGATTAGCAGATGTTGCGCCCACCTTATTGTCGTTAATGAACATTGCTCCACCTTCAGAGATGACTGGCAACATATTAACTCGTTCGAAATAGATTTAGTGAAAACATGAAAGAAAAATTATTAATTGTCCTTCTTTTTTAAGTGTATCTTTGTGTCACATTCACAATCCAGGTGGGGAATCTTCGCAGGAGGAGGTACTACTTGGTATTATGGGGATATGAATGATCGTTTATTAACCCATCAAAAACTATTTTCACATTACTGGAAGGCCGGCATCTTATATAAAGCAAGTCAACATTTTTATATTACAGGATCTTATGCATCTGCAAAAGTAGTAGGTGCCGATTCATTAGCGATTCAAGATTTCAATCTTCGCCGGAATCTACATTTCAGAAATGAGATGTGGCATACGTCACTGCAAGTGGAATACCGAATATTAGGTTATAAAAATGGAGAAACAAGAAAAGTAACTCCGTACTTAGTAGGCGGAGTTTCCTACTTTCACCATAACCCGATAGCTATTTTAAATGGTAATGAAATTGAATTACGACCTTTAGGGACAGAAGGTCAAAATATCGAGGGTGGTGGATACGAATCTCCTTATAAAGATTATAGTTTTTCTTTTCCGTATGGAATTGGCGTGGAATTCAAATTAACAAATTCTCTTGCGCTACGATTAGAAATTGTAAATCATTTTACCTTAACTGATCATTTTGATGACTTAAGTAATTCTTATGCAGATTCTACAGAATTGGCAGGTACTCCTCTTGGAGCTCTTGCTATTCAAATGGCAAGTAATTTGGCTACTGGATACCCACGGAAAGGATTTGGCAGAGGAAATCCTAAAGATAACGACACCTACGCGTTCGCAGGATTATCATTACTTTATTCTCCATTCAATGATAAAGAATCTGGAAAGGGAAGAAATAAAAGTTCAGGAAACCGAAGCGGAAAAAGAAAAAAGAAAAAAGCAAGTTGTCCGGCATTTGATTAATGCCAAAATGAATAACTCCAATGTACAAAGAGATCTTTACTATTTAATTTACATCTAATCCGAGACAATTTCATAAACAACATCAAAACAAAATAAACGCACATTAAAACTTGCCTCTCCCCTCGCGAGGCTTCGCGGCCCTCTCCATCCTCCCAAATTCGCGAGAACAAGGAGGGGGAGAGAGGCTTGATAAATATCAAATTACTCAAGTACAATTTGTGAACTTGAGCATCAAGTTTAAATAAATATTGGATTTAAATAGTGTACTTCAGAAAATATTAAATCAGCCGGAATCACGTCGGCTCGAAAAACTATTGCTTAAAAGTGAATGTGATCGCATTCATTTGGATGGACTAACAGGATCATCAGATGCGCTCTTGTTAGCTGCTTTGTTCAAAGAACACCGCCATGCTGCATTATTTATATTTGGTGATCGTGAAGAGGCGGCCTATTTTCAAAACGACCTAGAAAACATATTAGGTGTTGGCAGAGCCATTCTTTATCCTTCCTCCTATAAAAAGCCTTACCAAATAGACCTGCCCGACAATGGCAATATTTTACAACGTGCTGAAGTATTAACAAGAATTAATAAAAGCAGAGATCATTTCATTGTAGTTACCGATGCAGAAGCAGCACTAGAAAGGGTAATTACTAAAAAAACGTTGGAGAGAAATACACTTGACATCAAAGTAGGGGAAAAAATCACCTTTGAGTTCCTGATGGAGTTTCTTCAGGAAAATAAGTTTGAAAGAATTGACTTTGTTTTTGAGCCCGGACAATATTCAATTAGAGGTGGCATCATGGACGTTTATTCATTTGCACATGAGCTCCCTTTTCGAATTGAATTATATGGAGATAAAATTGAGTCGATCAGAAGCTTCGACCCATCCACACAACTCAGCGAACAAAGTTTAGGATTTGTTACTCTTATACCTAATATTCAGTCAGGGCTGATAACAGAAGAGCACGAGTCGTTTTTTGATTTCCTTCCTGACAATACTATTTTTTTATGTTAAAGATTTGAATTACTCCCTCTCGTCTATCCAAGCTTCTATGGAAAAAGTAAGAGCGAAATTCGGAGATATAATAAAGATAGACGATGAACAAGCGATTAGAAAAGTTGACGATTTATTTGATTCGCCTGATTCATTCCAAGAAAAATTAGAAAAGCATATTATTGTTGAACTGGGAAACAAAACTTATTTTTCGCCTCAAGAAGTAATTTCTTATAACACCAAACCACAACCACACTTTAATAAAAACTTTGGATTACTTTTAGATGATCTCTTTTCAAATCAGAAAAAGGCCTATACCAACTTCTTATTTTCAGAATCCGCGAAACAATCGGAAAGATTATATTCCATCTTCGAAGACCTACCCAAAACAGAAGAAAATAAAGGTGTTGAATTGAAATTTCATACTATACATACTGCTTTACATCAAGGATTCATTCACGAAGATTTAAAACTTATTTGTTATACAGACCACCAAATTTTCAATCGTTATCACCGATTCCGTCTTAAAAAGAATTACAGCAAGAGCGAAGCCATCACTTTAAAAGAATTATATAGTCTCAAACCGGGAGATTTCGTAACCCATATTGATCATGGTGTCGGTCGATTTGCTGGTTTAGAAACGATAGACGTCAACGGAAAACCGCAAGAAGCCATTCGACTTGTGTATCGTGATAATGACATCTTATACATCAGCATTCACTCCTTACATCGTATTGCAAGATATACCAGCAAGGACGGAGCCTCCCCTTCACTCAATAAGCTTGGCAGCACTTCATGGTCTACCTTAAAACAAAAGACCAAGAAAAAAGTAAAAGACATTGCCAAAGATCTGATCGAACTTTATGCAAAACGGAGGGCCCAAAAAGGATTCGCTTTTACGAAAGATTCATATTTACAAACGGAGTTGGAAGTATCTTTTATGTACGAAGATACTCCAGATCAAAGCAAATCTACCAATGATGTAAAACGTGATATGGAAAAAGATTTTCCAATGGACCGATTAATTTGTGGCGATGTGGGTTTTGGAAAAACGGAGATTGCCATACGAGCTGCGTTTAAAGCCATTTGTGACGGAAAACAAGTTGCCGTACTGGTTCCTACTACCATCTTAGCATTACAACATTATAGAACATTTTCAGAGCGACTCAAAGAATTTCCTTGCACTGTTGATTATTTGAATCGTTTTAAGAGTACGATGCAGCAAACGAATACGCTCAAAAGACTTGCAGAAGGGAAAATTGATATCATTATTGGTACGCATCGCATCTTAAGCAAGGACATCAAATTCAAAGACCTTGGATTAATGATCATTGATGAGGAACAAAAATTTGGGGTAGCAGCTAAAGAAAAATTAAAATCCATCCGTGTAAATGTAGACACGCTTACACTTACCGCAACACCGATCCCAAGAACACTACAATTCTCTTTGATGGGCGCACGCGATTTAAGCATCATCAACACACCGCCACCGAATCGACATCCTGTTACTACCGAAGTACATGTATTTAACGAGCATCTTATTAAAGAAGCGATTAATCAGAAATTTCGAGGCGGACAAGTGTTCTTTGTCCACAATCGTGTACAAGACATTCACGACATTGAAAACCTTGATTCGTAGACTTTGTCCAGATGTGAAGACGAGTGTTGGTCATGGACAAATGGATGGTGAAAAACTAGAGAAGTTTTAGTAAACTTCATTGAAGGTGATGCAGATGTACTTATTGCTACTACCATCATCGAATCGGGACTCGATATCAGTAATGCAAATACAATCATCATCAACAATGCACATTACTTTGGACTAAGCGACTTGCATCAAATGCGTGGTCGTGTTGGTCGATCCAATAAAAAAGCATTTTGTTATTTGTTAGCGCCGCCCCTAACTGTACTTACACCTGAAGCTCGACAACGATTAAAAGCTATTGAAGAACATGCAGACTTAGGAAGCGGGTTTAATGTTGCTATGAAAGATTTAGATATCCGTGGTGCCGGAAACATGTTAGGAGGTGAGCAAAGTGGATTCATCTCCGACATCGGCTTTGAGATGTATCACAAAATTCTGGATGAAGCGATTCAAGAGCTTAAAGACTCCGACTTTAAAGATCTGTTTCCACCCGAAGAAAATCAAACTTTCGTAAGAGATTGTCAGATTGATTCCGACATGGAAATGCGTATTCCGGAAGAATACATTCAGAACATTGCGGAGCGACTACATTTATACAAAGAGTTAGACGATATAGAAACAGAAGAAACCCTTTTAAAATTTGCAGAACAACTCAAAGACAGATTTGGGCCTGTTCCACCGCAGGTCTTTGTACTTATGGACACCATTCGATTACGATGGCAAGCAAAAAAGTTAGGATTTGAAAAAATACTTCTAAAAAACAAAACCTTAAAAGCATACTTTATTTCCAATCAAGATTCGGCCTATTTCCAAAGTCCACTATTTACCAATATCTTAAAATTCGTTCAACTACATCCGCATGCGTGTAAACTGAAAGAAGACAAGGAAAATTAAGTCTGACATTAGTAAACATTGCCAGTGTGAAAGAAGCCATTCGACTCTTAGATCGAATAATAGTTCAAGAAGCTGTTTCTAAGGATTCTCTAAAATTTCTATCGGATAGTAGAAAAAGGCAAATTCAAGAAATCATTTCTACTCCGCCTTGTATCCCTTTAATTTTAACTATTTCTATCAGCTAGATGAAAAATAAAAAAATCTTTTAGAGCAGAATATATAATCTCCTTTCTCGAGTTCTACAACAAATCAATACCTTTTTCACCCTACTTCAATGACTATTTGCCAAAAATAATGGGCATAAAGTACTTTGTCGACCGAACTTTGAGTTATATCAAAAAAATAAAAAATGAAAACTGTATCCATTCTTATTATTGTATTAGGCATATTATGCGTAGTATGGCAACAATATCTTGATGTTAGAGCAAAGAAAACCAATTCTTAATCCGGTATACATTTGTTCAGGTCGGAAATAAACTCCCACCCTCTTTTCAACTAATAAATCATCATTGAATTTTCGTCATTAACTCTTTTAATGACTTAGACCTACTATCTTTGCAGCCTTATGAAAATTTCAAAAAAGGCGAAAAGTACTCTAGTCGACTCCAATGGAGTAGTAAAAATCAAAACCAGTCAACTTCCTAATGCAGGCAAAGGCCTCTTTGCACTTGTTGAATTCAAGCGTGGCGACATTGTATGCGAATATGAAGGTGAAATCGTAACTTGGGCAGAATGCGAGAGAAGATCGAATGAAGGTCATGAGGGCTACGCATTTTTTATGACTAACAATCTTTGTGTAGATGCCTATTTTACACCCTGGGCTTTTGGTCGTTATGCCAATGATGCCAGAGGTGTAGGTAGAGTAAACGGACTCAGAAACAACGCGCAATACGAAATTAAGCGCAGAGATGGCGTTCAGAAAGTATTTATTGTGGCTACTCGTACGATTCAACCTGGCCAAGAAGTTTTTGTACATTATGGGGATGATTATTGGAGATACCTTGATGGCACACGTGAAATTATTTTAGAACGAGAGCGCCAAAAAAGAAAAGAAAACAAATTGAAAAAATTAGCCGTTGAAAATAGATCGCCTTTAAAAAATGGTCATTCGAAAACAACTCCAAAAAAGTTAAAAAAAGAATTGGAGTTTGCATAGCATTCGTAAAATCAACAGCTAATTGTTAATTCATTTAACTTTTTCTTAAAATTAAATTGTTTCTCTATCTCTATTTTTGCATCCAACAAAGACAGAAAGATATGATGAATGTTTCGATAGCGATAGTAGTGGTGACCTTTGCCCTGGTTATTTATAGCCAGGTTACGGAATCTTTTTTTAGTAGGAAGAAGACAAACGATTAGACCTTAATGGTTGATTCCAGTTTAGAATTATAAGATTTCCTTTTCAAATTTTTCTATTATTTAATGGCAAAGACTTGTTTTTTCGTTATTTTTATTAATAATTCTAAGTTCAGATTTGATGTAACTAATTCGTATTCAATATTTTACTATGAATACTTCGCGATTAAATCGGGTTACCGTTTCGCCTTTAATGGACAAGAGAAGGTTGATGAGATATCTGGATTAGGAAATCATAACACTGCAGAATATTGGGAATATGATACACGCTTAGGCAGGAGATGGAATATTGATCCCGAGCCAAAGGCATGGGAAAGTCCTTATGCAGGTTTTGCAAATAATCCCATTTGGTTTACTGATCCGAATGGTAGAGATACTATAGTTAATCCTAATGGAGAGAAAATGAAAATGAGTGATGGATATGCACCCAGTAACGATGAAAAATGTTGTATGGTGAGGGGTTAAAAACAAAAATATGGAATCCCACTGCATTAGGAACTGGAGGAAAATATACTGGTAATTACGTGAATTATGACCCGTCACAACATGGAGATATTCAAAATGTAAACTCAGCTTCAGCCACAATAGGTGCTTCTTTAAATAGTGCTGATGGGGCTATTTTCCAAGGAGGAATTCTTCAAAATATGAAAATAGAAGATGGTATAGCACAATATGAACAAAGAATTAAAAGTCTTGTACTTGGAGATAAAAGATTTGGAAAAGAAGCTTTTGCTTTTGACATGCCTGAAGAGCTTATCTATTTTGGAGGCACTCCAAATACTTATCTTCCAATGTCGATACAAGCAATAACATTTGTAGCTTCTCCCGTTTTATCAGTGGGGTTATTTCCTAATACATGGGAAATGGCATTGACACCAGAAACATGGGCTATAGGAAGAAATGTTATTAGAGCAAGAGTAGAGGTCACAGCGGCTGGAATAATGGGGGTTACTTTTAGGGTTGAAGGAGCTTTAGATTTATCAACAGGAAGCGATAAAAGCTTACTTTATAATGGAATTGTTACACCTCTGAATATTATGTGGCAAGGCATCGGAGGAAGTGAGTATTTACCAACTTACGGAGCTTGGCATAAGAAATATAAAAAGAAATAATTATGAGAGGTTCTATAAAAATAATTTTCACGTCATGTGTAATCATGTTGACTGTTTTAAATGGTTGTAAAAGCGATAGGGATAAATTTTATACTGAAATAAGAGAATATGGATTAATTCGAATACCGACAATTTCCCTGTTATATTGGGAGTACAGAAAGCCTTAAAGGTCCTTGGTTTTTATTTGATAGTTACAGTTCAGAAGGTTCTATGGAGGTCGTTAAAGTGGATGTCATGGATTCAGTAATTGTTGCTTTTTACTATGACAAGTGGATTCTTGTACAGGAGAACAGAGATACTACTTGGCACATTATTATTCCAGGAAAAGAAAAAGCCTATCGGTTTGAAAATGAAGAAAAGTTCAGTACTGAGTTGTCTAAATTTACAAATGGGAGTCCAAATTTTAGAGAGGTTTCAGATTTGTGGGTAGAATTTAAAGAAAAAGGTTACTTGAACTGGTTTCCTGAAGAGTATAAAGAATAAGTAATTGAAACGCAATAAAAATTACGACTTTTTTATTTATATTTTCTACGAATAGAATTAGTTTGTGCTGATTTCAGGTATGAATCTACTACTTTTAAAATTGTATTGCGATCATTGTCTTAAATCTTATTCAGTAGTTCAAAGTGGCAATGTAAGTACCCCCATTTTCGAACAGTTTTAAATAGACATTTTAACTATTGATTTTATAGACCAGTTAAACTGTGCTTGGATTGGGACTTATTTTCTAAGTGCTAAACAATCAACATTAATTCTATTTCCTAATATTTAATTGAAATTCTCATCTAAACAAAAAATCATGGGAACGAATTTTTCTTAATCAAAAAAACTGTATTTTTAATCTATGAATGGATTTTCAAAAATATCGCCAACGTATTTTCCGATAACTTGTACTACGGGATACCGCTTCGCATTCAATGGAAAAGAAAACGATAATGAGGTAAAAGGAACAGGAAACCAACAGGATTACGGATTTAGAAATTATGATCCAAGACTAGGAAGGTTTTTATCTGTTGACCCTTTAACAAAGAAATTTCCAGAATTAACTCCATATCAATTTGCTTCTAATACTCCAATTTGGGCTGTTGATTGGGATGGGTTGGAAGCGCGTGTTTACACTGATGTTAAAAGAGGCGGCCATACTTTCTTATCCGTAATTGATGATAAAGGAGTTAAACATGTTTATACTTATGGTGGGTATGGAGAAGGTGGGGTGCTAGTTCATTTAGTTGGAAAAGCTGCAGATAAATATATAAGGATGAGTTTAAAAAATATGGTGAAAGGTTTAAGGTATATGAAATTTCTAAAGAGAAGGTTAATAAGGAAAAAATTATGGAGTATTATGCAAAATTATTAATGCAAGTCCCCCTGCAAAGGGAGGAGAAGGTGTTGACGTAGTTGATGAAGCGATAAAAGATAAAAATAGCGAAGCAGTACTTTACTCTGACTATGATCTATTTGCCCCCTTTCAAGGATTTAATGGAGAAAATTGTACTACTTGTGCAAGCGATGGGCTAGAAGCAGGAGGAAGTAAGTTGTTAAGGGGTGTTACCGCTCCATTAGATGTTTCTAAAAGTTTAAAGAGTTTGTCGGAACTTAAAAAGGCTGGATATAATACGGGAGTTACAGAAGTTACCCCGGGTGAGAAAGAATCGTTAGAAACTAAAGCACCTGTTGATTCAAAATAAAACAAATGAAAAAATTTATTCCCTATATTTTATTAATTTATTCTGCAATCGGAATTTATTTGTCTTTGCATTACGTGAAAGAATTAAAAAACATAGAGAGACCCATTAAAGTTGTTATTACAAAATCAATGAAGAATTCTTTATCAGAACAGGAGCTGGAATTATTAATCCTTAAAAATTACAAGTGTAATTATATAGAAATGTTAATTTTAGATATAAGCTACAGTTGCTATTTTTTGGGCTTACAGCTTTTATTTCATTATTTATTTCATTATTCTTGTTTAATAGGAAAGATTTACTAGTTAATCAATATTACAGTCTTTTTAGTAAAAAAGAGTTGTGATAGTTTTCCTTGTAAGAGACTTTGCTTAGAGCTTATAAATAAAAGCGCAAAGCAAAACAGCTTTGCGCTTTTATTTTTATACGCTTTGCTTGTTCTGTAATCTCTCGGGTAAGCATCCATCATGTTAAAGAGTTCGATTTGGTTAGCTATTTAAGTTTTGAAAAATTTTCGAAGCATTCCAACATATTCTTACTAGTAAAGAAAGATTCAGAAATATTGTTGCGAAATCACCTTGTAAATTTCACCGATATAGGAATAATTTAGAGGAAGTAAACTGTAAGTACCCCCATTTTCGAACAGTTTAAACTAGAATATATGGTTAATTATCCTCGACCATTTCATCTTTTAACAACTCAGCTAATTCAATTATTTCGTCATATACCTTATTCCAGAATTACTCCTTACCAAATTCTCCATTATGGAGGTATTTAAGCCATCTGTGGCTCATTTAAAAACCCTCCTATTGATTCAACATAAAATTTGCGAGGGGGCAACATAGGAGATTGAACAGTAAAAAAATTGTTTTTTTGTCATCCAATTGTCTAAAATTTGAAACTAAGCAATTCATAAAAGGGATTTGCGTTTTGTTTAGAAAGAATTTTCATGAATGCCGTCATACTTTCAGAGCGTTGGCAAGCGATACTTTTAAGTTTCGAAGAGAACAATATGGCAAGAGGTTTGACTAAAACTACCTGTCGGGAGCTTAAAGCATGTATTCATGAGTTTATATTATTTGCAGAGTGTAATAATATTGAATTTCCGCATCAATGCAACTCCACTCATTTGTTACACTTTTTCCAGCATCTAACAAATAGACCTAAGTCGAATTCAACAGAAGTATTACAAGGTTCTACGCCTAATCATCATGTATATGCTCTAAGAACTTTTTTTAGATGGCTGTTTAACACCGGAGCCATAACTTTTAATCCAATTGTGCAGATAAAATTTCCAAAGTATTTTTCCAAAACAGTTGAAGCCATCTCTATAGCTTCAGTTCGTAAATTATTCAATGCTTGCGAGACAAACTTAGAACGAATATTACTTTCTCTATTTTATGGATGTGGCTTAAGAAGAAGCGAAGGACAAGATCTTTTAATATCTGATATTGATTGCCTACAATGGAAGGTTATAGTTAGGAAAGGGAAATTTAGTAAACGTAGGGAGGTACCAATAAGTAGGCATCTGCAAACTAATTTTATAAATTATTTGTCTTCTTACCATAGCAAATCCAAGTCGTCTGGTGATTTTACTCCATTACTTGTAGATGAGAATGGAATAAAATTAGAAGGATCAAGAGCATATCTTTTAATCCAACGAATTGTAGAAAGATCAAATCTTTCGCATGTGAAAATTAACTTGCATATTGCGCCATTCAATAGCTACTCATTTATTAGAAAACGGCATGGACATTAATTTAATCAGGAATTTCCTAGGACATAATTCAATTGATACCACTCAACATTACTTGAAAGGAAAGGGAAATCATTGGAAGTGGAATCAAAGAAATCATTTGCGCAAAGGTAAAAGTAAAAGAAATTATGATTGAGCTTAAAGATTACCTTAATAGTAAGTTTACACCGAGTAGTGTAAAAAGGTATCTCTATGCCATAGAAAAACTGCATTTATTTTTTGGAGAAAGTAATGCAATACATGCCCGTTATAGTGATGTCATATTTTATATAAATGCGCTTCGTCATAAAGGTTTTCGGAATGAGTATGTACAAACTGAATTTTATGGAATCAAGAATTACTATAAATGGTTACTTCTAAATAATATTAGGGTTGACGATCCAACCATTAATATAAGGCTTAATGATTTAAATAAGAGAGACATTCAATTTCAAAATTTATTCACACCTGACGAACTTTCACTTTTATTGAACAGGAAAAACAGATATGATTTACTGAAATGGCGTGATTATCTTGCTATTTCATTTTATATCTACCAGGGATTAACAACGGGTGAATTAGCATCGCTTACCATTCATGATGTTAGTTTAGCGAAGGAGGTAGTGTATATTTTTGATAGTTTTAATTGCTCTCGTTTGTTAAAACTATATCCAAATCAAGTTGCAGCCTACAAACGCTACATTACTTTTGATAGACCTTTTTCTCATTAAAGGCAAAAGTGATCAGTTATTTATTGGAAAATTAGGCAACCCGGAAACTCACGATGGGTTTCATTATTTAATAGAATCACAAAGGAAATTGTTTCCGCATAGAAAATTAAATCCAAAAACGGTACGTCAAAGTGTAATTGTCAACTTACTAATGCAAGGTAAGAGCTTAATAGAGGTGCAATTATTTGCGGGTCATCATCATCTTAGTACCACCGAACGTTATATTCAAAAGGATTTAAGTAAAATGCGAACTGAACTTGATCGCTTTTTTCCTTTGAAAGGGGAGTAGTAGCTTCTTCAACTAATTCCCGGAAAATTCTACTCAATTATATGCATTTATTTTCCCTCAAGCTTTGCTACTGGAGTTCCTTTCATTCCTTCAATTACAAGATAGGCTATGAATTCAGCAAACATTTTAATGTCTTGCTCTACACTGGCAGCTTCAAGCGCTTTCATGTATCTGCCACGTTCTTCAACAGGAATAACTGTCCAAGGAAAACCTCCCAGCCAAATCTCCTATCTAGAAATGAATCCGATATTTCATTATTCTGGGAGAGGGTATATAGGGACATTATTAAATTGGCTGAAATAATATTATCAACCAAAACATAGTCAATTTAAAATAATTTTAAGCATAAATTCATCCAGACCAGTCAATATCATTTACACTTCTCTTTAGCAAGTGAATCAATCTCAATTTCAAATTGCACTTCTGCCTTTTTTGATTTACTATATTGTAAGCAAAACTTTGTAAAATCCTTTAACGCCAATTCATTTAATGTACTATATTTTAAAAAAAATCTACTTTTGGATTCAATTGATAATCCTCTTTCACAATCGACCTTACTTAAAACATGGTTATTTGACATAAAATAGGCAAAAGCCCTATTTCCCAGCAACGTAATATTATTACTATCTTTTAAAAGCAGTTCACTTAAATCTTCAATACTTTTTTCATATTCTTTCGTTTCAATATTTACCAAAGCTCTATTTAATTTTGCTTCATTATTACTTCCATTAATTTTTATAACCATATTGTAATCATCGATGGCATCTTTAAAATTATTCATTTCGGCCATTAAATATCCCCTATTAAAATAAGCATCCTCAAATTGCTTTGAATATCTAATTGCATTATCAAAAGCAATTTTCGCTTTCTCAAATTGGCACAATTTTAGAAATATTAAGCCTTGACAATTATAAGTTGTTGAATCATTCTGAAATATCTTTAAGGTTTCTTCGCAAGTGTTGAGGGCGCCATAGTAATTTTTAGATTGATATTCGTTAAAGGCCTTTATTATAAAATAAGACAGTTTATTTTCTTGTGTTATTTTTAAATCAGATTGGGAATAGCAATTGATTGAAAATAAAATAGCAACGAAAAAAGAGGCGATAAACTTACTAGTGACGAAGAAACAGACGCCTGATCGCTTCCAATATAATAATCCATATAGAAACTGGCTCTCTTTTATTATCTTCCTTATATACATTTTCCGATTTTTTAGCTTTGTTTTTGTCATTCTATCTAATAGGTTGTGTAGATTCGCTCGGTGCAAAATTATTGTTTGCATCCCTCACAGCATTCGTTACATCACTCTGCAAACTCTTTTTTGCTTCATAATGTTGAGCTTTTGATAGAACTTCTTGTACTGGATTCATGGGTTTAAATGGGGTGTCATCTTTACCAATTTCTCCATCAGTAAAAACATAGCCAACGACTTGAGAGAAAATTTTTGCAGCTTTTGGTGTTAGGTCCAAGACTATTTGACCAAATACTTGTAACTCTTTTCTATTATTTCCTCTCTTACCTCCTTGTTTAAATAGTCCATGACTGGGCTATCTTTTCCATCAGCTTTTGGTGATGTTATATTTATTACAACTATATAATTATCATTTTTTTCCTTAACTGCAAATGACCTCATGGTTATTACGGCCTTTGCATATTGCTTTTCAGGTCCTACATTCTTTTCCCCTGAATAAACTTGCTCAACATATGCATCAACTGCTGCTCTTACTAGTTCATATTTAATCTGATTTTCGTCTGATAATTTTAAAACTGGCTCTGTTTGTGCTTGTTTTCCAACAACTATATCTTCTTCTAAACCATCTAAATCTTTAGCCCAAATCGGATTATTACCAGCGAATTGATACGGTGTATACCAAGGAAATTCTTTTGTCAGAGGATCAATACTTAAAAATCTTCCAAGGCGAGGATCATAAATTCTAAATCCGTAATCCTGTTGGTTTCCTGTTCCTTTCACCTCATTATCGTTTTCCTTCCCGTTAAAGGCGAAACGGTATTCTTTTGTAGTTACACCACGGGTCGGCATAAGCATACCAAAGGGATAATAGTCTTGAGCGGATAAAATATTTGCCATGCTGTAATCCCAATAATTAGGTACCCCGCTCCCTATTGTGTCCACATACGTTTTAAATCGCTTACTACAGCTAATACATTTCCTAAATGATTGGTGAGCTCATAACTGCAGGAGGATCCCTTGGAAGTTAAGGATGGTGCTGTCAAGTTGGCGGATCATACGATCCGGATGTCCATAGAATATTGTTTGCTACCTGCGCCAAGCCCAACCGAGCAGAACCATATACGCTCCAATCAAGAAGCGAAAATTTTTCGCCAACAGAGGTGATTTCGCGTTGGTAGGTGGCCATTACATTTCCTTGCGCATCGCGAATATAGTAAGTAAATAAATCACTTGCTAATCCTGTTTGATGATATCGCTTCTCGATACGATTTCCGCTAGCATCATAGGAAAATCCTAAAGCCCATCTGTCATTCTTCTCACGAATACTATCTACTTTTCCAAAATTGTTCCAAAATATATCAATGTTTTCTAAGAAATCAGATGTCAAATTACCATCATCATCATAAGAATAAAAATTTTCATCTTCAATATCTCCATCAAAAGAAGTGGTAGCGAAATCTTTTACACGATATAATCTATTGTTTTTTGTAGAAGAAATAGGATCCAATTCGTATTCTAAATTGTCCATTACATTCCCGGTTTGATCCAATCTGATATAATTCTGAATATTACCATTTTTATCATATTGAATTCCGGTTTCTTCAAAGGCATTATCCTCTACTGAGTTTAAGTCCCATTTCCAGTCGGTCAGGTTTGGTTGATGAATTGTATGCGTCCCTTTAATTCGGTTCAACTGATCGTATTTATACGCTGTACCTAGTACATTATTGTCTACATCTTGAAGGTCATTTGTCATACTTCGGATATTTCCATTGTATAAATTTCCAGAAAAATTCGAAATCCAATCATTCGGATTATAACTTAACTCCGGATGCCAAGCCATTCCAGCTACTGGTTTGTAGTCGTCATCAAAATAATTCAACGTAAATGCAAACGCGTCCCGACCAACATCACTATTAGGATTATCGATCTGCGATTCTTGCGGTATCCAGCCATCGCGCCCATGTCTTTCCAAGCCAAACGAGCACTGCTATTCACTCCTTTTAACCATCCTTGGAATAGTATAAGCATAATCTAATCCCTGCACTTTTCTATCCCCCAGCAATGTTCGGGCTAATGGTCCATGCAAGTAATAAGTATAATTAGCATCAGTTACAAACAAGTCATCGTTCATACTGGTTGACACTTTCTTCAACGAATTATCCGCATCATAATTATACTCATGAATAAACTGATCTGCTTTTATATCGCCAGGAGCAGAATGTTGATAATACACCTTATTCACTTTTCCACAAATGAGGTCAAATACATAATCTATTTGTTTAACCTTGTGCCCGGGAACTGAATTCGTATTTTCCTGATAAACAGTTTTTACATTTCCAGATAAATCATAAGAATAATGGGTAGCAGAATTATATATTAAAGGATCTATAAAATATTCATCTGAATAGGTTGTAGAAGCAACACGTTTTAATAAATTTTCTTGGTCAAATGAAGTTACTAACTGTTCATCATAAAATGTTCTTACTATTTCAGTTTTCAATGAAGTGGAAGCAGTGATCAATATTTCTAAAGACTGATAACTACATTGGTTCGCCGGACATGTTGGTGCTTGCGACAATGCAAGTCTCATTTTCCCTACTTCTTTAATACGTCCCAAGTTATCGTATAGCGTTTAAGAATAATGGTTGTAATTAGTTCCATTAATCGGTATCAATTTACTTTTCTCCTGGCTTTCATGTCTAGCTGCTCCTTTACGTGTTCAATACAAGTAGTTGTATACACCGAATTAAAATCAGCTTCTGAAGCTTGCAAATAAGTTTCCCATGCGTTTTGGTGCATTAGCTTGAGCAAAAGACATTAACATCTCAAAGCAATTGTCATCATCTACATCCGGATTTTCTAACAAGTCTTTATAGCAAAGTTTACAGAGGGGACTTGTATTACAAAAGCTAAACCAATTCTCAGGATTCACTTGGATAATTCCATTCATTACTTTCATTGGCATACTCATGAAACGGAATAGGTTCATCTAAATCAGCTACTAGCCAGTTATTATATAAAGTATTTATATCTGAGCAAGTAACTTGCGGATCGTATAAGCCACAAAAACGAAGAACATTCCTTGCATAAATTAAAGATTTATCAGGGAATACATTAATAAATACATCCTGAGCCAATACGTCGCTAGCATTAATAACCGGCGGCTGAGCAGAATTAATTAAATCTGCCATTGATTGCAAAGAACTGCATAAATTAGGATTATGAAATTCCAGTTTAGATTGAAAACTGCAATTTGAAAAGAAAGCAACAAATGTTTGTTCATCTGCAAACGACCAAAACTCTGTATAAAGATATCCTAATAAATCGGGGTAAAAATCGGTGACATTAGGGATGTCTTTGTAAGTAAAACAATTAATAATCGCCTCTTCCAACATATCACAAGTCAGTGAATTCATATTAGGCTCAAAAATCAGATCAAGTCCAATATCCAAACCACCGCATATCTCATCAAAAATTGAAGCCATTCTGCTTTGGTTTTATGCACTCCTACATTAATATTTAAATACACCGCTAATGGATAATTCTGTTCATTATTAACATTATCGCTCCAAGCAGTAAAAACATCAAAAGCTTTTGTGCAATCATCAAATGGTGCGCATTTTTCGCAGAATTTGAGAAAATCAGCATAATCCTGCCAAAAATAATTAAATCCAAACTCTCTATTCAAATAAGTAGCCAAGTATTTTTCCTTGTTTAACGAACTATTAAAATGTGCTAAACTGGGGTCACTTTCAAAATCAGAAATAGCGGCTCGTACATCTTCACAATTAACACAAACTTTACAACTTATAATATCCGGTAAAGAAATTGGATGAATCAGCATATTGCAATTACTATTACTACAAACATCCAACAAATTCTGAATTTCTGCTCCTGTCAAAAAAGCTATTGTGTTTTCTCTTTAAATATTCAGCTAATTCATCTTGAAGCGCATTAAGTATAAGTAACACTTAGTAAATTTTCGTATTCATCCACCACATCATTTAAAGCATCACAAACACATGTTGGAATATTACTGACGCTATTATTCAAATATAGAACGGTAGGTGAAGTTGAGACTTGATTATATGCAGGAGGCATTGGTATTAATAATGAATTACATAAACCTCCTGCAGGGGATAAAAATCCAAAACTTCTTGAAAAGATTGAAAAGTTAATGAAATGGGCAAAGTATTAGGGTTATTAGAAGCACCCATCGGATGCGTTGCGTCTACTGCAGAAATGCATATTTCTTTGAATTTATCCAAACTATTGCTAAATCTAGAAGATTATTTTGATAATTATTACACTCATTAATAAGAATTTGATACCATTCACCCATGTACGATTCGCAAATTTGTTCAGCATGATCCGATAATCCTGAGTTAACATTTGTTACCGTAGTACTCGAAGAGCTACTGGATGGATTAGGATAAGGCGTGACCAATAAGAAACGTGGAATGGCATTCCATATAATCCAGGGTTTGCACATGCAGTTCCACCCGAAGTGAAACCATTTTGATAATAACCATCAGCAGAACAACCCACCATAGGTGCTCTGCACGCTGAAGGATATTTAGCTCTGTACTGAATAGCTTTTTGCTGCAAATAAATTGCTTTAATAAACTCCCAAACATAATTTTTCTCCCCTTCGCACAAACTGCTCAGAACATAGGTATTACTTGTGTTTAAAACACCTGTAGCTGGATCATATTGATCATTTGCTAAAAACATAGCATAATCTACTGCAGTAAATGAATTAAAATTATTCAAAGCAGCTAAAATCGCGTCTCTACCATCATCAGCCAATCCACTAGTACTATAAAAATTAGTTGGGGCTTGAGGTGATGTGTTAAAGATTGGGTCTTTATTAGTACTAGTGTTAACATGTGAGCTTAGCAAAAGATCTACAAATTCCCCATCAGCATTAATCATACCTTCATCAACTGCTTCTTGAAATGAAGTTATGTTTGACAATTTATCATCGAATATCCTAGGTTCAATTAAGGTCTCACAATAACCAACTAAACAATATTCGGGGATGCAGTTGGACCAATGTATTTGCCCATTCAGCTTGGAAATATAAAACAAATTCCGATAAAGAAAGTTCATTGGGTTTCTTCATAATACCTCCATCCGTTTCAATAGAAATATAATTGTTCAATTCATCTTTATATACTAATGTCTTGTATGGAGCATCTATACCCGAGCTATTTGAACATAAAACAGAAAATAGTGGTAAAGGAGTGGAAGGGCAGCTTTGAATATTATTCACCACATCATCATCAAAAAGAAAATACTGGCCTCCGGGAGAAACATCGGTTTTCATTTGATCAATAAATTTATCACACGCGGATTTCAATATATCTCCACAAAATTCATCACATTTTTTTAATAATTCTTTATGTAGTTCAAGGGCAATTTGATATTCTGGTAAATCCTGATTCCAAGTTCCTGTACCACCATTGTCATTATAATCTTGTTCTGCTTTGTCTAAAAAGTTACCTTCAGTACCAACATTGGTAATACAATCTTCGCATGTCATTTCACAATCATCAAAACTAATAGCAGCAATAGCTTCAATAAGAAATCCTGGTAAGTTTTACAGACTAGCCTTTTCTAAATAATCAGCCAAATACAATTCTTGCATGTCATTGCTCAATGTAAGTGTTTTGTAATTGAGTATTGGCCGGGATTTACAAAATCAATTATTATTGGCGGATGAACTAAATTAGGATACTGATTTGTGCAAAGTGAATTCCATGAATTTAAATCATAGTTATCAAAACTTTGGTTATATAGCTCATCACAACCATCACTAATAACAATATTTATATCATATTTACAATGGTAACACAAATTTTCCTGCTCACAATCGGCAAATACCGCTAATGGATTGTCCGCAATATTATAGTTGAACTCATATTCTCCAGGATCCGTCACCAAGAAAAAATAAGATAATTTAATAGTATTTGATTCAATAGTTTGATTATTTGTAGAAGTCTCGGACCGGATTAAACTAACCGTTAAACGATCTTGATCTTCTTCTAGGGTCATTTCAGAGGTATTAATGCTTCTGGCGCATCACCGGCAAGGGCTGTTGCTATTATTCGATCCTGACCATCTTTGTAAGTAACGGAAAACTGTCCGTTAGGGTCCATTACTCCTCTTTATTATAGTACTTTTCATTACCCACATCCAAGCTGAAAAGTCGATACAATTCTTCCTGAGTTGCCTTTCCATAAAAATACTTGGTTTCATGACCACCGTTAATTTTTAAAGTAGGTCCTGCTCCTCCTTGCATTGAGATTCTTCCGGTATTATCATTTTTATATACTGTTTCAGAAAATGGATAGCCACCGGCATCAGGTGTAAACTTATGATGATCATCTTGAAAATCACTCTCACTGGAATAATATCGCCCTGCTCCACTAGATACATTCATTATTGAAGCTCCTAGATTACATACATCTGCTGATACATCTTCAAAATTATATTCTTCATCGTTGGCATCTCTATTAAAATTTACATAATAAGTAATTTCTCTGCCGTTTTCAGATTCAAACTTATAGGGTGCCGGTAACGAGGAGAAGATCTTTAATCCTTCCTTATTAAAATAATTATTAGAAATCAAAGATGTCAGTGATGATTCATTAATTGAATTCAACTGACGACTCCTACCCATACCATCAAAATAATTAATCTGAGTGCTTCGTTTTCCTTCTTCGGCAAATGATGCAGAAAAAAGTCCAGTTCTTATCGTTTTCCAAACCTGTGCACTCATAATAATCATCTTCATCAAATGTCCAAGGCCCGTTAAATGATACAAAAAGGACCATGAAGTTGAACCGCTCGCACTCTGTATAATAAACGACCTTCTGGATACCCCAATTTTATTACATAAGAATTTTGATCAAGGGTTACTCTGGTTGAATTATTCTTAAAAAGATTATTGCGTTGGTCTTCGGTATCATAACCAATTAATGTATAGCTTGGAGAATATTTGTCTACAAAAGTCCATTCTAAATCATATTTTACCCCATCTATAGCTTGCCAATTTAAAATCAACTCTTGATGGATCGGAAAATCATCTGTATAGCTTAAGTCTAATATAGGGTCCAAGCAATTATTCTCCATTGTGCGGCTAGTATGGATTTCATTGCGAAGTTTTAAAGAATAAATAACCCAATCTGCTGTAGTCTCAATATCCAAAACCTGAGATGAAATTAAATAGCCATTCTCACATTCATATACCTCCGAAAGTCTTTGATTCGTAAGTAATGTATCGTAATTCACATTTAATGTAATGACCGTACTAACTGTATCTCCTAAGCTATCTAACAAAGTTAATTCCAAATGAATTTCAGCTGCAAAGGGTAATTTAACTCTCGTGCTATCAACAATGTTGATTTCAAATATAATATGATCTCTTACAAAATAGGTATTGCCGATTTCTTCATCAATTATATTTGTAGAAGACAAATGATCATCACGCACAATTAAAATACTATCGGGTGCAATACTTGTCGAACGAAAGTTCATTAATGTAAACATTCTTCCGATAGAATTTAAAATTCCAAATTTGCGACTTGTGTTTGTCCTTTTGCTTCAAGAATAAATAAGAAGCAAATTAAAATTGATAAAATTTTTGACTTATTCATGACCATTTAGTTTGAAATATCATAAGAAATATATTTACTTCCGGGTGTCCAATTTGATTAACATTCAAAACGTACGTATCTCTATTCAATAGGGGATGATTCGGATTTTCAATTTTCTATAATACAAATACTCTATTTCCAAAAATACTCCCGGTGCCATGCCTACGACAGGGTATGAAATCAAGACTATAATAAAGTTTTTATTTTTTTTAATTAAATAAGTATTTGAATTGTAAATAATATCTAACGAATCAACGTTTGGTCCCGGTTCAAAATTCTACAAACATCTTTGTCGTTCTCTTTTAAGTTTGTACAAATCCTTCTTTTTGCTGAATTGAGACAAATTAGCTTAAATTAACCAGTCGGTTATCATTCTTTTCCCCTCGACAAGTGCGATTGAACCTGCAGCATTAAGAACAACAATAGTAAGACCATCTGTAGAAAGTATTTCCTGGTCTTCATAACTCGTGTATAATGCTTTTGAAGATTCTACATAATTAACAACCATTGAATCTAATAAATCTGTTTTTTTAGCATTCGCGAAATATGAATACTTAACCTTTGTCTCAATAACACCGGTTCCAGCCGAATAATTAGATACAATCATCGAGAGAGGATCTTTAATCTGCTGTGCAAACACAAATACTGTATTTACAATTATTACAATACAAATAATACTTGAATATTTAAATATCATTTTCATTTATGGATTAATAATTGTTTTAATATTCTTTCTATGCTCTTTCAAAGTCATAACACCTTTCTCAGTTTCCTTTAACTCTGATTAGATTACCCTCATCATCATATTCGTAAAAAGTGGCATAATGGTTGTCATCTAAGTTAGCCATCAGTTTTAACGTAAAAGGATCGTATACATAGCACATTGAAGCTGCCTTTAAAGGGACAAGTCTAAAATCATCAATATACATTGCTGTAGGACTTTCAAATATGATACTAAATTCATTAAATGCTCCTTCTGCAGGTACATTAATAACCGCTTCATATAATTGCCATCCTTCAATCATGACTTCGGGCATTTTCGGATAAAATATTCTGGTATTCCTAAACTGCCATTAAAATTAAAATGTATGCTTCCTACATTATAATCTGCATTACCATAGTAGTAACATCACAGTCAACCACCTTTTTCACCCATACGCTAGCCAGGTATTTCTTTTCAAATTTTAAAAATAGTTTTGGTAAAATGCTTTGCGGATCGAATTTATATACACCATCGATCACTTTTAGATTACAGTCGCTTACTAAATCTGCAAAGGGGGCTCTGCTAATGAAATGCACCTTACGATTATTATCAGCCAAAATATTGACCTCTTTCCAGTGTGAGAAATTGTTCTAGAAATTTGGTATTGAATACTTGTACCGGGATCTGCCTCAATAGTCCATTTGGAACTTCTACAGGCTTCATTTCCTCTTCCTGTCCAATATTGCAAATCTTCAAAGCTGCTAAAATAGGTGTCATGATAATTCGCATTTTTAAATACGCCCACCGTTACTTCGCCGTTATATCCGTCCATGGAAGTTGAAGGAATTTCCAATGCGTCAACAACTTCAATTTCTGTACTTTGTTTGTTAACTTTAGTAGACTTACTGGAGTTTTTCCATTTATTATTTGAATACAAGTTTGAATTCCAAGTGCCATTTTGATTAGGCTCAAAAGGTAAGTCATAGTGCATATAATTATATGTCCCAGAATTTCTGGCAATTAAATTAGCATCCGACTCTCTTTCTTTGTTAAATACCCAAGTTTTATAAGGGAGCCAACGATTTACAAGACCCTCTCTGATCGCATTAAAGTTGGCGTTAGGTTGATACTCTTGGCATTCATTCTCACATTCTGAACAAAATAAAGAAGCGTAAAAATCGTACGTATTGCTATTTGCTGGCATCGCCAATCCAACTTCATTGTTACCAGCACCTGCTACATGCGTATAACCAATCAATTCATTTAAATGAAATGGGGCATTGTCACTCTTTCTTATTCTCATATAGCAATCCGGACCCAAGTGAGCGTAATAATAACTCTGCAAGGCTTGACCTGGTATCACAGGCGAGAAATATATATTACCCAAAGGAAAGTTTCCTAAAGTAGTACTACACGCAGGAGTAAATGTACTTTGGCTCAAAATATATTCAATTGACAGTTGCTCATTCAAAGGGTGATACAAAATATTTTGATTTGACGCATTCATTACCTGCCCTAATGTTAAAATTAAGCCATTAACAAATGATCAAAACAAGGCCAACTATTAGTAAAAGTAGTCGTACAATTTCTCTGTAAATAATGAGAAGAAGGCAATTTCCAATTTTCGTTATATTGAGTAGCATTCATTTCAATCATCTTATGACCCGCTAAATTCAACGGCAAATTCGGATTTGCAGGTATTACATCATTTCCTGTATTGGCAATAAAACTATAATTAGCCATCGGAGGGGTAAGCATATTTTTATTCCCGATCTTATCACTTTGAAAGCAACAGGTTGGTTCAATCCAAACGGTTTACTCGGATCAAAAGCTCTAACAAATCTCCATTATCATTCATTATAACTTTATTTGAAATGGCATTTGAATTTCCATTAGAGGTGCATAATGGTTGAGATATCCAATATCTCATACTGCTTACTTTTATTTGATTAGCGATATTATAATCACGCAATTTTTGCTCATCTAAAGCTGTTAGAGGTAAAAGAATATCACCATGCTTCAATAAATTACCATAAGGAGCATAGGTATTTAAATCAAAAATGAAATCTCCATTGAGAGGAATTTTATGAAGAGTTGGATCGATAACGAATTTAATTGCAGCGGAGCGATAAGCACCACCCATATTGGAATAATTCCAATATGCAGGCTGCGAAACTGAATACTTATTTCTATTAAATTCATCCTTTGAACTATTAACAATTGCGGCCCCGGACTCAATATCGTATGCTAAATTTTCCTGAACAGAAACTGCACCTTCACGAAAAGATTCAACACTTTCCAATATTCCTGATCGATTGATCATCTTAAGGGCTACTGCAGTTTTCCACCAACTCTTTCCAAAGAAAGATCAGGACTGGATAGAATAACAGGTGGAACTGGCGGAGCAGGAACAATATTAAAATCACCTCTTCCGCCTATTCCCCAAGTAACAGAAAGATGTTCTCTCATATCTAAAACTAGATCTATATCTTCTCCCATTGCTATATTACTTACAACCTGATTTTTAGAAACGCCTTTAACTATACTTGTTAAGTGTCTTACCCCCAAGTCATTTATCTCATCTTGGTAGTGATATCTTTTTCCACTTATTTCTTCATTAAGGTTCGAATACACCACTCCACTCTTAGGCTTTCCATGCATGTCGTTTAATTCGACATAATACCCTTGAGTCGCGGTAATGGATTCAATTATGATTGGCAGATTAATAAGTTGAGCCAACGTGCGCATAGGCGGGCTAGATTTCGGATCAATCGGAGATCTTCGAACAATTGTAGGGTAATCTTTGATGTGTAAAACCTTTGAATCGAATATCCGTTGTTTAATGGAGTTTCCATGTCAGAAGGATCGACATCGATTATTTTCACTTTAGAGTATCCAACTCTAGCTGCAGGAAAATAGCTTTCACAAATAGGCTCTTCAATAAATTCATTATTGGAAGGTGTCAACGGATTAGAACGCTGCGTACTGCGAATAGGTTTTCTAAAGACATTCTCTTCACCGCCTAAAATTGGCTCATAGGAAGCCACACCTGAACTAATTTCGTAATTAATGCCATTCAACTTTACTTCATCTGTATAAATATATCGGGTCGCTTTCGAAAAATTTGACTCTTGGTCGTTTGTTAAGCTCATCCAACTATCAGAAGTAACAATGCTTTTCACTCTTGAGCCACCACCTAATCTTTTAAAATCCGGACTACTTAACTTTACCCAAAATTTATTAGTATCATAATTTTTTGCCCAATGCTTATTTAATGAAGTAGCTTCGTATCCTCTTACAAACGAGCCAATTTCTACAATAGAACTCAACAATCCTTTAACAGCGGTTACAATATTATTACTTGGGTTATAACTATTAGGTTTTGACAAACGTTGCAAATCATTTCTTAAAAGCTGCAATGCAATTTTAGTTATTGGATTTACACCTTTTTCATTGGAAACTTTTATCCAAAACATTATTATTACCAGGTACTGTTCCATAATCCAAAATATCAGCGTATCCTTCAATATACTCTTTACTATTACCTATTAAAGTAACAAAGATTTAAAGTAAAGATGAGTTAAATCAGCTATATATTTCGCTTTAATATCTGCTTTACTCGTCACAGGTTCTCGGCTCAATGAACCAAAAATCTGAAGGGTTTTAGAATTGTCATATAAAACATTATTCACTGAAGAATAATTACTAGACCTTCCTATTGCAATCACATGCGTCATTTCACATGCTCTCTTGTCTTGTACAAAAGCATAATCATCTGATTCATATTCCACTGCTATAATTCCTCCTGTCGGTAATTCTATTTTTGTTAACGACCATGCAGTAGCATCAATATCCGCTTCAGCTTTATTAATCGCTACATATGGAAAGAAATGATTACTTAAACCATTGTTATGCGGAGAATTATTTCTCTTATAATTCCCCCAACGATCAATTGCCATAGGATTGTAATCAGGATTAGAACTTGAATAAGTAAATTTATATTGATTCAATGCGCCTCTTGAATTTTTTCCATACGTAAAATAAATTCCGTTAAGTGTTAACTTCCCATTCATTCCATCTTCATTTCCAGACAAGTTCGAAGAATTATCTACACCTTTGCATAAATTATATCCATACTTTGAATCGGAGTTTTCATAAACAAAATGAACAGTTTTTATCGGAGTTGCGTCATCTAAACCATACGCTAAAAATTCAGCTTTAGAGTATAAAGAAATTTCCTTTTAAACGAACTTGTCCCTTGATAAGATTGTTGTCAATTCCACCATTTCACCAAGTACAGGTAGTCCATCCTGTCGATTTTCTACAACAAAATGGCAATATAATTTCTAGATTCAATGCTATGCACATTCCACAACTCTTTTTCACCATAAATATAGGAAGCCTTATCATCAAGCGGATCAGCATGGAGTCCTTCATTGTAATTTGCGGTCATCGGTTTAAAAGGAATTCTCCATTTATAGTTTGGATTTCCTCGTGTGTAATTAAATTTAACCCATTTACCCATATCATCATTACTAGGACCGTCATTTAACCGATCTGAGTAATCTGGCGAAGTAATTGACGTAAGTAAAAATGAGTGTGCGTATCCTGGAGTAATTTGTGAAGAATAAAAATTATCCAACCCTTTATCATTTTCTAAACTATTATCTTTATTACTATACGTAACTCTTCCGTCAGCCGGGTAGCTTTGGTTGCTTACTGCAAAGGATACATCTTTCTGTATATTATTATAAACCGGAATTCCGTATGTATATATCTGTCCATCTGGTTTTGTAATAACAAATTCTCCAATTTGGTTAGCTGGTTTAGATATCGGAGGAATAGCGGGCCAACATAATGGTTGATTATTAAAACCATCGTTGAAACAAACCCAACTGTTTCGAGGATTACTAAAAATCCAATGACCTGTACCCATCCTTTGTTTTTCAGCATTTGTAAAATAACCGATATGAGTGCTTCTTCTATCACGGTAAGTTCTATGCATAGATTGGCTAACATTTCCAGGAACCATATAATCAAAATCAAAATTGTATTTGCTAAATTCACTTTTTAAATTAACAAGAGGAAATCCACCTTCCAATTTTGGAGATAAAATATAATCGCATCTTAATAAATTATCTCTAAAATCCATATCTACTCCTGCTTGCTCTGTAATCATTTTAAAATAGGAAGGTTCATAATCCAAAATTCCGTTTGATGCTTTAAAATCTGCTTTAAATCCGAGTTCATTGAAATTTTTCCATTTATAACTTTCCGATTTATGTAAAGTAGCGTTTAAATTTGCTCCGAGATGTGCAATCGAACCTCCCGCTAATTCCACACCTAACCCAGCGCTATGACTTCCACTCGCAATCTTCTTATCATGCAAAATACCTACATCACTCCGATACGCTCTAAATTGCCCGTTCATGCCTTCTCCGGATACACTAAAAACATCATAGGTATGCAATGGCACCGCCAATACTTTCGACTTTCGATGTAAAGGGGCGTCTTTCTCTCTACTTATATCAAGAAGTACATTTTCTTGAGTCTTTAAATGTTCATTCAAATACCCGTATGCATTAGAAGGGATCCTGGTACTTCTAGGTTTAGTTAGAGTATACCAGCCGGTGAACCCATACATGGGATCAAAACCGAAATTCGAACTTCCATAAGAAAAATCAAGATTATATGATTGCGTATACATAGGAATCTGAATCGCTGATGCAAATATGGGAGTAGAAAAAGATAAACTCCCAGATCTAGAATTTCCTTTTACCAACTTAGTTTCATGGTATTTATTTTCACTAATTTTTACATCCTTCGTTATCCAGTCCTTTTTAACATTCGAAAAATTAAACGACATCAATCCATTACGAGTTGAAATACCGCCTCCAATTGTTGTTCTTGAGCCAGCACCTTCGCATGTTCCATTGATATCCATTATACCCTTATCAATCCTAACTGAAGGATTAATTTCCATACCTTCTTGTGAGTTAATATTAATTCCTAATTTAGAAGTTACACTTGCTTTAGATGTATTACTTATTAAGGAAATTGTCGGTTCAACCGATAACCCAAGTCCTTTATAGTATTATAAAATATTCCACCACCAATTTTCCAGATAATTTTTCCCCTTCCCAAATAATTCTATATCAGGACCCATTGAAATTCCAAAGAAATATTGGGTTTAGTTGAAAAATTCTTTACAATCTCTTCACCGCTAAAATCATCTGGAACTCCTCTCAAATTTCTATTTACACTACCAGGTGATAAACTCCAACCCAATCCCACCCAACTTGCCTCCTGTTCCATAGTTGGATTAGCAGCATATGATAGTGTTATAGGATAACCACCTACATCCATCAAAGGAAGTGTATATCCAAAATCGCCACTAAATAGGTCTACCAAATTTGAGTTTTCGACAGAAGAAAATCCGCTGGCCTCAGGCAGGGATGGCCCATCGGTTAAAGCATATGTAATTGATGGTGTAATTATCTCCGAAACAAAGTAATAAGCAAGAAACTCGCTATGATTTTTCTATTCATTTTCATAATATCGAGGAATTAAAAGATTCTAATTTTGTTTTATTTAAACTTGAAAGATTGATAAAACTATTCATTCCGACTGCAGAATTGTACAATAACTTCCAACTATTCATAGGAATTAATGTATCTTTTTCGAAATAAACTAATGCTGTATTCTCAAATATTTCACGCTTTTCTTTTATAACATGTACTGCAGGATACTTAAGAGTATCCCCATCTATAACCAAATTCAATCTTTCTGTCAAAAATGTCTCAAGGCTTAGAGTAGGACTTGAACTCACATCGTCCAAAATCACTTCGGAAGAAAAATTGAAATAATCAGAGAGGTGCAATGTGAAGGCAACTAAATTATCATATTTTTTCTGGGTGCTTAAAATATTATCCTCATCAAATCCTTTTTCACCAAGATCTAAAATGGAGCATAGCCTTGGTGGCTTGTATTGAGTTAAAATTTCAAACTTTTCATCCTGTACATGATTCCATAAGATTGATTTATGATCCATACATGTTTTTAAATACAGCTTATTTTTTTTCACTGAATTACAACCATATTGCAAACATAATATGAATAACAAAATCATTTTACTATACTTTTTCATTTCGTAGATTATTTTAGTCTATCAATAGAAAATAAAATATTATACTTATCATTATTCGAATCCCTTATTTCCAATCTGTACATTTTTCCATAGCTTAACCCTGATATCCCCTTCGTTTCTATATCAATTAAATTTAATCCGTTGGATAATTTTAGAATAGGAACTTTATTCAACTTTGTGCCATTGGATAAATCTATGATTGAGTAATTCAATTTCTTTTCATTATATCTATTTTCAAAGGAAAATTTTAATACCGAACCATAAACGTATTTGCCATTGTTTACTTTCGTATTTACCAATCGATAATCATAGAGAACTGAATCTATTTCCTCTTTCCCGATTTCAAATTTTTCAACGCTGGAGCGAGCAATCTCTTGATTTGCAATAAAGCTCGCAACCTGCCAATAATAAATTTTATCGGTTTTAAGTTTTGGAGCACTCAATGGATAATCTGTACAAAAACCGGCAGCCGAAAATTCAAAAGAGGTGGGAATTCGACAATTCGATTCGTTTCTTTTAAATCCTCTTTACTTTCCCATAAAAATATTTTGGTGGCAATATTTCGATCCATGCTTAAGCCACTAAAACAAAAAACAAGTGGAATACCTTCCAAGTGTTTCTCCATAGGGATCATGGGAAGAATCATTATAGGTTCAACTCTAATTGCCCATTGCTCGTTTGCTAATACTTCCAAATTTTGTTCACCACTTGAAACCTTGCAAATCAATTTGTAATTGCCTGGAATTAATGTCTTAGATATAGCATGAAAACTTTCAATACAATTTAAAGTTAGCGATGTTGTTAAACCGGGAGCCAAACTTATTTGATTACAATTCATCGAGTAAATCGCCTTTTCTTCTGTTCGAATTTGGAGTTCCACATCGATCTTTTGCGATGTAATAGAATTATTCGAAATGCTAAATAAATTGGTTCGAGTTAAATCCATTTCACTATTAATGGAAGTAATTCCAGCATGAATATTAATTTGCGAAAGTCCATTAGCAGATTCAAAAATTAATATAACACTAATACATAAAGCAAACAGATAATAATTTATTTGATTTTTCATATTCAATTTATTAAATAGTTAATCTACTACTAAACTGGACCCTGTATTGAGATGGAGAGTTTGTATCGAAATTGCAATAAGTATAATAATTCAAATTAACACTCCAATTATTTAGAATTCTCCAGTTAATACTTGCCGTAATAATTTGCGTTAAGGAGGTACTTCCAAAATATTTTTCAATACCATAATCTCCAGCAATTAAAACTTTTTTAATTGACAAAGTTGCATTAACACTATAAAGCTGTCTACTTCGATTTGTTCCTTGATCTATATTCTGTATGTTCCAGTCGGTATTAACACCTATAGACCATTTAGTATTTAGTAAAGTTTGATTACCAAGTTTTACTCTTAAATCATTATTGGACTTTTTAACTCCCTCTACCGAAATGGCATTTTGACTAACTTTCATATAAAATTTATTCGTCAAAATAACATCACTTATTCTGTTTAATTTTTCTAAACCAATTCCAGCTGCAGAATATTGATTGGAACTATGCTGAAATTTACTTGAAAAATACGATAAGTCACTTAGTATTTTTAAGGATGTAGATGGAATCCAACCGCCCTGTAAAAAGTACATTTTGTTTGAGTTTTTATTTACTTGATAGATATCAATATCTGTTGAGCTATTAAAACTAAACATAGGAATAAAAAATATTTTTGCTTGCTTATTTGCATCAATACATTCCATTCCCTTCTACCTTTTTGTAAAAAAGAAGAATTTTGCGTATCGAATGAATTTCCGATTTCACTAAATCTTACATTAAAAAGTAATCCGGATTTAGGTTGAAAAGAGTATTTAAAATGGAATAAATTAGATTGTGATGAATTAACTATATCACCATTCAATTTACTTGACTTACCTATTTCAAACTCTAACTTCTGTTTATCCTTGTCAAAAGTGAATTTAGATAAACCAGAATAGATAAGTGATTTCCCCGTTTGTTCGTTCAAAGTTCCTGTCCGCAATACGCTTGCATCAGACTTTAATACATTAAATGAAATATCCAATTTATTACTTAATGTAGTCGTACTTAAAATCAAATACTGATTATTGAACTTCTGATTCAAATTAAAAATACTCGGCATACGAAAATTAGAGCTAGGATATTCTGTAAAAGTTTCTGTCGCTCCAATGCCATATTGAACAGATACATTGCCTATTATTTTAGTTTCAAATGAAAGCCCTTGCATCCGAAGGTCAGATAAAAATTGAGAATTAGTCCTTGGCACAAACGTCCCTAAATTTACAAATGAAATATTGCTTACAATTCCTTTTTCAAACCATTTTTTAGTATGTAGTATTAGACTGATAGAATCTTTTTCAATTAAGTTAAGATATTTTCTTTGTTCAAGGGAATCAATTTTTGGCAATTCAAACTTTAAAGTATCTGCAATGCCAGAACTTATCTTTTTAAAATAATCATTATAATGACGTAATGAATCAGAATAGCTAAACTGATAATTATCGAAATTATTTCTATGGAAAGAATCAGGTAAACTCTTCATTAAAGAATCTAAATAAAAATTGTAGTCCTTTTCAAATGGAATCTCTCGAAAACTATTATTAACTACTCTTTGATATTTAGTACGTGTTCTTTGTAAATTACCTCTGGCTTTATCGAAATCTAACCCAAAGGTCAATATACTAAATCTTCCTTTAGATTTTGGCTCGGTTTCTAAAAAATAGCCTATCCCGATATCAATTGGAATAACATTTAATACGTTCGTTGAAAGGCTTATTGTATTAAAAGAAGTATTCTGAAAATTTAATCCTTGTTGTACATAGTAAAAACTATTAGAAATATTTAAACTATACTTGTATAATTTCTTAATATCTCCACTTTGCGCGGAAATTAAAAATGGCAAAACCATAAAAACACTAAATATGCAATAAATTTTAAGCATAAAATAAATATTTACATAAAACAATTATACTAATTAATTTTACAATCTTGTATATATTGTTAATAAATTTTCAAAATTACTGAATAAAAGCAAACCTTTCTTTTAATTATATATGTTTTTAAAATCTTGATCGATCCAATTTACTTATTTAAAACCAAAAGCTATAAATGCATTTAAAACAAAAAGGTACTCCTTTTCTTATTTATTAAATCAATGTCTTACGAATAGAAAATTTAACAATTATCCATTTAATTAACAAAGTAATAAGTGCAAGCCTCATTCTAGAATCTTTATCCCCCATCCCCACTTTCGGGGATTTCCTTTTTTTTTGACTGCTTTGGCATGGGGCTTGAAATCACCCTAACATAAATAAAAACATTGGAGGACACAAAATGAAAAACATGATCTCTACTCTAGTAATCGCTTGCATTGTTTCTATCCATGCAAATGCTGATCACCGCTTGTCAGACCTCCACATTCGGAAATTTGACAATGCCCCCTTCCTGGTTCAACTGGAAAATGAATTTCTTGGTCAACCCGGACCCGTAAAAGTGATTAATAATCTTGAAGGCGGAAGGTACCGTATCAAAATCTGGACGTTCCGTCACGGGCACACTTATTCAAATGGGCACAGAAGACTCGCTTATAACGGATTTATAGATGTTCCTGTTGGTGCTGAAGTTCGTGCCATGTTAACCCGACATAATACAATCCGGATTAATCAAGTGATCCCGAATTTCGTACCCGTGCACGTGAATCCTATATGCGATCCTTATGTTCCTTTCAATCCCCATCCAATAGGATATCAGGCTCCTAATTGCATCATGAACCCTTCAGAGTTTAATGCACTATTAAACACGATCGATCATCAAAGTTTCGAAAGCACTAGAATGACAATCGCCAAACAAGCGATCAGAGACAGAAATGTGATAACTACTGCTCAAGTAGCTGCACTGATGAACTTGATGAGTTTTGAATCTAGCAAATTGGAGTTATCTAAATTCTCGTATCAATATACCATCGATCGTCACAAATATTTTCAGTTGTTTAATGAGTTCTCCTTTGACAGTAGTGTTCGTTCCTTGGTGAGTATATGGATCGATTCTCATAACATATCAAAAGTCCATGTGAAGGATGGGGGCTAGGCCGGGTCCCTGGAACCCATACCAACATGTCATCTAAATATCAGATTATCAAAATCTATTAAAATCAAATACTAGGAACGTTAAATCACCCGTTATTAATTTAGAGCATCGAAAAATCCTTCCCTAGAATCTTTGGCACGGATATTGAAATTATCAAAAAGTAATTAGTTCTTTTAGTCTGAAATCAAATCGTCCCGTAAGAAGAAAAAATATTAACCCTGAACCGTAAGTAGGGAATTAAAAAAAATCAAATCCTGACCCGTAAGTCGGGAATTAAAAAAATCAAATCCTGACCCGTAAGTCGGGAATTAAAAAAAACAAATCCTGACCCGTAAGTTGGGAATTAAAAAACAAAAACCTGACCCGTAAGTTGGGAATTAAAAAACAAATCCTGACCCGTAAGTCGGGAATTAAAAAAACAAATCCTGACCCGTAAGTTGGGAATTAAAAAACAAAAACCTGACCCGTAAGTTGGGAATTAAAAAACAAATCCTGACCCGTAAGTTGGGACTGATAGAAAAAAGTTGCTGACCCCGTAAGCTCAGAACTCATCACAAAAAACCTGACCCGTAAGTCAGGGTTTTATTTTATCCATCTTTTATTTCTTGCACTTTCCATTTCTGTAGAAATTGTGATTGTTCTCTCTCAATCTAGTTCTACTGAATAAGTCATGAGAATATGATTGATTAAATCTTAAATATTACTTTCAGGAATACGCGAGCAATCAATATAGTCGAGTTTAAAATAATTTCATGCACTGTTATACCAAATCCAATTAGTATAATTTATTATTTGCAAGATCATTATTGAAATTAATCCATTAAATTTCAATAACGTCGTCGTAGAGGCAAGTATGATCTGCCTCTACGACGACGTGATATTTATAAAGAGAGAAAACTTGTTGAGATAAGGCATGCCTTGTCTCAACAAGATCATTAGCAAACAAATTACGATCCTTCCTTCAGATTTAATTTTTCAGTAAGTCCTAGTAATTCCCTAATCAAATTGAAAATAGACTTTTTCAAGGTCGCAAAAGTCTAAATTTTAGTTTCTCACACTTCGAATAAATTGGTCAAGCCCTCTTTGTCAATTAAAAAAATCGAGTTTTATGATATTTCTCTCGATGATATTATAAATATCTGAATAGCAACAATTTCAAAACCACATCAAAAATCAAAGAGTTTACAAAAGTTAATCAAATCAACGCAAAATCTCGTATTTTTGCACCTTCTAAAAGCGACATAAATAATATCATGGCCGATAATCAACAAACATTAGACCGAGTAATCATCAAATTTGCCGGAGATTCTGGAGATGGAATGCAACTTACAGGGACACAATTTACCAATACAGCAGCGATGCTTGGAAATGATTTAAGTACATTTCCAGATTTCCCGGCTGAGATCCGTGCTCCACAAGGAACCATTCCGGGTGTATCGGGCTATCAGTTACACTTTGGATCTGTAAATATTTTCACACCCGGTGATGAATGTGATGTTCTTGTAGCAATGAATGCGGCGGCATTAAAAGCAAATATTATACACCTTAGAAAAGGCGGAACTATCATTGCCAATTCGGATGGTTTTGATCCAAAGAACTTGAGATTAGCCAACTACGCAGATGGAGCGAATCCAATTGTAGACGGATCATTAGAAGGGTTTCGATTAATCACTATTGACGTAACCAAGATGACGCGTGCAGCGCTTACTGATTCAGGAATGGGAATCAAGGAAATTGACCGTGCGAAGAACATGTTCGTTTTAGGATTTCTTTATTGGATGTACAATCGCGAATTGAACTATACCGAGAATTTCCTTAATGAGAAATTTGGTAAGAAGCCGGATGTATTGGAAGCTAATCTTAAAGTACTAAAAGCTGGATACAATTTTGGAGAGACTAGCGAAACTATTGCTGACCGTTACATCGTTAATCCGGCGCCGATGGCTCCTGGAACTTATCGTAACATCATGGGGAATCAGGCGACAGCTCTAGGATTAATTGCCGCTTCACAAAAATGCGGGTTAGACCTTTTCTTAGGTTCATACCCAATAACTCCAGCCTCTGATATCTTACATGACCTTTCTAAATACAAGCATTTCGGAGTAAGCACTTATCAGGCAGAAGATGAAATCGCTGCTATTTGCTCTACCATTGGAGCTGCATTCGGAGGAAAATTAGCAGTTACTACTTCATCAGGTCCAGGTATCGCCTTAAAAGGGGAAGCCATGGGATTAGGATTGATGTTAGAATTGCCGATGGTTATTATCAATGTACAACGAGGCGGTCCATCTACAGGACTTCCTACAAAGACAGAGCAAAGCGACTTGTTCCAGGCGATGTACGGAAGAAATGGCGAGGCTCCTTTGCCTGTGATTTGTGCTATCTCTCCTGCTGATTGTTTTAATGCAGCTTTTGAAGCGTGCCGTATTGCAGTTGAATTCATGACACCTGTAATTTTATTGACGGATGGTTACATCGCCAATGGCTCTGAGCCATGGAGATATCCAAAAGCGGATGACTTAAAAGAATTCAAAGGCAACTTCATTACTGAAGTACCGGAAGGAGGATTCTTACCTTATAAGCGAAATGAAAACTTTCTAGACCGTGGGCTATTCCCGGAATTAAAGGATTAGAGCATCGTATTGGCGGATTAGAAAAAGCGCATGAGACTGGAAACATCAGTTACGAACCAGAGAACCACGAATTCATGGTTCGCATGCGTGAAAGCAAAAGTTAAAAAGATTGAAGATCATATTGCACTACAAACCCTTGACAACGGCAATGACAAAGGAAAAATACTAGTGTTAGGATGGGGATCCACTCATGGTGCCATCAAAGCAGCTGTGAAAGATGCAAGAGCAAAAGGAATTGATGTGAGTCATGCACAATTGCGACATATCAATCCTTTCCCGAAAAATTTAGGAGAGATTCTTTACAACTTCGACACAGTCTTAATTCCTGAAATGAATACTGGACAGTTATGTTCTATCATTCGCGATAAATTCATGGTACCAGCGATCGGATTAAATAAGATCAAAGGAATGCCATTCTCTACCGGAGAAATCCTTGCTAAGATTGAAGAACTAGCTACCAAGTAAATATTATTTTCAACAAACAAGAACAAAAAAATTCCATCAATATGTCAGTAGGAACTCAACTATCAGAAGCGATAAAATTTACGAGTAAAGAACTTGTGACCGACCAGGAAGTGCGCTGGTGTCCGGGTTGTGGAGATTATTCCATCCTCAAACAAGTACAAACTGTTATTCCGGAGTTAGGAATTCCAAGAGAAGATATCGTATTTATTTCCGGCATTGGTTGCTCCTCTCGTTTCCCCTATTACATGGAGACTTATGGCATGCATAGTATTCACGGTCGTGCTGCTGCGATTGTGAGTGGATTAAAATGTGTTCGTCCTGAGTTGAGCGTGTGGATGGTAAGTGGCGATGGTGATTCCTTATCGATTGGTGGTAATCACTTCATTCATTTATTGAGAAGAAATTTCGATATCAATTTGCTTTTATTCAACAATGAGATTTACGGTTTAACGAAGGGACAATACTCTCCTACATCACATGAAGGAAAAGTAACCAAATCAACGCCGATGGGATCCATTGATCATCCTTCAATCCAATTGCATTAGCATTGGGCGCGAATGGAACTTTTATAGCACGTTCGATGGATCGTGATCCAGTTGACTTAAAGGAAATGTTAAAACTTTCTCACGGACACAAGGGAACTTCCTTCTTAGAAATTTATCAAAACTGCAATGTATTTAACGATGGTGCATTTGAAGTATTCACGGATAAAGGCACGAAGAAAGCAGAAACTATTTTTATCGAGCAAGACAAGCCTTTAGTATTCGGGCAAACGCCGACAAAGGAATTAAGCTCGATGGATTCAAGCCTACCATCGTAGATTTAAATACGGATGGAAATTCAGCCAACGATCTTTGGATTCATGATGAAAAAGATCTTACTAAAGCCGGAATTTTATCACGATTCTTTGATCGCCCTGTAGACGGTACGGATCACTTACCACGTCCATTCGGAGTATTTTATTCGGCAGATCGTCCTACTTATGAAGATGGGCTAAAAGCGCAAAATGATTTAGCGAAGAGCAAGAAAAAAGCAGACCTAGACTCTATTTTAAAAGGTAGAGAGCATGGGTGATCGGTTAACAGAGTGAGTGCGGTGAGCGGAGTGTAGAGTGTTGGCTTCGAGAACCTCAGCCAACACGAGTGTCTAAGACTACGTCATTTTATATTCGCTGCCCGGGGAAACTCGAAGGCAGCAAGTGTGTTTGGTCTCGAATTACTTCGGCCAACATCCAACCCTGCAGCACTTCACTTCCCGGAAGTACATCGTTTCACTCTGACTTCCGGGTACTGTTGCGGCAGCAGGGCGAAGCATCCAATCGCGAAGCCTCGCGACTAACAACCAACAACATCCAACATCTAACAACTACCCCAAGTATTTCGCTACAAGAGGCATTCTTCTTCCTCTACCAAACGCTTTCGAAGTGACGCGCAAGATAGGAGCGAATTGAAAACGTTTCCACTCTGTATTATTTTACCATTTTAAAATCCGGTAAACTAAAGCTTCATCAAATCCATCATTAATGATTTGATCCGGACCGTTTTTTTGTTCGATGTATCGATGCAAAATGGCGTCTAACACTTCGTAAGGAGGCAAAGAGTCGCTATCGAACTGACCGGGACGAAGCTCTGCAGAGGGTGGTTTGTTGATAATATCATTTGGAATAATTTCCTCATCTCTGTTCAAGAATCTGGAAAGTTCAAACACATCCATCTTATACAAGTCACCAATCACCGAAAGACCGCCACACATATCACCATACAAGGTACCATAACCTACTGCCAGTTCGCTTTTATTACTTGTGTTCAAAAGAATATATCCCAATTTATTCGAAAGGGCCATCAACGTTAAACCTCGTGTACGTGCTTGAATATTTTCTTCTGCAATATTAAAAGGGAGTCCGTTAAAACTAGATTGCAATGCCCCTAAAAAAGAATCATACATCGGTGCAATTGGAATTACTTCATGCGTGCATCCTACATTCTGTACCATCTTCAAAGAATCGCTCACAGAATGATCGCTTGAAAATTCAGAAGGCATTAATACGGCATGGACATTTTTGGGACCTAAGGCTTCACAAGCTAAAGCTAAAACCAATGCAGAATCAATTCCACCGGAAAGTCCTAACACTGCTTTTGTAAAACCCATCTTGTTAAAATAATCATAAATCCCATCACCAGCGCCTGATGAATTCTTTCAATTCTAAGAGTTGGTAAAGAGGAATTAGATTCAGAATTAAATGTTGAAAAGGTTTGTGACGCAGGATCAAAATTACAAACTGCATAATCCTCCTTAAAATATTTCAATTCATGCTTTACGTTACCGGAAGCATCAATAATTAATGATCCCCCATCAAACAAAAGATCGGTTTGCGCTCCCACGTGATTCACATAAATCAAAGGAAGATTATATTCTTTTTACATTCTTAATTAATATTGCTTTTCGTCCTTCTGCATGATCGTAACTAAAAGGCGAGGCGGCAATATTAATCATCAACTGAGGTTGTTGCTGAATCAATTCCTTCATCGGCCAAAATGCATACAGCGGATCCTCATCGATGTTCCACAAATCCTCACAAACGGTAAGGGCTATACGAACTCCTTTTATATCCACACAATTGAACTCACGATTCGATTCGAACCATCTGTATTCATCAAAAACATCATAAGTAGGTAACAAAGTTTTATGAGTAACATGTTTCACTTTCCTGCTTCCAACACAAATGCAGCGTTAAATAAATCTTTACCTTTTGGATCAGGATTAAATGCAGGACCACCCACAATTACCGTTACGGTATGGCAATTTTCAGCGATGATTCGAATACTTTCTTTACATCGATCAATAAAATGAGAATAATCCAGGAAATCGAGGGGTGGATACCCACAAACTGCTAACTCTGCAAAAACGAGAAGATCGACATTTTCCTTTTCAGCTTTTTCAATCTCGTCCAAAATGCGAGCGATATTATACGTGAAATTACCGATTCGGAAATTCAGCTGAGATAGCGCAATTTTCATTGGGGCAAAGGTACGGAATTAGCTAAGGCATAAAAAAGCCGGAGATCATTAAGATTCCGGCTTAAATTAATATTAATCTCTAATTATCAGAACAGTATACCAATATTTAATCCCAAATAGTTACTAAATCCCTTGCCTCCATCGCCGTCAATAACATCCACAAAACCATTGTTGAATTCAATTCCGCCAAAAGCAACTGTTGAGCCACTGATTTCATATTCAACGCCTGCAGCAATAATCATATTCACATTAAAAAAATTGATGTCCTTTTTCGCATCTAACTTGTCTTCACTACCGACTTCCTTTAATGCACGAATACGCATTCCAGGAGCGAATCCAAACTGACCAAAATAACGGACCTTATTAAATTGATTGGTAAGCATTTTAATAGTTAACGGAATTTCAACATACTGCACTTTGAACGTTATCGATTCATTTGGAAGGTTGTTCCCAAGGCTATCTGTTCCTCCATCTATACTTAACTTCCCACCACGATAAGACATTTGAGCACCGGTAGCAAAAGCATAATTATCGGACAATCTAAACTCCGTTTGAACCCCATAAGTAAAGCCAAGGCGATAACCCTCACGTTCGAGATTTTTTTGATCGGGTTTAATCCATGCCATGCTCGGTGTGATTTTAAATCCGAAGTGAAATTTCTGATCTTGTGCCTTTGAAATTACGGGAAAGACAAGCCCGATAAATAAAATTAAGATAAGTTTGCGCATTACCATTTGAATTAGTAGTACAATGATACACAAAATCAATTCAGCATTTCTTCTTTTGACTTTGATCTTATTGACCTATGGTTGTGGACAAAACGGCAAGGATGATAAAAAACCCGCACCTATTGAAGTTTCCAAAGAGGTCAAAGAAGTAAACCTCATAAGGTTTGAATATGATTTATTAAATAATAACGTAGCCCCTGACACGGCTAAAATTAGCGAGTTGCGTACCAAATACGGTGATTTCTTTGAATTATGGTGTGTTCAATTAGCGTCCATTATTCCGCCTTCCAAGAGAAAACCCCTCGATGCTGAAATCGCGATCAATTTGAATCAGTACTTAAAGGACCAATACATCCATGAAATTTTCATGGACTGTAAAAAAAAGTTTACGGATCTAAGTTGGTTGGAGCATGATTTATCCTTAGTTTTTGATCGATATAAAGTTGGTTTCCCTGATAAGAAAGCTCCCAATATCATGACCTATATTTCTCCGTTTAGCAATGTGATGACCATGGATAGTACTTTAGGCGTAGGATTGCATTTTTATTTGGGAAAAATTACAAGTATTACCCAAGTTTACAATTGCCTCAATACATGATGAAAAAACTCGAACCTGAATATATCTTGAATGATATGGTAAGGGGGTGGTTAGAAAGTGAATTTTTAGATGACAGCGCACAAAAAAATTGTTTATCACAAATGATATTTCAGGGTAAACTCCTCTATGCAATGGATGTTCTTTCTCCAGAAACACACGACACAATTAAAACAGGTTATTCTGTTTCTCAATTGAAATGGGCTCAAGATCATGAAGAACAAATTTGGGCATTTTTCATTGAGCAGGAGTTATTGTATAATATCAATCCTAAAATTTATATGAAGTACATTCATGATGGAAACAGCACAAACGGTTTTCCGAAAGAATCGCCAGCTCGACTGGGAGCATTCATTGGTTGGCAGATTGTACGCTCCCTACATGCAAGGGCATCCACAAATTAGCTTACAACAATTGTTTAACGAGAAAAACGCTCAATTCATTTTATCAACCTCATCTTACAAACCCAAAAAGAATATTCCTTCCTAATGAAAATTGCACGATTTACGTTTAATCCCTTTCAGGAAAATACATATGTATTGTACGACGATACTTTAGAATGCGTAATTATAGATCCAGGATGTTATGATCCCGAAGAGAAAGAAGAACTTTTGATTTTATTCAATCACAAAAATTAAAACCAGTACATCTGCTCAACACGCATTGCCATATTGATCATGTATTAGGAAATAAATTTGTAGGAGAAGCATTTCATTTACAACCGCAGATTCACGAATTAGAAGAAAAGCTTTTAGCCGCTTGCCTGCAATATGGTCAGGTTTATGGAATCTTTATGGAAGCTTCTCCAACCCCACTCACCACTTTACAAGAGGGTAAATCCATTAAATTTGGCAATAGTCAATTAGAAATGATTCATGCGCCAGGACATAGTCCAGGCAGTATTTGTTTTTGGCATAAAGAGAGTGATGCCTTAATTGGCGGAGATGTATTATTTTCACAGAGCATTGGAAGAACGGATTTGCCGGGCGGTGATATGGATACACTACTAAGCAGCATTCGGGAAAAGCTATTTATTTTACCTGGAAAAACTATTGTATATCCCGGACACGGTCCGGAGACGAGTATTGAATTTGAAAAAGTAAACAATCCGTTTTTAGCTACGTATCCTTAACTTCGCTTATGAAACCCACTCTAAAATATTTCCTTCTTCTCTTCTTCGCATGTCTTTCCCAATTTAGTTGGTCGCAAGCGGTACAACTATCGCCGGACAATATTGACAATAATGGATTCGACTATGCAAAAGTAATTGGGCAGGATGAAGATGGGATTTATATTTTGATGAGTAATCTATCTTTAGAATCGAGTAGAGATCGCTTCGGATTAAAATCAAGAAAATATGAAATCAGTTATTTTGGTTACGATTTACAACCTAAGTGGAGAAAAACCATTGATGCAATTCCATCCGGAGGGTCTTTAGAAAGTATTGGATTTTTCAACGAAAAGCCTGTTATCATTACCAGTTTACAACCGCGATCGAGCGGAGAGTTTCAGCTATATTTAAGCGTGTTAAATGGTAAAGGAGAATACGAAGTAAACGGATTAAAAGTCTACACACACTCCATTACCAAATCAGCTGAACTTGCGAAACCACGATTAGTTATTTCGCCCAACCGACGTTTTTTAGGTGTTGCCACTGAAGAAGCAGGAAGTGGAAATATTCAAATCCATTATTGTTGTGTTAATGATTCGTTCAAAGTTTCCTTTCAATTTAAATCAGAAATAAATTATCCTGCAAAAAATGCAGAGTTAAGTGAATTTGCTATAAGCAATTCCGAAGATCTTTTATTCTTAGCATTTACAAAAGATATATCCGAAAGCAAGAAAAGCAGATTACGTCAATACAAAATTTTCCATGTAAACAAACAGGAAAACAAAATGACTGAGTATGATTTCAACAGAGTAGATCAATACATGAACGAGGCTGCATTAGTCATCGATAAAGTAAACAATAAAGCCATCATCACTGGTTTTTTTTCCGATCAAACTTCCTTCGCAGGGGCGAGTTTACTTTATGCAACGTTACCGTTAGGTAGCAAAGAAGGATTAAAAATTAACAGTGGGAAATTAAACAACGAAGCCCAATTAAAATTTATTGGACAAAGAAACACGGGCAGTGGCGCAAGTTTAATCAGCTACCCTATTCGCAATGTAATTCCAAGAAATGACGGCGGAGCTATCATCATTGCGGAAGCTGCTTACTTAAGTGAATATAGTTTTTATGATTACTTCACGCAAACATTTAATCGTAGACTAGAATTTCATTTTGACAACATCCTTACTCTTTCTGTCAATGCAGATGGATCTGTTCATTGGAGTCAGCTCATTCGAAAGGAGCAAACATCGATGGATGATGAAGGATTATATTCATCTTTCAATACTGTTTTAACACCAGATGAGCTCACCATCATTTACAATAATGATATTGGTCGTAGTAATGAGATCACAGGAAACTCCATTGATCCGAGTGGTGAAATGAAAAGTAAAAAGAATCAGCAAAAAAGTGATAGTATATCCATTTTACCCCGTGCCGGAAAGCAAGTGGATGAAAATACTTTTGTTTGTCCGGCGGTGACGAAGAAGCGATTGTTTTTGGTGAAGTTTGAGGTGTAGTTGTTGGTCGCGAGGCTTCGAAATTAGATGCTTCGCCCTGCTCCAACTCCAGGATGATTATAGAAATTTCCAATTCCAAAATTACCATTCCAACTGATCCGCGCCATTTCTTGCCCATCCTGTTGACTACTAATACCGGATGTTGTACCCATTTCTGTGGTAAAAATAAATCGGATGTCATTAAGGTTATCAGGTACTAACGTATTATCTCCCCAGGAAATTACTGCATCATTATGGTCGTTATATAATGCAATGTCTGGATCTTCATTCTTGATGCCAAAATATACATTGTCCGACCCGCCTATCACAAGTGTCCCATAGTCCATCCAATTGCGATGGCCATGAGTTAAAGCAGGATAATTTCCACCTATTGTTAAAAGTGATAATGCCTGACCAGCAAAAGGAAAATCGCCAGCAATCCAAACTCTTGTGCGATCATGCAATCCGGAAATTGAAGGGAAGTTATAAGTACTTATGTCTAACCGCCTTCTTAATGTAGCACCTCCTAATACACCAGCATTACTGATAGACTGAAACCGAATAAAATCCAGTTCATTCTGATTAAAAAACACGGGACCTGCATTTTGCTGAAGTATATCAAAGCCCTCTGTCAAAGCCGTACCTGTTCCGACATTTGTTAAATGAAACAAGGTTGAAGTACTAGCAGCACTCTGATGCAAATGAAACAAGGAAAGCGGCGTAGTGTTGTTCCCTACTCCAACATTGCCATTGCCTGCTATTATCATACGGAGGTTGTTCCAAATACCACCGCTGCCCGGACCACCACTAGTGTAGAATTTGATTGGAAAGGCATCTTCGTTAACGATGTCGAAGTTTAAAGATGAACCTTGTGACCAGCCAGCAAAGTCACCAGGAGCTCCACCAAAAGTGTTTAAGGTTGTTATTTGAGAATACAATTTGTTATTTGTAAAAAGTAGCATAATAATGATACCTAATACTTGTATTAGTTTAGTTTTCATATTTTTTTGTTAATGAGTTAAAATAATTTTATGGTTACTTATGCCTTTTGTTGATTGAATCTGTAATAAATACATTCCATTTGCATTGTTAGATAAATTAATTTCAAAGGAAAAAGCTTTATTAACTTTAACCTCATTGATCAATTGTCCTTGAATATTATAAATCGAATAGTTGTCTATTCGCAGTGGAGATTCTACGGATAAAAATCCATTTGACGGATTAGGGTAAATATATATTACAAATTCGTCTTTTATTTGATGATGAATTCCTGTCCATGTTTCATTGTAAATCGAGTCAGTACTTAAACAAACGTCATCAATATAATAATATCCGTTTGTAAAGAATGGTAATATTTCTATGGTGTCTGTAAAGCTATCATTAAAAAAATTGCCAATACTTAAATACTCGTATGTAGAATCCGCAATGAAAGATCCACTTATTTTTGTCCAATTAAGTGTATCAATAATTATACTATCAGTAAACAAAGTTGAAGTATTTAGTAAGGGAGGTGGAGAAGAACTATCAAAATTAACAGTATAAAGTTTTAATCCAATTTTATTATTGGCAATTGCATCGTTTAGTAACCCTCCATTGACTACAAAAAAAGAAACATAATATTTTTGACCAATAACCAATTTACTTAATAGCTTTACACCAATGTATTCGCGATAATTTGGACCTACTGGGGTGTTGGGCCTGCGATAAAAAATAGCTCCTGCATATGCATTTCCAGAATGGGCGTACTGATAGCCAAATTGTGAATTAGGCACAGCAAAAGCAGGATTAGAGCAGGCATTAAAGTAATCAGGAGAATTACCAAAATTTAACCAATGTTCGCAAGCATCTATTTGACGTAAACTAAATGGGCAATAAACCGTATCCTCAAAACTTGAGTTGGGCACAAGGTTTAGTTGCGCATTTGCAGCGGAATTAAAAACGGCGAGCAATACAAAAACTAGTAATTGTTTCATAATGAAATGTAGGAAGGGTAAATGTAAACAATTTGAAATGTATTTCAAGTAAAATTTATATGAGCCAACTATTAAAATCAACACTTTTTCTCAACACTGAAGTATATCAAAGCCCTCTGTCAAAGCCGTTCCGGTTCCTGCATTGGTAATATGAAACAATGTGGAGGTTAAGGCTGTATTCTGATGTAAATGAAGTAGTGAAAGCGGTGTTGTATTATCACCAATTCCTATATTCCCATTTCCAGCAATAATCATACGCAGGTTGATAGGTGGAATTCCAGTGCCTGCAAAGGTGTGAAAGTTGATAGACTGCTGGGCTTCGTGTTTAATGGTTAAGGGAAAACCTTGGTTTACATCCCACCCGACGTAGTTGGCGGCAATTCCTATATTTTGATCAATAGATACCTGTGCAAAACAGGTAGTTGAATACCAGCTAATCTGAGCTAGAATCAATAATATTAAAATCCTTCTTTTCATGGTTTTGTTGATTTATAAATGATTTTACAATAGGATCTAATTCCAGAAGAAAAAGTTAATTCAACAATATAAAGACCTTCATTGAGTTTCAACTGACTAGACAAATCTAAAGTTGTCTCCTTTACATCGTTAAACTCATTGTGATACAATAATTGTCCACTAATAGAATACATTTTTATTTGGGATAAACTCACCTCTTTAGTTTTAATATTAATAACTGAATGAAACGGATTAGGATATATAGAAACTTCCGATGATTGATTCACAATACTTTTAATTCCCGTCCAAACTTCATTAAATAAAGAATCAGTACTTACACATACATCATCTATAAAATAATAAGCGGCATTATCTTGATCAAACATTAAAGTATCAGTATTTGCATCATTGTGAAAATTTCCGATTACTAAATACTGATACGCAGAATCCGCTATAAAAGAACCTGAAAGACGAACCCAAGCGACTGTATCAGTTAGTACTGAATCTGCAAATAAGTGAGCAAAATTATTGATTGGTGGTTGGCAACAACTATCAAAAGCAAGTGGGGAAAATCGCAACCCCAATTTATTTGTAGCGATGCCAAATACATAAGAGAAATTGCAATAAAATGAAAAATAATATTTCGTCCCTATCTGCAATGGCTGTAATAAACTCACACCTATAAATTCTCTGTAATTGGGTGCAGAAGGTGCACTTGGAGGCAAATATGTACAAACCCCCGCCATGGCATTTCCGCTATGAGCGTATTGGAAGCCGAAGGAACAATTAGGTACATTAAGACCAGTACTATTACATGCATTAAAATAGTCCGGTGAATTTCCAAAATTCATCCATTGTTGGCATGCGTCTATTTGATTAGTGTAAAAAGGACAATAAACCGTATCCTCAAAGCTTGGATTAGGCACCAAGTTTTGTTGCCCCTTTACAGAGAGGCCAAAAGCAGCAAGTAAAAGAAAGAGCAATAAAAATCTCATGTTTCAAATGTTGGAGGTGTAAATGTAAACATGTAAAATTGAAACAACAAGTTAATTTTACATGTTAAAGAAATATTTTATACTTAACTATTAAATATTGCCCCACTCGCAACATCGTCACAGCTCAACGATTGAAAACGGACGAATTCGAGTTCGCGCTGATTAAAATAAACTTCACCAGCATATTCTTGCTGGATATCGAATCCATTATTAGAGGCCGTTCCGGTTCCTGCATTGGTAATATGAAACAGTGTGGCGGTAAAGGCTGTATTCTGATGTAAGTGAAGTAGTGAAAGCGGTGTTGTATTATCACCAATTCCTATATTCCCATTTCCAGCAATAATCATACGCAGGTTGTTTAGTGTACCCGAACCTGCATCAGTAAAGAATTTGATATGAAATGGATCTTCGTTGACGATGTCAAGGTTAAGATTAGTCCCCTAATTGCCAGCCAATATATTCAGTTGGGCTGCCAGCATGGGGAGACGTTTGTTACTTGCGCTGAAATTTGAATTGAAAATAAAAGCAAAATCGCAATAATACTTTTAAAGATTTGCATTTGTGTTTTCATGATAGAATTGTTAATAGGTTAATACTATTTTATAATTGTAAATTTTGTATTTTGATTGAATTCGGATTAAGTAAAGTCCTTCAGCTTGATCAGACAAACCAATCGAGTGTTTATAAGATACATTCTTTACCATCTTTAAAATTAACTGCCCCTGCAAATTGTAGACGCAATAATTATCCATTGGGATAGGAGAGTTGATTGTGAAAAAGCCACTAGACGGATTTGGGAAAATAATTGGCTGATTGCTTGTACCAGTCGTTTCGATTAAACTCGTCCATGTTTCATTATAAAGCGAATCAGTACTGAGGCAAACATCGTCTACATAATAATAAGCTTGATAAGGAAATGGTTGCATATTTATTGTATCTGTGTTTTGGTCATCAAAAAATTTCCCAAGGCTAAAAATTTATAAGCCGAATCCGCAATAAATGACCCGCTTAATTTAATCCAATTTAATGTGTCAGTAACAATACTGTCAGTATATAATTTAGAGTAATTAAGAGTTTGAGGTGGACAACATGAATCAAACGAAGTTGTAAAAAATTAATTCCAATTTTATTGCATGCAATTGCTATATTGAAAGAGCCAGGATTAACCAAATAGAATGAAACAAAATATTTTTGACCTATAACTAAAGTATTATTCAACTCAACACCTAAAAATTCCCTATAATTAGGAGGTGGTGCAGCATTAGGATGCAAATAACAAGCAACCCCAGCATATGCATCTCCAGTATGTGCATACTGAAATCCAAATACTGCATTTGGAACAGCAAAAGCAGGATTAGAACAAGCATTAAAATAATCCGGTGAGTTGCCAAAGTTAAGCCATTGCTCGCAGGCGTCAATTTGATTATTTCCGGTTGGACAATAAACCGTATCTTCAAAGCTCGGATTAGGCACTAGGTTAAGTTGCGCCAGAGAAATACTGGGAGAAATGAGTAAGCAAAGCAGGAGAAGATATTTCATGATTAAAAGGTTGAAATGTAAACGTAAAAAAATGAAGTGGGTTTTACAAGTTAAATTTTATTTGTAAATATAAATCCGGTTGACGTACCGATTGTATTCTGATGTAAGTGAAGTAGTGAAAGCGGTGTTGTATTATCACCAATTCCTATATTCCCATTTCCAGCAATAATCATACGCAGGTTGATAGGTGGAATTCCAGTGCCTGCAAAGGTGTGAAAGTTGATAGACTGCTGGGCTTCGTGTTTAATGGTTAAGGAAAACCTTGGTTTACATCCCACCCGACGTAGTCGGAAGCTAAACCATTGATGAGATCTCTTGTGACTTGAGATAAACATGTTGTTGGGATAATTACAATTAGAATCAGTCCCATGATTGAAAGAAGTTGTTTTTTCATGATATTATTGATTTAAATAAAAGACTTTTAAATAAGTTTTTTGTCCATTTGATGTTTGAACACTAACGAGATAAATTCCATTTACAGTCACACCCAATTCATTTGCGGAATAAATAACATTACGACTATTTAAGCCAATCATGGTTGAGATACTATTACCTAACATATCGAATACATATAATTCATTAATGATGTCTGTTGAGCATATTTTAAGTTGACTTGTAAACGGATTCGGGAAAACGTTAACTTGAGGATTAATCAATACTTCTGGAATACTTGTCCATGTTTGATTAAACAATGAGTCTGTTGAAACACAAACATCATCTATATAATAATATCCACCCTCATCCTGATCAAACATCATTGTATCTGTGTTAGCATCATCAAAAAAATTACCAATCATTAAAAATTGATATGCAGAGTCTGCAACAAGTGAGCCCGTAATATGAATCCAAGAAACTGTATCAGTTAATAAGCTATCAGTAAATAAATGGGCAGAATTATTTATTGGTGGTTTTACAGCAACTGTCAAATTGGACTGTTGAAAGTTGTAATCCTATTTTATCCGTTGCAATACCATTAATGTAAGAAAAGTTTGTGTAAAATGAAATGTAATATTTTATTCCAATATTTAGTGGCTGTGTTAGTGCAATACCAATGAACTCCCTATAATTAGGGCCAGAAGGAGTACCTGCTTTGAGAAATGTAGCTACCCCCGCCATGGCATTTCCGCTATGGGCGTATTGGAAACCGAAGGAACAATTAGGTACATTAAGACCAGTACTATTACATGCATTAAAATAGTCCGGTGAATTTCCAAAATTCATCCATTGTTGGCATGCGTCTATTTGATTAGTGTAAAAGGACAATAAACCGTATCCTCAAAGCTTGGATTAGGCACCAAGTTTTGTTGCACATTTACAGAGAGGCTTAAAGCAGCAAGTAAAAAAAAGAGCAATAAAAATCTCATGTTTCAAATGTTGGAGGTGTAAATGTAAACATGTAAAATTGAAACAACAAGTTAATTTTACATGTTAAAGAAATATTTTATACTTAACTATTAAATATTGCCCCACTCGCAACATCGTCACAGCTCAACGATTGAAAACGGACGAATTCGAGTTCGCGCTGATTAAAATAAACTTCACCAGCATATTCTTGCTGGATATCGAATCCATTATTAGAGGCCGTTCCGGTTCCTGCATTGGTAATATGAAACAGTGTAGAGGTAAAGGCTGTATTCTGATGTAAATGAAGTAGTGAAAGCGGTGTTGTATTATCACCAATTCCTATATTCCCATTTCCAGCAATAATCATACGCAGGTTGATAGGTGGAATTCAGTGCCTGCAAAGGTGTGAAAGTTGATAGACTGCTGGGCTTCGTGTTTAATAGTTAAGGGAAGTTTTGAAAGCCATCCCACTTTAGCAACAGAATTAAAAAACGGTGCGCAATACAAAAACAAGTAAATATTTCATAATGGAATGTTGGAAGGGTAAATGAAAACAAAAATCATGGTACTTATAAATTAAATTTTCACGAAGTTGGAATTTGAACAAGAAATTTAAAGCCAAAAGAGTAGAATCTTAGGTAATACACTGCTAGAGGATTGCAGTTCACGAAAAATCAATATTCATCTGAAAAACAAGAATTCGACTAAAAAAGACAAATGAAATGATAAACATCATTGATACTATCTAATTGATTTTCAATGTATAATCATGAATTCATTTATTAATCCAGGTTTATATGGTTGCTTGTAAGTATTTTTGCACTCGAATATGTCAAAGATAACCTTCAACAACAGAACCAGTCCTTTCTTCGATGCATTACGCGAGCGTATTGACAACTATTTCAAAGAAGAAAAAATTAAGCCTACAGGTAATTTCAAGTTGTATTCCAAAACGATCATCTTAGTGTCGGTAGCTATCCTTGTTTATTCGGTATTAGTTTTTGGCAATTTGCCAACATGGTTGTCACTGGTTTTTTGCGGGTTGATGGGCTTAACGTTTGCAAGCATTGGTTTTAATGTAATGCATGACGGAGCACACGACTCTTATTCGACCAATAAGCGCATCAATAAGTTAATGTCTTACTCATTGAATTTAATGGGTGGTTCAAGTTTTATGTGGAAGGTAAAGCACAATATTGTGCATCATACGTTCACGAATATTGAAGGGGTAGATGATGATATCGATGTTAAACCTTTCATGCGTGTCAACGAACAGCAGGAAAGATATTGGATTCACCGTTTTCAGCATGTGTATTGGTTCTTGCTTTACGGTGCTACTTACTTTATGTGGATTTTCTGGATGGATTTTCAAAATATTTTACAAGAAAGATTGGTCCTACTCCTATTCGCAAAATGAAAGTGTCGGAGCATATCGGATTTTTGGGCAACTAAACTTGGTTACTTAGGATTATTTATTGGCTTACCTGTTTTCTTAAAAGGATGGGTAGCTACCATCGTTGGATACAGTGTGATTTTATTTGTTACAGGTTTAACCATTGCTGTCGTGTTTCAGTTGGCGCATGTTGTTGGTGATTGTCATTTCCCTACTCCTGATCCGCACTCAAATAAAATAGAAGAAGAGTGGGCTTTACATCAAGTTCATACCACTGCAAATTTTGCGACTAAAAATAAAATAGTAAGTTGGTTCATGGGTGGATTAAATTTTCAGGTGGAACACCATTTGTTTCCACGCATCTCTCATGTTCATTACCCGGCTATCAGCAAATTGGTAAGAGAAACCTGTCAGGAATTTAATGTGAAGTACATTGAGTATCCAACTGTACTTTCTGCGATTGCTGCGCACGTAAGACATTTACGTGAACTAGGAAGACCGGAAATGGCTACTAGCTACTAGCTGCAAGGTTCTAGTTGTTGGATGTTGGAAGTGGGATGTTAGATGTTAGATGTTAGATTGTCTAAGGTGGCTTTCAATTTACCGCCAGTTAGTCTAGCAGAACTTAATTCTGAATTCTGAATTCTTAATTCTTAATTAACCCCTAGCTTTCGCGGAGCATCAGCATGGAAGAAAGTTTTCGCAATGCAGTAGTACGATTTTGATCGATGGGTAAAGCGTCGAGGTGTGAAAGTGCTTCTGAGTATAGATCATTCATTTTTGTTTCTGCAGATTGTTTAACATGCAATGCAGCATAAATTTCTTTAATAGCATTCACCTTAGTTAGATTATCGTCTCCTTGGTAATTTAACCAATGTTGCAATTTGCTTGCTGTTTCACCGGACGCATTCTTAAGAGCAGTGAGTAATAAAAAAGTTTTTTTATTAGCGATGATATCCCCTCCTACTTGCTTTCCGAATTTTTGTTCGTCACCATACACATCCAAAATATCATCTTGCAATTGAAAAGCGACACCTAGATTAACACCAAAATCATAAGCATGTTTTACTTCCTCCTCTGTTGCTCCAGCAATCTGAGCTCCTATTCCGAGACAGGCTCCCACTAATACTGCTGTTTTTAATTTTATCATTTCGATATACTCATCTACATCCACGGTTTCTCTGGTTTCAAAATCCATGTCTAACTGTTGGCCTTCACAAACTTCGAGTGCTGTTTTTAAAAATAAATTCATAACGTCAGGCATAGCCGCAGAATGTGTTTGAGTAATCAACTGACAAGACTTGACAAACATTGCATCGCCGGAAAGAATCGCAATATTCCCATTCCACTTTTCGTGCACGGTTGAATTTCCTCTGCGCAAAGGCGCTTTATCCATGATATCATCGTGCAACAAAGTAAAATTATGAAACACTTCTAACCCTAATGCAGCAGGCATTGCCTGTTCCATTTTTCCGCCGAACAAATTATTGGCTAATAAAACTAAAATGGGTCGCATTCTTTTCCCACCCAACGAAAGCATGTATCGCAAGGGATCATAAAGCGATTCAGGTTGCTTGGGAAAATCTAGTTGACTAAGTTGAAATTCTACTTCTTGTTGAAGCTGCTCAACATTTAAAGACATTAGGCCGTTACAGATTGTTTTGTTTCAATAAGACGTCTAATACCCTCATCTAAAGGAGTCATTTTGCGCTGCAATAATTCCTTCATCAGAGAAATATCAGGACAACGACGCGTCATATCACCTTCCTTCAATGCAGGAAGAAAAACTATTTTAGAAGATGACTTAGTGATCTGAAGAATTTTCTGAGCGAGGTCGAGCATGGTGATCTCATAATCAGAACCAATATTTGCTACATCATTAATGATCAGATTTTGATAAAATGCATTCAAGCAAGCATCAATATTATCATCGATGTAACAGAAAGTTCTGGTTTGACTTCCATCTCCATAAATGGTTATATCCTTATTGGCTAATGCCGCTTCCAAAAACTTCGACATTACGAAATCAGTACTTTGTTTAGGTCCGTAAGTATTGAAGAAACGGAAAATGGTATATTCCAATCCGAATTCTTGATAATATGCACGTAAATAAGCTTCACCGACATTCTTTACGATTGCATAAGGGAGTCGGGAATTTAATGGAGTTGTATGTTCATTTTGTGGAAACTCAACTGGTTCACCATACACTTCAGAACTTGAAGAATAGTACACACGTTTTACGCCAGTATTTTTACAAAGATCCAATACGTTTTTAATTCCATTCAGATCCGATAAAACCATCACAGGATTTGCCAAGGTACGTTTCACACCTACTAAAGCGGCGTAATGAAAGACATAATCAAAAGAAAAAGAAGAAAAATAGTAGAGATATCATTAAAGCTATTTACATCTGCTTTAATAAATCTTACATTATCATGAATCGAGATGGGCAATTTAACGGAATCACCCGTCAATAAATTATCCACGATGACTACATAATTATCGGGGTTATCGGCTAAACGTTGAGCAAGACAACTTGCTACGAATCCGGCGCCACCGGTGACAAGTATTTTTCTTTGCATATGAATAATGCTAAAATATTAACTATTTTTTTTGGGTTGTGTATTGAATAAATATGGGCTTCGCGTAGTCCTATCTATTTACTACGAAATTAGTGAATTTAATAGTGATTTCAGTAAAATCTAAATAAAAAATTTACCTGTGAAATGCCCAAAGAATAAGTACTTCAATAATTTGGCAAGCGGATAATTATATAAGGTCAAGTAGCTTAGAAACTAGGTAAAGCAGATTATACCTCTTCCGAAAAAGCCAAAAGATATTTTCCATATCCACTTTTCACCAACGGCAAAGCAAGTTTTTTAAGTTGTGTCTTATCAATAAAACCCATTCGGCAAGCAATTTCTTCAATACAGCCTATCTTCAAGCCTTGCCTTTCTTCGATCACCTGAACGAATTGTGCCGCTTGCATTAAAGATTCAAATGTTCCGGTATCGAGCCAAGCTGTTCCTTTATCGAGGATCCCTACCTTCAACTTTCCGGCTTCCAAATAATGCTTATTTACATCCGTAATTTCGTATTCGCCGCGTGGACTTGGCTTTAGCGATTTTGCTATTTCAATAACATCATTGTCATAAAATAAAGTCCGGGAACAGCATAATTTGATTTTGGTGAGATGGGCTTTTCTTCAATACTTAAAGCCTTATTCTGTTTATCAAATTCTACAACGCCATAACGTTCGGGATCACTCACATGATAAGCAAATACTACACCACCACTTGGATCACTATTCTCTTGCAACAATTGTTCAAGTCCGGTTCCATAAAAAATATTATCGCCTAAGATCAAAGCCACCTTATCATTTCCAATAAAAGATTCACCGATTACAAATGCCTGAGCTAATCCATTTGGTTCCGATTGAATCGCATATTGAAAATTGCAACCTAACTCCTTTCCATCGCCCAATAATTTTTGAAACATTATTTGATCGTGTGGTGTGGTGATAATTAAAATTTCACTGATACCTGCCATCATCAACACACTCAATGGATAGTAAATCATTGGCTTGTCGTAAACAGGCATTAACTGTTTACTCACCGCAATGGTTAAGGGATGTAATCTTGTTCCTGAGCCGCCGGCCAATATTATTCCTTTCATTTGACTAATCTAACTTGAAATTCTTATTACGAAACTAAACAAAAAAAGTTTTATTTACATTCTTATTATCTTGATGCTATCCAACTTTTTATAGGTCAATTACTCTAATAAATCTTTTTCTTCCTTGCGAATAGATAAATTATCGCGATCAATATCTTCTTCTTCCGCATTTGTTTCAAAGAGTGGCTCAGCCAAAAATGCTTTTGTGGTTAGACGGCGTTCCAAGCTCAATAAAAAGGCGGGAAGCACCACAATATTCGCAATCATTGCTACCAGCAGAGTAACGCTTAATAATTTCCCCAACGAGGAAGTACCACCAAAACCACTTGCACTAAAAATAAAGAATCCCAAAAACAAAATTACAGCGGTATACACCATGCTCACTCCAGTTTCCCGAATGGTCATGGTAACCGCATTTGAAATACTCATGACCGGATTCGTTCTCATTTCATGACGATATTTTGTCAAGAAATAAATGGTCTGATCTGATGCCATTCCGAATGCAATGCTAAAAATTAAAATGGTAGATGGCTTCAAAGAAATATTGAAAAATCCCATCAAACCTGCGGTAATAATCAATGGAATGATGCTTGGTAAAATCGATATCAATATCATTCGGATTGACATAAAAAGAGTAATCATAATGATAGAGATAAGAACAATGGCTAAGAGAATACTCTCCATCAAATTCTTAAACATATAATTATTACCCTTCAAGAAAATCAAGCTATTCCCTGTGATCGTTGTTTCGAACTTATCCGGAGGAAAAATAGAATCAACACGTGGGCGAATTTCATTCAACATCGCTTCCATTTTGATCGAACCGATATCCGCCATTTGAACACTCACCCTTGTAATTTGTCGATTGCTATCAATAAAACTTTTAAATGCGTTCCCCTTTCCATTCATATCACCCGCAAAACTTGACATTTCCGCGAGTTGAAGTGTGCCGGGTAAGATGTGATAACGAGGATTATTTTCATGAAATGCCTGGTATGAAAATTTAATCCCATCTACTACCGAAAGTGGTTTAGAATAGATTGGATATTGACTCAACATTTTCTGCAGACGATTCAATTTTTGAAGTGTAGATTGCTTCAGAGCCCCTCCTGGTTCGAGGGTATTGATTGAAAACTCTAGCGGCAGAACGCCTTTGAAATTACTTTCAAAAACTTCATGTCGAGGTAAACAGGATCTCTTTTTGGCAGATCATCCACGACAAATCCATTTGTTGAAATTTTAGAAATTCCAAAAAAGCTAATCAACATAATAATACTTACGCTTACATAAATATATTTAGGATGTGAGTGCACCCACTTATCTACATTCGACAAAAGTTTATTCAATCTGGGCGCTTGTAAATGCTTCAGATGTTTAATATCAGGAGGAGCCAAATAACTATAAACAATCGGTATTAAAATTAATGAGATCAACCAAGTTGCCATTACGTTGATTGCAGCTACCAAGCCAAATTCCATCAAGATACGACTATGCGTGAAATAGAAAACGAAGAAACCAATTGACGTAGTTACATTGGCCAGAAACGTTGTAAATCCAATACGTTGAACCATTCGTGCCAATGCTTTTGCTTGGGAATTATGACGACTGTACTCCACTTGATACTTATTCAGCAACAATATTGAATTAGGAATACCGATTACAATAATGAGCGGCGGAATCAATCCACTCAAGATAGTGATTTTGTAACCGAGCAATGCGATGATACCTATTGACCATATTACACTCACAAAAACCACAATCAAGGAAAAAAACAAAACTTGGAAGTTTCTGAAGAAAACAAATAGAACGATTGCTGTAACAAGAATTGCTAGTAACATAAACAACTTCATCTCATCCACCACCTTACTCGTAATGGCAGTACGTATGTAAGGGAGGCCGCTGATGTGAACCTGTAAACTATTACTTTCACCAAATGCCTCAGCTTTCTCTTTAATCTGACGAACTACATCAATCCTATTCTTTGTATTTAGCTTATTCTTATCAAAAGTGATGGCCATTACAGAAGCACCTGTTTCTGAATTTCGAATAAATCCATCGTAAAAAGGAAGCTTATCAATTTCTGCTTTGATACTATCAACTTCAGACTGCGATGTAGGCTTATGAGTAACGATTGGCTTCATCTCAAATTTACGAGCGGAGTCATTCTTCACCACATTATACAATCGTGCGAGAGAAACTACCTCTTCGATTCCATCCATGGCTTTGATTTCTTCGCCAAGTTGATACCAATCTCCATACTTTTTCAAGGTAAAAAAATTCTTATCTTCTACACCCAAGACCATCACACTCCCATCTTCCCCAAAGCGACTTTTAAAAGATTCATAAGCTTTAAAATCTGCATCCGTTTCTGGCAAAATCCGAGCAAAGTCATAAGAAAGCTGAATTGTTGTGGCTTTATAGCCCATTAAAACGGTTACCGCACCTATTAATACGATGAATAATAGACGGTTACGCAATATAACACGAGCGAGCCAAGTAAACATAAATTAGGTAAAAGTACCAAAATTCACATTGGGAAGATGTGCAATTGATTAAAAAAACATCCATTAAAGCAACCCCAAAATTTTGGTAAAGCAATTAGTATCAGCAACTACAACTTTATGCAAAGCGATTAAAATATTTCATATGTTCTGGCCATCGAACATTTAAAAAAAATCTATTCCTACCCTATTCATTCTTAACTTTATCGCCGATGAACAAGAATTTACGTGATGGACTGAATTTCCTTTTCAAGTCGAAGCCTAGCAGAATAATAAACGCTAGTAAAGTTGTAATCAGTTATTATTATTCCAAGTGGATAGGTAAACCTACACAATGGGGAATGCCAATTGTTTTATCTTTTGAGCCTACCACTTCTTGTAATTTACGTTGCCCAGAATGTCCAAGCGGACTGCGTTCGTTCTCTCGTCCGACAGGAATGTTAGAAGAAAATTTCTTCAAAAAGATCATCGATGAAGTAAAAGACACCTTATGGTATTTAATTTTTTATTTTCAAGGAGAGCCCTATTTAAATCCAAAATTTTTAGAATTAGTAAAGTATGCCTCGAGCAAGGGCATATACACTGCAACCTCTACCAATGCACACTACCTTACCGATGAAAATGCAAAGAAGACGATTGAATCAGGGTTAGATCGATTAATCATTTCCATTGATGGCACCACGCAAGAAGTGTATGAGCAATATCGAATTGGAGGCAAACTCGAGAAAGTGATTGAAGGGACGAAGAATATTGTAAAATGGAAAAAAGAATTAGGCTCTTCTACTCCACATATTATTTTTCAATTTTTAGTGGTGAAGCCCAATGAACATCAGATTGCGGAAGTTCATCAGCTGGCCAAAGACTTGGGGGTAGATGAAGTCGGATTAAAGACTGCTCAAGTTTATGATTTTGAGAATGGGAATGATTTAATTCCTGAAAATGAAAAATACGCACGTTATAAAAAACAAAAAGACGGCACTTACAAAATAAAAAACCAACTTTTAAATCACTGCTGGAAGCTTTGGCACAGCTGTGTGATTACCTGGGATGGAAGGGTTGTTCCGTGTTGTTTTGACAAAGATGCCATGTACAATATGGGAAGTTTAAAAGAGCAAAGTTTTGCTGATTTATGGCAGAATTCGAACTATCAGGAATTTCGTGCTTCAGTACTTCGTTCGAGAAACGAAATTGAGATGTGTAAGAATTGTACGGAGGGGACTAAAGTTTGGTCCTGAATCAGAGTTGTGTTCATAAGCGGCGCCTTGCTTGCTTCTGAACACAACACGATTCAGGACTTTGTCCTTTTGATTTCGAATTAAACTCAGATGCTCCCTCAATAAAATTCGCGATGATAAGCGGCGCCTTGCTTGCTTCTGAACACAACACGATTCAGGACTTTGTCCTTTGCTTTGCCAAAAATAAATTTATTTATGCGATACAGATCGAGCTTCTGGGCTTCGCCTCTCATTAATTCTTCAATATCTTCAATTTCTACAGGGATAGAAGCCATTAAATCAACGGGATCTTTCGAGGTAACTAAAATGTCGTTTTCCAATCGAATACCTAAACCTTCTTCTGGGATATAAATTCCAGGTTCGCAAGTGAAAACCATTCCGGGTTGCATTGGTTCATAGCGATTGCCAATATCGTGCACATCCAATCCAAGGAAATGCGAAGTGCCATGCATAAAATACTTTTTGTAGGCAGGCAATTCTGGATTTTGATTCTTAATATCGCTCTTAGAAATAAGTCCTAGATCAAGCAACTCTGCTTCCATCAATAAGCCTACTTCTACATGATACTTCTCAATTGTATTTCCGGGAACCAACATTTTGGTAGCGCCCTTCATCACTCTCAAAACAGCATTATATACATCGCGTTGGCGTTGAGAAAACTCACCACTTACGGGCACACAACGTGTTAAATCAGCAGCATAATTTGCATACTCTGCGCCAAAATCCATCAAAATAACATCTCCGGCTTTACATGCTCTGTTGTTCTCATTATAATGCAAAATACAAGCACTCGGACCGGATGCAATGATGGGATTGTAAGCGTGACCATTGGCACGTTTACGAATGAACTCATGAATAATTTCCGCTTCAATTTCGTACTCCATTACTCCAGGCTTCACAAAGCGCAACACTCTGCGAAAAGCCTTTTCTGTGATTTCCATTGCCTTTTGCATCAGCTTAATTTCAATATCATGCTTAATGGCACGAAGAGAAGCTAAAGCAGGCCCCAATCGCTCGAAATTATGTCCGGCATATGTCGACTTCATATTTTGTGCAAAACGTAAATCACGGTACGGAACCTCAGAAGAAAAACGATCATTTTCATTAATATTTACATAAACATTCTCGCAATGATTCATCAACATTGGAATAATGCTATTGTAGTCGTCGATCCAATACACACTTTGAATTCCGGAGGCAGCGCGAGCCTCTTCCTTAGAATATTTATGACCTTCCCAAATAGCGATATGTTCATTTGTCTTTCTAACAAAAAGAATTTCTCTATATCGGGGAAGTGGCGCATCCGGAAACAACACCAAAATTGTTTGCTCTTGATCAATTCCGCTCAGATAAAAGAGATCAGAATTTTGACGAAAGAGGAAATTAGCATCCCCATTTCTAGGCATTTCATCATTCGCGTTCAAAAATGCAATCGAATTCGGTTTAAGCTTAGTTACAAATCGCTTTCTATTTTCAATAAATAATTGTGCATCAATAGATGGGTATTTCATAGGAGATTAGTTTAGAAAAGGATTAGATAATTTGAGTATTTGCAAATATAATCAATAGAGAATTCCAAGCTACAGTTCAAGTAATAATTATGTGATGAAATCTCTCATAAAACTACAATTAAGTGACCAAACCACCAAGCCATTAACGTGTTATCTTAAAGCATGATTCGGCCACCTAATATTTTTAAAATTGGCTAAAAAAAAACGAAATCTTAAGACCCATCAAAACAAATTAGAATTAAATTTGTAGCATTCAAAAGCAACTATTCACAAGAATTTTGCATTCATTATCCTAGAATATCTAAGAATTATGACAAATTTATTTGAGTTCCTCAACTCATCCGTAGGGAAAAAGTGGTTGATGGCCTTGACGGGGCTCTTCCTCAGTCTTTTCCTAATCGTCCATGTATCAGGCAATTTAGCTTTATTTAAAGACGATGGAGGCTTGGCATTTAACCAATACACGGTTTTCATGACCACGTTTCCGCCTATCAAAATTATCTCTTACCTCCTTTATGCGACGATCATCATTCATGCGATCAATGGTTTTTACCTGGTAGCAAAGAATATGAAGGCCCGTCCTGTTAAATACGAAGGGAAGAAAAACAATACAGGCACTACTTGGGCTTCTCGCAATATGGGGATTTTAGGAACGATCCTTCTCATCTTTATCGCGACTCATCTTATCCACTTTTGGTATGAATACAAGTTTGGTGAAATGGATTGGAAGACATACGTAGTGGAAGCTACGACGGATAATGTTTTAAAAGAAGAAGTGATTACGGCTGCAGATGCGAAAGCACAAAATTTGAAGCCTGCTACCATGGATTATATGGGCAACAAAATCATAATTTGTAAAAACCTTTATGGTGTTGTTGAAACTGCATTTAAAGATCCGCTTGTAGTTGCCTTTTATGTAATAAGCATGCTAGGACTTTCTTATCATTTACTTCACGGTTTCCAAAGTGCATTTCAAACCTTGAGCCTTCGTGGTAAAAATTACGAAGGACTCATTAAGGGCATTGGAACATTTGTATTTGCTATTATCATTCCCGCCTTGTTTGCTGCCATGCCCATTTATTTCTTAACTCGTTAATTAAAGACCTACATCGAATGAAACTCGATTCAAAAATACCAGCAGGACCACTTTCTGAAAAGTGGGACAATCATAAGTTCAAATGCAAATTAGTTAATCCTGCGAACAAACGTAAGTACGATGTGATCATTGTTGGAACAGGTTTAGCGGTGCTTCTGCAGCAGCTTCTCTTGCTGAACTCGGATACAACGTAAAAACATTTTGCTTTCAAGATTCACCACGTCGCGCACACAGTATTGCTGCACAAGGAGGAATTAATGCAGCAAAAATTATCGCAACGATGGTGATAGTGTTTACCGTTTGTTTTATGATACCGTGAAAGGCGGTGATTACAGAGCGCGTGAAGCAAACGTACATCGTTTAGCACAAGTGAGTGTTAACATCATCGATCAATGCGTAGCGCAAGGTGTTCCTTTTGCTCGTGAATATGGTGGATTATTGGATAATCGTTCATTTGGTGGTGCGCAAGTATCGAGAACGTTTTATGCGAAGGGTCAAACCGGACAACAACTTTTGTTAGGTGCATACTCTGCCATGAATCGAATGATTGGCGAAGGAAAAATTCAGAGTTATACGCGTCACGAAATGTTAGAGGTGGTGATGGTAGATGGACAAGCAAGAGGAATTATTGCTCGTGACTTAATAACAGGAGAAATTGAAAGACATAGTGCGCACGCGGTTGTATTAGCAACCGGTGGATATGGAAATGTATTTTATTTAACAACATATGCACGTGGATCCAATGCAACTGCCATTTGGAGAGCGCATAAAAAAGGAGCTTACTTTGGCAACCCATGCTTCACACAAATTCATCCTACATGTATTCCGGTATCGGGTGATCATCAAAGTAAATTAACGTTGATGTCGGAGTCGTTGCGTAACGATGGACGTATATGGGTGCCTAAGCAAAAAGGAGATACACGCAAGCCTGTTGATATTCCAGAAGCAGAAAGAGATTATTATTTAGAAAGACGTTATCCATCCTTTGGAAATTTAGTTCCACGTGATATTGCATCTCGTGCAGCGAAAGATATGTGTGATAAAGGATTTGGAGTTGGAAATACTGGATTAGCCGTGTACCTCGACTTCAGTGATGTCATTAAACGTACTGGTGAAAAAGCAGTAGAAGCGTAATACGGAAACTTGTTTGATATGTATAAGCAAATCACTGGTGAAAATCCGTACAAAACGCCGATGATGATTTATCCAGCGGTGCATTATACCATGGGTGGACTTTGGGTTGATTATAATTTGATGACAACTGTTCCAGGATTGTATGCCTGTGGCGAAGCTAATTTTAGTGATCATGGTGCAAATCGTTTAGGTGCTTCGGCATTGATGCAAGGCTTGGCAGATGGATACTTCGTTTTACCCTATACCATTGGCGATTATTTATCGGATGTGGAGCGTACTCCTATTGCGAATGATAGTCCGGAATTTATGGATGCTGAGCAAAAAGTAAAAGATCGTTTGCAAAAACTCCTCAACATAAAAGGAAAGAAAACAGTGCATGAGTTTCATCGTGAGTTAGGACTTTTGATGTGGAACCATTGTGGAATGGGTCGTACGGCGGAAGGATTAACTGCAGGCATTGAAAAAATTAAAAAACTTCGCGCTGAATTCTGGGAAAATTTATTGGTACCTGGTGGTGAACAAGAGTTAAATCAGAATTTAGAAAAAGCAGGTCGTGTTGCTGATTATTTAGAGTTAGGCGAGTTGATGATGGTGGATGCATTGAATCGCAATGAAAGTTGTGGTGGACATTTCCGAGAGGAATATCAAACACCGGAAAATGAAGCTCGACGAGATGACGAAGGCTATGCTTATGTGGCGGCTTGGGAATACAAAGGCGACAACCAACCGCATGAATTACACAAAGAAGATTTAGTGTTTGAAAGTGTTAAACTTACTCAACGTTCTTATAAATAAAAATCAATTGAACCTTGCTCCTGTTTATTACAACAGGATAAAAAATAAAATCCTATGAGTGGAAATATGAATCTTACGTTAAAAGTTTGGAGACAAAAAAACGCAAAAGAAAGCGGACGTTTCGAAACCTATGCAGCAACAGGAGTGAGTCCAGACATGTCTTTTTTAGAGATGTTAGATGTGGTGAATGAAGATTTAACCAAAGCGGGAAAAGATCCTATTGCTTTTGACCATGATTGTCGCGAAGGTATTTGCGGGATGTGCAGCATGTACATCAACGGTCGCGCGCATGGACCCGTGAAAGGTGTTACCGCTTGTCAATTGCATATGCGCAGTTTTACCAATGGAGAAACTATTGTGATCGAGCCATGGAGAGCAGCCGCATTTCCGGTGATTCGTGATTTGATTGTAGATCGTCAAGCTTTTGAAAAAATACAGCAAGCGGGTGGATATGTTTCTGTCAATACTGGAAGTACTCCAGATGCGAATAGCATTCCGGTTTCAAAAGTAAATGCTGATGAAGCTTTTAATTCTGCAGCATGTATTGGTTGTGGAGCTTGCGTTGCGGCTTGTAAAAATAGCTCGGCGATGTTATTCTTATCTGCAAAAGTTTCTCAATATGCATTATTACCACAAGGTCGTGTAGAAGCGAAAAAACGAGTGATCGATATGTTGAAAGTACATGATGAAGCTGGATTCGGCGCTTGTACGAACACAGAAGCTTGCGAGGCGGAATGTCCGAAAGGAATTTCGGTTACTAATATTGCGAGGTTGAATAGGGAGTACGCGGCGGCAGTTCTGATTGGAGAATAATTGTTGGACGCTATTCTGTTTTTTGGGAGATAGAGATTGTTTGCACGCACATGGACGCGAATAATCGAATAAACACGAAATGCGAAGGTCGATGGATACGTCGCGAGGTTCGCGATACGAATCGTGCAATTTACAGCACGAATTTTACGAATACGCTGATACGATGATACGCGATCCTGATAGCTATCGGGAGCGAATAAACCTACCTTCGCTAAAGCTCCTTGCTTCGCCGAAGCTACGCAGAGGCAAGGTGGCAGGCAGGCACGAAAGGCGAAAGGGCGAAAATGAATACCCTGAGCGAAGTCGAAAGGGCGATGGGATTATGGGGTGATAAATATTAAAAACCTTGATTTTTACCCATAAAACGGATGAATTCCCGTAGGTGCAGACTAAAAACACCCTTAAATCGTTTCGTATGGACTATAATTGGGTTAACTTTGTAAGTGATGAGTAAGTCGAATAAATATAATAAAGTGAGTTTGATTTGCCTGTTTCTCCTTTTTTTTGGGATGGATGCATCGGCACAATCTCAATTTTGCAATCCATGTAAAGATTCAACAAAGCAGGAAAATATTTTCTTTACCTGCACCGGCGACTACAATCCTGTTTGTGCATGTGATGGTAAAACCTATCGAAATGATTGTTTTGCTTTAAATAAATATGGTTTTTACATCTGCGGTTACTATAATGGGATCTGTGGGAATTTTGATCTCGATTTAAATCCATCGGTAATTGACCCAAGTGAAAACACCGTTAACTTAAAAGCATACATGGGCTCGAACGGATATATGAGTATAAATATCTTTAATTCATATGGGAGAACGCAGTTTCAAGGCAACTTCCCTATGGCACAAAATTATTTCCCCGGACCTACACTAGGAGCTTATAATACTATTTCTATCGATGTACGAAGTTGGAATCAGGGGGTCTACATTTTAGAAGCCATTTATGACGGCGAAAGGAAGATTATCAAATTTATAAAAAGTCAATCTAATTTTTAAAATAAATAGTTGCTATTTTTTATTTCAATTCAGACAAAGCAGCAACATATAATCGAACATCCTTAAAGTACAATTCAAAATCATTTTCAAAATCCTGATAATGTTCTTGTAGGAAAAGATGGGCTTTGTCCATGTGAGAAACGAACTTTGTTCTTCGCGATAAACCAGTCAATGCTTTTTCCATTCCATGGAAACTTGCATAATGCAATAACCAATTCTGTGGTTCCATATAATTCAACATATTCAAAGCTCGAAGTGGAAGTAAATGCTCATTCGCTCGCATCAATGCATAGCTATTTTGCGCAAATTCTTCCAATGATAAATGATGATATTGACTCCAGTTACGAGCTAAAAAATGATCGAAGAAGACATCGGATATCACGGGAGCGTATTTACGAAAATCGGGACGGAGTCGAGCGTTGGTAATTGCAACTACAGGATGTTGATCGGTGAATGGATCGATTAAACGATGCAAATGAATTCCCGCTAAAACATCTCCCGAATAGTTTTCGATTGCCGATCCTTTGACGTGATCGGCGATGAAGTTCCCGATTTTTAGTTGATCGTTGTTACCAGAGAGATATAGATGAGCGAGATAATTCATTCGAGAATTGGTGGATTGGCGAATTGGTGTCGCGAGGCTTCGCGATGGCGAATTGGTGTCGCGAGGCTTCGCGATGGCGAATTGGTGTCGCGAGGTCGCGATGGTGGATTGGTGTCGCGAGGCTTCGCGATGGTGGATTGGTAAATGCTGTGTCCCTTAAATTTTCTGGATGGTAAATTTAAAAGAGGAATCAATTTATAATTGATTTTTTTTCAGACAACCATTTTAATTTACATCCAATACAAATCTAAGATTTCTTTTCAATCAATTTCAATTTGAAAAATTGTAAACTATCAATCTGAATTTATTAAATCAATTCCTTTAACAAATCCTGCAAATCGAGACGAAGGGTGTCCATGATGATGGTGCCATCGGGATTGTACTTCCATTGTTCTTTGGGTTTGTCCCAATACAGTTCCACACCATTTCCGTCGGGATCGTCGAGATAGAGTGCTTCAGAGACTAAATGATCTGCAGCTCCGGTTAATGGATAACTTGCTTGTCGAAGGCGGTCAAAGATGATTGCTAAATCTTTTCGTGTGGGATATAAGATGGCGGTGTGAAAAAGTCCGACAGCATTACGTGCGGCTGGACCTGCGCCCTTGCTTTGCCAAGTGTTGAGACCGATGTGGTGATGGTAGCCGCCGGCTGAAATAAAGGCAGCTTGTTCGCCATACATTGTGGTGATTTCAAAACCCAATAATCCGCAATAGAAATCGAGGGACTTTTGAAGATCAGAAACTTTTAAGTGTACGTGACCGATGCGAGTTTGGGAGGGATTTTATAATCTTCCATTTTTGATTTTGCTTTGATTTAATTTTAGAAAAAAATACTTTTCGCTTCGAAATTAATTCTTGATGCTCGATGCTCGATTCTAGAAAATTTCGATGCTATATAATTTATTGCAGCAACTATGTTTTCTAGCCGCAGATTTATTATGATCTATTATGATCTTTTATGATTATTTTTTGTTTATAATATTCATAATATAGAACCTGCCTGCCGGCAGCTACTGTTTGGACACAACTTTAAGTATAATTTGATGCTAATTTCCATCCTTCATATATATTTTCAAATTTCTCTATGCCTTTTAGTAAAATAATTGGACCAGGTGTTTTGTTTTGATTTCCTCCAACCACCAATCTTCCGATTATCCATGATGCCCACGCTAATACTTGAGGAGAATTTGGGTTTGTTGTTGCTTCGGTCTTTATTAATTTTTGTTCAATTTTCTCCAAGCATTTTATTTCTTCTTTGTCGAATACATTTGTGATTGGCTGACTTTTTTCTACTCCATATGCAAGGTAGAGCTGCATTACTTTTATCGCAGCTGCTAATACCAACAGATAAAGTTTTCTAATTGCCCAGCCATTTTCAAGTTGTGTTTGCTCTATTTTAAAACCTTGCTTCTTTGTCAAGCGAAACAATTGTTCAATATACCATCTTTGTTTATAACGTTCAATGATTTTTCTGCATCTTCAACTGTTAGAACTTCAATTGTGGTTAGAATGCCTGTGTATCGGATCCTTTATTTTTATCACTTTTCTTTGAACATTCACTACAAATAGTTCTTTGTGCTCAGGCAATTCCTTGTTAATATATTTTCCTTGTGGTCGCTTTAAAGACACTTTGCATGCTTTAATTTCTACCTGTGCTTATTCTTGCAATTTTCTGTTTTTCTTAAATCTTTTATTATCGGAATGGATGTTGCTCAGAACTTTGATTCTTTATGGCAGCATCCATTGTACTACCATTAGCCAAATTCCTTTCAGCTGCTTCTTATTATTAGGTGGGTACGTTCATCTGGCACAATACAAAATTGATCGTAAATGTCTCCTTCACGATCTTCTATTATTGTAATAGATGAGGCTTCCGATAGTAGCGCTTTTGCGTTTTCACTCGCCTTTATCCATTTATAGGATTCTTTCTCTTGAATCGATTGTTGCTTATAAATTCGTGTAGCATTATTTGATTTATCTTCTTTCGATGCCATAATTGAACATCAGAATATCCCAACATATCTTCTGTATTAGCATCTAGAACCACGCTAACATGAGATAAAAATCCCAGCCCCTGTCTTGTTGCCCACTAGACCTAAGCCGCTATTTTCCTCTATGCTGCCTTTTAAATGATTTATACCATTAGAAGTAGTATCTTGTAGTATTATAACATCTCTTCCTTGTACGTTTTTTTTTAAGCATCTATTTGTCAAAGCACTTATCAACTCTTGTTCCTGACATTTTCATTCTCCTAAAAATCTGTAAAATCCTTTCTGAGTGGCTTTGGAGTTAGTGCTACCATGAACAGAACTTGTTCGAGATATAACTAAAGATGAAACTAATTTGTCCGCTCTGGTTACTAAGCGTTTATCCCGAAGTTCTCCTTCGAAATTAATGAGTTGTTTAGGGGTTTCCATGCTACTAAATTAATGGATTTGTGTCCAAACAGTAGCTGCCGGCAGGCAGGCGCGGATGATGCGGATAAATAGGATTTTCGCGGATTTGCTTTTAGGTCGGATATGGATCAGTTTTGGGATTTATAATCTACCATTAAATAAATCTTTACTAAATAAAAAAATTACAGCTCTCTAAAGGTATCACCTTGCTCTAGGGATCCAGTGGTGTAGCCTTTATTGAACCAATACATGCGTTGCTCGGAAGTACCATGTGTAAATGCATCGGGTACGATGCTGCCTCCACTTTGCTGTTGTAGTTTATCATCGCCAATGGCGCTGGCTGCGGTGAGTGCTTCTTCAATATCTCCTGGTTCTAAAATACCTTTCATCGCATCGGCATGGTGCGCCCACAGACCTGCATAAAAATCAGCTTGCAATTCGAGCATCACCGAAAGTTTGTTTCCGTCTTTTTCACTGAGTTGTTGTCGTTGCTGATGGACTTGATCGGATGTACCTAATAAATGTTGCACATGATGTCCTACTTCATGCGCTACCACATACGCCATGGCAAAATCGCCGGGTGCGTTGAAGCGCTCTTTCAACAATCGATAAAAGGAAAGATCGATGTATAATTTTTCATCGGCGGGACAATAGAAAGGTCCGGTGGCTGATTGTTGAAATCCGCAGGCTGATTCCACCGCACCATCAAACAACACCAATATGGGTTTACTATATTCCTTTCCAAACTGCTCGCGAAAAATTTTCTCCCAAACATCTTCGGTATCCTTCAACACTACCGATACAAAAACTGCATCTTCATCGTTGGGATCAATGGCTGTATTTGGTGCAGTGCTTGTTTGTTGTTGTTGCAGAATATTCGCCAACTCCGCCGAATCTCCTCCCAAAAACATATAAATTACCACGACAATAATTCCGCCAATACCAAGTCCAGCCGCCGGGCGTGACATCCCGCGACGATCGTCTACATTTCCACTACGTTCTCTACCGAGCCATTTCATGAGGTTAGTTTTTAGTTGTTAGATTTTAGTTTTTAGCAGTTAGATTTTTTCTAATTTCCCCCGCACTCCACGCGCCTCTTTGCGAAATCCCCGCGGTTAAACTGTAAATACTTTAGGTGCAACAATTTAAAAAATTTAAAATGCACTTTTCTACTCTTTGAATCAAGATACGTGAGAAATCCAACAACTAATCTCTAAGCCTAGCAACTAACTTACCGCCTCAGTTTCGTAGGTGCTGATGTCAGGACAAGAGCAAACAAGATTGCGGTCACCGTAAGCATTGTCGACACGCTTAACAGAAGACCAAAACTTATTTCCTTTTACCCACGATGCAGGCCATGCCGCTTCGGTGCGGCTATAAGGATGTAACCATTCATCGGCTGTAACTTCTTCCGCAGTATGTGGTGCATTCACCAGTACGTTATTGACTCTGTCAGCGCGACCATCTTCAATGGCGCGAATTTCTTCACGAATGGCAATCATGGCATCGCAGAAACGATCCAACTCATCTTTTGATTCGCTTTCGGTAGGTTCTACCATTAAGGTTCCTGCCACAGGGAATGCAACCGTTGGTGCATGGAATCCATAATCGATTAATCGCTTTGCAATATCGGTTACTTCAATTCCAGCCGTTTGTTTAAATGTTCTGCAATCCAAAATCATTTCATGGGCAACAAATCCATTTTTTCCTTTGTATAAAATTGGGTAATGCTCTTCTAATCTTGCTTTCATGTAGTTCGCATTGAAAATAGCATACTCAGTAGCCATTCGAACACCATCTCTTCCCAACATACGAATATAACCATAACTGATTAATAAAATTAATGCCGATCCCCAAGGAGCCGCACTAACGGCAGTGCCTTGACGAACATCATTAACATTTACAACAGAATGATTGGAAAGATGAGGTGCTAAGTGAGCTGCAACTCCGATAGGACCCATGCCAGGTCCGCCACCACCGTGGGGAATTGAAAATGTTTTATGTAAATTCAAGTGACATACATCGGCGCCAATCATACCCGGACTTGTTAATCCCACTTGAGCATTCATATTTGCGCCGTCCATGTACACTTGTCCACCGTTATCGTGAATGATTTTTGTTAACTCACGAATACCTTCTTCATACACACCGTGCGTACTTGGATACGTAACCATAGCTGCTGCTAAATGATCTTTATGCAACACGGCTTTCTCGCGCATATCGTTCAAATCGATATTTCCATTGGCATCGCATTTCACTACAACAATTTTCCAACCCGCCATTACTGCAGTGGCTGGATTAGTTCCATGCGCACTGGAAGGAATTAAAACGATATTACGATGTCCTTGACCGTTGGCGATTAAATAATTGCGAATAGCCATCAATCCTGCATACTCACCTTGCGCTCCTGAATTGGGTTGAAGAGACACGGCAGCAAAACCAGTGATCTCACATAAATAACTTTCCAACTCCGTTAGCATTTGTGTATATCCTTCGCGCTGATTGGCTGGTGCGAATGGATGAATGCTATTCCACAGCGGCCAACTTAAAGGCATCATTTCGCTGGTAGCATTGAGCTTCATCGTACACGAACCTAAAGCAATCATCGAATAATTCAACGAGAGATCCTTGCTTTCCAACAAGCGGATGTAACGCATCATATCCGTTTCACTGCGGTACTTATTAAAAACAATATTTGTTAAGTAAGGAGATTTACGAGCCAATATTAAATCATCACTGATGATCGGTTTCAAAGTAGGATCGGCACCATTTCTTTTATAATCGAATCCGGCAGCCTTTGCAAAAATATAAATGATCTCCGTAACGTCATCATGCAAGGTAGTTTCATCAAAATTAATGATGATGCGTCCCGATTTTTCACAGCGGAAATTCATATTTGCATCATCCGCTAACTTTTGAATGGCTGGCATTTTATCGCCGGCATCAATGGCTACTGTATCAAAAAACTGATCATGAACTACGGTGTATCCTTGCTTCTTTACACCAGCCGCTAAAGCTGCAGCACGAAGATGGATGGTTTGAGCAATTGCTTTTAATCCACGAGGACCATGGTACACGGCATACATAGATGCCATTACCGCCAACAATACTTGAGCCGTACAAATATTGGATGTTGCTTTATCGCGTTTAATATGTTGTTCGCGTGTTTGCAAAGCCATACGTAAAGCAGGCTTACCAGCAGCATCGATACTTAAACCGATGATACGTCCTGGAATATCACGCTTGTACAATTCCTTTGTAGCAAAATACGCAGCATGAGGACCACCAAAACCCATCGGCACACCAAAACGTTGTGTAGAACCCACCACCACATCGGCACCCCACTCTCCTGGAGGCGTCAATAAAACAAGAGACATGATATCAGCAGCAACTACTACACGAATATTATTTGCTTTACATTTTTCGGTGAAAGCAGAATGATCTGTTACATTTCCTTCCTTACCTGGGTATTGCAACATCGCACCGTAAAAGTCGTCGCCGAATGTGAACTCTGAAGTTTTACCAAAAACCAATTCAATTCCCAGAGGAGTCGCTCTTGTTTTCAGCACATCTATTGTTTGTGGGAAAGTATCATCGCTTACAAAAAATTTAGCGCAATTCATTTTCTCTTGTTCTTTCGAACGCGTTGCAAACAACATCGTCATTCCTTCCGCAGCAGCGGTCGACTCATCCAACAAAGAAGCATTGGCTAATTCCATTCCTGTTAAATCACAAACCATGGTTTGGAAATTCAGAAGAGCTTCCAATCTTCCTTGAGCAATCTCCGCTTGATAAGGTGTGTAAGCCGTGTACCAACCTGGATTTTCAAAAATGGTGCGTTGAATTACTCCGGGAATAATCGTATTGTGGTAACCTAAACCAATATACGTTCTAAAAATTTTATTCTTGGCAGCCATGGTTCGTAGGTCACGTAGATAACTCGACTCATCGGATGCTTCGGGTAGATTTAATTCATTCTTCAACCGAATATCGGCTGGAATCGTTTTACTGATAAGCTCTTCGATAGAAGATACACCTACCTTGCTCAACATTTCCTTCGTTTCTTGATTATCGGGTCCGATATGGCGATCGGTAAATTTATATTGCGACATATGCTTATTTTCTTAAACGCAAAGTTAAGAAACTGAGTGGATTCCTTTACATATCTAAACATATATCATCTCTCTATTTATCAGCATTTTACATTACTAAAACTGTGATATAAATCAATTTTCAGATATAACTTATGACGATTCAATTCCAGAAATGCAGAAGAATAACTTTTTGAATCAGGTAGTGAATTTTGCGAATTCAATAAATTTTGAAAAATACAACTTGCAATTTCATAGCTTTGAAGTCTATGAAAAAACTATTCCTACTGCTTCTCCCCTTCTTAATCTTTTATCAATTAACAGTCAAGCTCAGCAAAGAATATTACTATTAAGTGGGAAATACATATCCATTGAGAGCTATCAATTAGGTTCCGACCTTTTGACGTATAAAAAAACAAATGACAAACGTAAAAAGTTGAGAATTGTAGATCGTTACGATGTATTTTCGATTGAAACTGAAGGGCAAGGAGAACAAATTATTTATACTCCAGCAGACTCATTAGATTTTAGTATTGAAGAGGCGAGGTTATACATCCAAGGCGAGCAAGTTGCCAGCGAATATTATAAAGCGCGAGGAGCCAGCATTTCTTCTGCTATTGTAGGAGCTGGCTCAGGCTTTTTATCTTTCTATGCGATACCTGTCCCTATGATTTACAGTATTGTATTGGGAAGATTCAATCCCAAAAAAATGAAATTGCCGGAGAACTTTGATCAAAACATAGCCAACACAGAAGCGTTTCAATTTGGCTATAAAAAATCAGCCAGAAACACAAAGATTCAACAAAGTTTAAAGTGGGGATATATCAGCTTAGGAGTTAGTCTGACTGGATTAATCCTTTATGGCATCGAAAATCATTAACACGATAAAAACATGTCATATCATTGCAAAACGATTGAAATTCTATCATCAACATACAACATAGTTCATAAAATAGGTGACATTAATTAATAAATCCACTAACAACTCTGATGTTTTTATGTCGCACAATCTACACTTCACAAAGTAAATACTTTTATTCAATTTTAATGGCCGCATCGAGTGCATTGATGTCGACAAGCCTCCATCACTACTCAATTTTTCATTTTCTACTTATATTTTCAGGAACATTTATCGGATACTATTTAGCAATTTTACAACCTGAGATAGACTTTTCCAACAAGAAAATTCTCGTCAATGAAAATAAAATCATACTTGTTATTTTCTTTTCAATGCTGTTTATAGCTCTTATTGCTACGCCACTCAACTTTTCGACACTTATACAATATGGATTGGCATCAATCTTAAGCATTAGTTACTACACTCGATTTACTACTCACCACGGATCCTTCTACGGCACACGAAGTATATTGCTCATAAAAAATATTGTTTTGGCTTTAGCCTGGGCGTTGGTCACCTCCCCTTTACAAGAAGAATTTATTTCATCAATACTTTTCTTCACGCAAAGGTTCCTTTTCATTTTCGCATTAAGCGTAAGTATCGATTTAAGAGACATTGAAAAGATCGAGGAAGAAAAATCAACACTTTTCCCATAAAATACGGATTTAATAAGACCAAACTTTTTGCGATCATACTAATTCTACTTTATTCAACGTTAGTATATCTGAATCATATGAGTACTCCATCCACTTCCCTGCTCATAATATCTCTAACAAGTGGAGTGTTTACTATATTTGGAATTCTACGTCTACATAGGCAAAGTAAAAATGAGCAATATTTGCTCATGATTGATGGCAATCTCCTACTACATGGGCTACTCTTTTTTATCTTTGCATAAAAGCACAACACCAACTGCACGAATTCATGTTAAGAGTTTCATTCTTCTGTATACTTAGTTTTCTATGCATTCAATTGTATGGGCAAAGTCAAGAGGAAAAAACTTCTTTGAGCCCGTTTTTGGTATTTGACAGTTATTACTCCTTCATTGGCAATAAAAGTGCTGACGTATGGGGATTTCGCGGTGGAGTTAAATACCATGAAAAATGGAGATTTGGCATTGGCTATAATTTTATCAGCTCAGACATTGTTGAAAATAAAATTTTACCAACAAATGAGATTCCGTATGCTAAAAATGATACCGTTAAAGCTCAATTATTCTTTCGATATTACCCAGTGATGGCGGAGTACATTCATTACAATAAAGGTCCTTGGCAAATCAGCACTCCGCTACAAATTGGATATGGGCAGAGCTATTTTCAATACTTCGATAAAAGCGATAGTAAAAGAAGAATTTTCAAAAAGGGCGTAGTGGCATCGCAGTTAGGCGTAAATGCGCAATATAAAATCGTGAAATGGATTGGAATCACTTCGGGAATTGGTTATCGAATTATGTTGGTGAACAACAAAGAAATAGATGCAAAAATGAACTCCCCCATTTTTGCAATAGGCATTAAAATCTATTTATCGGAAGTGGTGAAAAGTATAAAGGGGGAATGAGTTCTTTCTTGAAGTAAGAAGAGAGAAGCATTCTTTAAAGCAATCTCATTTAAATTTTAAATCCTGAACTCCTTGCAAGTTCCTCACTATTAAGCTTTGAGATTTCTTGAATTCACAATTTATCATATCACAAACCCTATTATCTTTGCGTTTATGAGTAAGATCAGCTTTGATGAGCTCTATATGGATCTGGCACAAAACCTTGCGATGAAGTCGCATTGTGTTAAGATGAAAGTAGGCGCCGTCATTTCAAAAGATACCCGCATTATTTCTTTAGGATATAATGGTCCGCCAGCCGGCACGCATAATTGTGACGAAGAGTGGCCGGATGAAGGATGTGCACGCGATCGTAAAGGGGGTTGTTCATTGGCATTACATGCTGAAGCCAATGCCATTCTATATGCTGCAAAAAATCAAATTACCTTAGAGGAAGCTACTTTGTACGTAACGCTAGCTCCATGCTTGCCATGTGCACGTATAATTTACACCACTGGAATAAAAAAAGTAATATTCAGAGATAGTTACGCTGCATACAAAGGAATTGACATTGAGGAGGGAGTAGAATTTCTACGTCGTTTTGGAGTAGAAGTAACACATTTCCCAAAAGAAGAGAAAAAATAATATGGACGAAAATAGATCGAGAAGAGTGTTTCTTTTCCCCATCCTATTAGGGATTGCGTTGGCTGCTGGAATTTATTTAGGCAGTAACCTAACACCTGCACCAAAAATTTCTTCCAACAATAAAATCAATTCTATACTCGATTATATCCAGCAAGAATATCTGGATACGATTAACCGAAACAAGCTAGTAGACGAAACCATCATCAAGCTTTTAGAACAGTTAGATCCACATTCTGCTTACATTCCAAAAGAAGAATTGCAGGCTGCCAACGAACCTTTAGAAGGAAATTTCGAAGGTATAGGAATCGAGTTTCATATCCAAGAAGACACCATCATGGTGGTATCCGCTATTTCAGGAGGTCCGAGTGAGAGCTTAGGTATACAGCCTGGAGATCGGATAGTTAAAGTGGACAACAAACTAGTAGCAGGAATCAATATCACCAATGAGATGGTGATGAAATCACTACGAGGCAAAGGAGGGACTACGGTAGCTGTAGCGATTTTACGAAGGGGCCAGAATAAATTAATAGACTATAAAATTGTACGCGGAAAAATTCCAATCAACAGTTTAGAATTTTCATATATGATCACTGAACAAACGGGATATATTAAGATCTCTCGTTTTAGTGCGACTACATATGATGAATTTATTCCGGCAATGCAACAACTCAAGAAAGAGGGAATGCGGAATTTAATTTTAGATTTAAGAGGTAACCCTGGTGGATTCCTTGATGCTGCTACGGCTATTTCAGATGAATTTATTGGAGGAAAAAAATTAATTGTTTACACACAAGGAAAATCCAGACCTAAAACCGAATACTTCACTTCGCGTGATGGACTCTTTGAGCAAGGAAAACTTTTTATTTTAATTGACGAAGGCTCTGCCTCCGCCGCTGAAATAGTTTCGGGTGCTGTGCAAGATTGGGATCGAGGAACCCTATTGGGAAGGCGTTCGTTTGGCAAAGGATTGGTTCAGGAGCAGACACAATTACCTGATGGATCTGCCATACGCTTAACCATAGCGAGATATTACACGCCAACAGGAAGGAGCATACAAAAATCCTATGATCATGGATTCTCAGCCTATGAAGAAGAATTATACGATCGAGTTAAAAACGGTGAATTACTTCATAAAGACAGCATCCATCAAAAAGACACCATCGTTTACAAAACACCAGCCGGTAAGATTGTTTACGGAGGAGGGGGAATAACGCCAGATGTATTTGTACCGTTAGATACTATTTACAACAGTGATTACATCAATCGACTTTTTGCCAGCGGAAGCGTGAATCAATTTGCCTACGATTATGTGGATCAAAATCGTGAAAAGCTAAAGCGTTTTACTTCTGCGGCAGTCTTTAAAGAGCAATTCAAATCAGATGCGGACTTTATCAATGAATTCATCCAATACGCGGAGAAAAAAGGAATTCAAAAGAACAATAAGGATCTACAAAAATCGCTTCCGGTATTGCAAACACAACTAAAAGCCTATGTTGCACGACTACTTTGGAAGAATGAAGGTATGTATCCTATCCTACACGAAAAAGACGCGACTATTCAGAAAGCGCTTCAACTTCTGCAGCAACCCATGCAATGACGCGGTCATTTCGAAATATTTTAATTTTTGGGCTCTTCATTTTCATCACCAGAATTCCCTTTTTGTTTGATGGGTTTGGAAGTGAAGAGGATGCCTGGGCTATGTTATTGGTCGCTGAGCGAATAGGCAACACGGGCATTTATGAAGTTTCTCGTTTACCGGGACATCCAGTTCAAGAACTTATCTACTCAAGTTTTTGGTCGATGGGTCCTATTTTCTTTAATTTGCTTACAACCATCATCAGCACCATTGGAATTCTAGCCTTTGTAGCCATGCTCATTCAGCTCGGTGTAAAGAATGCTTATTGGTGTGGAGCAGCCCTTGCATTTACTCCCGTTATTTATATAAACAGCAGCAATGCGATGGACTACACTTGGGCGTTGGGATTCATTTTACTCAGTGGATATTTCATCAGTAAAAAGAATATTATCCTTGCTGCGGGAATGCTTGCTTTAGCCGTAGGATGTAGAATTACATCTGGAGCCATGCTCCTGCCCTATTTGCTTTTGATTTGGAAATTTAGCGATGAAAATCATCGAATAAAAAAATCGTTTCTCTTTATAGCTACTACCTTGTTAGGATCTGTAATTGTAATGAGTCCTGTTATTTATCAATATGGATTGGAGTTCTTCACCTACTACCAACACTTTGCAATTCCTGGTTTTCTAAAAAACGCTTACAAAGGAAGCATAGCTGTTTGGGGTATAACTGGATGTTTAACTATTGCATTTTACTTCATCACAATAATCCTAAAAAAGAGAATACTAAAAGAAATCTATTTCGAGAATAAAAACATTAGCAAAACACTTCTTGTTGTATGTGCGATTTCGATCACACTTTATCTCATAGCCTTCATTAAAATTCCATTAAAAGCCGCATTTATGATTCCGATGTGTCCCTTTCTCATTCTTGGATTGGCACTTTTTCTTGATGAAAAATCGATAAGAAACCTCGTGATTTCCCTTCTTTTTTCCTGCTTCTTTTTGGGAATTAATCTAGCTGATGAAAACCGAGGTTCCGCGACGAGCGCCCTGGCCGTGCGTGTAATGGTAGGTGGAAACTCAATTGCCATCGACCCAACTCAAGGATTAGTTTTAGCCGATCAAAGTAAACGAAAGCAACAAATTAAGTTTGCAGAAAAAATTATTAATCGCACATCGGTCATCCGAAGTAAAACCATACTTATTGCAGGTTGGTGGAACGCCATCGTGCAAGTTTTCTATAAAAAGAATCCGAACGATTCGGTAATCGTTCGACATTATATTGATGAACCAGAGTTAAAATGGCTGAAAAGAAACGGATATGAAATCTATTATGTCGAAGATCAAGGAGCATATAATGACTTAAGGTTCAAAAAAAACATGACCGATCAATACGCTAAGCAACTTGATTTTTAATTAAACTTCTCAACTATCTTTCAAAATTTTCAATAAAAGCACGCCAATCGGGCGGCATCTTTATCGGTTTACTTGTCTCATAATTAAAACAGACTTGCACGGACTTGCCGAGCGCAGCTAACGTGGTAACATCATTTGCGATTCGAACAATTACATAGTCCATATCGTAGCTGGATGTGCCCAATCTACTCACTTTAGCATACACCCAAACTTCATCCTCTAATAATATTGGTGATTTATAATCCACTTCTATTCGGGCTAGAATGATTCCATCCTTACTCCAATCGATAGGTGTTTTAATCACATCCGCCAAATAATTCACACGCGACAACTCGAAATAAGTCAGGTGATTCGCATTATTAACATGACCCAGTTTATCTATATCCTTAAATCGAACTTGAATCCTTGTTTTATGCTTAAATGTCGATAAATCCATTATTTTCAATCTTTCCACAAATATACTCTTGTCAAATTAATCAAAGAACAATACCTTCGCTAAAATCCTCTATGAAAGCGAATCAACTTATACTGTTATTCTTATTTTTTTGCCTAGGCTTACTCCAAACAAGCTGTCGACGTCCCATTACCGGAGAAGGAGAGCTTATAAAAAAATCCAGGGAAATTGAAAATTTCTCCAAACTCTCCTTAAATATTCCAGCACACGTATCCATACTTATTTCTGATTCTAATTCAGCAATAATTGTAGGTCAAGAAAATATTATTGAGAATATTGAATTTAAGGTGAAAAACAAAGGCTTAGTTATTCATTCCAATCGAACATTAAAAACCGATAAGCCCATCGAGATCTTTATTACTTGTACCCAATTGGAAGGATTAGAAATTAACGGAGCGGGTAAAATTGTTATTCTGAATTCTTATCGTACTCAAAAAGCAAATTATATTATTAATGGATCAGGCGATATTCTGGCTACCGTAATTGCAAAAGAAATTAAATCTAAAATCAACGGCTCAGGAGATTTGCATTTGAAAGGAGAAACGCAAAACCATAAAATTCAAATTAACGGATCCGGAGATTTAAAAGCATTAGCTCTTAAATCAAAAATTTACAACATCAATATAAACGGTTCAGGAAACGCTGATATATCAGCCAGTGAGAAACTAGATGTTACCATAGTAGGGAGTGGCGATATAACCTATTTGGGAGATCCTGCTATAGAAAGTAATATTACCGGAAGCGGAAAAATAAAGAAAAATAAAAACGGAAAATAATTTTTTGCTTCTTTAACTGAAATACAAAACAAACTCACAAAGACATTGAGCAAACCTAGGCTTTTATTTCTAACTTCTCGCTTTCCATTTCCTCTAGAAAAAGGAGATAAATTAAGAGCCTATTATTTGATCTAGGGGCTGAGCAAGTATTATGATATATACTTGTTTGCGCTTCACGAAACTGATCCAAATAATGAATGGATTGAAGCACTAGCTCCTTATTGTGCATCCATACAAACTGGAATCGTTCCTAAATGGAAATCAATTTTAAATTTATTTAAGTTAAGGCGGTTGCCCTTTCAAGTATCCTATTTTTACAATGAGCATATCATGCGACAAATTCAAGTATTTGCAAATCAAAGTAAGGCCACAATCATGTATTGTCATCTTATTCGCATGTCGGAATATGGACGCAAATTAAGAATTGAATATAAAATTCTTGATTACATGGATGCATTTTCCAAGGGAATGGAAAGAATCAAAAATAGAGGCGTATGGTGGATGCGAATTCCAGCCTATATCGAATGGCATCGGCTCCGTCAGTATGAAAACGAAGTATTCGAATTGTTTAATCATAAAATAATTATCTCGGAACAAGATCGCGAACACATACCTCACCCAAAAAAATCAGAAATACAAATTATCGCTAATGGTGTTGATTTTAATTATTTCAAGCCTAAGGAGTCTAGCAAAAATACGATTTACTTTTCAACGGAAACATGTCCTACCCTCCCAACATTGCCAGCGCTCTCTATACCGTTGAAGAGTTACTTCCAGTCATCAAGCAAACGATACCTTCTATCACCTTTTTCATCGCCGGGGCCACGCCTACCGTTAAAATTCGGAATTTAGAAACCGAAGGAATCACAGTAAGTGGTTGGATGGAAGACATCCGTGAAGCATTTTACAGTTCAAAGATCATGATCGCGCCCATGCTCATCAGTATTGGTTTACAAAACAAAATTCTACAAGCCATGGCCATGAAAATTCCATGTGTTATTTCCACAATGGCTAACAATGCACTGGGAGCCACTCATGAGAAAGAATTATTTGTTGCAAATAATCCCGAGGAGTATAGGAAATACATTTCTATACTATTAACGGATAAAGAAAAGAGTGAACAAATAACAAACGCTGCTTTGGAATTTGTCCATCGAAAATTCAATTGGGAACAATCTGTAAAAGACATTGTTTTAAAAATAGAATCCAATCATTAAATTTAGTTTTCTTCAGCTCTTAATTTTTCAATTTCTTTATTAAAGCCTTCTACTACTTCAGCAATCACTTTCCGAAGCAGCGTTAAATCCGACTTCATTTGAGCTAAATTTCTTTTTTTCTCCTTATATTCTTCAATATTGCGTATACACTCTCGCAAAAGAACAATTCCGGCACTATCAATAGATGGTTTAATTTTATGGGCTTTCTTACTCACTTCTTCCAGTTCATTTTTTTCAAAATGATGAAACATTTTCTCCACGGAAACTGGGATTGTATCAACAAATATGGTAAGCATTTTAATTAAAAACAATCTATTTGAGGGTTGATCATTTTTAAGAGCGGATAAGTCATAAAGTAAATCATCGTAAAACACAACTGGCTTTTTACGAGTTGGAAATTTTCTTTTCTTCATGGTCTCAGAGAGCAAATCATTACCTCTGAGATGCCTTGCCATTTTTCGGTACAACGTTTCTTCTTTAAAGGGTTTTACTACCCAATCATTCATTCCAAATGTCATAAATTGCTGATGTGCATGTCGACCAGTATTAGCGGTTAAAGCGATTACGGGCACCTTTGATTTTTTGGGATCTCTCATTTCACGAATTTTCTTGGTCGCTTCCAATCCATCCATTATAGGCATTTGAATATCCATCAACACCATATCATAATCTTTCAACTCCATCATCCTAATTACTTCTGCTCCATCTTCTGCAACATCCACATTAAACCCCCAATCGTTTAACATTGATTCCGTAATAAATAAATTTACTCTATTATCTTCTGCCAACAAAATATTCAACGTTCCCAAATCACGTAACTCAACTTGTTCTTCTTCACTTTTATCGTGCGTCTACAGACTTTTTGTACTTGATACTAAAATGAAATGTGCTTCCGATATCTTCTGCACTTTCGACCCATATCTTCCCCCCCTGTTTTTCGATAAGGTTTTTAGAGATAGTAAGCCCTAATCCGACTCCGACATTCTTATTTCCACTTTTTTCCAACTGAGTAAAACTTTCAAAAATTTTATGATGAAGTGATTTCGGAATTCCAATTCCAGTATCCTTCACTGAAAATTGAATTTCAACATTTTCAAAATCTTCAAAGACAACAGCATGAGAAAGTAACACCTCTCCATAATTCGTAAACTTAATGGCATTATTCAACAGATTGAGTAAAATTTGACTCAAACGATAAGGATCACCAATAACTTTTGGCATAGGGATATCACCAATATGTTTATGTCGCAATAAAATATCCTTTTCTTCAGCTTTAAACATCTGCAAATTAATGGAAGTATCTGCAACGCGTATTGGATCAAAGGTCACTTCCTCTAAGGTAAGTTTCCCTTCTTCAATCTTCGTAAAATCGAGAATTTCGCTGATGATTACCAAAAGATTTTCAGCGGTTTGATGTAACACTTCTGTATAATTTCTTTGTACTGTGTTGAGGGATGATTTCTTCAACAAACGAGACATCCCTAAAATTCCATTCAAAGGAGTTCTCAATTCATGACTAATATTCGCCAAGAACAACTCTTTTGCTTTGGAAGATTCTTCAGCCAATTTCTTCGCTCTCACTAATTCTTGTTCCACGAACTTTCTTTCTGTAATGTCAATAACGGTTCCGAATACTTTTATTGCCTTCCCATTATCGTAATCATAAACACGCAATCTTGCTTCGATATTTTTAATTTTATTTTGTCCCACAACTATACGAAACTCAAACAACTGTTTATGTCCGTGCTTTGCTGCCAAACTTATGGCTTCATTAAATATTGCTTTATCGTCAGGATGAATTGTAGCAAGAAACTCCTCAAATCTAAGTTGCTTTATTCCTGCGTCCATCTCCCAGATGTAATTGACACCTGCTGTCCAATCAAACTTAGCAGTCCTCAAATCCAAATAAAAAGATCCCAATTTAGCAATTCGTTGAGCTTGCAACAAACTATTTTCACTAAACTTTATTCTTTCTTCTTCTGCTTGTCTTTTTGTAACATCCGTATTCGTACCAAATATTTTAACAACATTTCCATTCTCATCCTTAATTGCCAATCCTTTTGAATAAAATACTTTCATCTTATTCGCCCATGTATTTACTTTAAATTGCAACTCTACGGGCTCCCCTTTTTCAATCAAATTTTTAAAAGCTGCTCGAACTTTTGCCTGATCATCCTTATGTACATGTTCATAAAAATTCTCTTGAGTAGGAAAATCTTTACCTATTTCCATGTCCCATAAAGCAAAAGATCCAGGAGACCATTCAATTTGAAATTCTGGATACAAATTTACCGCCCAACTTCCAGAATTTGATAAACGTTCTGCCTCCAAAAGTTTCGCTTCATTCAGCTTTAATCTTTTTTCAGCCAATTTTGATTCAGAAACATCGATACAAGATCCAACCACCATTATTTCATTCTTGGTTAAAGATTTAACGACCTTCAAATATGTATTTACATACTTCCAATTTCCATGCTTAGTTAAAATCCTATACTCTTGTGCCCAAGGCTTTGAATCGGCAGAAATAGTTTGTTCATGCAACTTCAATTTCAGTAGATCATCTGGGTGGATCGTAGAATAAAATAAATCGATTGTTGGTACAACCTTTTCATCCAATTCCCAAATAGCATACATGCCTAATGACCATAAAAGCTCACCTGTTTTAAAATTCAACTCAAAACTCCCTGTCTTTGAGAGATGCTGCGCTTCAATTAATTTTACTTCATTTTTTTTAATTAATTCATCTGCCAACTTTCTTTCAGTGATATCTGAAATAATTCCAATTATTCCAACTATTTCATTCTTTGAATTTCTTTCTAGTTTATTAATTGTTTTAATATACTTTAAAACACCAGACTTTGTAATTATTCTAAAATTACTTTCAAATGTTCCTTTTCTGCTTGGTATCAATTTCCAAAGTTCATTAAAATAATCACGATCATCGGGATGAACCATTTCTATAAATTGCTCTCCATTTGGAATTTGTTCATCATCCTTCCACTCATATATTTGATAGGCTGATTTAGAATAAAAAACTTCATTTGTAATAAGATTCAATTCAAAATTTCCAATTTTAGCAATTTCCTGAACTTCGTTCAACTTCAAATCATTTAATCTCAATTTCTCTTCTACTTCTATTCGGTCAGTTATATCAATATAAGATCCAATAATAGTAATTGCAGAACCATCTTTAGTTTTTGAAAATTTGTTTCGTACTTCAATATGCTTTAATTTTCCTGACGAGGAAAACATTCTAAAGGTATAAGTCCAGGGTGGCGACCCCACTTTTAAAGTTCTAGAAATCTCTTCAATTTTATTCCTATCCTCTGGGTGGAGGTGAGCATTAAATATCTCCCATGTTGGTACGATGGATTTTTCCAACTCATAGATTAAATACATTCCATTAGACCATAAGATCTCATGCGTATTAAAATTATATTCAAAGCTACCTGTTTTGGATAATTCCTGGGCTTCATTGAGCCGTTCTTCATTCAATCGCAATTCATTTTCAACCAACTTCTGGCTAGAAATATCAATGATACTTCCTGTCAACCTAATGATATCTCCTTGCTCATTAACAATTACATTATTGACAGACTTTATCCATTTTACATTCCCTTTTGCAGAAATCACTCTAATCTCAATTTCAAAATCCTCCTTTCGTGAGGGCAACAAATTCCAAAGCTCCAAATAATAATCCTTATCGTCAGGATGAATCATGTTAATAAACTCATCTGCTAAAGCTGCAGATTCATCATAACTCCACTCATAAATTTCGCATGCGCCTCTAGAAAAAACTATTTCGCCTGTTTTGTAATCCCAATCATAACTGCCCATTTTTGCTAATGATTGAGCTTCTCGAAAACGAATTTCGTTTCTCACCATCTCTTCCTGGGCTAATACTTGATCCGAAATATCGATGAGTGAACCAAAGATGGTAACAACATCTCCTTCAGAATTAAGAATTGCTCGATTAAAACACTTTACATGTTTTACTATTGAATTAACAATAATTCTAAACTCAGAGATTCTTTCACTCTTTTCTGATTTTAAAACTTCAAAATCTCCCAATAAAAATTGAACATCGTTTGGGTGTATAAATGAAATAAACATGTCAAAATCTGGGTTCTTGACAGCATTCTCCAAACTGAAAATGGCGTTCAATCCCAATGACCAATCCATACGATTATCCACCAAATGCAAATACCAACTTCCTGACTTCGTTATTAATTGCGATTCCATGAGTTGCCGCTCACTTTCCTTCAATAAATCTTCTTTCAACTTTCGGTCGGTAATATCGGTAGAGATACCGAGGACAGACACCTTTCCTTCCTCCAAGACTATAGGCACTTTCACTGTATCAAACCAAACGATAGATCCATCCGGTCGCGAAAAAGTTTCTTCTATTCGCTTCATTTTTCGGCTTCGAATCACTTCATCATCTATTTCCAAGTACCTTTTAGCCTCAAGTTGATTTTTATGAACTTCTAAATTGTGTTTATTAATTAGATTTTCTGGGGTTGTTTGAAAAAGATCTGCAACTGCTTTATTCACTATTATAAACTCACCATCCGAATTCTTAATAAAAATTGAATTTGGGCTTCCATTTAAAATTGCATCGGTAATTTTCTTATTTGCTTCCAATTCATGACGAATTTTTTGCATTGGAGTAATTTCAATTCCATGACCTATAAAGTATAAAAGATTATTACCTCCTTCATCAAACAAGGGAGAAACTCTTCTCAGAAAATATTTATTATTTCCGTCGGCATCTGGAAGGCACTCTTCCCAAGCCACTTCCATTTTAGATTCTAATGCTAGTTTTAATTTCGCCAAACGATTGAGTCCAATAGATAAATCGATCCCCTTAAACGCGCAATACTCGACATCCGTTTTACCGACAATCCACTGCCTCATTTCGGCACTTTTCATGGCATAAGGATTAATAAATAAATACTTAAAATCTGCATCTAGTATAGCTACATCACCATGCAAATTTTCTACTATAAATTTATAAAATAAAGGATCCAGTTTTTCTTTCATTAAAATAATTTTTACCAACTACAATTTACCTTCCTTCAGCAAACAATAAATAGTAGATTTTCCAATATCCAATTTCTTTGCAGTTTCGATCACATTGTTATCATAGCGGTATAAATAATAACGAATTATTTTATGCATAAACTCTTCGAGTGTACAATCTTGATCCAAAAGATCAACGGGTGTTTTAGATGCTGTAAAGGAAATATCATCCACATCAATTAGATCATTAGAAGTCATTACCGCAGCTAACTCAACTACTGCTTTTAACTCTCTCACATTACCTGGATATTGATACCTTAATAATTTCTCTTTTGCAGCTACACTAAATGTTTTTTTAGAAATTTTATTCAATGAACAGAAGGAATTTAAAAATTGCTTAGCTAAAATTAAGATATCATTTCCTCTTTCTTTCAACGGAGGCAAATGGATCGGCAATCCCATCAAACGATAAAACAAATCTTCCCGAAACAGTCCAACTCTAATTTCTTCTACCAAATTTTTATGAGTAGCCGTTATAACTCGAACATCAATTGGAATAATTTGATTACTGCCTACCCTCGTAATTTCCCTTTCTTGCAACACGCGAAGTAATTTCACTTGAATAGAAAAATCCAGATCCGCAATTTCATCCAGAAATAATGTTCCACCACTGGCTTCCTCAAATCTACCAATGCGTGTATTGATAGCACCTGTGAAAGCACCTTTTTCATGACCAAACAATTCGCTTTCCATCAAATCATGAGGAATCGCGGAAGCATTCACAGCTACAAACGGATGATTAGCTCGCGATTAATTTAAATGTATGGCCTTTGCCACCAATTCCTTTCCTGTTCCTGTTTCGCCTGTCAGAGAAACATTGATTAATGTAGCAGATGCTTTTGAAATCAAATTAAAAACATGTTGCATTTGCTCACTACCACCAATGATCATATTCCGCAGATCATTTTTATCGCCAATTTGCAAGCGCAAATTTTTAACCTCCTCTTCCAAGGAAACTTTATTCCGAATATGACTTACTGCATTCCAAAGTCGTTCCTTTGTTTCTTCATTCTTAACAATATAGTCATAAACTCCATATTTCATAATTGTCAATGCGGTATTAATATCTTCTTGTCCCGATACAATTACAATTTCAGATTCAGGGGCTCTTGCCTTTACCAACTTCAACAGCTCATCTCCATTAATATCGGGTAAAGAATAATCCAACATAATAATATGTGGCTTTTCGTCCAACGCTTTTATTAATTCTTTCCCCGACTCAAACCTTTTCACCAAATTATCTGGGTTCAATTGTAAATGATGAACCAATAATTCTCCATACCATAAATCATCTTCGACTACAAAAATGGTTAGTGGTTTTTCCATCACACTTGATTTAGAAGTATTCATAATTGTTCAAAGATAAAAAAGTAACGAGATACCGAGGGCAAAAGCTAAATTCCATTCAATTAATATAACTTTGCCTGATGCAGAAAAAACACGATCCTTTTGAGGCTCTTCGATATAGGGACTTCCGATTTTTTTTGAGTGGTAAACTTTTATTGACCATTGCCTTGCAAATGCAAGCCATTGTTGCAAGTTGGATGATTTATGATCAAACCAAAGACCCTTTCGCCCTGGGATTGATAGGATTGACGGAAGCCATTCCTGCTCTGTCGTTGGCTTTACCGGGAGGATTTCTTGCGGATCGTTATAATCGTAAAAAATTGATGTTGGTGTCTGTGTTTTTAATGCTATTCGCATCTATCGGGTTTGTTTATTACACGGCACTCGATTCTCAAACTATTGGTACATGGCCAGCTTATTTAGTAATCTTCTTTATTGGTCTTGCTCGGGGATTTTTCAATCCTGCGCAATCCGCCTTTTGGTCACAGTTGTTACCGAACGATAAATATATTAACGCATCGGTTTGGAATAGCAGTTTATGGCAGGTGGGCGCAGTGACAGGACCTGCTTTAGGGGATTAGCCTACGCTTGGTATGGACCTACTATAACAAGTGTCGCTATTTGTGTTCTTATGGTGGTAGTTTTTTTAGTTATCTATTTATTCGTCATCAACCGATGCCGTATAACGATCGATCGGAGTCGATGCGAACTTCTTTAAAAACGGGCATTCAATTTTTCTTCAAACAACAACTTTTATTGTCTGCAGTAAGTTTAGATTTATTCGCAGTATTATTTGGTGGGGCAGTAGCACTCTTACCAGCCTATGCTGATCAGATTTTACATGTGGGTCCCGAAGGATTAGGCTTTCTTCGCTCTGCACCGGCAATAGGAGCTGTAATAATGGCTGCCTATATGGCATTTCGACCACCTTCAAAAGGAGCTGGAAAGTTGATGTTATGGTGCGTTGCTGGCTTTGGTGTGTGTATGATTGCATTTGCCCTATCTCAAAGTTTTTTATTTTCTATTCTTGTTTTAATCTTAAGTGGTATGCTTGACAATGTGAGTGTAGTTATTCGTTCAACCATTTTACAAACCTATACCCCCAATGAGATGAGAGGCAGAGTATCCGCTGTAAACAGCATATTTGTTGGATCCTCCAATGAAATTGGCGCTTTTGAATCTGGACTAGCTGCTAAATTTTTAGGACTGGTAAATTCAGTGCTGGTTGGAGGATGCTTAACATTAGCCGTGGTGGGCATTACGTGGAAAGCGGCCCCAAAGCTTAAAGATTTAGATTTATAAATAAATTTATCTAGCTTTAAAAAGATTCCACCCATCATCCATATCGCGAGAACGATCAAAAGAATTTGTCCACTCAATAAACAACGTTCTAAACACTTCTATTTCATCTCTTAAAACTTCGAGGTATGAAGGATCGGCCAAACATAACAAATTCAGACCCGCTTCCTGAGCCAATATATTCTGAGCCGCCACTTTGACCAAAACAGCGTTTTCCATCTTCAAAGAAAAATACTCAGCATCTTCAGTAGCAATAATTCTATTCCGCAACTTTCTTACATCTGATAACATCACCTCCTTATAATGTAAGGATATTTCATCATCGGTAGAAAAAGTTTCTACAATTCCATTTACTAATTCAAACAACTGCACCGCTTGAATCATTACAGGTAATTTTGAAATTCTTTCCTGCTCCCTTCTGATTTCACTTAGTGCTTCATCACTTGCCGTGTCATCATTGAAAATATCATCTTCAAAATCCTCGTTTCCTTTCCAAAACATATGCTTCGAATTATTTTACAATCTTCCTAAAACCAAAGTTAAGTTCCAAATACATACAAGTCAAGTTTCGTTTTTGCTGAGCGGAATATCTTATAAACAAAAATTCATATTTGACATTAGTCAAAAAATACATCCTAAGTCCTAGTTTTTTAAAAAAAAATCCATGTGAATCGACCTTAAAACCAACAGAAAGAGATATCTACAGGGTATTGAAAGCTTCAGAATAAATTCCCAGTTAAACCCATTAAAATCAATTTTGACCGAAGCTCAAATACACAACAAATCCAAGCGTTTCTTTTACAATATGTTAAACGTTCAGGCGTCTAGAAATCATCAGGGCATTTCTCCCTAATAAAACTTACCTTTGCACTTCTTAGAATTATTACAAAAATGTTAGATTTTATCAATAAAATACTTAAATCCTTCTTAGGCAGTAAGTCGGATCGCGATTTCAAGGAAACACTTCCCTATGTTCAAAAAGTAAATACTTCTTTTACGGGGTTATCACAACTCAGCAACGATGAACTTCGTGCAAAAACGGAGTACTTCAAGCAACATATTCAAAACCATATTTCAGAAATTGAACGCGAATTAATTGAATTGACTGAAAGTGCTGAATCTAATTTAGAAATGGATTTGCATGAGAAGGAAAAAATATTTGCTCGTGTTGATGAATTAAAAAAAGAACGCAATAATAAAATCGAAGAAGCTCTAATGGAGATTCATGCAGATGCGTTCGCGGTAGTTAAAGAAACTGCTCGTCGATTCACTGAGGTTGGAGATCTTCAGGTTACTGCTACGCAACTAGATCGCGATATTGCAGTAAAGCGTTCGGGTGTTGTGATCAATGGCGATCAAGCAACGTATAAAAAATCATGGCTTGCAGCTGGAATCGAAGTGACATGGGACATGATTCATTACGATGTTCAATTGATTGGTGGAACCGTTTTGCATCAGGGAAAAATTGCAGAGATGGCAACTGGAGAAGGAAAAACATTGGTGGCAACCCTACCACTCTATCTGAATGCATTAGCGGGAAGAGGTGTACATGTGGTGACTGTAAATGATTACCTCGCAAAACGTGACTCCGAATGGAACGGACCTATTTTTGAATTTTTAGGATTGTCGGTAGACTGTATTGACAAGCATCAACCCAATTCACCAGAACGAAGAAAGGCTTACTTAGCTGACATCACTTATGGTACAAACAACGAATTTGGTTTCGATTATTTGAGAGATAATATGGCACGTAGTCCGGAAGACATCGTGCAACGCGAACATCATTTTGCGATTGTAGATGAGGTCGATTCTGTTTTGATTGACGATGCACGTACACCATTAATTATTTCGGGTCCAACTCCAAAAGGCAATGATCAAGAGTTCCATGCGCTCAAACCAAAAGTGGAAATCTTAGTGAATTCACAAAAAAATTATGTGAATACTTTGATTGCTGAAGCGAAAAAGAATTTTGATAATAAAGACAAACAAGAAGAAGTTGGATTGATGCTTTTACGTGCGCATCGTGGAATGCCTCGTCATCGTGCATTAATTAAATTTTTGAGTGAGCCGGGAGTAAAAGCATTGCTTTTGAAAACCGAAAATTCGTATATGGCCGATCAAGGTCGACAAATGCGATTAAAGGTAGATCCTGAATTGTATTTTGTAATTGATGAAAAAAATCACAGCATAGAATTATCTGAAAAAGGTGTTGACTTAATAGGAACAAATGCAAGTGACCCGCATTTCTTTGAGATGCCGGATGTAGGTTCTATTATGGCTGACTTGGAAAAATCAAGTTTGCCAGCGGAAGAAAAAGCAGAAAAGAAAGAGGAACTCATGCGCGACTTTTCCATCAAGAGTGAGCGTATCCATACCATTAACCAATTATTGAGAGCTTATACCCTCTACGAAAAAGATGTAGAATACATCATTCAAGAGGGGAAAATTAAAATTGTAGATGAGCAAACAGGTCGTGTTCTAGATGGAAGAAGATACAGTGACGGATTACATCAAGCGATTGAAGCGAAAGAAAATGTAAAGGTAGAAGCGGCTACTCAAACGTATGCTACTGTTACTTTACAGAATTATTTCCGAATGTACCATAAGCTTTCAGGTATGACCGGAACAGCCGAAACCGAGGCGGGTGAGTTTTGGGAAATCTATAAACTCGATGTAGTGGTTATTCCTACCAATCGAAGTATTGCTCGTAAGGACGAAGAAGATTTAGTTTATAAAACAACTCGTGAAAAATACAATGCCGTTATTGATGAGATCGTAAGACTTACGGATGCAAAACGCCCTGTCTTAGTAGGAACAACATCGGTAGAAATTTCGGAATTGTTGAGTCGAATGCTTTCTCAACGTAAGATTGCACATAATGTATTGAATGCAAAAAAGCATCAATCCGAAGCAGAGATTGTAGCACAAGCTGGTTTTGCGGGAACAGTAACGATTGCAACCAACATGGCAGGTCGTGGTACGGATATTAAATTGGGACCCGGAGTAAAAGAAGCTGGTGGATTAGCCATCATCGGAACGGAGCGACATGAATCGCGTCGTGTAGATAGACAGTTACGCGGACGTGCGGGTCGTCAAGGTGATCCAGGCTCCTCTCAGTTCTTCGTTTCATTGGAAGATAGTTTAATGCGTTTATTTGGATCCGAGCGCATTGCCGGATTGATGGATCGCATGGGATTGAAAGAAGGAGAAGTGATTCAACACAGCATGATTTCAAAGAGTATAGAACGTGCTCAACGCAAAGTGGAAGAGAATCATTTTGGAACTCGTAAACGTTTGTTAGAGTACGATGACGTGATGAATGCACAACGTGAAGTGATTTACAAAAAGCGTCGACATGCATTGTATGGAGAACGGTTAGCACTAGATTTGCAAAACATGTTATTCGACTTAAACGAAAACATGGTAGTTGCCTATCAGGAAGATCGTGATTTTTCAGGGTTCAACTTTGAGTTGATGCGCAACTTCGCGGTAGAGAGTCCGGTGAATGAAAGTGAATTCATGGGTGGAAAAGCAGAAGACGTATCGGATAAAATTTACCAGGCACTCGATCATCATTACAGAACAAAATCAACCATTATTTCTGAGCGCGCTTTCCCAATTATTAAGCAAGTGTACGAGCAGCAAGGGCAGCAATTTGAAAATATTGTAGTTCCCTTTAGTGACGGCATACGCACTGTGCAAGTATTGGCTAATTTGAAAAAATCTTACGAAACGAATGGAAGTGAAATGATACGTGCCTTTGAAAGAAGCATCGCGCTTGGTTTCATTGACGACTCATGGAAAGAACATTTACGGGAGATGGATGATTTGAAGCAAAGTGTGCAGAACGCTGTATACGAGCAAAAAGATCCCTTATTGATTTACAAATTCGAATCCTTTGAATTATTCAAGAAGATGTTAGATACGGTGAACCGTGATACGATGTCGTTCTTGTTCAAAGGAAAAGTGGCTATTGATGAACCACAACAAGTGAAGCAAGCTCCGCAACCACAGAAAACAGACATGAGTAAATTAAAAGCGACTCATGATGAATTTCAACAAAACGTTTCTAGTAGTGCAGGACAAGGCAATATGCCACCGCAAGGACCTCCTCCACCAGTGAAGCATGAACCCGTTCGTGTGGAGAAACAAGTGGGAAGAAACGAACCGTGTCCGTGTGGATCGGGGAAGAAGTATAAGAGTTGCCACGGGGCGATGGTGGAAGGGTAGTCGGATACTCGATGCTCGATGCTCGATACTCGATGCTCGATACTCGATACTCGATACTTGATACTCTATGCTCGATACTTGATACTCGATGCTCGATATTCTGACTTAGACTGAATCTAAATTTCAATTAGAATAATTAATACCCAATTTTTCGGTATTCTTTTTTCTGGGGAGAAACCAATTGTTTTAAGACTTCAAAAATTTGTTGGATGTCGACATCATGCGCCATGACTTGCTGTTCCATTTTTTCAATTTTCGCTAAAATATCTTTGTGACTTAACACGAGTTCTCGCATTCTCGTAAAAATTCTAATGATCCGAATATTCATTTCTATCGCTTGCTCACTATGTAAAATACATGATAGCATAGTTACACCTTGTTCAGTAAAACAATAGGGAGCATAACGCAATCCCATTTTATCCTCATCATCTAAAGCACGTATTCGTTTCCAGCCTTCGAATTCCGCAGTATTCATTTCAAACATAAAGTCAAGCGGAAAACGATTTGCATTTCTCGAACTGCTTCCTTTAATCTTTTAGTCTCCACTCCATAAAGTTCAGCTAAATCTTTATCGATCATCACTTTTTGTCCGCGAATCAAATAAATACGATTAATGATACGCTCGTCAGGGATTAGAATTCCATTCATAATAAGCAGTTGTTTTTTAGTTAGTTACAAATTGGAGGACGCAAATTGCGTCCTCCAATTTGTAAGAGATTGTATTTTAGTTGGTTGTAATAATTAATGTTTGATTTTGAGTTCATTAGACCATAAAAACCATCTTCTCATTTCCCCAATTTGCGCGATCCATTGAGCGGTAATTGATGGCTTCGGCGAGATGTTCGTTTCGTATATATTTTTTACCGATTTGGATTCGAAGAGTTCATGTTTCAATCCAATCGAACAAATAGCGATGCTGATGTTCAATTTCATATTTGTTTATTAGTAACATGAATTCATCCCTAAAGCTTTTTCTTTTATGATGTTCCTTTTGATTTAAAATGTATTTAACTACATTTCCCAAACTTGATTGACTGCAAGAAAAAGCTCCATATCCACTTTGCCAATTGAATTTTCTCCTACACAAATTATTTTCATTAATAAATTCAGTACTTGATTTTTTTATTTCTCTTACTAAATCAGATATGCGACAATTCGGTTTCATTCCAATTAAAATATGTATGTGGTCGGGCATTCCGTTTATAGCTAATAATTTTTGTTCATTCTTCTGAATAATACCAGTGATGTATTTATGAAGTCGAACTTCCCATGAAGAGTGAATTAGACTATCTCTACCTTTCACGGCGAATACTAGATGAATAAGAATTTGAGAATAGGTGTTTGACATATTATTTTTTTTGATTAAATAAATTAGTTAAATAAAATTTACATTTTTAGTCGCTTTGTTCGACCCCTCTGGGGTCGGATGGTGGGGAGATGGTACATCTTTTTCTAATGAGGTTAAACCTCTCCGAGGTTTTGGTGCGACCCCGCTGGGGTCGAATGGGGGGGGGGCACTTTTTTTTCTAATCATGTTAAACCTCTCTGAGTTTTTTTTGCAAATTCCTCTCTGAGGTTTTTTGCGAATTCCTCTCTGAGGTTTTTTTCGAATTCCTCTCTGAGTTTTTTGCGAATTCCTCTCTGAGGTTTTTTGCGAATTCCTCTCTGAGGTTCCATTACGATTTTTGAGAATCCCAGAGGGATTCCACCTAATTAGAAATAAAATGCAGGGAGAATTTCCCGACCCCAGCGGGGTCGCATATTATTGTTTTTGTTTTTCGAATAATTATTAATCTTGCTTGGATTTCAATTCCTAGAATAATTTTTCTTTTCTATTTCCCCCAATTCGCGCGATCCATTGAACGGTAATTGATGGCTTCGGCGAGATGTTCATTGCGGATATCCGCACTATTAGAGAGGTCGGCGATGGTACGTGCTACTTTTAGAATTCGGTCGTAGGCGCGGGCGCTGAGGTCGAGGCGTTCCATGGCTACTTTTAATAATTGTTGTCCCGCTTCGTCGATTCGACAATGCGTTCGAATGTGTTTACTGCTCATCATGGCATTGCTATGTACGCCTTGTTCATTCTTGAATCGGAGGGATTGAATATCGCGAGCCGCCATCACGCGTTTACGAATAACAGAACTTGACTCTGATGATTGCAATGTATTTAATTCACGAAAAGGAACGGGAACCACTTCGATATGCAAATCGATTCGATCTAATAACGGTCCGGATATACGTTGTAGGTAACGATCTACAATTCCGAAGCCGCAGGTGCAATCCTTTTCGGGATGATTTAAAAAACCACAGGGACATGGATTCATACTCGCCAGAAGCATAAAGCTGCTTGGGTATTCCACAGCGAATTTAGCTCTGGAGATGGTCACTTTACGATCTTCCAAAGGTTGTCGCATTACTTCGAGCACGGTACGTTTAAACTCAGGAAGCTCATCTAAAAAAGTACACCATTATGTGCTAATGAAATTTCGCCGGGTTTTGGAAAGCCCCCCCTCCTACTAAAGCGACATCACTGATGGTATGATGCGGTGATCGAAATGGACGTTGACGAATTAAACCTATATCACGTCCTAGTTTTCCGGCCACCGAATGAATTTTAGTAGTCTCTAATGCTTCTTCTGCGCTCAACTCGGGAAGGATCCCGGGCATACGTCGGGCTAGCATTGTTTTTCCAGCTCCGGGTGGACCAATCAATATCACATTATGACTTCCTGCGGCTGCAATTTCCAATGCACGTTTTATATTTTCCTGACCTTTCACATCCGAAAAATCCATCTCGGGATGATCGGGATATTTTAATGCATTGAGCAAATCAAATTTCACAGGCTCGCGTTTCTTAAGTCCAATTAAAAAACCAATCACATCTTTGAGCGTATCCATTCCGTACACTTCAAGCCCATCTACCACGGCTGCTTCCATCTCATTTGCCTGTGGTACAATAATTCCTTTGAAGCCTTCATTACGCGCTTGTATAGCTACTGGTAGAACTCCTCTTACAGGAACAATTTTCCCATCTAAAGAAAGTTCGCCCATCATCATAAACGAGGCGAACATACTCGACGATACTTGACTCGATGCGGCTAATATGGCAAGTGCGATGGGTAAGTCGTAGCCTGAACCCTCTTTTCGAATATCGGCAGGAGCGAGATTAATGACCATCCGCATTCCAGGCCAACGAAAGCCATTTACTTTTAAGGCAGCCTCAATACGCGATTGACTTTCACGTACTGCTATATCGGGGAGTCCCGACCAAAATGTTTTGGGCAACCCTTGTGCAGCATGAACCTCCACATGCACCGTGGTTGCGTCAACTCCCCATGATGGTGGCCGAATAGGTTTTTACTAGTTTGGAAGGCAAGACTTCCTTTACTTCAAATTCTTCTTGAGTTTCTTCGTTGCTCATAGCGTTAAAATAATTGCGGACATATAAAAATGATCCTATAAGAGTGCAATAATCGTAAATAAAAAATGAAATAGTCGTAAATAAACACTTGTATCCGTTTAATAACGGCTACGGCATAACGAAAACTGTTTCGATGCTAATGTTTCTCGCATAGGCGCTAAGTTTTCTCAGCAGGGTTTCTTCGCTAATGTTTCTCGCTAAGGCGCAAAGGCGCTAAGCCATTCGGACGCATTCTCATTTCTAAAGTTTCTCGTAAAGGCCGAAGAAGCCGCAAAGATTCTTTTCTAGCAAAGTCAAAAAGAAATTTAATGTTGTGCTCTCAGTGATATTAAAAAAAGCAAAAAAAATTGTGCTCCGTGAAAAAACTCTGTGGCCTCTGTGCCAGCTTCTCGGCAGGCAGGTTAAAAGAGGATTCATTTCAGAATCGAAAATAAAATATAACGAATAACTCACGATGACTCGTACACATCAACACCACAAAAAAAAGAATGCTGCCTCTATTTAAAGAGACAGCATCCATTCTAATTAATTTCTATCAGTGCTTAATAAAAGAACTTTTGAGAAACCTTTTTCTCTTGATTTTGCAAGACGATGAAATAGATTCCTTGCGATAAGTTTTGATCCAGTTGAATTTTATTCATTCCTGGTTGAGCAGCAATACCGCTTTGGTTATAAATAACGCGCCCGGTGGCATCCGTAATGATTGCGGATAATGGCAATTCGCTATCATAAACAAACTCAATTTGGAACTGACCATTGTTTAGTGAGTTGCCATAAACATTGGTAATTTCAAATGATTTAACTGCTCCAACATAAATTGGTTTCAAGTCAGAGTAAGTGAATTCACCGTCGAAATCCGTTTGTTTTAAGCGATAGTATTGTAATCCTTGCAATGGGCTTTCATCCCATGTTTCATAGTTCAACATTACATTGCTGTTATTCATGTAAAATTCACTTTAGCAATGAAATCAAAATCAGTAAGGTCTTTATCCGTTCTTTCTACTGTGAAATAATCATTATTGATTTCACTAGCCGTTGTCCAGGATAATTTCACTCGGGAATCCACGAGTTTCGCATCGAAGTTTACTAACTCAATGGGAAGTGGAGGTGGTAACTGCTATTGTCCATGGATTACTATTCCCGATAGGTCCTGATGCAGCAAAAAACGGTGCTGGACCTACTGGAAGTATTGGCCAATCCCAGTTTGAAACACGTACAGAATCATATGCAGGGGATGCATTTGCCCCATAGGTTTGAGGATATAAAAGGGTTGTACCAAGTGGAAATCCAGTATAACTTAATCGAATCCAAGCTCTGTTTTGACCTGAAGCCCACCATGGTTGTGCTCTTCCAATATTAAATGCTGAAATACCTGCAGGTCTTTCCGTAGTGGTAAATCTGTATACAATATTAACATTTGGATTAACACCTGTTTTACTTAATATCCAAAAGCGATCTACAGCAGCGGCGGCATTATTAAGACCAGTAACATTATGGTTAAGATGAGAAACTGTTGGAGGCATGGGTACATTTCCAGGAGCATTGTATGTTGAGATGTCCAAATTTCCCAGATCACCACTGTTATGTGTAAACGAGAATGGAATATACAAAGGAGCTGCGATTGCACCACTACCAAATGGTACCACACGATATCCAGCAAGTGTATTGATATTCTTCCAAATTACCGAAGCTGTTGAACTTTCAGAAATTAAAAATCCATTCGTTCTTTCAAAAGGTCCTTTAGGCGATACTAAATTTCCAGTGGCACCCATTGCTCCGGGATTGTTCATGGTTAATGTATAGGTATTCATTCGTAACTGACCTTGTAAAAGTGCTACCGATGAATCCACCGTAATTGCGCGCATCATGGTCACAAATTGCGAGGCTGCCCCTTTATTCACTTCCAATTCATTGAAAGTAGTAGGTTGCGTACCTGCAATAGTTTGCGCAACGGTACTGTCCATTTGAACTCGGCTATATCCGGCATCGAAGAAACCATTATTCAACCAATCTTCCTGTACTTTAATTAATGCTTTGCCATAAGGACGATTAATTAAGAAAGTGAAATTAGGACGGAAGGAAGCTAATCCACTGAAGAAATTATCTTGAACCCCTGCTCCAGGAACCAATGCACAGCCTGCTGCTGCGTTCGTGGTAGTGGAAAGAATCAAGGTAGATTTTATACCCGTAGTTTGTGTGATGTTGATACGGTCATCATTCGATCCAACGTTGGATGCATTATCAAAACAATATTGAATCAAGATATTATTGACACCATCCCATACAATAGGAGTAGTTAAATTGATGGTATTTACACCGGGGAATGTAGTGTTAAATGCCAAAGGCCCATAAACGGTTGTAAATGGACCCGCATAAGGTACATTACTCGCATGCTGTGTAAACGGTACCAAAGCATAGCTTATAGTAAACCCACCGAATGAAGCTGTACTCCCTTTAAAATTTAAACTAAACTGTATTCCAGTAATATTATCATTGGGCACTAATCCCGCCAATGTTAATTCAGCTTGCGAATAAATAATTTGTGTTCGAGCATCAGTACTTTGAGCTTTTAATGGCGTATAAATATTATTTACCAAGGTACCATTACTATACACAACGTTGTTGGCGAAAGAAGAAATTACTTTTATTCTACCGTTATTAATTAAATCTCTTCTCAATTTTAAAGGATTCGCACTTGGAGTTGGAGAGTTAATAATTACAGAATCTAATGCAGATATTGTCAAATTGTTTGCATTTGCCAAAATATTAGACTTGATGGTTGGACGGAAGTAAGGACGCGAAGGAGTACCTATTGGAGGGAAAACCTGTACACGATCGATAACTGCATCATCGGTAATAGTAGGAATTCCTCCACACCAGTTACCTGGGTTATTCCAATCGTCAGTATTTCCTAACCATAATTTATAACCTACTGGACAGTTAGGAGAAATGATAATGGTAAAATCTTCAATCTCACCAAAAGTTTGTTGAGAACAAGGATCAATATTTCCATTCGCAAATACTTCACGAACTCTCATTCTTGTCACACCTGTATAACCTGCAGCAGGAACTACAAAAGCAATATTTCCATTTCCTAAACCGGGCAAGGTTACTTGTCCTAATTTTTCACCTGGATCACTAAAATCACCGTCTCGATTAAAATCAATGAAAGCGGCAATATTATTATTTGAGTTCCAAGTGCCGGCTCTAACATTCATTGTGTAACCTACTCCTTGAGTAAGTACTACGGTTCGTCCTGACACTGCAGGCCAAAGTTCATAATCGGGTGGATGTGCCGTAAAGTCACATCCAGGTCCACCCTGAGAAACCAAACATGACAAATTCGATGGCAAACCCGTATTATTATTTTTTGCTCCGACTGTAGTATTAATGGCAGTTGGAATTACACCATTTAAAATTACGTGCGTGATATAATCATTATTGGTATAGGAACCTCCTAACCATGATGTACCTACTGTATAAGAACCTACGCAATACGGTAAATCAATTTGACTGGCTCCTGATAAAGAGAATCCTCCAGGTCCAGGGGTAACTGTAAGACCTGTTCCTCCTGGTGAAGGACATGTACCAGCAGTTCCACCAACTGCGGAGCTACGTAAATCGGCATCCACAAAATTACTTCCTACCGCTGTTGGCTTAATATCATAAGTTAACCAGAAAAGGTAGTATCGTATTCTAAGTAAACACAAGATGTTGCTGCATTCACAAAATCGAGGTTAGTACCGGGAACGGCAATGGTTTGTCCAAATCTGCGAGCTGGGTAATCATCTGTTCCGGCAGTAACTGGAAAAGGACTTACGTAGGTAGTATCAAAAAGCGTACTTCCTCCTGTATAATAAATTTTAGCATCGTCAATATCCAATACGTTTGTAGTACCATTTGTATTCATCAACAGCGAATCCAATTTAACAGCCGTTGAAAGCGCTCCGTTCACCACACCACAACCACTGGTGCCATCAATTATACAGCGGACACCAACAATCATGTGATTATTTACGCCCACACCTACTGATGCACCATTTTGCAAGAAAAGATCGATTTTCACGTCACTTGCCAATGTAGCAGATGGATAAGTATTCGTCGTAACACGATCCAAATAGATGTTATTACCATCCTTACAAACCCCCATGATGATGAAATAATATCTCTTTGCTAAATAACTAGCAGCAGCTAAATCATAGGTATACAAATTCCAAGTATTTGCAGTAGCTGCAGGAGCTGAAGCGCTATATCTAGGTAATTTATTTGCACCTAACGTGTTTGACAATAAAGTTGCACCTGTCATATTAGGAGCCGTATTAATATACACACGAATATGATCGTCATTAGCGGCAAAACCATTATCACGGTACATATAAAAACTAAACTGCGGATTCACTCCCGCATTATTACTAAAATCAAATGGTTTTGTAATGATGATGGATGTGTCATTATTAATTCCAGTAAAAGAATTAAACATCATCGCATTCACTCCTCCACCTGGAGCAGCTCCAGGAGCAGGATTCGTAGCCGAAGCATAAGGCTGAAGCACGAATGCTCCACTTACGTTAGTAGCATACTTTTGCTGCCTCCAACCTGGGGCGGGGAAAATCGTTGCGCTTTCAAACGATTCAATTTGTTGAACCATTTGCGCTTTTGAAATTTCAGGTGAAATGAGCGCAAGTAGTGCCAGTACCGATGTAAAAATATATCTCATTAATCCTTGGTTTTGGTAGTTGTTTTCCATGTGTTTATTTGTTTGGCGAATTGTTTGGCGAATTCTATAATAGAAATTATTTTAATATTTGGTATTGTGTCGATTTGATAAATTTTAAAGATGTTTATTTAACTCATCCCGAAAGAAGATCTGTCAATAAACGATTACTTAGCTCTGTTCAATTATGACTCTTAACCCACACTTGCTAAGTTTAGCAATACTCACTTCACACAAATTTAATTGTAAATGTAGAATTTTAATAACGAAAAAGAAAGGTTTCGGTAAAAAAAAGCAATTTTTAATAAATAGTATCCTCCTGAAAAGGCTAAAAATTCAGGGTGAATGTACTTTTCAAACAAGTAAAAAGCAGTCATTTTGAAGAAAAAAGCTTCAAAATAAAAATAAATTCATTGATTTTGAGACGTCTATGAAAATTAAGGCAAAAAGTCCCTCATAAAAAAAGGAGCCTCGGAATAAACTCCGAAGCTCCTAATCATTCATTTGGATGAAGCAAGATTATTTAGTGTCTGTCCATAATGTCCGATTTCATCGTTAGTCTTGTCTCGAAAACAGTCATTTACAGTAGTAAACTCCTTGGTTTTCAAGACTGCGAAAGCCTCGAACTCGAACATTATGACCAAACACTAACTTTATGGACAGACTCTATTTAAAGAATTTATAGGATATTTTCTGTTCTTGATTTTGAAGGATGATGAAATACAATCCCTGAGCAAGGCTTTGATCGATCACCATTTTGTTCAAGCCTGGTACCGCTTCGTTCACTAATTTCTGATACACCACGCGTCCGGTTGCATCGGTAATGATTGAAGTTAAAGGCAATTCGCTATCGTATATAAACTCCACTTGAAGTTGTTCACTACTTTGCGTATGTCCGTAAACGTTAGTAATTTCAAATGTTTTCGATGTGCCTACAAACACAGGTTTTAACTCTGAATAGGTAAACTCACCATCCAAATCCGTTTGCTTCAATCGATAGTATTGCATTCCTTGCAGAGGCTGATTATCCCAAGCTTCATAATTCAGAAGGACATTACTATTATTCATATAAGAATTTACCGTAGCAATGAAACTAAAATCCATGGCATTTTTATCACTTCTTTCCACCGTGAAGTAGTCGTTATTTACTTCAGAGGCCGTAGTCCATGTAAGCTTTACCTTCTTATTGATGAGTTGTGCATTGAACTCAACCAAATCAATTGGCAATGGCCCTCCTGTATTTAACGCTATTGCCCATGGGTGAGAATTACCAATTGATGCTGATGGAGAGAAATAAGGCGCTGGGCCCACTGGCAATACTGGCCAATCCCATCCAGAAACCCTCACGGAATCATAAGCTGGAACTGCATTGGTACCATAGTTTTGTGTATACGTAACAAACGTGTATGGAGTAATTAATCGAATCCAAGCATTATTTTGTGTTAATGTTCTCCATGGTTGCGCTTTTCCTTGATTGAATGCAGACATCCCTGCTGGTCTTTCGGTTGTCGCAAATCTAAATACTACATTCACATTTGGATTGGCTCCTGTTTTACTTAACACCCAGAAACGATCGACAGCAGAAGGAGCATTATTTCCTGCTCCTGTAGAAGGATTAAAATGCGTTACGGTTGGAGGCCAAGGTAAGTTGCCTGGTGCATTATATGTTGATATAGACAAGTCGCCTAAGCTTCCACTATTATGCGTAAAGGAGAAAGGAATATAGAGTGGAGATGGCACGGCGGCATTCCCGAAAGGAATGACACGATAACCTGTTACAGTATTAATATTTTTCCAAATCACCGCAGAGGCTGCATTTTCACTTATTAAAAAACCAGCGGTTCTTGCAAACGGTCCAGCAGGAGCAACTAAGTTTCCTGTATTCACGGATGGATTATTCATGGTCAATGTAAATGCATTCATCAACATCGATCCTTGAGTCAAAATTAAAGAAGAATCAACTGTAATACTTCTTTGCATGGTTACCGTTTGATTCACGGCACCCCTTACTCATATTTAACTCGTTAAATGTAGTAGGCTGTGAACCTGTGATATTTTGAGCTACGGCTCCATCCATCAACACCTGACTATAACCTGCATCAAAAAATCCATTGTTAATCCAATCTCTTTGTAATGCGAAGATGGCTTTTGTATAAGGACGATCAATGAGGAAGGTAAAGTTAGGACGGAAAGAACTCAATCCACTAAAGAAATTATCGGTTACACCGGCACCAAACACAAGTGAACATCCACTTCCCGCATTCGTTGTGGTAGATAAAATCAATGTTGACTTTATACCTGTTGTTTGAGTGATGTATATACGATCATCATTAGAACCAATGTTGGAGGCATTATCAAAACAATATTGAATCAACAAATTGCTAGAGCCATCCCAAACAATTGGGGTAGTTAAATTGAGTGTATTTACTCCTAAATTAGTAGTGAGTGCTGTTGGTCCATAAACCGTAGTTAAAGCTCCAGCATAAGGAACATTACTGGCATGTTGTGTGAAAGGCACTAATGCATAACTCACTGTAAAGTTACCGAATGATGCAGAACTTCCTTTAGACCAAAGGCTGAATTCAATTCCATTGATTCGATCACCACCAATTAAACTATTCAATGTTAACTCTGCTGCAGAATAAATAATTTGAGAGCGGGCATCGGTACTTTGAGACTTAAAGGGAGTGTAAATATTATTTGGTAAAGTACCATTACTATACGTCAAATTAGTAGTAAAGGAACTCACGACTGAAATACGACCATTATTCACTAAATCCTGCGCTAAACGCAACGCATTTGCACTTGGAACGGGAGCGTTAATAATCAAAGAATCCAAATTAGAAATAGTAAGAATTCTTGCTGTTGCAGATATATTAGATTTAATGGTTGGCTTGAAGTACGGACGTGTTGGAGTACCTGTAGGCGGGAAAACTTGAACACGACTAATTTGTGCATCGTCACCAATAGTAGGCACACCGCCACACCAGTTACCTGGATTATTCCAGTCGTCGGTATTTCCTAACCATAATTTATAGGTTGCAGGGCAACTTGGCGAAATAACTATTGAGAAATCTTCAATTTCACCATAGGTGAATTGAGCGCAAGGGGTAACATTTGAGGAAGCATAAACTTCACGCACACGCATACGAGTTACTCCGGTATATACTGCAGCTGGCACAGTAAAAGCAATATTAGCATTTCCTAAACCGGGCAAGGTTACTTGTCCAAGTTTTTCACCAACATCTAAGAAATCACCATCTCTATTGAAGTCAATGAAAACGGCAATATTGTTATTTGAGTTCCAAGTACCTGCTCTTACATTTACCGAGTACCCCAGTCCTTGAGTAAGCACAACAGTTCTTCCGGGTACAGAAGGCCAATATTCATAATCGGGGGGATGAGAAGTAAAATCACAACCAGGTCCACCATTACCAGTCAAACAAGCAAGATTAGAAGGAAGCCCGGTGTTATTATTTTTTGCCCCAACGGTTGTATTGATAGCAGTACCTGAAGCTCCATTCAGAATTACATGGGTAACATAATCATTATTGGTGTAAGAACCATTTAACCATGAAGTACCAACGGTATACGTTCCTACGCAATAAGGCAAATCGATTTGACTTGCACCTGCCAAAGAGAATCCTCCTGGGTCAGGAGTTACAGAAATTCCTGTTCCTCCTGGTGAAGGACATGTTCCGGCTGTACCCCCAACGGCGGCACCGCGCAAATCAGCATCCACAAAATTTCCTCCGGTTGCTGTTGCTTTTACATCGTATGTTAACCAGAAATATGTTGTATCATATTCCAAATAAATACAAGAAGTAGCTCCATTAATAAAATCTAGATTAGTTCCAGGTACAGCAATCGTTTGACCAAATCTTCTACTTGGATAATCATCCGAACCAGCTGTAGCTGGAAAAGGAGATACATAAGTAGTATCAAACTGAACACTACCACCCGTATAATAAATTTTTGCATCATCAATATTCAGAACATTGGTAGTTCCATTGGTATTCATCATTAAAGAATCGAGTTTCACCGCTGTTGAAAGCGCACCGTTTACGACGCCACAACCACTAGTACCGCCTACAATACATCGAACACCAACAATCATGTGATTACTAACACCCGTACCTACGGAAGCACCATTCTGCAAAAACAAATTAAAACTTACATCAGATGCGTTCGTTGCACTTGGATAAGTATTTGTAGTGACACGATCCATGTAAATGTTATTTCCATCCTTACAAACACCCATGATGATGAAATAATAACGCTTTGCAGTATAGGTTGCAGCAGCCAAATCATAGGTATATAAATTCCAAGTATTAGCTCCAGAAGCAGGAGCTGTATTATAGTACCTCGACATTTTATTTGCGCCCAACGTATTCGACAACAAAGTGGCACCACTCATGCTGGGGGAAGTATTTATGTAAACACGAATATGATCGTCGTTCGCAGCAAATGCGTTATCACGATACATGTAAAAGCTAAACCGAGGATTCGTTCCTGCATTATTGCTAAAGTCAAATGGTTTTGTAATGATGATGGATGTATCGTTGTTTGTTCCAACAAAAGAATTAAACATCATCAAATTTAAACCACCACCGGGAGCAGCTCCAGGGGTTGGATTTGTTGCCCCAGCTACGGGTTGAAGCACAAACGCACCATTCACGTTGGTAGCATATTTTGTTGTCTCCAACCTGGTGCTGGAAATAAAGTAGTGCTTTCAAATGACTCATGCTGTTGAACCATTTGCGCAGTTCCTGTTGATGGCCATAAGGCACACAAAGCAAAGAATACCGCAAAAATTGCTTTACTTAGCTTTTGAAATAGTTTGTAGTTTTTCATCATCCTCGTTCGTTTTTGTGTTTTACTTATTGGTTTTATATGCCGCTATTCAGCATTCACACAACCATATTGATAGAGCTATCCTGAGATTAGTCATGATTTGTCTTCCTACTAATATCTATCATTTACATAATACACCGAAAAATCTTTATATTAACCTCCTAAAATCAAGGGTAAACAGAGGGATTTTATTGGTAAAAATTATAAGCTTCAGTAGAATTTGTTTTATACTTTGGGTACTTCAAATTAGAATCGTCACTAAATGTCTAATATACTTAATTACAATAGTTTAATTAATTACATCTTACAAGAAGTGAAAAAGCACGAACATGCTATTTTACTCCACACAGGCACTTTTCAGGTGCCTGGACCTTCACATTTGAGGTCCTTAGTGGCTGGAATGCATTGGATTTGATGAATTTAGAAGACCAAGATTCCTTCACTCAAATTGACGAGTTCACCCAAAAACATCATGGTAAATGGATCTTTATTCATCTCTCGTATGACCTAAAAAATAGCATTGAAATAAGATTAAAAAGCGAACATCAAGATCCCATTGGATTTCCCTTGATGACATTATTTGTTCCGGAATTTGTAGGAATAATTGAAGGTGGAAAAAGTAAATTACTTCAGCAACATCTTACCAACAACACCATTACTGAGATTCCAATTCCTGAAACAACCACTTCAGAAAATGCAAATATCAATTCACCAAAACCAAATTTGATTTTTCAAGATGATTTAATTTTTGAAGAACCATACACGAACGCTTTAAGCCAAATACATCATCATTTACAACAAGGTGATATTTATGAAATCAACTATTGCTTACCCTTCCAGGGTAAAGGTAAAATCAATGATCCCGCTGAATTTTGGTGGTCGATGCAAAGTCAAAACCAGGCTCCATTTTCTGGACTTTATCGTCACAAAAATTCATGGTTGATGTGTTGCAGTCCAGAAAGATTTATTTGCAAGGATAACAACAAAATTATTTCTCAGCCGATCAAGGGAACGAGTAAAAGAGATCAGGATCCTTCCCTAGATTTAATGCTAAAAAATCAACTTCAAAACAACAAAAAAGAGCAAGCTGAAAATGTTATGATCGTGGATTTAGTTCGAAATGATTTAGGCAAAATTGCGCAAACAGGTTCGGTACAAGTAGACGAACTTTTCGGTGCGTACTCCTTTAAATCAGTACATCAATTAATTTCAACCGTTAGCGCTACCTTAAGAGATAACACCCCTTTTTCAACCATTTTGAAAGCTTGCTTTCCGATGGGCTCCATGACTGGAGCGCCTAAGATTAGAGCGATGGAAATTATTGAAGAATTAGAATTCTTTAGCCGTGGCCTCTACTCTGGCTCCGTGGGCTATATTTCTCCAAGTGGTGACTTCGATTTCAACGTAGTAATTCGGAGTATCCTTTACAATAGTTCAAACGACATCTTTCTTTATCCAGCAGGTGGAGCGATCACTGCAAAAAGTAATATTGAAAAAGAATTTGACGAGTGTATGTTGAAAGCTCAATCTATGAAAACAGCACTTACCACTATTTAAAAATTTGAGATGATTAATTTTAGTTGCAGGAGGTACAAAAAAAACTAACTTTGTAGAGTGACGCATACCAAATTTGAACAGCAATTTCTGAATTATTGTCGCAAGAGATTAGGGCTCACTTCGGAGACTCCCATTTTACTTGCGGTAAGTGGTGGCGTGGATTCCATGGTGATGTTACATCTTTTTCATCGGCTTCACTTCAACATTTCGGTGGCCCATTGTAATTTCAATTTACGTGGAAGTGCCTCTGACGAAGATGAAAACCTATGTGAAGTAATTTGCAAAACATGCGATGTACCCTTCTACCATCAAAAGTTTGAAACAAAATTGTTTGCTAAAGAAAATGGCATTTCTATTCAAATGGCAGCCCGAGAACTTCGCTATAATTGGTTTGATGAATTAACAGAAAAATATAATTTCGAATTTATTGCTACCGCTCATCATAGCAATGACCAAGCTGAAACTATTTTACTCAATCTAATTTCTGGAAAAGGAGTTGGAAGTTTGCGTGGAATCCCATCGAGGAATAAGAAAATTATTCGTCCGCTACTATCATTTTCCAAAAAAGAAATCTTAGCGTATGCAGTCAAAAACAATATTGAATGGGGAGAGGATGCTAGCAATTCTTCCACCGACTATGAGAGAAACTATATTCGACATAAAGTACTGCCTAATTTGCAAAGAATTAAATCCTTCGATACAGGAAAATTTAGTTCGGTTGGGAAACAGGATGGAAGAAATGAATTTTTAGTCGACGAATACTCTAAAGCTTACTCGAACCTTGTATTCAAAAGCAAAGTGACTTCGTCAAAATCAATTTCACATCTTTCATGCATCATCCATCAAAAAATTATTTGATTTGGTTAGCTTTAAAAGATTTCGGCTTTGGAGGAAACATCATTGAAGATATTATAGCGGCCCTCCAAGAGTCGGGAAAAACATTTTATTCCAATCAATATACTTTAAGAATTGATCGGGAAAATTTCATTTTACAAGAGATAAATGTAGATTTTTCGTTTGAAGCAAAAATTCGGTCATCCGTAAAAAAAATTAATTTGCCTGGAGGGGAATTAATTTTTCAGCACAACTTCAAATTTGAATTAACTACTTCTATTCGAGAAGAAAATACAGCCTTTATCGATGCCTCACGTTTGCAGTTTCCTTTGGCTATAAGAACTTGGAAAAATGGGGATAGTTTCTATCCGTTGGGGATGAATCAAAAGAAAAAACTGAGTGATTATTTTATTGATAAAAAATTGCCCATTCATCAAAAAAATAAAAAACTATTATTGATGAATGGGAAGGATATAGTATGGATTTTAGGTGATCGACTTGACCATCGTTATCGGATCACCACAATACTACTTCAGTCTTAAAAATGAAATGGGAAGTTTATGAATAATGAAATAAAATTTAAGGAAGTGCATTACCTCGGTCGAAATCGTTATGGTTTATCGAGAAGAATTGGTGATGATGATTTTTTGTTTCATTGCACATTTTTACAGTGAAGAAAAGGAAGTATTGATGGGGTTTTTTATTGTTGGAAATGTTATCTTATTATTAAGCGTTGTGCTTTGGTTCATCCCTTATTATTCTATCGAGTTAAAGAACCAAGCCGTCCATCTTATTTCATCCAGAAAGAAGGAAGTAATTCTTCCTTTAAATGTCATTACGAATGCAGAAATCGGAATTTACAATCGCTATCATTTAAACAACCCTGTTTTTAACGTCTTAAATAAAGAAGAATATCGATTTTACTCAGAAGGTCGTAAAGCATTGCTTCTCAAGCTTGAGGGCGGAAACCTATTTAGGATTGGCATGAAGAGTCCAGAAATCTTATTCACAGAAATCAAAAAATCTATTCCGTAAACAAGAAGTGCTTTCTGAGTTTCGTTTACTTTTGCTCAACTATAAAACACTAAATCAAAGAATACATGCAAAGAGGTCCCATTTCAGAATTCATGATAAAACATTATCGCCATTTTAATGCTGCGGCGATGGTGGATGCAGCGAAGGATATGAGCAACATTTGCTCGAAGGTGGAAAGATGATGATCACCTTAGCGGGAGCTATGAGCACTGCTGAGCTTGGAATTTCACTAGCAGAAATGATTCGTCAAGGCAAAGTAGATATTATTTCGTGCACGGGAGCGAATTTAGAAGAAGACATTATGAATTTGGTTGCCCATTCACATTACAAACGCGTTCCGAATTATCGTGACTTAAGTCCACAAGATGAATGGGATTTATTAGAGGGAGGATTCAATCGTGTTACGGATACTTGCATTCCTGAAGAAGAAGCATTTCGACGTATCCAAAAGCACATCTTTAAACAATGGAAAGGTGCTCAAGATAAAGGAGAGCGTTACTTTCCGCATGAGTACATGTACAAAATGTTGTTGAGTAAAGAGATGGAGCAGTACTATGAAATTGATCCGAAGAACAGTTGGATGATTGCTGCTGCAGAGCGTAATTTGCCGATTATTGTTCCGGGATGGGAAGATTCTACGATGGGAAATATTTTTGCTTCTTATTGTATCAAGAAAGAATTAAATCCATCCACCATGAAAAGTGGTATTGAATACATGACTTGGCTAGCCGATTATTATATTCAAAATACAGGCGGCAAAGGCATTGGTTTCTTCCAAGTAGGTGGCGGAATTGCGGGCGATTTTCCAATTTGTGTGGTGCCGATGTTATACCAAGATATGGAGATGCACGACATTCCTTTTTGGTCTTACTTTTGTCAGATCAGTGACTCAACAACGAGTTATGGATCCTACAGCGGAGCTGTTCCGAATGAAAAAATTACTTGGGGGAAATTAGACATCAACACTCCTAAGTTCATTATTGAATCGGATGCGAGCATTGTTGCGCCATTGGTATTTGCGTGGCTACTGAAATGGTAAATCTTAGATATAGACAAAAACAAGAGCAATACCAAAATTAAATAGAAACGGGCTTTAAACATCAACTTGTCAGATTCTTTAGTCATCATACCTACTTACAACGAGAAGGAGAACATCGGCAAAATGATCCGAACGGTCATGTTATTACCACATCCTTTTCATCTTTTAATAATTGATGATAACTCAGAAGATGGAACGGCTCAAATTGTAAAAGATTTGCAAGTAGATTTTCAGATCGTTTTTTTATAGAAGAGCGAAGTGGGAAATTAGAGCTTGGCACAGCCTACATTCATGGATTCATATGGGCTTAAAAGGAACTACAGTTACATTTTTGAAATGGATGCTGATTTTCTCACAACCCTGAAGACCTGGTTCGCTTTTACAATCCTGCGCTTGTTCCGAAGAAGGTAATGATGTTAGCATTGGCTCCCGTTACATTACAGGAGTAAACGTAGTGAATTGGCCCATGGGCGTGATGATGTCATACTTTGCATCGATGTATGTACGTAACATAACGGCGATGCCTATCCAGGATACGACAGCTGGATTCAAATGCTACACAAGAAAAGTTTTAGAAGCAATTGACTTGAACAAAATCAAATTTACAGGATATGCTTTCCAAATAGAGATGAAATTTGCTGCTTGGCGCTTGGGATTCAAATTAAAAGAAGTGCCCATCATTTTTACCGATCGAGTGAAGGGCAAAGTAAGATGAGTGGAAGTATTTTTAGTGAAGCGATTTTTGGTGTCTTAGCCATGAAAATAAAAAGTTATTTTCACAACTATCGCAACCTATAACTTTTATACGTACTTCTCCCCTTTCTGCAACTTCACGTCATTCACAAATTGACGGATCATTTGCTCATCCACTTTTTTGCAGACTAATAAGATATTATCCGATTCCACTACGATATAATCATCGAGTCCTTGTAAGACCACGAGTTTATCCTTCGGCATATTCACAACACAATTCGTGGTATCGTACAACATCACATTTTTACCTACTATTGCATTTGCATTTGCATCGTGCTTCACATGTTCGTACATAGAACCCCAAGTTCCCAAGTCACTCCATCCAAATTCAGAACTCATCACATGAACATTCTTCGCTTTTTCCATCAATCCAAAATCGATAGAAATATTTGTGCATTGCTCATACGCAGATTTAATAAATTCGTCTTCAGCAGGCGTATCATATAAATCGACACCTTCTTTAAAGATGGCCGACATTTCAGGTAGATGTTCTTCGAATGCAGACAAGATTGATTTTGCATTCCAAATAAAAATTCCTGCATTCCATAAAAATTCACCTGTCTGCAAAAAAAACTTCGCCATTTCAAGGTTTGGTTTCTCAGTGAATGTTTTCACTTTTGAAATCTTATTCTTCCCCGCTTCTTATCATCAATAAACTGGATATAACCATAGCCTGTATCGGGACGTGAAGGTTTAATACCGATGGTCAATAACACATCATCCGATTTCGTAAACTTCAAACATGAAGTTACCGCCTCTGTAAAGGCTGCCGTAAGGGTTCTCCCAAGACCTGATCGGGATGGAGATAAGGCAACTGTTCCAATACTTTCCGCTTGTGGTCGGCACTAGTTACAATAATGATATTCTCCTTTGGACAAACTTTCAGAAAACGATCACAGGTCTGCTGTATAAGAGATTTACCGGAACCAAGAACATAAAGAAACTATTTAGGAGTTTCGATTACGACTCATTGCCAAAAACGGCTACCTACGCCTGCCATGATTACAATAATTATTATTCATAGAGAAACAATTTAATAAGATTAAACAATACTAATCGTGCCGCAAAACAAGTAAAAATGCATGCTATCCTTCGATAAATCGACAAGAAGTTCAATTAGCATGAGTAATAGTCTTATTTTAACGCTGAAAGAGCTGAACGGAGCAGTGAAAACACTTCTGGAATCCCGTCGGTCTTACATGTCCCCACAGATAATCGATACCAAGAATTATTTTGATCGGCACCAAAAGCAGTGAATGGGACAATAGCTAACTTGGCTTTATCGAGTAAATAAGAAGCCACTTCTTGATTTGTATTTAACTGATTACCCGCTTCCGTTTTCATTCCTACTAAATCGAATTGCAAAGTAAGATAGATCGCACCACGAGGTTCGATACATTGAACTGCAAACCCTTCCTTCTTCAACGCACAAAATCCTTGATACAAGGATTGTAAACGAAGATGCACCTCCGATTTAAAATCAACAAGATAATCATCAACAGCATTTTTATTCTCCAAAAAATTTTGCAGTTGCGATTTGTTCTGGCTTAGGTGACCACGCTCCAATATGACTCAAAATCGCTTTCATTTTATCCATCAAAAAAGCGGGACCCATAGCCCATCCTACTCGAACACCTGTTGCTGCAAAAGATTTAGAAATTCCATCTACATAAATCGTAAAAGGTCTCATTTCTGGTCGCAATGAAACTGGATCGACATGTTTATTTTCACCATACAATAAAGCTCCATAAATTTGATCGTACATGACATACAATGGTTTTTCATTTTCTCCGCGTCTTGTGTTTTCTTCCAACACACAATCACAAATTTCTTCCAATTGCTTTTTTGTAAACACGGTTCCTGTTGGATTCTGAGGAGAGCAAAGCGCCAAGAGGGAAGCTCCTTTTACATAAGGTTGGATATCACGAGCAGTAGGCATAAAATTATTTTCAACTGAGCAATTCACTTGAATTCCATTTGCGCCGAGTAGGTGACAGTAATGATTATTGTTCCAAGAGGGAATTGGGTAAACAACTTTATCTCCGTGATCGAGTATGGTATTGTAAATGGCATAGATGATCGGGCGCGCACCACCTGCAATAAGTACTTCAGCTGAAGAATAATCCAAATTATAAAGTCTCTTATTCCAAGAAGAAACGGCGGCACGCAATTCTGGCATCCCATTCGCCATCGGATAATTAGTGAAATGATTTTTATAAGCAGCGATGATTTCATCTTGCAACCCTTGAGGTATAGGAAAGATAGCAGGATCAAAATCTCCAATCGTAAAATTGAATACTTTTTCTCCATTCCTAATTCTTTCATTTACTTCATTTCCCAACTTGATAATTTCGGAACCAATTAAATTTTCCGCCATGTGTGAAACGGGGAATTTTTCTGCTTTTTGCAAGGTGTCTGACATGAGTTTTTACTGAATTACAAACCTACTAAAAAGCAGATACAAAACACTGATCAAAGGGGGCAATATTCATAAGTTCCCGCTACTGTTAATAAGCCCTTACGCATCGTGGAAAAGTCGTGACCAATATTCGTCAAAAGCAAGGAAAAATACCATTACTTTGACTCCCATGAGGTCTATTTTATCCATTTCGATTGTTTTAGTTCTAACTGCTTGTTTCAGAGTAGATGCGCAATCGACTGTCATGAGTGATAGTAGCATGAAAGAAACGCTCACTAGAGCAGTTCAGTTCTGGAAAGAGGGCAAGGCAAAATATGCGTTTCTCTCTTAGATAGCATTAACGAACAATTGATAAGTGCCGAAAATGTAAATACGAAGATCAAATCCTCGGTTTGGACTGCTAACTATTTGATGGCGCAACGTAAAAACAAATATGCCGCTGCATTTTTAGACAGTGCATTAAGATGGGCGGAAAATGCGCATTTAAACGAGGATCTCATCAAAGTATATGAGATTTATGCAGACTGGCATCTTTCTGTTGGGAATCCGAAGACGGCATTGATTGCTAAAGAAGCCGCATGGAACATCAAGGACAGTCTAGCAAAGCGTAAAATGCAATTGCAAATTGATTCATTGCAAAGCAGTTTAAGCGCTATTGATCATCAAAAGCAACAAGCAAAAGTTGAAAGTGAAGCCAATGACAGTGTAGTAAGTCAGAAAAATGAAAGCTTAAACAATTTAGTCTACATTCTCTCTGGAATAATTGCTGTATTGTTAATTATCATTTTCATGATGAATGGCAATTTACAGCGACTACGCAATCTTCCTCCAGGTCCGCTTCGCGACACAACGCTATCACAACCGAGGACAAAACAAACAGTTGATACAAGAGTCAAGAAAGAAGTAATAGAAATTGCAACCGAAACAACTGCAGTAAAAGATGTTGTCGCTCCAGCAATTGAAACTAAGCCCGAACCTCCTTCTAAAGCTGATAAGAAAGAACTACAAATATCGAATGCGATCAAGGATATCACTTCTAAACTTGCAGAAGTAGAGTTAGTATTAATTAAAGCTGATGTATTAGCAAACTATAAAAATGGTGAGTCGAAGCCGATTCGAAATTTATTGAATGAGTACATGGCGCAATTGCCTTTTATTATGAAAACATTGGATGATGCGATTACGTTGAATGAGAAAGATTCGATTATTAATTCGTTGGAGCATCTTAAAACCTACTTGGTTTCCTTTGGCATGCAGAGCACAATGAATCTTATTGATGAAATAGAAAAGGAAGCTGAAACGCAGAAAGTAGCGAAGTTGTTATCAAGAGTTTTTCAGGTGAGGAATCATTGCAGAAGAGCAGCGGATGAAGCGAGTCGTTGCTCGAGAAAGTTAGTTAGTTATTACGGATGAAATTATAGATTAATTTAATTTGTCGAACGCTTTTGAGAAGCTGTTCGCTTCTGGCTTCAAGCTTCAAGTGAGATTTTCTTTGTATGCAAATTATACACATTAATTAAAATTCGGCTTCTTCTTCAGATTTTTTAACACTAAAGAAACAAAAGGACACAAGAGTACACAAGAGTTTTTACGGATGCCTTAGAGCATACAAACCTGTGTTCTCTTTGAAAAAAACTTTGTGCCCTTTGTGCCTGCCTGCCGGAAGGCAGGGTTAAAGGCAGACTTATTCTAATCAACAAATTGAAAAAAGAAAGCATTTAAAACTCTTGCTAATTGAGATTTTTAGAATAGTTAAAATTATACTTCGAATAATAACTTATTTTTTACCAAGGAGACACAGAGGTGGCACAGAGGAACACGGAGAGATTTCGCACCATTCGCTCCCTGATAGTTATCGGGATCGTGTTCATTCGTTTTTCGCTTCAATTTCATTTTTCAATGCACTAAAATCTCTTCACCCTTTTAGTAACTCCAACATCAAACCCTCCACCTCTTCCGAATTCCATTTGGCTTCGATGTTATCGAGTGCCATCACTTTTCATGATGGATTCTTGACGTTGCCCTTCGCGTAGTGCTTCGCTGTACCGGATATCGGGAGAGAAAGTTACCATAGTATAGAGGGGAATCCACTTTTCGGGATGCTTGGCGCTGAACCATGCTTCAATTTTTTCTGGAGAAGAAATTCTTTGCCCTACTTTATCGCGCATTTCAATAAAATTAGCTACGGCTAAATCTGCAATAGCATCACTGTCGGGTTTACGTGACGCTTCAAATTCGTGGAAGATGGACTTCAATCATCTCCGTGTGCATCCATGAGTTGATCCAGCACCACACAATCTTCGAATCCGCAATTCATTCCTTGTCCGTAGAAGGAACGATGGCATGTGCTGCATCACCTACTAACAACAATTTATCTTCATAGCTCCATGGGAAACAACGAATGATGCCGAGTGAACAAGCGGGATTTTCAAAATAATCAGTTTTTAAAGTAGGCATCAAGGGCACAGCATCGGGAAACATTTTCGTGAAGAAGGTCATCATTTTTTCTTCTGTATCGAGTGCGTTAAAAGAATTCTCGCCATCGAATGGAAAAAATAGAGTACATGTAAATGACTTATCCATATTTGGCAATGCAATTAACATAAACGAACCGCGTGGCCAAATATGAAGAGCGGTTGGATCCATAGCGAAATCGCCTTGAGGTGTTGGCGGGATACAAAGTTCTTTATAACCGTGCTCTAAGTACTGCTGTGAATACTGAAATCGATCGGTTGATAATTGCAACTGCAATCGGGCAGCAGAGCCAGCACCATCGGTAGCAAAAAGATAATCGGCATGAACTTCGGTTTTCTTTTGTGTTTCGAAGTTTTCAAAAATCGCATTTCCTTTTTTCAAGTCGACACTGTCACATTTTTCGTTGAAGAAAATTTCTACACCTTGCTTCTCTGCCAAATCCATCAACACACAATTTAATCCACCTCGAGAGACGGAATAAATAGCTTGCCCTTCTTTTCCATAAGGTTGATAACTTATTTGACTGTTGATGTCGTGCATGATGCGACCTTTCATAGGCAAGGCTACTTTACGCACTTCCTCAGCGATTCCTACTTTCTCCAATCCTCTCCAGCCTCTGTCGCTCAGAGCGAGATTGATGGGACGTCCAGCGCTGATGCGGTTGGTGCGCAAATCGGGGCGGCGTTCGTACATTGAAACTTTATATCCGCGTTTTGATAGATAGATGGAAAGAAGTGATCCTACTAATCCGGCGCCAATAGGAAGAATTTTTCATAGTGATGGTGGGAGGTAAAAATAATGAAAATTTAGAGACCTTTACACTAATCTAAATACAAATAAATCATTTGAGAAAGAAACCATCGACACCTAAAAACTTAATATGGAACACGGATGACACGGATAATTAGTATTTACACGGATAATTTTTCGGAAAGCAATTCTTAATTCTGAATTCTTAATTATTTCTATACTTATCATTCAAACTCTTCCCAACCAAAATCATTTCGATTGCTCTATTGATTCTGCTTAATCGAGTAGCGTCTTGTTTAGCGGCAGAGATCCACTCTGCCATTTCTTTTTGCTTGTAGTAGGTGTATCCTTCGAATTTGAGTCTGAGTTTTGCCTTATTTAGTGCTTTTACAAAATCATCGTGAAGAGTAACGGTTTTAATTTTGGGTTGTACAATTTTTTCGCCATGCTCATTGTTCTGCATGGCTTCCTTGATATAACCCTTCAAAACAGTTGAATTGACTTCTTTGGCGGTAGTAAATTTAATATGGCGGTTATGTAAATTTCCTTCGTTATTTTTTAGTATTTTATGCGGATCGCTCATCAAAGCTCCTTGAAAAAAAACGAACGACACATGATTTTTAAATGCGCCGAAACCACAAATCATTCCTTCGTAATAATAGTTGGGCCCCCATTTCCAATCTTCAATAATTTTTGTGGATGTGGTTAAAATAATTTTTCGAAGTTTGTTACAAATCTCTTTCGACCAAGGAGGAAGTTCATTGATGTATCCATCAATTTGCAACCCTGCGTCTTCTCGATGTTTGACCTTCGCCATAAACTACAATGCCGATTTCAATATTTCACCAAAGCGATACACATCCATAAACGAATTGTATAACGGTACCGGAGCTACGCGAATTACACCTTCGGTTCTGCCTTCCTGATCAGGTTCACGCCAATCGGAAATTACACCTTGCGCTGTGAGTTGACTCAAAAATAGCCTTACCATCATTTCATAAACTTAAGTGACAATTGACATCCCTGTAATTGCTCTTCAAAGGGTGATGATTTGCACTAAATCACTTTTTGCTTTGCTTTCAACACATCTCAATTACAAATAGTAAGTAGAAGTGCGTTCTTTTCCTTTTGCTGTAAGTCGCGACATGCCCGCTTCGTCAAATAATTCTAAGGAAGCGCGCAAGGCAGCCATCTCCAAAATAGGTGCATTGCTTAGCTGCCAAGAGTCGGCGGTGGGAACGGGAACAAAGCGATGTGGCATTTTAAATCGTTGATCGGATCATTACCCCACCATCCAGCAAAACGAGGAAGGTGCAAATTCTTTACATGACGATCGTTTATGAAAGCTCCACCAACTGTTCCAGGGCCTCCATTCAAATATTTATACGAGCACCAGGCTGCGAAATCTACATTCCACTCGTGCAATTTCAATTCAAGATTTCCTGCAGCGTGTGCTAAATCAAATCCGGCATATGCTTCTACTTCGTGTGCAGCTTCTGTAATGGCTTTCATGTTGAGCACTTGGCCTGTGAAATAATGCACACCTCCAAGCATCACTAACGCTAAGGCATCTCCGCAATCGTTAATGGCTTCAATAATATCTTCGTGACGCACCAGTTCTTCTCCTTTACGGGGCTGCAACTCGATGAGTGCATCGGCGGCATCAAATCCATGCCATTCCACTTGTGATTGTAAGGCGTATCGATCGGAAGGAAATGCTCCTCCTTCACAAATAATTTTATAACGTTCGGCAGTTGGTCGATAAAACGAAACCAATAATAAATGAAGATTAACTGTAAGGTGATTCATCACCACAACTTCCTGGGGTTGCGCGCCTACTAAACGAGCGGTTGCGTCTCTAAGTAACTCATGATATCCAAACCATCCGGTATGTGGTTTAAAATGGCCTTCTACGCCGAGTGTAGCCCAGTCTTGCAACTCTTGCATCACATAAGCACTCGTTAGCTTCGGTTGAAGTCCTAAAGAATTCCCACAAAAATAAACCGTCTCTTGTCCATGATGCATTGGAATATGAAAGCGTTGGCGAAAAGCGGCCAACTCATCTTGTGCATCCATGGTCTGCGCCCACGATGCTGTATTTTCGAAATTACTCATGGTACAAAAATAAGGTATTTTTTCAGCGTGATTGACATCCATCTACCCCGAAAAAAATCAACAACAAGAAAGCATAGAAAAAAAACCAACAAAAAAGCCTAGGGTTTAAACCCTAGGCTTTTAATAATTTTATAATTTTTTAATGCTTATGATCATCTGGTGTATTACTCTCCGGTGTTTCGGAGTAAGGGACCGTTTGAAGAATATAATCTTCGGGGGCCCCTGGCTTGCCATAATCATACGGCCAACGATGTACGGTTGGAAGTTCTCCTGGCCAGTTTCCATGAAGATGTTCCACAGGTGCAGTCCATTCGAGCGTATTTGCTTTCCATGGATTTTGCACTGCTTTCTTTCCTTTATAAATACTGTAGAAGAAATTAAATGCGAAAATTAATTGAGCAACACCTGCAAGAATTGCGAAGATGGTAATGATCACATTGATATCAACAAACACATTAAATTGTTCATACGCCGTATTGGCATAATAACGGCGAGGCACACCACCTAAACCTAGAAATGCATTGGGAAGAATACTCCATACACCCCTAAGATGGTCAACCAGAAATGTGCGTATCCTAACTTTCGGTTCATCATACGTCCGTACATTCTCGGGAACCAATGATAAATTCCAGCAAACATTCCGAAGATAGCCGAAGAACCCATTACGATATGGAAGTGAGCTACTACGAAATAGGTATCGTGAACGTTAATATCCAAAGTAGAATCTCCCAAGATAATTCCCGTTAGTCCACCCGTAATAAACGTTGACACCAATCCCATCGCAAACATCATTTGGGGTGTGAATTGAATATTTCCTTTCCATAATGTTGTTAAATAGTTGAAGACTTTTACGGCAGATGGAATCGCAAACTAAGAGTGTTGTAAACACGAATACGGATCCTAGGAATGGGTTCATTCCAGTAATAAACATGTGATGACCCCAAACAATAAATGAGAGGAAGGCAATCACTAGCATTGAACCAATCATCGCCTTATAACCGAAGATAGGCTTACGTGAATTTACGGAGATAATTTCAGAGGATAAACCTAAGGCCGGAAGCAGTACGATATATACTTCAGGGTGACCAAGGAACCAAAATAAATGCTGAAATAATATTGGAGATCCTCCAGCATAATCTAATGGAGCGCCATCAATAAAGATATCGCTTAAGAAGAAACTGGTACCAAAGCTACGGTCGAAAATCAATAACAACGCAGCAGCCAATAATACAGGGAAAGAAAGTACTCCAAGAATAGCAGTAATAAAGAGTGCCCAAACTGTTAAAGGTAATTTAGTCATGCTCATTCCTTTCGTACGAAGATTCAGAACGGTAGTCACATAATTAATACCACCCAATAAAGAAGATGCTATAAACAGAGCCATGGAGACCAACCATAATGTCATTCCCAATCCTGATCCCGGAATTGCTTGCGGAAGCGCGCTGAGTGGCGGATAAATCGTCCAACCTGCAGAAGCGGGTCCTGACTCAATAAACAAAGAAGAACACATGACTATCGTAGAAGCAAAGAAAAACCAAAACGACAACGCGTTCAGAAAACCAGAGGCCATATCTCGAGCTCCCACTTGCAGCGGAATGAGTAAGTTCGCAAACGTCCCAGATAATCCTCCAGTGAGTACAAAGAAGACCATAATCGTTCCGTGAATAGTTACTAAAGCAAGGTAATAGCCGGGATCTAACTTTCCATCCTTCGCCCATCTTCCAAGAATATCTTCCAAAAATGGAAATTTAACATCTGGCCAAGCTAATTGCAATCGGAAAATCAAAGACATACCCATTGCAAGGAATGCCATAAAAATTGCAGTTATCAAGAACTGCTTTGAGATCATTTTATGATCGGTAGTAAAAATATACTTCGCAAAGAAGTTATTACTCTCTTCATGTTCGTGATGGTGATCATGCCCGTGATGACCGTGGTCATCATGATGTGTGGTCACTTCGTTATGTTGATTCACTTCCATTGGTGATTATTTTCTCGTTGTAATATTATTCGTTGAACTATTTCGCGAAATTATTTCGCACTTACTACTGTAGAATCTACAGTTGTCTTTGTAGAGTCAGCAACTGCTGCTGCGTTGAGAGATTCACGTGTAAACACTCTCTTTTGTTCTCTCAACCACTTAGTAAACTCATCTTTCTCCAAGACACGTACTGGCATTTTCATATTATAATGAGCGACACCACAAATTTTATTACACAACATGATGTATTCAAACTTAGGATCGCCTGTTATCTCTTTCATTTTAGCTGTAGTGATAGTAGGCTTAAAATGAAAACGCGTTGTCATTCCAGGAACAGCATTCATCTGTGCACGGAAATGTGGAAGATAAACCGAGTGAATTACATCTCTAGAATTAATTACCAATTCAATTTCTTCTCCAACTGGCATTACTAATTCAGAAGAAAACTTATCGTCAGCAGCATTCGCATCGGAAGAATCAACGCCCAATGGATTTGTATCGGTAATATTTCTAAAGAAAGACGATCCCAGCTTGTTATCTTTTCCTGCATATCGAGCGGTGAAATCAAATTGTTTTGCATAGATCTGAACTTTCATTCCTTGCTCCGATTTTGTCAAATCAGTAATCTTATTCCATTCCATCAATCCCGTCACAATTAATCCAGAAAGAACGATGGTAGGAACTACAGTCCATATCATTTCCAACTTCATGTTATCGTGGAAATAATATGATCTTCTGTTTTTGTTATAGCGATATTTATAGGCAAACCAAAAAAGTAAAATAGAAGTAATAAAGAAAGTCACAATAAGAACCCACCAGTTGATATCCATGAGCTTATCCACTCCTACACCATGCTCAGATGCAGCTACGGGTAACATCAATGGTCTCCATTTAATAGCACAATACACCATTAAAGGCAGGCCAATCACCATAAACAGTAGGAATCCAAGGCTATTCCATTTATCTGCTTTTTCCGCTTCTTCTTCGTCGGTTTCTCCGGATAGCTCCGCTGCCATTTGGGCAATGTTTGCAATTCGGACCAGCACCAGAATACCAAAGACAACTGCTAGGGTTAACAACAAGTTCATAGCTTTTCGAAATATTTAATTTAAGTAGATTCTAGATTTAATAATTATATAGCATGATGTAAACTTTCTTCCATCATGGGGTGATTCTTCACCACTAATGGAGCTTTACTCATGTAATGTTGAGTGATGTATGCGAACAGTCCAATGAAGCCGATGGTTGTTCCTACTTCCATCCAACCTATACTTCCAATTAATAATTCATGATGAGCTGCTGCGCCATGTGCTGCATCAGCTCCATGCGCTGCAAGGGCATGTGTTGCAGTTACCATGGAACCTGGTATTACCATGATGTAAAAATCTAACCAGTGACCTACGAAGATCACGATCGACATAAACATCAACAAAAACTTTTTACGTTTTGCATCACGTGTCATCAGAATTAAGAACGGTGCAATGAAGTTGATAAAGAATGCAGCCAACCAGATACCACGATAATGATCTTGACGTAACATGAAATACGTTACCTCTTCTCCAATGTTAGAATACCATATCAACATAAACTGAGAGAACCATAAGTACGTCCAGAAAATACTGAAGGCAAACATGAACTTACCGATATCGTGTAAGTGATGTTCCGTAACTTCTTGTAAATATCCACGGTGTTTTAAATACGCAACGATGAAAGCTAAAACCGCTAAAGTGGTTACGAATAATCCTGCGAACGTATACCATCCAAACAAAGTTGAATACCAATGCGACTCGATCGACATAATAAAATCCCATGACATCAATGATTCTGTTACAGCAAACAATACTAAGAACGCAGCACCGAAACGACGGTTTCTCAAATACGCACCTACACTATCACTTCCTCATCCATCTTCAATGAATTCGATCTGAACAATCGTGCGAAGAAACTCCAAATAACAAAATAAAGTATCACTCTCACCCAAAAGAAAGCAGGATTCAAGAATGCTGATTTCCTGCAATAATCTTATCATAATTCGCAGAGTTGGGATCGGTAAGTCCATCACCCATCCAATGATAAATTTGTTGCCCACCGAATGCAATAATGATGATCATAATGATTCCAGCAATCGGCAAACTTTGACCCATTGCTTCAAGAGGGCGATAGATGACAGCACTCCAACCTACTTCCGCCACATATTGTAGCGCTAGAAAAAAGGTAGCTCCAAGAGCTAGTGCCATAAAAATAAAATTGTTCCATAATAAGTTAGCCCATGTTTGTTCATGATGTGTCATAAACTGAGCAGCGATGGAAACAATACCAATCACAATCATAGCGATTGCATACATCTTATTCTTAGATGTAAAATCGTAAGGTTGAGTGGTTGTAACTTCGATAGGTCCGTGATGTCCCATATATTCTAATTTCTGTTTAATTATTTTGCCATTGCAGTGGCATTCGAAGAGTCTTTTGTTGCTGTTGAATCTGCACCTACCGGAGTAGCAGCAGTTCCTTGTAATTGGTGAACATACATGGTGATTTTCCATCTTTCCTCAGGGTTTAGCTGAGAAGCATGTGGACCCATTAAATTCACACCATACGTAATGGTATGAAATATTTTTCCATCGCTAAGATCCTTTACTAGACCTCCACGACTTGAGTTTCCTGCTGAATAACTGGGTGGAGGAGGGAATTTTCCAATCGCCACTAAGTTTCCATCACCTTGACCTGCTTCGCCATGGCAATGGGTACAAAAAATTCCATAGAGACGTTGTCCTTCTGCAAGATTCTCTGCAGTAAATAATAATGGATTTTTTACATCACGACCTGCGGCTTCATAACCTTCCAAGGTAGAAGGGTAAGAGAAGAAAGTATATCCTCTTGGAATCGTTCCTTTAACAGGAGTTTGCATGGTCAAGCTATCCGTAAAGTTAGGATTAGCAGAATATACTGCATAGGCAGGTGAACGATACATGTCGGGCATGAATTCCGTTCCTGGATCATTTGCATCTCTACCACAAGAGGTCAATAGGACAATGGCAAGACATGCAAGCGAAGAAAGGAACACAACTGGCTTATTCATAGCAATGGGTTCTCTGTTTTTTTATTTTTTAGTTTCAATAGCTCCAGCTGCACGCAGTTGAGACTCCACATTTGCAATTTCGCTATCATCATTAATTTGCACCGCCATCACGAATTGATCATCGGACATGCGAGGGTGAATTACATTGGGTTCTACTCCTGGCAATAATTTACTTCTCAAGAGAAAAGTAATTACCATACCATGTGCTGCCAACAATACTGTACTTTCAAATGTTACTGGAATGAAGGCAGGCAAGTTTTTATAGAATGCAAAACTTGGTTTTCCACCAATATCCATTGGCCAATCGAAGATGTTCATGTAACCAGTCATCAGTAAGGCTAATCCGCAGCCTGTCATTCCAAAAAGGAAACAAGCGATAGAGATACGCGTACGCTCTAATCCCAATACATCATCCAATCCGTGAATCGGAAATGGAGAAATCACATCCTTTACTTTCAAACCCTTACTTCTAAGGGCAGGAATTGCATTCAGAACAACTTGATCGTCGTTGAAAATGCCATAAACGAATTTTTTATTATGTGCGCTCATTAGTGTGTCTCTTGTTTAGCAGTTACAGCTTGTTTCTTTTTAGCACCTTCTGAAGATGATTTTACAATCGTTTTCAATTACGACATTGCAATAACAGGGAATACACGAACGAAGATCAAGAAGCAAGTGAAGAATAATCCTATCGAACCAATGAAAATTCCGGCTTCTACCCATGTTGGACTGTACATGGTCCAGCTACTTGGAAGGTAATCACGATGAAGTGATGTCACGATAATTACAAATCGCTCAAACCACATCCCTACGTTTACGAAGATGGAAATGATGAATGTAGCGAATACACTTTCACGTAATTTCTTCGACCAGAATAACTGCGGCGTAATTACGTTACACGTCATCATACTCCAATATGCCCACCAGTAAGGACCGGTTGCTCGATTTATAAATGCATATTGCTCATACTCCACACCAGAGTACCAAGCGATGAAAAATTCAGTAATGTAAGCGACACCTACAATAGAACCTGTGATCAAAATCACTCGGTTCATCATATCGATATGGTAGATCGTGATATAATCTTCAAGTGTTAATACTTTACGAACGATGATCAACAACGTCTGCACCATCGCAAATCCAGAAAAGATCGCACCTGCCACGAAATAGGGAGGGAAGATGGTCGTATGCCATCCTGGTACGATCGACGTTGCGAAGTCCATCGATACTACCGAGTGAACGGAGAGTACCAGCGGAGTTGAAAGTCCAGCGAGAACCAGTGAAACCTCTTCAAAACGCTGCCAGTTCTTTGCTGTTCCTACCCATCCAAAACTCAAGATAGTATAAATACGCTTACGCCATTTTGTATTTGCACGATCACGAATCACAGCAAAATCGGGAATCAAACCAGAGTACCAGAACAATAATGAAACGGTAAAATAAGTTGAGATCGCAAATACGTCCCACAGCAGCGGTGAGTTAAAGTTTACCCATAGAGAACCAAATTGGTTAGGAAGTGGAAGTGGCCAATAAGCTACCCAAGGACGACCCATGTGAGATACGATAAAACTCGCTGCGCAGATTACAGCGAAGATCGTCATCGCTTCTGCGGATCGGTTAATTGATAAACGCCACTTCTGACGAAACAATAATAAGATCGCAGAGATCAAGGTTCCTGCGTGACCAATACCTACCCACCAAACGAAGTTAGTGATGTCCCAAGCCCAACCAACGGTTTTGTTCAAACCCCAGACGCCGAGGCCGGTTCCAACAGTGTAAGATACTGCAATCACCCACCATAAAAATGCGGCTAATGATACAGAGAAGGCAAGCCACCACCATTTGTTGGCTTTTGATTCCACCGGGCGGCAAACATCTTCTGTGATGTCGTGCCAGGTTTTGTCACCTAGGATGAGTGGAGGACGAAGTTCCGATTCTTTATGCATAAGAGAAGAATACTATACTCGAGATTAATTTCTTTTTATGAATGATGATTTACTGGCTCTTCAGTACGATTCCAAACTTTCGTTTGATAGAATACAGAAGGACGTACCTACTGAGGCAAGCAAATGATAGCTTCGCTCGTCTTTGAAGAGTTCACTTAATTGAGAGTTTGGATCATTGAAATCACCAAATACTATGGCATTCGTAGGACAACCTTGAGCGCATGCCGTTTTGATTTCACCATCTTTTGGACGACGACCTTCCTTCTTGGCATCTAAGCGACCATATTGAATACGTTGAATACACATTGAACACTTCTCCATTACTCCACGTGAACGAACGGTAACATCTGGATTCAATACCATCTTACCTAAGCCATCATTCATGTTGTATGGAAACTGATCATTATCGCTATATCTTAAAACCAGTTATAACGACGCACCTTGTAAGGGCAGTTATTTGCGCAATAACGCGTTCCAACACAACGGTTATAAGCCATCATGTTCAAACCATCAGAGCTATGTGTAGTTTTTTGTTTTCCATAAATCCAACTCCTCAGGAGTTTTTGGACCTTCTGGAGAAGCGATTAACTCCGGAGCATTTCCAGCTTTAGGATCTTTCAACCAAGCTGCAAGACTCGTTTCCTTCACGATATCACGACCCATCATCGTATGATGTGTTTGAGTGAGTGCGAAAGAGTAATCGTCTTCTACTGTTTTGTTGACAGCAACACCAGTAGCATAATATTTTTGTACTCCACTGGTCATACTCACCAATGGATACGCATTAAATCCTACATTATTTCCAGCCTTCCCACAATTCGTACGACCATAACCTAATGCTACTGCGAGGGTTTCATCAGACATAGCAGGTTGCAATAATACAGGACCTTTCACCGTCGAATTACCAACTTTCCTTCGATCACTGTTCCTTGACGCCATCCCATCTTCTCTGCATATGCAGGAAGAACTGCAAAATAATTATCCAAAGATACTTTAGTGATAGGATCAGGTAATTCATGTAACCAAGGATTATTTCCCCCTGTTCCATTTCCTAATCCAGCCTTCTCATAAATGACCAATTCAATTCCAGAAGCAGGTTTAGCAGTTGCTTCAGACGCTGCAGCTACATTACCAGAAAAAGAAGAAGATCCTCCAATTACGAAAGAAGCTTCAAAAATTCCATTTCTCAACGATTGATTCCAAAATGCATCGAAAGAACTCATTCCATTTTGAATTGGGAAAACAGAGGCACTCCATGTATTTCGGACATAAGTATAAAAATCCATCTCAGTATTTCCACTCCACTTCAACAAGCTCTCGCCTGCTTGACGTGTATTAAATAATGGACGGATGGTAGGTTGCATCAAGCTAAAACTTCCTTTATACGCCTCAGCATCACCCCATGATTCGAGATAATGATGATCGGGGCAAACATAATCACAGAGCTGTGCAGTTTCATCTTCACGATCAGACAAAAGAAATTTTCACAGGCACTTTAGCAAGGGTTGCTGCAAATGCTTTTGGATTGGATGCAGTGTATGCAGGATTTACATTCCAGAAAATCACAGCTCCTAAACTCCCGCCATCCATATCTGCTAAAAGCTGAGCATAAGCTGCATCATTACTACTCTTTAAATTACAAACGCGATCCAAGTTGATAGTAGTACCATAGTTTCCAAGCAGGAAATTGATGGCATTCACCAATACTTGTTCATTTGGATCATTTGATCCACTCATTACCACTGATTTTCCTTTCGCTGCAACTAATTCCTTCGCGATACCATCTAAAGACTTATCTAAAGGAGTAGAAGTTGCATTAACGGAGGTGCCACCTGTTAGTGCTGCTACCTTATTATATAAAGAAGCAATTACCGCAGATTGCTGACTTGGTTTTATTTTATGACGTTGATCGGCATTCGCACCAGAAAGTGAAAGCATACTTTCAAATTGGTGATGTTTCGACAATGTTCTTTTTCCATTACGAAGTTTACGAGTCTCTCCATACTGACGAGCGAATTCAATGGGCGACAACCAGTTTTGCAAAAAGTCAGCATTAAAGCTAACAATCACTTCTGCCTTATCAATACTGTAAGATGGGATTATCGATCTGCCGAAAGAAAGCTCATTCCCTTTTAACATTCCATAATAAGAAACCGCATCATATACTACATGAGATGCTGTTGGATACTTCGCAATAAAATCGTTCAATGCTCTTTTCCCGGATGGGCTATACATCGAACTCGTAACAACAGCTATTTTTTTACCGGCTGCTGCTTGCTCGGCTAATTTAGCAGTGATTTCACTATCGACAGCCGACCACTCTGTACGCTTCTTCTTAGCCATTGGCTGCTGAAGGCGTGCATTATCATACAAACTTAAAACAGAAGCCTGAACGCGAGCATTCGTAGCACCTTTCGTGATCGGAGACATTTCATTTCCTTCAATCTTGATAGGTCGACCTTCACGGGTTTTAATTAATACACTGCAATAGTCAGAACCATCTGAAAAAGTTGAAGCATAATAATTAGGAACCCCCAATGTAATTTCCTCTGGTTTTACCACATAAGGAATTGCTTTTTTCACTGGTGCGTCACACGCAGCCAATGATGCAGCAGCTACACTAAAGCCTAAGAACTTCAAGAAATCTCTACGAGAAGTAGATGAATCACTTTCAGCTTTCTTCTGTAATGTTTCATTCAGCGGAAGGTGCTCGAAGAATTCATTATTTCGAAGTCTTACAAATTCAGGATCATTGTTGAGTTCTTCAACACCTTTCCAATATCGTTTTTCCATAACGGTCTTGGTGATTATACCAGGGTTATATATTCAACACGCCAACGTGGCCATGTTGTTTATTGATTCAATTATTAATAATGACAACGAGCACATTCTGTTCCACCCAGTTTTTCAACTGTAAGTTTCGCATCGGCACCGTATTTACTCTTATATTTTTCGTGAATTTCTTTATAGTAACCATTTGCTTCCATTTTCACGGGAGTATCACGGTGACATTGAATACACCATCCCATGGTAAGTGGGGAAAATTGCTTCATAACTTCCATTTCGCCTACAGGACCATGACAAGTTTCGCATTCTACTCCGCCTACTTTCACGTGTTGACTATGATTGAAATAGGCTAATTCAGGAAGATTATGAATACGCACCCATTCAATTGGCTTCGTCTTACCTGTATATTGTTGCGTATTAACATCCCAACCGATTGCAGCATAAATTTTAGAAATTTCTTCAGTGCCATACTTAGGCCCTTTCTTCACATACTTATGACAATTCATACAAAGGTTTGGAGAAGGAATACCTGCATTCTTAGACTTCTCTGCTCCAGAGTGGCAATAGCGACAATCAATTTTATTTTGACCTACGTGCAATTGGTGAGAAAACTTGATCGGTTGATCAGGAGCATAATCTTGATTGACACCAATACTTGCAAGAGCTTTCCAACCAGCAACAGATCCAACCACAGAAACTACAATAAACAAGAAAGCGATCAGTTTTTTATTTCCGCGGATCCAAGCTTTTGTTTTCGCTTTTCCATGCAATTGAACAGGCTCAGGAACTCCGTTGCGGTCATTGATTACTCTTTGAAGACCTTTTTGAACACGATTTAGAATTACAAAAAGAATGATTAAGGTAAGTAAAACTAAAATCAAAGTCAAAGGAGAACTCTCTTCACTACCTCCAGAAGCAGATGCTGGATCAACCGTTGTTACAGCGGGTGCAGCTTCGCTTTCAGCCTTTATATACCCAATAATACTTTTAATCTCATCATCCGAAAGGTTGAATGAAGTCATAGCAACCTTGTTAAATTGCTCATACACCTTCACTGCCTGTGGATCACCGGCTTTCACCATTGCCTGAGAATTCTTAATCCATTTGATCAACCAGTCTTCCTTGTACTTTGTATGTACATTTTTCAAACCTGGTCCAACAACGACATCTTCACCCACCACGTGGCAAGCTGTACAATTCGCTTTGAACAAAGCTTCGCCATTTGGCTGGGCCATAGCTTTGGTTTGGAAGATTACGATCAGGGATAGCACTAACGCATTAAATGTCAGAATCCTGTATACGTAACGTAGCATATGCTCGAAATAATTTTAAGTTAATTTATTGAAATATTTTTACCGATAAGTGACAATACCGTGTATTTTTCCAAGCGCCAAATTTAGTGGAAACTATTATTCAACCGTTTTTTTAGAGTAAAAAAAGACCATATTTGGATACATTCTAATTAAGAGTCGAAAAATCAACGGATTAGTTTGAGTTCCACGACAAAAAGAAATGTGAAGGCTTGTAATATTCTTTAAATTTAATCAGTAGAAAAAAAAGTACATTTATAAATCAAACAGTTATAATTTTAAAGTCAAAATATTGTTAATAAATTTTCACCTTAAACTGAACCCTAAAAAGTGGTAAAATTTTATTTGCTTCGAAATTAAATTAACAACCTGAAAGCAAGCAATTTAAATTAATTAATGTTCGAAACAAATTTACGATCTTTGACGGATGCGAATCTTAACTCTTCTCTTTCTAATGCTTCCCTTATTGGGATTAGGACAAAAGACGGACAATGAAAGTTTAGCCATGCAACTTATCCAACGTCATAAAAAAGTGAATGCGTCAAAGATGAGTATGCCTGGTTATCGGATTCAGTTATATTTTGGGAATGAAAGAATGAAAGCGCAAGAGATAAAGAGTAGTTTTTTACAAAAGCATTCGAATGCATCTGCTTATATGGTATACCATCAGCCCAATTTTAAAGTTCGGGTAGGAGATTTTCGAACTCGTTTAGAAGCTACAGGGTTTTTAAAAATGTTAGGTGATGAATTCAAATCTTCATTCATTGTTCCAGATGATGTGAAGCTTCCTGATTTATAGTAATTTTCTTTCTTGTACCTTAAGGGTAGCTAATTTCTAATTGAATTCTTCATCGGACAAAGTCATGAGCGTTTTATACACATGTATTTAGTTAATAACATTTAGAATGATAAAATAGAGTTCATTCCGTTCGAAATACATTTGGATAATCAAAAAATCATTCAAATGAAAAAGGCTTTCATTCTAATATCTATCCTCCTTACTCTTTCATCAATGATGTCAGCACAAACAGGATGGATAATTTCAAGTTCTGATAACACTTCACTCCAAGCGGAATTTTATTGAAAGTTTATCCAATGGTTCCTTTTACAGACTGAGCAGCGCAGATTCAACATCTCCCAGCTACTATAGTTTGGCTCTCATTGATTCATCTGGCACCACTGTCCATCAGATCGAATTAGCAGTTGCAGATAGCAATCCAAAAGTAGTTGCTTTTTCCATTGACACGATAACACAACATTTATGCATTACTGAACAATCCGAAAGCAACAGTGCTTATTATATGCACCTAAAAGTTTTCGATTATAACCTAAATTATATGGACTCACTGACTTGGGGGGTAACCAAAAGCAGTAGTTTAGGTATTGAAGTATTTGGAGGAGGGATTGACACCGCGAATAATAAATTCATTGTGTATCGATCAAAAGACATGTTCGATCAAATGTGGAATCGAAGTATTTGCCGAAAAAATGCGGCGGGAGTAATTAAAAATAATATTGTAAAAATAGGCCAAGCGGCGAACGATGGATTCTATATTAATCAAGTAGTGATCACCCCTACTGGTAATATTTACATTGCTGGAACGAGAAAGGAAAGTTTATACGGTAACTTTTTTTATGTAGAAAGATTAAATGCCAACTTTACTACAATTTTTGAAGTTAAAGATCAATTGGTTTTAAATAGCATCGACAACAACCATGTTTCTTCTATTCATGTTACTAACGCAACCGCCAATAGTCCGGTATTAGTTGGAGGAACTCTTTATGGATTAGCTCCTGGCGACACCATGGTTCGTTGTCATGGTGTGATCCGAACTTATACTTCAAATGGAGTATTGAAATGGAATTTTCAGAACTATGAAGTGCGTGATTACAAGTTAGTAAAGAATCGATTTTCACATGTGTATGCTGCAGGTACAAACAACAAAGTTCCAAGTGGCCTCGATACAAAAATCACAAGATTACATTCAAAAGATGGCACACTCGATTGGAATCGGTATTACGAAAACAAATCCATACCCATCTGTTTAGAAGTTGAAGCAGACAAATCATTTTTGATAGGTGGCGAGAAACAATCTAAACTAACACTACCAAGTGGCGCCATCTTAAAAGTCAGGTCTTACATGCTCATTCGATACAGTAAGACCGGAAAAAGATTATACGATTATGAACATGCTTGGGAGGTATCGAATGAACCAACCTCCATTCAAGCAGCTATATCAGATATTGCTACTGGATACAATCAATTTTATTATGCAGCAGGAAGCAGTCGTGTCATACAAAATAACAGTGGAGTAATCGCAACTTTTGATAGCACATCAGTAATACAGTTTACCAATGGTTCCTTACGTACAGGTGATGAAATTCCTGCTGAAGTTTCCTTAAACATTCGACCTAATCCTGCGAAGGGGTCCCTCCTCTTCACCTGTGAAAGTCAAGTTACCGATTTGATCATCTACAGTATGGCAGGGCAAATAATGAAAACAGAAAGTATCGATCAAGATGGAATTACGTACACTTGTAATATTGGACATTTAAGTCCGGGCACTTATGTATTAAGAGTTATGGCTAACAAAACTTGGCATACATCGAAATTTGTAAAAGAATAAGTGAGGTTCCACTTTTTTTAAAATTAAAATTTTTCTAGAACAATGAATTACCCTTGGTTGATCAATACCATCGTTGTATTCCTATAAATTGGATTTGCCAATCGTCGAAGTTACAAACCCATACTTTTCGTCCATTCGGGCAAAAATATTTAATTTTTTGATTTGATTATTAATGATTTAACTAGTTTTGTTTAACTTTTATTAAAAATACTTAAACAATATATTCAATTAGTTTGTTGTGGAGGTATTAACTTATTAAACCTACAAAAATGAAAACACTAAAAACTCTATTTACGCTACTACTCTCATTTGGGTTAGTTACGGAAAGTTTTGCTCAGGCCGAACTTCAAGTCATTCATAACAGTGCAGATCCAGCTGCATCCGTTGTGGACATTTACATCAATGGGAACCTAACTCTAAACGATTTTGCTTTTAGAGAGGCTACTCCCTATATACCTGTACCATCTGGTACAATATTAAACATAGGCATTGCCCCTGGCAATAGTATGTCGGTGAATGATACTTTGGTAAACATTCCTGTTACATTAGTGCAAAATCAGCGATATGTAGCGATTGCTTCAGGCGTGCTTAATCCATCATTGTTTACTGCCAACCCCAACGCTGTTCCCACAGGATTTCAATTAAGCGTTTCTGACAACATGAGAATCGCTTCTCTGAATCAGGCGAAGTAGATTTTAAAGTATTACATGGAAGTACAGACGCTCCAACGGTGGATGTAATAGCACAAGGTGTAGCTACGTTAGTAGATGATGCGAGCTATGCTGACTTCACCCCATATATAAGTGTACCTGCTGGCAACTATTTATTAGATATCACACCAGGAAATAATAACAACACGATTGTAGCTACATTTTCTGCTGAGTTAAGTGGATTAGGTGGAGGAGCAGCGGTTGTATTTGCTTCAGGATTCTTAGACCCGAGCATGAATCAAAACGGTGAAGCCTTTGGCTTATTTGCTGCGCTACCAAATGGGGCTGTTGTTACATTAAATAAAGTGGGTACTGCAAGATTACAAGTAATTCACAATGCAGCAGACCCAGCTGCAAGTAGCGTGGATGTATATGTTAATGGAGGATTGTTGCTTGACAATTTCAATTTTAGAGAAGCTACTCCATTCATTGATGTGAACAGTGGTCAAACATTAAACATTGGAATTGCTCCAGGCACAAGTACTTCGGTAAATGATACTTTAGTAAATATTCCAGTAGTATTAAGCGAAGGAGAAACTTATGTTGCAGTAGCAAATGGAGTTTTAAATCCAACTTTATTCAGCGTTAATCCAGAAGGAATCAGCACCGCATTTCAATTACTATTATTCTCAGGAATGCAAGAAGTTGGTCTCAATGAAACCAATGTTGACTTAGCCGTATTGCATGGAGCGACGGATGCACCTGCAGTAGACGTATTCGCTCGCAATGTTGCACAATTAATTGATAGTATCACCTACACTGAATTAAATGGATACATCAATGTTCCAGCGGCTGATTATTTGTTGGATGTTACACTTTCGGGAGGTTCGCCGATTGTGGCTACATACCTTGCGCCGTTAAGTGGTTTATCAGGAGGGGCAGCAGTGGTGTTTGCTTCTGGGTTCCTCGATCCAAGCATGAATCAAAACGGTGAATCTTTTGGACTTTTTGCAGCATTAGCAAATGGCACCGTTATCGCATTAAATGATACTTCAAATTCAAGATTACAAGTGATCCACAACTGTGCAGATCCCGCAGCGAATCAAGTTGACGTTTATGTCAACGGCACTTTGCTTCTGGATGATTTTACTTTTAGAACGGCTACTCCATTTATTGATGTTCCATCTAATGTAACCCTCAACATCGGTATTGCACCAGGAACGAGTACTTCGGTGAATGATACACTTGTAAATATTCCAGTTGTTCTTGCAAATGGCGGAACCTATCTAGCAGTTGCTAGCGGGGTACTTGCTCCAGCATCCTTTGCAGTAAATCCTGATGGTCGACCTACAGGTTTTCAACTTTTGCTGCAAGATATGATGAGAGAAACGGCTGAGGATGGTATCAATGTTGACTTTCGTGCGATACATGGATCAACAGATGCTCCAACTGTTGATGTAGTAGCAGTAGGAGCTGGAGTAATCGTTGACAATGCTGCTTACACTGCTATTACTGGATACATCACCGTTCCACCTGCAGCTTATACACTACAAGTAACGGATGCAACGAATAACAATATTATTGTTGCACAATATGCAGCTGACTTAAGTTCATTAGGCGGTGGAAGTGCTGTAGTATTTGCCTCAGGATTCTTAACACCTTCTAACAATCAAAATGGGCCGGCATTTGGATTATTTGCTGCATTGGTAGATGGAACTGTTATTCCATTCAGTGCAATAACGGGATTAAATAATATTAAGAATGACTTTGTACAAACTCTCTATCCAAATCCGACTAATAATAGAATTACTATTGATCTAAAATCGGATGTTGTAGTTGAAGCTATTGCTATTATCGATTTAACTGGAAAAACAATTTACTCATCGCCAGTGCTAACTAGTAATTCTTCCATTACTTTTGAAGTAAACAGTTTAAATGTGGGGACCTATTTTTTAAATGTGTACTCGAGCACAGGTGAATTAGCAGTAAAAAGATTCAGTGTTATAAAATAAGAGAGAAGCCAAAAACCTTTCTAAAATGAAAACTCTGTCCTATTCATTAGGGCAGAGTTTTTTATTTTATATCGATTCTCCATATTATCATAGCCAATACTACTCACAGAAAAAAAATAATTGGTAAAAGAAATTTTACAAATTATCATACTCAAAAATGGGATGATCTAACCTAGAGCCGGGAGGCATATCAATTTGAGGTCGAAGAATTCCATCATGTAAATCGTAAACCCAGCCATGCAAATACGGTCCATTTTCATGTATCCAAGATTTTTGAATGATGGATGTTTTCGCTAAATTCATGACTTGCTCCACTACATTCAATTCGATTAATCGATTTAACTTGGTCTCCTCTTCTTTTAGCAATTCGATTTCTGTTTGATGGTAACGATATACGTCTTTAATATTCCGAAGCCATTTATTGATGAGTCCCAAACTATGATTGGTCATGGCTGCTTTCACTCCACCACATCCATAATGTCCGCAAACGATGATATGATGCACCTTTAAAACCTCCACCGCATATTGCAAAACACTAAGCATATTGAGATCGGTATGCACTACCATGTTAGCAATGTTACGATGGATAAAAATCTCACCTGGTTTAGTTTGCGTAATTACATCAGGTGGCACTCGACTATCTGAACAACCAATCCACAAAAACTGAGGGTTTTGCACATTTAATAATTTACTAAAAAACTCAGGCTCCTTCTCCATCATTTTTTTAGACCATGATTTATTTTCCTCGAGTAACTTATTATATACTTCCATTCTTTAAATTTTAATTCGCTTAATTTTTTTTATAACCCAAATCCTTTAGCAAGGATACATACATTTTGTAGAAAGATTTCAAATATATAAAAAAAGCCCCGTCCTCAGAGAGGACAGGGCTACATTCAATTAATACTGCTAAGCAGGAATTTTTATTTAACGGATAATTTTCATCTCTTTTAACAGATGACCAGCGCCACCGAATTTATCAAGGACAAACAAAGTATAACGAACATCCACACAAATAGTACGTTGGAATTCCGGTTCAAAAGCGAAATCACTTGCAATAGCTTCCCAATTACCATCGAAAGCTGTACCGATTAATTCGCCATTTCCGTTGATCACAGGACTTCCTGAATTTCCGCCAGTAATATCATTATCGGTTAAGAAACAAATATGCAATTCTCCGTCCTTATCAGCATACTGACCAAAATCCTTTTTCTTCATCATATCGATGAGTCTGGGAGGTGCATCGAATTCAACATCGCCAGGAGAATATTTTCAATGACGCCACGAGAAGTTGTAAATTCTTTAAAGAAAGTAGCGTCCTTACCATTGTATGGCAATACGCGACCATAAGTTAAACGCATGGTTCCATTCGCATCGGGATTATTAAGTGAGTTTGGACTCATCTCCATTATTCCAGCTTGATACAAACGATTTGCTTTTCCCAATTTCGCATTGATCTTCATGATTTCAGGCTGCATATTTTTAGTGACTTCGTTAGTATAGCCACTTGTTACAGCATAGATGGGATCTTTCTGCAATTTCTTAAGAGAAGGTGATTTTAAGAATGCAGCCAATTTATCTTTACTTACAAAGACAGATTTATTCCACATCATTTCTGCCATTGCCGCATAATCTTTCTTATACTTTGTGGCCATGTCGGTTAATGCTTTTGGAAGCGTAGCATTATCCAAATCTTCTACCAAATGCATCAATACAGAAGCTAATACTTTCTTCTCGATGGGCTCATAGAATTCTTTAAAATCTTCGTCTAGGTCCGCAGCCATTTCTGTTGCAGCTTTCTTCGCTTCTTCCTTCTTTGATTTGTCCATCAACAATTTCTCCAATTCAGCAGCACCCATTGCGAAACGCATCGGTTGAGAATTGCTGATTCCATCTTGAAGATACACGCCATACATACCGTATTTATCCACATCTGCATACGCTTCATTATACATGCTAATCACATTTGCATACTTGGTATTATTTGTATTTTTCACCCAAGCAGCAAACTTATTTTCTTCAGCTTTTCTGCGATCATAAATACTTAACTTCTTCAACGCAGTTGCTTCGCCCATAAACTTCTTCCAATAGTTACTTAAGCCTGCAAATTTATCGGCATACATCAACTTTATCTTTGGATCTTTATGCATATAAGACTCATAAATATCCAGTATATCACGTCGAACTTTCACACGCATTGGGCGCTCTTTTTCAGAATAATATTTTATCCCTTCACTAAAGGTGCTACGTTGTGTACGTCCTGGATAACCAAGGATCATCGCATAACTTTTTTCCTGAGGCCCTTGAATATTGATGGGGAAAAAATACTTAGGAGTATACGGTTTATTTGCGGCATCAAATTTTGCAGGTTTATTGTTCGCTCCTGCATAAATTCTGAAAATACTGATATCACAAGTATGACGTGGCCATTCCCAGTTATCCGTTTCTCCACCAAATTTTCCAATATTTTCAGGAGGTGTTCCTACTAAACGAATATCCGTGAACACTTCATAATACATAGCGATATAACGGTTTCCACTCCAAAAAGGAACAACTTCAATCACATACATATCCTTATCATCACCCAATGCTTCTTTCAATTTTGCGGCAACCGATTTTACCATAGCTGCAGCTGCTTTTGAACGCGCTGATTCATCATCACCTGTGGGAAGACTATCAATAATCATTGAAGTTACATCTTCAAGTTTAGAGAGTAAACCAATATTAAAATTAGCCTGACGCTCTTCTGAATGAGACTTTGCCCAAAAACCATTGGCAAGAATATTATCTTCATTGGTACTTAATTCTTGAATAGCACCATATCCGCAATGGTGATTTGTCAAAAACAAACCTTCTTGCGAAATGATTTCACCCGTACAAAACATACGATTTTGCTTATTCATCAATCGAACCACTGCATCCTTCACACAAGCTTTATTAATACTATAAATATCTTCGGCAGTCAACTTTAATCCACGTGCTGCCATAGAATCTTGCAACTGTGAAATCAAGAATAGTGGCCACATCCCTTCATCGGCACGAGCCTGTTGTCCGAAACCAATCGCTAGTACCAGCAACAGACCAATTAATTTTTTCTTCATTATCATTATTATTTATGCTAGTTGCAAAGTAAAGGATTTATCACTTTGGGTGATGTTCGGTTGGTCGAGAAAAACGGAGGGTTGGTCTAAAAAGAATTATGAATTCAGAATGCAGAATGCAGAATTTCCTTTGACGCGATCCCGATAGCTATCGGGAGCGAATGAACGTACCTTTGCTAAAGCATCGGTAGGCAGGCACGAAATGGGAATAAAAAGGCGAAAATAAGCGAAAAGATTGCCCTGAACTCAATCGAAACAGACAAATCTGAAATTCAGCTTAGCTAAGACTCAAAACACCAATCCACCAATCCACCAATTCACCCATGAAGTACAGTACTGCGTTCAGACTTCATGGCGCAGCAATTGATCAGACAATGATACCGGCTATGGTGGCGCTTAGGTAGGAGGCTAGGGTTCCGCAGAAGAGGGCTTTGAGTCCGAGTCGGGCTAAGTCGCCGCGGCGGCCAGGTGCTAATTCACCGATACCACCAATTTGCATTCCTACACTCGAGAAATTTGCGAAACCACAGATGGCAATGGATACGATGAGTAATCCTTTCTCTGTTAAAATGGGGACTGATTTATTCGCCAAATTTTGAAAGGCAACGAATTCGTTGATGGTTAATTTTTGCCCGAGTAAGGTGGCTACATTATTTACATCAGTGAGCGGTACGCCCATTGCCCAAGCCATGGGATAAAATATTTTTCCGAAGATCCAGTTCAATGATAAATCAAAATCAGGATTGAAGATATGTGCAATTTTTATCAAGGACCAATCGATCAAAGAAATCAAAGCGATAAATCCAATCAACATCGCGATTACATTCATGGCAATTTTAAATCCATCTCCAGCGCCATGAGAAATTGCATCTACGACATTGATGTACGGACTTTTTACCTCGAGTTTCACATCACCCATGGTTTCGCTTTCTTTCGTTTCAGGAAAAACAATTTTGGAAATGATAAGTGCTCCAGGTGCAGCCATCAAACTTGCTGCAATTAATTTGGGTGCGAGATCGAGACCTGCAGCGGCTCCCATGTTCACATAGACGACGAGGATTCCACCTGCAATACAAGCTAAACTTCCACTCATACTTGCGAGCAATTCACTTTGCGTCATTCCTGCGAGGTAAGGACGAATCATTACTTGCGCTTCCACTTGTCCGACGAAGGCACTGGCTACATTACTCAACGCTTCAGCACCACTTACACGCATTATAAAATTCATTGCCTTTGCAATCACAGAAATTACTTTTTGCATAATTCCCGCGTGATATAAAATCGCAACCAATACACAAACTAAAATGATAGTAGCGGTTACATTGAGTGCAAATACAAACCCACCTGCGGCATAGTTAGCGACGGTACCATCAAACTGCACTGCTGCCAATCCACCATAAACAAAAGCGGCACCGTTGCGAGCGAACATTTCAATTTTCTCCATACCATGACCAATCTGTTGGAAGAAGGCGGTAACAGGAGGAATTTTCAAAACCAAAATAGCGATAAAAAGCTGGAGCATTAATCCACTTAATACTAATCGAATATTTATTGCTTTTCGATTATTACTAGCTAAGACGGCTAATCCGAGAATTAATACGATTCCAATTAAACCTGTGAAACGTTCCATGGGGTGATGTTAGATTTTAGTTGTTAGTTGTTAGATTTTTGCTATTCTGATAAAAAGGTATGAACGCTTTGCTGATTTGCAATTGCCAATCCCCTACGAAAATAGTAATTTGGAGATACAAACTTCGATCATTCAAGAATAATCTTCAATTAGAGAATATACAATTCTCCGATCAGTAGGAATTCAGGTACTCAGCAGTAAAAGCCGTCGCTTACAATAACAATTTTGCAGGCAATACGGCTAATACATTGCTTACGATTGATCACAATAATAAGCTCTATCAGGTAAGTCCACCCAATGCTGGTACACTTTTGTACTGGTTGGAAACTTGTGGGTTGATTTTCCTGCTGAAAATGGTTTTGATATTGGTGGAACAAGTAACAATGCTTACGCCGTATTTAAGTCAGGTCACAAAACAAACATTTACAGAATTAGTACGACAACAGGTCATGCATTCAAAACAGGAAGTTTAGGGAATGCAGTGATTAATGGTTTTGCAGTAGGGTTAGGTTTCTAATTACTAAAAAAAAACTCCAGCACATTGCTGGAGTTTTTTTTAGATTTTAAATTAATCTAACTTCTAATCGCGAAGTCTCGCGACTAACAACTACGCTAGCGTCCGCTTCACCGCTACATTCTCGTATCCTTCGATATTATCACCGACACGAACATCGTTGTAATTCGAAATACTTAAACCGCATTCCATACCGGCTTGAACATCTTTCGCATCGTCTTTGAAACGTTTTAACGATGAGAGTTCACCCGAGTAGACAACAATACCATCGCGAATAATTCTGATTTTCGTATTACGAGTGATCTTACCATCCGTCACCATACAACCAGCGACAGTACCTACTTTCGGGATCTTGAATACTTCACGTACTTCTACGTTACAAACAATTTTCTCTTCGAAGTCTGGCGCTAACATACCTTCCATTGCTGCTTTCACTTCGTTGATGGCATTGTAAATAATAGAATACAATCGTACATCAATCTCTTCTTGTTCTGCTAAACGACGAGCAGAAACACTGGGTCGAACTTGGAATCCGATGATGATGGCATTGGATGCACTCGCCAACATGATATCTGATTCGGAAATTTGTCCTACACCTTTCAAAAGTACATTCACTTGAATTTCCTGTGTAGAAAGTTTCAACAATGAATCGGCCAATGCTTCAACCGATCCATCCACGTCACCTTTTACGATTACGTTTAATTCTTTAAAGTTACCAATCGCCAAACGACGACCGATCTCATCCAATGTAATATGTTTATGTGTACGAATTCCTTGCTCACGTTGTAATTGCAAACGCTTGTTGGCGATTTCACGTGCTTCACGTTCATCATCCATCACGTTAAATTGATCACCTGCTTGTACCGCACCTGACATCCCTAAAATCATGGTTGGTGCCGATGGGCCAGCTTCCTTAATTCGTTGTCCACGTTCATTAAACATGGCCTTCACACGACCGCTATGTGTTCCAGCTAACACCACATCACCCATCTTCAACGTACCTGTTTGCACCAAAATAGTTGTCACATATCCACGACCTTTGTCGAGTGAAGATTCGATTACCGTACCTTTTGCTAAGCGATCTGGATTTGCTTTTAGATCTAATAATTCAGCTTCTAATAAAACGCGATCTAATAATTTATCGATATTCAATCCTTTCTTCGCAGAGATATCTTGGCTTTGGTATTTACCACCCCAATCTTCTACTAAGAAATTCATGGCTGCTAGTTGCTCTTTAATTTTTCCGGATTCGCATCGGGCTTGTCCACTTTATTGATTGCAAAAACGATGGGGACACCAGCGGCTTGCGCATGATTGATTGCTTCTTTTGTTTGAGGCATCACACTATCATCTGCAGAAATTACGATGATGGCAACGTCCGTTACTTTAGCTCCACGAGCACGCATCGCAGTAAACGCTTCATGACCTGGAGTATCTAAGAAAGTAATTTTTCTTCCATCTTCCAACGTCACTTCATACGCACCAATATGCTGTGTAATACCGCCAGCTTCACCTGCGATTACATTGGCTTTACGCACATAATCCAACAACGAAGTTTTACCATGATCGACGTGACCCATAACGGTAACGATTGGAGCACGAGGTTTCAAATCTTCCTCTGCATCTACTTCATCGACGATAGAATCCTGCACATCGGCAGATACAAACTCCACTTTAAAATCAAATTCTTCAGCAACCACTGTAATGGTTTCTGCATCGAGACGTTGATTGATGGACACGAATAATCCAAGGCTCATACAAGTAGAAATTACTTGATTCACTTGAATGTTCATCAACTTAGCTAACTCATTCGCGGATACGAACTCGGTGACTTGAATTATTTTTTCTGATTCTTGTTCTGCGAGTGCTTCTTGGCGCTGTGCGTGTAAGTCACGTTTTTCACGACGCATCTTTGAAGACTTCGACTTACCCGTTCCGCTCAAACGCGCCAACGTTGCTTTAATCTGATCTTGAATTTCTTTATCGGTAGGTTCAACTTTAGGAGCAGCAGGTCCAGTTCCTCTTCGCCCTTGATTTCCAGGCCCACCAGGACGACGAGGTCCTCCTGCTTGTTGTGGCCCACCAGGTCCACGACGCGGACCACCTTGACCACCAGGGCCGCCACCTTGTCCGGGAGGACGTGCTTGACCTGGAGTACGCGGGCCTCCTGCATTAGTACTTGTTCCGCCTTTGTCTTTACGTTTACGTTTTCGTTTATCTCCGTCCACATTTGACGACGACGCAACGGGTTTCTTTTTAGGCGGATCAACGGGTAGTTGAATTTTCCCTAAAATATTTGGTCCGCTGAGCTTTTCAAATTTCACAGAGATATGCTCAGGCCCTTCCGGAGCTGCAGGAGCTGCAGGAGCATCATTTTCTGGAGATGATTTCTCCGCAGTAATACTTTTGCTTTCGTCCTTTTTTATCTTCTTTCTTCTCGTCCTTCTTATCGGTTTTCTTCTCTTCGGTAATATGAGCAGATGGTCTTTCAACAACTTTTGGTTCATCAGCAGCTTTCTTCTCTACTTTTGATGCTACCACTTCCGCATTAGAATCTTTTTTCTCCTTCGCTGCTTTAGCATCCTTCGCTGCCTTAGCCTTTACTTTTTCAGCTTCGGCTAATTCTTCTTCCTTTTTCTTAGCAGACTTCTTCTTCGCATCCTCTTTGGCTAATGCTTCTGCTTCTTCCTTTTTCTTCGCCGTTTTCTTCTTCGCGCCTGCATCGAGGTCAATCTTTCCTAAAATTTTAGGACCCTCACTTCCCGTTTTTGCTTTGATCACTTCGGGCTCTGGCTCAACAGGTTTTTCGTCTGCTTTTTTTGTCTTTGTAGTCTTTTTCGCAGTTTTAGAAGCCGACTGTTTAATCGCTTCTAAGCTTGCCTTCAAACTTTCATCATTATCGGGCTCTACATCTGCAATTCGTGATTCTTCCAGAGCAGTTTTCGTCTCGATTGTAATAGTATCACGCTTCAACTTCTCACGTGTAATTTCCTGCGCTTCTGATTTCACCAATTTATCTGGTGCATATTTCTTGTAACATGCCATAGACCTGCTCTGAAATCTTGGTATTGGGGCTGCTATCAACCACCACACCTTTCGATTCAAGGAATTCTACCACGTGCTGCAAGCCAACGTTTAACTCTTTGGCTACTTTAATTAGGCGCAATGTTTTTTCTTCGGGCATCTACGGTTTTTATCTGGTTTCCGGTTAGGATTAGGGATTACTATTTCAACAATTCATGCTTTCCATTTTTAATTGATCATCCTTTTTCGATTTCAATAGTTGACTTAACATTCATCATTGCGAGTGAAATAATTTCACTTCAATTTTATTTTTATTCAAACTCAGTACGAAGAATTCTTACCACTTCGCGGATGGTTTCTTCTTCTAAGTCGGTACGTTTTACTAAATCATCAACGGTCACGGCCAACACTGATTTTGCAGTATCACAACCAATCGACTTCAACTCTTCGATGATCCATGCATCAATTTCATCTGTAAATTCATCCAAATCTACATCCTCATCTTCGTCTTCAGAATCACGATACACATCAATTTCATAGCCTGATAATTTACCTGCTAATTTGATATTGTGTCCGCCTTTACCGATGGCCAATGAAACTTGATCGGGCTTCATGAATACAGATGCACGACGTGTATCTTCATCTAACTTGATGGAAGTAATTTTCGCAGGACTCAATGCACGCGTGATGTATAATTGAATATTGTTTGTGTAATTAATTACATCAATATTTTCATTGCGCAACTCTCTCACGATTCCATGAATACGTGATCCTTTCATTCCCACACAAGCTCCAACAGGATCGATACGATCGTCATAACTTTCTACTGCTACCTTAGCACGTTCTCCGGGTTCACGAACAATATTTTTGATGGTGATTAATCCATCAAACACCTCTGGAACTTCCTGTTCGAACAAACGCTCCAAGAAAACTGGAGAAGTACGAGAAAGAATAATTTTCGGACTTGCATTCAACATTTCTACACGCAACACAACTGCACGAACGGTATCTCCTTTTTTGAAGAAATCAGCAGGGATGGTTTCGCTTTTCAACAACACCAATTCATTGCCTTCATCGTCCAACACTAGAATTTCTTTCTTCCAGATTTGATATACTTCCCCGGTGATGATCTCTCCTACTCTGTCTTTATACTTTCGGTAGATACCATCTTTCTCCAATTCAGAGATTCGAGAAACTAGATTTTGGCGCAATGCTAAAACTGCACGACGACCAAAATCTCCTAAGCGAACTGTCTCTGTCAACTCTTCCCCAACTTCAAAATCGGGTTCGATTTTAATAGCGTCTGAATACCCAATTTCTAAAGCGTCATCTTCTACCATTCCATCTTCCACAATCATTCGATTGCGATAGATTTCAAGATCTCCTTTGTCAAGGTTGATGATCACGTCAAAGTTATCAGCAGTGCCGTACTTCTTTCTCATCGTAGACTTAATAACATCTTCAAGGATACTCATCATCGTAGCCTTGTCAATATTTTTTACTTCTTTAAACTCCGAGAAGGATTCAATTAATACCTGATGGTCCATTGGACTTATTTGAATTTATAGTTAATAATCAATTTTGCTTCTTTGATGTCGGCAAGGGCAATCTTATGCTCGACTTCCGTAATTATTTTCTTTTTATTTTCTTTTCTAGACTTGGTTTCCAACAGCTCAATTTCGCCCTTTTCTATACGTTGCAAGATACCCTTTAACTCAATTCCGTCAACCTTGATCACACGAAGTTCTTTACCGATACGACGTTGATATTGTTGAGGAACTAAGAGTGGAGAATCCATCCCTGGACTTCCCACTTCCACCTCATGCTTTTCCAAAAAACCACTTTCTTCAAAATGATTTAAGATAAATCGCGTTAAGGCAGAACATTCATCTAAGGTCACTCCTTCTGGCTTATCGATGGACACTGACAGTTTATTGGTAGATAATTTCACATCCACCAAGAAACAATCCGACTCCTGTAAGTAAGTCTGAACCAGCGCTCTTATGTCTTCTTTCACAACCATTTGATAATAAAAGAGGGGACTCAGGTCCCCTCATTCTACTGCTGCAAATATAGGAAATTTCATTAGAACCACAAAATACCTCCCTCAGAATCATTAACATTGCGCCCGTGGAAAAGTCGATGACCGCAAAGAAATGGCTAGATAGAGGGGTGTACCTTTCTTCGAAGTTGATTTCCTCCATCATTAACAGAGGAAAAGATCCTAAATCACTGAATTTCAAAAATATTCTATGTATTAAGGAAGATGAGATAGGCGACTTTATCTATACCCTTCCGGTTTATAGTGTGCTTCGAATGCAGTTTCCAAATGCGAAAATCACAGTGCTTTGTCGGCCTTTTGGAGTTCATCTTTTGTCACATTGTCCTGATATTGACAGCGCCCTAAGCGATTATAAATTGCTTGAAAATCAATATGATTTATTGATTGATTTGCGAGGAACCGTGGTTTCTACCCAACTTGCCTTTCAAAAAGCCAATTTATCGCCTCGACCGAGGACACAACGGATTAAAAATCGAAAATTGGGGGTTCATCCTCAGAAATGGAGACCAATTGGTCGATTATTCAACCTTTGATCGATGAAAAAACAAGGAGATGGAACCTAAAATTCATCTTTCTTCTAAGGAAATTGGACTGGCAGATGAATTTATAAAGACCAACCAGATCGGTCGATTTGCCCTTTTTCATACGGGTGCGAGAAGGATTTTGAAAAAATGGCCCTTGGATCGAGTGGTTCGAATCATGAAATGGATTCATCAAGATTACGGTTACGATTGTGTTTTGGTGGGAGATGCGTTCGACGCGAAGGATGCGGAAGAAATTCAATCACAACTCGATTTTAAACTTCACATCGCGGCGGGAAAAATAAATTTATTAGGTTCATTGCAAATACAAATCATATCCTTGCATTCAACGCATCACGGAAGACGAAGTAAAAGAAAAAATTAAATTTTTATGGAATTCTTGAATTAATAGGCCATCCGAAAACTCATCGACATGAAAAAATTACAACAGTTGCTTTTAATCGTAGAAGAAAAATTCCACATCACGAAAAATTGAACACTACGGTCTCCGCATCATCGGTAGGTTGGCAAATTGAACATATACTTCTCACTATAAAAATAATTTTAGAAGGATTAAAAACATCAAATCCGAAAGATTACAAATGGAAATTTAATATCCTGAGAACTGTAGTTTATACTACCAAAAAAATACCTCGCGGGAGAGCGAAAGCACCTTCCATCGTAAGACCAGAAAAATACGACGAAGCCACGATCCGACATCATCTACAAAAAGTAAAAGATGCTTTACAAAACACAGAAGAGTTGCATGCAAAACAATTTATTAGTCATCCTTTTTTTGGACATTTGAGAATGAAAAAAACAATTACTTTTTTAGAGATTCATACGATGCATCATTTGAAGATAATTGATGATATAATTAAGAATTAAGAATGCAGAATGCAGAATTCAGAATTCAGTCGCGAGGCATCGCGATCAGAATTTTTTTTGCAAGGTTGCTTAAAGTCGATTTTTTTCTCGCAAAGACACTATTCCTAAAGCTAACAAGAGCAAAGTCGAAACCAATAAATTTATTTTAATAGTTCTAACTTTTGGATTTATTAATGATTATCAATTTTAACCTGCCTGCAGCAGGCAGGCACTATAGGCACTTGAGAACACTTGAGAACACTTGAGAACACTTGAGAACACTTGAGAAAATTGAGAGCAGTTAGTACAAAGGAAATTCTAAAGAACACGAAGTACACTGAAGCTAGACTTTGAGTGCTCTTTTGTGACCTTCGTGCCTAAAGTGTTAAATTTTTCACTCATTGAGGCCTTCCGCAGCAGGCTTGCCCAAGGCTTCTCTTCGCTAAATTTTCTCGCAGAGCCGCAAAGTTTTTCTTCGCTAATTTTTCTCGCGAGGCGCTAAGCCATTCGGGCGCTTTTTTTATCGCTAACATTTCTCGTAAAGTAAACAAAGTAGAAAAAACGATTTTAAAGACAACAGTAAAAAATTTGAATTAATTATTTTCTACAACGGAATTATCTGCTGGATTTTCTAATGCATCCATTGAAGTTTTGTTTTCTTCGGGATAAATTTTCTTTTGGAACAAAATCCAAACGATGACACCGCCAGTGATGGATGCATCGGCGATATTAAAGACAGGACGGAAGAACAAAAAATGCTCGCCGCCCCAAATAGGTAACCACTCGGGAAATGTTCCGCTTAAGAGTGGAAAATAAAACATGTCTACTACTTTCCCGTGAAGGATAGATGCATAGCCACCTTCTGGTGGAAAGAGCGTTGCGATGGTTCCAAAATCGCTGGAAGAAAACAGCATTCCATAAAATACAGAATCAATAATATTTCCAACGGCTCCAGCAAACACCAGTGCAATAACGGTTATATAATATGAACTTGCTTTTTCTTTGGTGAGCTTCCACAGATAGTAACCCAATCCTGAAACAAACAAAATGCGGAAGACACTTAAAAAAAGTTTTCCGTAATCACCACCAAACTCCATTCCGAAAGCCATTCCATTATTTTCGGTAAAGTGAATGATGAACCAAGGAGCAATTTCAAACTCTTGCCCGAGGTACATATTCGTCTTGATCCAAATCTTTAGAAGTTGGTCGGCCAATAAAATAGCAAAGATGATTAACAGGGGTCTTTTCAAGCTTCTTTTCTCTATGAAACAATCGAAGCTTGCGGCGAATGGCTACAAGCTTCGATGTTTATTTTTAACGATTCATGGGATCTCGATTTATTTCATCTCTAACAGTGAGGTCTATCCGAACTTACTGTCAAGCGTAAAACTAGTCGCGATATTGTTTTAGTTTCGCTTCCATACTTTGTGTAGTATGAGGAACCGCACGTAAACGCTCCTTTGCAATTAATTTTCCAGTGATGCGACAAATACCGTATGTTTTGTTTTCAATGCGAATCAATGCCATTTCCAACTGCTCAATAAACTTCTTTTGACGAGCGGCTAAGTTGGCTGCTTCTTCTTTTGCTAATGTTTCAGAACCATCTTCTAACATTTTGAAAGATGCACCTGTATCATCCGTTCCATTCTCATTGGTATTGATAATTTGTGCTTGAAGGTTTATTAATTCTTCGCGTGCATCCACTAATTTTTTTACAATTAGACCTTTGAATTCTTGTAGATCTGCATCGTTATAATGTTGTGTTACGGTTGGTTTTACTTTTTCTATCATAGTCTCTTTCACATTCTTTACGGGAGGAGCCACAGCTACTTTTGGTGCTACGGGCTTAGGGGTTTCAACTTTTACTTCTGGAGTTTTCACCATTGCAACAGGTTTCACTGCTGCAATAGGTTTCACCGCTGCTTTTTTCTCTGGAGCTTTAGCTACCACTTTTTAGCAGGAGCTTTTGCTACTACCTTTTTTACTGGAGCTACTTTCTTTGCTGCAGGCTTAGCAACTACTTTCTTCGCAGGCGCTGTTTTAGCAGGCGCTGCTTTCTTTGCTACCTTCTTTGCAGGTGCTGCTTTCTTTGCGGGTGCTGCTTTCTTAACTGCTTTTTTTGCAGGTGCTGCTTTCTTAACCACCTTTTTTGCTGGAGCTGCTTTTTTAACAACTTTTTTTGCAGGAGCTTTTTTAACTGGCTTCTTCACCGCAGCTTTTTTTGTTTTCGAAATTGGTTTTTTAGTGGCCATTTTAATTTTTGTTTACTGATGTTAATACTTGAAGCGCTTCATCCATCTCCAGAGAAATCACATCGGATCTCTCTAACTGTTCCACGAGCTCCAGTTGAATTGCTAAAATTTCGCTGCGAATATAGTCGAAATTGTTGTTTATTGAGCGCTGAACCTCTTCGGGTCCTTTAATTTTCACGTTTATTCTGTCTGTAACTTCAAATCCTTTGTCTTTGCGAATGTTCTGAATTCGATTCACTAATTCACGAGCTAATCCTTTCTCTTTCAAAGCATCTGAAAGCGTAATGTCTAAGGCAACCGTTAACTTTCCTTGATTCGCAACTTGCCATCCCGGAATGTCTTCACTTAGAATTTCAACGTCTTCCAGCAAGAGGTCGAAGATGACAGCTCCCAAATTTAATGGCAACATCCCATTCTTTTCAAGATAAGCGATTTGTTCTTGGTTGATATCGGATATACTGGCAGATAATTGTTTCATCAAGCCGCCCACCTTGGGTCCCAATGCTTTAAAGTTAGGTTTGATTTTTTTCACCAACACCGTAGTCGCATCTTCCAAAAATTCAATTTCCTCCACATTCACTTCGGCAATAATCAAATCTTGAACAGAAAGTACTTGCTCTTTGAATTTTGCATCTACCACAGGCAATAATATTTTCTGCAAGGGTTGACGTACTTTGATATTCACTTTTTTGCGTAGACTCAAGGTCATCGAACTGATATCTTGAGCCAATTGCATGCGTTCTTCCAAATCCTTATTGATCAATGAATCATTCACCTTTGGAAACTGAGCCAGATGCACAGAAATATTTTTATCTTTCTTGCTGATGGAATTCAAATCGGTAAATAGATGATCAGCGAAGAACGGAGCAATGGGAGCCATCAAACGCGACAGTGTATCCAAACAAGTGTACAATGTTTGGTAAGCTACTTTTTTATCGTCTGTATATTCTCCTTTCCAAAATCTTCTTCTACTTAATCGCACATACCAATTACTCAAATGCTCCGTCACAAATTCCTGAATGGCACGAGCAGCTTTGGTGGGTTCATTCTTCATACGCTGCATCCACTTCTTTGATGAGCGAATTCAAAAGGGAAAGAATCCATCGATCCAATTCCGTTCTCTTTCTCCATAGGGATTTCATCACCTTCAAAAGTGAATCCATCAATGTTTGCATAGAGTGCAAAGAAATTATAAGTGTTGTAAAGTGTACCAAAGAATTTCCGTTGCACTTCACCAATTCCATCTAGATTAAATTTTAAATTATCCCACGGTTGCGCATTGCTGATCATGTACCAGCGTAGTGGCATCGGCACCGTAAGTATCGAGGGTAGTAAAAAGGATCGGCTGCATTGCCCAATCGCTTCGACATTTTATTTCCGTTTTTGTCGAGGACTAATCCGTTCGACACTACATTTTTAAAGGCTACTTGATCGAACAACATCACAGAGATGGCGTGCAAGGTGAAAAACCATCCACGTGTTTGGTCTACTCCTTCCGCAATGAAATCGGCAGGATATAAATTTTCTAAACTCTTTGTGGAAAAAGGATAATTCCATTGTGCATACGGCATCGCACCCGAGTCAAACCAAACATCAATCAAATCCAATTCGCGTGTCATCGGTTTTCCTGTTGACGAAACTAAGATGGCGTGATCAACATAAGGACGATGCAAATCGAAATCATTTGCCGTTGGATCCAAGTGTTCCATTTTAGTGGGATCCATGAATCCTGCTGCTGCAGATTTTTTTAACTCTTCATTCAATTCCGCAACGGAACCGATGCATTTCTCTTCACCATCTTCACTTCTCCAAATGGGCAAAGGAATTCCCCAATAGCGAGAGCGACTTAAATTCCAATCCACTAAATTCTCGAGCCAATTACCGAAGCGACCAGTACCTGTACTTTCAGGTTTCCAATTGATGGTTTTATTGAGTTCAATCATTCGCTCCTTATAAGCCGTGGTACGAATAAACCATGAATCCAAGGGGTAATACAAAATAGGTTTATCAGTCCTCCAACAATGCGGATAACTATGCTCGTATTTTTCTACTTTAAAAGCAAGATTATTTGTTTTGAGTTGAATGGCGATGCGCTCATCAACATTCAAATATTTATCTCTGCCCTGAGTTACTCGCAAAGCTTCCTTGTCTGTTTCATTGATGTATTCTTCCTTCACATACTCGTGTGCAAAGTCAGTTACTTCATTTACAAATCGACCTTGACGATCTACTAACGGCATGGGCTTACCGCTTTCATCATTCACCATGATGGGCGGAACGTCGTGTTGCTTGGCTACTCGAAAGTCATCGGCACCAAAGGTGGGCGCGATGTGTACTATTCCAGTTCCATCTTCTGTACTCACAAAATCACCCACAATCACTCGAAAGGCATTTCCTTCAGGCTGCACATAAGGCATCAACTGCTCGAAACGCATGTCTTGTAAATCGGAGCCTTTTATTTCTTTCTCAATACGGAATGGAATATTTTTATTTCCTTCTTTATAATCTTCTATTGTTAACTCGGCGTTCTTCGGATTAAAATGTTTTGCGAAAAGATCTTTTGCTACCACAACGCTGATGGGCTGAAATGTATACGCATTAAACGTACGCACCAACAGATAAGTAATATTTGCACCTACTGCTAACGCTGCATTAGATGGCAATGTCCAGGGTGTTGTGGTCCAAGCAAGGAAATAAACCGGAGCATCCGTCGAAGCAAAAAGCGCTTCCGACTTCGCATCACGAATCGCTTTAAACTGCGCAACGATGGTCGTATCCTTTACCAACTTATACGTTCCCGGTTGATTTAATTCATGCGAACTTAAACCGGTTCCTGCTGCAGGAGAGAAAGGCTGGATCGTATACCCTTTGTAGAGCATATTCTTCTTGTGTAACTCCTTCAACAAATACCAACATGTTTCGATGTACTTATTTTCAAAAGTGATGTATGGATTTTCGAGATCGACCCAATAGCCCATCTTACGAGTAAGATCATCCCATACCGACTTATACTTCATCACTTCGTGTCGACAAGCCTTATTATAATCTTCGATTGAAATCTTATTGCCGATATCTTCCTTCGTGATGCCCAATGTTTTCTCCACGCTGATTTCGATGGGGAGTCCGTGCGTATCCCAACCGCCTTTCCGCTTTACTTGAAAACCTTTTTGTGTTTTATACCGACAAAAAATATCTTTAATAGCGCGCGCCATTACGTGATGAATGCCAGGTAATCCATTAGCTGAAGGCGGACCCTCATAAAAAACATAAGCGGGTGCGCCCGCGCGTTCTTCAACTGAACGTTCAAAGACTTTATTCTCCTCCAAACGCTGAAGAACGGTCTCGGCGATGTTGGGGAGATTCAACGATTTGTATTCGGTGTATTGCGACATAATAAGTGTGCGAAGATACGGATTAAATTGCTTTTTTAACTTGAAAAACGGGTTCTTCTGCTCGATAGAATGTGCTTTAACTATGTGATAATTAGTGAATAAGTGAATGGCAGTTGACCTTTGAGTTCGTTCAGTTGCTATCGAGTGCCTATGTGCTGCCCTCGAGAGCCTCACATGCTGCCCTCGAGAGCCTCAGGCAGCAATGCAGAGGGAGAATGAGGATGAGTGTGAATGGTTAAGATTATAACTTGAACGATTTTCAAATAAAAGAAAAAACTTAATCATTCAGTACCGCCGCTCTCACACTCTTTCTCGATCTGAGATAGCTGCCCTCGAGAGCCTCAGGCAGCAATGCAGAGGGAGAATGAGGATGAGTGTGAATGGTTAAGATTATAACTTGAACGATTTTCAAATAAAAGAAAAAACTTAATCATTCAGTACCGCCGCTCTCACACTCTTTCTCGATCTGAGATAGCTGCCCTCGAGAACAGAGGGAGAAAGAGTGAGAGAGGAGAATAGCATAAATCAGCAAAACCTCAATTCAAATTCTTAATCACTTTAGGAGATGTTATCAAATTCAAAATAATACCTACAACTACCAGCAGCATTCCTATGAATTCCATAAACACATGTGTTTCGTTGAAGAACAACCATCCAAATAAAATGGCGTAGGCTACTCCTAGATAATTTAAGATGGTGACCTTCGCCATGTTTTCTAGTTGAAGGGATCTTGTTAAATTCGTTTGTCCGAGTTGAGTGAAAATACCCAACAACAAAATCCAAAACCAATCAATGCCTTGAGGTTGTTTCCAATCAAAAATGGATACGATTCCGCCAATGATTGCTCCCAATAATTGAAAATGCAAAACCACTACTAAAGGATGTTCTTTTTCACGAAGCGTTCGAACCATATTATAAGCAAGTGCAGAAAACACTGCAGAAAATATTCCAATGGCAAGTAACTCCCAACTAATACCTGTATCCACTCCTTTAATTAATAAGATTCCGAAAAATGAAAGTGCAAACCAAATCCATTGAATGGGTCGAACGTGTTCATTTAGTAGGAAGATGGCAAAGATGGTAGTGAAAATGGGTGATAAATATTGTAAAGTAACTGCAGTTCCTAAGGGCATATGTTGCACGGTATAAAAAAATGAATACAAAGCTATCGTTCCAAACAATCCTCGTAAAAATAATAATTTTCTATTGCTCCTAGCCAATCCACTTTTGCTTTACGCAAAGCAATAAGTCCAATAAGGGTTGCGACACCACACCTGAAAAAAACCAATTCACTGGTGGGCAAGTGTGAAAGATTTTTCACCATCAAATTCATCAACGCAAACCAAAAAGTCGCCAACAACATATGTCGCACACCGGGAGAAATGGCCCTACTTATCTGCTCTTTCAAAGGTGGAAACTTTGTATGTCATGTAGATCACTTAGCAACGGTAGCATCCATAATTAATCGAACAGAAAAAGCATTCGCCCGACGGTAATACGCATCCGTTATGACGCTTGAATTAGCTGTGAACATGCGTGCATATGCGGTTTGATCTCCTTTCACGGTAGAGCTCCAATAAAATCCTTGCTCGCCCTTTTTACCAAACAAATCATTCTTACTATTTCCACTCCGATAACCGGGCACGCCTAAATTCAATCCTGAAACTCCACCCTCCATCAAGGCTTTTCCCGCTTGTTCGTCGCCGCCAAAACGATTTATCAATACCTGCCACTCTTCATCGGTGGGAATATGAAATCCTTTCGGACAAGCATTTTGTGCGGCACTAAAAAAATACAATCGACCATTCTGATGATTGTTCAAAGAATCACGTTCGTACCAAAAACTATTCGGGAGATTCACAGCTGTATTATGTTTCATCCATATTTGAGCTCCAATATGAATGGTATCCAATTTTGGAGACTTCGCATCTCCCACCGAAGCAGGTCCGCAGTAGATAAAACCTGCTGAAAATAATAAAGCGTAGAGCGTAACTTTTAACTTAGCGTTCATTATAAGAATTATTTGCGATTCGGAAAAGAAAAGCTAAAAATACGGACAATTTTCATTCTTAAAAAGCGATTAAACCATTTCTTCATGCTTGACACATTCAACTACCTAAAAATCACAGCCGCTGAAAATAAAAAAAATCGAAAAGTGCTAGCGCACATAAAAAATAAGATTAAGTTTGGCCATGCAATTTAAGGTTGTGTTTCTACTATTCATATTCACCATGACGAAAGGTGTTGGGCAGCCCACTTTTGATGTGATGAGTTTACAATATCAACATATTCCTTCCAGTAATTTCTTAAGTAATCTAAACGACGGAAAAAGTGATCTCAATTATTTTCAAACTCAACTTAATATACCTTGGAAATGGAATCGAAAAAACACAGCGGTATTTAATCCACAATATGAAACCAGGAATGTAACTTACAAACCAAAGGCAGACCCATCTTCCTCCACTAAACTTCATTTACAAGCATTTTCGCTGATGCTTTCCAATCAGTATGTACTCAACGACACCAACCAACAATTACTTTTCGCTGCGGGTGTTCGACATTAGGTGTAACCGACACGTATCGATTACCGGATGAAGATTGGTTTCTCATTGGAGAAGGACAACTCCGATGGGCGAATGATTTTTATCTTCCTAAACTTCCTTTTTTTATTACGTTAGATATTGGGCATTCTGTTTCTCGTCAATTTCAGTTTTACGATGCAAACCGTTTTGCAAAACAAAAATTAACTCCCACCAATGGTCTCATTTTAAAAGTAGGACTTACTTATCGTGTTGTTACAGATAAAAGATTTAGAACATCAAAAATTTAAATTGAAGCACTAAGCTTTCAAAATAAATGCAAATACATTGGAGCAGTTTAATGCCATAAATAGAGGTTTGCATTATTCATAACAAAAATAACTTTGTGTCCTCCGTGAAGAACTTTGTGTCCTCCGTGTTAAAAGGAGATCTATAATGAAGATGCCTTTTATATCTTATCCATATGCAATTGCTTCGAAATTAAATTTCTCGCTGAGTTTTCTCGCGGATATGCAGTCCCTATAACTATCGGGACGCATAGGCTGCTCTACGATAAATTTTCTCGCAAAGGCGCAGAGGCGCTAAGGCTGTGCTATGCTAAGTTCAATAAGTATGAGATATGCTAAAGTTTCTTTCAAAGGTCGAATAAAACACTAAGTTTAAGTCGCAAAATTTTCTCTTAATTGCTTTCTTTGAGAGACAGACGAAGAGAATCAAAGATTGTTATTTTGAGATATGGTATAAGGAGGCTTCATTTGATAGTATCATATGATACTATCAAAAATACGAAAAAGAAATAAATTATTTCTATTCTTTAAAAGTCAAAGAAAGTTAATGGGAGAATCGAATGCTAAAAAACTACGTAGTTTGTAATTCTTTCTTCGTAGAAAATTTCAAATCCTTAATATTTAATTGAAGTGAAGTTCTTCCGTTGTAGGTGTTTTCTTCTACGTGACAAACGATATCGAAACTTTGCTTTTGCTCTACTTGCGGATGATGATGTCCTAATTGAAATGCAATTCCATCAAACATTCCAGATTGAATTTCTTTTTGTTCGAGACTCAATTTAAGATGATTGTTGCCAACCACTTTTCCGCGACCATTATCGCGTACACCACTCACTTTAAAAATGGGCGACATATTTCCGGGACCAAAAGGAGCGAACTGATTTAAGATACGGAAAAACTGAGGGGTGATATCTTGCAAATTTAGCTCTGCATCAATTTCAATTTCACGCACCAACATTCGATCTTCAATAGTTTTTTGCACTACATCTTCAAAACGCTGAATGAATGCAGGAACATTTTCTTCTTTCATCGTTAATCCGGCTGCGTACATATGACCACCAAATTGATCCAATAAATCCGCGCAACTTTCTATAGCGTTATACACATCAAAATCTTTCACCGAACGCGCAGAGCCACTCACATGACCATTACTTTTCGTCAACACAATGGTAGGACGGTAATACTTATCCGTTAGTCGGGACGCTACAATTCCGATAACGCCTTTATGCCACTCGGGATTATATACGACGGTTGATTTTCGTGAATGAAAATCCTTATCGTCTACAATTTGTTGTAATGCTTGATCGGTGATCAGTGCATCCAAACCTTTACGTGTTGTATTTTGTTCATCGATACCATCTCCCAAAAAGTTAGCAAGATCTTCTTGCTTTTGAATCATCAGTTCCACTGCTTTTCCACCGTGTTCAATTCTTCCTGCAGCGTTAATACGAGGAGCAATTCCAAAAACGATATCATTAATCACCAATTCCTTTTTCATTCCACTCAACTCAAGAATGGCTTTGATACCGGGACGAGGATCTCTATTCAGTTGTTGCAAACCATAAAATGCCAACACACGATTTTCACCCGTTATAGGGACGATGTCGGCAGCGATACTGATAGCTACTAAATCGAGATACTGCTCCAGTTGTGAAAATGGCATTTCATTCAACTGTGCAAATGCTTGAATCAATTTAAATCCAACTCCGCAACCTGATAATTCCTTGTAAGGATAATTACAATCATTTCGTTTCGGGTCTAAGACTGCAATGGCTTTTGGCAATTCATTTCCTGGACGATGGTGATCACAAATTATAAAATCAACACCATTTTCATTGGCGTAATCAATTTTATCGATGCTTTTAATTCCGCAATCGAGTGCAATTATTAATGAATAACCATTCTCTTTTGCCCAATCAATCCCTTGCGTTGAAATTCCATAACCTTCTTTATAGCGATCTGGAATATAATAATGAATATTTCCGGTGAGCGATTTCAAAAATGTATAAACTAAAGAGACGGCTGTTGTGCCGTCTACATCGTAATCACCATAAACAAGAATATTTTCTTTTTTAGCGATAACCACTCCTATTCTTTCTATCTCCTTATCCATATCCTTCATCAGGAATGGATCGTGGAGATCATCTAACGAAGGTCGAAAAAACGTTTCGCATCATCGAATGTGGTAATACCTCTCTGAATTAAAAGATTTACTAAGATGGGATTGATGCGCAAATCAGCAACTAGTCGACTCGCAACTTCCGGATCTCCTTGAGATTTCAAAACCCATCTCTTTTCCATAACTTTTAATTTTTAAAAAACTTAAGCAAATATACAGGCATCACAAGGTGTCCGTTTAGCCAATTTACGTAAGTTATTGACATTTAAAAAGCAAAAAGCAAGCTTTTAGGAATGTAGCTGGGCTTATACGAGCTAACTCATTGACATTAAACAAATTAAAATCTTCATTTGGAAGATCCTGACCCTGCCTTTAAAATTTGGCGCAAATCAGGACGCAATCTGGAACGATAAACGGATAAAGTATCTGTCTTTCTTTGCCCTTTTCGAAGTTTTCTTTGTTCATCGATAGGCAAATTTGAAATTTCCTGACATCTAGGAGTACAACATCCCTGCATCTTTTCGGCACAAGCATCGCACTGAATAAAGAGCAAATGGCAATCGTCGTTTTTACAGTTTACGTGGGTATCACATTTTGCACCGCACTGATGACATTCGCTGATTATATCATCGGTGATTCGCTCACCCAATCTTTCATCGAACACAAAATTTTTTCCAATAAACTTCGCGGGCAAGCCTTGTTCTTTAATTTCTCTAGCGTACTGAATAATTCCACCGTGCAATTGATTTACATCTTCAAATCCGTGATGCTTAAACCAAGCGCTTGCTTTTTCGCAACGTATGCCGCCAGTACAATACAATAAAATCTTTTTATCCTTTTTATCAGCGACCATCTTCACCGATTTTTCCAATTCTTCTCTAAACGTATCAACTTCCGGACGCAGAGCTCCTTCAAAGTGTCCGACTTCACTTTCATAGTGATTACGCATATCAATCACTACAGTATCGGGTAAATCTAATGCATCATTAAACTCCTTTGCATTAAGATGCTTTCCTACATTCGTTACATCGAAAGTATCATCGGCTAATCCATCTGCCACAATCTTTTTCGAACACGAACAATTAATTTAATAAAAGATTTTCCATCATCCTCCACAGCTATTTTCAGTGGCATTCCTTTAAGATGATCATCACGCTCTAACAAACTTTTAAAAGTTTCAAATTGATGTTCAGGTACATTTATTTGCGCGTTAATACCTTCACGAGCCACGTACACTCTTCCTAAAATCCCCAAATTATCAAGGCGCATGTACAAATCATCGCGGTAAGTTTCTACATTTTCAAAAATCACATAGCGATAAAAAGAAAGCGTAATACGGTTGAACGTTTCTGCTTCCAACTTTTTGCGCAGCGTTTCTTTATCATATTTATTGTGCAGAATCATGGAGCGCAAAGATACAAAGGTTCGGAGGTACTAAGCAAGGTGAAGTTGGATATAACCCTTTTTGATACCAAATTTCTCATTGACTTTTAACGGGTTAAGGGTAGATGGGTTATTCTGATCTTTATCATCCAGGGCTTCGGGAGAGATCATAAGTACTTAGATGCCTCTCGAATACTCAAAGGACTTAGTTCTTGCTTTTGGATGAATATCTTTACTGCGACCGGATTAAATTTACTGTATTGTCGCAAAGCCCATCCAATTGCTTTTCGCATAAAAAACTCTTTCTCATTTGCATACTTCGCACATAAATCAAACAACAATTTTTGATCGGTTTTATCTCCATACTTCAATTGAAAAATGATACAAGTGCGATGCAACCAAAAATTATTGGTCTTTGTCCACCGAGAAATTGCATCGGGAATTTTCTCGGGATACTTTTTAAAATAAGCACTTACTAAATTACTAGCTACCGTATCTACCGAATCCCACCACGATTTTTCGGTAATCAACTTTTCTAAAAACGGAAGGTGCTCGGGCTTAAAATCCTTTATTTTTTTACGCGTAATTTCCAATGCTACGTATTGGTATTCGCGAAATTTCTGATTCCACAATTGCTCGACCACCAACATCCATTCCTTTGTTTCCAATTCTTTTACTTCCAAAAAAAACGGTTTTAAAATTTCAGCGCGGACTGGACTTTTTATTCCCAAATAATCGAAACGTCCCTTCATATATGCTTTCATCCCGATGGCCAATTCATCGTCTAGATGGGCATCAAATGCAACAATTATTTTCTTGGTCAGGGGATGAAATTTCATGCGCTAATTTATCAATTTATCTTCCCAAATTATGATTTTCATATTTTTCAACTTCAATTGGACCTTATTTAAATTAAAATGTCTATTTTTATTCTGCACTTTTAAAAACTTTCGAATGGACTTAGCACACTTACATTTACTTCTAAACCATTTCCCTGTAGTAGGGACTATCATAGGTACAGTATTCATGCTGTATGCATTAATTAAAAAAATAAAAATTATTCAACGCACAGTTCTTGTGCTCTGGATTGTTTTAGCGGCGATGACTCCTATCGTAATGAATACAGGAGAAGCTGCGGAGCATAAAGTGGAAGAGATGGCAGGAATGAATCATGATATAATTCATGAACACGAAGAAGCCGCCGAGTATGCCTTCTGGTTGATGATAGGGTTAGGTGTAATTTCACTTGCGGCACTATCTCTTTATAAAATGGGAAGTGACATTACGATGGCTACTAAAATCAGTTTTATCATTTCTTTGTTTGTCGCCACAGCCATGTTTAGAACCGGATATTTAGGTGGACTTATTCGTCATACTGACCTACAGAATGTAAATGCAAAGACTACTCAAGATTTACACTTAGGTGAATCTTCCGATGAAGAATTACATTAAAGCGAAATATGTTTACGCTGTTCAACTAAAATATTAAACGTTCTTCTTGCTCTTCTTCCACCACATATAACAAGCCACGCCGCCCATCAAATAAGGCACCGACATTAAATACAAAATTCCGGTATTGAGTCCACGGCCTTTTTTCTCCCCCGATTCCAAATTCGATTCTGCCACCCGTCGACACATGGAGCACTGTGCATTTAAAACATCATGTACTCCCATCAAGGCAACAACAAAAAGAAGGATTCGTAATTTTTTCATGGGTGAAGGTCAATAGAATTACAAAGATAAGAATTGAGGCTAATTTATTGCAATTTAAAAGTTGTAATACGGCGAAATCATAAGGTAAACTACTACACCTGTAATGGTTACATACAGCCAAATAGGAAACGTAAACCGCACTAATTTACGATGCTTAACTACCTGATTACTGAGTCCATACCAGAAAGACAATAGAATCATTGGCAGCACAATAGCCGCTAAAATGATATGTGAAATTAATATACCCAGGTAAAGTGGGCGCATCGGATTATCCATCGGATATTTCGTTTCCTCTGCCAACCAATGATACGTCACATAGCTCAATAAGAAAATGGTAGAAAGAACAAAAGTGATCAAATTAATCTTTTTATGACGTTGTACATTCTTTGCTAAAATAGCTTTCAACGAAAGCAACAATAAAACAGCGCATGTTCCATTAATCATGGCATTCAGCAAAGGCAAATGGGTTGCAAAAGAAGGCATCGGTTGAGGGCGAGGAAGAATTTTACTATCCAACACAAGTACTAATAAAAACACAATTGTTGAAAGTGCTATGATCAATCTAAAAACGAGTTTTTCTTTGCTTTGTAATTGAATTGCCATTTTTATTTCTCTATATTTTCATCACGAGCATACAACTTTTTCAACGTTGAAATATCCTCGATCAATTTCTTCACTTCGAAAATATCAGTACCGTCATAAAAACCACGAATACGTTTTTCTTTATCTACTAAAACAACTTGTTCTGAATGTAAAAAACCTTCTTCCATTAAAGAATCTTCCATTGCAGTTAAGAAAAAACTCTCTTTCGCCAAAGAGTACAACGCCACTTTATCACCGGTAAGGAAATACCATTTCCCTTTCATCGCTTTATGCTTAGTTGCATATTCTTTCAATCGCGCTGGAGAGTCGTTGAGCGGATCTACGGTAAACGATAAAAGTTTAACATCGTTATCCGATTTAAATTTATGCTGAACCCGCATAAACTGGTTCGACATTTTTGGGCAGATGGTTTTACAGGTAGAGAAGAAAAAATCGACCACATAAATACTTCCATCTGTAATCTTTTCCGTAACGAGTACACTATCCTGATCATAAAAAGAAAAACCACCAACGGTATGATAAAGTGTATCGATCACTTCCTTTCCGTTGATGGTTTTTTTTACAGGTTCATTCGGACCTAATATTTCTAACTGCTTGTAATCATTCTTTCCAGTCTGCATTAAAAGATAAGCGACAATAGGAACAGCAAAAAACAAGAAGACAGCAATCTTTTTTTTCAAGGCGTATTACTTGAAGATACTACCCATCATACCAATATAATTTCCTTCGGTAATGAGCATACCGATGAAATAGACAATTAGCATAAAAGGTAGAATGATTGTGTATCCAAAACCCTTTTCTTCATGCTTAAGATGCATAAAGTAGGCAATGATGAAATATGCTTTTACGATGGTCAATACAATGAATATTGTCACCAAGAGACCATGGCTTAACGGGGCAAATGCAATAGCAACTTCAAAAATGGTAATAAATAGAAGGATCCAGAATGTTCTCCAAATCGCCTTCTTGCTATTAGGGTCGTGGTGCTCTTCAACGAATTGATTGTGGATGTCGCCCGTGTAATATCCGTGCGGATGATTTTTGTGATCTGCCATAATGCTTATCAGACGCTAATGATTATACTAGATAGAAGAATGTAAATACGAATACCCAAACTAAATCTACGAAATGCCAATAAAGTCCGGTTTTTTCAATGTGTTCATAGTGACCTCGTCGTGCATATACGCCGGCGAGGACATTGAGGAAGATGATAATATTAATGATCACTCCCGAGAATACGTGGAATCCGTGGAATCCGGTAATAAAGAAGAAGAAATCGGCGAAGAGTGGATTTCCGTACTCGTTACGAGTCAGGTTCGCTCCGTGAATATGTTCAGCTTTCGATTTGATATCGGCAATAACTGCTTTATCGCTGATCACCTGATGCAAGGGAGAAACTAAGGCATCGTGTGGTGGATTTAAATGATGCAGATGGTAAGCGTTTTCAGCTACTTTATATACATCTCCGTTAGGCATAATATAAGCACCTGCAGGTGTTCCATGAATAAAGTGATACCACTCCCAGGCTTGAGATCCCAAGAACATGAATCCACCTACGATCGTTAAGATCATCCAAAGTGCAACACCCTTGTTATCACGGCGATGACCTGCATCTACCGCTAAAACCATCGTCACCGAACTCATGATAAGGATAAAGGTCATTAAGGCTACATAGGCCAATGGAATATGTCCGTCATAAAATGGGAAATGTGTAAACACATCATTCGCTTTAGGCCATACTTCGGCAAAGCGGTGACGCATGGTTCCATATGCAAGGATTAAAGAAGAGAATGTGAAGGCATCTGATACCAGGAAAAACCACATCATCATTTTCCCCCAACTCACATTGAATGGAGATTTACCACCCTTCCACATACTAGCGGAATGAGATTCTTGTTTTACTGTAGCTTCTGCAGCCATACTTTAAATCAGAATTAAGATTGTTCGATTATCTATAGATGGCCAAAAATACAAATAAATATATCCAAAGGCCTCCGAGAAAGTGCCAATATGTGGCACAAAGTGAAATTCCTAGATAATTTTTAGAATTATATCGTCCACGAATTGATTTTGAGTTAGTAACGATTAACCCAAGCAAGCCAAATGCTAAATGTGCTAAGTGCAATCCAGTGAGAACATAGAAAAATGAACCCGAAGGAGTTAGCTTGTCAGCAAAGAAAACATTATTCTTAACCAATTCGTTCCATCCTAAAAACTGAGTAAAGACAAAAGCTAAACCCAGACCTAATGTCAACAGCAAAAAGTTTTTCACTTGACCAATTTCATCTTTTTTAACAGCTCTAACAGCCATTTGCATCGTTAGGCTACTCAATAGAATAATTGCTGATGAGATATAAAAAACCGAAGGCAACTCAAAAAACTTCCAATTTCCTTCTGCTTGTCGAACGAGATACCCCGAAGTTAACCCCGCGAAGAGCATTACGATACTCCCTATCCCAATGGCGAGCAGTACTTTTTCGGTAGCTATTTTTGGTTTTTCTTGAGACTGATTTTCAATTGTCATTTCCATAATTATCAAACTTTATCAATCACCAATGCGACTTGCACGATGGGTAAATAAATAAAAGAACCGAACATTAATTTTCTAGCCGACACTAAATCGCAACGATCGTACAAGCGATAAGCAAGAAATAAAAAGTAGATACTCACTACAGCCATCAACACAACAGCGACCCAGGAGGTAATTCCAAAAATATAAGGCATAAAGGCTAAAGGCACCAATGAAATGGTATACAATAAAGCTTGTCGAGCCGAGTCACGATCACGCTCTCCACTCGGCAACATTTTAAATCCTGCTTTTTTATAATCCTCATCGAGCACCCAGGCGATTGCCCAAAAATGCGGGAACTGCCATAAAAATTGAATACTGAATAATAACCATGCACCAATACCAAATTCACCGGTAGCTGCCACCCATCCTAGTAGTGGCGGAATAGCTCCGGGAATTGCACCTACAAAAACCGCAAAAGGTGAGCGACGTTTCATAGGTGTATATGCTAATGTGTAAAGGGCGATAGACAACAACCCTAACAGCCCACAAGTAACATTCAAATAATAGGTTAAGATGAACACTCCCATCAATCCAAAAACCGTGGCGGTAATCCATCCTTCCTGTGCCGACATACGACCTTCGGGGATTGGACGACTTGCGGTACGAGCCATCAATTTATCTAAATCACGCTCGATGACCTGATTAAAACCATTAGCAGAAGCAGTAGTAAGCACACCCCCTATAATCAACATCATAAACGATGTCCAATTGATGGGACCGGGAGCAGTTAAAAAAGCCATAGCTGCCGAAAAAACCACCAAAGAAGCCAAGCGCATTTTTCCGAACGTAGCGTAATCTGAAATCTTGGCTGTCAACGTATTAGGTCGTTCAAGAAGAATTTGGGGGTCCATGGAAGCGCAAAAGTAGAGGATACAGTGGCAAGGATCAAGGAAAAGGGGGAAAATTTAGTTTTAATAATGTTTATCGTTGAAATAATGATTGGGCTTCGGATTGAAGAAGCTGCTGGCTGCTGGCTTCAAGCTGCTAGATTTTACTAGAAACGAAATAATTTCACTTCGATTTTTTTAGTGTGACCCTGCGCCCCTTGCGCCTTCTTTGCGTTCCTAGCGGTTAAACTGTAAATAATATAAGAGCTAGAATTTAAAAACCTCTCAACAATCAAATTTCGCATTTTCGTGCTAATTCGCTTTTCTTGTCCTCTAAGTTTAATCAATGACTAAAAACTTACTCCCCCGTGTGCTTCCCAGAAATAACTTGCCAAGCAGTGATGATCACAATTTTAATATCCAAAAGCGGCGACCAATTTTCCAAATACCAAACATCGTACTCCACTCTTTTTTCCATGAGTGTATTATCGCGGGTGTCGCCACGGAGTCCGTGCACTTGCGCCCATCCTGTTACGCCAGGTTTTACGAGTTGGCGCACCATGAATTTGTCGACGAGCTTGGAGTATTCTTCGGTATGCTTTAGCATGTGTGGGCGCGGACCTACTACCGACATATTTCCGATGAGCGCATTGTAAAATTGAGGTAATTCGTCGAGACTGGTTTTACGCAAGAACGCGCCAATTTTGGTGATGCGAGCATCTCCTTTTTCTGCTTGTTTCGAATCGGCTTCGTCGTTAACATGCATCGTACGAAATTTGTAACAATAAAATTCTTCATTGTTACGTCCAGAGCGTAATTGCTTAAAAAACACAGGACCTTTCGAGCTTAATTTGATGAGGGGTGTGAAAATCAAAAAGGCTATGGGAGAAATTAGAATTAAAACAATAGCCGAAAAAACAATATCGAATGCACGTTTAATAATTCGGTTGAAAGTATTTTGCAACGGTTCATTGCGCATACTGAGCACAGGAACCAAATCGTAAAAATCAATTTTTATACGTCGATTTAAGAATCCTCGAAAGTCGGGAATTACTTTAAATCGAATCATATTATTATCGGCGAAGTTCATTAAGTCGGTCACTTGATCAATTTTCAATCCAGAGAGTGAACAATAGATTTCATCAATTTTATTTTCCAAAGAATACGTCTTCGCATCTTGTATTCCTCCTGTGATTTGCTCCTTTTCCAGCAAACTGGTTGGGTCACAAAATATTCCCTTGAGATGGTAACCAATTTCCGGGTGATTTTCGAAGAACTTCATCATCTCCTTTGCTGGATGTCCGTTACCTACAATAATTACTTTTCGAAAATTCATTCCGCGTCGACGAAGGAAATTGATAAAGAATCCCATCAGTGATCTCCACAAAAGGAATACACCACCCCACACAACAATTTTTAGTTCTACATGAAATACTGGAATAAAAAACCCATCTAAAAAATAAAGAAACACAACGAGTAAAATACTAAATAACCCATATGCTCTTAAATATTGCGTGAATAATTGCTCAAATCGTAAACCCCGATCAATTTCATGTACACGAATGAACGCTATCGTAATAGACCAAAACAAATTAATGTATAAAAACTGAGCTAAGAAATTAGGGTCAGCATGCAGATTGGGTTATTTGAAATAGAAACTAATTCCACAGAAAACCAAGTTCAGCAGAACAAAATCTATAAACAAATAGATCGCTTTTAAGTAACGCGAGTAGCCAATGGCCATTTAAGAATAATATTGCTTTGTAGGTAATCTTAATTGTGTAAGCAAATCTACGCACTATATAGAGGAAAAGATTCAAACCTTCCTTAAAAGAGGTCGAATTCTTGGTAAATATTCACTTATAAGGGACAAATGAGGTTATTTATGGGTAGATCCAGCCTATTAAACCCTTAAAAATCGACCAATAAATTACATCCTCGAGCCTCCGAATCATCAAAACGACCTAATATTTCGAAGGTTCCATTGGGGTGTTGTCGCCCTAAATCCTGAGTAGCGATGAATGCACAAGATTCTGCATTTGCCAAATCAGTGATGCAAACGCCACCAGTTTTCCCGTGATTCACAAAATGAAAAGGGTCGTTCATTTCACGGATGCGTACCTTCATCCAAGGTGGGCAATCATAAATTCCATCTCCCGATGAGTAGGCTTGCGACAAAAGTTCCGTCATTCCATATTCGGAGTGGATTTTTTCAACTCCAAACCCGATTTTTAAAATCGCATACAATTCTTCTTTCACCAATTCTTTTCTTCTGCCTTTCATTCCGCCGGTTTCCATGATGATAAGTTCGGGGAATTGCATGGGAAACTGTTCGGCTAAATCGAGTAATGCATAGCTCACTCCTAATAAAATTGTTTTGTGCCGATGGTCTTTCAGCGTGCTTAATGTTTTCGCTAAAGAAGAATAATCGTCGAGGTAAAATCCGCTGAATGCATTATTACTTTGTTTGATTAGATAGTCGGTCATAAATACTAATGACGAGTCTCCTTTTTGCAAGTAAGACGGCAACAATGCAAGCAAGGCGTATTCACCGATATTTCCGTAGTTCCTTTCAAATCCGCGCGTAAAACTTTCGATGTACAATTGTGTATCTGCAACAAAATGTTTGGAAGATAGTGCGGACGTGCTACCACTACTCTGAAAAATCACTTCTGCGTTTAAATTTTCTTTAATGACTTTACGAGTTCGAAAAAACTCGATAGGTAAATAAGGAATATCCTCCCAACAGTTTACAGTTTGTGGATCTATATTTATAGCTGCTAAATATTCTCGATACACTTTTACTTTCTTCGATTGCTCCCTAAAAACTTGCAAAGCTACCTCTTGAAAAGCAGCTTCATCAGTGATTGAAAAAAAAGGGTGCGCGTTCATTGTTTTTATTTCTTCGGTTTCGAATCAAGTAAATCCGAATTGTAATGAAGTCCTCGGTTTTCGGTTCGTGCCATTGCCGCTTTCACGACAAGATAAGACAAATTAATCATGTTTCGAAGCTCACATAAGGCAGGAGAAACTACAGTTCGCTCGTACAATGCTTCGGTTTCGCCATAGATGATACGGAGTCGATCGAGGGCACGTTTAAGTCGCGTATTATTACGTACGATGCCTACATAATTTGTCATAAGAGATTGCAATTCTCTTCTGTTCTCTGTAATAAGAATCATTTCCTTGGGTGCGGATGTTCCCTCTGCATTCCAATCGGGAATATCTTCCTTAAATTCAACTTCCGTGAATGCACTAACGCCATGCATATACGCACGATGAGAAAACACCAGGGCTTCCAACAGTGAATTTGAAGCCAATCGATTTCCTCCATGCAAGCCGGTGCGTGCACATTCTCCGGCGGCATATAAATTTTTGATGTCGCTGCTTCCATTTTCATCCACGCTAATTCCTCCACATAAATAATGCGCGGCGGGTGCTACTGGAATAAAATCTTTTGATGGATCGATCCGCAGGCTCAAACATTTCTTCAGGATGGTTGGAAAATGCGTTTCAAAATGCGCTTTGTCGATCATGGTACAATCGAGGTAAACGTAATCAGCACCGCTCTTTTTTATTTCATTGTCGATTGCGCGCGCTACGATATCGCGAGGAGCTAATGAAGAACGTTCGTCATAATGTTGCATGAATTCAATTCCATCGCGTGTTCGAAGAATAGCTCCTGCCCCTCTTACCGCTTCAGAAATCAAAAAGCAAGGACTCTCGGTAGGATGATACAATCCCGTAGGATGAAACTGAATAAATTCCATATCACGCACCGTACCTTTCGCTCTATACACCATCGCCACACCATCGCCCGTTGCAATGGTGGGATTGGTGGAGGTTCGGTATAATTGTCCAGCGCCTCCAGTAGCTACTAAGGTAATTTTAGATTGAATCGTTTCTACTTTATTTGTTTTCAAATTCAGTGCATACACACCATAACATTCAATTCCACCCGTACTGCGAGTGACTTCTTGTCCCAAATGATGTTGTGTGATGAGATCCAATGCAAAAAGATGTGTATGCAATTCAATGTTGGGATGTGTATTGATTTGCTCGAGTAAAGTACGTTCAATCTCCGCTCCTGTTCTATCCTTATGATGCAAGATGCGATGTTCACTATGTCCACCTTCTCGAGCAAGATCGAAAGTTCCTTCTGCATTTTTATCGAAATCAGTCCCCCAATGAATCAACTCTTCAATTCTTTCCACACCTTCTGTAATCACCAAGCGAACGATTTCCTCGTCGCAAATTCCGTCGCCCGCATCAAGTGTGTCGGCAATATGCTTTTCGATGGAATCTGGAGCATACGTAACTGCTGCAATTCCACCCTGCGCATACTTCGTATTCGTTTCATCACGGTTCGCCTTCGTGATTACCAAGACCTTACCGTGGTTCGCCACCTTCAACGCATAACTCAAGCCGGCAATTCCAGACCCGATAATAAGGAAATCTATTTTTGTTGCATACTATTCACCTACAATTAGAATTGCAAGCTGGAGGCAAAAATACAATTTACAACCTTAAAATTGAATCTTATTCTGAACATGAAGCCGTATCTTTGCAAAACATGAATACTACTCGACCTATCAACGTATATGCGGAGTTAACTCCCAACCCCAATAGCTTAAAGTTTGTTGCAGATGTGATGTTATTAGAAGGCGGAAGCGTTGAATACAATCACCCCGATGAAACGACTAATTGTCCGTTAGCGGCGCAATTGTTTGCATTTAGCGGAGTCAATAAAGTTTTTATCAATACCAATTTTGTTACCATCAACAAAGACAGTGAAGTGGATTGGTTTGACATCAGTAATATTCTTCGCGAATTTATTCGTGGATTTTTAATGTCGGATGAAAAATTGTTTTTGAATTCTCCATTTGATGAAAATCATATCCCAAACAAAAAACCGATTCCTGTAACGCCTGAAGTGAAAGCAGCAGAAAAACCTGCGCGACCACAAATCGACACGGAACCTGATCCTGAAGCAGAAAAAAAAATCATGGAGTTGTTAGATGAATATATTCGTCCGGCAGTAGAAGGTGATGGTGGTGCAATACATTTTCGTTCGTACAAAAATGGTGTGGTGAGTGTGGTCTTGAAAGGGGCGTGCAGTGGATGTCCGAGTTCGACGATTACATTGAAATCAGGAATAGAAAATTTATTGAAGCAGATGGTGCCAGGGGTAGAAGAAGTGGTGGCGGTTTCTGAATAATTTGAAAATGGAATAATTTGAAGATTTGAAGATGAATTAATCTAGTGGTTTTAAGATATAGAGTTGAAATCTGAAGAGAGTTTTATTCGAGAATGAATTAAGCTTCTAACTCCTTATATAATAAAATCTTAACCGCAAGGAACACGGGAAGACGCAGGTTCGCAAAAGATAAATCAGCGGCAGTGCAAGTAATCTCTCCCTTCGACAAGCTCAGGGCACTCCCATCTCCCATCTCCCGATCTCCTACCCTCTCCCACCTACTCTAGAGTTCGAGTAAAATTTTCATCGGATCTTTTCCGGCGGTCATGAGTTTGATGGGTTCTTCGAGCATTTGCTTTACGCGCACTAAAAATCCTACTGAATCTTTTCCATCGATGATTCGATGATCGTAGGATAACGCCAGGTACATCATCGAACGAATTTCCACTTTACCATGAATGGCCATGGGACGTTCGATAATATTATGCATTCCTAAAATGGCGCTCTGTGGTGGGTTAATGATGGGTGTCGACATCATCGAACCAAACACGCCGCCGTTAGTAATAGTAAATGTTCCGCCGGTCATTTCATCGATCGATAATTTCCCGTCGCGTGCTTTTGTGGCTAATTCAATGATTGTTGATTCAATTTTTGCTAAGCTCAAACTTTCAGCGTTGCGAATCACGGGCACCATTAATCCTTTAGGTGCGCTTACGGCAATACCGATATCGCAGTATTCATGCAAAATCATTTCATCGCCGTCGATTTGCGCATTCACATATGGAAACTCCTTCATTGCTTCACAAACAGCCTTCGTGAAAAAACTCATGAAGCCTAACCCCACTCCATGTTTCTCTTTGAATTTATCTTTATACAACTTACGCACTTCCATGATGGCTGACATATCCACTTCATTAAAAGTGGTAAGCATAGCGGTCTCTTGCTTCACGGCTACTAATCGTTGAGCAACCTTTTTACGCAACATACTCATCTTTTCCTTGCGCATTTCACGACTCACTACACCACTCTTTTCAGCGATGGTTTGTTCCGATGGGTTTACAGAAGTAACTGGACCTTTACTTATAGTTTCAAGTACATCTCCTTTCGTAATGCGACCATCTTTTCCTGTTGGAGTAACTTGTTTTGCGGCGATGGAATTCTCTTCCATCAACTTTTTTGCTGCAATGCTTGGATGTCCGGCTGCGTAACTATCGTTGTCGGATTTTTTAGCAACTGGATCTGCTTCTGCTTTTTCTGATGAAACTTTTTCCGATGCAGCTTTTTCAGGAGCGGCTTTCTCTTCTACCACTTTCTTTTCGGGAGCTGCTGCACTCGCATCGATGCTGGCAACCACGGCTCCAACAGCAACCGTCTCTCCTGCTTGTACTAATATTTTTAAAATACCACTTACTTCAGCAACTAAGCTGAGTGTTGCTTTATCAGAATCTATTTCAGCTACTTCTTCATCACGCTCCACATAATCACCATCGGCTTTCAACCACTGTGCAATTTGTACTTCTGTAATAGATTCTCCGGGAGAGGGTACTTTTAATTCAACGGCCATAATATTTCAAATTGAGAATAAATAATAAAATTAATTAGAAGGAACGAGTTGTGAAGAAAACACTTCATCCAGAATTGCTTTCTGCTCCTTTTCATGTTGTTTATGCGAACCTGTTGCAGGACTTGCGCTTTCTTCACGTCCTATGTATCGCAAATTATGTTGTCGCATTACTCGTAAAATATACGACCAAGCTCCACTATTTTCGGGTTCTTCTTGTACCCATAAATACGATGTGGCATTAGCATATTTTTTTAGAATTGCGTCTACTAGCTTTTTTGGAAAGGATACAACTGTTCTAGTCGAACGATAGCAAGATCCGTGTTATTTTCTTTCTCTTTACGATCTATTAAATCATAATATACTTTTCCTGTGCAGAATGCGATTTTATTTACCTTTTCGGGATGCGCGGAACTATCATCAATTACTTCTGCAAATCCGTTTTTTGTAAAATCTTGTATTGATGAAACGCAGCGAGGATGGCGCAACAAACTTTTTGGTGTGAACACGATCAACGGCTTTCTGAAATCACGTTTTAATTGTCGACGCAAGGCATGAAAGAAATTAGCTGGCGTCGTGCAATGGCTTCCCAAACAACGAGCGTATTTGGAGCGGTAAAGCTATATCCGTAATCGAATCCCAGTACACCATATTCACTCAGCAAAGAATTATAAATTGTAAACTTCGCTTGCTGTTCACTCAAATTACTCAATGGAACATACACCTCTTCCTTATCTTCCAAACGTATAACGGCATGCCTATGCGAAAATGTTCCACGCTCTACATCTTGTCCGCTGATACGAACGGGATGTCCTTCTTCTAACAACGTTGCATACGCCATAAGTTCACCCATGGCCCAATCCAACCGTCCTTCATCTACCAACATTTTCTTTCGATCGTCGAAGAGTCGAACAAGCTTATTGAAGAAAGCTACATCGGTAGGCAATGTAGAAATTTTTTGTGCTAAAGAAATAAAATTCTTTTTATTGATGGAAGTATCTGGTGAAACATCGAAATCGGCGGGAGTTGAAAAGCGAAGCCCTTTCCAATTTCCTTCCTTGAAATCATCCAGCTTCGTTTTCTTTGCAGCTTTGATAAATCTAGGCTTCGCTGTAATAATTCTTTAAACTGTTTTTCCATCGACTTCGCCAAGTTCGCTTCCACGATACCTTGCGAAAGTAATTTCTGATTATACACTTCACGCGGATTCGGATGGTTGGCAATCGCTTTATACAACAAAGGCTGCGTGAAGCGAGGTTCATCACCTTCATTGTGTCCGTACTTGCGATAACATAACATATCGATAAACACATCGCGATGAAAACGCTGACGATATTCCATGGCTAAACGAATGGTGTACACTAATGCTTCTACATCATCTCCATTCACATGAAATACGGGCGACAAAGTTACTTTACCAACATCTGTACAATAGGTGGATGAACGTGCATCAATATAATTCGTGGTAAATCCAACTTGATTATTAATTACCAAATGAATGGTACCGCCTGTAGCGTATCCCTTCAACAACGACATTTGAATCACTTCATAAACGATTCCTTGAGCGGCTACGGCGGCATCACCATGAATGAGAATGGGTGCAATTTGATCGAAGTTTCCGCCCGGTGTATTTTCAATTTTCGCTCTTACAATTCCTTGAACGATGGGATCTACTGCTTCTAGGTGAGATGGATTTGGCGTTAAACCGAGATGTACTTTTTTATTGTTTTGTGTAATTACATCACTAGAAAACCAAGATGATATTTTACATCGCCATCAAATGCATTTTCATCAAATTCCTTACCTTCAAACTCCGAAAAATATCTTCGTAACTCTTGCCTAAAATATTGGCGAGCACATTGAGTCGACCACGGTGGGCCATTCCAATGACGAATTCCTTAATACCGAGTTCAGCGCCGGAATCAATTACAGCATCTAAAGCTGGAATTAACGTTTCAGCTCCTTCCAATGAAAATCTTTTTTGACCTGTAAACTTCGTGTGAATGAAATTCTCAAATGCAACAGCTTCATTCAACTTCTCGAGCATTCTTTTTTTCTCACGGATACTAAATGGATAACTATTCTTTGAGCTTTCCATTTTTTGCTCTATCCATTTCTTAACATCCTCATTGCGGATATATTTATATTCGGCACCTACGCTTTGGCAATAGGTTTCATCGAGGTGATGAATGATCGTCTTCAATTTTGCAGGACCGATTCCAATAAGTTGACCCGCTTGAAAAACGGTATCCAAATCAGAAGTGTTCAATCCAAAATTCTCGATGGATAAATCGGGAGTATATTTTCTTCTTTCACGGACAGGATTCGTCTTTGTAAAAAGATGCCCTCGAGCTCGGTATCCGTTATTAATGAGGTTGATTACTTTAAATTCCTTGTCGACCTGCTCTGGAACGGTCCCGTTTCCACCACCATTTTCACCATAATGCAGCCTTGCGAACTCAAATCCAGAAAAAAACTGCTGCCAACTAGTATCCACACTTGATGGATTATCAAGGAATTGCCTGTAAAGACCTTCCATTGCTGCTGGACTCATATTCCCAATATAACTATGCTTATCCATTTAATATTTGCCTTCAAACGAGGACTTAATTTATGAAGCAAAGATACCTATTTCGAAGTCCTTGATGGGATAAACTATTCAAAAATTTATCTTCATAAAAGAACAGATGAGAGAGTAAATTGTTTTACAGTGCTAAAAGCAGCAAAGATGATTTCATGAACTTTGACTTAGAGATTAAACTTAAGTAACTTAATTTTACAAAGAACTTAATATTTCAGGGCATACAAAAACTTCAATAAAAAATATAGCCCCTTGAGGCATATCAAGAGGCTATATTTTATTCTTGAAAATTAATTCAATTATTGTTTCAGCATTTTTTTAGTCGCAATAACTTTACCATCGCAAACCAATGTATAGTTATACAAACCTTTGCTTAACTCAGACGAATAAACTTCCAATTCGCCAGCACCTCTTTCATTAATTATCGCAGTATTGATAATTGTACCCGATGTTGATGTGAAAATAATTCTTGCATCCTTTACCTCATCTGGAATTTGGAATGTAATTCGTGTACTCTCTGTAAAAGGATTCGGGTCGTTTTGATTTAATATAATACTAGAAACATTGGATAAAGAAATCTTCTGGGAATTTTGTGGGTTAATGTTAGGAAGTGGAGTTGGATTTTGTAAGGCTAGTATTAATGAATCGATAATTACTTTTTGCTCATTAACTGCACCGACAAGAATTGGAATAATTTCAATATAATTTAATGCTTTAATTGAGAATGAAGCGAATGTTTCATTTCCAGCAGAATCATATACTGCAGGGTTCTGAAAATCTTTTACAATACCTGGTAAAAACGTTTCTACTTCTTGTGAAATAAATCCGTAATGTTGTCCGGATGGCTAATTTAAATTGGGATGAATTTGCTGTTTGAAAGTATACTGCTTAGGAGTTAGTTGGTCAAGAATCGATGAAGCATTTGTTAAAGGGGTTATATTATCTTTTAAAGCTAAGTCGGAACTTTGGTAAACTGTTTTAGTTGCAAAAACATCTCCATCGAAATAACCAGCGGCTCCGGCACAAGTTGTAACACCAGCAGTTGTTGTGCAAGTTTGTTGAGGAGCTTTAGCCCATACACCATAGCTACTACCAGTTCCGCCAGAAGGACGAATAGCTTCAAATTTCCCTCCAAAATTGTTACCGTTGTAGGACTGCGCTATAAAATTAGCCCCATATGTATTTAAGCTATTGGTAACTGTTGAGGTGGCATTCCCCACAGTTGCAGTTATTCCACTTTTATTTTCTGCAAAATTATCAGCATCATAACTATCAATTACAACACCATCTGAATAATCAGTACCCGATGCACCCGTAAAATCACGAATAGTAATGTACATTCCCTGCAACTTGAGTCCTGAGCTAAAAGTGGTGTTATAATTGTCAACCGTGTTACTAATTCCAATTGTTTGATAACCGTTTTTCGTATTAAATTCAGCTCCAATACCACGATTAGCAACATTCGCATCCTGTAGCCATTCATCCACCTGAAATCCGATATCATCACCGGAAATAGATAAATCCGTAGCATCATAAACATCCAATTGAGCACCGGGACCTGTGCCAATACCTACACGACCATAATTTAATCCACTACTAATAACCAAGCGTTCATTCAGCGAACCGCCGCCGCCTGCATTTCCAGTTCCGAAGGCGATGTCATCATCTTCCCAATTATACATAGTCACTCGACCCGAATTGTCATTTAATATTCTAAATCCATCTGACGAACTGTAACCTGTTGAATTATTTGAAATCTGAAATGCAATAGATGTTGAAGCAGTCACTTCGTGTAAGTGCAATCTGCAAGCCGGGGAAAATGAGCCTCCATAAGTACCAATGGTTACATAGCCGGCATCCGCACCGCCTTGTTCTCTAATTTCCATAGCAGCGACAGCTGTTCCTCCGCTTCCTCCAACTCCAGTTGCAAATCTCAAGTGTCCTCTTGCAGCTTGTATGTTTAAAGCATTACCTCCATCAAAGTTTACGAACCGACCATATTCAGTTCCGTTTCTATACATTCGCCAGAAATTGTCATACGTATCTGGTACATCAGTTCTAAACGTTTCCTTGGTACCCGTTGATTTAACTTGTAACCATGCGGATGGTGATGTAACGCCTATTCCAAGTTCGCCAGTGGATAGTAACCTCATCCCTTTCTGTAGCACTGGTTTTAAAAACAACAGATTTAGCATCAGTAGTGCCAAAATAGTCAGTTCCTGGAGTAGTACCTGTATTGCCGGCTAATCGCCATTCTAAAATTTGTGCATTGAGAATATTACATAAAAGTAATAATACAATAGTTGAGATTTGTTTTTTCATTTTTCTTTTGTTTTAAGATTAAAATATGTTAGTTAATTTTAAATGATTTTGCATTTAAATTGCTGCAATAAAGTCGCTAATTCAATTTCAATATATCATTATTTTCTTTGTAACTATTGAACTGCCCAATGTTAATCTTATCAAATATCTTCCTGAATTCAAACCATCTGAACTAATAAGATTATCACCAAAATTAATTATTCCATTCTTTATTAATTTACCTTCAATAGTGAGTAATGAAAATGTAACATCATTATTTTGCTTTGACATGATATGAATTTGCGAACCATACTGCAAGAGTGATGGATAAACACAAATTAATTCAGTTTTATTCAAACTCTCATTTATCCCCTGCAGGGAATCTAAAGGAATCAAGGATATTTTATCAATATAATAGTATGCATTATTGTTTAATCCGTTGCCACTATCTGCATCAATGATGGTAGTATTAATACTATCCTTAAAATTACCAATTGTAAGATATTTTTCTCCACCCTTAGCTGTGAAGACCCCAGAAATTTTAGTCCAATTCAAACTATCAGTTATAATATTTCCCTGTGTGTTTTCAATCTGTGGTTGATAAGGAAGACAAGAACAACCTGTATTAATAGGAACTTGAGAACTTAAATATGCCCCAATATCATCTGTTGCCAATGCAAAAATATTTGCCCTTGAAATATAAAATTCCACAAAGTACTCTTTGTTGAAATTTAATGTATCATTTAGTTCTACACAGATATATTCTCGTGTATTAATAAAACTCCAAATTAGGTCAATGAGGTATATACCAACATAAGCATTTCCGTCATATGGCAATTGATATCCATTTTGATTTTGTAATGCAGAGAGACCACAGATAGGATTTAATCCATAATAATAATTGGGAGTACAATCAGTAGGGGTTGAACCAAGGAAAACCGACATTATTAAATTGAAAACTATCACAGTTTAATGTATCTTCAAAACTCGGATTTGCCACTAAATTTATCTGAGCCTCTGCCAGAGGCAAATTGAAAAAAACTAATATAAAAGCAATGAAAGATCTCATAAAAGAATAGATTAAAATACAAATCAAATGTAAATAAAGATTTAAATTCTGCAACAATTAAAATTAAAAATCTTCCAAAAATTGTAATTCAAGTCTATAGTTTCTAAGACTTTTACACCATTGGATAGATATTTTGCTTAATAGAATTAGTACCAAATACAACTATATTTTAACCCTCTCTGTTTGTCCTTTTCACATATACTTCTTAAAAAAATAGTTTCGTAGGCTGAGGCTAAGCAACGATTTTTTTAGATTGTCTTGGCAAAAAAAATACGTCGCAGCTTTGAACTAAAATATTTTCGTAATAGTTAAACAGAAAAGATGGATCAATTGAAATGGAGTTATAAATCAACGCCAATTAGCCAATAAAACTTTTAATCTCTCAAACTATTTTTAACTTCATTCATTTTAATTAAGTCTGCTTGATTCTCATTCTAGTTATCGATAAGACCATCAACAAAAATCGACTTAAACAGAAGAGCAGCCAAGGCCAATAAATCAGGGATTCATCACTCCGGTAGAAGCATTCACATCAACCGGCGGCAAATTACTTCCATACTTCGCATTAATTACACGAATAAACTCATTAGCAATTATCGCATAGCCGCGACCGTTAGGATGAATTCCATCCAAAGAAAATGCGCCACCCTTCAAATATGCTGTTGTGTAATTTGCTCCATTAAAAACAAATCCTTTAGTAAATGATTTAAAAAACGAATTCATATCGGCGAATGCCAAACCTTTCGTCAATGCAACCGAACGCAACTTTGAATTATACGCTTGAATGGCATTTCGAATCGTTAGCACCTCCGCAGTATCTAGGACCTTCGTCGATTCAATTGGTCGCTGCGGAGTTCCTTTCGCAAAGCACAATAATGAATCGCGCTTTATTGTCAACAACAACAATTCGCCCTCTTTCATTTGACGAATCGTACTACCGCCTGGATTACTCACCACATAAGGATTCGCACCTTCTTGAAAAGAAATTCCCGGAGGAGAAAGTAAGTTCAACGAGTCGGCTTGCGACTTCGTTAAAATTAATCCATTGTAGGGAATCGTATTGAAAAAAGGAAGATCCGCAACATCCGGAATATTCGCAACCAATCCTTTTGTACCATTTGAAGAAAGTTCGGAAATGATCGTATCAATGGCTGCATCAAACTGCGGAACAGGTGTAATCTCATAGAAAGAATTTCCATTGGGTTGTCCACCAGCTAAAGCATACCAAAGCACATCATAACTTCCAATCCACATTGTAAAAAAAGTAGGATCCAACGCAGCTGCGTCACCTAAAACGGTAGAACTCAAGCCAGAGCTAGCACCGGTATCAGAGGCCATACGAAAGAAATATGGATTTCCGGTAACGCCACCTTTACCAAATAATTGACTGTATAAATTAAAACTCTTAGCACCAGGAACGCCCATGTTATTAAAGGGTCCTTGATTTCCAATCCAGGATTTATCCGCTGAATTTACTGATAGAGTTTTTAGCTCAATATCATTTTGATTTGCGCAATTTATAGCATTCACCAGCACCCACTTTCCAGAAGATAATTGAGTACCGAAATCATATCCAAAACCGTTACCTGAATTCACGAGCGGTTGTTTAAAAGCGCCTCCTCCTGCTAATAAAAATTGATTGGCCAATACATTTGGAAAACATTGCAGTTGCCCTTCTAAAGTGAGTGCATTATCCATACAACCGGCGGTGTAACTATTTCCGATGGCTACATACACAGAAAAATCTGCATCTCCTGAAGTATACTTAGGCTCATCCAATACTGGCTTACATCCAGCAAAGAAAATGCAGAACAACAGAAAAACTCCTATTCCATTTTTAGAATTGATATTGCAATCCAAGCCCCAACACATATAGATATGATTTATAAGTTCCGTTAATATTATACTGTCGATTTTTCTCTTCCTTTCTTTCACGCAAATCTTGGAAAGCAAATGTACCTTCCATCGACCAACCCTTCTTTAATTTAAACGTACAACCTGCACTCAATATTACTTTATCTGCATCTGGCATTTCTGGAAGGAGATATCCATCTTGTACCGGACTTTGATCGTAACCGATTCCACCTCTTAATTGCAATTTTTCAGAGTATTGATATTGCACTCCCAAACGAACGGCAAAACTATTTTCAAGTTTACGCGCAACGCTTGAATTAAATTCAGGGTGATCTGGAAAATCAAATGAAAGAGAATCGTACACGCTCCATCCCGTATAATTCACATCTAAATTTGCAATTAATTTTTCACTTATTGTACGTCCAATCCCCAATGAAATAACCGAAGGAAGTGTAAGCGAAGATTTAAATTTAGCTTCATTTACATATGTTCCATTATTAATCAGTGAGCTTGGTATATTCGAGAAAACAGCTTCTCCATTATCAAGATCTAGTTTTACTTCTGATCGATAAGAAATACCCGCAGAAAATTTTCCTAACCTAGCAAATATGCCAGCATTAAATCCAAAACCGTTTCCGGCACCTTTCATTTCTAATTGACCATCTGAACCATCTTGATTCAATACATTTAATGCGCGCCGCCATTTTGCATTACCTGTTACTATGATTGGTCCTGCACCAAAAGAAATTTTATCATTAATTTTATAAGAGATGGTAGGTTGAATAAAAATGGTTGAAATTCGAGATTCTTGTGAAACATATCGGCCACTCCAATTGTCATCCCATTTTGTTCCCAAAACAAACGGAGTATTAATGCTTAATCCGAATGCTATCTTTTCATTAAAAGTATAATTTCCATAAATATGAGTTGGAGTCAATAGCAGAGAAGACATTTGCTCACTACCTCCATACGGCCCTAAGAAAGCAGATTGGGGCATCAATAGACTCACTCCAAAATTAAAATAATTTGAATCAAGTGCACTAAGCCCGGCTGGATTAAAGTACGAAACGGAAGCATCCAAGGCCAAACCGGTAACTGACCCTCCCATACTCAATGCTTTTTGACCTTGCGTATTTATTTGATAACCACCTGCTTTTAAGAGCAATGGAAACAAAAATAAGCAACTAAACACTACTTTCTTCATACAATAAGGATTAAAACAAATGTAGGTGACCCATTAAATGCAGGTCAATACCTCAGGGTTATACTTATTAACAAAGTATTACACCTTTTTTAGAAATGGAAAATTGATTCTTATTGAATAACCTAAGTAAATTGAATTCAAATGATCCAGATATCCAAAAAGCTAATAAATAAAGATGCTATCTCCACATATCCTTTCCATTTACCAAAATTGAATTGTGCTTGAAATACCTTTTATCTGATTAAAACTCTACCAAACTATAATGCAAAAAATCAAACGGATTGTGAAAGAAAGTACTTTTGTAAAATGAGTCAGACGCAATTTGATATCGTAGTGATTGGAGGTGGAATTGTTGGACTTTCCACCGCCTATAAACTCAATCTACATCATCCCCGTTTAAAAATTTGTGTTTTAGAAAAAGAAGAAAAAGTTTCAGCACATCAAACAGGGAGAAATTCTGGAGTACTCCACAGTGGTATTTACTACAAGCCGGGAAGTTACAAGGCTAAAAATTGTGTAGATGGCAGAAGGGAGATGGTTTCATTTGCTAAAGAACATAAAATCGGACATGATATATGCGGTAAATTAATTGTCGCTACGCATGAGCGAGAGTTAGCACATCTTGACAAAGTATTCAATCACGGAATTCAAAATGGCGTTGAAGATTTACGCTTGGTAGATGCGGATGTCATTAAAGAAATTGAACCGTATTGTGTCGGTATTAAAGCGATCCATGTGGGATGCACTGGTATCATCGACTTTGTTGGAGTTTGTGAAGTATTAGAAAAAATAATTACTGAAAAATTTACAGGAAGCGAAGTAAAACTTCAGCATGAAGTATTGGATTTTGAAAAATCAGAAGACAGCACTACGGTCATCACCAACCGAGGAAAAATCACCACTAAATATATTGTAAACTGCTCCGGTTTACAAAGTGACCGCATTGCAAAAAAAGATTCCGTTGATCCCGAGATGAAAATTGTGGGTTTCCGTGGAGACTATTACGAGTTAACTCCTGAATCAACACACAAAGTGAAACACTTGATTTATCCGGTGCCGGATCCGCAATTCCCTTTCTTAGGTGTTCATTTTACACGTATGATCAACCATCCGACCGAATGTGGACCCAATGCCGTTTTTGTCTTCAAGAGGGAAGGTTATGGTAAAACCGATTTCAATTTAAGAGATACAGCTGATGCGCTTTCCTATAGCGGCACATGGAAATTATTTTTCAAGCACTGGCAATTTGGATTAGATGAATACCGAAGAGCTTTTAGCAAAAGATTATTTCTGGAAAGATTGCAAAGAATGATTCCAAGCTTAACCCTGGAAGATATTGTTCCAGGCAGAGCGGGTGTTCGAGCGATGGCATTAGATCACGATGGAAATATGATTGATGATTTTAAAATTGTACACAGTAAAAATGCACTTCATGTGCTGAACGCTCCTTCCCCTGCAGCTACTGCAGGTTTAGCAATCGGAAAAGCAGTAAATGATATGGCGGAGAAGCATTTTAAATTGAATGCGTAATCGCGAAGCCTCGCGAGGCAAAGGGTAAATTAGCAAATCCTCTATTCAAGCAACTATTGCAATTTTTTTTGAGAGAATCTGATATTGTTTTAGATTAAAACTCCAGACCGGAAAATTGCTTAATTTTTTTAAAGTGAATCACTTCATTTTATCACCAAAAACTTTTTTGAATTTTTCGAGTTTAGGACGGATCACGAGCGAGCAATACGGTTGATTTCCGTTTTCGTTAAAATAATTTTGATGATAATTTTCTGCTACATAAAATTCTTTCAAAGGAGAAATTTCAGTCACTACAGGCTGCGGGAAAGCGCCGCTTGCATTTAATTTTAATTTATACTCTTCAGCTAATTTCTTTTGCTCTTCACTGGTATAAAAAATAACAGAACGATATTGCGTACCTACGTCTGCACCTTGTCGATTCAATGTAGTCGGATCGTGTACACCCCAAAAGACTTCCAACAAATCAACAAAAGAAATTTTTGCAGGATCGTAAATTACCTGAATCACTTCAGCATGTCCGGTAGCACCTGAACAAACTTGATCGTATGAAGGATTAGCTCTTGCACCTCCAGAGTAACCGCTTGCTACTTTCTCTACTCCTTCCAGTTGCTGGAAGATCGCCTCTACACACCAGAAACAACCGGCGCCAAAAATAGCAGTATCTAAATCCATATTTACATTTTTTTCCGTTGATGATTCCATAGGATTCGTTTCTGAAGGAGTTGATGGGGAATTTGCTTGAGGGTTTCCGCAAGACATTAACAATATTGTGGGCGTGAGTAGTAAGAATGACATTGATTTCATGCTTTTATCTTGATGGTACCCTTCAAACAAAATTACTCAGTTTTAGTTTTGGTTGCCTTCACTTTAGCCACAAACTCTTTCAGGTAATAAGGTTCGAAAACGGAAATATTTTCAAAAGCTTGGTCGTTCCAGGCTTTCAATCCGGGGTACAATAACCCAAACGCTGAATGTTTATATTCCGTATCTACTTTAACTAAACTTTGACTTTCGTACACTGCTTTACATTTTTCAGCAGCGTCACCAAATACATAATAAATAGCTTCAGGATCACCTATAAAACTTTCTTCGTGCAAAACTTCAGCCCGAATGGGTTGATTATATTCCATCTCCATATTGATAGCAGCTCCATATACTTCCATCCTTCGTGCATCAATAACAGGTATCAAATACGAATTAGTTGAAAATTCATTCTTTTGCTGATGTAAGTATTCATAAGCCATTGCGAGTGGAGTATCGATAGCGATTAGGGGTTTATCCAAGGAAAAACAAATTCCTTTAGCAGTTGCAACACCAATTCTTAATCCGGTATAACTCCCCGGACCTTTACTTACGACCACTGCATCAAGTTGTGATAAATCTTTCCCGGATTCTTCCATCACCTCTTGAATATAAATCGTCAACATCGAAGCATGTTCTCTTTCTTCAGTGCTAGTACGCATACTTAAGATTCTATCCCCGTCGGCAAGAGCAATAGAGCATACGCTAGTTGCAGTTTCTAATAAGAGAAGGAGAGGGTTCGATTTCATGCTTAGGTACAAAGATAATCCTATATTGCTTTATCATTAAAACAAAAAAGGGTGTTAAGTTTTCCTAACACCCTTCGCTATTAAATTACTTTAGTTATTTCTTTTCATTTTCAAAAAGCTTCTCCTTTGGAACTACATTTACTGATGTCCCTTCTTTCAATTTCCTTCGAGCAAATTTTGGTACGACTCGCGCAAGATGCGCACTTTTACTGTATAACTTGTCACTTGATCTGTTGAACCCAAGCCAGCAGTGTTCGAAGAGTTTGCTACTTCGGTAACGATTCCACTAAACACCTTACCCAACCATGCATCTACTTCTACATCGGCAGTATCGCCCACGCTCACTCGTACGATATCCGTTTCACTTACATCAACACTTACTTCCATCTCATTGAGATTTGCCAAGCGTAAGATTTCTGTACCTTCCATCATATTCGTACCCACCACACGTTCGCCCTTCTCCTTGCTTAACTTAGATACGGTTCCATCTACTGCAGCATAAATACTTGTTCGATTCAAATTTTCCTTAGATTCTTTCAATCCAGCTTCAGCGCTATTCACTCCGAAATTAGCGGCCGAAACACTTTGACGAGCAGCTTCCACTTCAGCTTTAGAAACTTCATAAGACGATTTCACCGTTTCGAATTCAGAAGGTGAAATCACTTTATCTTTAAACAGTTTCTCATTTCGATTAAAGTTCAATTCCACTTGTTCAAATTGTGCTAAAGATTGGGTGAGTCGTGATTTACTAGAGAGTAAATTTGATTTAGAAGTATTCACTGCAGCCACTGCGCGCTCGTTACTTGACAAATACACTTCAGGGTTTATACGACAAAGCAGGGTGCCTTTCTTCACTACATCACCTTCTGCTACGTAGAGTTCAGTAATCTCACCACTCACATCCGCACTAATCTTCAATTCTACTTCGGGTTGAATTTTTCCGTTTGCAGAAACAGTTTCAACGATATCGCGAGTTTGAACTTTTTCAGTACTTACTTTGGTAACATTACTATCACCTAACCAACCGGCTTTCTTGGCGACAACCAAAATTAAAATAAGTGCAACAGCACCTATCCCCACCCAAAACCAAATCGAATATTTCTTCTTCATATTTATTATTCTACAATATCACTTTTAAAATGTAAGCGGATTACCTGCATAGAAATCCAACACTTTTAATCTAAAAATATAATCATACTTTGCTTGTAATAGTTCCACTTTTGTGCGTGTCAAATTATTATTCGCCGTTAAAAACTCAAGTGAATTAATCAATCCAGCATTAAACCTCTTTTCAGCATACTGATATGCTTCTTCAAAAGCGCTCAAACTTTTATTGGTAGCATCAAATCTCTTCTTAGCAGCGATAGCATCTGTATGTGCTTGTTGAATACTTTGGTAAACCACATTGCGGGTTTGTTGGGCAGCATATTTAGAGTTCTCCAAATTAAGACGAGCTCGCTTTACATTACTTTGTGAACTCAATCCATTGAAAATTGGAATTGACAAACTCAATCCAAAAGCCTTATTATAATTCTCATCGAGTTGATCTCGGTACGGATTATCTTCGATACGCGTGCTAAAATCAGGACTCAACACCGTATCACCACCTGATGTAATACTTCCATTTGGAAAAAAACCATTAAAGTCACCGCCTACAAACTTCTTAGAACTTGATGAATAAAAAGAACTCAACTGTCCAAATGCGGTAAGTCGTGGATAATAGCTAGCCTTTGCAATACTTACTCCTTTTTCGGCACTTTGTACACGAATGTCAGCGGCTTTCACTTCGGGCAATGCCTTCTCTCCTAAAGCAAATATTTGTGCAGGTTGCATATCGGTAACGGAGGTCTCTGGAACTAATACTGCTGGGTCTTCCACTTCAAACCCTTCGGGTGATTCCAACTGTAGCAATTGTGTCAACGTTAACTTCGCAGTCATCCATTGATTCTCTGCAGTAATTTTCGAAAGTTCCTCGTTTGCCAATTGCGAAGTAGCATCCAAAAAATTTCCTTGAACCATCAAGCCACCATCAACCATTCGTCTTACACGATCTAGTTGTTGTTGAGCTTGGGCTACACGACCATCCGCCACATTCAACTGCTCCTTTGCATACAATACCTGGAGATAACTGGTTATTACATTCAAAGAAATATCGTTCTTCACCTTTTGCAAATCCGATTTTCCGGCGAGGTAATTAAGTTGACTCTGCTTCAATGTATTTTGCAATGAAAAACCATTAAATAAAGTAACATTACTACTGAGTGACCAGTTATCGGACTCCACTTGTTGTGTTGTGAATTGATTTGTGAATGGGTCGATTGTTCTTCCGAAATTATAATTCCTTCCGACTGAAGCATTCAAATTAGGAAGAAGCGACATCTTATTTTGGAGCGTGATAATTTCATTCAACTCCGAATTAATTTCATTTTGCTTCACAGTAATATTATGCTCTAAGGCATAATCGACACATTCGCGGAGTGTCCACTTTTTTTGCCCATACACTTCGACGTTAGTAAAAACCATCAATAGAAGTGCGAGTACAGAAGGAAAGATTCTAATATTCTTCATCATATATGAAATTCAAGACTTCCAAAAATAAGAAAGCTAGTGACATGAAGCCAAATCAACCGATAAAGTGAGTAGAAATCGGTATGAAACGTATACTAATTTGATTTAAATGAGAGATTAATTCATCACTTTTACCATAAATACGAAATCCTTCACCTTTTTCACTTGGACAGCACGATCTGAACCAAGAGAAGTTTTCTTCATCGGCATACTAATCTTTTCAGCAGAGTGTTCTTTAATATCTTCCGAGATCCACTTTGACTTTACTGCAAAGGAGGCTCCTTCTGCTGAAGAATTTCGACCTGATACGATACCGATAAGATTCCCTTGTGAATCGAAAAGAGGACCGCCTGAGTTTCCAGGATTCACAGGAATACTAATTTGGTACGCGGCGGTATCTCCTTCAAAACCGGTGTACGAACTAACAGATCCTTCTCCAAAAACCATGTCTTCACGAGGATATCCTAAAGTATAAACTTTCTCACCTGGATCTGCTACAGATTTTCTCATCGTATAAGGGATTTCTTTAAATCCAATAAAATCCTTATCGTCCACTTTCAACACGGCCATGTCCAATTCAGGATTCGTATAAATCACCTTCATTTTCAGTTGTGCAAATTTCTCATTTGAGATATAAATGGAAGAGGCATCAGCCACCACGTGATAGCTGGTTAATACATACCCCTCCTTATTCAAGGCAAAACCGGAACCCGTGAAAGCACCTTCAGCAATCACAGTACTTTCCTGTTTATTATTAATATCCTTAATTAATGCCTTTTGGCTACGCTTAATTCTTTCCACTTCACGACGCAACTCCTGATAAGCACTTTGTTGTTTATTTCCACTCACTCCATTCACACTAAAAGTAATTATAGAAGCAGAAATTGCTACCAAACTAAGCACTGCGGCAATAGAAGCCAACTTATACTTTCTCCAAATTAATTTAACTCTATTTTCACGAGGTATAATCACCTTCATAGGCGCCTGAAAACGATATTGATCGCTTTCCATTTCATCATGAATTTTACCTAATTTCTTTTTCAGATCACTCCTTTCTGCATACACTAAAAACGCATCTGTTATTAAACGATGATCATCGATGGCTTGAGATAAATCCGAGTCACTTTCGCGCCATTCTTCAAAAATGCGCAATTCTTCGGGCGACAATTGACCCATGCAGTAGCGTTCGATCAATTCTTCTGTTTCACGTTTATTCATCATAACTTAGTCCTCCATCGTTGCCATAACTATCGAAGAAAATTTTCTTCAGTCGCTTCAGGCATTTGTACTTTTGATTTTTGGCATTATCTGCGTTTGTATAGCCAAATTTTTCTGTGATTTCTTCCATGCTTTGACTGTGCAAATAGAAATCCTTTAAAATGGATCGGCAGGGTTCACCCAAACTTTCCAATGCGGTATGCATCGCTTGATATTGGTCTTCCTTCTTACCAGCATCCTCCCAGGGAATCTCGAGATACTCTTCGGAATCACTGATGTTATTGGTAAAACGCTTTTTATGTTGAAGCTGTTTCAACCATAGGTTTCTGCTGATTGAATACAAGTACGTTTTCAACTTGCAATTCAATTCGAAGTTTTCATCCTTCACCTTTTCATAAAATATGATTAAGGTTTCTTGATAAATGTCCTTCGCTTCTTGTAGACTACCGCTATTATTCATTACCAATTGTACTATTGTTTGATAATACTGACGATAAATAATTTGAAGAATGTTTTCGTCACCGTTTTGCAGTAAACGTATTTGTTCTTCTTCGGTAATGCCTTGAACTGGCTTCATGCCCATTGGTTAATTCGTGAACCGGGGAAAGGTAACCCGGCATTTTGCAAAGTTCTTATTTCTTTAGGCCTCTTCTTCTTTTATTTCAATATTTTATTCATTAATTATCAACACTTTAACTAATTATTATAAAAATTGTCATTTTTTTAAGGTTACCTTTTAATAGTTCCAGGCATTAACGGGTAAGTTTATAAACTTAATAACCAAACAAACAAAATGAAAAAATTCACTTCAATCTTAGCTGCTGCAACTTTCGTTGTTGCATTAGCATCTTGCGGTTCAAAAACTGCTGAAAACGCTGAAACAATGGTAGATAGCACTGCTACAGAAATGACTGAGACAGTTGTTGAAACTGTTGATTCTACTGTTGCTGCTGTTGTTGATACTGCTGCTGCTGTTGCTACTGAAGCTGTTGAAGCTGCTCACTAAGCTTTAACTCAGTAAAAAAATAAAAAAAGTCGCCTCACAAGGGCGACTTTTTTTATGGCTTATATTTCCCCATCTATTTTTCAGATTCAATACCAGCTGGAATTTTAATTTCATCGTTTTTACTTAGTCCTTCTACTACTTCTATATTAATTCCGTCTGAAATCCCGGTTTTAATGATCTGCTTTTTGAATTCGGTAGCCGATGTTTTTACTTCTACCCAGGTAGTATCTTTTGAAAACTGCAAGACACTTTCAGGAACAGCCAACACGCTATCTCTTCTATCAAGGATAATATCTGCATTGGCACTATATCCAGCTCTTAAGAAATAACTCGTATCAATGGCTACTGCTGCTCTAATTTGAAATTGGATGGCGCCATTTTCAGCAACGCCTTTCGGAGCGATATATTCCAGCTTAGCATTAAACTTATAATTTTCGATTGCTCCTACGGTGAGGATTAAGTCCATTCCTTGATGGATTTTTCCAACTTCCGATTCGTCCACTTTTCCTTCAAAAATCATCTCACCCATATCAGCAACAGAAGCGACAGTAGTACCTTCATTAAATGTGTTGGCTTCGATGACTGAAAAACCTTCTTTCACTGGAACATCCAACACCATTCCGTTCAGCGTAGAACGAATTAATGTATTTGTTGTTTTTCCTGTGCTTTTCGCAACTCCATCTTTAATCAGATCAAGGTTATCTTGAGCTGTATTAATTTCTTCTCGAGCCTGACGCAAGCGAATTTCATACTGTTGAAATTCAGATGGGCTGATTATTTTATCTTTAAATAAACTTTGATAACGATCAAAATCAGTTTGTGCTTGATCAAGACTAATTTTTGAACGATTTACTCTGCTCTCCGCTTCGTTTAAGTTAATCATGTTTGGAATGATTCTGATTTTTGCAATCACATCTCCCTTCTTGATCATTTTACCCGCAACAATATAAACGGCTTCAACAATTCCGGACACTTGCGGTTTGATGAATACCTCACGGCGAGGGATTACCGAACCTGTTGCCACGGTTTTGCGAATGATACTGAGTGTTGTTGCTTTTTCCGTTTTAAACTCTTGCGGAGGTTTCTGGGATTTTGCGTAGAGGAACCAAATGGTCCAAACAAATGTTCCAATTAAAATCACAACAAGAAGAATTTTAAAAATTCGTTTCATACTCTTTATTTTATTTCTAAATTTTTATTTTTTTATCTGCGATCATTAATTATCATATCTTAATGCCTCCACGGGAGGAATAGCAATTGCTTTTTTTGCTGGAATAAATCCAGCAATGGCTCCTGCGAAAATTAAAATTCCCAAAGCGATCAATGCAACATTCAAATCGATGGTGGGATTGGTAAACATTCCGCCCTCATCCTTTGGAATAGCAGAGGCAATGGCTTCTGTAAGTCCGATAGATAATACGAGTCCGATATAACCGGCAATGGTCGTCAAGAAAACCGATTCCAATATTAATTGTCGAACTATATGAATAGGAGGTGCTCCTAATGCACGACGAATTCCAATTTCCTTTGTACGTTCTTTCACTACGATTAACATAATATTACTCACGCCAATAATTCCAGCCAATAAAGTTCCGATACCTACAATCCAAACCAGTCCACTAATTCCAGAGAAGAGTCCACTCATCTTTTTAAATTCCGTTTCCATATTCCAATGACCAATGGCATTGGCATCATCGGGTGACACTTTGTGACGTTCACGTAACATCGCTAAAGTTTTCTCTTCGGCGACGCTGGCAGGAACATCTTTTGCTGCCATTACTGCATACCAACCTACAACATCTCCGTAATTAAATGCTTGCTGAAAAGTAGAAAATGGAATATGCACTTCATTGCGTTGTTCTTCACCGCGTCCACCAGAAGAAGTAGGAACTGTTGTTCCGATCACTTGAAAATACACTCCATTAATACTGATATATTCTCCAATTGGACTTTCGTCTTTTGCAAACAAAGTCTCTACTACACCCAATCCGATAATAGCAACCTTTCTTTTATCGGAAATATCATTCTGGTTTAAAAAACGACCTGTCTTCACATTAATGTCATCAATCAATGTTAGTTCAGGATAAACACCCGAGACGGAAAATCCACCTGTTTTTAATCCACGCACAACATTATTTGTGCCTCGGTAATCACCCAATTGATTCATAGGTGCAACGACAGCTAATTCAGAAAGTTGTTTTAATGCTTTGGTATCTTCATTGTTAAAATCAAAATTGCGTCCAGGCTTCATTCCTTTGTATGGCTTGGAAGTTTTTTGAGCCCAGCAGAAAAAACTATTCGTTGCAGTTCCCGCAAAATCTTGCATGATACCATTGCTCAATCCATTTCCTGAACCAATCATTACCACTAACATAAAGATGCCCCAAAACACACCGAAGCAGGTGAGGAAGGTCCGCATTTTATTTTTCTTGATGGTGGCGAAGATTTCTTGCCAGGAGTCTGAATCGAACATAATAATTATCGTTTTACATAATAAGTACTGGAAGCGAAATTCGAATAAACACGAAATGCGAAAATGCGAAATACGAAATAATTTTGAATCCTTCTAATTCCACTTTTCTCATTTAAGCATAATAATTCATCATTCTTAATTCTTAATTCTTAATTCATCATTCTTAATTCTTAATTCTTAATTCTTAATTAATTTATTCATCGCGGAGGGCAGCAATGGGTTCTATTCTTGCAGCTCTAAGGGCTGGAATAAGTCCTGCAATGGCGCCTGCTATTACTAACAAGATAATTGCAGAAAGAGCAACGCCCAAATCTACTTCCGGGTTTCGGAAGAAATCGCTCGGCGGCATGAATTTTTTTGCTCCTTCCAAAACCAGCACACCAAACATCAATCCGATATAACCGGCCACTGCAGTAATCAATACACTCTCTTGAATAATCATGGAGATGATAGAGTTCGGGTTTGCTCCAATGGCTTTTCTTACTCCAATCTCCTTGGTTCTTTCTTTCACGGCAATCATCATGATATTACTAACGCCTACGATCCCCGCAATTAAAGTTCCGATGCCTATTACCCAAATAAATATTCGAATATTGCTGAGCATATCCATTATTCGAACGTACTCGATACTATTATTCCAAACATTAGCAGCTTGTCGATCTTCCGGATCGAAGTTGTATTTGTTGGCTAAGAACTTCTTAATATTATCCACCATCTTATTGCCATCTTCAATCGACATATTTCCAGTACTGAGCCAGATCACACTCATTTTATCTTGCCCATTAAAGGCTTTTTGAGCGGTACTAATTGGAATGTAAATTCGGTCATTATCCCCTCTACCGGGATCCGTAAATTGTCCAATTACTTTAAATGGTATTCCATCCACGTTAATGTATTTACCAATTGAATTCTCCTTTCCAAACAATGCTTCTTCTACCGGTTTTCCAATTGCGCAAACTTTTCGATAGGAAGAAATATCATTGTCATTAACGAAACGGCCCTTTTCCATTTTACAATTTTCAAGATAATCGTGGTCTGGCATACAGGAGCGTACGGTAAAGGCTCCGGTTTCATTTTTATAACTGAGCGTGCGAATATTTCTTCCATCATGACTGGCAGTCATTTCAGTAACGGTAGGATTTTGCCTTTGAATCATGGCATAATCCTCATTTCGCAATTGAATGGTTCGTCCAGGCTGAAATCCGTCATGTGCCTTAGAAGTCACTCCCCCATTGATCCAAATTGAATTCACCGCATCGGATTGAAATTGATTTTCGGCACCATTGCGTAAACCTTGTCCAGAGCCTAGCAACACAATCAGCATAAAAATTCCCCAAGCCACACTAAAAGCAGTGAGGAAAGTCCGAAGCCGATTAGCGCGGATGGTGGAGAGGATTTCAGACCAGACTTCTTTGTTGAACATTTTTTTTGAATTGGCAAGTTGGTAAATTGGTAAATTGGTAAATTGGTGGGTTGGTGAGTTGGTGAGTTGGTGAGTTGGTGGATTGGTTAGTTGGTAATCTCGAAGCCTCGCGAGGTAAATTAGATTCGGAGATGGGAGATGGGATCAATCGCGGTAAGATACTCTAGCACATTTTCAAATTAACACATTTTCAAATCTTCAAATTATTAATCCACGATTAACCCATCCTTAATCCGGATAGTGCGTTGGGTTCTTTCGGCTACTTCGGATTCATGGGTTACGATGATGACGGTAACTCCTGATTGATTTACTTCGGTAAGAAGATTCATAACTTCTTCTCCTGTGGCGGAGTCGAGTGCTCCAGTGGGTTCATCGGCAAGAATTATTTTAGGTTTAGTTATTAGAGCCCGTGCAATCGCAACGCGTTGTTTTTGTCCGCCTGAAAGTTCGTTGGGTCCGTGATGCGCCCAATCTTTTAATCCGACGCGATCGAGGTATTCCAATGCGATTTTATTTCTTTCCTTTCGTTTTATATTCTGATAATACAACGGTAAAGCTACATTCTCCATTGCATTTTTAAAACTCAGCAAATTGAAAGATTGAAATACAAACCCGATAAGGTGATTTCGAAAATGTGCAGCCTTCGTTGGATTCAAATCTTTGATTAAGGTATTATCAAGCGTATAAGCACCACTGTCGTAATTATCGAGAATACCTAATATATTAAGCAAGGTAGATTTCCCGGAACCCGAGGAGCCCATAATGGAAACCATTTCGCCAGAAGCGATATTTAAATCGATACCTTTTAAAACATGTAAACTCCCTTTTCCCATGGGATAAGATTTGTTCACGGAGTGTAATTGAATCATACCTAACAAAGGTAAAAGGATGATTTGAATTAGGGATCGTGTATCGACAAAACATCCCTAAAAAGGGACGAAACGAAGATTTAAGACAATAAGACGAGTGTAAAAACAAAATAATGCTGAATTTTAGTACAGAGGCGCAATCCCGATAGCTATTGTGAGGCTTAGTTTTCTCGCAGACTTTCTTCGCTAAAGTTTCTCGCTAAGGCGCTAAGGCGCTAAGCCATTCGGACGCTTTTCTTCTCGCTAATTTTTCTCGCGAAGGCGCGAAGGCGCTAAGCCATTCGGACGCTCTTTTTCGCGCTAAAGTTTCTCGCTAAGGCGCTAAGGCGCTAAGCCATTCGGACGCTTTTCTTCTCGCTAATTTTTCTCGCAAAGGGGCGCTAAGCCATTCGGACGCTTTTTTTCGCGCTAAAGTTTCTCGCGAAGGCGCGAAGGCGCTAAGCCATTCGGACGCTTTTTTTCGCGCTAAAGTTTCTCGCTAAGGCGCTAAGGCGCTAAGCCATTCGGACGCTTTTCTTCTCGCTAATTTTTCTCGCAAAGGGGCGCTAAGCCATTCGGACGCTTTTTTTCTCGCTAAAGTTTCTCGCAATGGTCTGGGAATAAAGTTTAAAATTTCACCTTAATTCTAAGCCACCACCGGCTCATACCCCAGCGCAGGACTTAACCAGCGTTCAGTCTCGTCGATGGACATTCCTTTACGTTGAGCATATTCTTCCACTTGATCACGTTGAATTTTTCCGATACCAAAATATTGCGAGGCGGGATGTGAGAAATAGAGTCCACTTACGGCAGCGGTGGGAACCATGGCTAAACTTTCGGTGAGGGTGATGCCTGCATTTTTTTCGACATCGAGTAAATCCCAAATGGTATTTTTTTCGGTGTGATCGGGTTGGGCGGGATAACCGGGTGCTGGACGAATACCCGCATATTCTTCTTTGATGAGTTCGTCGTTTGCAAAGTGTTCATCGGCTGCATATCCCCAAAATTCTTTTCGTACCCGTTGATGCAATCGTTCTGCAAATGCTTCTGCTAAACGATCCGCCAAGGCTTTTAACATAATGGCGCTATAGTCGTCGTGGTTGGCTTCGAATGCGGCAACATGTTTATCAATTCCTTCTCCGCAAGCTACTGCAAATGTTCCGATATAATCTTTTACGTTGGATGAAAGAGGAGCAACAAAATCTGACAACGCAATGTTGTATTGTCCTGCTGGTTTTTTAGTTTGTTGACGTAAGGTATGAAAAACTGCACGCTTCGTTTTACGGTCTTCGTTTGAAAAAACGATGATATCATCACCACTTGCATTCGCTGGAAAAAGTCCAATAACTCCATTGGCTGTTATCCATTTCTCATCGATGATTTGTTTCAACATGCGTTGTGCATCATCAAAAAGTTTTTTCGCTTCTACTCCTCTTTCTGGAGCTGAAGATATTTTTGGATACGAACCTTTCATCTCCCAAGAATGAAAGAACGGTGTCCAGTCGATGTATTCCGCTAACTCAGCAATTGAATAATCCTTCAACACTGTAACGCCTGGCTTTATGGGAGTGTTACTAGAAGACTTCGTCCAATCACTTGGCCAAGCATTTTTGCGAGCTTCTTCTATCGAAATAAATTTGTTCGCAGCTTGTGCTCCTGCATGCTGTTTACGTAAACGATCATACTCTTCGTTTGTGCGATCTGTTAGTTCTTGCTTTTGATCTTTAGACAATAACGAACTCACCACAGGAACTGAACGCGAAGCATCGTTTACATGAATAACAGGATGTGAATAATGCGGTGCAATTTTTACAGCGGTATGAACTTTTGATGTGGTTGCTCCACCAATCAACAAGGGAATATCAAATTTTTGGCGTTCCATTTCCTTTGCCACATGCACCATTTCATCGAGGGAAGGAGTGATGAGTCCGCTAAGACCAATCACATCCACTTCATGCTCCTTCGCTGCAGCCAAAATCTTATCGGCGGAAACCATCACGCCTAAATCGATCACATCATAATTATTACACGCTAATACAACGCCCACAATATTTTTTCCTATATCGTGTACATCTCCTTTCACCGTGGCCATTAAAATTTTTCCTTTCTTGCTAGCTCCAACTTCTTTTTCTGCTTCTAAGAATGGTAATAGATAAGCCACCCCTTTCTTCATCACACGAGCTGATTTTACTACTTGCGGTAAAAACATTTTTCCAGCTCCGAATAAATCTCCTACTACATTCATTCCATCCATCAAAGGACCTTCGATAAGATGCAATGCCTTTGGATATAACTTACGCGCTTCTTCCACATCCACTTCAATGTACTCTACAATTCCTTTTACCAATGCGTGCGTCAATCTTTCTTGAACCGTTCCATCGCGCCAAGCTTCATCACGTTCTTGTTTTTTTCCGGCACCTTTTACCTGATCGGCATAAGCAATTAATTTTTCAGTAGCGTCATCGTTCCTATCTAAAAGTACATCTTCAATGATGGTTAATAAATCCTTTGGGATTTCATCGTACACTTGTAGTTGACCGGGATTCACAATTCCCATATCCATTCCCGCTTTTACGGCATGATATAAAAATGCTGCATGGATGGCTTCACGCACGTGATCATTCCCTCTGAAAGAAAACGAAACATTACTTACACCACCACTTACTTTCGCATGCGGAAGATTTTGTTTGATCCATGCGGTGGCTTCAAAGAAATCGAGCGCATTACGACGATGTTCTTCCATTCCGGTTGCTACCGGGAAAATATTTGGATCGAAAATAATATCTTGAGGCGGGAAATTAATTTTCTCTGTTAGTAGTTTATATGCACGTTCACAAATTTCAATGCGACGTTGGTAAGTATCGGCCTGACCTTGTTCATCAAAAGCCATGACGATTACAGCAGCACCATATTTACGAATAATATTTGCCTGACGTAAAAATTCAGCTTCTCCCTCCTTCATGGAGATCGAGTTCACAATACTTTTACCTTGGGTGCATTTCAGTCCGGCTTCGATTACAAAAAATTTAGAGCTATCGATCATGATCGGCAGCTTTGCAATATCTGGTTCGGATGCGATCAAATGCAGAAACTTTACCATGGCAGCTTCCGCATCCAGCATCCCTTCATCCATGTTAATATCGATGGCTTGTGCACCGCCTTCCACTTGATTGCGGGCAATGGCTAAAGCCTCTTCGTAATTTCCATCGATAATCAACTTCGCAAATTTTCGGCTACCCGTAACGTTAGTACGTTCGCCCACGTTCATGAAATTACTTTCCGGACGCATCGTCACTGCTTCGAGTCCACTCAAATGCATGAGTGTATCGGCTTGAGGAACTTGTCGCGGCGGACATTGTTTCGCAAGTTTTGCAATTTCAGCAATATGCTCAGGTGTAGTTCCGCAACAACCGCCAACGATATTTAAAAAACCATTCGTCAAAAAATCTTTTATTTGATGCCCCATGTGATGCGGCGTTTCATCGTATTCACCAAATTGGTTCGGGAGTCCTGCATTCGGATATGCGCTTATAAAAAACGGAGCTTTCTCACTCAATTCTTCCAGGTGCGGACGCATTTCAGCAGCACCTAATGCGCAATTCAAACCTACGCTCAGGAGATCAACATGTGAAATCGAATTCAAAAATGCTTCTACGGTTTGACCGCTTAACGTACGCCCACTCGCATCGGTAATTGTACCGGAAACCATCACCGGCATTTTAATATCTCTACTTTCTAATTCAGTTTGAATTGCAAATAATGCAGCTTTTGCATTCAGTGTATCAAAAATGGTTTCAATCAATAATACATCTACACCCCCATCTAACAAACCTTTTACCTGCTCAGTATATGCATCCACTAAATCATCAAAACTCACTGCACGAAAACCGGGATCATTCACATCGGGACTTAAAGAAGCTGTGCGGTTAGTTGGTCCGAGTGCACCTGCAATAAACTTAGGGCCGCCGGTAGGATTCTTCACCATCCATTCTTGCACTGCTTGCTTTGCAATTTTCGCCGACTCCAAATTCAATTCATAAGACAGAGATTCCATCTTATAATCGGCAAGAGAAATACGTTGTGCATTAAAAGTATTGGTCTCAATGATATCCGCACCAGCATCCAAATAGGCTTTATGAATATCTCTGATAATTTTTTCCTGTGTAAGTGAAAGCAAATCATTATTTCCCTTCAAGTCATGAGGCCAATCGGCAAAACGAATTCCCCGATAATCTGATTATTGCAAATCATAACGTTGGATAATGGTTCCCATCGCACCATCAATGACAAGAATGCGCTTTTCTAGCTGCTTACGAATTGGATGTATACTCATATATTTTTATTACAGACCGTCCGAAAAAGAAAAAATCCCTTCCGGTAGCCAGAAGAGATTTTACGTTATTTTTAAAGAAATGTTTTAGATCCTCTGGTACTTATCTATTCTCATCAATAATGACGAGACTGGATGTGGCACCTTCTGAGAATTAATCGAATGAAATCGTAGAGGATAACTCGCTGATCGAAATTGTATAGTATTGATATACAATTCATTGTTAAAATCCAAGGGTTGCCAAGGCTTCATCGGGCACAGTCCCTCCACCTTTCTTGATAAGTGATAATTAAGAACGAGCTACAAATTTAGAGAATTTCATCAATAAATTAACATCAAATTTAAAATAAAGATAGGCAAATATCTCTCTAATATGGACTTTGAAGTTACCTTTGCAGTCCCTTATCGTAAAGGGTACAAAACTACATTATGAAAAAAATTCTAACTCCGTTAATTCTACTTATTGCTTTACCTAGCTTGCTGTTGGCACAAAATGCAGATCGCAAATTTGCATTGGGTCTATGGGGCGGTCTCACCCAATACAATGGGGATTTAGGTCAAGGATTTTACAATAACAAAGGACAAGATAATTATATGCATATTGGATTATCTGCTTCTTGGTATGTAAATCCGCATTTTGATTTTTCGATGAACACGACGGTAGGTACTTTTGGATATCGCGAAGATGCACTTAATAATTTCGATGCGGATCAATTTCAGTGGAACGCACATATGCGTGTAAGTTTATTTAAAGAAGAACGTTTTAAAGTTAATCCTTATGCATTGGCAGGAGTTGGAATTAGCTCATTGAATAAATTAAAAACTCCAGGAGTTGATTTGTTTTTTCCATATGGTGCTGGTTTAAAAATAAACATCACGCCTCAATTAAATTTATTAATTCAAGAGACATTTGCCTATACTGATCATGATACTCGCGATCGTGAAGCGAAAGATAATAACGATGCATTCTTGATGCATAGCCTTGGACTCACTTGGAATTTTGGTACTGTGAAAGATGCAGACAAAGATGGTGTATCGGATAAAAAAGATGAATGTCCGAATACGCCTGCAGGTGTTGCAGTTGATGCGAAAGGTTGTCCGTTGGATCGTGATGGAGATGGAATTGCCGATTTCTTAGATTCTTGTCCAGATGTGAAAGGAGTTGCAAGTGCAAAAGGTTGTCCTGATAAAGATGGAGATTCAGTTGTTGATTCACTTGATCGTTGTATTGATGTTGCGGGATTAGCGACAGAAGATCCGGCGACGAATGGTTGTCCGGATAAAGATGGTGATGGAGTAACGGATGCGGATGACCGTTGTCCAGAAGTGAAAGGAACCCTTGCATTACATGGTTGTGTGGATACTGATAATGATAGTATCATTGATCCTGATGATGCTTGTCCTGATGTTGCAGGTACAGTGGCAAACAAAGGATGTCCAGATGTAGAGGAAGCTGAAGTTGATTCAGCGATGATGGGCTTACAAAATGTTTATTTCGAAACATCAAGTTCGAAAATTTCGGAAGGATATCAAGCTGTGTTAGATGAAGCAGCTAAGAACTTGAAAGAAAATTCAGAAGTTATTATTGAAATTGTCGGACATACAGACAGTACTGGTCCAGAGAGTTTCAATAAATCTTTATCTAAGAATCGTGCGAATGGGGTTAAAGCTTACTTAGTGAGAAAAGGTATTTCTTCGAAGCGTATGATAGCAACGGGAGTCTCCTCTACGCAACCTGCAGGGGATAATAATACTGAAGAAGGAAGAGCGAAGAACAGAAGAGTGGAATTGAAAATTAAGAATTAAGAATTCAGAATTCAGAATTTAGTCTCGTTTGTATGTAGGATAACTATAAAGAATTAGGTCTCGATAGCGTTCGACTGAGCTCTCGCCGAAGTCTATCGGGATAAGAATTAAGAAAAAATATTAAAGAGTAATTACAAAATCACATGCGACGTTCTTTGCGTTTCTACAAAGATTCGTAATGAACGTCGTATTATTTTAAAACACATGGACTACTATATCATTTACAAACCCTTCGGAGTGCACAGTCAATTTCAACCGGTAGGTGAACAACTGGGATTAGGATCTTTGCATGAATTTCCGAAAGATGTATATCCCGTAGGGAGATTAGATGCAGACAGCGAAGGATTACTTTTATTGACTAATGATCCTCGTGTAAACAAGAAATTACTTGATCCTACATTTAAACATTATCGCACTTACTATGTTCAGGTAGAAGGAACGGTTACCCAGGAAGCTATTGATCGGCTATGCAAAGGCGTTAGTATTCGGATTGATGGGAAAGATTATCGTACCGCTCCGGCTAAAGCGAGAATTATTGAAAGTCCAGAATTACCGGAAAGAAATCCACCTATTCGTTTTAGAAAAACTGTTCCTGATTCCTGGTTAGAATTATCCATCACGGAAGGCAAAAATCGGCAAGTAAAAAAGAATGACTGCTGCGGTTGGATTTCCAACATTACGATTAGTAAGATGGAAAATCGAAGATTTATTCATGGAAAATCCGGAGAGTGGGAAAGTAATACAGATGGAAAAAACGGAAGTTTATAAAAAGTTGAAGCTTTAAATTTTTAAAATTCACTTTATCATACTTTGTTGTTGCAAGAAGTAGTTTGCTGAATGGTAAATAAAAGATATTAGAATTTTTATTGCCTAAGCCTCTCCTCCCTCGCGAGGCGTCGCGACTCCTCTCCAGAGGAGAGGAGGAGTTTGATACTTGGTAAATAAAAGATATTAGAATTCTTATTGCTCAAGCCTCTCCTCCTAGCCAAAGCATCGGAACTACTCTCCAAAGTTTGCTGAGTGATAAAATAAAATATTTTAGAATTCTTATTGCTCTAGCCTCTCCTCCCTTTGTCCTCTCCATCCTCTCCTAAAGGCGAGGACAAAGATGGAGAGGAGGAATTTGTTAAATTTATATTTTAAATCACCTTTTGATTTTGAAGTTTTTATGTATCTCAACTTGAGCTTTACAAAACATATCAAATAATCCACTACATTTGAATTGATAAAAACCATCCTTATGAGAAACATCTGTTCACTCCTCTTCATTCTTTTCAGCAGTGTTGCTGGAACTTCACAAACCCTAACTCCAGAGTTACTATGGAAATTGGGTAGACTTTCAGACCCACGCATATCTCCTGATGGAAAAACTATTTTATTCAATGTCAAAAATTATGACTTGGCAGCAAACAAAGGCCAAGCAGATATTTTTACTACTGCCTATTATGGTGGTGAGCCTGTTGCTTTAGCATCTTCTCCTGCAGAAGAGAATTCGGCAAGATGGAGACCTGATGGCAAAAAGATTGCTTTCCTGACTGCCGATAAAGAGGGTGCGATGCAAATCTGGGAAATGAATCCGGATGGAAGTAATAAAACACAAATCTCCAGTGTAAAAGGAGGAGTAAATTGTTATGGATATTCCGAATCACTAAAACACATTTGGTATTCATCTGATGTTACATTAGACAAAAAACCCAGTGAAATTTATCCGGACTTACCCAAAACAGATGGTGCAAGAATTATTGACGGACTCATGTTTAAACATTGGAACCAATGGGATGATTATGCTTACAGTCATATTTTTGTTGCAACTTATGCAGAAGGAAGTATGGGGGCTGGAGTGGATATCATGCCGAACGAAAGATGGGACAGTCCGATGGGGCCATTCGGAGGCGATGAACAAATCGCTTTTTCTCCGGACGGAAAAAAATTAGCTTACACCTCAAAGAAATTAAACGGAACAGCTGCTGCAACGAGTACGAATTCGGATATTTATATTTACGATTTGAATTCAGGCAAAACCAGCAACATTACCGAGGGGATGAATGGTTATGATACAGATCCAGTTTGGTCTCCTGACGGAAATAAGATTCTTTGGCTAAGCATGGAGATTGCAGGTTATGAAAGTGATCGTAATCGATTATTTCAATATGATTTTGATTCCAAGAAAAAAGGAGAAGTACTTTCCAACTTTGATTATCCTGTAAATAATATGTCTTGGACAGCGGATGGAAAATCAATTTTATTTACGGCATCTAAAAATGCGACAAAACAAATTTTTATTTTCGACATGCAAGCTAAAGCCGGCGCTGAACTAAGACAAATCACGAATGACCAAGCCGATTACAATGATTTGTGTGTATTCGGAAGTGCAAAAACGTTGATGGTCATAGCAAGCAGGACGGACATGACGATGCCACAAGATTTATACAATGTGGATGTGAAAGCAGGAACTGCCAAAATGATCACCAATGTAAATGAGAAATTATTGGCTCCTATTAAAAAATGTACGGTCGCAAAACGCATGGTGAAGACGAGCGATGGAAAAGACATGTTGGTGTGGGTGATTTATCCGCCCGATTTTGATGCGAATAAAAAGTATCCAACATTGTTGTATTGTCAGGGCGGACCACAAAGTGTAGTGAGTCAGTTTTATAGTTTCCGTTGGAATTTCAGTTTGATGGCTTCACAAGGTTATATTGTAGTGGCACCTAACCGTCGTGGATTACCGTCATTTGGTGAGGAATGGAATGATCAGATAGCAGGCGACTGGGGCGGGCAAGCCATGACCGATTTATTGTCGGCGATTGATGATGTAAGTAAAGAGCCTTATGTTGATAAAGATAAAATAGGTGCAGTAGGAGCTAGCTTTGGAGGGTACTCTGTGTATTGGTTAGCGGGACATCATAACAAGCGTTTCAAAACTTTTATATCTCATTGTGGAGTTTTCAATTTAGAATCGGAATACATGGCTACGGAAGAAATATTCTTTGCTCATCATGACATGAGCGGAAATCCATGGGATAGTCCAAGACCAAAAAGCTTTGATGCATTTTCACCGAGTAAATATGTTCAGAATTGGGATACACCAATTTTAGTAATTCACAACGAAAAAGATTTCCGTGTTCCGTTGAACCAAGGAATGGAAGCCTTCACTGCTGCGCAATTGAGAAATATTCCAAGTCGATTTTTGTATTTCCCAGATGAGGGTCATCATGTGTTAAAGCCGCAAAATGGGGTATTGTGGAATCGAGTATTTTTTGAATGGTTGGGTAGGACTTTAAAATAAAATAAATTAGTTAACGGATTGAATGGGATGAGATAAATATTTCATCCCATTTTTTGTTCTCATCGCTTGGCTATATCCAAAAAAATTAATGAATAAATAACGACTTGCTTTATTTAAACACTTAATTATAGTGTAGAGCCCAAATACGTCATAGAAGCTGCGCTACGCTAAGTTTTCTCGCAGAAGTTCTTCGCTAAGTTTTCTCGCAAAGTCGCCAAGTCGCAAAGATTCTAGGACGATTTTAATAATACAGGGTGGCAAAGTCCAAACTTCGCTAAATTTTCTCGCTAAAGGTTATAAAGATTAGAAACTAAAAATGAATAAAATCTAATCGTCTTATTTTTTAACCGGCATTGGCCTCACAACTGAGTTCTTTACCGGCATCGGTTTCACTACCGAATCCTTTACAGGTCTTTCGATTCGAGGAGGAGTAATTGGTAAGGGACTGTACTTGGCTTGATCTTCACTGAGGTGAGTGATCACTTCATCGTACATGGTGTGAAAATAGGCAGGTTCACTTCGGTAATAATCAAAACTTTTCTTGAACAAATCTTGTGAAATATTGTGCTTCGAAAAAATGTAACGATATAAGCCAAACGAAGCAATCTTTGTTGAATCATTTACATCTACATTGAGCACTTGAATGGTTGCTTCTGCTAAGTGAATTTCTGCTAAGATCACGATCATGGTATCGCGTGGAATTACGTCGGCAGGAATTTTCACTTCTTTTTTGGAGCAACTGATGAATACAGAAAGAATAAAAATAATTCCAATTTTTCTCATGTTATCCTCTTCGTTTAAACTTTAATCTCATTCCTAATTTCGATTCATCAAACATACCCTCTGCATAAGCTAAATGACCATTTACAAAAGTCTTCATTATTGTTGATTTAAAAGTATGTCCTTCGAATGGAGACCATCCACACTTGTAAAGAATATTAGCGGGATGAACGGTGAATGGACGATTTGGATCTACCAATACTAAATCAGCAAAATATCCTTCACGAATAAATCCACGATCTGGAATCGCAAAGAGAGTGGCGGGTGCGTGAGCCATTTTCTCCACTACTTTCTCGAGTGTAATCCATCCTTCTTGCACCGCATCCAACATGGCTAAATAAGCATGTTGTACTAATGGTCCGCCTGAAGGACAATTAAAATAACTTTTCTCTTTCTCCTCTTTTGTATGTGGAGCATGATCGGTTGCAATAACGTCGATACGACCATCCACAACTGCTTTTCTTATTTCCTCTCGATCACTTTCTTTCTTTACGGCTGGATTCCATTTTATCCAATTTCCCTTCGACAAATAATCTTTGTCGGTAAACCACAAATGATGAATGCAAGCTTCGGCAGTAATCATCTTTTTTTCTAAGGGAATATTGTTGTCGAAAAGATGTGTTTCTTTTGCTGATGAAATATGTAAAACATGCAATCGAGTTCCATGCTTCTTCGCTAATTCCACAGCAAATGATGATGATTTAAAACAAGATTCATCATTTCGGATGATGGGATGTTGAGAGGGCGGAACCAAATCACCATAAGTAGCTCTTGCTCCTTCCAAATTTGCTTTTATCATTTGTTCATCCTCGCAATGAGTCGCAATCAACAGCGGAGAACGTGAAAAAACAGATTCCAAGATACGTGCATCATCGACTAACATATCGCCGGTACTCGAGCCCATAAATATTTTAATTCCGCAAACATTTTCTGAGTTCGTCTTCAACACTTCCTCTAAATTATTGTTGGTTGTTCCCATGAAAAAAGAATAATTTCCTAAGGAACATTCAGAAGCGCGCTGATATTTTTCTTCCAACAATTTTTGCGTGATGGCCTGTGGAACGGTATTAGGCATTTCCATGAAAGAGGTAATTCCACCAGCTACAGCCGCTCTTGCTTCTGTATAAATTTCTCCTTTATGCGTAAGACCGGGTTCGCGAAAATGTACTTGATCGTCGATCGCACCGGGGACTAATAATTTCCCGTTGGCTTCTATTTCTTTCACTGCACCATGCGTTGCGATCTCCCCTCCTACTCTTTCAATTCGTTGTCCTTTAATCAAAACATCGCCTTCGAAAGTTTTTCCTTCGTTAACGATGCGTGCATTTCGAATGAGAGTAGTTGACATAGAGATATTACTTTATTAATATGATATTATTTTGGAAGATCTCCCACCATATCTAGCGGATTCACCCATTCATCAAATTGCTCAGAAGTAAGGTATCCTAATTTTATGGCAGTAGCTTTCAGAGTAGATCCATCGCGATGTGCAGTTTGAGCGATTTCTGCAGCTTTATAATAACCAATATGCGGATTCAATGCAGTTACTAACATCAACGAATCATTTAAGTTGCGATCAATATTTTCTTTGATGGGCGCTATGCCTTTTGCACATTTTTCATTGAATGAATTACAAACATCTCCAATCAATCGAGCTGAATGTAGAAAATTATAAATCATCATTGGCTTGAAAACATTCAATTCAAAATGTCCGCTAGCACCACCAATATTAATAGCTACATCGTTTCCTAATACCTGTGCTGCCACCATGGTCATGGCTTCGCATTGCGTTGGATTCACTTTGCCGGGCATAATGGAAGAACCGGGTTCGTTATCGGGAATGAATAATTCACCGATACCACAACGAGGTCCGGAGGCGAGCAAACGAATATCATTTGCAATTTTCATTAAACTCACCGCTACCGTTTTTAAAGCACCATGTGCTTCAACGATAGCATCATGTGCTGCCAAAGCTTCGAACTTATTTTCTGCAGTGATAAATGGAAGGCCTGTCAACTTCGCAATATTTTTCGCTACATTCTCTGAATAACCTTTAGGCGTATTAATTCCTGTACCCACTGCAGTTCCGCCCAAAGCTAATTCCGACAAATGAGGAAGGACGTGATTAATCGCACGTAAGCCATGATCGAGTTGTGAAACGTATCCGCTGATCTCTTGTCCGAGCGTGAGTGGTGTTGCATCCATTAAATGGGTACGACCAATCTTTACGATTTGCATATACTCTTTAGCTTTCGCATCTAAGGTGTCGCGTAAACTTCGTATCCCCGGAACAGTTAGTTCCATTAAAATTTGATAAGCTGAAATGTGCATCGCCGTCGGAAAAGTATCATTTGATGATTGTGATTTATTTACATCGTCGTTAGGATGCACTGCTTTTTTCTCATCGAGCAAAGATCCACCGTTCAAAACATGAGCTCGGTAAGCAATCACCTCGTTTACATTCATATTACTTTGCGTACCTGAACCGGTCTGCCAAACTACGAGGGGAAATTGGTCGGCCCATTGACCTGCTAATATTTCATCGCAAACTTTTGAGATGAGATCACATTTTTCGGGAGTTAAAATTCCCGCTTCCATATTGGTGATAGCAGCGGCTTTTTTCAAATATACAAATGCACGAATGATTTCCTTCGGCATTTGGTTGATGTCTTGAGCGATTTTAAAGTTTTCGATGGAGCGTTGTGTTTGTGCACCCCAATAAACATGAGCAGGTACTTCTACCGTACCCATTGTATCTTTTTCAATTCTAAATGTTGACATAATTGGTTTTTTTTAACACTAGAGGCACTAGAGAACACTAAAGTGCACAATAGAATCTCTGTAATTATTTTTTTATTTATGAAGGAACATTGGTTTCGCTATATTCCATCAAATAGGCTTTAATGAATTCATCAATTTCGCCATCGAGGACGGCTTGGGTGTCGGAGGTTTCGTAGTCGGTGCGATTATCTTTTACCAGTTTGTAGGGATGCAACACATAAGAACGAATTTGACTTCCCCACTCAATTTTTTTCTTGGAAGATTCGGTAGCAGCTTTGGCTTCATCGCGCTTACGAACTTCCAATTCATAGAGCTGCGACTTCAACATTTTCATAGCGCGTTCTTTATTCCCACCTTGTGTTCGTTCTACTTGGCAAACTACCACAATTCCCGTTGGATGATGTGTAAGTTGCACTTTCGTTTCTACTTTGTTTACATTTTGTCCGCCTGCTCCCCCTGAGCGTGAAGTTTGAATACTGATATCGGCATCTTTAATTTCGATATTGATATCATCGTCAATCATGGGATATGCAAAGACAGAAGCAAAAGAAGTGTGTCGACGTGCGTTGGAATCGAATGGAGAGATACGAACTAAACGATGCACTCCATTTTCACTTTTCAGATAACCGTAGGCATAATCGCCTTCAATTTCGTAGGTAGCGGATTTAATGCCAGCACCATCTCCCTCTAAATAATCGATTTCTGTGATTTTATAATTGTGGCGTTCGGCCCATCTAAGATACATGCGCAACAACATCGAGGACCAATCTTGACTTTCAGTTCCACCAGCGCCAGAATTCACCGTTAAGACAGCAGAGAAGCGATCTTCTTCGCCACTGAGCATATTTTTAAACTCAAGATCTTCAATTTTCTTTATTGTTTCCCCACACAGAGTATCCACTTCCTGTTCGGTAGCTTCGCCTGCTTTTTGAAAATCAAATAAGACGGAAAGGTCATCAACAGAACTTTGAACTTCGGTAAAGGCGTTAGTCCAGTATTTTTTTTGATTGATCTTTTTTAAAATTTGCTCCGCTCGCTTTGGATCATCCCAGAAATCGGGAGCGTGCGTAAGTTGCTCTTCTTGAGCTATTTGTTGCAATCGACGATCGACGTCAAAGATGCCTCCTCAGAGCATCGACACGATCGGAAAGTTCTTTTAATTGCTCTATAATCATAATGCTGCAAAGATAGTAAGCAAAAATGGAAATGGATGTTCCATCAACGGATTTCATCTCCTAACCATCAATTATCTTTAGGTTCCTGCAAAAATTCTTCGGAAAAAAGCACATAAATTCTACTCTGATCTAAGCACCTCCCAAACTAAATCAGATTCATAACCTCGCGAAATTGCATACTGAGCGAGTTTATGCATTCTTTTCATCGGATTATTTTCCTTTTCCTCACGTGCTCTTTTAGCCACCACTTTCTCCAACATCAAAATATAGTCTTGATCAGGGATAGATGCAATGCCTTTACGTAAACAATAATCAAAAACTTTCTTTAGTTTGAGCGCAGCTTTAATTTTTACTTTTCCCCAGCCAAGTTGTCGGAATTTCCCCCCGGCAAATGCAATTGCGAAACGTTCTTCGTTTAAAAAATTATCACCGATCAATCGAGAAATTAAAACTTCCACATCCTTGGAAAACAATCCGTACTCATATAATTTATCTCTTACTTCTTGTTGACTTCGTTCTTGGTAGGCACACCAGCGTGCTATTTTCAACCAAGCAATTTCGGGTGAGTACTTTTTTTTATGTTTTTCGACATCGTCCATCTTACAACGGAATTGCTTCAATCAATTTACGTGTATATTCTGATTTCGGGTTATTGTAAACTTCATTTGCCTCACCCATTTCTTCGATGCGGCCTTTATTCATCACCAACATTCTATCGCTCATAAAACGAACGACGGATAAATCGTGAGATATAAAAATATAGGTTAAACCCTTTTCTTCTTTCAATTCATTTAACAAATTCAGGACTTGCGCTTGAACAGAAACATCCAAGGCAGAAACTGATTCGTCACAAATAATAAATTCAGGATTTAAAGAAAGCGCACGAGCTATACAAATTCTTTGGCGTTGACCTCCTGAGAATTGATGAGGGTATCGATAATAATGTTCTTCCTTCAACCCGACTTTCGTTAACAACTGCAGCACCATTTCTTTTCGCTCTTTATCATTCGAATAAAGTTGATGTACTGTCATGGGTTCTTGAATAGCTGTACCAGCGGTAAGTCGAGGGTTTAAGGAAGAGTAAGGGTCTTGAAAAATGAGTTGCATTTGTTTTCGAAACAACCTAAGCTTTTTAGCATCCAAAGTGCGGATATCCGTACCGTTATAAATCACTTCACCACCTGTTGGTTCTACGAGCCGAAGTATACTTCTGCCGAGTGTTGTTTTTCCACATCCTGATTCACCAACGAGGCCCAGTGTTTCACCGGGATACACTTCAAAGCTCACTTCATCCACAGCCTTTACTTCGCCTGTGATTTTCCCGAAGAGACCTTTCTTAATCGGAAAATACGTTTGCAAATTGCGAATGCTCAAAAGTGGAGTTTTCGATTTAAGTTCCTGTACCCGATAGCTATCGGTTTTCGATTCACGCGCGCCATCCTCCAGTTTCAACCGAGCCAGTACATCATTCACAGATTCTCCAGTTTCGTGATAATTTCCTGCTGTATCTATTCTCATAAAATCGCCGATAACAGGAAGTCGTTTCATTGAAATATTTTTTGTTGGTCGGCATGCGAGCAAACCTTTTGTATATGGATGTTTGGGATTATCAAAAATCTCTGCTACAGTTCCTTGTTCAACGGCCTTGCCCTTATACATCACTAATACATTATTCGCAATGCGCGAAATCACACCGAGATCGTGAGTAATAAAGATCATACCCATCCCTGTTTCTTCTTGCAATTCCTTAAGCAATTCCAAAATAGCAGCTTGCACTGTTACATCTAAAGCTGTAGTAGGTTCATCTGCGATTAAAATTTTCGGCTCGCAAGAGATTGCCATAGCAATTACTACACGCTGCTTTTGTCCACCACTCAATTGATGTGGATATGCATCATACATAGATTCGGCTCTTGGCAACTTCACCTTATTAAAAAGTTTTATTGTTTCGATGCGCGCTTCCTTACGCGACATTTTTTTATGAAGTCGTAATGCTTCTGCAACTTGATCGCCGCACGTAAACACGGGATTAAGCGAGGTCATTGGTTCTTGAAAAATCATCGCAATATCATTCCCTCTATATTTTCTTATCACTTTATCTGAAAGAGATAAAAGATCTTGAACTCCATCTGCCTTAGAATGCAACAAAGCAGTTCCACTATCAATATTACCTGCAGGTTTAGCAATCAACTTCATTAGCGACAACGAGGTGACAGATTTTCCAGAGCCTGACTCGCCTACTATTCCGAGTGTTTGGCCGGGAAGAATCGAAAATGAAATGTTATCTACTGCTTTAAAAATAGTTTTTTCATTTTGAAAAGAAACTGACAAATTCTTAACCGTTAATAAAGAGACCGAGACACTTTCTTCCATTCGGTGAAATTAGCAATCTCTAAGGACACAAAAAAAATGAACAGAAAATTCGTTATTAAAAAGCTTGAAAGAGTTTATTCTAGTCTATCATAAAACCAAAAGCCCCGTAGCAGTGTAAACACGCTACGGGGCTTTTCGGAATTTATTTAATATTCTATGCTGTGATTATTCAACCACTACACGGATACTTTGTACTGTGTCAGAAGTACTGAATTGCATAGTATAAATACCAGAGGCCATACCTTTCACAGACATTTCAAACTTATTAGCGCCTTCGTCAGCATTGCGATTTTCGCTAATCACCATACGTCCAGCAGCATCCATCATTGTAACAAGTACATCTTGATTTTTGTCGCTATCGAAGCTCACATTTAAGAGATCACTTACAGGATTAGGATATGCAACGATATTCATGGCAGAACCTTCTCCAATACGTGGGCAAAGAACAATGCTAATTCCATTTTTCACGCGACTTGGACCATTTCCACATGCATTTGATGCACGTACAGAAATCGTTAAACCACTTGCAGGCACAGTACCCGCTTTCACATCAATCGTTTTAGTTCCCTGACCTGAATTAATGATGAATCCAGATGGAACTGTCCAAGTATAAGTAACAGCACCTGAAATGGTAGGCACATCATAAATGTAATTTTGACCTACGCACAACAATGAAGAACCAGTTATTGGAGCGGCTTGACCAGGAGTTCCTGAAACGGTTAAGCTACGTGCAGCACCATTTCCACAACCATTTTGAGCAACCACAGTAACTGCACCGCTCGTAAATGAATTTGAGAAATCAACTTCAATCGTAGCAGTTCCCTGACCATTCATGATTGTTGCGCCGGCAGGAACCGTCCAGAAGTAAGAAGCTGCACCAACAATTCCTGTAGCAGTATAGCTAACCATTGTAGATCCACAAACACCAGAAGCAGGGCCACTGATCGCAGCAGAAGCAGGTAGTACATTAAGTGCTACATTTCTAGTTCGAACAGGACTAGTACCGCAAGCATTAGAAGCGGTAACTGTTACTGATCCACCAACAAAACCACCACCATAAGTTACTGTAATAGTATTTGAGCCAAGTCCACCTGTAATAGTTGCACCAACAGGAACTGTCCAGTTATAAGAATCAGCACGAGTAACGTTTGCCACCGAATAAATCAGAACATGGCCAGGACAAGCTTTCGCTGGACCAGAGATAGAAGGAGGAGTTACAGGTATTGCCAATTGTACAGAGATACCAAGACAACTAGATGTGCTACTTCCACAGCTATTACTATTATTTGCAGTAACACAAATATCGCCAACTACACCTGCATGGATAGCAGAGAAAGGCCATCTAACAGAAATACTTGTTGTACCTTGACCTGAGAGAATAATCGTTGCACCTGGAACTGACCAAGTGTATGAAGTTGCTCCTGCAACTGGTGCAATGCTATAAGTTATCACTTGGTTATTAGGATTACAAAGTGTAGCAGGTCCAGAAATCACACCAGGAGATGGAGGATTTGAGTTTATAGTAACTGTCATAGAACTCATTGCCGGTGGGCATCCAATAGGCGCATCAGTAGTTAATGTTAACACAACTGAACCAGCAAGAATATCCCCAGGGCCAGGTGTGTAAGTTGCATTCAATACTGTATTGCTAGGAGAGAAAGATCCATCACCAGCTGTAGTCCAAGTACCATTCGTAGCTCCGCCACCAATAGACCCGTTTAAAATTACATCATCATTTTCACAAATAGATTGTGGCAAACCTGCATCTGCTGTAGGAGGATTGGTACATCCACAACCTTCATCGATGTTACCATCACAGTTATCATCAATTGAGTTTCCGCAAATTTCAGTAGCACCCGGATTAATTGCAGCATTTCCATCATTACAATCTGTTGCATCTACTACATAACCTACAGGAGCTCCATTACAAGTAGAAGCCGAAACTGAAGGATCTCCATAGGTGTCACCGTCAGCATCTGCATAATAAGTTGTAAATGTTAAACCATCATCTGAAAGACCGTTACAGTCATCATCGATACCGTTACATACTTCTGTTGCACCTGGGTTAACTGCTGCGTTATTATCATCACAATCGGTATCGTTGGTTACTGATCCTGGGATCGGAGTACATGATGGTGTTCCAACACCTGCTCCAAATCCGTCACCATCGCCATCCACATAATAAGTTAATGTTACTACACCGTCATCGATTAGACCATTACAATCGTCGTCGATTCCGTTACATGCTTCTGTTGCGCCTGGATTAACTGTTGCGTTATTATCATCACAGTCACCAGCAACTAATACTGATCCTGGGATAGCTGTACAAGAAGAAGTGGCTGCGCCTGCTCCGTATCCGTCACCGTCGCCGTCAACATAATAATCTAAGAATGTAAGACCATCATCTGAAAGACCGTTACAGTCATCATCGATTCCGTTACATACTTCTGTTGCACCTGGGTTAACTGCTGGGTTATTATCATCACAATCGGTATCGTTGGTTACTGATCCTGGGATCGGAGTACATGATGGTGTTCCAACACCTGCTCCAAATCCGTCACCGTCACCATCCACATAATAAGTTAATGTTACTACACCGTCATCGATTAGACCATTACAATCGTCGTCGATTCCGTTACATGCTTCTGTTGCGCCTGGATTAACTGTTGCGTTATTATCATCACAGTCACCAGCAACTAATACTGATCCTGGGATAGCTGTACAAGAAGAAGTGGCTGCGCCTGCTCCGTATCCGTCACCGTCGCCGTCAACATAATAATCTAAGAATGTAAGACCATCATCTGAAAGACCGTTACAGTCATCATCGATTCCGTTACATACTTCTGTTGCACCTGGGTTAACTGCTGCGTTATTATCATCACAATCTGTATCGTTGGTTACTGATCCTGGGATCGGAGTACATGAAGGTGTTCCAACACCTGCTCCAAATCCGTCACCGTCACCATCTACATAATAAGTTAATGTTACTACACCGTCATCGATTAGACCATTACAATCGTCGTCGATTCCGTTACATGCTTCTGTTGCGCCTGGATTAACTGTTGCGTTATTATCATCACAGTCACCAGCAACTAATACTGATCCTGGGATAGCTGTACAAGAAGAAGTGGCTGCGCCTGCTCCGTATCCGTCACCGTCGCCGTCAACATAATAATCTAAGAATGTAAGACCATCATCTGAAAGACCGTTACAGTCATCATCGATTCCGTTACATACTTCTGTTGCACCTGGGTTAACTGCTGGGTTATTATCATCACAATCTGTATCGTTGGTTACTGATCCTGGGATCGGAGTACATGAAGGTGTTCCAACACCTGCTCCAAATCCGTCACCGTCACCATCCACATAATAAGTTAATGTTACTACACCGTCATCGATTAGACCATTACAATCGTCGTCGATTCCGTTACATGCTTCTGTTGCGCCTGGATTAACTGTTGCGTTATTATCATCACAGTCACCAGCAACTAATACTGATCCTGGGATAGCTGTACAAGAAGAAGTGGCTGCGCCTGCTCCGTATCCGTCACCGTCGCCGTCAACATAATAATCTAAGAATGTAAGACCATCATCTGAAAGACCGTTACAGTCATCATCGATACCGTTACATACTTCTGTTGCACCTGGGTTAACTGCTGGGTTATTATCATCACAATCTGTATCGTTGGTTACTGATCCTGGGATCGGAGTACATGATGGTGTTCCAACACCTGCTCCAAATCCGTCACCGTCGCCATCTACATAATAAGTTAATGTTACTACACCGTCATCGATTAGACCATTACAATCGTCGTCGATTCCGTTACATGCTTCTGTTGCGCCTGGATTAACTGTTGCGTTATTATCATCACAGTCACCAGCAACTAATACTGATCCTGGGATAGCTGTACAAGAAGAAGTGGCTGCGCCTGCTCCGTATCCGTCACCGTCGCCGTCAACATAATAATCTAAGAATGTAAGACCATCATCTGAAAGACCGTTACAGTCATCATCGATACCGTTACATACTTCTGTTGCACCTGGGTTAACTGCTGGGTTATTATCATCACAATCTGTATCGTTGGTTACTGATCCTGGGATCGAGTACATGATGGTGTTCCAACACCTGCTCCAAATCCGTCACCGTCACCATCTACATAATAAGTTAATGTTACTACACCGTCATCGATTAGACCATTACAATCGTCGTCGATTCCGTTACATGCTTCTGTTGCGCCTGGATTAACTGTTGAGTTATTATCATCACAGTCACCAGCAACTAATACTGATCCTGGGATAGCTGTACAAGAAGAAGTGGCTGCGCCTGCTCCGTATCCGTCACCGTCGCCGTCAACATAATAATCTAAGAATGTAAGACCATCATCTGAAAGACCGTTACAGTCATCATCGATTCCGTTACATACTTCTGTTGCACCTGGGTTAACTGCTGGGTTATTATCATCACAATCTGTATCGTTGGTTACTGATCCTGGGATCGGAGTACATGATGGTGTTCCAACACCTGCTCCAAATCCGTCACCATCGCCATCCACATAATAAGTTAATGTTACTACACCGTCATCGATCAGACCATTACAATCGTCGTCGATTCCGTTACATGCTTCTGTTGCGCCAGGGTTAATTGCTGCGTTATTATCATCACAATCGGTAGCATCAATTACATATCCTACTGGAGCTCCGTTACAAGTTGATTGAGAAACTGCAGCATTACCATAATTGTCACCATCAGCATCGGCGTAATATGTAGTGAAAGTTAAACCATCATCAGCAGACCATTACAGTCCGTCGTCTTTCATCACAATCAGCACATACCGGATGAGAAACTGCAGCTTACCATAATTGTCACCATCAGCATCGGCGTAATATGTAGTGAAAGTTAAACCATCATCAGCAAGTCCATTACAGTCATCATCGATTCCGTTAAATACTACTGTTTCATGTAGGGTAATAGCGTCGTTATTATTATAAAACTCGGTAGCATCAATTACATATCCTACTGGAGCTCCGTTACAAGTTGATTGAGAAACTGCAGCATTACCATAATTGTCACCATCAGCATCGGCGTAATATGTAGTGAAAGTTAAACCATCATCAGCAAGACCATTACAGTCATCATCGATTCCGTTACATACTTCTGTTGCACCTGGGTTAATAGCTGCGTTATTATCATCACAATCGGTTGCGTCTAATACAAATCCAGAAGGTGCACCAGTACATGATACTGAAGTTATTGTTGCATCACCATAAGTATCGCCATCAGCATCTGCATAATATGTTACGTTTGGTGCGCCGTCAGCAACTGTATAAGAAGCAGTAGCTGAGCAACCACCCGATTGGGTAGTAACTGTTACTGTGTAAGTACCAGCAGACAAACCGCTCAAATCTTCAGTTATAGCTCCATTGCTCCATAAGAAATCGAATGGAGTTGGATTACCACCTGTAGTAGTTAAATCTATAGAACCATCATTATCACCAGCACAAGTCGCTGCTACCGTATTAGCCGACAACGTTGGAGCTGCACAAGAAGCAGCATTTAATACTGGATTAGATAGTGTAGAAGAGTAAGTTGTACTTGTTAAATTTAGACAAGTAGGAATAGTAATCCCTGTTACACAGAAAGGAGTATTTACACAAGTAGCAGTATAATAGTTAGCAGAAGTTCTTGGGTTAATAGTAACTAAGTTAAAAACTAAATTTGCTTGTACTGAGGCCCAAGGCACAGAATTAGTCAGCTTCATACGACCCACACGAGTACCTGGAGCTGTGGCTATAATTGAACCTGCACCGCAACCAGGCGCGGGAGGCCCCGCTAGACGAATTTGTCCATTAGTTACTGTATTAATTGTGTTTTGTAATTGAGCCGCATTACTCAATTGAGTAGAGCTTGGAACCCAAGCTGCAGTCATTGTACCACCATTTTTCATCGCGGTATTATACGCGACATTGTACTGATGTCCAGCCAATTCGAAAGGACCTGCGAATGTACTGATAATGTACACATCGAATTCCAATTCTGTTGGAGACGTTTGTACGTCATTCGACAGCAGGAATTGCACTCCATCTTGGGCCTTACCCACCAAACTGAACACAGTGCAACATATTGCAATGAACAGTGATCTAAGTAGTGTAATTTTTGTTTTCATTGTTTATTTATTCGGTTTAGATTTTTCAAGTTGAAATTGATTTATGAAACTCTTCACTCCCAAAAACAGATATAACTAAATTCATATTAAGACATTTATAAAATGAATTTGAATGACATTTATCGAATAGAAAAGTTAACTTTTTGTTTCAACAATTCGATTTTTATCAATGCTTTTACAATTATCTTCTCTTTGGATTAAATGACAGGTTTCGTTAGAATCAATTCTATATTATAAGCTATAAAGTAAAGGAATGTTTTTTATTCTACAATGCTTTTTGTAAAAAATATTTATTAAGAATTTTCAATTTGTCCATTTCTAAAAAAAACTGCATATTTTATTTAAAATCAGTGCATTATACTTATACTTGAGATATTCGCACCCAAGTACTAAATGAATTAAAGTGAAAATTCTTCTAAAAAACTGAATTCAACGATGTGTATTCAATTTCAAGAATGAGATGTATTTGAATTACAAAGGAGACCGCTTTCTCTCAAATTTACAAAACCAAAAAGTTTCAAGAGTACATTCAGAAATTCGACTTCGTTCATGCTCATGTTCCCAAACGGATACAAACCCATTTCTACTCAAGCCCATTTAACTACACCATCATTCTTATTCACACTACTCTTCTTATATTAAATAATACTTTTAGTGTTTACTGAATAAATTAACCATTTTGCGGCATCACAATTTATATGCCTGTGACCTTGTTGTGACAAAGCTTTCCTTACCTCAACAAGCATTCTCTTTCTATAAATATCACTTCTTCCTAGATATAAGTCATATCTATTTCTAAGGATGGGTGATCTAAAATTTAATGGATTAATTTCAATAATATCTCGATTAAATATAAAGTATAGCGCACGAAATTATTTTAAACATTACTCTTTTGATTGCAAAAGAGTATCTGAAAGTAATTCTGAGTTTTAAAAAATCTAATACTTAATACTTATTAAGTAGGTCCTGTTTTCCCAAGTGAGAATTTCTTAAAAGATATATAAATCGAATGCAACAATAATAGGATCCCGATTAATGTTCAATTATATTTCCATTCCACTTTTTCGAACTTATAAAGACAAAAAAAATATTCTGGATCCAGATTTTAAAAGAATATTTTAATACATTAACCCAAAATAGTTATTAGACTTTTTTACCCAACAGGTTGACGAATGATTTTGAAGAAACAATTTTGGTAATATTGCTAAACGAAAGTAATTATTACTTTAAAATCAAGGTCAAGTTTAATCCCGACTATTCATTGATTCATCAATGAATTCGTCGCCTTACGACACAATTGTTATTTCTAATGACAATTGTGGGATTAATTCAACGTTTTCGATTAAAAATAAAATAACGCTAATCGGGGAATTAATTTGTAAGACTCTTAAAATAAATCAACAGATTTATTTCTTCTTCCAAATTTTAAAGTTTTCCATTGAAATTTTGATTAATAAAAACCTAAGAAATTATTCTGCTTCCATTGGAATCATTTGCCCCACCCCCGAAGTAGAATGCTAACGCATACACTTCGGGGCTGGTAGAATACTAACGCATACACTTCGGGGCTGGTAGAATACTAACGCATACACTTCGGGGCTGGTAGAATGCTAACGCATACACTTCGGGGCTGAGAGAATGCTAACGCATACACTTCGGGGCTGGTAGAATGCTAACGCATACACTTCGGGGCTGGTAGAATGCTAACGCATACACTTCGGGGATGGTAGAATGCTAACGCATACACTTCGGGGCTGGTAGAATGCTAGAATCTAAGCATACACTTCGGGGCTGGTAGAATGCTAACGCCTGCGCTTCGCTGGAAGCAACGCATACACTTCGGGGCTGGTAGAATGCTAACGCATACACTTCGGGATGGTAGAATGCTAGCGCATACCTTGGGGCTGGTAGAATGCTAACGCATACACTTCGGGGCTGTAGAATGCTAACGTGGTAGAATGGCATACACTTCGGGCTGATAGAATGCTAACGCATACACTTCGGGGCTGGTAGAATGCTAACGCATACACTTCGGGGCTGGTAGAATGCTAACGCATACACTTCGGGGCTGGTAGAATGCTAACGCATACACTTCGGGGCTGGTAGAATGCTAACGCATACACTTCGGGGCTGGTAGAATGCTAACGCATACACTTCGGGGCTAGCACTCGGGGCTTATAGAATGCTAACGCATACACTTCGGGCTGGTAGAATGCTAACGCATACACTTCGGGGCTGGTAGAAAGCTAACGCATACACTTCGGGGCTGAGAGAATGCTAACGCATACACTTCGGGGCTGGTAGAAAGCTAACGCATACACTTCGGGCTGGTAGAATGCTAACGCATACACTTCGGGAGCTTGGGGTGGTAGAATGCTAACGCATACACTTCGGGGCTGGTAGAATGCTAACGCATACACTTCGGGGCTGGTAGAATGCTAACGCATACACTTCGGGGCTGGTAGAATGCTAACGCATACACTTCGGGCTGGTAGAAAGCTAACGCATACACTTCGGGGCTGGTAGAATGCTAACGCATACACTTCGGGGCTGGTAGAAAGCTAACGCATACACTTCGGGGCTGGTAGAATGCTAACGCATACACTTCGGGGCTGGTAGAATGCTAACGCATACACTTCGGGGCTGAGAGAATGCTAACGCATACACTTCGGGGCTGGTAGAATGCTAACGCATACACTTCGGGGCTTGGAGAATTATGCTGAGTTAAAATGCCAAAGCCCCGAAGTAACATGCTAACGCATACACTTCGGGGCTTGGAGAATTATGTTGAGTTAAAATGCCAAAGCTCCGAAGTAACATGGCAACGCATACACTTCGGGGCTTGGAGAATTATGCTGAGTTAAAAAGCCAAAGCCCCGAAGTAACATGCTAACGCATACACTTCGGGGCTTTGAGAAATTATGTTGGGTTAAAAAACCTCAGAGAGATTATTCAACTACCACACGAATCATTTGAACTGCATCTGCTGTGCGTAATGACATAGTATAAATACCGGAAGCCATACCTTTTACAGACACCTCAAACTTATTAGTTCCTTCATCAGCGTTACGGTTATCGTTAAGAACAACGCGACCGGCAGCATCCATCATAGTTACAAGAACATCTTGATTCTTATCACTATCGAAACTTACGTTAAGAAGATCACTAACTGGGTTTGGATACGCAACGATATTCATTGCTGAACCTTCTCCTATACGTGGGCAAAGAGTAATGCTAATTCCATTCAACAAACGAGCTGGACCTGTTCCGCATGCATTAGATGCACGTACAGAGATGGTAAGTCCGCTTGCTGGGTTAGCACCTGCTTTCGCAACGATATCTTTAGTACCCTGACCAGAGAGGATAGTAAATCCACTTGGAACAGTCCATGTATAAGTAGAAGCACCAGCTACAGTAGAAACACCATAGTTATAATTCTGATTAGCACATAAACCTACAGGACCTGTAATTGGAGAAGCGATACCAGGAGCACCAGTAACTGTTAAGCTACGAGCAGCACCATTACCACAACCATTTTGAGCAACTACAGAGATAGATCCACCACCATATGAACCAGAGAAGTCCACCATGATAGTACCAGTACCTTGACCGCTAGCGATCGTAGCACCAGAAGGAACTGTCCAGAAGTAGCTAGAAGCACCAACAACAGGAGTTACAGTATAACTTACGCCAGTAGCACTACATACTCCAGAATTCTGACCTGAAATAGAAGCAGAAGCAGGAAGAATGTTAAGTGATACATTACGTGAACGAACAGGACTTGAACCACAACCATTAATTGCAGCTACAGTAATTGGACCACCTGTGAAACCTGGGCTAAATTCAACTTGAACCACGTTAGTACCTTGACCAGCGATTACAGCTGCTCCGGCAGGAACTGTCCAGTTGTAAGAATCAGCACGAGCTACTAAAGCAATAGAATAAGTTATAACATCTGTTGGGCAAGCTTTAGCAGCACCAGAGATAGAAGGAGGAGTAACTGGAGTAGACAATTGAACAGAGATACCAAGACAACTTGGAGTACCGCTACCACAACTGTTGCTATTATTAGCAGACACACAGATATTTCCAACCACACCAGCATGGATTGCTGCGAAAGGCCAGTTTACAGTGATACTAGTAGTACCTTGACCAAACAATAACACAGTGCCATTAGGAACTGACCATGTATAAGAAGTAGCTCCAGCTACTGGGGCAATACTATAAGTAACTGTAGTATTGAAAGGGTTACAAAGATTTGTTGGACCAGAAATCACACCTGGAGAAGCAGGATTTTGCTGGATCGTAATCATCATTGAACTTACTGCTGGAGTACAGTTAACTGGAGCATCAGTAGTAAGCGTCAATGTTACAGAACCTGCAAGGATATCACCTGCGCCAGGGATATAATCAGCATTCAATACTGAAGCACTTGGAGAGAATGAACCATCACCTGAAGTAGACCATGTTCCGTTAGTAGCACCACCACCGATAGAACCGGCAAGAGTTACATTAGCACCTGCACAAATAGTTACATCTGAACCTGCATTAGCAGTTGGAGGATTAACACAAGTACATCCTTCATCGATAGTACCATCACAGTTGTCATCGATCAAGTTACCACAAACCTCAGCGGAGCCAGGGTTAACAGAAATATTGTTGTCATCACAATCTGTGTTATCAGCAACATATCCAAATGGAGCAGAACAAGCTTGAATTGAAGAAGACGCATCACCATAAGAGTCACCGTCAACATCTGCATAGAAAGTTAAAGTAACACCTTCGTCAACTAAACCATCGCAATCATCATCGATTAAGTTACAAACTTCAGTAGCACCTGGGTTTACAGCAGCATTGTTATCATCACAATCCGTTGCATCAGAAACGTAGCCCATTGGAGCACCGTTACAAGTAGAAACAGAAGAAGATGCATCACCATAAGTATCACCGTCAGCGTCTGCATAATAGGTTACGAAAGTAAGACCGTCATCAGTTAGACCGTTACAGTTATCATCGATATTATTACACACCTCAGCAGCGCCAGGATTAATTGCAGCGTTGTTATCATCACAATCAGTAGCATCAGCAACATAACCCATAGGAGCTACGCAAGCCATTACTGAAGAAGAAGCATCTCCGTAAGTATCACCATCAAGATCCGCATAGAAAGTTGATTGAACACCTTCGTCAATTAAACCATCACAATCATTGTCAATCAAGTCACAAACTTCAGTTGCACCTGGATTAACTGCTGCATTGTTATCATCACAATCAGTAGCATCAGCAACGTATCCAAACGGAGCAGAACAAGCTTGAATTGTAGAAGAAGCATCACCATAAGTATCACCATCAACATCAGCATAGAAAGTTAATTGAACACCTTCGTCAATTAGACCATCGCAATCATCATCGATCAAGTTACAAACTTCAATTGCATTTGGGTTAACAGCTGCGTTATTATCATCACAATCTGCTGAATTCAATACATAACCTACAGGTTGAGCACAAGCAGAAATTACTACTGAAGCATCTCCGAAAGAGTCACCATCAGCATCAGCATACCAGTTTACAAAAGTTGCACCATCATCAATTAGACCATTACAGTCATCATCGATGTTATTACATATTTCAGTAGCTCCAGGATTTACACCAGCAGCATTATCATCACAGTCACCAGCAACTAATACTGATCCTGGGATTGCCACACAAGAAGAAGTTGCAGCACCAGCACCGTATCCGTCACCGTCACCATCAACATAGTAATCTAAGAAAATAAGACCATCGTCAGAAAGACCATTACAGTCATCATCGATACCATTACAAACTTCAGTAGCACCTGGGTAGATAGCAGCGTTACCATCATTACAATCTGTAGCATCAATAACATAACCTACAGGAGCTCCATTCCAAGTTGAAACAGAAACTAAAGCATCACCATAAGTGTCACCGTCAGCATCAGCATAATATGTTGTGAAAGTTAAACCATCATCAGAAAGACCATTACAGTCATCATCGATACCGTTACAAACTTCAGTAGCACCTGGGTTAACAGCAGGATTTAAATCATCACAGTCACCAGCAACTAATACTGATCCTGGGATTGCAACGCATGAAGAAGTTGCAGCACCAGCACCGTATCCGTCACCGTCACCATCAACATAGTAATCTAAGAAAGTAAGACCATCATCAGAAAGACCATTACAGTCATCATCGATACCATTACAAACTTCAGTAGCACCTGGGTTAACAGCAGGATTTAAATCATCGCAGTCACCAGCAACTAATACTGATCCTGGGATTGCAACGCAAGAAGAAGTTGCAGCACCAGCACCGTATCCGTCACCGTCACCATCAACATAGTAATCTAAGAAGATTAAGCCATCATCAGAAAGACCATTACAGTCATCATCGATACCGTTACAAACCTCAGTTGCACCTGGGTTAACTGCAGCGTTGTTATCATCGCAATCAGTAGCATCAATAACATAACCTACTGGAGCACCGTCACAAGTTGATTGAGAAACTGCAGCATTACCATAAGTATCACCATCAGCATCTGCATAATAAGTTACGAAAGTTAAACCATCATCGGCAAGACCGTTACAGTTATCATCAATACCGTTACAAACTTCATTAGCACCAGGGTTGATTGCAGCATTTCCGTCATTACAATCGGTAGCATCTACAACATAACCTACAGGAGCACCATTACAAGTTGAAACAGAAACTAAAGCATCACCATAAGTGTCACCATCAGCATCTGCATAATAAGTTACGAAAGTTAAGACCATCATCAGCAAGACCGTTACAGTCATCATCGATTGCATTACAAACCTCGGTAGCACCTGGGTTTACAGCAGGATTTAAATCATCACAGTCACCAGCAACTAATACTGATCCTGGGATTGGGTTACATGAAGAAGTTGCAGCACCAGCACCGTATCCGTCACCGTCACCGTCAACATAGTAATCTAAGAAGATTAAGCCATCATCAGTAAGACCATCACAGTCATCATCGATTCCGTTACATACTTCAGCAGCACCTGGGTTAATTGCAGCGTTATTATCGTTACAATCTGTATTATCTGAAACAAAACCTAGAGGAGCAGTACAAGCTTGAACTGATGAAGAAGCATCTCCATAAGTATCGCCGTCAACATCAGCATAGAAAGTTAATTGAACACCTTCGTCAATTAAACCATCGCAATCATTATCAATCAAGTCACATACTTCAGTAGCAGCTGGGTTAACAGCCATATTGTTATCATCACAATCAGTATTGTCAGCAACATATCCCATAGGAGCTACGCAAGCCATTACTGAAGAAGAAGCATCTCCATAAGTATCACCATCAAGGTCCGCATAGAAAGTTGATTGAACACCTTCGTCAATTAAACCATCGCAATCGTTATCAATAAGATCACAAACCTCAGTTGCACCTGGGTTAACTGCTAAATTGTTATCATCACAGTCACCAGCAACAGTTACTGATCCTTGGATTGGGTTACAAGAAGAAGTTGCAACACCAGCACCGTATCCGTCACCGTCAACATCAACACAATAATCTAAGAAAGTAAGGCCATCATCAGAAAGTCCATTACAGTTATCATCGATTCCATTACAAACTTCAGCAGCTCCTGGATTAATAGCAAGATTGTTATCATCACAATCAGTGTTGTCAGCAACAAATCCAGAAGGAGCACCTGTACATGACATACTTGTTACAAGTGGATCACCATAAGTGTCACCATCAGCATCCGCATAATAAGTTACAACGGGTGCACCATCAGCTACTGTATAAGAAGCAGTAACAGAACATCCACCTACTGTAGTAGATACAGTAACCGTGTAAGTACCAGCAGTTAAACCACTAATATCTTCAGTTATTGCGCCATTGCTCCATAAGAAATCGAATGGTGTTGGATTACCACCTGTAGTTGTTAAATCAATTGAACCATCCGCATCGCCTGCACAAGTAGCAGCTACTGAATTAGCCGACAATGTTGGCGCTGTACATAAAGGTGGGTTTAATTGTGCATTAGCAAGCAATGCATTCGTATACGTAGTCGTAGTTAAATTAAGACAAGTAGGAATACTAATTCCTGGTACACAGAAAGGAGTATTTGTTGTTCCATTGTACCAGTTTGCAGATGTTCTTGGATTAACAGTCACCAAGTTAAACACCAAATTTGGGGTAACCGAAGCCCAAGGAATAGAGTTCGTTAAACGCATACGACCCACCCTAGTACCAGGTGCGGTTGCGATGATAGAACCGCCACCAGCTCATGGAGCGGGAGGCCCAGCGAGACGAAGTTGCCCGTTCGTTACCGAATTAATGGTGTTTTGCAACTGAGCAGGATTACTCAATTGAGTAGAGCCTGAAACCCAAGCTGCAGTCATTGTACCACCATTTTTCATCGCGGTATTATACGCGATATTGTACTGATGTCCAGCCAATTCGAAAGGACCTGCGAATGTACTGATAATGTACACATCGAATTCCAATTCCGTTGGAGAGGTCTGCACATCGTTCGAAAGTGAGAAAGACACGCCATCTTGGGCCTTACCCACCATGCTGAAAACGGTACAACACAGTACCATAAACAGCTTTCTTAGCAGAGTAATTTTTGTTTTCATTGTTTATTTATTTATTTAATTTAGTTTTTTTCGTTTTTAGCAGACCCATTAAAGCCTGTATTTCCCGCTGGATTCACAACCCTATATCCATTTGCTGGGCTTATTACCCCAACAAAATTGAAGATATTATTATCCAAGATAGACTGATCTACGATATCTACAAAGGAATCTCCGTTAAGGTCACTTAAAACGTAGCCAGAGGCGAAATTCTGTAGGTCATTGTCTAAAATGCTTTGGTCAAGGATGTCAATAAATCCATCCTGAGTGATGTCGCCGGAATAGATGGCGAAAACACCTGTTTCGACTTCCTTTTGGTTGTCGCCATAGGCATTATTTTGAGCTTTAAGTGCTATTGAAGACACCATCAGCATAAAGATAAGGAATGCTTTTTTCATATTTTATATAGTTTATATGCCTTAATATAGGGAGGAAGGTGGGACAAACCACCTTCCTCCTTAATAGATTTATGGATGAATAGAACCGATGAAGTTGAAGATATTGTTATCTACAATCGATTGATCTACGATATCTACGAATCCATCACCATTCAAGTCAGAGTATACATAACCACCAGCGAAGTTAAAGATATCATTATCGATCACACCTTGATCCAGAATATCGATAAACTCATCTTGAAGTGGACCTAAGTCACCGCTGTACATTGCAAAGATTCCAGGTGCCACTTGCACTTGATTCGATCCAAATGCTTGAGAAGCTGCTGTGGTGAAGTTATAGTTAGTAATTCCTGCGAATGTAATGACATCACTCCACGTTTGAACTGCGTTACGATGGAACACTGCAATATAACCATTTTGACCGATTACAGCGCCTGGGAATGTAAATGTAGCTTGACCATTTGTATTCATTACTGCTGAACCGCTAGCAATTACAGTTGTTGGCGACAACTGATCACGCAATTCTACAAAGATCGTATCGCATTCGGTAGCACTCAGACCTACACCTGAATTAAGAAGTACGGGAACCATACCACTTACTCCGTCAAAGAATCCTTCTGTGAAGACCGTAACATTGAATGTTGCGTTCGAGATCACATCTACACGAATAGAGTCACCCAATACAGTTGCACTGTTATCACATCCGTTTGCATCCGTTACAAGGCCATAGTACAACCCTGCGGCTAATCCTGTAAGCGGGTTACCACTACCTGCTGGAGAGAAGAACTCATCAGCCCAAAGCAATGTATATCCGGGTGTTCCACCTGCTGGAATTGCCGTTACTGTTCCATCCAATGCACCTGGGAATGACTCCGGTGTTGAAGTGAATGTTACAGACACAGGCAATGGTTCTGCGATTACAAAAGCAACCGTATCAGCACATCCTGACAGATCAGAAACAATAACACTGTAGTTTCCTGCAGATGATATTCCTCTAGGCGTTGTATTAGCAGAATTACCATCACTCCAAGTAATAGAGAATGGGGCAACTCCACCTGTCCAGGTAACATCAGCAGTTCCGTTTGCTAGACCATTACAAGTAATATCAGTAGGAGTAACAGAAGCATCAATTTGCGCAGCTCCACCTACAACATACGTTAACACTCCAGAGTTACAACTTGCAGGAGAACCTGCTTCGTCATATACCTGCAAGTAATAAGTACCAGCAGCGATATTTCCAAGCGTATCTTGGTTATCCACTTTTGTCACATTTCTCACAATGTTCGTTTGTGCAAAGTCAGTTGACCATACATAATTATAGTTTGGAAGGCCACTAGTCACTGTAACCTCGATTGATCCACCACCGCTACAAGTAGCATTATTAATAACCTCTACTACAGCTACAGATTTCGTTAATACCGTAATTGTATCTGAGGACGCACTACATCCGCTAGGCAATGTAACAATCACAGAATAACTAGAACCATTATTAGAACTTATTGAATCAAGATCAACGATTGGAACAACAATCCAACTCCAGGTAAATGTAGTAACTAAAGGATAGCCTACACTGTAAGCACCAACATCTGCAACATGGATATAGATTTGATCAGGGTTACACAACGTAGTATCGCTCTCAACAATTTGTGGAGCAGGAGAAACATTAAAGTTAACCGCCACAGAATCCACTTTAGTACATCCTGTTAAAGGATTAGTAACTGTACAAGTATAATAACCAGAAGTCGAAGGTAAAGCTTGAATGCTTGTACCAGTACTAGAACCAATGATACCTTGACCAGCCCACTGAATAGTAGCTGCAAGAGGCAATTGGAATAACCACCCTTCGTTAGTAGCTGTCCATGGTGAACTTGAGTTTCTACCTGGCACAACTGTAGCTAAAGTTCCCGTGGCATTTTCAATTCCCATTGTAGTTGCGTCTCCAGAAGCAGTCGTTACAGATGTTACGTGATATTCAATTGTATTTAAAGTTTCAACTAACACAATCTGACCTGTAGTTGGAGCGCCAGTACCACCAAATCGTGGTGCATTTGTGAAACGAATAACAAACTTTCTATTAGGAGCGACACCATTGGTAAAGTAATCAATAGTACCTGAAGTCATATTAAAGTCTTCGTGTGATAAAGCTAATAAATTGTTAGGTGTTGATACATTTGGCATTATCTGACCAGAACAACATCCTGCGGTACCAAGTGTAGCTCCTAATGTAACGAAACCGTTTGTAGATACATTAAACTGTGTTTGTGGAGAACCATAATAACTGAATGCAAAACCAGCAGGTAAAGGAATTCCTTCCCAAGTACCATCGTCCAGACTTGCAATAGTCTGAGGAACCACCGCAACGCCAGCATCAGCAAGAACTGTAACAATACCAGATGGAGTTTCTGGTGCAAATACGATTGAAGTTACATTATAATCAGAAGGTATTGGCGAAGTAACGGTTACACTCACATTCGCTGTATCACCATTACACAAGTTTTGTGAAGAGGGAGACAATGAGAATACAGGAGCAGGATTTACGGTAACAATGCTCGTTGCAGAATTCTGACAACCATCAATATTACCTGTAGCCGTTACTGTATAAGTAGTAGTAACCGAAGGAGAAGCCATTACAGTTAATCCAGACGTTACGTCTAAACCAGTAACTGGAGTCCAATCGAAGTTAGTGTAATCCAAAGAACCAGCTGTTACATCAATTTGAACAGAGCCACCTTCACAAATGGTTGCGGTAGCAGGTGAAACTGTTACAGGTGGTGCAGGATTAACCACGGCTATTACTGGAACTCTTGGGCTAGAAGCACAAGCTCCACAAGAACCAGAGGAGATAGATAAACCTGCGTTATAAGCACCAGGTGTAGATGGAACCACGGAAGTAATCGACCAATCTGCAGCATCATTAGAATCAGTTGCACCTTGACGAGTAACGCCTGCGTTACCAGAGGAACTTGCAATCGCACCAGTCCAATCTGCGGCACCAACTGCTGGAGTTCCGACACCAACTGGATTAAATCCGTTAGTAGTTACAACATCAACTATATTCCCATTAGGAGCACTTAATACGTAACCTACTAACGAAGCAGAAGAAGTAGCATCAGAGAACCCACCCATGTAATCATATTGACCAGCAATTGGAGGGAATCCACCTGGATCTACACCTGCAGCGAGGATAAAGGTACCACCTGGAGCAACAATACTTCCAGAAGGGAAAGTAAATGAAAGTGCTGCCGTATTTAAACGTTGGAAAACAAAACCACTTAAATCCATGGCGGTAGAACCAGTATTAGAAATTTCAACATAATCATTTGCTCCTGCTGAAACAAATCCAGGAAGAACACCTGATCCAGTACCACCTTGGAATTGGATGATATCTGTAAACTTAGGACAAGCACCAGCACCTACTACGTTAGTATCGGTGGTTGCTGATACCCAGAAAGTATCAGTAGCTGTAACGAAAGTATTTAAGGTATCACCATTCGTCAACAATTGACCCGCATTTTGATCATTAAACCACTGAACGAAGTAACCAGGATTTGATTGAGCAATTAAACTCACATTTCCTTGACCACATACTGTATCGTTCTCCGTGTTTACAATTGTTGGATTAAATACTTGAACAGTTAACACATTTGAATAGCTGGTGTCTGCGCAATACGCTTTTAAACGTACATAAACAGATTGACCTGGAGCATAAGATAACGAAGTTGAAGTTTCACCAGCGATATCTGTAAAATTAATACCATCTAATGAAGTTTGCCACTGAATAGAACCTGTTGTAAAGGCTCCAATGAAATCGATACTATTCGAACCACAAGCAGTAGAATCACCTGCAAAAGCCACTGTAGGTGCAACCGGAGTTGGACTTACGTAGAAATTAGCTGTATCTGTTGCTACACATCCATTGCTTGGATCTGTTACCGTCAATACATACTGACGTGGACCTTGTCCTAAAGACTGTGTGAATAATGGACTTGCAATAGCTGCATTATCCAACTCTGTCGCTGGAGTCCAAGCATAATTTACTAAACCTCCTTGGAAACGAACATTTGGACGTAAGTCTAAATTTGCTCCCAAAGTAGTTCCACAAGCCGCTGCATTTACAGCATTAGTAGTAAAGCAACCCGGTGTTTGAGTAGTATACACTTGATCAAAGAAGGTAGTTGTTGTATTTGCAAAACATGTTTGAATAACAATATTATGAACTCCATCCCAAGCATAAGGTGTAGTGAATACGATATCGTTCCATCCACCATTTGCAAGTGATGGTGCAACTGTTGAATAATTACCATTGAATACTTCAGATCCAATTGGCATAGTTAAATAGTTAGCACTACTGAAACAAGTTGTTCCTGTAGGTAACGTATCAATATTTACTGTAAACCCATTATAAGGGGCAGAGCTTAATTTAGATGATAATTGGAATCCAAGGCTATTGATAAAAGAAGGACCAAATAATCCTGCTGCATTTAATTCAGCTGCACTCACTGTAATTTGCATTCTTTGACCAAGATTTGCACCATTGAAAGGCCATCCAGAAGTTTGACCTGGATTTACAGTTGTTCCAATCGTTTTAAAGCTTGCAGATCCTCCAGTTCCATTAATTTGGAAAGGCTCAGTCGTACAAACTGTATCAGGAATAGAACCCACCGAAGCAAAAGGCGCAGTATTAACAGTTATTGTAATAGTAGCTGTATTTGCACAACCACCTACGATTCCATCATCTGCTGTTACTGTATAAGTGGTAGTAGTACTCACGTTGGCAGTAACTACACCACCAGTAGTAGAACTAAGACCTGTTGCAGGAGACCAAGAGAAATTAACATAAGAAGGATCACTACTCACTATAGCATCCAAGCTCACAGAACCAGAATCACAGAAAGTAGTTGAACCGCCTGCTGTAATACTTAAAGCTGGAGGAGTGTCAACTTGATAAGTTGCTTCACATGATGCGCCAAAACAGCCATGCATCACTTGCCAATTATAGAAGAATCCAAAAGTAGTACTGCCAAAGAATGAAGCCGCAGGAGGCATATTACCATAAGCAAGAATATTAATCTCACCAGCTACTTGCCATGGGAAAGAAGCCGCTACCGTTGCATTTTGGTGCACCGATAAATTTGGATTTGCCAAAGGACGCATTGCATAAGGTATTGTACTATAAGGTACGAAGATGTTCAACTCAACTGTTTGATAGTTGAATTGACCAGCAGTACCTACGTTTGTAACCGTAGTAACTGTTGCAACGGATCCAATTGTATTGCCTAAAGAATCTATAATAGCGATCTCTAAGGGAGTTCCTATTGGACCATTTGGAATCACATCAACACTCTTGATAATAGTTCCTTCGGTATTGCTACTCTAAACCACATTCCTTGAGCTAAAGTTGGGAAGAATCCAACAGCAGCAGATAAGTTAGAGATTGGATCATAGCCAATAGTTGTTGTATCCAAATTAGAAGGTAAACCACGTACGTATGCAGATCCCGATGCGTTCACATTTTGAACTAAGGTATCATTGTAGGCAAGAATAATTCCGCCATTAGCAGCTGTCCAGAATAAGTCAGAACCAGTTGCCGTTAATACCACATCACCTTGGCCGCAGATAGTATCACCTTCACAAACTGGAGTAGCAGGTACAGGAGAAACATAAATTGTAGCATTCTCCGTATTAGAACAACCACTTACGGTATCCAAGATAGATATCGTAATCACATTTGCTCCCCCACTAGTACCAATATAAGTAGTGGAAGCAGCATTCGGATTACTGAAATCGCTGGCAGGAGACCAACTATAAGTTAATGTTGGATTGAAACTTAAGATATTTACTGAGTAATCTTCAGTTTCACCGTATCCGTAAGCACCTGTAGGAGTCGGGATCAAGGCATTTTCTGTATTAACAACACGCATAAGTGTAACTCCGGCGGCGGCAGTTACTGGAATTGTAACGGATCCATTCACAATATGGGGACCATTTATAGTGGTATTGTTAGTATAAGCTAATTCATTAGCATCAAGGAAATCACCATCTCTATTGAAGTCAATATACACAGCTGTACCTGCTGAAAAGAAATTCGCAAGTTCACAATCTGTAATACTGATTGAAATAGGATAAGTACTTCCCGCTGTTAGGTTAGTTGCAGGTAAACTTGTATAATCTGTATAGGTAGCACAGTTTGGAGTTGACTGAATATTATTCAAAGTACTCTATGGTAACTCCATTTATATCTTCATCAATTGTATTGTTAGCAAACGAAGTTAAATATCCTGAGGGAGGAGTTTGAGGACCTGATGTAACCGAAGATGGGATAGCGTTGGCTACCACACTCGTTGATTGACCTTCACATAACGTTGTATCCGCAATGTTAATTGACAACACAGCAGGTAAATTAAACACTTCAACGGTTACTGTATCACGATTTGTACAAACACCATCAGTACCTTCCACGATATAATTGTAGATGCCTGGTGCTGACGGAGAAGCAGTAACACTTGATCCAGAAGTTGAATTCAGGTTTCCACCTGCATCTGATGTCCATGTATACGAAGGATAATTAAGAAGAATTTCATCTAGATTAATTGTATTTACCCCAGCACATAATGTAGAATCACTTGATTGAGCTGTGATAGCTGGAGGAGTTGCTACCGTGATGGTAATAGCACTGCGACTACTGTAGCACGTACCGTCAAAGGCCGCAACATACATTGTAGTCGTTGTTCCTACAGGAGCAAGGAAGGTCAACGATGGATCTGCCTGCAAAATATTTCCACCTACTGCAGCATCATACCAATAATATGCAGTTGCACCAACAACTGGATCTACAGAAGCAGTTGGAATTTGACTTCCACAATGAGCGCTATTATTCGTAGTAGGAGCATTTAGTACAGGAAGAACTGTGATATCTACAGAATCAACACTTGAACAACCCGTGTTACCATCAGTACCTGTAATATAATAGATCGTATTAACCAATGGTGTAGCTATTGGATTTGCAATATTTGGATTTGTTAATCCAGCAGCAGGTGTCCATACAAATGACAAAGGATTAGCGTTTCCAATTTCAATTGTATAATCTTCAGTTTCACCCCATGTATAGGTACCGGTTGAATTGATAACACCCGTTGTTTCCACAACAATTACACCCATTCTAGTTTTCCCGTAAGACACATTACCAGTAATTACAATATAACCACTCGCGGTATTATTTCCAGTAACTGTAGCAGTCAACACTGGATTTTCACCAGCATCTAAGAAATCACCATCTCGATTGAAGTCAATGAAAATAGCAGTTCTGTTTCCGAAAGCACCACCACATGATGTTTGTGTAACAGAATAAGGAACTGTTTGTCCAGGTGCAACGACAGCTGGCGCAAGCGCTGTGAAATCCGAATATTGATTTAGTGTAGATCCAGGACCACCTGTGGTTGAACAAGTCGAAGAATTATTTATGCTACCAAAAGTAACGTTTGAAATTTCTTCATCATCAGGATCTGTTGCATTAGAAGTAAGATAAGAGGTAGGAGCATCTGGAGCAGATACATTTAATTGTACAGATTCCCCAGCACAGATAGTAAGCACATCCAAATTAGCAATTACAATTGGATTGCTATTTACAGTCAATACTAACGTATCTGTTATAACACAACCTGCTGCAGCATCGTCACCTAATACGACGAAAGTATAAACTCCACCAGCAATAGGTGTTGAAATAACTTGAGCACCAGAGTTTACATTTAAAGTTCCAACTCCATCACCTGACCAAGTATAGAGATAAGTATTTGTAGAACCTGTTTGAACTACATCTAATGTATCCACTTCACCTAAGCAAATAGAACTACCTAACGCAGATACGATATCAATTGGATCGGGTTGAACAACAGTTTCTGTTACAGCAACACGTGGTCCATCACAAACTCCATCGAAAGCAGCTACGTAGAAAGTAGTTGTAGTTGCAACGTTGATAAGAAGATTTGTATCAATTGAACTTTGAACGGGTGTGCCACCTGTTGGTGTTAGATACCAATTGTAAGCAGTTGCACCTGGAACTGAAAATATATCGCACTTAGCTTGTTGATTTCCACAATGCATAGAATCCACTCCAACAGGAGCAGGTAGTGTTGTAAACCAATCCACAACAACAGTATCTGTAGCTGTACATACACCATCATCTAAAGTAACAATGTATTCTGTTGGAGATGCAACTGGCGTTACATTCTCAATACTTCCAGTACCACCGGAAGACCAAGAGATGTTAGCGACCATAATGGTTCCTAATCCAACGTTAAATGCACCCCAGTTGGTTAAGTTACTAGCACTAGCTACAGTCCAATCGGCTGCAGTATTGCTATCAGAGAAAGCAGTACGACGAATACCAGCTGTACCTGATGAAGAAGCAACGTTACCAGACCACATAGCTGCAGTAACAGCAGGTGAACCTAATCCAACAGGATTATGACTATTAATAGCAGCAACATCAGAAATATTTCCGCCTAAATCACTAATTATAAAACCTTGTGCAGTGCCAGAGCCTTGAGCAGGTAAAGTTGAATTAACATAAACTCCAGGAATAGCAGCACCACCGAGAGTACGAGCAATTGTAAATGTTCCTCCAGCTGCAACTGTATTGCCTGCTGGAATAATATAACTTCCAGCTATACCTGTTGTTTCCAGTTTCCATCCGCTTATATCCACAGGTTGGTTACCAATATTGGTTAATTCGATATAATCAGAACCTGAAATTCCTGGTGCAATTGGACCAGCACCTGTTCCTGTTTCAAATCCTGAGATTTCAGAGAACACAATTGAATTTAAATAAGGAGAAGCCACACTTAAATTTGTAGATGTTCCAGGGCAAATCGTTTGGTCGGCGCCTGCAGATAATCCCGCAAATAAATACTCGTCCAAATAAGATTGTGAGGCACTGGTTGACAAGTTAGCATTCACGCTATTGTCTACAGCTGAAACTGTAAAGCTAACTAATGAAGCACCGCTCGCAGGGATAGTTCCACTATATGTATTACCAGAAAATACAGTCATCGTAATTGGAGTTTGAGCAACTCCATTTAGCGACCAATTAATATAAACGCTATCAATACCAGTTCCATCTGTAACATCTGCAAAAACTACACGTGAAGCAGACACACATTGAGCACCTGACGGCGAGAACGATACATTTGTTATCAATGGACTCACAAAATCACCAGACGCATCAAAATCACCTGCATCGGCACCAATATCAATTGGAGTTAATCCAGCTCGAGCTTGACCGTCATAATCATCAGCAGGACCTGCAATTGCCAATCCGGCACCTTCCACGGGAGTTACCGCTGGAGAAGGTTGAATATGTAAATCAGGAGTAGAAGCAGCAGGCGCTATATAATTTGGATCTTCAGAAATAGAATTCAAATCCAATCCTGTTAACGTTCTCCAATCTGTTAAACTTGAAGCAACTGTTAAATTACGAATACCTGTACGACCACCATTTGCGAAATCAGCAAAGAGTACGTTTTTAGTTGAGGTCGCATTAATATTTGAATCTAACCCAATTGCATATTGCAATCCACCTACGGCGGAAGTTCTTGCATTATAGAAAATGTTATTAATAATTTCATCATTCCCTGAGGCTGGACGATTCACTCGACGGAAACCATAAGTAGTTCCTTGAAGTATCCCTGAAGCGACTGAAGCATCACCACCAATATAAACTGAGTTATGATAAAACTTATTAATATTTGTATTTGCTTTATATATGCCGTAGTAATCTTGAGATTTGGAATTACCAAGACCTAATTGAACCATGTTATTTTGAACGGTAGGAAGACCACCATATAAACCAATACCAATAAACACGTGTTTAGCAGTATCAGAAGCTGTGGTTAAATCGTTCAAATCATAAATCAAATTCTTTTGGATGAGTTGATTAAATCCAACGGTAGTTGTTCCGGTATATGCAATACCATTAACTACTACTCTACCTGTATCGGCACTCATCTTCAAATTATAGATGGTATTTCCAGAAATATTCACCTCTGTATCTGTAACAGGAACTGTCGTTGATGTATGATTGATACCATTTAAATGCGCGGTAGTAGCTGCAGCCACATTCTTAGCATTTGAGGATAAACTAGTAATCGTGTTTCCACTAATCGTATTTATCCCTGTTGTAGTTTGAATTCCATAAACAACACCAGCAGAACTACGAGTAGGAACGTACAAGTTTTGAATACTATTATTACTGATAGTAATTCTTGTACTACCTGTATTCAAAATACCCAAAACCGAGAAGTTGGCAGACATTGTGAGTACGTTTTGGTTAGCATTACCTGCTCTCAAACTACCAGCGACACTGCCACCAATGGTATTTCCACTGATTAAACGAGTAGCTCCAGCATCTGCTAAAGTAGTAGAACCTTGATTAAAGATACCACAAACAGTAGCACCTACAGTTGCGGAATTAGCAAAGGCAGCGGTAATTCCATTGAAACCTAAACCACCAATATTGTTTCCAGTAACCGTAGTTGCTACATTGGATGCAGCGCCTTGAGCAACACCTATTACATTGGCTGTTGTTGCTGACCCTCCGGTAACCGTTCCGCGAACAAGAATATTATCTACTCCTGACATAGAACCTACAGTATTATTAGTAATATCAGCTTTTCCTGAATTCAGCCAAATTCCACAGAAAGGAGCACCAGATCCGGTACCTGTACTGTTAGTTGCAATACTAATATTAGATATAGTATTTCCGCTAATAGTTGTAGCCGGAGATAAAGCTGCATTTACATCCATTCCGAAGAAACGGTTTGCAACAGCTGTAGTTGCCCAAGCCATTGTATAGGTTCCTGTACTACTCGAATTTGCGAATCCAATAATATTATTACTAATCGTAAAATAGCCTAAAGTATTATTCGCAACAATTCCTTTATGAATATTTCCTGTTGTATAATTTCTTGCATTTTCTTGATAAAGACGGTTTCCAGAAATGGTCCAATTAGTATTTAAACCAATCAAGTTAATTCCAATGGAGGCTGCGCCTGCACTATAGAAATTATAAATTCTACAATTACTAATTGTATTATTATCATTAACTGCCCCAGTTGTATTTCCGGAAGCCATAAAGCAGTTATTGGGGAAAGAAGCACCATCACGGAAATCACATTCATTAAATAAATTATTATCGTTTCCGTTTCCACCCACAACTGTTGATCCACCCATGAATACCACTGCATTTCCTGTTGTATTATTTACACCACGGAAAACAATATATTGAAAAGCATTATCAGAAGATTCTTGGTGAATCCTCATTGCAGTTCCAGTGAAAGCAGTATTCGCTATGGTTAGTTCGGAGGCACCTGCTCCGCCAGCTCTACCATCAATAGTTAAGTATTGTGTTAAAGAGTCAGTAATAGTTGCATAAGTATGAGCGCTAGTAATACTCAAGGCAGTAGCACCTAATTCAGGACGAATAGTAACCGTTTTACCTGCTAGCGTACCGATATTACCCGTCCACAATGGGAAAGTTTCAACTGAACTTACATAAGCGGCTTGTAATTCAAGAATAACCGAACATGAGAGACCATTTACACGAATATCTGCTAAAGCAGCAGTAAGCGATGCATAAGTTCCAGTTGGACCTACAGAGTAAGCTCCACATAAAGTTCCAGCGAGTGTATTTTGATTACTATTAAGAGCAGTACTCTTTTGACCTTCATTAAAGCTATATACATTCCAATAGTAAGTAGTGCCAGCAGATAATCCAGCAGCAGCATATGTGATAGTATTTGCTGGTAAAGAAGCTACCTGCACATAATTGATTCCATCTAAAGAGCGTTCAACAATATAACCAATTTCACCGGTAGCATCTACCCAATCTAATGACATACTGTTATTGGTAACCGCCGAGAAAGTTAAAGTAGTAGGAGCTGGTGGCGCTACAGGAGGTGTAAATGTGTACACTTGATTAGTAGCAGGAATCGCATTTATTGTAGTTGTCTCCGTTACTGAAGAAACAGTAGGAGCTGCAGTAACATCACTCAAAGAAAGAAAATTACCAGCACCAGTAGCTGCAGCGGTAATACCTACAGAAGCAGTAGATGCAGTAGGAATGCCTTCTTGACGATAAATAAATTCTACAACACCTGAGGCTTCATATAATTTAACTTGAAATGAAAGTGCATTTGGACCATTCCAAAATATCCTCCAATTCAAGAATTCAACTGTTAAAACTCTACTACCTGGTAAACCGGTAGTAGCATAAGTACCGATACCAGGATTAACACCACCAAAACCACTAATATCATCCCAATATGGGGCTAATAATGGACGAGAGGTAGTTAAGCCAGCATTTAATGCATTCGCGGCTGTTCCGGCAGCTGTTGCACCAAATCCGATGTATCCATCCGAGTGAGCAAAGAACTGCGAATAACTTACTCCGTTATAGAGAAAGTTAAAGCCGATTGGCATAAATGGAGATGTACCAAAATCCGCCTGAATAGCAGGAATATTAGTACTACCCCCCGTTCCAGCAATTTGCGTGAACGAACCGCTAGAAGCAGAGAATGCATAGTTCGTAATACTTTGCGCATTACTACTTTGCAAACCAACTGTGAGGGTTAACAACATCACTGCTGTTAACATCAACCACCATTGGCGAAGCCTGGTTGTTAATTTCCCCTCGTAAGAGTAATTGTTTTTCATAGTATTTATTTTGATTAGATTTTTCTCGTATGTTGAATTAAAAAAAGAATATTCCCCACGCATAACCAAGAGCATACGCAGAAGAAGGGGAAGGAAATAATCGAAGTAGAAGTTTTTCACTAAGCTTAATTTTTAAACCGGTTTTCCAGAGTACAGCTATTAATTTTTGAGATTAAATCTTTGGCCATTTCGCGAGAATGACAAAAGGATTCGCAGTAACTCAATGGATTTTCCTTTTCAGGATTTGTTACCGCAATTTACTTGGATTGTAGATACAATGCAAGTTTTCATGAAATTTTCACCCAATAAATAGGTTAGTTGGCAATTTCACTACTGAAAATCAATGTTTAAAAGATTTTAACAATTTAATATTTGCTTGTTAATAGAAAATATTGATGTAAGAATCTGAAAAATCGGTTTTAAAAAAAAAGAAAGAAAAATTTGCATTTGACCTTTCATATCTTTACATTACGAGAGGCTTAAAAGGGGAATATTTTTAAAGACGAAAGCATTAAATAGCTGTTTTTCATTCAAAAGTCTTGTAAATAACTGACAAAAAACTTATTACGAACTGTTTCAATTCAAGTTACCTTCAAATCACGTGCATTAAAATTTAGAATCCGAAGCAATATTGGAATTAAAATTTATTACAAAATAATATTAATTATTGTATGATAAAAAAAGAAAAAAAATGAAATTTTAAGAGCGAAAAAATATAACGTTAATGGCATTACGAAAATGCGCATATTTCAAAAACAATATCCTTCACAATGTACTATCGATCAAATTTCCAACCTGCTTTTTCTAGGTCTGCTAAAACAGAAATAATTCCATCTTTCAAATTCAACTGATGTTTCCAACCCAAGCCATGAATTTTAGAAACGTCTAATAATTTACGCGGCGTTCCATCTGGTTTTTCCGTATTAAATAAAAGTTGGCCCTTAAATCCAACGAGGTCTTTCACCATTTCAGCCAATTCTTTGATGCTAACATCAACACCCGTTCCTACATTTACATGTTGTTCTTCGCTATAATTCTCCATTAAATAAACACAAGCATCTGCCAAATCATCCACATGTAAAAACTCACGCTTGGGTGAACCTGTGCCCCAAATTTCAACGGAAGCAAGGTTATTCATTTTGGCATCGTGAAACTTACGAATCAAGGCTGGAAGAACATGGGAATTATTTAAATCGTAATTATCATTCGGTCCGTAAAGGTTGGTAGGCATGGCTGCGATCATATCTACCCCATATTGTCGGCGGTACGATTCACACATTTTCAAGCCAGCAATTTTTGCGATCGCATAAGGTTCGTTCGTTGCTTCCAAGTAACCACTTAACAGATACTCTTCTTTAATAGGCTGTGGGCACATCTTCGGATAAATGCAAGATGACCCTAAAAACAAAAGTTTTTTCACTCCATTTCTATAAGCATGATGAATCACATTGTTCTGAATCATCAAATTCTCATAAATAAATTCTCCACGAAAAGTATTGTTAGCTACGATCCCGCCTACTTTAGCTGCACTTAAAAAAACATAGTCCGGCTTATGGAGAGTAAAAAATTGCTCAACTTCTATTTGATTCCTCAGATCCAATTCCGACGAGGTTTTTAAAATTAAATTTTTAAATCCACGCTTTTGAAGATTTCGAACGATTGCAGAACCCACCATTCCGCGGTGGCCTGCGATGTATATTTTTTCGTCTATTAGCATTCTTAGTAACTTCTAACTTTTCGTTTAAATCAAACTTTTTAATTTGATCGCGAAGCCTCGCGATATGAAGATGAGTTATCGCGAAGCCTCGCGATGAATACATGTCGCTGAAATGCTGTTTGAACAAGTTAGTTGGTATTTAATAAATAATAGATGTTGTTCTTCATTTCAGATGACGGTTTTGTTGTGAGCTTAAACTCATTAAGAAATAACAATTGCCATAATTATAAGTTAAATTCAAAATAATCTTCTTAATTCCATCCATGTCTGTTTATGTCAATTTCCTTCATTTTCATAGCGAAGCTTCGACATAACTCATTTTCAAATTTTCAAATTATTAAATTTTTAAATTATTTACTCGTGATAATTCATTACTGTATGTCCACCATCTTTCAAGTAACGATCACGTTTGAATAATTCCAAATCGGCTGCTACCATCTCTTTTACAATCATGGGAAGATCGTATTTAGGTTTCCAGTTTAATTGGGTTTTTGCTTTTGTAGGATCTCCAATCAACAAGTCCACTTCGGCTGGGCGATAGTAACGCTTATCAATATTAACGACCACTTGACCGGGTTTTACGGCGTATTCAGTTTGGGTAATTGTTTTAACGGTAGCAATTTCATTTTCTTCCTTACCCGTCCATTCCAACTCTATTCCTAATTCACGGAAAGCCATACTGATAAAATCACGCACCGATGTAGTAATTCCAGTAGCAATCACAAAATCTTCAGGTTTCTCTTGTTGAAGCATCAAATACATCGCTTCTACATAATCTTTTGCATGACCCCAATCACGTTTAGCATCCAGATTACCCATAAAGACTTTATCCTGTAAACCAAGTGCTATTCTGGCTACCGCTCTTGTAATTTTACGAGTTACGAAAGTTTCTCCGCGCAAAGGTGATTCGTGGTTAAATAATATTCCGTTTACGGCATACATATTATATGACTCACGATAATTCACAAAAATCCAATAAGCATATAATTTAGCTACAGCATAAGGTGATCTCGGATAAAACGGGGTAGATTCTCTCTGCGGAATTTCTTGAACCAAACCATAGAGCTCGGAGGTAGATGCTTGATAAATACGACAACGCTCTGTCATGTTGAGCATTCTAACTGCCTCTAAAATTCTTAATGCCCCTAAACCGTCTGCATTTGCAGTGTATTCTGGCGAATTAAAACTCACATGAACGTGTGACATAGCGCCCAAATTATAAATCTCATCGGGCTGCACCTCATTGATAATTCGAATAACATTAACAGAGTCAGTAAGATCTCCATAATGTAATTTAAATCGAATCCCCCTTTTCATGAGGGTCTTCATAAAGGTGATCCACTCTTTGCGTATTAAACATTGAACTTCGGCGCTTAATACCGTGAACCTCATACCCTTTATCGAGTAAAAGTTCAGCTAAATATGCTCCATCTTGTCCAGTAATTCCAGTTATAAGTGCTTTTTTCATAATCGTTGATAACAAATTTTCGATCTACTGATATTATTAATTTATGGCATTGGATCATCCCCATTTTCTTTCTAACTATCTAATAACCAAATATTAAGGCTAGATTAGAAAAAAGATAAAAGATAAAATGCAGTAAGATACAATGGTTTTAACGCCAATTACGCAAAGTATGTTACAGCCTGTAAAAATAGGATTATTCTTTGTTGAAAAAATTCATTTTTCACCCTAAAAGCACTCTATTCTGCCCTATTAAACTACAAATTAGTCAAACCTTTTATTTTCGATAAACTAGATATTGATCAAAGCTGAAGAATAATCCTAATTTTGCTACGTTAAAGCCAAAAATTTATTTTAAACTAGATAACTCCAACAAAAATTCGATTCAATCAATTTAAAAAAATAGAATTTGAATGAATTATTTAAGTTAAAAAGTTCTTATTGATTTGAGAACTTTATTAGTAACAAGAACGTACAAAAACAAAGTAAGAATTTCTCATTAAAATTACTATGGAAAATAAAATGATCGGAAGCAACAGCCTTATCGACCAAAAAGACATAAAAAAAACACTTTCCATTATTGGAAAAAACTGGATGTGGTTTGTTTTGTTTTTAGGGATGGGTATTTCAGGGGCTATTTTTTATTTATACAAAGCCACAAAGTTTTATGCGCTACGACGCAAATTTTAATTAAACCACCGAAAGATCCTTTTAAAGATGCATTAAGTGAGTCGTTACCTGTCATTCCAGAAAGCGAGGAGGTAACTAACGAAATTATGGTATTAAAATCAACTCGTTTTATTGACGAGACGATTAAAAAGCTCGGTCTTGATATTTCTTACTACATAGAAGGAAGACTTAAGACAGGTGAAGTTTACAAAGGAACACCATTTGATATTACAGGAAAATTAATTGACCCTTCGCTCTATGAAGTTCCAATCTCATTAAAAATCTTAAACAAAAATCGTTTCAGATGGGATATTAATACAGAAAATTATACGAAAGGTGGTGAATCCGATTTTGGAGATCCTGTAATTACACCTAAATTTTCTTTTTTAGTAATGCCTGATTCCAGTGTTATCAGTAAAAATCCGAAAATCGGGGAGGTTTCATATCAATTCAAGTTTCACAATCATCAGAACTTGATAAAGAAATATAAAGCTCTTTTAAAAATCGAACCTGTTCAAGAAGCAAGTGTAATCACTATTTCTATAGAGGACGAAGTAACTGAAAAAGCCATCGACTTTTTAAATACCATGGTTGAGATATACATTGAAAACAGCATTTCTCTCAATAAAAAAGTTAATGACAATACGCTTCAGTTCATTGATGGGCAATTGAACGAGGTAGAGAGTCAATTAAATGGAGTCGAGAGTAATTTAGAACAATTTCAGCGAGAAAAAAACCACTTTCAATTTAGGAAGTGAGCAGAGTGTATTATTTCAACGAGTCGTTGAGTTTGAATCGGAAAAAGACAGGATTGGAATTAAGCTAAAGTCCATCGACATGCTGTATGAGTATTTGACCTCCAACGATGCAGACATGGCGATTTCGCCTGCTATTCTTGCTGAACAAAATGATCCCGCTTTATCAAGTTCATTCAACGAATTATTTGCATTACAACAGAAAAAAACGAATTTACTTTTTAGTAGCACGGCAAGTAGTCCGATGGTAAAACAAACGGATGAACAAATCAACATCCTACGTCAAAATATTATGGGTATCGTTTTAAATATCCGTAAAAAACTAACCAATGACATTAATAGTATTAGTGGACAACTTAACCAATATCAATCCACCATGCGACAGATGCCAACAACACAACGGGGCATCGTAAATATTAGTCGTAACGTAGAAATATATGCAAAGATTTATGAATTTCTGTTAGAGACAAGAGCACAAACAGTTATTGCAAAAGCTGGAATTGTAGCAGACAAAACAGTACTTGAGCCTGCTTATAGCAACGGATCTGTTCGACCCGTATTGGTACAAACATTAGCCGTAGGCATTGGAATTGGGCTCGCTTTTACGATGTTGTTAATTTTCATTAAAAGTATGTTTTATAATTTTATAAACACAAAAGATGAGCTCAAAGAAATTACCAATCTCCCCATTATCGGCGTAATTGGTGCATCAAAAGATGCGGAGAGTGAATATTTGGTTGTCGACAAATTTCCACAATCGCAAGTAGCCGAAGCTTTCCGAGTAATTCGAACAAATCTTAGCTATTTTGCTCCCAAAGTCAAGAACAAAGTTTTACTCGTTACTTCCTCTGTAGCGAGTGAAGGAAAAACTTTTTGTGCGGTTAATACTGCTGCTATTACATTAGCCAAAGCAAGAAGGAAAGTAATATTAATAGATCTTGACTTACACAAACCCAAACAGGCCAATGCTTTCAACCTTCAAAACGATGTAGGTGTTACTTCATATGTAGTGGGCAAGGCCAACATGAATCAAATAATAAAAGATACAACGATTGATAATCTACAAGTTATATTAACAGGCCGAGAACACCGAATGCTTCAGAATTGATAGTTGATCCGATGATGGAACAACTCATTGAAGAATTAAAATTACATTATGAATACATTATCATCGATACACCTCCAGTTGGTTTACTTTCGGATGCCTTAGTCTTTATGAAGCATGCTGATCTAAACTTATATGTTGTTAAAGCAGGTTATACTAAACGAGACTTCGTTGAAATTGCACATCAAATCGTTGAAAAAAATCAAATCAAACATTTGAGTTTTATTTTGAATAATGTCAATACAAAAAACATCCCTGCAGGATATGGCGGTGGATACTATGCCTAACTTTTCGAAGAATTAAAAAATGATTACAAAAGAGAAAAAAAACTTAGGCAAAAAAGAACGTGAAGATGGCTCTACACTTAATAAAGATGCTTTTCCGTTAGTCATTAACAGTTTTAAGATGCATTTAGATGGTCCGATGCGTAAGAAGGCAGCCATCTTAATCGTCTTGATTTTTTCTTCAGCCATCCTTGATGTATTTGGGATTGCCTCAATTTTACCTCTCATAAAGCTAGCTACAGATACATCAGTCATTCACTCCAATGAATACCTCAGCTCGGTTTATAATTACTTACAATTTGATTCTGAGAAGTCATTCTTGCTTTTCATGATATTAAGTGTATTAGGTTTTTTCATTGTAAAAAGTGTCTATGGAATTTTCGTAAATTACTTAGAAACACGCTTTACGGCTACGTTAGCCTATAAAATTACGAGGAAGCAATTCAATAAATACTTCAATCTTGAATTCCATCAATTTGCAGGAATGAAAAGCAGTGTGATTACGCATCATATTTTAAACAATCCTCTTTCTTACGTAACCTGGGTAGTAATGCCCACCATCATGTTAATCTCTGAATTTTCAATTTTATTCTTAGTGGTAGGTGGTATTGCTTGGTATGACATCAAATTATTCTTATTTATTGCAATTATCATTGGGCCTTCCACTTGGCTAATTTATGCTTTGCTTCGAAGTAGAGTATCTAGAATCGGCGAGGAGATGAATCGACTATTTCCGCTTTCACTTGGATCGTTGTCGCAAACCATTGGGGGTTATGCTGACATTAAATTAGCGAATAAAGAAGCACATTATAGAGATGAATTTTTAAAAACACAAAAAAGATATCATCAATTAAATATGGCATCCCACTTGCCTAATTTAATTCCCTTAAGGGCCAATGAACTTGTTGCACTTTTAGGAGTTGTACTCATCTTTATTTATGCCATTTTTCTTACCGACAATAGCGAAAAAGCTATTGTAATGATTAGTTTATTTGCAGCTGCAGCCTATCGTTTAATGCCCTCTTTAAACAGAATAATTTCTTCTTTCATGTACATTCGAAAAAACATGACAGCATTACAAAATATTTCTATTTATCCAGAATTAGCACACGAAATTATTTCGAATGCTGACGATCGTAAAATGTCTTTTGAAAAATCGATTGAGATAAGAAATTTATACTTCCGCTTTCCAAAAGAAAATACAGATATGTTAAAAGACATATCGATGACAATAAGTCGTGGCGAAAAAATTGGAATTGTTGGTGTTTCGGGATCCGGAAAAACAACATTAATGAACATCCTTTTACGTTTTTATCAAGAGCAAAAAGGTGGAATTTATATTGATGATATAAAAGTCGACGCGGAAAACATGCAATCGTGGAGAAATTTATTAGGCTATGTAAAACAAGATATTTTTCTAATGGATGCTTCCATAAGAGATAACATCACCTTTGGGGATACTAATCCTGATCAAAAGCTTTTAAATCAAGCCATAAAACAAGCATCCTTAGAGGAATTAATTCAATCGTTGCCGGAGGGCTGAATACAGTCATTGGTGAGCGGGGATCTCGCTTATCTGGAGGGCAAAAACAACGTATTAGTATTGCGCGGTCCCTCTATCGAAATGCGGAAGTATTGATTTTTGACGAAGCTACTTCAGCCCTTGACAATCAAACCGAACAAGAGGTAAGTGAAGCCATTGACTCATTATCCAATGTAAATAAAACCATCTTTATTATTGCACATCGAGTTACGACACTCAAAAATTGCAACAAAATCTACGAGCTCACAGATGGAAAGATATCAGGCGTCTATAAATATCAGGAATTATTGGAAAAAGTGATCTGATTTACAACTTAGCTGGTAAAATCAAATTCAAATTTCTTAGAATCTCACAACCAAATACGGTTTTTTTCGTAGAAAAAGGAATCAAAAGTTATGTTATTTAATTCATTCGAATTTCTTCTCTTCTTTCCGATCGTAACGATACTATTTTTCGTATTGCCTCATCGTTTTCGTTGGTCAATGTTATTATCGGCCAGTTGTTTTTTTTACATGTATTTCATTCCCGTTTACATTTTAATTCTTTTCGGCACAATCATTATCGATTACTTCGCTGGAATTTATTTAGAAAAAACTAAAGATCCCAAGAAAAAGAAATTTTATTTGATATGTAGTTTAATTGCCAATATCGGGGTATTGGCGGTATTCAAATATTACAACTTCTTTTTAGACAACATTAATGAGGCATCATTGGCATTATTCGATAAGGCTACTGCTTTAAAATACTTAGGAATTGCACTTCCCATTGGATTGTCTTTTCATACATTTCAAGCCATGAGCTACACTTTTGAAGTGTATTATGGACGACATAAAGCAGAAAAACATTTTGGCATTTATGCTTTATATGTTATGTTCTATCCTCAATTAGTTGCGGGTCCCATTGAAAGACCACAAAACATATTACACCAATTCCATCAAAAACAATTCTTCGACTATCAGAGATTAAGCAGTGGTTTGCGTATGATGATATGGGGGTTATTCAAGAAAGTTGTTATTGCTGATAATCTCGCAGGTTTAGTAAACATAGCGTATACGAGTCCTGATGATCATACTGGAATGACATTGCTACTTACCTCCTACTTTTTCGCATTTCAAATCTATTGTGACTTTTCAGGATACAGTGACATGGCAATTGGAGCTGCACGTGTGATGGGTTACGACTTAATGGAAAATTTTAGAACACCCTATTTAGCTGCTAGTATCAAAGAGTTTTGGAGCCGTTGGCACATTTCACTAAGCACTTGGTTTCGCGATTATCTTTACATTCCACTTGGAGGAAATCGAGTAGGAAAAACAAGGTGGATGCTAAATTTATTTTTAGTTTTCCTCATCAGCGGTATCTGGCATGGTGCCAATTGGACCTATGTGGTATGGGGTGCATTACACGGTATTTTTTTAATGATAGCCATATTGAAAGATGATATTTTAGAGAGAAAAAGTATACAATTTTTCAAAAACAATAAATTCATTCATTGGATAAACGTATTCATCACCTTTCAATTAGCTTGTTTTGCTTGGATATTCTTCAGAGCGAATAGCATTCAAGATGCATGCAGCATAATTGTAAAAATTACAGGTGGAGAATATTCTGCCTCCAGCTTTATTAATTCTGTAAGCGTACTGGCTGACAATCCTAAAAACTTCAGCAGAACGCTCTTCATCATGTTAATGATCGGCGTGTTCTTTATCATTGACCCCTTTATTGATAAAATAATTAAAGGCAGATTAATTTTGCCAAAACCTTATATGAAATACGCTTTGTATTCATTTATTGTAGCTTCAATCGTCTTATTTGGATTCTTCGGTGAGGTATCCTTTATTTACTTTCAATTCTAAGTTATGAAAACTTTACTCAGCAAAGGTCTCTTCTTCATAGCATCCTTCATAGGGGTATACCTCATACTTTTCGCAATATTATTCTTCCTTCAACCAGGAGGAATTCCTTTTGTTTATCGAGCTACACAAGGAAATTTGTGGGAAGGAGGTGGAACGTGGTTGAAGTTTAAAAACTTTGATACCGAAAAAAAATGGGATGCAATCGTTTTGGGATCTTCGCATGCTTACAGGGGTTATAATCCAGAGGTTTTCAATAGTTATAAGCTAGACCTATACAATTTAGGTACAAGCAATCAACATATGATGTGCACCTATTATATCGTTAAAAATTTCATTTCGAAAGACAATTGTAAACTTCTTATTTTGGATATGTTCGACAAGGTTTTTACGAACAATGACATAGAATCAAAATCAGATATTATACAAAATGTTAATGATGACAAAACTGCAATTGAAATAGCGATCTCATCTAATGATATCAGAGCAATTAACATGATTACACTGCGATATTTTAACAAGACAATGGATCCATTGAACATTGACACATTAGGATATAACAATGGTTTTTTAGTATCAAGAAAAATTTTAGATCCAAAAAAGAAAGACCTAGAGAAAATGAAATGGAAATACAAGGGAGATGAAGGTCAAAAAAAATATTTAAACTTACTTCTTGCCCATTGTAAAAAAAATGGAATTAAAATTGTAGCTGTATCACATCCCGCCCCTCAAATTTACCCGATGGTTGATCACGATAAATTTCTCAAAGATGTAGTTCCGTTGTTTGAAAAACACGAAGTAAAATATTATGATTATACCCATTATCCACAAATGGGCAGTATTAATTACTACTCAGACCCAACACACTTGAATCATATAGGGGCTATTAAATTTAACAAAATATTTATTAATGATTTGATCAATGATGGAGTCATCTCAAATTAAGCACGAACAATAAAAATTATGAATAATAAAATTCTAATAGTTGTAGGTACGCGACCCAACTTTATCAAGATAACCCGTTTCAAAAAAGTAAATGAGGAGATGGGAAATCCATTTGATATAAAGATAGTTCATACTGGACAGCATTATGACGACAAAATGGCCGATGTATTCTTTCGTCAATTTGAATTAGAACCTGATTTTTATTTAAATATTCCTCCGGATACAGCCAACAAGCAGATGGCTGAAATTATGATTCGAATTGAATCCGTTATAAATGATTTTGACCCAGCATTAGTTGTAGTTGTTGGAGATGTTAACTCTACTTTCGCAGCAGCTTTTACAGCTTATAAAACAGGAAGGAAAGTTGCACACTTAGAAAGTGGCCTTCGGAGCTTTGATAGAGGAATGCCGGAAGAAATTAATCGTTTATTAACAGACGAAATCAGTGATTACTTCTTTGTAACAGAACAGAGTGGAATTGACAATTTATTGAAAGAAGGGAAACCCAATCACAAAATTCATTTTGTTGGTAATACAATGATTGACACGTTAGTTGGATTTGAAGATAAAATTCAACAAAGCCAGGTATTAGAACAATACAATTTGAAATCAAAAGAATATGTTTTGATGACAATGCATCGTCCGGCAACAGTTGATCATCAAGAAGGCTTAGAAAAGCTTATAGACATTATAGAATTTATCACTCAAAAATACGATTTAGTCTTTCCGATTCACCCTAGAACGCTTGGTAAAATCGAACATTTTGGTCTTTTAAACAGAGTTAAAAATAACAAACGACTAATTCTTACAGAACCTTTAGATTACTTCGCATTCCAGCGTTTGACATCGGATTGCAAATTCGTTATTACGGATAGTGGCGGTATACAAGAAGAGACTACATTCCGAAGAGTTTCTTGTCTTACTCTTCGTCCCAATACTGAAAGACCATCTACTGTAACAATAGGAACCAATGAGCTAGTACCTTTTGACAATAAGATAGTACAAGAAAAAATCAATGAAATCATAGAAGGTCGTTATAAAACCGGAACTATTCCACCTTATTGGGATGGCCATTCTACTGAAAGAATATTAGCAATCTGCAAACAATTACTACCCATACTTAGCGAACAGATACAATAATGGAAATATATAGCTATACTGACAAAAAATACCCATCACCGCCTTCAGAAATCAACACTGAATCGTGGCCCATTCAATATTTACCTGGGTTTTCGAAATTCTACGATCATCATTATAAAAAAGAAAATTTTACTAGTTAGAGATAATAATTATAATGCATGGATCCCCATCGCTATTGAATCGAAGTTATTCATTCGCGAGGCGCAGTTTTTAAATGCGCCGAGCAAAAATGGTGTTGAATTAAATTCAAATCAACAACTTGATTTCTTTAATAAACTAATATTAGTTTTAAAAGCACAAAAAATAGCACATCGTATCATTCAACCCCATCCTGCAGGAATTATTTCTGCAGTACCGGAAAAGGCAAAGTGGATACCATTTGGCACCTACATTACACATCTTAATTTATTTGCCTCAGACGAAGAGTTACTGAACTCGTATGATACAAAATATAAAAAAGCCATTCAACACAGTATAAATAATGGCGGAGTTGTTAAATTTGGCGAAGAGGTATACAATGATTTTTACAACTTATATTGTCAAACAACGAAAAGAGCCAACATCCATCAGGATACAGAAAATTATTTTGATGAGTGCAGAAAACACCTTGGATCGGAGCACACCTTAACTGCAGTCGTTTACGATGGCGAACAACCTTTAGGAGGTATATTTATTAACTATAGTAAAAATACATCCTTATGCACACATGCTGGTTCAGGCGGAAACTCCAAACTTTATGGTGCGATGAAGCTATTGCATTATGAATCCATGAAAAAGCTTAGAGATTCTGGTGTTCAAAACTATGATTTGGTAGGGGTACGAATAGGAAGTTCAAATGAAGCACTTGAAGGAGTTTTTAGGTTTAAAAAAGGGTTTGGTGGGTATTTAAAAGAGGGCTACTTATGGAAAATGGATTTAGAAACTACCTCTATTAAAATCTATGAATTCTTCCAAAAATTAAAAAACAAAGATTCTAAAGCAGATATTATTGATCAAGAATTAATGGCAGGATAAATGATTTCAAAAATATTTTTTTTACTTACGAACAACATATTGGTAAATAATTTATTTATCCGACTTGGCTTGGACAAAATCATGACAACAAATTTTGGAATCTATAAGCGAATTAAAATAAACACACAATTAAGTCCGCAACAAATGGCAGGCTTTTCAAGTCGACCATCCGTTCAGGAAGCAATAGATAAAACGCATTTAAAATTACAAGAGATTATCCAACAAAAACTAAAGAGCGGAGATAAAATTTTGGACATAGGTTGTGGCGCAGGGGCTTATCTTATAAATATTAAAGGCGACTTCGAATTAACAGGTATTGACTTAAACGAGGAAATGATACAAGCTGCCAAATCGAAACTTCCAAACGCTACCTTTATAAAAGATGATTTCTTAAAACATGACTTTGACCATAAATTCAACTTGATTTACAGCGTTTCAACGCTAGAATTTATTCCTCCAAGTCAATTAAGAGCCTTTTTCAGAAAAGTTCAATTAATTTTAGAGCCGGATGGAATTTTATTCCTGCACTATCCACATGCATTAAGGTTCAAAGACACCTTATATCCAGATCTATATTATATTGAATACAGTCCAAGAAAAGTAGAATATGAATTAAGAGATCATTACCAAATAATATCACATCAACATGGATTTGACAATAGAATTATCGATTTGTACGATCAGAAACCTTATGAACCTGGTATTCGTACATTTAAAAATGGATATCTACTAATAGCATCACCTAAAGGAAAACCAACCCATTAAAATATTTTCATGAGCACTAAAAACTTACTTATTACTTTTGACTACGAACTATTTCTTGGAAGACGTAGCGGTCGACCTTTGGATTGTATGTTGCTTCCAACAAAAAAACTTTTAGAATTATTAAAGGCACATGGAGCAAAGGCTATATTTTTTGTAGACACAACTTATTTGTGTAGGCTGAAAGAACAGTCCAAATCACACCCAGAATGCAATGAAGATTTGACGGCAATAGCAAATCAATTAATTGAAATGATACGTGACGGCCACTATGTTCAACCGCATATTCACCCTCATTGGTTGGATGCGATTTATGATCCTTCCATACGAGAATTTGACCTTACGAATATTGAAAGATATCGCTTTCATCAATTATCTTCTGAAGATAAAAAGATAGTATTTACATCCTCAGTAAACATATTAAAGGAAATTATAAATCCACATTTCCCAGCATACAAAATAAATGCATTCAGAGCAGGTGGATGGTCGATTCAGCCCTTTAGTGATTTTAAAGAGCAGTTTCTTGAACACAGTATACAATATGATTTAACAGTAGTAAACAATTTATATCAATTTTCGAACGCACAAGTATTTGACTATTCTGATGCTCCTAAAGAGCACGTTTATCGTTTTGAAAACAGAGTAGTTGAAAAACATCCCAATGGACAGTTTATTCAAATTGGAAGCTCTTTAGTTCCTATTTCTAAGAATTTAGATTTGTTAGACAGAATCTATAAAAAGCTCCTTAATATTTTCAAATTAGACAAAGACTATGGATTAGGTGAAGGACAGGCCTCTTACCCTATTCAAGGGCACACACCAAGATCGAAAAGGGGTATCAATATATTTAGTCGAACGCATGAAGTGGCTTCATTTGAAAATCTTAGTTTAATCAAATTAATGGTTTACAAAAAACAACTAAACCACGAGAATTTCTTACATCTGGTGTCACATCCAAAAATGTTAGGTAGGCACAACTTATATGTCATGAATCAATTTTTAAAATCCGTATATAATAATCATACCATTGAAACAGATTTCATTAATATAGCAGAGAGTTACTTAAAAGAAAAGCCATCCATTTAAAATGATATCAATTTCAGTCATAATTCCGTGTTATAATGTAGAAACCTACATCGAGGAAGGATTACATTCGGTGCTCAAGCAGACCCACCCTGCAAAGGAAATCATTTGCATTGACGATGGTTCCTCTGACAATACAATAAATATTATTAGGAAGCTACAAGAGGAATTTCCAAATAAAATATATCTCTATTTAAACGAAAAAATAGAGGTGCAACATACACGCGCAATAGAGGACTTGCAATTTCAAAAGGTGACTTCATCCAATTCTTTGATGCAGATGATATTTTACTTCCCGCTAAATTTGAGCGTCAGTCTGAACTAATAGAAAAAGCTTTAATTCCTCCAGATATCATCGTAAATGATTTTCAACGTAACAACATAGATGGAACTACCGAAACCTACCATTTTCCAGACGATGATGCATGGTGTGGATTACTAGAAGGTAGATTAGGAGTAACTACGTCAAACCTATACAGAAGAGAAAAAGTGATTGCTGTAAGAGGTTGGACAGAAGAGTTACTGAGTAGTCAAGAATACGATTTAATGTTTCGGATGTTGGCCGCTGGAAGTCATGTTTTATTTGATACAAAAATTATTAGTTACAATCGAGAACGGGTAAGTGGCTCCATTACTAAATCGGATCCAGCAGGAAAGTGGAGAAGGTTTATTCATTTACGAGAGAGGATATACGATCATTTACTCGGAAACAATATGATTAATGAAGAACGAGAAAACTCCTTTAATAAAATCATGTTTGATAGTATTCGAATTCTTTATAAATATGATCAAAAAGAAGCGATTCGACTTCATAATCTTTACATGAAAAAAATTAAGGTGATAGAACCAACATTATCCACCTCTAAAAAATATCTTTCTGTTTATAATCTCTTTGGATTTAAGGTGGCAGAAATGGCCAGTCGAATTGTAAATCCTCCGAAAGATACAATCCATTAATCTTTAATTGAAAAATAAATGAAATTTTACTTAACATATGCTGAGCCGCCCTCTGGTGTTTTCTCCAGTCAGGTTATGGATGTAATTCATTTTTTAAATAAAGAGATAAAAGGACAGGTTCGTTTAATAGCATTTATCTCTTTGCATGATTTTAGTAGCAACAAGAAAAAAATAAAGAAAGAGTTACCCAATTCTATAGTATTACCAATGCTTCCAAAAGCAACTTTTTGGAGAATAAATGCCATACAACTTTGGATACTTTGCCTAATCATGCGTCCTACTGCCATTATTGCAAGAAATGTAATTGCAGCGAATATGGCACTAAAAATTAAAAACTCCACTTTTGTAAAGGCAGTCTGCTTTGATGGAAGAGGCGCAATAGCTGCAGAATGGAAAGAATATGATGTGAATGTTGTAGAAAGTTGGAAGCGTGAAATAGACTTTTTAGAACAAAGGGCTGTGATCGAAAGCGACTTCAGAATTGCGGTTACTGAAAAATTAGTTGACTACTGGAATAGACAATACGGCTACGCTTCCGGACTACATGTTGTAATTCCCTGTACGTTAAATAGCGCTTTTCAACCAAAAGTAACCAGCGATGCAGAAAAAATAAAAGCGCGTGAATCATTAGGAATTAACTCGAAAGATGTGGTATTAGCCTATTCAGGATCAACCGCAGGTTGGCAATCTTTTTCCACGTTACAGAGTTATCTATCTCCGTTCTTAAAACAAAAATTCGAGAATAAAGTTCTTTTCTTATCTAAGCCGGAAGAAAATATTCAGCAATTAGAAAAAGAATTTCCCGGACAGATCATTCAAAAATGGGTAAGTCATCATGATGTTCCATCCACCCTATCCGCTTGCGATATGGGAATTTTAATTAGAGAAGACAGCGTAACAAATCAAGTTGCTTCACCGACAAAATTCGCTGAATATCTTAGTGCAGGACTCAAAGTGATCATCTCCAAAAACATTGGTGATTATAGTGAATTCGTTCAAGCACATCAATGTGGAATCATCGCCAATGGACAACCGTTACCTACTCTTGATTCCGTTGATTTTGCTACAAGAACAAAAATGGTGGAACTTGTCAATTTAAATTTCACTAAAAAAGCCCAATTAAATAACTACAAAGAATTAATAAAAAATCTTAATTGATTTAAAAGAGTATCGACGATACAAAGTCAAAAAACTATGAAAACACTCATCACGGGGGGAGCAGGATTTATCGGTAGCGCGGTCATCAACAAGCTACAAAAAGAAAATCACGAAATATTTGTCATTGATAATTTATCATTCGGGAAGCGCGAATTTATCTCTGTACCTGATAGCCATTTCTTTACTATAGATATCCGAGACAAAGAAAAAATTGATTTAGCATTTGCACAAATTCAACCCGACGTTGTAATACATCTTGCGGCAGTTCATTTTATTCCGTATTGCAACCAACATCCCTATGAATCAAGCGACATCAATATACGTGGTACAACACATATCCTTCAAGCGTGCAAAACACAAAAAGTAAAAAAATTATTTTTTGCTTCTACAGCAGCTGTTTATCCCATTTACGATGAAGCCGTGACGGAAAAACACCCAACCGGCCCCCTTGACATCTACGGTTTGTCGAAGCTAACCGGAGAACATTTATGCAATGAATTTCATTTAATGACAGGCACACCAACCATTATTTGTAGATTCTTTAATGCATTTGGTCCCAATGAAACCAATCCACATTTAATTCCTGAAATTCAAAATCAAGTAAACAGTGGAATGCGTAAGATTAATCTTGGAAATTTAACTCCAAAACGAGATTTTATACATACGTCAGACATGGCAAATGCCGTATCCACATTATTACAAAAAGTAAACTCAGGCATCGATACCTTCAATTTAGGCAGAGGTATTGAATATGCAGTAACAGATATTGTGGATGCATTTTCAGAAGAACTTGGCGAGAAAATTGAAATTGAAGTCGATCCAGCACGTGTTCGAAAAGTAGAGCGGATGCATCTTTTGGCCGATGTAAGTAAATTGAAATCTATTGGATGGGAACCACTCATCGGGATTAATGAAGGAATCAAAACCTTAATTGAAAAATAATAATTGTGCGAAAACAACTATTATTCATTACTGATGGAATCTTTCCGCACGCTGTGGGAGGTATGCAAAGGCATTCTGCGCTCCTCCTGGAGAAATTAGCTAAGGCAAATACGTTAGAGATAATTGTAGTACATCCACACGAACAACAAGTTTTTCCAATAGAACTAGGAATTAAGGAAATTAAAATACCCTTTAAGTTCGACGGATTCTATCTTAGAAAATGTTGGGAGTATTCAAAACTCGTTTATGATATAATTAAACGATATCCAAAAGCTATTATATATGCACAAGGTTTAAGCGTCTTAAAAGGATTGCCAGAATTTGGAAACAGAGTAATCGTGAATCCACATGGACTAGAACCCTTTCAAAGTTTGACATTCTCTGATAGAATGAAAACGCTACCTCTTCGCTTATTCGAGAAATATCAATTCAAACATGCAGCAAGAATTGTATCCCTTGGAGGCAACCTCACTAAGATTCTTCATCGCGAAATCGCTAATGGCAAAAATAAGGTAGTAGTTCTCCCAAACGCGGTAAATCCGGGACCATTACAGGCTCGTTTATTCAACGATGAAAAAATTTCACTTTTATTTGTTGGACGATTTGCATTTAACAAAGGAATCAACATTTTAATGGATGCCGTTCGACAATTAAATAATGAAGGATATTTAAATCGATTGCAATTTAACATCGTTGGGAAAGGGCCATTGTATGAACAATACATCAAGGAATACAACTTCCCTAATGTTAATTTTGTTGGTTTTGCAGATGATGATCGTTTAGTTTCTTTATATGAAGAAAATGACTTATTCGTTTTCCATACACTTTTTGAAGGGATGCCTACTGTTGTTTTAGAAGCCATGTCAGCATCCATGCCCATCATCGTTACTGACACTGGTGCTACTGCAGAATTAGTTGATTCTGACAACGGATTTCTCATTGAAACGGCTAATGTACGTGCCTTAAAATGGGCAATCCAACGCTATTACCAACTAAAACCAGAAGAAAAGAAGGCGTTATCAGAAAAATCCTACCAAAAAGTAGTTGAAAAATTCACTTGGGAAAAAGTAGCTCGTCAACATCTTGATTTATTTGATAATTTCATGGCCTAAGCATGCTTACCTACGCGAAAGAAAACTATCAATTCATCATCATCTCCCTCATTTGGGTGTTTGTAGGAATTGTAGTAGACGTAACGGCCATGGGATTAGTTCCTGCAGCCTTTTTAATATATCGTCAAAAAGGATATTACACGGAAATAGTTTTATCCATAGCTTTAATTTGTTATCTCTCTGACAATCGACATTGGGAGTTTAGTTTTGCCACCAAAGGAAAAGACATTGCTTTATTAACAGCGTGTGCATTTTTCTTCCTCAATTCTAAAAATTTCCCGCTTAGAAGTAAAATTTATTATGCATTCATTCCATTTTTTATTCTGGCATTTTTTCTAAGTACCAAACATCCCACCCCACTCTTATCCTTTCAAAAAACACTTTCATTTTTCTTAATGATCGCCGTTATTCCGAATTACTTTCTTCGACAACTACAGGTTGAGGGGCAAGACTTCTTACGAAAGACTATTTGGATGGGAACTATATTATACATTATTGCCTTCTTAATGATATTTGTTCTCCCAAGTCACTGGACATACTTAGAGGGACGATATAATGGACTATTAGGAAACCCTAATGGAGTTGGTACATTTAGTACATTATTTTTTATCATCGTATATACATCCATTGAATTGTATCCAAAGATATTTACAAGAAACGAAAAATTTATTATTTATGGATCCATGATCCTGTCGATCCTATTGGCAAGTTCAAGAAATTCCATTTTCTCCATTTTGATCTTCATGATGTTTGCTCGTTTTTACAAAATTTCTCCATGGATTGGATTTGTCATTGTGATTGTTGTTGCACTTCTCTTTCAAATTATCAATGAAAATCTTCCCTATATAATCACAAGTTTAGGACTTGGAGCTTACATGCGCGTTGAGCATTTGAACGATGGATCTGGTCGATTAATTGCTTGGACCTTTGCCATGGAACAAATTCAAAAATATTATTTCTTCTTAGGTAGAGGGTTTGCATTTGAAGAATGGCTCTTTGAAAAAAATAAAGACTGGTTAAATATTTTGGGGCATCAAGGTGGTGTGCATAATACTTACTTAGCCGTTTGGTTAAATACTGGTATTGTAGGACTGTGTTTTTATCTTTATGGTTTTTTCTCTACGTTTATTAAAGCAGCAAGAAATAGTCATCTGGCATTTCCCACTATGTTTGCCATCATGTTTTCCATTTCTTTCGAAGCATGGTTTCAAGCTTCGCTAAATCCATTTACAATTATGGCGCTATTAGCCATTACATTAATACAGTATAAAGTTGATGAACCAGCCACGCAAGAAAGCGCTCTTCCTGTACTTTGAGCTTGCAGGATCTGTGCAAGCTTGTATGGAACAGTTAGCAGCTTCCTACGAAGTTGAGGTACATCTTATGCGTTATCCGGTAGTTGCTGTGGCTCCGTTTCATTTTAAATTAAGTGAAAACATAACATTATACGAGCGCAAAGATTATAACAACTCCTCACTTATTGATTTAGTAAAAAAAATAAATCCTGATTTTGTTTTTATATGTGGATGGGCAGACAAGGGATATTTAGGCGTGGCGAAATATTTAAAAAAGAAAATACCTGTTGTTTTGAGTCTGGACAACCCTTGGCTCGGAACATTTAAGCAAAGAATAGCCAGCTTAATGGGTCCGCTATACCTCCCCTCATTATTTACACATTGCTGGGTACCTGGCGAGCCGAATGCGAAATATGCCCGCAAACTGGGTTTTAAAGATTCAAGGTTATTACTAGGTATGTATTCTGCCGACACTGCACTTTTTGCTCAATACGAAGGAAGTTACAGACTCTCAAAAAAACAAAAATTTCCACATCGATTTATCTTTTTAGGTCGATACACCGAATTGAAAGGAATTCGTGAGTTATGGAAAGCTTTTTTATCATTGAATGAGCAGGAAAGAAAAGATTGGGAATTATGGTGTGTTGGTAAAGGAGAATTAGAAATTGAATTTCCTAATCATCCTGCGATCAAAAAAATTGGGTTCATCCAACCTCACGAATTGGCACCGTATCTTGCCGAAACGGGTGTATTTATACTTCCTGCTCATTACGAACACTGGGGAGTAGTGGTTCATGAATTTGCTGCCGCTGGATTTCCACTCATTTGCAGCACGACTACTAGCGCCGCAAGTGCATTTTTGCATGAAGGAAAAAATGGGTTTTTTACACAACCAAAAAATATTTCTTCCGTAAGGGAAGCTATTGAAAAAATCATCAACTTAAACGATGAAGAATTGCGAAAGATGGGAGAGGAAAGTAAAAAGCTCGCTCAAAATATAACGCCTAAAATATGGGCAGCTACCGTTTGGAAGATAATCGAACAAAAATAATATGTGCGGCATAAGTGGAATCTATGGATTAAAAAGTACGGAGTCAGCTCACCGATATTTATCGTTGATGAATGACGCTATAGCACATCGTGGTCCCGATGATGAAGGATTATTTATTGAAGAAAAAATTGCCTTAGGTCATCGTCGACTAGCTATTCTGGATTTAAGTCCTGCAGGTCATCAACCTATGTTTGATCATTCCGATCAACTGTGTATTGTTTTCAATGGTGAAATTTATAATTTTAAAGAGATTAGAAAGGAACTTGTAAATTATCCATTTAAATCTCAAAATGATACTGAAGTAATCCTTGCTGCTTATTTAACTTGGGGGAAAGATTGTTTGCACAAATTCAACGGTATGTTTTCGTTTGCCCTTTGGGACAAAAAAAATAAAGAGTTATTCATTGCACGAGATCGATTAGGGATCAAACCGCTGTATTATTCCCTGCAAAATGATGTTCTACTATTTAGTTCTGAAATTCGAGGAATATTAGCATCGGGGCTGGTGCGTCGGGAAATCAATAAAAGTGTTTTGCAAGAATATTTTAGTTACCAAACTGTGCATGCTCCAAATACTCTTATCAAGGATGTTTTTATGCTAATGCCAGGTCATTATTTAAGTGTAAAAGAAGAGAAGTTTGAGATACAGAGATGGTGGTCTCCACGAGAAAATTATTCGGTAGCTTCAGAAGGGAAAAAATACGAAGAAGTATGTAAGGATGTACATTCTCTTTTATATAATGCCGTTGAAAGAAGGTTAATAAGTGATGTTCCTTTTGGAGCATTTTTAAGTGGCGGTATCGACTCAAGCGCGGTAGTCGGATTGATGAGCCAAATCCAATCTCAAAAAGTTAAGACATTTACTATTGTATTTGATGAAGAAGAATTTAGTGAAGCTAAATTTGCGCGATTAGTCGCTAACAAATTTGGAACTGACCATCATGAATTTAGACTTACTCCAGATGATTTTCTTCGAGAGTTACCTGAAGCACTAGCGTCGTTAGATCATCCGAGTGGCGATGGGCCTAACTCGTATACTGTTTCGAAGATTACGCGAAATGCCGGTATTACCATGGCGTTATCGGGATTAGGCGGCGATGAAATCTTTGCAGGCTATCCTGTTTTTAATCGAAGCTTAAAATTGCAAGCACAAAATTGGCTCTATAACATTCCACAACCGTTAAGGCAGTTTGCAGGAAATATTTATTCAGGCATAAAGAAAGATACTTCGTCTGCAAAAATGTCTCAGGTACTTAGCTTAAAAGATGTTAGTTTGAGAAATACATTTCCATTGTCTCGTCAAGTGGGTTTACCCAATTATGTAAAGTCAATTCTCGGAATTCCTACTTTGGGTTCAGATGCCATGCAAAATGTATTAGACATTGAACTTGCTCCAAACGGCAAAGAGTTACCGCTATTAAGTCAAGTGAGTATTGCTGAAATTACCAGCTATATGCAAAATGTATTACTTCGTGATACCGATCAAATGAGCATGGCCGTTGCTTTAGAGGTGCGGGTTCCTTTCCTCGATTATCAATTAGTAGAATACGTGTTGGGCATTTCAGATGAATATAAAAAACCCATCATTCCTAAAAAATTATTAGTAGATAGCTTAGGTGATTTACTACCACATGAAGTTGTTCATCGTCCTAAAATGGGCTTTGTATTCCCTTGGGAAGTATGGTTACGAAAAGAGTTAAAACCGTTGTGTGATCAATCAATACGCAACTTAGCAAAACGAGAATTCATTCAGGGTGATTATTTGCTTACTACCTGGCAACGATTCCTAAATGGTGATAAACAAGTACGTTGGCTTGACATGTGGTTGTGTACTGTATTAGAAAACTGGATGGAAAAGAATCAGATCAATTCTTGATCTTTGTAAAAGTGAATCACAAGAAAAAAATATTAATTTTTGTAGACTGGTATTTACCGGGATACAAGGCCGGTGGACCCATTCGGTCGATCGCCAATATGTACAGTCACTTAAAAAATGATTACGATTTTCGCATTGTAACTTCTGATCTAGATTTGCACGAAGAAATTCCCTATCCTCTCGTAAAAAGCGACCAATGGACCAAAGGTCCTGATGGAAGTGATGTTTTGTATTTATCAAAAGCAAAAAGAAACTACAATGAAATTGCTAAAATTTTAAAAGAAGAGCGAGCGGATTTTATTTATTTAAATTCTGTATTTTCAAAAGTATTTACTGTTTATCCTCTTTTAGCTCGTAAACGACACTTTCCAGTTCGTAAAGTAATTCTTGCACCTCGTGGCATGTTGGGTGCAGGAGCATTACAAATAAAAGCAGCAAAGAAAAAAATATTTTTATCTTGGATGAAAATTACAGGACTTTGTAGTACCATTCGCTGGCATGCTTCCTCTGAAGGCGAATCTGCGGAAGTAAAAAAAATCTTTGGAAAAAATGCATCTACAAAAATAGCACTGAATCTCAGCGAAGGAAGAGAAATCAATCCCATCAAAAAAATTAAAAAGAAAGGAGAAATGAAAATTGCATTTCTTTCAAGAATATCCATCAAGAAAAATTTAGAAGGAACACTACATCTGCTTTCAAAAACATCGGAACAATATAAAATTCAATTTGACATTTTTGGACCCATAGAAGATGCAAATTACTGGTCTAAATGTGAGGTCCTTATTCGATCTATGCCGAAACATGTAAAAGTGAATTATAAGGGAGCTATAGCCAATAACCAGGTAACAGAAACTCTTAAAAAATATCATTTCAGTATTTTACTTACCTTTAATGAAAATTTCGGTCATTCCATCATTGAAAGTATGGCTGCAGGATGTCCGGTAATTATTAGTGATCAAACGCCATGGAGAGATCTCGAAAAGAAATTAGCTGGATGGGATTTAACGTTGAAAGATGAAGATAAAATTCTTCAAGTATTGAATGATGCAGCAGAAATGGACGAGGAAACTTTTGACATTTGGAATCAATCAGCACAAAAATTTGCTATGCAAATTATTTTTCATCCTCAATCCATCCAGCAACATAAAGAACTATTCTCCTAAAAGATAAAGAATGTCAGCAGGAAAAACAAACTGATCTAACTACAACAACAGCTGGTACCATCCTGGCGGAAACATTTTTTCAAGAACTTGTTGGTATTTTATCAATATACTTTTTTTCATCAATCCGCTTAATCCATTGAGTGGATTAAAAGTTTTTTTACTTCGACTGTTTGGCGCAAAGGTGGGGAAGGGTGTCGTCATTAAGCCTGGTGTGAACATCAAATACCCTTGGTTACTTACCATTGGTGATTATACCTGGATTGGAGAACGTGTATGGATTGATAATTTGGCTAAAGTTACGATCGGAAGTCATTGTTGTTTGAGTCAAGGATCGTTTCTGCTCTGTGGAAACCACAACTACAAAAAAACAGCTTTTGACTTGATTGTCAAGCCAATTACACTAGAGAATGGCGCATGGGTAGGTGCTATGGCTGTAGTTTGTCCAGGAGTAACGTTAAAATCTCATTCCATTCTAACGGTTCACTCTGTCGCTACAGAAACCTTAGAGGCAAATTCTCTGTATAAAGGAAACCCGGCTTTGAAAATCAGAGCGCGTCAAATTTCAGATCAATAATATTTAGTCATTCGCATGAAAATTTCGATCATTACCATTACGTATAACAGTGCAGCAACCGTAGAAGATACAATCAAATCGGTAGTAATGCAAGACTATCCGAATGTAGAATATTTAATTATTGATGGAAAATCAAAGGACAACACTTTACAAATTGCAGAAAAATACAAAGACAAAATCACCAAGGTTGTTTCTGAAAAAGACAAAGGACTTTACGATGCATTGAACAAGGGCATAAAACACGCGACCGGAGATATTGTAGGAATGTTACATTCTGATGATTTGTATTCTCACCCAAAAGTACTCAGTAAAATTGTTAAAACGTTTCAAGATAATCCAGAGGCTGAAGGTGTATATGCTGATTTAGTTTTTGTAAATCGAAACGATACCGACAAAGTATTGCGTACTTGGGAATCGGGAACTTATCAGGAAGGAGACTTTTTAAAAGGATGGATGCCTCCACATCCTACATTTTTTGTAAAAAAAGAAACATACGAGAAGCATGGTGGCTTCAATACAGAATTAAAACTTTCAGCCGATTACGAACTGATGTTACGTTTAATTCACAAGAATCAAATCAAGCTCGCTTATTTAAACGAAGTCATTGTAAAGATGAGAATGGGTGGAGTGAGTAATGTGAGCTTCTTTGTAAAATTAAAAGCAAACCTTGAAGATAAGATGGCTTGGAAATTAAATGGGATGAAACCCAAAATGACAACGATGATCATGAAGCCTCTTAGAAAGTTAGGGCAATATTTAAAAAGAGCGTATCATATGTTTTTCTATTGAGGATCTATTAAAAAAACTAATATTGTTAAATCATAAAATAAGGGTGGTTGTATATCTATACAACCACCCTTATCTCATAATTTAATTCAAAACAATTAACCTTCTTGAAATATAATTATTGTTTGTCTGAATTTTTACAACATATACCCCATTGTTAAAATCTTGGATGGGAAACTTGAATGTAGTTTCATCGCTTACAAGTTCGCTAGCAACCATTTTCCCTGTTAAGTCATACAATTCTACTTTTCTAATTTTCTCATCAGAATCGCTATTCACATCCAGTTGAAAATACTGGCTTGCAGGATTAGGATGAACAGATATTAAAGCCTCCTCAACATCATCAGATCCCGTTAAGCGTAAAGCGGCAGTCGTAAAAGGCATCCAAGCAGACCATGGACCTGTTACACCCACAGCACAAAGTTTACGCACCTTCACTTTATAATTAGATGACGGGGTTAATCCTGAAATTGTATAGCTATTCAATAGTGTATTCGCAACAAAAGAATAATTTATCGGATTTCCTGATCCATCCTCAACTTTTATCCTATATCCCAGACCTCCTGGACTCGGATTCCAAGAAAAAGTGCTACCAGTTGAAGTAATATTCGAAACCGAAAGACCCGTTAATAAATTACAATTGATAGCGCCACCTCCAGCGACAAATGTAAACCATGGGGACCAACTGCTGTGATTTCCACCACAATTAGATCTCACTTTAAATTTATAGACAAATCCACCTGTTAATCCATTCACAACAAACATTGGATTCACGGTTGTCCCTGTAACTAAAAACGGTGTCGGGTTATTTCTACCATCTTCTACATTCACTAAATAACTTGTAACTCCACTCAAGGGCTGCCAACTAAAGATTTGCGCTAGTGACACCATTACTATTGGCAGTTAATCCAGATGGAACAGGACATTGAGCATTGATGTTTTGACCAGTTAACAATGCCACAAGCAAGGTTAAGATCGAGAGTTTCATTTTTTTCATTTTATTAGGTTTTAAATTTAAATCAAACTAATAAAATTTAAAAGCGCAGACAAAATAAATATCACTGAACAAGGAAAAATACATACTGAATGAAAATAAATTATTCCTCTTTAAGTTTCATTAAAAATATTAAAGCTATTTATACAAACAAGTTTTCGAACTACTTTAAAATTTAAAAGCAATAAATTACGGGTACAGAATAAATACCTCTCGCATTGAATTATTGAAAGTAAATCCGATTAAAACATTTAATTATTTTCAATAATACGCATTAAAATAAAAATTCAGCGTTTTACATTTCCAACTGGACAATTAAAAATATTAAAGTAGGAAAATGCAATAATTAATATTTATACTTTACTTATTCCGATAACCTTTAGGTGTTGATAGAGTAAACACTCTGGATATATTAAATCCGAAATGAATATCTCCTTTTTCCCAACTACCATTCGTTTCTGTAATTAAAGAACGTTCATTCATGCCGAGTGCATTTGTGAAATGTAATTGAAATACGTGACCACCTGTTTCAATATCGAAACCTATCGACAATGGATGGGTACTTTCTGCTCCCAACTGATCGGGAAGAAGATAGAAATATTCTGCATTGAAAGAAAGTCGACGAGTTAGTTTTACTCTTGCTCCTACCCCCATCGAATAAATATCATGTTGGTCTATTGACTTTGCTACAAGATTTCTATGAATCATCGTCGGCATCAACTGTATGCTAAACGAATCAGAAAACTTCCTTCCAATCAACGCTTGATTAAAATATGCAAAACGCGAGGTGAAATAGTTCTCTCGCTCTGGATTTGCCCATTCCAAACCATTCTTAGCAAAACCAGAAATCAAGATCATTGAAAATGGAATAGAACCCTTTCCTTTGCCTTGCCAGATCATCCTATACTTTATATAACCATCGATCTCTTTTTTATTACTTGATCTGCCAAGTCCGATCATAATCCGATTACTTATTCCATAATCCAATCCCAGACGAATGGTAGCTTGATCCAGGCCGTACGCTTCTCTAGACCCGCCATTCACACGACCAAATCGATGTAATATCCGAAAATCGAGAACGCCAGCAGCCACATGTTCCAACGACTGCCCACTAATGACTCTTGTTGCCTTAAACGCATTCTTTTACAAATTCCTTTTTCGGTTCTTCATCACCGAGCAATCCTAAAAGATCATCTTGTGCGAATACGTTTGACGCACACAACATGACAAAAATTCCCAGGAAAAACAGAATCTCTTACATTTTATCATAACTCGCATCCACTACGATTTTTACTGAATTTGATACTTTCTCCTTCACCAAACTGGGTATTTCAATTTTATAATCACTCAGTAAAATCGCAAAATCACTGTGACCAATAACCTTTCCACCTTTCACCGTAAAAGTTCCCTTACCTTCCATCTCTTTAGTTACACCATGCAGCATCAAAGTGCCCTTGTAAACTACAGGATAAACCCCATCCTTATTAAAATCGATCTTTGAAATATCTGCGATTACACCTTTAAAAACAGACTTTGGATATTTATCAGATTCGACATAATTTTCATGGAAATGCTCCATCATCAAAGCCTTCTCAAACTCAAAAGCTTTCATGAGAACGGCAAACTCAAATTGACCAGTTGAAGCGTCGAAAACACTCGTTGCCTGAGCATTTTTAGCATCAATTTTCTCCAAGGGTGCATCTGATAAGAAATACACTTTTCCGGTTCGGGTAAAATATCTGTTTTGAGCTTCTGAACTTGCAGAAAACAGAATAAACAACATAATAATACTTAAGGTTGATTTCATAATTATAAAGTTTAAGGGATAAATAATTTAGAATTTAATTTTTGGTTATTAGACAAAATTGAGATCATATAATTTCCACTTTTCAAATCTGCTGGAATACCAATGCTCGATTTCACTTCACCAGATGGGCAAACACCAATCATTTCAGAGCTGATTAATCTTCCATTCATATCAAATACATTAACGCGAGGTTGATCGACTTGAGTCGAATAAAATTCAATGGCAATTCGTCCTTCGCTATTTAAAAAAGCTTTAAATGATTTTAACGTATTTACATTTTCATTAATTGCAGTAGTGCTTGCTGGAGAAACAACTTTTGTGCTATGATAAACATAATCGTTATCTTCATTTCCATTATTATTAGCTGCTATCCCTGCAAAATAAAAAGTAATATTTCCCAGATTCGAAGTTGGAGCTACCCAATTAAAAGTAAAAATCATTGAATCATTTTGAAGTCCACCATTTTGTTGATGTACAACATTATTTCTGGTAATTCCACTTACGGTTTTAGTTTTTGTTTGAGTCTTTGCAGTATTAGTAATTACCAAAGAACCAGCATTTGCATTTGTTGAAGTCAATGCTTCAAATCCAACACCAAACAAGGGTTTCCCTGTTTGCTTAACTATTACATTCACTGTATACGTTTGACCAGGTACATACTGCCAATTACTCATTGAAGATGTCACATAAATAGACCCTGGACCTGTATTCGAATTACCATAAGTACTATGGCAGTCGTCACATTTCAATTCCCCTGGAGAGCCCGTATATCCTGCCTTTCCATTATCACTCAAAATTCCGAATGCGGTAGAAATTATTATTGCGATGACGGATAGAGCTCCTAATTTTACTTTTTTCATTGTTCTGTGAAGTTATTAATTACCAATTTTAATTTCATCAATTTATTTACGGCTGCACAACACATCTGATTAAAACAACATCCATTAAGTATCCCGTACAGAGACCTTTCACCTGCACCATTTGTCCTTCAGTAAATTGAGAGACGTCTAAATGTTCTGCATCCAATTTACAAGTTACCCCAAATAATCCAGAGCTTGTTTGCAAGTTCACGGACAGCCCACTTGTGTCTGAAAGCACACTTTGAATTTTTCCTGTCACACTAATTACTTTATCCAAATACAATTCATTGGCTTTAATTTCATCTTGTTCATACAATTGAAAAATAGAATCGGCGGATAAATTTGCAATAGGCTTTACATTTTCAAGGCTTTCTACAGGCATATTGTACATGTAATATCCAAGCAAACCTGCAATTACTAATAGCAGCAATAACGTCCATCCTAATTTTTTCATATTATTTAATTTGGGGTTCCACTATCAATCCAAGTCTTCACTTTTAACAAAATACAATCATCCAATTTATTGCCTCCTTGCGGCATTTGTGACCAGTTAGGATTATGACTCATTGAGCCATAGAGTGAGCCATCGTCAGCAAACAATTTCACATTCGCATAGTTACTTAAATCAATATTTCCGCTTGGTGCCGCTCCGCTGTGGCATGAGTTACACTGTTGATTTAAGATGGGAGCTATTGTCAATACATACGTTACATTAGTAGTATCACAAACGCCATTATTGGGATACAATTCTTCTTCTACATCATAATAGCAGCCCGAAAACAAGAGACCAAGTACAGTCAATAGTATCAATGAATTCGGAAGTCTTTTTAATAATTCCACTTTGTTTTCTATTTGCTATTTTTATTTAACTAATTATTGGGTGCTCCGGCATTCACCCAAATGCGAATTTTCGCAATATCGCAGTCGGGTAGTTTACTGGAATTTTTAGGCATAGCACTCCATCCGGATCCATGTTCGATAGATCCTAATAAAGAGCCATCGATGGCCGAGCCCTGAACTCCTAAATAGGTGGAAAGATTTACGCCTCCACCAGGGCTCGTCCCTTGATGACAACCTTGACATTTGTTTTGCATGATGGGTTTAATAACAGCATTAAACGTAACGTTTGATGTGTCACAACCGCCATCACAATTTAAGTTTTGGGCTCCCTGTGCAATCCAAGTCTGAATTAATTGTATTTGTTGAGCAGTTAACAAAGCAGCTGGAGGAGGAGGCATTCTATCACTGGGATCGGTATCCGTAATTACTTCAATCAGATCTCCATCATTGGGATCACCAATTTCAATAATACCTGAATTCATCAATGTTTGATAAGAAGTAATAGTAACCCCATCTTGATGCGATGCAGCATCATGACGACCACTCTGAGCACAATTAGCAATGAGAAAAGGTAGTATTTGTTGATTGAAATAAACACTATCACTATCACAAGGCAACGTATTTCCATTCCCAATATCAACGGGAACATTAGAAATAATAGGCAATGGTATTTCATGTTTGCATGAAACCACTAAAAACAAAATAAGTCCCAGGATTATAGTTCCATTACTTTTTCTTTGATAAACAGTATTCATCTGAATCATAGTACGAATTTACCATCGTACCGAAATCGAAAAAATTAAAACTTTCTGAATAGGGAAATAATGGTGCTGAACGAGAAAAAAATCAAATCACCTTTAAACATTTCCCACCAACCAAGTTTTAAAATGTGGCGAGCGTTCAGTACTAACAATAGTATCTTCCTTGCTTGGAGGGCGCAAAATCACTTTTACCCTTGATTTTGACCAGGCTAACATCTTATCAATGGCATGAATATTAACAATAAACTGTCTGTTAATCGTAAAAATTCTGTGGGATCGAGCATATGATCTAACTCATCCAGATTATGATCCACGGGATATCTCAGGTCGTCGCGAGTACATAGATAATTAATTTTATCTTCTGTATAAAAATAAGCGACCTCGCTAACTTCAACCATCTTAATCGTATCACCGTATCGAATTACAATTCGTTTTTGATAATCACGAGTTTGAATCGAAAATTTCTTCAGCATTGATTCAATGTGACGGGTATTCTCATCATTAAACGATTGAAGTTTACTAAAAGCTCGTTTTAATTCTTCTAATTTAATAGGTTTTAAAAGGTAATCAATACTACTCACTTTAAAAGCCTTTAAAGCATGTTCGTCATAAGCCGTTGTAAAAATAACGGGTGTTTTTACATCAACGGCCGAAAATATTTCAAAGCTTTGACCATCTGCCAAATTAATATCCATTAAAATAACGTTAGGTTCCGGATGCGATCTTAGCCATTCTACAGACGACTTTACACTTACGAGCATACCAACAATTTCGTAAGTAGGATAAAGTTCCAGGATCATTTTCTTCAATCGCTCTGCGGCAATTTTTTCATCTTCAATAATTAGTACTTTCATATTAGATTTCAATTAATGGGATTTGAACTACGAATTCATCATGAATGAAACTTACATTCACCTTCTTTCCCGAGACAATTTGAAAACGAGAAATAATATTTTGCAAACCAATACCTGTACTTGGCTCTGGGTGTGATTTAGGATTCAGTGTATTTCGTACAATTAAGCTCCCTCCCTCCATGGCATTTACATATATAGTTAGAGGAGATTCAAAGGAGACTGAATTGTGCTTCACAGCATTTTCTATCAATAATTGCAAAGACAAAGGGGGCAAGCCATACTTCTTCTTCCATTCATTGGGTACATCAATAATTAATTGTAGATCCTCGCCAAATCTTTTTTGTTGAAGGAAATAATACGTAGTTACCATTTCCAATTCTTCCTCTAAGGAAACTAAATCTTTGTCTCGGTGTTGCAGTAAATTTCGAAAATAATCTGACAATTTCTCAACGTAGTTAATTGCAGTATTCTTATCATTTTCAATAATAGCAATGAGCGTATTAAAACTATTAAACAAAAAGTGAGGATTCACTTGGCTCTTCAACGTTGAAAATTGATATTCCATTTTTTCCTTCTTGAGATGCTCCATTTTCTTAAGTCGAATCTCTCGATCACGAATTATAAAAAAAACAATAGCCAGTAGAATGAAAAAACCACCAAAAACAAACCAATTCTCCTTCCACAAGGGTTTCATGATGTTAAAATTATACTTCATCTTATTCTGGTATTTAAACTGGCCACTTATCCCAGCAATCAATTCAAAAGTATATTTCCCTGGGGGTAAATTAGGAAACGTTACAATTCGATCGCGAGTGGGAATCCAAGAATTACTATAGCCAACTAAGCGATAACGATAAGATACCAAATCAGGGTTAGTGTACCAAAGTCCGATATAGTCAAAAGAAATATTATTTTGATTATACTCAAATATAGTATCTTTAAAATTCACACTCTGCTTCATAAAAGTATAAACTGCATTCAAAATTAAATGAGGCTGATTGGATCTTTCCTTATTATAATTATAAAACCGTATAAACTTATTTCGAGAACCAATCCATACTCCACCTTTATAATCTCTAGTGACCGCATTAAGATCTGCATCAATTGAATTTATTCCTGACTCCGCACCGATTTTTTCAATAGCAAAAGTTTGGGGATTGATGATATCCAACCCTTTTGAGTGTATCACTACTACATTGCCAATATTATCGGTTTCAATTGCAGTGATATCCAAAGCTGACAAACCATTCGATAAATTCAAATATCGAAAAGACTTTCCATCATACCGAATCAAACCCTGGTGTTGTGTACTAAACCAAATGTTCCCATAAAGATCTTCGGTAATAGAATAGATGACTTTTCCATTGATTACGTTTGGGTATTTAGTAAATTGGATTCCATCATACATCAAAATACCTTTTCCGTCGGTGCCAAACCATACACGCCCTTTACTATCTACATAAATTTTATAGACAAACCCATTTGATGGTAAATTAAAATCCTGCTTATTACTAAATGAATAATTCGATTCCGTCTGGGGTAAAATAGAATCTGAAATATTACACTTCACAACACCTTCCAAGGTAGCTAACCAGAAAGTATTATTTCTACCTGCAATAGAGATGACATTTGCATTTAACAACCCGTCCTTTGTGGTAATCCTTTTTACTTTTTCAGTAATTGGAGAAAGACGATATAAGGCATCATCAAAAGTACCAATCCAAATATTACTAAATTCATCTTCATACAAAGAAACGATATGCAACTTCTTTTTACTTCCATCTAGCACATACTTCTTAATTCTATTCTTATCATTTGCCAAATAATCAAACCTATATAAACCTGAAGGTCGTGCAAACCAAATGTAACCGTCTTTACTGGCAATAACCGCTTGGATGCTATCCATAGTAAATTCACCTACTCCACTCACAATTTCAACTTTTTCGCCGGGAGAATATATTAGTTTACTATCACCAATAATCCACACATTCCCTTCTCGATCGCGCATCAATGATGTTACTTTTTTATAGGAAAATCCCTTCGACAAATTAAAATTCCTCAATCTTCTATCTCCACTAAATTCATAATCCACAATTCCAAAGCCATCGGTTCCCAACCAAAATTCGTTTTGCAAAGTAACGATTGAAGTCAGTGCACCATACTTCCAGGGTTCATTAACTTCAACATTTCTGAAAGACTTATCTTCTAAATCAAAATGAAACAAGCCTTGCTCTTGTAAGCCCAACAAGACTTTTCCGTCGGGTTGAATTCCAATAGCCTTAACAATATTATCAGGCAATCCATTGTTAGAATTATATACTCTATAGCTAATAGGATTTGAAAATGGATTTATAACAATCAACCCTCCATCGGTTCCGGCAAGAATAAAGCCCGAGGGATGCTGCACAATTTGATAAATGTAAGGATCAGGGATACCTGACAACCGATGCCAATCTCTTCCACTCTTGTAAAAAATTCCTTCACCATAGGTAGAAATCCATAATGTTTCTTTATTAAACTGAATGACTGAAGTAATGGGGCTTTTAATTGGAGAATTTACAATTCTTTTTTTCTCTTTTGTATACGCCACAATAACGCCATTGTCCATACACGACCACAATTCATTATTTACATTTGTAATAAACTTTACATGATTAGAAATTACGTTTGGCGGAACTTCCATCTTCATAAAATTAAAACCATCAAATTTGTAAAGGCCAATATCCGTTCCCACATAAATAATCTCATTTTTTATCCTGAAAAATTGCTGTTGCCTTTACATTATCATTTTGCGGATCGATATTTAGCTCTCTAAAAAATGGTTGCTGAGCCGAAATGTTTTCGGAACCCAACAGAAGAAACATCAAAAAAAATAGTAGATACTTCTTCATTTTAGCAATTTCATTTTAGAAGTTAAAGAAACTTCAATTTCAGGAGCGATTTTTTGTTGAACGATCCGAGGAATTCTTATATCGTGATCTCTTAAGTTTACTACAAATTCAGCGGTAAGAAAAAGTTCATCGCCTTTAATATAAACTATACCTTTCACAATTCTTTCTTGGCTAACCCCTTTTATTGTCAAAACCCCTTTAGCCCTAACTGGATACGTACCTTCTTTCATAAAATTCACTTCATCGATAATTTTTCCGCTAAAAGTGCAATTGGGGAACAAATCAGACTCCATATAATTTTCATTAAAATGATCGCGTTGAAGTTGGCTATTAAACCCTATAAATGAATTATTTGCGATTTTAAAAGCTATTAAATGAGAAACCGGATCAATTGCTCCTTTTAACGCTTTAGAGGTGCTTTTAATAATCTCAAGATCCGCCTTTGAAACAAAATTTATCTCGCCCGAGACTAACGAATATTTACCTGAAATCTGGCTATATGTTGATAAAGAAATGGTTAGCATTAAAAAAAGCACTGAAAATCTCAAAAATTTACGGTCTTTACAATTTAAAATTACCTGAAGATTCTTACTTCGCATCATGTTATATTTTCAGAAAGATTTGGTTCTAAAATAGTCAAATAGGATTAAAAAATGTTTGAACAAAGCCTATACAAGGAAATCTAATAGCTGAAAGCGTTAAATCAGAGGTTAAATCACGAGAAATTACAGAAAATAAAACCAATCTTCAGAAGATACATTAGTACTTTCGCAGTCTAGCAAGAATTGTAACCAAAACAAAATTGCTTCCTCTACGTATATTGGGGGTATTAAACTTATGAGTTCCAGATTACCCAACCTAATTATTAGTGGCGTGCACAAAGCCGGTACCACATCCTTGTTCGTTTACCTTTCTAAACATCCGGAGGTTGGCGCATCGCACATTAAAGAAATAGGATATTTTATGCCGTTGCGAGATGGTGAATCTTTGCCACCGATAGAAAAATACAAAACCTATTTTTCTCATTGCAAAGATGAGCGTTATGTAATGGAGGCCAGTCCCAGCTATATTTATGGCAAGGAAAAAATTGCAGATGCCATTCAACACCACTGTGGGAAAGTAAAAATTATCATGATCCTGCGTGAACCCATTGATCGATTAGGGTCGTTCTACAATCATATTCGCTCGAAGGCGATGATAGATGACAAGGTAGATCTGTATAGTTTTATCCAAAAATCACTTGATGGCATCAACGATCAGAACAATCAAGATTATTTTACAAGAGGAGTACGAGAAGGTTTTTACAGTGATTATTTATCCCCATGGTTTGAAAAATATGGGAACGATTTAAAGGTCGTCTTTTTTGATGATCTAAAAGTGCGCCCCATGGAATTGACGAAAGAAATTTGTGGTTGGTTAGGCATTTCTCCAGATGTATTTACAGAAAGTGATTTTACGGTAGAGAACAAAACGGTATATTATAAGAACAAATCGGTACATAAATTTATTCTTGCTGTGAATAAAAAGCTTGAAGCTTTTTGGAGAAGAAACCACAGTTTGAAGAAAAAACTAAGGTCGTTTTACTATATTTTTAACGCGAATAAATCTTCCGGTGAAACGATTGACGGGCGTACCGAAAAATTGCTTACTGAACTGTATGCGCCCTATAATCAGAAATTATTCACTCTTCTTCAAAAAAATGGGTATACTCATCTTCCAGCTTGGATCACTCATCACAACGCTAAAACGAAAGTATCTTTAACATCGGAACAGCACTAACTTATGTTTGATTTTAAAATAGCAATTGTTTCCTGTGTAGTGATCGGAATGGTAATCACACTTTACAAAGAAGTGCTGAAACCTGTGATGGTCTTTGTTATTGCGATAACCCTTTTGATGGCTTTAAATATCATCACACCAAAAGAAGCGTTAGGAGGATTCGCTAACGAACAAATTGCAGTTATCTTCCTTTTATTAATATTAAGCGATGTGATTAAGAGATCAGCAGCATTAGACTTTTCCATTTCTAGATTATTTAGACCGAACCTATCTTATTCGAACTTTTTATTTCGGATGTCAACTTCTGTCTCAAGCATTTCTGCCTTTGTCAATAACACTCCTTTGGTAGCCTTAATAATGCCCTATGTATACGATTGGGCGAAGAAGAAAAAAATTAATCCATCTAAAGTTTTAATGCCATTGTCGATGGCAGCAATTGTTGGCGGCACGGTGACTTTAATTGGGACTTCCACAAATTTGGTGGTAAGTGGTTTAGCAACAGATGCCGGTCTGCCCCCATTAAAAATGTTTGACTTTACCCCCATTGGGTTACCCATCATGCTTTTGATTATATTATACATCATCATCTTTAGTAGAAAGCTTTTACCGGATCGGACAGATGCTTTAGCGGATTTTAATGAGCACACAAGAGAATATTTAATTGAAACGAAAGTACCGAGGACGTCTTCATTTGTAGGTAAATCTATTGATAGTAATAATTTAAGGAAGTTAAGAGGTTTATATGTTGTTGAAATTATTAGAGATAATCAAGCCATAGCACCTGTTTCACCAAAAGAAATTATTCAAGAAGATGATGTATTAATTTTTGCCGGCGAAATAGATACCGTTATTGACTTGTTAAACGATCAATCAGATTTAGTTCCTGCCGAATATTCTGACTATCCTATGAATGGGAAAGTAGAAGTAATCGAAATTATTATTTCACACAATTCATCATTAATTAATAAGCCCATCAACAAGACCAATTTCCGTGAATTATACGATGCTGGAATCATAGCGGTTAATCGTGATGGAGAAAAAATAAGTGGAAAAGTGGGAGATATCGAACTACGTAATGGCGATCTTCTTTTGGTTGTTGCAGGTAAAGAATTTCGAAAAAGAGCGGAACAAAATCGCGATTTAATATTAGTCTCTAGACGAAGAGAAATTAATAATAGCAATAAAAACAGAATTAAATTTCTATTCGTTGCTATTGGAATAGCCTTCATTTTTGAGGCGATGGGCATCATGAGTCTTTTTATGTCTTTATTTATTATTACAGGAACGTTAGCTCTGGTTGGATTTATAAATGTGGATGATGTTAAAAAATCCCTTGACCTTGAATTAATGGTTATGCTTGCACTTGCACTGGGAATAGGAAAGGCCATTTCTAATTCAGGGGCAGATCAGTTTTTCGCAAGTGAGGTAATCAAATACACCATGAACTTACATGCCACCTTAGGGGTCATACTTGGATTATATTTAGTAGCCAATATACTCACCATGTTTGTTACCAATGCAGCGGCTGTCGCCATTACGTTTCCTATTGCCATCGCAACTGGACAGCAAATTGGCATGCACGACTTGACTCCATTGATGCTTACAATTGCTTTTGCCAGCTCGGCAGATTTTATAACTCCATTTGGATATCAAACCAACCTCATGGTATTTGGACCAGGAGGTTATCGATTCTCTGACTATATGCGATATGGATTTATTCCGACACTAATTTATATGACTATGACCATCTTCGGGATAGCCTATTGGTACAACCTGATTTAATTTAACATGAAAAGCACAGATATCGTAAAACAAGATTACAAAATAAGCAGGGCTGACAGAGAGAAGTTGCTACAACAAAAACCTGTTCTACTTTGGCTTACCGGACTCAGCGGATCTGGGAAATCGACCATTGCAGATCGTGTTGAACAATCCTTACATGAACAAGGTTATAAGACCTATTTGTTAGATGGAGATAATATCCGACACGGGCTCAATAATAATATCGACTTCAGTGAAGAAGGCAGAAAAGAAAATATCCGAAGAATTGGCGAAGTTGCAAAACTCTTTATCGATGCCGGAATTATTGTAATTAGTGCCTTTATCTCCCCTTTTCGTGAAGATCGCGAAGGAGTGAGAAAGCTTTTAAATGAAGGTGAATTCATTGAAATACACGTGGATTGCCCTTTAGAGATTTGTGAACAAAGAGATGTAAAAGGCCTTTATGCCAAGGCGCGTAGAGGAGAAATCCCTAACTTCACCGGGATTTCGTCCCCCTTCGAAATCCCTACACACCCCGAAATTACTGTTCACACCCACCAGGAAAAGCTGGAGGATTGTGTAAACCAAATTCTATCCTATACGTATAATTCCATTAAACCCTAATAAGGATGATTCTTTATCATTTAAATCACCTTCGTGAACTCGAAGCCGAAGCCATTTATATTATTCGTGAAACGGCATCACAATTTGAAAGACCTGCTATGTTATTCTCCGGTGGAAAAGATTCCATTGTGATGACTCATTTAGCACGAAAAGCATTTTACCCTGCCCGTATTCCTTTCCCCTTGTTGCATATCGATACCGGACATAATTTTCCGGAGACGATTGAATTTCGTGATAAGATGGTTGAAGAAATTGGCGCTAACCTCATTGTTCGGAATGTTCAAGATTCCATTGATGCCGGAAGAGCAAAGGAAGAGAAAGGTCCTAATGCAAGTCGGAATATGTTGCAAACGATTACGCTTTTAGATGCACTAGAAGAATTAAAAGTGGATGCCGCAATGGGTGGAGCACGAAGAGACGAAGAAAAAGCAAGAGCAAAGGAACGTTTCTTCTCACACCGAGATGAATTTGGTCAATGGGATCCAAAAAATCAACGTCCCGAATTGTGGATGTTGTTGAATGGAAGAAAAAATATGGGCGAACACTTCCGCGTATTTCCATTGAGCAATTGGACGGAGATGGATGTATGGATGTACATTGCCATGGAAAAAATTGATATTCCAAACATTTACTTCACACACCAACGCGAAATAATAAATCGTGACGGCATGTTGCTTGCCAATTCAGAATACCTCACTGTTCGTGAAACTGAAAAAGTAGAAATGATGACTGTTCGTTTCAGAACAATCGGTGACATGACTTGTACTGGTGCTGTGTTATCACCCGCTAATAGTTTACAGCAAATCATAGAAGAAGTAGCTGCAAGTAAAACTACAGAACGTGGAACACGCTCCGATGACAAGCGTAGTGAGACCGCCATGGAAGACCGGAAAAAAGCAGGTTATTTTTAGTCTATTAAAATTAATCGGCAACTAAAAAAAGTATTTGACAATTCAATAAAAATAAAATGAGTGATTTTAGTAAAGATGGGTATTTAAATATGGAGCTGCTTCGCTTCACCACTGCAGGCAGTGTAGATGATGGGAAGAGCACGCTTATTGGTCGACTTTTATACGATAGCAAACAAATTTTTGAAGATCAGTTGGAAGCGATCGAACAACGCAGTTCGCAAAGAGGTTTTGAGCATGTGGATTTAAGTTTACTGACTGATGGTTTGAAAGCAGAAAGAGAACAAGGGATTACCATTGATGTTGCTTACCGCTATTTTGCCACACCAAAGCGTAAATTTATCATTGCCGATACACCAGGACATATTCAGTACACACGAAACATGGTGACAGGTGCTTCTACTGCGAACGCTGCTTTGATATTGGTAGATGCGCGTAAAGGAGTATTGGAACAAACCATTCGTCATTCATTCATTGCATCACTGCTTCAAATTCCACACTTGATCATCTGTATTAATAAGATGGACTTGGTAGAATATTCAGAAGCTGCATTCGAAAAAGTGGTGGATGAGTTTAAGCAACTTTCATCCAAATTAGATATAAAAGATGTAAGCTTCATTCCTATTAGCGCTTTGTTAGGTGATAATGTTGTTGACAAATCAACGAACATGTCGTGGTACAATGGACCTACGTTGATGTATTTATTAGAGCACGTACATATCAGCAGCGACGAGAATCATATTGATTGTCGATTCCCGGTTCAATATGTAATTCGTCCGCAACAAACCGAATATCATGATTACAGAGGATATGCTGGAAGAATTTCCAGTGGAATTTTCAAGCCCGGTGATAAAATTAAAGTATTGCCCAACGAAGAAACTGCTATCGTAAAATCAATAGAAATTTTTGGAGAAGAGATTCAAGAGGCTTATGCTCCTATGTCCGTAACCATTACACTAGACCGTGATGTTGATATTAGCCGCGGTGATATGATTGTTCGTGAAAACAACGTACCAAATGTCATGCAAGAATTTGATGTGATGGTATGTTGGTTAAATACGAGTCCATTGAATGTAGGTGGGAAATATGCTATTCGACATACTACAAAAGATGCGAGGTGCATCATCAAAGACATCAAATACAAAGTGGATATCAATACCCTTCATCGTAACGAAGAAGATAAAAAGATTGGCATGAATGACATTGCGCGTATTTCCATTAAAACTACCGTTCCCATCTTTTTTGATAGCTATCGAAAAAATCGACATACTGGAAGTATTATAATTATTGATGAGGCGACGAATGAAACGATAGGTGCTGGAATGATCGTTTAATATGTTTTATTATTTATTCTATAGTTCACATGGAAAACTACAATCAACTTTTATCGATCGCCATTAAGGCGGCAGTACTTGCTGGAAAAGAAATTAAAGAAGTTTACGGGCGTGAATTCAGTGTTGAATTGAAAGACGATAAGAGTCCATTGACAGAGGCTGATAAAAAATCACATCATAAGATTGTAGACATCCTAAATGAAACCGGATTGCCCTTATTAAGCGAAGAAGGAAGAGAGATTCCATTTGCAGAACGTAGTAAATGGGGAATATTTTGGTTGATTGATCCATTAGATGGGACTAAAGAATTTATTAAGAGGAATGGAGAATTCAGGGTGAACATTGCACTCATTAAAAATGGTGTTGCTATATTAGGTGTCATTTATGCACCCATCATCGACTCACTCTATTTTGGTGCGGAGGGAACCGGATCCTATAAAGCAGAAGTCGACTTAGAATATTTAACACATATTATTCAAACCCCACATATTGCAGATCGTTTAATTACGGCAAGTCGACGATTACCTATCAAAAATGAAAATCGTCCTTTCACTGTGGTAGCATCACGTTCCCATTTGAGTGAAGAGACTACTGTTTTCATTGATGAACTCAAACAGAGCCATTCCGATTTACAAATGATTTCCAAAGGGAGTTCACTCAAACTTTGTTTAGTAGCAGAAGGCGCTGCGGATGTATATCCGCGCTTTGCTCCCACCATGGAATGGGATACCGCAGCAGGACAAGCCATCGCGCATTCGGCTGGGTTTACGGTGATCAATGCAAAAGATCAAAGTCCGGTAGTGTACAACAAAACGGATTTATTGAATCCTTGGTTTATTGTACAGTAGAGACATTTCATAAACTGCTCTTAAAATTCTAATGGTTATTTGCCAAGCAACTTTTCAGGCTAAGTCAGCAAATCCAGTATCTAGAATCCAGAATCGAGCATAATTACGTACTGCAGTCAATCACGAAGCCTCGCGACCAATAAATTTCTGCACAATAGAAAACTACCATTTCACAAATTTACCCGTGAGAACTTCCTTCTCCGTACTTAGTCTTACGATATACACCCCATCAGCTTGTGATGAAAAAGAACTACTTTTCGAAAAATAGCCCCCGTCCGTTTCAGATGTAATTCTATCCATTAATTGTCCATTGATATTGTAAAACTCCAATGTTGCATTTCTACCTTTAGCACTTCGGCATTCACAAAAACTGTTTGCCAGTTCTTGTCGTAGTAGAGTTTTAACTCTTTATTTTTGGAAACAAGTCATTTAATCCTACGGCAGTTAGTGTATCACAGGACTCCCATGCAAAGTATCTAATTCGTAATTAGGATTATTGGGAAGTCCATTATAAGCCTTGTGTCCACCTAAGTAAAAGCTGTAAGGTTGGAAATCACAAGAACTTCCAAGACTGTCTGGAAAATTAATTACAGATAAATTTGAATTAGTAGTATCTATGGTACAAGCACAATACAAATAATCAAAACATCCATCAGGAACATTTGAAAAACACTAGAATATATTTTACCATCTGGTGCTAGCTTTAATGATCCAGGTATTTCTGGGTCAGAAAAAGTTGCAAAGTATCAGCACTTGTTATGAAATTTGAATTATTAAAATCAAACTGGAGTAAATAAGCCAAATTTTGAAATGCTCCTTGGTAAATGGAATAAGCATATAATTTACTTTCGTCAGGAGAAATTTCAAAATCCCATAAATTATTAAAGATACTAGATGGAGTAGAATAAATTTGTCGATTTGAAAATATCCCAGTACATCTATCGAAATTATATCGCTCAATAACTCCAGTTGAAGCTATATTGTATAAATGATCTCCGTTCAAATTAAATTTTAAACGGTAAAAGCTTTCGTTGCTAAGATTTGGTCCAATATATTGAGTAGGATTTCCAAAGACTCCACTAGGACTTACTAAATAAGCGGTTATGTCTTTAGTCGGTACATCTTTCCAACTCCGGACTACGACCCACCAGTCTCTTCCATTTCCGTGACGCACTACTGAAACACAATCTGTTATTTAATCATTTCGAAGTTGAATATTCTTCTGAATAACTTTTCCAAGGCCACCATTGTATGAAAGATCAACAATGGAATAATATAAACCCATGGTTTGATTAGTTACTCCAGCACAAAAAATATAAAATCGGTTAAAATTCCTGGGTCTGGGACAATCGCCATTTCTTGGTACCATAATAAACCAACTAATGAATCTCCACTTTGCATCGTATTATGATTCTTATTAACAACATATCCATATGTATAATTAAATTCGGCATTCATCCAATGAGTCCAATGGTGTGCCACAATAAAAACAATAAATCACCAGCGCTATCGCAAATACTTGCGCATGTTCCTCTTACACGAAGGATACTATTTGAAGGTTGCGGATTTGACAAATTCTTAAAATCAATAGCTGCACTATCTCCAAATATCCAATAACGATCGGTGAATTGGGCCGAAAGGGAGTTAGCGAATAGTATTAAAATAATTAAAATTCGAAGCATGCAAAGCAGATTAGATGTGTAAATATACGGGTTTCGAACGGAATTTTTATGCATATAGTTTTTAGCATGTGATTTATGTGATTCTGTAAGCCTCGTTCTTCAAGTACACTCCTGGTGAGCTGCTAGTTATTAGACTGATTTATTTTTGTCGATTACAAACCTCGAAGGGGTGACATGATTATAGAAATGAAGAAACGCCCCACATCCAAAACCCCGACGGGGTGACATGATAAAGCCGTGATGTTGCAATCGGATTCCAACCGAAATATTTATTTGCAAGCTAATATGATTTTGCTTCGAATAACAATAATTGGCAATTTTTTGTAGCCAATAATTTCACCCATTCTGGGTTTTGGTATTTTGTATTTTCCTATGTTCTATAATCATGTCACCACTTCGGGGTTTTGAATTAGTTTGCAATTAACATTGACCTCAGAGAGGTCAAACTTCAATAGAAACGAATTGCATTTTTTTTAACCTGACCCCAGCGGGTTCAAACAACTCACACGGGAAATAAACGCTGATGTTCTACGACGATATGCAACCATTTATGGGATTAGCCGTAAACTTTACGCTTTTACCTTGACAAACAGGGAACGTTAAATTGCTTGCAATCGAAACCTGAGCAGTAGGATTAGCAGGTGCTGGATAAATTAAATCAGGAAAAGAATTTCACTTCCTGTTGCATTTTCTGCGACAAAATTCTGAGAAACGCCAGGTGTTGGTGTGCCGATCTGAATATTCAACTTGAAAGAAAAAGTACCATTCGTCGTAAACTGTGCGATTAATATTTTATTTACAGATGGAATTGGGCCAGTCGAACCACCTAAAACTGCCCAAGATGCATTATACGTAGAAATTAAATTTCCAACATTACTTGTGGCATCAATAACATTTAATTCGGATGGAGTAAATCCAAGAACGGTAACCGAAGGAGTTGTTCCTGCATAAATTCCATCTTGAGTAGTAAGTGGGATTCCTGCTATTGGATCGTTGTTTGCCAATATTCCATTAGCATTAATAACATTCGTTCCACCTGCTACACCATCTTCTGTTTTTAAAATACCATAATTACTTCCGCAAGAAGCCCCACCACTCAACCAAGAATCTAACATTACTGTATTATTTCTTGCATTTGTTTTACTAAAAGTAGGTGTAGTTGCACCATAGTCTTCTTTGTTAAAGAAGGAAGTTGTTGTTTGGAATCGAAGTTCATGATTAGCTACACCGTATGCAGCTTGAAAAGTATAACCTGGTAACAAATCAATAAAAATACGATACGTAGTAGAACCAGATGGTAAAACACCTGAACTTCCCGCTGCATCGGCAGCATTGGAGATATAATACTTTTCGACGATGATACCTTCTAAGCCATTTTGACCATATCCCAGTTGACTTATTAGGAATATTGCGATAAAGAAGCTAACTAATTTTTTCATGTTTATAGAGATGTTTCGATAGAATTGAGAATAGGTTTAATTTAATCGTCAAAAGTAGATAGTGCTTTCTGATTCTGATCAACATTTAAATTATCATTCCATTACTAAATTGTAAAACCCAAATCCAAAAAAATAGTCTGTTTTAAATTAAGGTTAACATAAAAAAGCAGATGAAATTCTTTTAAATAAGTTGAAGCAAGAAATTAATACTGCCAAAAACTAAAATTCACTTTGCCTTCTCTTCTTTGTAAAAATTAAAATCAAAAAAGCAGCTTCTACTATCGTTGATAAAAAAACCAATAAAGATATCAGTGAGTATCAACTCACACTTTACAGCGTTCAATTGCTTTATTTAGCAAGCAACTAGTCCAACTTAATGCTTTTGCTAATTTGCATGGCGTTTCACATATATAGTTGTTATTCAACTTATTATGTTCGTAACTAGTTGATAAAAAGCTCTAAAAATTTAATTAAAACTTCAAAAACACTTTTTTTTATACTTTTCATTAGTTCCAAAAGAGGTCGGTTATACTGGCCTCTTTTTTTATTTCACAGCGTTGAAATCTCGTAAGAGAAAGGTCAATTCAGCACATTTAAAGACCGAAAATTAATCATCTTTGCTTTTGAAATAATGAACATAAAAGGCAATCAAAAAGAAACTTCTTTCATTCTGAAAAAAGGGGGTATTGCACTTTCGGTTAAAGCGGGAGGTATGGTAACTCAATATCTTTTTGTATTTGTGGTAGCTCGATTATTAGGCCCTGGCCATTTAGGCAGTTTCACTTTATCATTTACTATACTACAGTTACTCGCCATCTTAGGTTTATTGGGTCTTGACAATTTATTAACGCGAAAAGTAGCTGCAGCCAAGGCATCGGACCTTCTGACGGAAATTAAGTCAGCGCATTTAACTTCAATAAAAATCACATCCATCAGCTCAGTATTGCTTTCTGTTTTACTTTATATATTGGCTGATTATATTGCAATTTCTTTATTCCACAAACCTCAGCTGGGAACGCATCTCAAAGTAATGTGTTTTGCGCTAGCTCCATTTGTCTTCATAAATATTCATGCAGCAGCTTTTCGTGGCATGAAAAATATGATAGGGTTTACTTTCTACAAAGTTCTTATACCAATACTTAACGTCGTTTTTATTTTAATCGGGCATTACTCGGCATTGAATATTAGTCCTACGCTCGGTTATACCATTTCTTGCGGTATTGTAATGATACTTTATAGTATTGCCTGGAAAAAATACAGTAAATCCTATGAAGTAGGAATCGTAGAGACCACCTCCAAAAAACAATGGTGACGGAGTCGTTACCTATGATGATCACCGGCTCTATTTTTTTTATTTTAAACTGGATCGACAACCTAGTCATCGGAGTGTACAGGACAGAAATTGAGGTAGGACTTTACGATACAGCTTTTAAAATTGCTTCAGCTTCTGCAATCATCCTAATGGCAATTAATGCCATACAAGGACCCACATTTGCGGAGTACCACAGTAAGAACGACATCTCGAAACTACGTAACTCCATCTTTACTTCAACCAAAATGCTTTTCTATGCAACACTTCCATTTACATTACTCATTTGCATTTTTCCAGAGTGGATTCTCTCCTTCTTTGGCAATGACTTTAAACAAGCCAGTACTGCCCTCATTATACTTTCAATTGGCAACTTCTTTAGTTCAATTACAGGATCTGTAGGGATACTATTACAAATGACTGGACATCAAAAACCCTACAACAACATTATCCTATGTGCGGCCATTACCAGTATCATTCTCAACATCATTTTGGTGCCTCGAATTGGAATAACTGGTGCAGCGATAGCTTCAGCCATTGCAAAAATCATTCAAAACCTTGCAGGATCCATCTACGTTTATAAAAAATTTGGATTTCTGTCTATTTATTTACCAGGGATATCACGAAACAACAAATCAACTTCTAAAATATGAAGAAACCCAATTTCCTCGTTGCAGGAGTAGCAAAATGTGGAACCACATCGTTGTTCTACTATCTAGAACAGCATCCCGAAATATGCATTCCTAAAAAAGAAACATTTTTCTTTATTGCCGATCGTTATAAAAACCCTTCTACTCATGAACGAGGCCGAAGAGATCCTTCCCGCATTATCTCAGACCCTAGTGAATACGATTCAATCTATGAAAAATGCATTGAAAAAAGCATTGGAGAAATTTCTACCTGTTACGCATATTATTACAAAGAAGCGATTCCTAGAATTAAAGAAAAATTAGGAGACCCTCGTATCATTATTATTATTCGACAACCTGTTGAGCGACTCATCAGTGGATACAAACATTTTTTAAGAATGAATCGAGAACATCTATCGCTACAAGAGGCCTTAAACGAAGAGAAAAAAAGAGAAGCGGATCGATGGGATTTTATGGCAATATAGGGGAGTTGGCTTTTATGCAGATGCGATTGAGGCGTATCAAAAATCCTTTAGTCATGTTAAAGTTATCCTACAAGAAGACCTAACGAACAAACCGGACGACTGCTTAAAAGAACTTTTTCAATTTATTGGTGTAGATGATCAATACACTCCTGATACTTCTATCAAATACAACATCTCCGATCCACAATCAAATAATAAATGGTTCAAATATATTTTTGCGAATAAAAAGTTAAAAGCACTTTTAAAACCATTGACAAAAAAGATAATTTCGGACAAGACCAAAAGCAAAATTAAACATCGCTTCAGGAAACCGAATCAAGATGATATGTTCAAAGCTAGTGTAGAGTTACAAAACGAACTACTAGAATTTTACAAAGAGGACATAAAGCGAGTAGAAAAATTAATTCAACGTGATTTAAGTCATTGGTTAATTAAAAAATAAGATGGAAACCAAAAGACCCAATTTTTTATCGTCGGAGCTGCGAAGGCTGGGACTACTTCGTTATACCATTATCTTTCGCAGCACCCAGATGTTTATATGAGTCCCATCAAAGAACCTAATTACTTTTCGACGGAAATAAAATTTGAAGAAGTCCGAACAGAGGTAAAAGAACGCATTAGACTTTTAAAAATAAGTTCCTTCTTAAAAGGCAGTATGAGTAAGCCAATACATCGTGCTTTCATCAACGATATTAAACAATATGAATCTTTATTTCGATTCGCAAACAGTCAAAAAGCAATTGGAGAAGCAAGTGCGTCCTACTTACATTCACCATACGCCGCAAAAGCCATCAAAGAGTACAATCCGGATGCAAAAATTACCATCATTCTAAGAAATCCTATTCAGCGAATATACTCGCACTATTTGATGGATCGTAGAATGGGAATAACAAACTTACCTTTTGCAGAAGCGTTGGAAGCAGAGAAAATCTATCAACCACGGCAATGGGGAGCTACTTCCTTGTATTTGGAATTGGGAGAATACTCTAAGCAAATCAAACGTTACATAGAACAATTTCCATCTCATCAAATCATAATATTATTCAGAGAAGAGTTGGAACAAGATGGGGCCAACACCATGAAAAAAGTGTTTGAGTTTTTAGAAATAGACAATACTTTTCAACCCAAATTCGAAATCAATTTTAACACGGCGATGGTTCCCAGAAATTCGTTTGTTAAAAAAATTATCAGCTTCAATACATTAAGAATAAATATTCGAAGAACACTAAAAAATAGTTTCATCAAACGATACATAAAGCAGGCATTCTTCTCGAAACCGCAGGAAGAAAAACTTTCTTTAGAAAACCAGCAAAAAATGATAGACTACTACAGAAATGACATTCAGGAATTATCGCAACTTATCCAAAAAGATTTAAGTCAATGGCTACAGATCAAGTAATAAATCTCCCAAATTTTCTTGTAGCAGGTGCTGCTAAATGTGGCACAACATCTTTGTATCATTATTTGAGACAACACCCAGATGTTTATATGAGTCCGATTAAGGAACCCAATCATTTTTCTACAGACATCGTACCTGAAAATTTTAGTGCAGAATATAAAATCTATGAAAGAAGTAAAAATTTAGATATAGAAAAATATGTAAATGGGAATATGGCTGTAGAGCAATGGGGAGCCTATGTTTCAAACCGAGAACATTATCTAAAGCTCTTCAAATATGTAAAAGATCAAAAAAGAATTGGTGAAATCAGCAATTCTTATATGTATTCTACCGAAGCGGCATCCAATATTTTTCGTGATTTTCCAAACATGAAAATTGTGATGATATTACGACAACCAGCGGAAAGAGCTTATTCACATTACATGGCGAACCTCAGAGACGGAAGAACCACATTGCCCTTTCGAGAAGAAGTATTACACGATGATGCTAAAGTTAATCATGGATGGAGTATTTCACATCTTTACTATGAATTAGGACTATACACGGAGCAAATCAAACGATTTACGAATCTTTTTCCTGCCCATCAGATCAAAATATTTCTATTTGATGATTTAAAAAAAGACAACAAAGAACTTGTAAAAGAATTATTCGAATTTTTAGATTTAAGAACCGATACATCGATACAATATGACGAAAAATTTAATGAGGCGCGAATACCCAAGAATCCAGGATTCATTAAATTCATAACACAAATTGGATTAAAGCGAAAAATTTTCAGAGCACTACCAAGTGCTTGGCAGAAAAAAACTAAAGATGCGTTCTTCAGAGAAGGGAAAGTCCCAAAAATGTCTGAGGCAGACCGAAAATGGATGAGCTCTCGCTATCATCAGGACATTCTACAATTAGAAAATATTTTACAACGAGACTTGAAACATTGGATGTAAATGAATAATCAAGAAAATATCAAAGTTGATTTTTGTATTGTTGGCGCTCCTAAAGCAGGAACGACGGCATTACATGCACATCTTAACAAACATCCACAAGTTTGTATGAGCTCGGATAAAGAGCCCAACTTTTTTAGTTATGCAGAAATTGAAAAACAACAACTCTACTACAACAAAATAAATATAAAAACCGAATCGGAATACTTGGCCTTATTCAAATGCAATGAAACCGCCAAAATAAGAGGTGAAGCTAGTGTTTCTTATCTCTATTATACAGCAGTTCCAGAGAAAATAAAAGCTTACAATCCAAACGCTAAAATTATTATTTCACTAAGGAGACCAGTACAAAGAGCCTTTTCACATTATCAAATGGACTATAGTTTAGGTCTGGTGACCCTATCTTTTGAAGAAATATTTAACAACGGAAATGATCATCCTATAACTGGAAATTACTTCCAACAATATTTTTTACTCAGTGCATATACAGAACAAATTAAAAAGATATTTCGATGCTTTTGATTCCAATAAAATACTAATTCTATTGCATGAAGACCTCATTCAACATCCGGAAAAACGTTAGAAAAAGTATTTTCATTTTTAACAATAAGCAATTCAAACACAAACGTAATAATGGAACAACAGAACGTGACAGGAGCTGGAAAAAATATAATTATTCGCAACTTGTATAAAAATCAAAAAATTCGAAGAGTATTAGCAACATTACTCAATGAAGATATTCGAAATAAAATCAAATCGAATTTATTCAGCAAGAACAACCTTCCCACGCTTAGCAAAAACTTCGAAGTTGAATTAAATGAGTATTATCGCCCAGGGCTCGAGCAATTAAAATCAATAACAGGATTATCCATTGATCATTGGATACAAACACCTACTCAAAAAACTCCTTAAGCAGAATATAAATGGAAGCTGTTCGTCTCATTGGATACTCACGATCTAAATTGATATTACCGACCATTTGGTTTATGTTTTTCCTTTTAACTTTTCGTACTCTAGATCGATTACCTATAGGAATCTTTGAAATCTTCTTTTTATTAGTGGTTGCCATTGTTTCCTTTGTATCTATTCGAGAAATGGTTTTAGGATGGATAAAAGGTACAGGTAATTTTCTTCAACTGATCTTGCTTCCTCTATTCTTATTGCCTTTTATAAATGCATGGCAAGCTAATCAAGAATTCCTACAACCTTATTGGATGGGATTATTTGCACAACGGCAACAGTTCATTATGTTCGCAGGCTATTTTATAATTATTGCGTTAAAGAAAAATTGGGTGAGTATCGATAATCTAACCAAGTACTTTATAAAGTCACTTTTCGTAATCATGATCATCATGCTTTTCTTCAGTGTATTTGTAGACCCTACAAAATTTAGTGAAACAGAATTCGTACGTTTCAGTTTAAACAAAGGATGGCATTATGAATTTCCAAGTGATGTAGTAGCAAACATTATCATTTACGCTATGATAATAATACTCTCATCAAATAATTTCAAATACTTAATTCCTTTAGGTTTGGGAGTCATCTATTTTCTAATATACATACAAGATCGATCGCAAATTTTAATGATTTGCATTACTATTGGAATCTACTTTCTTAGAAATGTAAACTTAACTAAAACCTTCTATTTTATTATTTGGGGTAGCATTATTATCTTTTCGTTGATCGGAATTGTTCTATTCATTAATCCAGAAATCATAAGTCACTACATAACCATCTTTGGAAATGCCTCCACTATTGTAACGGGGGAATCTACTACCGAATATTCTACGAACATGAGACTTTCTGAAGGTGCCATTGCCATCAAAGGTTTCTACAAACATCCTTGGTTAGGAAATGGTTTTGTTAGTTCTCAATTTAAAGGGGGATTCTCAGGATTCTTTGGATACTTCTACGCTGCGGATGTTGGAATATTTGGAAATTTATTTGTGTATGGAATTCTTGGTACTTTAGTATTTTATTTACCTTTTATTTTTGCTGTTAAATGGGCAAGAAAAACTTCGGAATAACCATCACATACTATTAACCACCGCCCAATATGGACTCATCTTTATTTTTCTAGATATGATCACAGCTGCAACAAATATTAAGTACATTGGGTTGCCTTCTGTATTCTTTGCCATTATCTACTACTTCCGATACCATTACAAACCCATTAATGGTGAAATAACCGCTTAAAAAAACGAACATTCCTTCATGAGCATCGAGCAATTTTCCAACAAAATGATCTTTGTAGTCGGCAACAGTCGATCCGGAACTACTATGCTCGGTCGAATGCTTGGTAGAAATTCAAGAGTCTATAAATTCCCAGAACTTCATCTCTTTGGTCCATGTATTTCTCATGGAAAAGAATTTGAACCGCTCTCTGAAGAAGCAAGCAAAAAAACATTCACCTGGCTCTTAGACGTTGCAGAAAGAAAATTTCATGCAACACGCGATCCTCAAAAATACATCGTGGAAGCAACGGAACTCACACGTAAGCATTTTCATAAAGGAATACATGCATGGGAATTATATTATCATTTTGTGAATTATGAAGTAGCAAGAAAAGGAAAAGATATTCCAAGTGAAGATCTTCCTGGAAATATATTTAAGATTGATCAAATTTTAAATACATTTCCCTTTGCAAAAATTATTCATATCGTTCGAGATCCAAGAGATGTACTGTTATCACAAAAAAACCGACACCAACGACGCAAACTTGGCGGCGGGTATGTGAAGCGTAAAGAAATGCTTCGTTTTTGGGCAAACTACCATCCGCAACTTATTTGTCGACTCTGGAAAAATGCAATTAATGCCGGTTGCACTCCTGCGCGAGAAAGAGTATTGACAGTTCATTTTGAAAATCTAATTACATCCCCCGAAGAAACGCTCCGTAAAATTTGTTCACATTGCACTATAAATTTTGAGGAAGACATGCTGAATGTTCCGCAAGTAGGTTCCTCGATGCGTAAAGATGAACCAGGCAAATCAGGTATCGATTCTTCGCGTTCTGGATCGTGGAACAAAGGAGGACTCAACAACGCCGAAATTGAAGTATGTGAAAAAATTAATGGTGTCTGTATGGACCGTCGTGGGTATAAAAGAATTCATCTGAAAGGAAGTTTCCTGCATAAGTTGAAACTTTGGATCTTACTTCCGGTAAAGGGATCATTATCCCTCCTTTTAAACTGGAACAGAACCAAGGGCAAATTAGATTATCTTTTACGAAGATTTACGAAGATATAATTACATTTTTTTATTTACTTTGTGTATCTTAATTCAAAAACATGAAATCAACCTACCTTAACTATTATTTAGTTGGAATTTTATTCATTTTATCTGTAGGATGTTCACAGCCAAAAGCTGGAAAAAACCATCCCCCTCAAAATAAAAACACCTCATCAACTAGTTCGAAGAATGGAGACAATTCGAATTCAACCGTTACAAATTCATCAACTTCGGGATCTACAACAACTCCTACCACAAGCAACAATAGTGAGCCTTCGAAATCAACTACAGGGACTCCATCTAGCGGGAACAAAAGTTCACTTCCCAAAAATTGGCCTTGGAGGGGAATCTGCTTTCAATCCGAAAATTCTGATGCCGCTGATGTAGCTTACTTAGCAAGTATTGGAGTTAATTTTCTTCGTATTCAAATGAAACCGGTTATTCGAGCAAAACGTAAAAATTTAGATCCTAAACAATGCTTTTGATGAATTAACTTGGGCAGAAAGTATATTAGATGAATGTAAAAAACATGGGATGACTAGTGTCGTAGCATTTAATCATTTGTCATATAGTATGATAAATATTATTGCATCAAGATTCAAAAATCGTGGTGATGAATTATCAGCCTATGAAGTGATGGGAGAACCTGTGATTCAACAGAAGAGCGGAGGAAAAACACCTCCACAATTAGAAAACTTCTTTGCAAATGTTTTACAAACTATTCGTAAAGTTGATAAAGAAAGATGGTTTTTACTTTCTCCTGGGCCTTGGGGCAAGCCAACAAATTATATTGGATTCGACGGATTTAATATTCAAGATGATCGAATCATCTACAATGCGCACATGTATTTGCCGGATCAATTTACGCATCAAGGAATACGTACACGGCCAAAAGGAGTGGAATATCCTGGAAGAATTAAAGGAGAGCACTGGGATCGAAAAATGGTTGAAGAAAAGTTAGCCATTATGAAAAAAATTTCAAAGGAAACACAATTGCCTAATTTATATAGGAGAGTTTCAAGCGGCCGCTGGTCGAAAGGGAGCTGAAGCATGGGTCAAAGATGTTGTTGAAGTTATGGATAGCTACCAATGGAGTTGGAGCCTTTTTGCTTTGGAAGCGGGTACTGAAGCGTGGGATCCTTACTTTGATGTAGTAAATAAAAATTTACCATTAACAGAATGGGAAATAAAAAAGATAGGACCCACTACACCTCTTTGGAAATTTATGATTAGTGAATACGGAAAGAACAAAAATTGATGCTCGGAGAAAAATGTCTTCAAGCAACATAAAAATTTCAATGATTGATCCTGTAGGTATAAAAGCGGGCATGGATCACTATGACTTATTATTGCTTTCAGGATTACAAAACGAAAACTACAGCGTTGAATTATTCTCAAATTTTTCAATGCAGGAAGGTCCTGTAAATGTATATCATCAATTTTTTAACACAGGTGTTTCTAAAGTAAGTGCCATCACCAGTAACTTCTTCGGGTTTATAAAGCGCTTCGCAAAAGCAAAAAATCAATGCGACTGGATTATCGTTCATGTTTTTCGTGCTGGTATTTTTGATTTGGTAACATTTACCATAGCTCAACTGATGGGGCTACGACTTTGCGCCATTGTCCATGACATTGAGAGTTTGGATACCTTTTCCCTACCTATAGTTAGAAAAACAGTGATTGGAAAATTATCCAATTTGCGAATTGTACACAATGAATTTTGCAAAACAGAACTCGTAAAATCATTCGGCACCACCATTGAAAACACCACACATGTAATCCCACATGTGCATTTCCGGCATCTATTTCGTGCTTATCACGATGATCCAGGCCGTTTGGAACAATTGAAACGGAGCGCACTGTTGCCTGGAAGTATCCACCAAAGTTTGCCAGGATGTTTAAGAGAAAAAACACCGCTATTCCTTTTTTTCGGACAAATAAAAAAAGCGAAAGGGCTAGAAATTTTACTTGAAGCCATTTCTCAATCAACAACCGATTTCAAAGTTATTATTGCTGGAAAAGTACGTGATGATAGTTGGAGTCGATATGAAGATATTATCACCGTTTTAAACATCACCGACAAAGTCATTCCAATTATTCGACACATCAGCGATGAAGAACGTGATTATTTATTTTCCATTTCAAAAGCTATCGTGCTCCCTTATACACGAATTTATCAAAGTGGAGTTTTGTTGATGGCCATGAGTTTCCCAAAAATGGTGATCGCTTCCAATCTTCCGCCCAATGCCGAGTTAATAACTCATGGAAAAAACGGCATTCTATTTCCATCAGAGCATGCCGATCAATTAGCGGCTGAAATGGACGGAGTGATTAATGGAAAATATGAAGAGGCCCATCTGGATCAACAAGCCTTTGAAGATATCGAACAACATTTTAGTCCGCAAAAAATTGGCGAATTGTACAGAAATGTTCTTCTAAAGTTCGTTTAATTTTCGGTACTACTCTACCGTTACACTCTTCGCCAAATTTCTTGGCTGATCTACATTACATCCGCGCAACACTGCAATATGGTATGCGAGCAATTGGAGAGGAACAACGCTCACCAACGGAACTAAAATCTCGTCTGTCTCAGGAATTTCAATCACGTAGTCGGCAAGTTCTTTCACTTGTGTATCTCCTTCGGTAACGATCGCAATAATCTTTCCTTTACGCGCGCGTACCTCTTGAATATTACTCACCACCTTTTCATACGAACCATGCTTTGTAGCGATAACCACCACGGGCATTTCATCGTCAATCAAAGCGATTGGACCATGTTTCATCTCCGCGGCAGGATATCCTTCCGCATGTATGTAAGAGATCTCCTTCAACTTCAAAGCTCCTTCTAATGCTACTGGGAATCCGTAACCTCTTCCTAAATACAAAAAGTTCCTTGCATTTTTATATTCTTTAGCGATGGCTAAAATTTTAGCATCCGACTTTAAGGCTTTCTCCACTTTTTGCGGAATCGTCTCTAGTTCATTTTAAATTTGACGAAAGCGCGATTCTGCGATTGATCCACGCTTATGAGCAATTTGTAAGGCTAATAAAGTAAGTACAGTTACCTGTGCAGTAAAAGCTTTCGTAGATGCTACTCCAATTTCCGGTCCGGCATGTGTATACGATCCTGCATGCGTAGCGCGAGGAATACTTGATCCCACAACATTACAAACTCCGAATATAGTTGCTCCTTTAGCCTTCGCCATTTCGATAGCCGCTAATGTATCAGCAGTTTCTCCACTTTGAGAAATGGCAATCACTACATCATCTTCGTAGATAACGGGGTTGCGGTAACGAAATTCTGAAGCGTACTCTACCTCCACTGGGATACGCGCTAAGTCTTCAATCAAATATTCAGCAACCATTCCTGCATGCCATGAGGTACCACAAGCAGCAATAATAATACGCTTTGCATTTACGATCTTCTGTTCGAATTCGCGCAATCCACCTAACTTCAAGGTGCCATTTCGGCTATCAAAACGACCGCGCATACTGTCTGCAATAGAACGAGGCTGCTCATAAATTTCTTTCAACATAGAAATGTTCATAGCCCCCTTTCTCAAGTGCTTCGAGTTTCATTTCTAATTCCTGTACAAATGGAATTTTTATTTCATTGCCGATCGTCTTCACGGTTAATTCTCCATCGGAGATTACCGCCACTTCACCGTCGTTCAAGTACGCGACATTCTTAGTGTACTCAATAATAGGTGTAGCATCTGAAGCCACAAAAAATTCATCTTTACCAATACCAACAACGATAGGCGAACCTTTACGTGCAGCAATTAATTTATTGGGATCGTTCTTCGACAAAATGACAATTGCATAAGCACCTACCACTTCTCCTAACGCCAAACGCACCGCTTCTTCAAGAGGAACGTTTACCTTCGTATAAATTTCTTCAATCAAATGCACCAATACTTCCGTGTCTGTATCACTTTGAAAAGTATGACCTTGCTTAACTAATTCTGCTTTAATGGAAGCATAATTCTCAATAATTCCATTGTGAATAATTGCAAAATCCTTCGACTGAGAAAAATGAGGATGTGCATTCCTGTCGTTAGGCTCACCATGTGTTGCCCAGCGTGTATGACCCATTCCTACAACACCCGACAAATTTTTATCTTTTACAAAAGCAGCCAGGTCACTAACCTTTCCCGCTTTTTTATAAACGTTCAAGCTTCCATTCAATAAAGCAACACCGGCACTATCATACCCTCGATACTCGAGGCGTTGAAGTCCTTTGATGATGATGGGATAAGCATCCTGCTTACCAATATAGGCAACAATTCCACACATGGTTTAAGGGTTGAATTTTGTTTTAGTAACTATAAGTTTAATGGATCCTCGTCCTTTTACAACGGTTCGACGTGCATTGCTCGTACTACCGCCTGCGACTAAGAACAAACCGTAATCAGTCCCTACATTTTCTACGACTTTCTTCAAGGTTTGTTGCAAATACCGAGCGACATTAAAAGTATACTTATTTTGCGTTTCATCGTATAATCCTCCGAAATAACTTGACGATTCGTTTGCGTCTGCAGTAGCAATATTATTTCCAAAAGAATCGCTACCAAAAATTAACAAATTAGTATGCGGATTAAAATTCGGAGCAACAGACCCATCTTTCAAATCAAAAATTAATCGTGCAGCGCTTATAGACACCGGACCATCTGCATAAAGAGAGGCAATATCCTTTATCACCAAACTATCTTTCAGTCCTGCCATAGATGCCACAACTAAATCATCGTCTGGAATATTATCCGTATTTCCCGGAAGATATTGATGCGAGAAATAACTGGTTCGAACTGAGTTCACATCAATTAAAAACTGATAACTCTTGGTTCCTGAAAAATAAATAGTAAGTCGATGTATGCTTGAAGTAGATGGAAGCGAAACGATACTTCCAATTCCATCGGCACTATCAACTACCACAATCCCTTTGAAAAAATCAAGGAAAGCTGTGTTACTAGCGAATGTAGCAGTGTTATTGATGTATTCACGCATGAACCTCCCACCTAAAGCAGTATCGAGAGGAATACGCAATTGAGGAACTATCGTGTCGCTTCCAAGAACAATGCTATCTCTCAACAACGGAACTAAATACCTATGCCCTAAAAATTTGTGCGTGAATACGTTCTAGCAGAATAGTAAGTACTATCGGTGTATAATTTTTCGTTTAACTCATACACGCTAATATGATGCACAGAGTTCGTGTCCCCGTTAATGTCTTTATACAAAAAACTTAACACTACTGAATCTGGTGTAGTTGCTCCTGCAAAGGTGGTAGAAGTGATGGTATTGCCCAGTCGAATTTGAGCCACAAAGCCTGCTTGTGTTTTTCCAACAAAGGGATCATCGTAACTACCCAAAAACAAGGTAGGCAACTCGATTAAGTTTTTAAGTGGACTCCAAACGATCAAAGAATCCTCCATCACCACATAACTTTCCACGTCCAGCGTATCTGTACTCAACCCAGGAACTTCTGAAACAGGCTGTAAATCAAGACCAA
>JADJPB010000003.1 GCA_016713445.1 Bacteroidota bacterium | reverse complement strand
GTAAAATCATCCATGCTATTCATCAGCGTTTTTAATGAGTTATAGCTTGCAGCATATTCGGCTTCGGCTTGTTTAAAGAGTAAGGTAATTTCGTTGCGTTTTGTTTCAGCAGTTGTTTTTTCTAACAGGTTTGTTTCACCTGTGTTGTATCGCAATGTCGCAACAGTTACAAAATTGTTATACAAGCTATCCAATTGCTTTAATCTAATTTTTGCCGTTTGCAAATACTGCAATGATAATAAAGCAACTGTGCCTGTGCTTTTATTTCGTTTACTATTTGCTGGTTGTTTCAGTTCGCTGTTTTTATATTCGGCTTTGTATAATCCTGAACGCGCACTGAAATAAGTGGGGAAGGGAATATTTTGTGCAATCTGAAAAACTGTTGTCTTTATTAATGCTGTTGAACTGCCCGTACTGATAATTGAGTTCGGTTTTTGGCAATTCAAAACGTGAACGTTTTAACTTATCATACGATTGCACATTGAGTTGCGATGCCTGGATTTGCAAATTGTTTTTTAATGCAAGTGATATAGCTTCTTCAATTGCCAATGGCTTTTGTGTTTGAGCATTTGCACTATTGAAACCGAAAACAGACAACACTAAAAATATTGATGCAACATTTGATTTCAATTTACTTTTGCCTGAAAACAAAAGATAAAGCAAAGGCAAAACAAATAAGGTTAAGAAAGTTGCAGTAAGCAAACCACCAATTACAACTGTTGCCAATGGTCTTTGAACTTCCGCACCTGCTCCATGTGATAATGCCATTGGTAAAAATCCAAGTGATGCTACGGTTGCTGTCATTAGAACGGGTCGCAAACGGATTTTTGTCCCTTCAATTATTCGCTGTAAGATGTCAGTCATTCCGTCTTTTTCCAATTGATTGAATGTGCTGACGAGAACAATACCATTGAGGACAGCTACACCAAACAAGGCAATGAAACCAACACCTGCTGAAATACTGAAAGGCATATCACGGATAAGCAAAGCGAATACACCTCCAATTGCTGCCATTGGAATAGCTGTAAATATTAGGGTGGCTTGTTTTACGGAAGTGAATGTGAAATAGAGCAGCATAAAATAAGTGCGAGAGCAACGGGCACTGCAATCATCAAACGTGCTGATGCTGCTTGCAGGTTTTCAAAAGTTCCTCCGTAGGTATAATAATATCCTTCTGGCAGTTTTGCTTTTTCGCCAAGTTGTTTTTGAATATCCGTAACAACGCTTGCAACATCTCTGCCTTTTACATTAAAGCCAACAACAATTCTGCGTTTACCGTCTTCTCGACTTATTTGAGCGGGTCCTAATTCCAATTTTATTTCCGCTACCTGCGATAAAGGAATTTGTGTTCCGCTTGCTGTTGGAATATATATGACTTACGTCATCAATATTGTTGCGGTGTGTGCTGTCAAGGCGAACTACCAAATCAAATTTGCGTTCGTTTTCAAAAACAACTCCTGCGCTGCCTCCTGCAAATGCAGTGCTTACAATGTGATTGATGTCGTCAATGTTCAAACCATAGTTTGCAATTTGTGAACGGTTGTAATTGATTACGATTTGTGGCAAACCTTCAACCCGCTCTACACTTGGTTCGGTTGCACCTTCTACATTTTGAACAATTGCATTTACCTTGTTTGCATAATTTAAAAGTGTGTCCATGTTTTCGCCAAATATTTTACTGCAACATCCTGACGAATACCTGTCATCAACTCATTAAAGCGCATTTGAATGGGCTGACTTTTCTCAAAGAATACTCCCGAATAGTTTCCAATTTTTCATTGATTTCATCCGCTAATTCTTCATAAGAAATATCGCGTTTCCATTCGCTTTGCGGTTTAAGAATTATCATCATGTCGGATGCTTCGCGGCATGGGGTCTGTTGGCACTTCTGCACTTCCTGTTTTACCAACAACCATTTTTACCTCATCAAAACCTTTGATGATGCGTGATGCCTGCATAGATGTTTCAATACTTTGTGATAAAGAAGTTCCCTGTGATAAAATACAGTGAAAAGCAAAATCTCCTTCTTCTAAAGTTGGAATAAATTCTCCACCCATTCTTGTAAAAATAAAAAAGGTGATAAAGAAAATAGCAACGGTAATTCCTACAACAAGTTTTTTTGCTTTGATGACTTTCTTCAAAAGCGGTTCGTACTTACTTTGGAAGAAACTCATCATCCTGTCAGAAATATTTCTTTTATGTACTACTTTTTTACTTAAAAAAGTGAGGATGCCATTGGAATATAAGTAAGTGAAAGTAGAAATGCTCCAAGTATTGCAAATGAAACTGTCTGTGCCATTGGTCCAAACATTTTTCCTTCAATACCAACTAAAGAAAGAATTGGTAAATACACAATCAGGATTATTATTTGTCCGAATGCTGCCGAGTTCATCATTCGCTTTGCGCTTTGGAAAACGGTATCGTCCATTTGTTCAGATGTTAATTCTGTTTTACCACTTTTAAGGTGCTTTGTAGTTATACTGTGAAAAATACTTTCCACAATAATTACAGCACCATCCACAATTAATCCGAAATCAATTGCACCCAAGCTCATGAGGTTTGCACTAACTCCAAACAGATTCATCATGCCCAATGCAAACAACATTGATAAGGGAATTGCTGATGCAACAATTAATCCTGCACGGAAATTTCCAAGAAATAAAACCAAAACAAAAATTACAATCAATGCACCTTCAATTAAATTTTTCTCGACTGTACTTATTGCACGGTTTACCAAATCCTTTCTGTCGAGATAAGGTTCAATTACCACATCAACAGGCAATGATTTTTGTATGTTTGTCATTTTGCTTTACACGATTTACAACATCTGCACTGTTTGCACCTTTCAACATCATTACCACTCCACCTACTGCATCCACTTCACCCGTTATAAGTAAGTGCACCGTAACGAACGGCACTGCCTAAACGAACATCAGCCATCTTAATTAAGATGGAATACCATTTGGATTATTTTTAACAGCAATGTTTTTGATGTCGTCAAACGAACTAATCAAACCCACACCGCGAATAAAATAAGCGTTTGGTTTTTTGTCAATGTATGCACCGCCTGTGTTTTCATTATTTTTTTCTAATGCTGTAAAAATTTCAGGAATGGAAATTCCCATAGCAATCATTCTATCAGGATTTACAGCAACTTCATATTGTTTTAGTTGACCACCAAAACTGTTTACTTCTGCAATTCCAGGAGTGCCGTAAAGCTGCCTTGCAACAATCCAATCCTGCATAGTGCGCAAGTCCATAGCCGTATATTTTTTTTCGCTGCCTTTTTTCGGATGAATGATGTATTGATACACTTCACCTAAACCTGTGCTGACAGGAGCTAATTCCGGTGTGCCACCCTGCGGAATTTTTTCCTGGGCTTTTTAGTTTTTCGTTAATTAGTTGCCGTGCAAAGTAGATGTTCACCTTATCATCAAATACAACCGTAATTACTGAAAGTCCGAAACGGAAATGCTTCAGTAACTCTACCAAATCGGGAAGGTTGGCAATGCCTTGTTCTATGGGATAGGTAACTAACTGTTCTACTTCCTGCCCTAATAGCGTAGGACAAAGTGTAATGATTTGCACTTGATTGTTGGTGATGTCGGGTAAAGCATCTATGGGTAATTTACTTGCGCTCCACACCCCCAAATAATGAGTGCAAAGGTCATCAAGCCAATGATGAATTTATTTTTATGCTGAATGCAATTATTTTGTCTAACATTATTTTAATCAGTTTAATGAATGAATACACAATTACTTGCGGTGCGTAAGCATCGTAAGTAGTTTTGTTTTGTTCTGCGTTAGCAGAACATCATAATTTCATTAACTGATTTTTGGCGGCTGCCAAATAGACAAATACACCTCTGAAACGAAGGAAGAGTTGTAAACTGGGAATTTTTCTAATGAAAAAGGAACGTGAAGCGATAAGCTGTAATGCGAAAATGGACTGCTAAAAGAATGTCCGCAACAAGCACACATACAAAAAGGTGAGCAATTCTCGATGTCGCTGTCGTGGTCTGAATGGTCGGTAGTTGCAAATGTTGATTGGTAGGCACTCATATAATTGCAGTCGTCCTTGTCGCTGCACGGCATACAGGATAAAGCCAAAATGTAAAAACTGAATATGAGTGTCAAAACTTGTTTCACGGTGCAAATGTAGGGAAAAATACTGTCGGTTGTGCATAAAATTGTCGATTAGTATGGGTGCGGTAGGGTAAAATAAAATATGCTGCAAAAGCGGGTCGATTTGTGGGTGGCTTTGCAGCTTTTTTTATTTTACGAAGGGATAGCCAAACGGTTTTGCCGATAATTTCATTGTCGGTCGGTTAATGGTTTCACTGTCGGGTTTTAGGGTTGCTAATAACGTTCTGGGGCTTTGCGCTCGGGCGGGACACGGAGCGTGATTTCTATTTAGTTGAGATATTAAAATTACCAATTAAGTTTTATGTAACCAAATGCCCGCCTGACGCAAAGGACCTGTTAGTGGCAGTAATTCTCCTTGTCGTTAATATATTTGTCATTCTGTTATTCACTTTTTTCTCCTTCGTTGTCCAAGTCAAGCTGTCCGATATTGTCTTGGAGAATTGGTTCAATGTCAAAAGTCACAGGAATATTATGCACTTTACCTAATAAGTTCGTCCCTTTGTGGATTTATTGTTGCTAAATGTTATTTCGTTTTCATACCAACAGTCAAAGAAATTTACAAAGTCTTTGAAGTCATTGTTTATAATAATTACAGGATTTCCAGTTTTATTATGTCCGCCTGCCTGAAAGTCCAAGTAGTTGTCAAAAGTGCAATTTTCTATTGTAAGTCCACCCAAAAAGTATACGAATGTGAATTGGCAGTTTTTGAAATGACTGTTTGTTAGTTTTATTGGTTTGTCAAATTGCTGACTGATTGCAGAAAAATTTTCTACAATACAATTTTCAAAAACAACTTCTTTGTCCCAATTGTCATTGACTTCAATCTTCAGTTCTCCGTCAAAATAAATATTCTTCAAAGGCTGTCCGTCTTTTAATAAGTCAGTCGCCCTTTCAGTTGAGATGTTATGTGTCGGTTGTGTCGTCATATTATTGCCACTAACGATTTGGCGGTTGCTGCAGTGCCGCTTTCTGGTCGTGATATTTATGTAAAGATAAAAAAACAAGCAAACCAGAAACATTTCTTCCGTTAAAAGGGGTTTGCTTGTTTTTTCACTATTTCACTGTGAGTGATCTACGAAGGAAGGTCAATGCGGCATTGCTGCAACCGACTGTTAATGCACGGTGTTTTGCGTGAGTTCTCCCCAATGAGCAATCAACGGGAAGAACCAAGCCGACGAATCTTGACTTCTTAAAAGCAAATAAATACGAAGTAAAGTATTGTTCAAGAAATTGTCTTGGAAGAAAAAAGCTTCAGCTTAACAAAGAAGAGTCTACAGAGAAAAAATTTTCTACACGGAACTCCTAACTACGAAAGTTGTCTTGCGATTCGCAAAACATAAGCATTAACGTTATATTCCTACAACTTTATTTCGTAATATATCCAAAGCTCTGAAGGATAGACGAACTCCACCATAAAATTAGTCATTTTCCCAATCCTCTTGTAATTTAATGATTTCTTTTATGAATCTTTACCATAAGTAAGAAGTCATAGTAAATAATGTCTTTTTACTTTGTCCAGCTCGACAGCCTCTTTGAAGTTGAAAACGTCCTTTTTTTGCTAATATTTCTATTGCATTATTAATTGAAAGTTCAGATTACAAAATAGTAATAAGATTTTCAATTTATGCAACGATTTGATGGTCTGGTTATGAAAGTGAGTGATTATTAAGATGGTTAATTCAATTCAGTATCAATGCAATTCTCCAAAATATGTTGAATCCGTTGGTCTGTTATAAATCCAGTAAGCCTCTCTTTATTTGAAATATCAACCCAATCGGTTTTTGTAGAATCGTAATTGAACTCTCTAAAATCAACTGCGATTTTTGCGGGTATCGATACTTTAACGGGATTCATCATTGGTTTGAATCCGAAATGTTCAAAGAGACGAATCCCTTCAAATGCTTCTATTATCGTATAAAGTGCCTTTAAGTAGATGGTCACTTTTTTGCCTGAGTTTGCTTTTTTATCGAGGTCGTTTTCCGTTAGAATTTTACTACCATATTTCACTATCTCAATAAGGCAATTTTTATTGTTTTTTACTTTCACGAGTAGCTGAGCCTTTGCATTAACATTTTTCTTCTTTCCACGTTTCAGCCATTCTTCGAGTAATATTTCTCCAGTTTTGCGGTTATTGGTGATGATATGCAAATGGGGGTTATACTCTTTGGTTATTGGATTAAAATTGCATTCAATGGACATGAGTCCAATAAGTTTTCTCCTTTTCCTCGTTGGTGTCTTTTTTGTGTGTATCAGTATTTTCTAAATTCTTGCTTCATTTTTAATGACCGCTTGCAAACTTCCTTTTTTATTGATTTTACCGTCAGCGTCAAAAGTGAGGGCTCATCAATGACTCACGTCTGGTAGATACTTATTAATAATTTCTGCTTTGCGATTTCCAAGACAAACTGTACACAATCGGTTTTACAAAGTTTCCCATGAATCCGTCCATCTACTGTAACGACACTATCAAACAGTAATAAGTATTGCGAAACTTTATTTCTAATGTACGGTTGTTTTGTTCCTGTGCGATTTTAATGAGTCCTAATGCAAGCACTTGACTAATTTGCTTTTTTTTGGCTCTCCCTTTTTAGTCTTTAAATCGTTTAAATCACTTCCATTTCCATTCACAATAACGTACCCTTTAGGTAGGGTGGAGGTTTTCTTTGTCCCGACTTGTGCTAATGTATGTACATTATCCCCATAAGCAGAAGTCATTTTCCTGCTATTCATGGTCAGCGGTTTTCCTTTTTGTTATGGCTTTGGCTTCCAGCGAAGACTCCGCAAGGGTCTTTCGTCTTCCTTCTTTTATCCAATCGAAAAGCTCTTGCTTAGAAAAGTAGAGTCGTTTCCCTCTTTTGCTCACAGGGATTTCAGCCCTTTGCACGTACCCATATATGGTGGGGACTGAGAGATTCAAAAGCTCTCCAGCTTGTTGGATGGTGAGTAATTGGTCGGGTTGATTTTCCTTGTAGGGTGAATCTTTTTGTGCATTAAAATAAGTTTCCAATTCTTCTCTAAAAAGTGAACGAATTTCAGAAACTGACAATTGAGTAAGGACTAAGTTTTCCATATCTGTAGTAATTAATTTCACTACAAATATTTAATCACAATAAATTTTTAGGCTACCCAATAGGCTACCCTATATTTTAATTGATTCTATAATTTTTACTTTTTTCTTTTGATTTCAACTCTTGCTTTTGCAATTTCTGTATCAATTAGGGATACAACATTTTTCATTTCTACCTTCTCAAATAAAGGTTTAATTATCTCTAAGTCTTTTATAAGCTCTGGGTCTGTTACAAAATTCGGAGCTTTTCTTAATCTTTTGTAGAAATCTGAATTGTTGATTGTTGTAAAATCTTTGTTTGAAACTACATGAAGAAATTTCGCCATAGCTGTAATATCTATATCTGTACGAATTTTTAGTCCAAGTCCCGTGAAGAAATAATAGAAAATTAAAGTCAATTGATTGTTAGAAAATTCTAACGATTTCTTTAACTTATCATCGCAATTTAAAGTAGAACAATCAATATAAAAGCAAATAGCTTGGTCTGTCATTTTAAGAGCATTCTTATATCTATTTAAGCGAAGTGACATTTCTTCTTTAGAAAGATGCCTGTAGTAACCAAAATCACTTTGTGTTTCAGGGTTCAGTTCATTTTCAAGTCCTTCCACAGTATATTTAAAACACGAACGGCTACTATATAGAAATTCGAGTTTTTCCATTCTGTCTTTACAAGTCGATAACTTAAATTTTATGTATTCGTTAGCTAAATCTGTATCTTGATTTAGTAGGTCGCAAACCCATACACTTTCATTTTCAAAATCTTTTTGAGAAAGTATTGGTTTTTCAGTTCTGAATAAGTTTAAAATACATCCGTCTAATGTTTCCATGATAAGTTTTTAAAATGTTAGTTTTATTCTTTCTGACGCTATTCGCTTAGATGCGTCTACGACTTTTGCATATAATTGGGTGGTTTTTAAATTGCGATGCCCTAATAGTTTGGAGACGGTATAAATATCCGTTCCTCCACTTAATTGTAGAGTTGCGTAGGTGTGTCGAAAACTATGGAAGCTGATTTTTTTAGTGATGCCAGCTTCTTCAATCCATTGGTGAAGGAATTTGTTATTATAAGCTGAATATTTAAGCTCTGGAAAAACCTTTTGATTCGACTTTTGCCTTTCACCTAATAGACTCATGGCTTGCTCTGATATTGGCAGAACTTCTGCACCATTGGTTTCTTTTGTTTGAATTGGATGGTATATCCATCTCCTTTGCGGAAAGTTATTTCACTCCAAATCAATTTTGAAATATCGGAAAAACGTAGTCCCGTAAGTGCAGAAAATAGAGCCGCAATTTTTAGCGATGGAATGTGGCAATCAGTTTGCACCAATATATTTAATTCTTCTAATGAAAGAAAATTGCGGTGCGTTTCCTCTGGTTTTATCGGTTCGATTCTTCCATTTAAGTCACTATTTAAATACCCATCTTTAAAGGCTTGTTTTAATGTTGCTTTAAATTTGTTGAAATAGGAGAGAGCTGAGTTAGTTGATAAAGTAGATTTAGTTCTTTTGTTTCCTTTGGTAGTGAGTAGGTACTCTCTAAATTCAACGCATTTTTTGAGATTTAAGTCGGAAAATTTCCAGACCCCATTTGAAAATTTGTGAAGGTAAATACTTGCAAGTCCAATTATCATAATTAGTTCCTTTCCGCTTTTTAACAAGCGAATCAAAATACTCTACAAAATTAGTTTCTCCAATCTCGTTTAGACGAACTTGTTCTTTTTCGAAAGGCGTGTAAACTTCTGGTTTGTTTAATTCATTCTCCCTCTTTTGTCGGATTTGCTCAGCTAAAATTAAGGTTTCTTTGTTGTGTTTTTTATCCAACGGATTTTTTGGATTTTGGAAAACGTACATATTCAAAGACTCCCTACGTGTCAACCTTCCATTTTTCGGGTGTGGAATAGCTGGGTAGTAGTCCAGATAGATGCTATCTCTTCCATTGGAAATTTCCCTTTTTCTTACTTTCACTTTTATTGCCATATCAATTAACTTAGTAATTCGTGAATTAGATGTTTAGGTACATAAGAATACCAGCCCTTTTTTATTTTTGGAATGTTGTTTTTCTTAATGATGTTGTGAAGTCCTTTCTCCGAAATGGAATAAATTTTTTGGATTTCCGTCATATTGTAGCAGTCTTCAATTTTTACTTTATCAATGTCGAAGGGTGTATTTTTGGTTTCTTCTGAATGATGGACAAACATACTTTCGATGTCGGCTTTTCTTATTCTCGTTACCCGTTCCGAAATCTTTAGTGCTTTGAGCTGGTTGCATTCAATGAGATGGTAAACGGTGCGAATGTTAATGCTCAGTAATTGTGCAACATCTTTAACCGTCAAATATTCTTTGGCTTTAATCTCATTGATTGGTTTCAATCGATGGGTTAATGTTTGTTGGTTACTGACCTCCACTTTTGCATTGCGCCTTTTTCTTTGAACGCTTTACTATTACATAGAAGGGAGCAGTACTTCGTCACCGTTGTTTTGGCAATAAATTCCTTCTTGCAAAATTCACAAACACGTTGTACTTGAAATCTGGAGCTCATTAGATGCGTTAAGTAGCGTTAAGTGTATTTAAGTGCAAACAGTCGCAAAAGAATTGGGACGTGCGTCCCTGATACCTTGCAAATCCATTCGCGGTACAACAAAGGTACAAATAAATACATAAGATACGAATAGTAAACGGGTAGTATGAATTAATGAAAATTACTGAAAAGCATATAAAATCAATGTTTTACGGTTATTATTAGCGGAATAGTGGAGGTTTGTTTTTGCTGGTTACTTTCCGATACAAAACTTGCTAAAAATATTCTCCAAAAGATCATCCGTATAAATGGCACCCGTGATCAAACCTAAATGATAAATAGAATCTTTTAGTTCAAAAAGCAAGTAAATCGGTGCTTAGGTTTTGTTGAATGCCTGCAATCACTTTTCTAAGGCTACAGCTGCTAAATGCTAGCGACTCTGCATGTCGAGCACTGGTGACAATGGTTTGGCCTGCTTGATCGGTAGAAATCATGGCAGCGCCCGCTAATTTGGCTTTGAGCGTTTCGATATGCAGCTTCTCTTTTGCAGAAAGGATGACGAGGCTGGGAAGGGTTTCGTATTGCTTGAGCAGTTTTTCAAAAGCATATTGATCACTCTTGTTGATGACTGTCACTACCGGCGCATCATTATTTCCACTGCGCAGTTGAAGTTCTTTAATTTCACTTTCAATTTCAGCAACATCACTTTGTTCGGGATCGGCTACATATACAATGACGGCCGCTTTACTTGCATGTTGATGGGTTCGTTCAACACCCATTTGTTCAATCACATCTTCCGAATGTCGAATTCCGGCTGTATCCATAAAACGAAATTGGATTCCATCAATGACTAAATAATCTTCAATGACATCTCGCGTGGTACCTGCAATATCACTCACAATAGCACGCTCTTCATTGAGCAATGCATTTAATAAAGTACTTTTTCCAACGTTAGGTTTTCCGGCAATCAACACACTCACTCCCGATTTCAATACATTTCCTTCGATAAAACTTTTTGAAGACGTCGAATTTCAATAAGTAATCCTTCCACTAAACTTGTTAATTTTTCTCGATTTGCAAATTCAACATCTTCTTCTGCAAAATCTAATTCAAGTTCTATTAAGGAAGCAAAGTCGACCAACTGTTGTCGGAGATGTTGCATGGTATCGCTATAGCCACCTCGTAATTGTTGCAATGCGACTTTTATGTGCAGATGCATGTTGGGAGGAGATTAAGTCGGAAACTGCTTCGGCCTGACTCAAGTCTAATTTTCCATTGAGGAAGGCACGAAGTGTGAATTCACCCGGATCGGCCATCCGAGCACCGCTACGAATCAACAATTGAAGAATGGATTGCTGAATGTAAGTGGAGCCATGACAAGAAATTTCAATGGTATCTTCGCCCGTATAAGAATGCGGTCCTTTAAAAACACTGACTAGCACTTCGTCGATGACCTGTTCTCCATCTATAATTTTTCCAAAGTGAATAGAGTAGGGACTTACTTTTTTAAATCTTTCTTCTTTCCTTTTTATGGATCTAAAGATCTCCTCAATAATGGAAAATGATTTTGGGGAGAAATTCGGATTACAGCCAAAGCAGCCATGCCTGGAGCCGTTGCCAAGGCGCAGATGGTGTCTTTCTACTTCCGATGTTCATCGGGCAAAGATACGCTTTCAAAGGAATTGGTGTCCCGATAGCTATCGGGATGGTGGATTGGTGGATTGGTGGATTGGCGAGTTGCTAATTGGTAAATTGATACGCCATGAATTCTATACGAAGTTCGGTACATCTTGGGTGTCACGAGGTTTCGTGATGGCAGTTGGTTTCCTGACAGTTATCGGTAGGAACAGTGAACGTTTCGATTGCTTTTTAGAAGCGAATTAGAAGTTTAAATTGAGTGTGATTCCAGCTAGTAGTCATCGTCTTAGTCTAAAGGTTAGTTAGTTCCGAATATTGTGTGAAACTTGCATTCATAAATTCGGATATTGTATGATTCTTATCGAGAAGCCTCGTGAAAGTACTTTCTATAGATTCGTACTTTTAGTATTTATTCGTATCGCGAAGCCTCGCGACGTACTTTCGTATAGATTCGTGCTTCGTATTGATTCGTATCGCGAAGCCTCTCGACGTACTTTCGTATAGATTCGTGCTTCGTATTGATTCGTAATTCGTACTTTCGTATCGATTCGTAATTCGTAACCATTCTCTAAATGTTCTTCTTGCTCTCAAAAATTCTAGATTTTTTCATTACGCCATTGGCTTGGATACTCCTGTGTATTTTATTTTCAGTCGTATTGAAGAATAAGAAATGGAAGTCGCGCTTACGAATCGCTTCTTTAGTAATTCTACTCGTTTTTACTAATCCTTGGCTTATAAGTAGAGTGATGTCGGCCTGGGAAGTGCCTGCAGGAACGCCTCAAAAAATATCGGAGCCTTATGATGTTGGAATTGTTTTAGGAGGAAGTATGCGCTATTACGATCAAAGTGTTGATCGAGTTGTCTATTCTTCCAGCGTGGATCGACTCCCTTCAAGCACTGCAATTGTATCATGATAAAAAAATTAAAAAGATTTTACTCTCAGGTGGATCTGGATTTGTGAATTTTCAGGACTGGAAGGAGTCGGGATTAATAGCAAAGGTGTTGTTGAAAAGTGGCGTTCCGGAGGATGATATCATCCTGGAAAATGGAAGTAGAAATACTTATGAGAATGCATCGTTATCCAAAGGAATTTTAAAAGGAAATAAATACGGCCAACGATTTCTATTAATCACCTCTGCCTTTCATGCGACGTTCGTTGATGTGTTTTGAAAAGTGAATTTAAAAGTGGATCCGTTTTCTGTCGATACTCGCTCTGCCACTTACATCAATACACTTGATAAAATCATTCAGCCTGACGCCGAATACCTAACACAGTGGGGATTTGCTGTTGCATGAGTGGATCGGAATTTTGATGTATAAGATGATGGGCTTTATTTAATTCAGAATTCAAAATTCAGAATTAAGAATTCAGAATTGCTAGCGCTAAGAGTAATTCAGAATTCAGAATTAAAATTCAAATTGCTTTGATTAATTCAGAATTAAGAATTCCGGAATTGCTTGCGCTTTGATTAATTCAAATTCAGATTTCTTGCGCTATGATTAATTCAGACTCGATAGCTATTAGTTTAAATTTTGTTAACTCCTATTAATAATTCTGAATTTCTGAATTCTGAATTAATGTGCGAGCCATCTCTCCGCATCCAACGCTGCCATACATCCAGTTCCAGCCGCTGTTACTGCTTGGCGATACATGATCCTGCAAGCATCCCCAGCTGCAAAAACGCCTTCAGCACTGGTGTAAGTAGATCCGGGTTTAGTGATGATGTATCCGTTCGCATCTAAATCTAACTGACCTTTAAAATTTGTGTATTGGGTTCATGTCCGATGGCTACAAAGAATCCTGTTACATCCAAAACTTTTTCTTCCTTGCTGATATTATTTCACCACTTTTACTCCGTTTACTCCTTTGTCACCTAAAATTTCTGACGGTTTCGATGATTGAACATTACTTCGATGTTAGGTGTATTCAATACACGATGTTGCATGGCCTTAGAAGCACGCATCTCCGATTTGCGAACTAATAAATAAACTTTTTGCAGAGCTTAGCTAAGTAGGATGCTTCTTCTGCTGCGGTATCGCCTGCACCCACAATGGCTACATCTTGCCCTCTGAAAAAGAAGCCGTCGCAAACCGCACAAGCACTCACTCCAAATCCATTGAATTTTTTTTCTGATTCTAGTCCTAACCATTTGCACTAGCACCAGTAGCTATGATTACTGCATCGGCTTCGATGGTGTGGTTTTCATCAATGACTACTTTTTTTATTTTTCCACTAAAATCCACAGAACTCGCATATCCAAATCGAATATCAGCACCGAATCTTTTGGCTTGCTTTTCAAAATCCATCATCATTTCCGGACCTTGAATTCCTTCTGGATAGCCGGGGTAATTCTCAACTTCAGTAGTTATTGTTAATTGTCCACCCGGCTGTAAACCTTGATAAAGCAAAGGTTTTAAATCTGCCCTGGCTGCGTAAATTGCTGCTGTGTAACCTGCTGGACCTGAACCTATAATGAGTAGTTGAACCTTTTCTGTAGTCATGATGTTGTTGAAATTGGAATGCAAAAGTACATGCATTCATCCGTTTTTTGGGGAATATATGATGAAAGTCTTGAGTTCTTTCAGCTTCTTTTCATTAAATGAAAATGTATAATTTGTAAATAATACTTTATCAGTGTATTATGTCGAAACCTTCGTTTCTGATTTACGTAAACTGCAGTAAAAATTTCGAATTTTTAGGTATGAAAAAGAAAAGAAAGTTAGGTTAGTTGTAGCCAATAAGCAGAAAACGCGTCAAGTTCAGCGTTACATCATTGCAGGATCTGTGTTATCTGTTTTTGGATTTTTTTGCGCTCTGATGTATTGGAATTTAGGAATGAACTCAGATGCAAAAGCAGGAATTTCTTACTCATGGAATGGTTCATCGGATAGTTTGTGGACGAATGCGTCTAACTGGACGCCATCTGGTGTACCTTCTAGTGCAGATGATATTACCATTCCATCAACACCAAGAATTCCAATTGTGAATGATCATGTGACTTTGAATGGATTAAATTTATCTACAAATGCTCAAATCGATTTTAATGGATTTGATGTTACCGTTACGAATTCATTTACTTCAAATGCCGGCAGTGTAATTCAATTACGCGGAAGAAAATTAACGATAAACGGCATAGCTAATTTTTTTGGCGGAACATTTAATGAGAATGTTTCAGGATCTGAAATTATTGTTTCTGGTGACAATACGGTTTTTGGAAATGGATCCGGCGGGCCAACGTTGAATTCGAAATTAACTGTAAATACAGGAAGATTATCTATTCGTAATTCTACTTTTAATGGAGTTGTCGATTTTACAAAGAATAATATTGGGAATGATGCTTGCCCTGGAAATAATACGTTTAATGCAGCCACTTCAATTACGAACACAAGTTCATCTTATATTATTTTTTCAAATAGCACCCGCGATGTTTATCAAGCTCCGCTGGAAATAAATGCTCAAGGCAATGGAGCTATTTACATGTCGTATAATGGTGTGAATACTTCATTTAATGATGATGTGTTGGTGAATTGTTCAGGAACAGGTGGAGTTCGTTTTGGAGCAAGCCAAGTACAGCAACAATTGCAAGCGGAAAAACAATTAAGCCAGGAAGCCTAGGCTTTTCAAATGGTTTATTGCAAATAAGTAAGATCACATTTGATGGGTCAAACGATCAAGATTTTCAACTTACAGGGACAGGTATACTACAATTAGGACCATCAACTACATTTAATGGAAATGTGACGATAGTTTCACCAGGGTTATGCTTGAATGGAGCCATATTTAATGGTCAATTTACGGCAGAAAAAAATTGTGCTGTGAGTAATTCAGGGACAGGAGGAAATATTTTTAATGGAACTACTGATATAACAAATTCAGGAACTGGATATATCTTAATGTCGAATTCTATACCTGATATTTTCAATGCCGATGTGACTTTCTCTTCTGTAAATTCTGGTCATATACATATTGCCTACCGCGGTACAGGAAATGCATTTAATCAAAATATTTATGTGAATAGCGTTTCTTCAGGTGCTATTCGATTTGGAGGATCGAATGGAACCTCAATTCTTGCAGCAAATAAAAATTTGCTAGTAGGAGCACAAGGTTATGAAAGTGGAACTTTGCAACTTTCTGGATTTACTTTTGCAGATGCTACACCAAAATCATTTTTATTTTAGGTTCTTCGGCTACACTAACGCTTGGGCCTAATACAGAATTTGATGGAGATGTGAATTCAATCAGCGGTGGACTATATCTTTCAGGAGTAGTATTTAATGGTAAATTGAATTCCGTAAAAACAGGATCTACAAATGATGCAGTTCAGGCGGAAATGTTTATAACGATTCGGTAAGTTTAAGAAATGACGGAACCGGGTATTTATTGCTTTCTAATTCAACGAATGATGTCTTTAATTCATTCTCTTCGTTTAATAGTGCAAGCACTGGAATTATTTACGTTGCTCATCGAGGAACAAATACTCAATTAATGGAAATATTGAAGTGGACAGTAGTGGTGGTGGTGGTGTTCGTTTTTAGTACAAGTACGGGCTCAGCAACGTTGGCTGGGAAAACAATTACCGCAGGAGCTGAAGGATTTACAGGTGGGAAATTTAATGATCGGCAGAGTAAGTCAACTTGGAAATACAACGCAGAATTTGAATTTGGGTGGAGCCTCGATTGCTACTTTTGGACCAGATGTAAGTATAGAAGGAAAACTGAATGTAGAAGCTGGTGGAATCACGTTGAATGGGGGATCTTTTGCCGATGATGTCTCTTTTGTAAAGTGGGAACATCAAATGATGCCGTACAGGAGGATGCACGTTTCACGGAAGCCTATCGGTTACGAACAATGGTACTAGGTATTTCTTGAGTTCTAATGTTGCCAATGATGTTTATCATGGTAAAGTTACTGCCGAATAACAAATACGGAAATCATTTATTTAGCTCATCGTGGTATAAATACACAATTTAATGAAGACCTTGAATTAAAATCTTCGGGAAATGGTAAATTCGTATAGGAACTGCGACAGAACTTCTGTTTTGGCTGAGGGCAAAAGAATTATTACAGAATAGTTCTGAATTACAAATGGGTATTTTAGCGATTGCTAGAATGACCTTTGGTACAAATCCACAAAATTTTACGATGGGTACGGCAACAACAATAAATTTGGGTCCCTCTCTCACGATGAACGGAACCTTGGATTTTGCGGGTGGCGGAATTCGATTGAACAATGTTATTTTGATAAGTCTGTTGCTTTGCTTAAACTCCGGATCCATGAATGATGATTGTACTGGCGCAAATACTTTCATGCAAGCGATAGGTATAACCAATATTGGCCCAGGATATTTATCGTTCGCTCTTACCCAATGCAGATGTCTTTAATGATGATGATTGCCTATAGCAATGGAAATGGTTTTGTTTATTTCGCGCTTATAAGATTCAGCTACTTTATTTAATGGAAATGTAATTTAAATTCTTCCGGCGCCGGTGGTATTCGCTTTGGAAGTGGCAATGGTGTTGCACAATTGGCCGCGGGAAAAGAGGGAAATCATTGGATCAAATGGATTTACAGGTGGTGAGTTGAATTTTTAAAACGGTTTGAAACAGGCAGGAAAATACTCCTTTAAATTTAATAACTTCTGGGGAATGCGGCATTGATTTTAACATTGGATCTGTCTTTCACGGCACTGTGAATGCGAGTTTCCACAAATGTTTTTGAATGGAACTTTGTTTAATGATGCCGTTTCATTGGGAGAAATGGTGCTGGGAATAATACTTCAGTAGAGGGAAATGTGTTTAATGGAAATGCTACAATTGTAAATAATAGTACATCAACTTTTACACTCGCAAATAATTTTGGATGACTTTAATGAAAATGGTTT
>JADJPB010000002.1 GCA_016713445.1 Bacteroidota bacterium | reverse complement strand
AATAATTTCTACTGGCAGCTGCGGTTCCCTGGATGAAAATCAGCACGTACATATATTTTACTACAATTACTTCTGTTGATAGGCTTTTTCCCACTCTTCATTCCCAGTTTTGCCATGGAACACCTTTAGAGGAGAAAACTCGCTTCACAACCTAACCTGATACCATCCTTTGATAATTTGATCTACACTTGATTCATTGTAAGCATCCGACGGCGAATAAGCCAATAAACCGTTTTCCGTTTCCGTGAACATCTCAAATCCTATTTCCGCCAAAATGGTAAGACATATACTCCCCTAAATGGATCCAAAGGACTAATTTGATATCTAATTCAATATATTCCATTGGGCTAAAAATAAATTTTTGTCTGCTAAGGATTGATTAAAACGCTGATTGTTTATTAACATGTCGAAGAAAAATAATGCACTTGGAAAAGAAGTCATCCAATTCCTTTTGAGTCTGGAACCTGACTTCAAATGCCCACGAGGAGTGTCTGTTTTGAATCCTTACTAGACCTCCCCCACCCAAACTGTTGTGAATAAATACCACAATAAGTATTATTCCTCTATCGGGAAGCGCGTTTTTTTATTCGGAATCAATCCAGGTAGAATGGGAGCGAGTCACTGGTATTTCTTTCACCGATCCGGTAACTTGTTAAATGATGCTAAAATCGATCATCCTTTCACTGAAGGCGGAGTTAAGTTCTCAGTTTATTCATGAAGTTTTTCAAAGTTTGGAGGAATCGAAAATTCACAAAGCATTTTTCCTTTTCCTCGATTTGTCCCTTTGGGATTTATGATGGATGGAAAAAATTTGAATTATTATGATATTCCACTTCTTGAAAAAGAGTAAGTCCTATATTGTTGAAAATGAATCAGCAAGTTCGAATGGGAGCGCACACAGAAATCGCAAATCTGTTTGGGAGAAGGCCAAAACTATAAGTATTTCAGTGATTAAATGACCAAATGAAATTGTTCGATCAAATCATTCCATTACCGCATCCTCGCTTTGTACTTCAATACAAAAGAAAAGAAAAGAAAAGTTCATAAATAAATACACTTTTACTCTGACTTCAATAAAAATATCCTCGGAAATAAGTTAGTTTTGACTCTTCAATGAAGAACGATAAACTTTATAAATTTGCTCACTTTCTAGCGGGATTCGTAGTGATTCTACATGGAATTGGAGAGTTGGATCATGCGCATGGATCACTACTGTTCTTTTTTATAGCTGGACTCTTGATGATTTTGTTGCCGCTTTTCATCATCGCATTCAATCTATTGTAGGAAGTGAGAAAGCATTTTGTTTTTATTAAAGCCGCCGTCCAATTATTCATCGTTTTTCATTATTTTGAACGAGGTAAGAAAGCCTTACCCATCGCTCACTTATTTGCAGCTTGTATGTATGTTTATGTTGGATATATTCGACTACTCGGACAAAAACCATTTTGGATTAAAAGAAAATGAATAGAATATTAATTATAAATGCAAAAGGAATTGTGCAACATGGTCGGAGTCATGTGGTGCGCGGAAAAGAAATGCGTAATTTGCCGGTAATGGAAAACGGTTGGATCTTGATTGAAGGTGATAGATTTGTGGTGTAGGGCATATGGATGAGCCGTTTCATGCTCCTGTAAATGATGTAGTAGATGCTTCTGGCAAATTCGTGTTGCCTTCATGGTGCGACTCACATACGCATGTTGTTTTCGCAGGATCTCGTGAGGCAGAATTCGTAGATCGTATTCATGGAAAAACGTATGAAGAGATCGCTCGAAATGGAGGAGGAATTTAAATTCTGCAAAACGCTTGCAAGCTACCGATGAATCGGAGTTGTATGATGCAGCCTTTGCTCGCCTCGAAGAAGTGATTCATTTTGGAACCGGCGCCATCAAAATTAAAAGTGGTTACGGACTCACTTATAGCCAGAATTAAAAATGCTTCGTGTTATAAAAAGATTGAAAGCATCTTCTCCATTGATCATAAAATCAACTTTTTTAGGAGCGCATGCCTTGCCTGTTGAATTTAAGGAAAGAGATCGAGTACATCGATTTACTAGTGAATAGATTAATTCCAGTGATTGCTGACGAAGGTTTAGCCGATTACAACGACGTTTTTTGTGATCGTGGATTCTTTACAGTTGAAGAAACGGATCGAATTTTAGAAGCCGGTGTAAAACGCGGATTGCGTCCAAAAATTCATGCAAATGAATTGGATTTTCAGGAGGAATTCAAGTTGAGTAAAACACAATGCGCTTTCGGTAGATCATCTCGAGTGTACAGGCGATGAAGAAATTAAATGTTTGCTCGATAGTGATACTATGCCAACGTTATTGCCAAGTACTGCTTTCTTTTTGAAGATTCATTATCCTCCAGCTCGTAAATGATTTGATGCAGGTTTACCAGTTATGCTTGCCTCTGACTTTAATCCGGGATCAAGTCCGAGTGGTAAAATGTCATTCGTTTGTACGCTTGCTTGTTTGTATTTAGGCATGAGTCCTGAAGAAGCGATCAATGCCGCCACGCTCAACAGCGCTTATGCTATGGGCGTGATGGACCAAGCAGGAAGTTTTGTAAAGGGAAAGCAAAGTCAACTTATTTATCACTAAAAGATTCCATCCTTGGCTTCCTTGCCGTATTCCTTTTGGAAGTGATTTGATAGAATCGGTTATGTTAAATGGTGAATTTCAATAGACAAATTGTACCATGGATTTAGTTGTTATGATCATTTAAGAATCAATGAAATTACTCGACCTCGTGTTGGCGAAATCGATTGGGCGAAAAGGTAAAGACTATTTCGTGGAATCAAAAACTCAATTGGCAACAAGCATTGGCGGATATGCCTGAGCGTTATGTTTTATTAGGTTTGCCCGAAGACATAGGAGTACGTGCTAAATTTTTGGAAGAGGAGGAGCTTATTCTGCATGGCAGCCAGCCTTAAGTACCTTGCTCAATATTCAAAGCAATGCTCGATTTACAGGAGAAGAACTCATTGTCTTAGGTCATGTTGACTTTTCAAAGGAGATGGAAGAAATGAAAGTTTAGATGTTCAGAATAATGGAGATGTTGCTAAGAGAGCTCGAGAATTGGTTTCTGAAATTGACGAAGTAGTGAATTCTATTTTAAAAAGCATTTTTGATGCAGGCAAGGAAGCAATCGTAATTGGTGGCGGACATAATAACGCCTATGGTTTGTTGAAGGGGTTGTCGAGGTCGATGAAAGAGAAAGGTCAACAAGAGATAGGTTGCATCAATTGCGATGCATATAGCGACTTCAGAAGATTAGAAGGAAGACACAGTGGAAATGCATTTAGTTATGCTGTGAATGATGATTATTTACAACGTTATTTAATTATAGGATTGCATGAGATTTTCAATATTTCTCAAGTGATGGATGATCTCATCCACAACAAAAAATTACAAGCAACTTGGTTTGAAGAGATCTTCGTGAGAGAAGAAATTACATTTCAGGAAGCTGTGATGAAGGCGGTGCAATCTTAACAAAGGAATTCCCGTCGGACTGGAATTAGATTTCGATATTATTCAGAACATTCCATCCAGTGCAAAAACGTCATGAATTAGCACCATTCAAGCCCGGCAATATGTTCATTGGGTAGCTTCACATTCAAATGTTAAATATTTCCATCCCGCCGAAGCCGCGCCCATCTTATCACATATCAAAACCGATTTAAAACCGGAAAACTCATTGCTTATCTGGTAAGTGATTACATCAAAGCTAGAAATCAAATACAACCAATATAATATTTACAATAGAATTCAGATCATTTCAAGGAAAAAAGTAGTCTTCATCTATACAAACTTAGTTAATCAAAAAAAATCAATCATAATAAATCATGATAATCTTGCGGCCTCTTTCATGTTTTTCGACCGTAGATCAAATCTTCTAATGAAAAATTCTATGAAACAACTTATTGAATGTGTTCCTAACTTCAGCGAAGGACGCGATGAAAAGATAGTACAGCAAATAGCAGATGCGATCCGCTCTGTTGACCGAGTTAAACTTTTGAATGTAGATCCAGGTAAAGCTACTAATCGTACCGTAATGACACTCGTGGGAGAGCCCGATGCTGTTGTAGATGCTGCTTTCAAAGGCATCGAGATGGCTGCACAACTCATCGACATGAGTAAACATAAAGGAGAACATCCACGAATGGGTGCAACGGATGTTTGTCCATTCATTCCTATCGCAAATATTAGCATGGAAGAAACCGCAGCTTGGAGTAAGAAATTAGCCGAAAGAGTAGGGGAATAAATTAAACATACCTGTTTACCTCTAAGGAAGAAGCTCAACCGAATAAAGAAAAGGTAACCTATCCATCATCCGCGCTGGTGAATACGAAGGGTTTTTCAAAAATAAATGAACCACAATGGAAACCGGATTATGGTCCTGCCATATTTTCTTCCAAAACTGGCGCTACAGTCATTGGAGCGCGTGAATTTCTCATTGCGTACAATGTTAACCTCAATACAAAATCTGTAAAACGCGCAAACAGTGTTGCCTTCGATATTCGAGAAGGCAGAGTGAAAGTGGATGACAAAGGAAAAAAGTATTGATGCTTCGGAAATGAAATTCGAACGCCTGGAACTTTGGAAGGAGTAAAAGCGATTGGATGGTATATTGATGAATATGGCATTGCGCAGGTTTCTATCAACATCACAAAATTCAGGAAACCCCACTGCATATTGTTTTCCAAGAGTGCTATGAGAGTGCTTATAAACGTGGACAAAGAGTTACCGGATCAGAGTTAGTAGGATTAGTTCCGCTTTCATCGATGTTGATGCTGGAAGATATTTTCTCAAAAAAAAAAGTTAAGTGCAGGTGTCATCGATGAAGAACTTATCCATATTGCTGTAAAATCCATGGGTCTTGATGAACTCGGACCTTTCAATCCTAAAGAGCGAATTATCGAATATCAATTGGAGGCAGAACATAAGAAACTCATCGATATGAACCTCGTTGCTTTTGCCAATGAAACGGCGAGTGAATCTCCAGCACCAGGTGGTGGATCTATTTCCGCTTACGTTGCAACGCTAGGTGTGTCTTTAGGAACCATGGTAGCGAATTTGAGTGCCTCTAAAAAGGATGGGAAGACTCATGGGAAGAATTCAAAGCGATTAGGCGGAGAAAGGGCAACAATTTAAGAAACAACTCATGCATTTGGTGGATGAAGATACGCGTGCATTCAATATGATTTTAGAAGCTTTTAAAATTGCCAAAGGGGACTGATGAGGAAAAGCAATCGTAAAGAAGCGATACAAGCTGCGACTAAGTTTGCCATCGAAATTCCATTTCAAGTGATGGAGGTGACACTTCAAAGCATGTCATGAGAAAGCGATGGTGGAAAAAGGAATCCAAATTCCATCACCGATGCAGGTGTAGGTGCTCTCTGCGCAAGAACTGCTGTATTGGGTGCACACATGAATGTACGAATCAATGCTTCAGGTTTCAGTGATAAAGCGTACTTGGAAAAGATACTTGCTAGAGCAATGAAAATTGAAGCAGAGGCTGTGCAGATTGAGAAAGAGATTATTGAGCGAGTGAATGTGGCAATAGGGTAAAGGATACGAATTACGAATCGATACGAATGTACGAAATACGAATCCGCTAATACGCGAACTTCTTGCCTGAGTGTTTCATTGGGCGAATGAACATGTATACTAAATCTAAAACGGTGGTGCAGGCTCCATGCTTCGACAATGCAAACATTGCATCTTGCAGCCAGAAGCTAGCAGCTATGTAATTTTCGGAAGCGAAATTTTAATGATGGTGAGAATATAAATTACAGAAACTATCCTCCAATCAAAAACACACATGGCAACTTATGCAACTCGGGTTTATTGTTTTCCATTCTTTTACTTTTAATGTGCGGATCATTTCATCCGGAGTGTTGATGGAGACCGCTAGGCAAAGTTTTGTTTCACCTCCAAGATGTTGAAGTAAATCGGATAGCACTTGATTATTACGATAGGGTGTTTCAATAAAAAGTTGGGTTTCTCTTGATTTTGCGGCTTCTTCCATTCGCTGAATTTTCTTCATGCGTTCGGTTTTATCAATGGTGATATACCCATGAAAACAAAAAACGCTGTCCTTCCAATCCAGATGCCATCAAGGCGAGGAGTAGGGAAGAGGGTCCAACCAAGGGAACTACTTTCACGCCCATTCGATGTGCTTCTGCAACGACCAAGGCGCCTGGATCCGCTACCCTGGACATCCAGCCTCACCAAAAACGCCCATAGAAATGCCCTCCTTGCGGCAACATCAATTGAGCTATATTAAGATTCGATCGTTTGTCGAGCACCTCGACGCTTAAATCGCTTTGTGCGTAAACGATATTGCATGTCTTCAGAAAAGCACGAGCCGTCTTTGAATCTTCAACAATAAAATGTTTTAAGTTGCAATAATGTTATAGAGTGCTTTTTCGGGCAAAAATCATTTATATTTTCAGCACCGAGGAAGAAGGTATTAAGTATAGGGTTGGAAGCATGGGCAAAGATATAATTCAGAATGCAGAATTCAGAATGCAGAATTATTTTCTAGGATTTATCTACCGAATTCACGAGAAAAACTAATTTGGAACCACAATTTGAAATATTGCTTTTGAAAGTATTGCTATGATACGCTACGAAGCGAATAACAAGATGACCTAGAGAGAATTTACTAATTCTGAATTCTGCATTCTTAATTCTGAATTGAATCAATCCTCAACAATGAATTTACGAGTAGCCCTTCCGTCTTTCGATTCTACATGAACTAAATACATTCCACTTGGTAAATGGCTAATATCGATGGATTCCTTTGCAGATGAATTTATGCTTGATGAATAAACAATTTGACCATATGCATTCATTAGCGTAATTATATTTACTTGGTTTTGGGTTCCTTTAAAATCGATATTTAAAACATTATTTGTAGGATTTGAAGGTTAAAGTTGAGATTGAACGTTAGTTCATCTTCTCCTACCAGAGGAGCTAAAAGAGTTTTCCATACACTTTATCCCACGTGCCTGCAAAAGATATCCATCATGAGTGGCAATAGATCTAACTGCACTAAATAGTGAATTTACACATTACTCCAAGTATATCCAAAGTCATTGGATATTTTTACACCACCACTTGTTCCTGCAAAAAGAAAATTATTATAACCTACCATGTCATAAGTTGCTCCAAAAGATGCAGCAATGCTTGGAGTCCAACTCACGCCATTGTCAGAAGAAGTGAATACCCCACCACCAAAAGTTCCAGCTATTAAATATCCGTTATGCGATAAAATTTTTGAAACGACGGCTTTGCGAAAAATCCACTACTGGTGAGTGACCAAAAGCTCCATTATTGCTCGATACATAAACACCATTGCCATAAGTACCGGCGAATATGCTGGTTCCATTTTTTTCATGGTCATGACTATTGGACATCCAATCCTGAATTCATCGTAGTCCAAGTAATTCCGTTATCATTAGTATGCAAAATTCCAGAATTAGTTCCTACAAAAATATTTGCTCCGTCTACCAATACTGTATTTAAATAGAGGTTGTTTAATCCTGTGTTTAATGATGCCCATGATACCCCCACTGTCTATAGAAGAAAAATATACCATCTCCCCAAGTTGATAAATACATCACAGAATCTACATAAAAAACTTGTGTAATGTTACAAACTGGTAAACCGTTATTTTGACCTGTCCAAGTAACCCCATTGTCATTTGTGGAAAACAAACCTGCTGATTCGAACCAGCAAGAAGATGAACCCCATCATAGCAAGAGATGATATAGCACTATTTACTAATCCAAACACTGAAGGATCTCCAATTCAATCCACCATTTACAGATGAGTAACTCCACCGCCATCAGAACCTACAAAAGAAGAATAGAATTATGAATGCTTCGAAGTAATGGCACTGTTCAACAATCCAATATTGCTTGCCGACCATGAAGCCCCATTATTGTTCGAATAAAATAAACCGGAGTCATTTGTACCTACAAATAGATCTGAGCCATTAATAAAAATTGTTTTTATTTGTAAACTAGTCAGTCCTGAATTAACTGAATTCCATTGCGCACTCCATTATTAGAATGAAAAACACCTCCTGTGGCACTAATAAACACATCTTGTCCATTTAAAGCAATACAGGAGAAATTAGAACTTGAAATTCCATTATTTAACAGATTCCAACTAGCACCATTGTCAATTGATTTATAAAGTCCAACTCCATTTACACCTGCATAAATCTCAGATCCGTTGGATGCCAATGCCCACACTTCTGGATTAGCAAAGCCCATATTTATTGGACTCAAGAAACTCCATTATTGTTTGAAACAAACATCCTGCGTCATATGTCGCAGCAATAATTGATACGCCATCTAAAATCAATGAAGTTACATAGGTAGAAGGGAATTCATTACTAAGTTGACTCCAAGAATTACCACTGTTATTGGTGGTGAAAATTCCATTATCGGTGCCTGCAAAATCGACGTGCCGTTTGTCAATAGAGTATAAATGCTTGTGCAGAGCAACCCTGAATTTTTTGGTGTCCAGGTAGCACCATTATTTGTCGAAAGGAAAATTCCAGCTCCGTAATATCCAACTCCACCTAAAGTTGTTGCAACAAAAAGGTTATTTCCATTAGAAGGAAAGAAGAAATGTATCCGCCTCCAGGTCCACTGGTCTGCCATTATTGTGCATTCGTAAATGAAATGCTTTGAGGAAGAATAATACAACCAATAATTTTTCTGATGTTCAATTTTAAAAAATTAATTATAAGTGGAGATACCTTTGATTTTAAACTATTCTTTAATAAACTTTTTTACTGATCTTCCCTCTTTATTTTCAATACGAGCTAAATACAATCCATCTGAAAAACTAGAAATATCAATGGAAAGTGAAATTTCACTGTTTATTTCATTTTGATAAACTAAAACTCCATAGCTATTAAATAGTTTAACAGTTGATTTTTGATTTTTACTTCTTTCCAATTTAATCGTGATTAAATTTTTGCCGGATTTGGATAGACTTCAAAATTAACATCCTCTTTAAATTCATTTAATCGTACCAATTGCGATAAAGGTCTTTTCCAAACACCACCTGCTGTTGTTCCAGCAAAAAGATATTGGTTACTTGAGGCTAATGCTTGAATATTAAGTCCAGGCAAACCTGTATTTACATCTATCCAAGTAGAACCATGATCATTCGACATTACAATTCCACCTACGCCAGTACCAACAAAAATGCTATTTCCAACGAGTTCAATGAGAAAAGGATTTCCATTCAGCGGTAATGTTGAATTCATCAAGGTCCAAGAATTTCCTCCGTCTGTAGACCAATAAAAATAGCCACCAAATGCAGTTGCGTATAAATTATTTCCTTCAAATGCAATGGTTGAAATACTTGGCTGATTGATACCATTATTAGCTGTTGTCCAACTAAGACCACCATCGTGGGATACATTTAACCCTCCGTTTTGTGTACATGCAAATAGGGATGTATCAAAAAGCAACTACTGAATGAACAACTGTTGAGGATAATCCAGAATTAGATTGACTCCAACTGAGACCATTATTTGAAGAACGATATACTCCACTAAATGTCGCAGCATATAATTCAGTTCCGTACTTTATTATTTTATTAATGAATGAAGTTGTTAATCCAGTATTAATAGCAGTCCAAGTAGTTCCTCCAGTGTTAGAATAATAGATTCCAGCATTATTTGTTCCTACAAAAATCTCATTTCCGTCTTTAAAATGCACCTTATTGAAGTTAGAGTGGGTAAATTACCAGTTAAAATCGCCCAAACGCTTCCGTTTACATGGGTTGACGAAAAGCCCGCACCGACTGTTCCTGCAAAAAGTGTAGAACCATCTATGGGCATGGAACTAATTAAACTTGCTGCTAAGCCTTCATTGGAGGGAACCCATCCCATACTCCCATTTACAAACACTCCGCTTCCAAAAGTTCCTACATACAATCCTCCATTTTGACTCACCGCCATTACGTCATATCCACTTAAGCTAGGATGTAACATGCTCCAAGTGGAACCATTATATATAAATAGCCCTCCTCGTGTACAAGCAAAAATTGAACTTGCAAAATTACTTACTTGGTTTACGTACATATTTGTTAATCCACTATTTATTGGACTCCACAAAAAACCATTATTTGAAGAAAAAAATATTCCATTTACAGTAGACATAAACATCTTGACCAATAACAGAAATCGATAGAATAGCTGTATTTGTCAAACCATTATTTACAGGAGTCCAAAACCTCCATTATTAGTTGATACATAAACACCGAAACCTTGAATTCCTGCATACAGATGAGTTCCGTTAGCACTTATCGAATTCACAAGTAAACTCCCAAATCCAGTGTTTACTGAAGTCCAAGTATTTCCACTATCGCTCGACATATAAACTCCCATTGAACTGATAGCAGCAAAAATGTTTCCATTACTTATTGTCAAAGAGGAGATTGATAACGTTGGCACTCCATTGCTAAGCAAGGACCATGATGCTCCACTATTACTCGATTTGTAAAGTCCGCCTCCAGTACCAATAATAATATCGTTTCCATTCAAAACCATATTCATTACAGAAAGGTTGTTTAATCCTGTGTTAACTTCGTTCCAAGTAAATCCACCGTTGAATGTATAATATACCCCCACCAAAAGTACCAACATACTGATCTGTTCCATTAAATAAAAAACAAGAAATTGCTCCACCACCTGGACCATTTGCAGATTGCCATTGTGCTGAAACATTGAGCTGGCAAAATATTAAAATTAATAGGATGTAAAGTCTTTTCATAGAATAAAGATAGGGGATAATTCAGAATTATAAATGCAGAATTCAGAATTATTACAATAAAGTGAACATTTTGTAGAGGACTGAATAATTTATTGAAAGCTACCGTGAGGAGGAGGAGGAGAATTCAGAACGAAGTTCCTGATGTTATCGGCAGAATAAGGTAGAGATAACGAGCGTTAGTATTCGAGAGCGAATTAAAGAGTGTCTGTGAAATGGAAGATAAAAGATAAAAAAGGTGATAGGTAAGGGGGTAATTCTGAATTCTGAATTCTTAATTCTTCATTCTGAATTAACTCCGGTGCAGTTCAAGCACCGTAATCTCAGGCAATATCCCAACCCGCCCAGGATAGCCTAGAAAGCCTAAACCTCTATTGACATACAGCTGTTGCTTTCCTTCTGTGTAAAGTCCTGCCCATTCTTTGTAAACATACTGTACTGGACTCCATTTGAAATTGGGAAGTTCGATGCCGAATTGGAAGCCGTGAGTATGTCCGGCTAAGGTGAGATCAATCTCAGGAAAATCTTTGATGACTTCACCGCGCCAATGACTTGGATCGTGAGAGAGCAAAATATTGAAATCACTGTATTGAATATTTTCTGTCGCTTTTGGTAAACTCCCATATTTCGGAAATCGTAAATGCATACTGTAATTCTGAACACCAATTAGGGTAATTCTCTCCGTCTTTTTTCAATATGTCGATGTTCGTCCATCAAGATATTCCAGCCCATCTCTTTATGACCTGCAATTAAAGCAGCTAAATTTTCACGCTTCAGCTCGTCTGTATCCCAAGGTACATAATCACCATAGTCGTGATTCCCCAGAGTAGAAAATACGCCGTGCTTTGCTTTTAATTTTGACAAAGCTGCTTTATGCATATTCAATTCATCCGAGCGATTATTCACTAAATCACCTGTGAATAGAATGATATCTGCATTTTGTTCATTGATGATGCGCACCGCTTCTTCTAACGGTTCCGAACTAACGAAACTTCCCACATGCAAATCAGAAATCTGAATGATTTTATATCCATGAAAAGCTTTTGGCAAATTCGCTAAATTCAATTTTATATTTTTTACTTGATAGTCATAAGCTCCCTTTACCATTCCATAAATCAATCCTACAAAAGGAAGCGCTGCCACCACTAAGCCACTTCGCACTAAAAAGTCGGAGCGAGAGATTCCTTTATTGAGAATAGCTGGAATTGCGGACGGATCTATGGCTTCTTTACCAGGAAATATTTTTTCATACGCCCATTTTACTCCTCTAAAAATATCATCTGTTAATAAAAATAAAATGATAAATAATTTAGAAAAAGTAATGATGAATACCATCGCTCCAGCATAGGTCTTTATCACTTTTGGCCAGGTCGACCAATCTTTGATTAGCATTGCTAGTAAGACAGAAGTCGTAAAAACTGTTAAACTCCAAAAAGCAATGCTTACGACTTTTTGAGTGGTTATGGATGTATTTCTAAAGGCGAATTTGAACCCTTGAAAAACGTAGAAATCGAGTGCAAGAAGGACGAGAATGAAGATAATAATTCGTAACGACATTTTTGGAATTTAAATTATAGCAAGGTTTAAGCTTTTTTAAACACGAAGGCACTAAAGGTCACTGGAGAGTACTTAAGCAATTTGTTTATTGATGAACTTTAAAGGGTGCTCTGTAGTTTTTTTAGTTTCTCTATTTATCTCAAGATTTCTCTTAAATTCTCTAGGGTTCTCAAGTGTTCTCTAGTGTCTCTAGTGTTTAACCTTGAGTCTATAGGTAAACGAACGTCTCCAGTTTATATTTAATAATACTTGTAATTTTTAAGGCGACAATCTAAATACCATCCACCCAGCTGGTGAATCTTCATAGAGGAAACGATCGTGAAGCCGATTGGGGCGACCTTGCCAGAACTCAATTTTCTCAGGAACTAAACGAAAACCTCCCCAGTGCGCAGGTCGAGGAATCTCTTTTCCTTCGTATTCTTTCTCGAATTGAGCCACACTTTCATCCAAAATAGCTCTATTCTTAATCACTCGGCTTTGGGTGGATGCCCAAGCTCCAATTTGGCTCTCCCTTGGGCGGGATTTGAAATATTCATCGCTTTCTTCTGGAGTCACTTTCTCGACTCTCCCTTCAATTCTTATCTGTCGCGCTTGAATTTGCCAGAAAAATTAAGGCAGGCATATGGATTACTAAGCATGTCCTTGCCTTTCTTACTGTCGTAATTAGTGTAAAAAACAAAACCCTTTTCATCGACCCCTTTTAACAAAACGATGCGAGAGCTTGGCTTGCTGTCAGATACTGTACTCAAATCCATAGCATTGGTCTCCGGTTGATTCGCTTGAATAGCCTCCTGCATCCAAATTTCAAACTGTTTCAATGGATTCTCATGTAATTGATTTTCAAGCAATACACCTTTATCATATTGATTTCTAGTGTTTTGAAGATACTGGTTGATATGGTCCATGATCTTGCAAAGGTAAGCCATAATCGGTCAAAATAAATTCACTATTCATTATCAATGCTATTGAAGAAATACCATTTTATGTTGATTTTTTACAAACTGTTGGCGAAGCATTTCCGTATTAAGTACAAATTGGCATGTTTTTCGTCGGGCTAAAATCAAGAGAAGTGTTTAGTTTCACCCTCTCAAAGAAAGCTCGGGAGGACTAGAAACAGCGATTGTAGAACAGTGTAATAATCAAGAGATATGAAAAAAGCTAAATAAACCGGTCCAAGGAAGTTTGCTAATATCTGAACCCTTTCTTTTAGACTCTTATTTTAAAAGGGCGGTGGTACTTCTTAGTGAACACGATGACAAAGGAACCCTTGGTTTTATACTGAATAAGCCAACCGATGTAAGCTTGAACGATGCGGTTGATGATTTTCCTGAGTTTAAAGTTCCCCTTTACTTTGGTGGTCCAGTGGAGACCGATACGTTGTTCTACATCCACACAGTAGGACATCTTTTAGAAGGATCCAAAGAAATTCTAAATGGTATTTTCTGGGGTGGGGATTACGATCAGTTAAAGTTCTTAATAGATACCAAACAAATTCGACCTGATCAGATACGTTTCTACGCTGGTTACTCTGGATGGGAACCCAAACAGTTGGATCATGAGATGAAAGAAAAATCATGGTTAGTATTTAAAGCGAACATGGAATTTACATTTGCAAACAATCCACGTTCATTATGGAGTGAAGTTTTGAGAAGTATGGGCAATGAATATGCGATTCTCGCTAATTTCCCAGAAGATCCCAATCTGAATTAAAAAAAATTTCCCGTAATTGGGTTAACGATAGGGAGGACCAGGGGTTCTCCTTCTTTTTTAATGGCAATTTAACTACATAATAATTTTGTGTTTTAGTTTCTGTTGTTTACCTAGATTTGCAACATGTCAGTGAAAACACTTCCCATTGAAGAATTTTAGAGCAAAGAAGAGTGAGAAATGCGATGCTTTTTGATACCCGTAGTGAGAAGGAATTTGAAAAAGCATGTATTCCAGGAGCTATTTCATTACCTCTTTTGAACAACGAACATCGACATATCATTGGAACCATTTACAAGGAGCAAGGAAGAGAAGCAGCCGTTTTAAAAGGATTTGAATTGGTGGGTCCTGTATTTCATGAGAAATTAAAAACTGTGCGCGATTTAGCAGGAGATAAGGAAGTGTTTGTTTACTGCTGGAGAGGTGGCATGCGGAGTAATATTATGGCTTGGCTTATTCAGATGCTGGGCATTAAGGTGACTTTACTGGAGAAAGGTTATAAATCGTATCGCCAATGGGTGATTCAACAATTTGAAAAGCCTTATCAAGTATTAATTTTAGGAGGGATGACAGGCAGCGGGAAGACGGAAGTTTTGCAAAAACTAAATACACTGCAAGAGCAAACCATCGACCTTGAACACCTTGCTTGTCACAAAGGTTCTGCATTCGGTTTATTAGGAATGCCCGAACAACCCCGACAAGAATATTTTGAGAATATGCTGGCAGAAAAATTAGCGTCTATTGATGCCAATGAAATTCTTTGGCTAGAGAATGAAAGCAGAAATATTGGACAAATTACCATTCCTGAAGGATTATTTTCTCAAATGCGAAAATCCAAAGTGGTGGAAATGGAAGTATCCACAGCAGAAAGATCCCTACGAATATTAAATGAATACGGTATTTTTCCAGTGGATCAACTCGCTGAGCAGACGAAGAGAATAGAAAAACGATTAGGGGGACTGCAAATGAAACGAGCACTCGATTTTAATGGCGAATGACCTTTCGCAATGGCTAGAAATTGTGTTGGATTATTATGATAAAACTTATGCGCACAGCAATACAAAACGAGAGAACAATACTTGCATGAAAGTCGCTTTCAAGTGGACCGATCCCGATGAGTGTTCGGAAAATTTTAACCGCGAAAAAGAAATTATAAATTAGTAAAATCAGAATGCAAATGAGTGAGCCCATCAAATTAACACAGTTTAGTCATGGATATGGATGCGGTTGTAAAATTGCACCAGCTTTGTTAGATGAAATTCTAAAAGGAAATGAAAGCACAAAAGATTTTCCGAATTTGTTAGTAGGCAATGCAACGCGCGATGACGCTGCCGTTTTGGAAATTGGAAATGGCTTTGCACTCATCAGCACTACCGATTTTTTTATGCCCATTGTAGATGATCCCTACGACTTCGGTAGAATTGCTGCTACCAATGCTATTTCTGATATCTACGCGATGGGCGGTCAACCGAATCTAGCCATCGCAATCCTCGGTTGGCCTATCGATAAATTAGCTCCTGAAGTTGCAGCAAAAGTAATTGCTGGCGGAAGAAGTATATGCGAAGCTGCGAACATACCACTTGCCGGCGGACATAGTATTGATAGTCCTGAGCCCATCTTCGGATTAGCAGTCAACGGTATTATTCAAACGAATCAATTGCTTCGAAATGATACCGCACAGGAAGGTGATTTACTTTTCTTAACAAAAGCACTAGGAGTAGGTATAATAACCACAGCTGAAAAAATGGGCAAAGCGAAGGCCGTCGATATGCAAATTGCCATCAACTCCATGACTACATTAAATAAAATTGGAGCGCAATTAGCAGGATTTGAAGGTGTACATTCCTGACGGATGTTACTGGCTTTGGTTTATTTGGTCATTTACTTGAGATGGCTCGAGGTAGCGGCCTTGCTGCCCATCTTGATTTAAAAGCCATTCCTGAACTAGATAATTTGGATGCCTACATGGATCAGTTCACCATTCCGGCAATTACCTACAGAAACTGGAACAGCTACGGACATTTAATTCAAGAACCTGGGCGCGTGAATTGCACTTAGGATGTGATCCTCAAACAAGTGGGGATTACCCATTGCCATCGCAGAGAAAAACGTTCCGGCTCTCTTAGATTTATTCAAAGAGAATAACATCGATCCACGATGTTGGAAACCGATTGGGAAATTAGTTCAAGCTTCGGATGTTGAAGGGAGTAAAGTTATTACTTTCTAAGTATTAGAAATTACGCTTCGCATTAAACTTGATTGGACACGAAATGCGAATGAACACGAAATGCGAAAAATCAATTTCGCACCGCTTCGCGTATTTTAATTTAATATTCTATTAATTATAATATTTTAGTCGTAATAAGAGGATCCAGAAAAAACGAAAATCAAATTTCGCATTATTTCGCATTTCGTGTTCATTCGCATTTCGTGTTCATTCGCATTTCGCGTCAGTTCGCATTTCGCGTCAGTTCGCATTTCGCGTCAGTTCGCATTTCGCGTCAGTTCGCATTTCGCGTCAGTTCGCATTTCGTGTTCATTCGCATTTCGCGTCAGTTCGCATTTCGCGTCAGACCGCATTTCGCGTTACAATGCTTTCAACTCCGCCACTAATTTTGTCGGAACCGTTTTCGCATCACCAAACAACATATTCGTTTTGGGATTAAAGAAGAGTTCGTTTTCGATACCGGCATAACCCGCATTCATCGAACGTTTGTTGACGATGATATGGGCTGCGTTTTCTACATCTAAAATTGGCATTCCATAAATTGGGGAAGCCGGATCATTATGTGCAGCTGGATTTATAACGTCATTTGCTCCAACGACCAACACAACATCGGTTGAAGCAAACTCAGGATTGATGTCTTCCATCTCCACCAACTTATCATAAGAAACATTGGACTCTGCTAAAAGCACATTCATATGTCCGGGCATACGACCCGCAACAGGATGAATGGCATATTTCACACTGACACCACGTTCTTCCAAAATCATTTCTAACTCATGAATGACGTGTTGTGCTTGAGCTACGGCCAATCCATATCCAGGAACTATAATCACTTTCTTCGAGTAGTTCATTAGCACCGCTGTATCGCTTACATTGATGTCTTTGATATTTCCACTCATTTCGCGATCTCCAGTGGCTCCTGAAGCACCAAATGCACCAAAAATCACATTGCTCAACGGTCGATTCATGGCTTTGCACATGACCAGCGTTAAAAGAGTTCCTGCGGAACCTACCAGGATTCCACCTGTAAGCATAATTTTATTGTCGTATAAGAATCCGCCGAATGCTGCAGCGAGTCCAGTGAATGAATTCAGCAACGATATAACTACCGGCATATCTGCACCACCAATGGGAATCGTAAATAGAATTCCATAAACGATAGCTGCAAAGAACAAAGCATACAAAATCGCCATATTATCTGGTTTCATCATCACCATCCAAGTTCCAAACGCCACTAAAGAAATCATGAAAATTGTATTGATGATATTGTATGCGGCAATCGAATAGGTTTATTCATGGAACCATTCAATTTTAAATAAGCGATGATTGATCCACTGAAAGAAACGGTTCCGATCACCATTCCGGCAATGATAGCAGCCAATGCTCCAGTGCTATCTAAGTTGTGCTGATATTCCATCAACCCGATCAAAGCAGCACAAGCTCCACCCATTCCATTAAACATTGATACTAGCTCTGGCATCTTGGTCATTTGAACACGCTTGGCGGTCAACCAACCGATCACAGTTCCAAGAGCTATGGCACCAAATATGAGATAATAGACTATTGCAGGAACTACAAATGCAGTATCAATATTTCCGGCATGATCTTTCTTTTCAAAAAGAAAAATCGTTCCGAAAATGGCGATCACCATTCCTAATGCACCTAATAAATTTCCTTTACGTGCCGACTTCGGATTACCCATCATTTTCAATCCAACGATGAAAGTGACAGAGCCAAAGAGGTAACAAATTTCGAGCAGGGAGCTCTTCATAATCTTTAAATATTAATCGTTATACTATTATTTTTCTTGAACATTTCCAACATACGATCGGTCACTACAAAGCCACCCACCATTTAATGTTCCGAGTAATACCGCTAAAAAATCAAGCACTAAAGCGAAGATATTAGTAGGGTCGATGTTTAACATCACATAAATGGCTCCTACGATTACCACACCGTGAATGGCATTTGCACCACTCGTGAGAGGGTATGCAAAACGGTAGGCACACCGCCAATAACTTCAATTCCGACGAAGACGGATAGGATGACGAAATAGAGCATTTCGCGGTGATCAGATACGAGGTTGATTATATTTTCCATATTAATTTTTAATTGGTGGATTGGTGAGTTGGTGAGTTGGTGGATTCTTGATTAATATTAATTTAAATCAACCAACTATTATTTAATCTAATTCTTTAGGATTTATTTTATTTCTTAGTGTGCTTTTTGCAGCAGATAATATTTTCAATAATTTATTCATTTTTTCCATCACTGGCTGCACATCTTTTTGAAGAATTAATTCAATATCTTCTGTTAACTCTAACCAAAACATTGATTCATCTAGCTCTTCAACAACAATACATAATTTAGAATAGAATTCTCGATCACTTCTTCCTCTACAAGCCGACCTGTAATTGGCTGCCACCGAAGTAGCGGATCTTATGAGTTGTTTTTTAATTGTCCATCCCTCGTCGTTTTGAGGAAGTTTCCTTGTTAATAAGATGGCGCTGATCGCCATTTCTTTTGTTTGTTTTCGTAATTGTCCAGATAATTGAGACATTGTTTAAGTAAGTTAAAGTGTTTTATATAAAAGTTCATTTGTTTGTTCAATTTTAATATTCAGATTTGCTTTCAGCTTCTATTAATTTATTGTATAATTATAATTTATCTTCATTTCCTATATCGATCTGAGTAGCGAATCAATTTACTATCGAGAAGACTTGCGACACTAACCCACCAACTCACCAACCCACCAACCCACCAACTCATCAACCCACCAACTTGCCAATTTGCAATTCAACTCGTACGTGCAGAAGTATCACTATGCTACTACTTACTTCGTAGCGGTAGAAACGCCATTATGTACCAACAAGGAACCTTTCGTAATTTCTTCATCCATCTCCCATTTAAACCCGTCTTTGGTGGCTAAATGGAGAAGGAATGTTTGTATGTTTTTTGCATACAGATCGCTAGCGTTTAAGGGTAGGAGAGAAGGAATGTTCGATTCTCCTATGATGGTTACACCATGTTTCACTACCGTTGCATTCAACTCGCTTAACACACAATTACCACCTTGCTCCACGGCCATGTCAACGATGACTGATCCGTATTTCATGCTTTTTACCATGTCTTCCGTAACGAGGACAGGCGCTTTTCTTCCTGGGATGAGGGCGGTGGTGATTACTAAATCTGCAGTGGCAACATGTTTAGAAACGAGTTCTTGTTGTTTTTTCAAGAATTCATCTGACACCCCTTTCACATATCCACCTTCAATTTTGATAGAGTCATCATCACTTACCATGATGAATTTCCTCTAATGATTCTACTTGCTCTTTGTTTCTGGGCGGATATCCGTTACTTCTACGATGGATCCCAATCGTTTTGCAGTAGCAATCGCTTGGAGTCCTGCCACACCAGCACCAAAAATCACCACCTTTGAAGGTTTAATTGTACCAGCAGCGGTCATCAACATCGGAAATATCTTTCCAAGAGCATTGGCTCCCATGATTACACTCTTGTATCCAGCTAAGTTGGCTTGAGAACTTAACGCGTCCATCTTCTGTGCTCCTGATATACGCGGAATCGCATCTACCGAAAAAGTGGAGATAAATTTTGCTTCTCGCAATTTTCAATTAACTGTGATTGGTTCCGGCCCACATAAATGAATTTAAGGTGGCCCCTTCTTCATTCCTGAAATTTCAGAGGTGGAAGGAGCATTTACCTTCAATACTACATCCGAACTGGAGTAAATGAGGAAGCGCCATCAACAACTTAACACCTTTGGCGATATAATGATCGGTCAGGATAGTAAGACTTCAATCCGGTCCTTTTCTGTTGAACTTGGAAAACCGGCTTCAATTAATTGTGAACAAATATCGAGTGAGGACCATTAACTCTCCTTTCTTTGGTTTCTAAGTGGTTACCCATCTAACATAGTGTAAAGAATTCTCGTTTTCATTCCGGAATAATTTCGTGGTGCAAAGGAATATAAAAAGAAGGAATTAAAGAGCCAAAATTTGAATACTTGAGTGTTAATAATTAACAATCTTCTTTTTTGTCTAGAGTATAAAAATCACGACTTTTGTAGAACAGCTATGGCAAAATTTACCCCGCATATTTAAAGAAACTAGAAGAGGTTATTGGAGTCTTCTGTTATGATGTACGCTACGAAAAAGGAAATTTCAAGTCGAACTTTTGCATCTTAGAAGACAAGAAAGTAGTGGTTATCAATAAGTTTTCTGTTTTGGAAAGTGTATCACAGTCTTTGCTGGAAATCATCCAAAGCCTTTGTTGAAAGTAAGACCATCGAGGTAGATTTGAGGACCATCGGACTGGAAAATAAAATCTAAAGCGACGAATTGAATTTGATAAGGAGTTTCAGGGACTCCCCGATGAATTAGCGTGACTTTGGATGAAGCAGTCCCACTGAAGAAATTCTTGCTCAGAACAGCCTCGGAAAACCCTACAAACCCAGTCCCTTGTTGAAGATCACCTTTTTAGGTACCCGGTACATCACAGGGTGTCTTGCCATTGCTTGTGCTTGTGAGGTCTGTAAAAGCACCGATCCCCGCGGATAACGCTTGCGCACCTCCATCATGGTGGAAGATGAACACACCACCGTTGTGGATCGGATTCAGGTCCTGATTTTCGTCAAGCAAATGCTAAGAGCAGGAGTTTTGTAGCTCGACGGCTTAGCTATTTACACACTATCATAAAGATCATATTGCAGGGTGAATATCTCCGCGCATTCAATTATATCAATCAAAACCGGTCGATATTTATGCAACCAAGGAGGTGGCAGGATGCCATCAAAAGGGAGCTCCCATTATGCTTTGATGCAATTAAATATCCAGGGGTTCCCGAGTTGAATTTACATACCATCATCAACGAACCTTTCAAATTGGGACCACTACGTTTACGCCTATCCGAATAAAGTATTTATTCCGAAACTTCGGATTCCGTATTGGCGATTTCACTTACATCACCGACGCGAAAACTATTCCCGAAGAAGAACATTCCCCAAGATTTTCGGCTCCAAATATTTAGTCTTAAATGTACTCCGCAAAGAGCCTCCACGTATCTCATTTCCACGCTCGACGTAGTCATCCAAATGATGAAATATTTCTTGCCCAGAGCAAGGCTTTTAATTCACCTCAGTCGCCAAATGGGATTGTATGCAGAAGTGGAAGCTTAATTTCCGGATGGAATAAAAGTAGCGTACGATGGACTTGTGGAGAATTAGAAGTTACGAAATTTGATTTGAAGCGAAATGCGAATGAACACGAAAATGCGATATGACGCGAAATGCGAATGAACACGAAATGCGAAATTTGCTATTATGGGTGTTAAGCTTTAATTCTTTCGCTAATTAACTTGATATATAAAATTAACATTTAATTAAACTAAGAATATAATATCGCGTAAGCGGTGCGAAATTCACTTTTTCGCATTTCGTGTTCATTCGCTTTTTCGCGTCCTTCGTGTTCATTCGTATTTCGCGTTATTCTTCCCTACTGATCATCCCAACTAACAACCTACCCAACCCTCGATTCTTCTCTACCGCTACCAACAGAGAGATGCGGCAACAATTTGATTGGCCACATCGAGAGAAGGGTACGCTTTGTAAGTATACACCAAACCCGGACCTTTAATCAAAGCATAAACAAGCCTTCGCCGCCGAAGAGTGAATTTCGAAAGCCACCGATAAATTTTATGTCGTATTGCACAGGACGGCCCGAAAGCTACTAGGCAGCTAGTATCGACACGAAGCGTTTCTCCAGGCAGTAGTTGTCTTTTTTAAGATGGTTCCCCGGCATGAATAAAAAAGTATTTCCATCACCCGACAATTCCTGGAAGGATAAATCCTTCTCCGCCAAACAGTCCCGCACCAATACGTTTTGTGAAGCAATATTAATTTCGATTCCCTGAGCTGTACATAAAACCATCTTTCTGACAGTTAAGAAAGCTTGCCACCAAAATCTTTGGATTAATCGCAATGATTTTCTTGGGTAGGGCGCTGCAAATGCCATTTTCCGTTTACTATTTCCATTGTTGGTGAAACCGGTAATAAAAAACTTTCCCCTGTGATCAATCCGCTTCAACCCTTTAAAAATTCCACCTCCTGTATTCGTTTGCATTTCAATATCTCTTCCAGTAAAAGCAGGCTCCAGCCTCCGCGCGAACAGCTTCTCCGGGATCCATTTCTACTTCTACTACTTGAATATCGTCTCCAATTATTTGATAACGATGTCGTGCGCTATAATTTTTTAAAGATTAAATACGTTGTCTAGAGGTTCGGATGACATCCATTCATCCCAATTGTTTGCATAAAATAAAAACGAATGAATATCCACTAGAAAATGTTCAATAAAATTAATTTCTGTAACTTAGACTCAATGAAGAAAATCATTTTCGCTTTATCTTTTACTATTTATTGCCTTAAACCATGCTATTCAAGCAATAAAGTTTAAAGGTCGATACGATTTTTACGCCCGGATCACTGCCAACATCAATTCCAATTAGAAAGAACCTGTAAAGTCGATTGATGAATTACGCTATGAGCAACCGGAGAAAGATTAAAGGAGCACTTTCTCCTGATGGATTGCAAGCGTGGTGATGGAAAATTATAAGAAAGGTCATGTGTGAAGAAAATAGAACATGCCGATGGGAAAGTGGAAGAGGTAAGCAAGAGTCCGTGTTTTATTCATG
>JADJPB010000001.1 GCA_016713445.1 Bacteroidota bacterium | reverse complement strand
CCCACAATTTGAAGAATAGCATTGTTCATCGTCAGTTTTTTCAAACTTAACTTCGTATGATCTTCTTCGTCCGTCACTTTTCCATGGATCTCTGTCGTGCTTTTAGCCATTAGGAATAATCCGCCAATCAATAAAACTATATCTCTACCACTGAATCCATGATCCATGATAGTCATGAAAGGTTCCTTTAAACCTACTATCCAAGAAATACAGAAAAGCAAAATGATACGTATTCCTAAAGCTAAAATGAGTCCGATACGACGAGCTTTCTCTTGTTGATTTTTGGGTAATTTTCCAGCTAGAATAGAAAGGCAAAATTATATTATCAATTCTAATACAATTTCATGATGATCAATGTAAAGAGTCCGTTAAGACCATCTACACTAAAATTAGGGCTAATTCTTCTTGCATACTTCAATTATAGAGGAAACAAAGATAGAGATTTCCCTTAATTGGTAATTTAAATTGAAGGTAGATTTTGACTAATTGCTCATGGAAGCTATTCTTCCGCTTTTGAAAGCAACCTTTCAACGCTTCATAAATTGAAAAAAGAATCGGCATATCGTTAGAAAGTCGAAGTGGCCCTGATTGGCTTTGCCGATCGGGAGTAGAGAGTGAGCTAATGAAAACCAAAAAGAGGAATTGCATTCCTTTTTTTCATTGCGTGTCCGCTTTTGAATGCAAGTATTCAACGCTACCCACAATGAAAAAGGATCAGCATATCGTTAGAAAGTCGGAGTGGCCCTGATTGGCTTCGCCGATCTGGAGTTGGGGGTGAGCTAATGAAAACCAAAAAGAGGAATTGCATTCCTCTTTTTCATTGCGTGTCCGCTTTTGAATGCAAGCATTCAACGCTACCCACAATGAAAAAAGGATCAGCATATCGTTAGAAAGTCGGAGTGGCCCAGATTGGCTTCGCCGATCTGGAGTAGGGGGTGAGCTAATGAAAACCAAAAAGAGGAATTTCATTCCTTTTTTTCATTGCGTGTCCGCTTTTGAATGCGAGCATTCAACGCTACCCACAATGAAAAAAGGATCAGCATATCGTTAGAAAGTCGGAGTGGCCCAGATTGGCTTCGCCGATCTGGGTAAGTGAGCTAATGAAAACCAAAAGAGGAATTTTCATTCCTTTTTTTCATTGCGTGTCCGCTTGTGAATGCAAGCATTCAACGCTACCTTGGCCAATGAAAAAGGATCAGCATATCGTTAGAAATCAGGTGGCCCAGATTGGCTACGCCGATCTGGAGTAGGGGGTGAGCTAATGAAAACAAAAAGAGGAATTTCATTCCTTTTTTTTCATTGCGTGTCCGCTTGCAGATGCGGAGGCATTCAACGCTACCCACAATGAAAAAAAGGATCAGCATATCGTTGAAAGTCGGAGTGACCCAGATTGGCTTCGCCATTGCTGGAGTAGGGGTGAGCTAATGAAAACCAAAAAGAGGAATTTCATCTTCTTTTCGTGCGTGGTCCGCTTTGAATGCGAGCATTCAACGCTACCCATTAATGAAAAGCGGATCAGCAAGCTGATCCCTTTTGGTTTTTTATTAGTCGGAGTGGCCAGATTTGAACTGACGACCTCTAGCACCCCATGCTGGCGCGATACCGGGCTACGCTACACCCCGAAAATCAATAGTGCAAAAGTATAATTTTCATGGGCTATTAACAAATTATTAGGTTCAATTCAGAAAAGGAATTAAACATTTCATCTTAATTATTGTTGTTCTAGTACCAAGTTTTACCATTTCACAAGTAGATCTGACTACTTTTGCAGTCCTATGAAAAATTATATCCTTTTAGCCCTTGGGCTATTTATTTTCAATTCACCCATTTGGGCACAAGAAAATCAAAAGAATTTGACAGTTTCAGGTTATGTTACGGATTCTACTTCGGGGGAAGCTCTCATTGGTGCTGCAATCTATATAAAAAATCTACAAAAGGGTACTAGTACAAATGCTTATGGCTTTTTTTCGATGACGATGAAGCCTGGTAAATATTCTTTGATTATCAATTATATTGGATATAAAGAACAATTGATTGAATTAGACTTAGTCGCAGATCGGAAAATGAATTTTGAAATGATACCCAATGCGATTGAAAAGAAGGAAGTGGTAATCACCGCTGAACGAAAGGATAAGAATGTGCAAAGTACTGATATGGGTCGCGTGGAACTGGAGATTGATAAAATTAAAAGTCTTCCCGCACTTTTAGGTGAAGTAGATATTTTGAAAACATTGCAACTGCTTCCAGGTGTGCAGAATGCAGGTGAAGGAAATTCAGGATTTTATGTGCGTGGGGGAGGACCCGATCAAAATTTGATTTTACTGGATGAAGGTGTCGTGTACAATGCTTCTCATCTTTTGGATTCTTCTCTGTATTTAATCCTGATGCAGTAAAAACATTACACTTATTAAAGGAGGACCTGCAACAGTATGGTGGTAGATTGGCTTCTGTTGTCGATATTTCGATGAAGGATGGAAATCAGAAAAGTTTAAAGCATCAGGGACTTGGTTATATCGCTTCACGTTTAACGTTGAAGGTCCCATCGTGAAGGATAAAAGTTCGTTTATGATAAGTGGAAGAAGAACTTTCATTGATCTATTTTTGGGAGAGCCCTTTATTAAATCTGACTCTCGACTGGCTGGAAACTCTTATTATTTTTGGGATTTGAATGCAAAAGTGAATTATACTTTGTCGCCGAAGGATCGTTTGTTCTTAAGTGGTTACTTCGGTAGAGATGTGTTCAATTTTAAGAGTGCCGAAACTGGTTTTAAAGTAAGAATTCCATGGGGAAATGCAACTACGTCATTACGATGGAATCATCTTTTCACTGATCAACTCTTTATGAATACATCACTTATTTTAAATGATTATAAATTTGAGTTTGGAGCAACACAACAGGAGTTTGATTTTAGAATATTTTCTGGTATTCGCGATTATAATGCGAAGATTGATTTAAATTGGTTTCCAAATATTTTGCATAATATAAAATTTGGTGGTAATTATATCTATCATCGATTTACACCTACAAATGCATATGCACGATCAGGTGATGTGGTTTTTGACTTGGGAAAAATTACTCGTTTTTATGCACATGATGCCGCCTTATATGTGAATGATGAATGGGATGTAACGGAAAAATTTAGAGTTAATGTAGGAATAAGAGGTTCTTATTTTGCGCATATTGGTCCTTTCTCGCGCTATGTTGAAGACCCTGCGTTTCCCGGAAAATTTTTGGATACAATTGATTATCCACAAGGAAAAAAAGTGGCCGATTATTTAAATGCAGAACCAAGGCTGAGTATGCGTTACGAATTGAATAAATCATCTTCGTTAAAAGCATCCTACACGCAGAATTATCAATATATCCATATTGCTTCCTTCGGATCAGTGAGTCTGCCGACGGATGTTTGGGTGCCTAGCACTGATAAGGTAAAGCCTCAGTTTGGGACGCAATATGCGTTGGGATACTTTAAAAATTTAAAGGATAATATGTACGAAACTTCAGTGGAAGTTTACTACAAAGAAATGAAAAATCAAATCGATTATGAGGAAGGTGCAACTCCTGATGGTGATGTTCGAAATAATCCTGATAATAATTTTGTGTTTGGAAAAGGATGGAGTTATGGTGCTGAGTTTTTTGTGAAGAAATCTACTGGGAAATTGAATGGTTGGATTGGCTATACTTTATCTTATACGAAAAGGAAGTTCCCTGACCTTAATGGTGGTCGTGAATTCTCAGCGAAATACGATCGTCGTCATGATGTTTCATTGGTGATGGTGTATGATCACAATAAGAAGTGGACTTTCGGAATGACATGGGTGTATGCTACCGGTGATGCATTAACACTACCTGCGGAAAGGTATTTTATGTCGGCAGGCCCCCCAGTAGATATTAATACAAATGGTGAGATTGGCGTGAATAACAATTTTTACATCCTTAGCGGATACGATAAACGAAATGATTTTAGACAAAAAGCATATCACCGACTTGATTTTTCCGCAACGTTAAGAAGTCAAAAGCAACGCAACTACGAGACAGAATGGGTGTTTGCCGTTTATAATTTCTACGGTCGACAAAATCCATATTTCATTTATTTCGATGTGCAAGGAAATAGTCAAGACGGAAATCAAAAAGTACAAGCTAAACAAGTATCACTCTTCAGTGTGATTCCATCAGTTACTTATAATTTTAAATTTTAACCATGAAGAAGTATTTGTTATTCGTAATTCTTAGTGTTGTCATGATAAGTTCATGCGAGAAAAATATTAATTTGGATTTGCCACCTATCGATCAAAAAGTAGTGGTTGAAGGATATGTGGAAAATGGATTACCTCCTTATGTGATTCTTAGTCGTACGGAACCGTACTTTGATCCCATAGGACAAAATACCATCAACAATTTACCGGTTCGTGGCGCTTCTGTTTACATCAGCAATGGCATCGATACGGTTAAGCTTACAGAAATTGATACCACTGTAAATGGAGTATCTCTAGGTGGATTTTATGTAGCTCTTGATTCGGTAACTTTTCTTCCTACCATGATTGGAACACCGGGAACCACTTATCAGTTGAGCATTAGCACGAATTCTGGAGAGCAATTAACTGCATCAGCATTGCTTCCAATGCCCGTTCCACTTGATAGTACATGGTTTAAAGTACAAGAAGATTTGGATAGCTTAGGTTGGGCTTGGGCTCGACTTACGGATCCAGATACTTTGGGTAATTCATATCGATGGTTTGCAAAGCGATTGAACAAAGATGATTTTTTTATTGCACCTTTAGGATCGATCTTCGAAGATAGATTTATTAATGGTCGTTCATTTAACTTTCCATATAATCGCGGAGAGATACAAAATTCGGAAGCAGAAGAAGATAATAATGAAGAAGCAGGATTTTATAAGAAGGGGGATACTATTGTTGTGAAATTTTGTTCCACCGATTTTGCAACTTATGAATTCTGGCGTGATGCAGAAAATCAAGTTTCGAGTAATGGAAGTCCTTTTGCAGTTCCTTCTAATGTAAAATCGAACATTACTGGAGGAAGAGGATTGTTTGCAACTTATACGGCAAGTTATGATACCATTATTGCGAATTAATTTCCTTTCATTTCTAGGTTCGTATAGATACTTTTCATTCATTAGACTCTGCAATATTCCAAGTTAAAATTAATTGATGGTCACTTTATAAATCATCATTAACGACAGCGTTCACAAAGATTTACACAGAGAACACAGTTTAATTTTACTTAAAAGAACATAGTGACCTTTGTGGAAAACTCAGTTTCCTCCGTGTTAATTGGTAGTCTCTAATCAGAAAATGATTTTAATCCCTGATTGTATTGTTCAGTTTACAGAAATTCAACAAGAATCTAAAATGATTTTTATATACTTGTCACGTGAAACGCATCCAGAATATCATTGATCAAGGCGAGGGCGATATGCTCGATTTCAAGAAAGAAATCAGTAATGCGCATCGAATTGCGAAGACGATGGTCTCTTTCGCCAATCATCGTGGTGGAACTTTGTTAGTGGGTGTTCGGGATGATGGAAGCATCTGCGGAATAAAAGCAGAGGAAGAAAAGTTTATGTTGGAAAAGGCGGCAATGTCTTTGTGTCATCCCAATATCGATCTTCGTATTCATGAATGGAATGTCAGGGGAAAAGTAATTTTGGAAGTATTAGTTCCAGAAGGAAAGGATAAACCGTTTTATGCGATAGACGAAGTAGGGAAGAAATGGGTGTATATCCGACAAAAAGATCAAAGTCTTCTCGCCAGCAAAGTCGTAGTAGAAGTATTGAAGAGAAAAAGCTCGTCAAATCATACGGTTGTTGAATTTACCAGCAAGGAAAAAGCATTGCTCGATTATCTTAAAGAAAACCCACGTATTACTTTGAAAGAATATTGTAAGTTGATCAATATTTCAAGATGGCGAGCGCAAAGAATTGTTGTCAACCTAATTTCACTTGGAGTTATCCGAGTATATGACATTGAAAAGCCTGAGTATTTTACGTTGAGTTGAAAGGGGGCATTTTTTAACCCATTTATTAATTTTGATGAATTTGAAATAACTTGCTCACGATATTATTCTCAAACTGCAATTGAAATAAATAACAACCACTTTCCAATATTTCAAAATCTTCTTGAATTCGATAATCGCCAGCAGGCAAGTACTGATCAAGCAACGTATAAATAACACGTCCTTGCAGATCGACTATTTGCAGTTTTGTTTGACCCGATTGATTTAAGTGAAATGGTAAATTAATTTGTTGCTCTGTTGGATTTGGATACAAATTTCCGATGCTCAGATTATTGGCTTCTGAAAGACCTGATGAAATATCAAGTGAAACATCATCAATGAGGAAATAGGTACCAATAGCGGGAATGTTTCCTGTGTTATTGCTAATTGAAAATGATATAACAGCATTGGTAGGATTAGTACCTGTATAATTAAGTGGAATCTCTCCTAATGTCCATGCATTTGATACAACTGATAAATTTCCTGCCCCATACGCAACTGTATTATTATTTATATCCTGAAAACTTACAAAAGTTGTTAGTACGTCATTAGCTACACTTGAAACAAATTTATAATAAAATCTTAAAACATTGTACGACGTAGTGATTGGAAATCCACTTTGTGACCCTACTGGAGCGCTATACAAAAGAGGTGGAATGTTAGTTCCTGAATAATTTACTACATCTCCCTTTACAGATGAGCCACCTAAATGTGCGGAAGTAGATTGTGTAACGGGAGTATATAAGCCTGGAACATTATTGCTTACCCAATCGGTTGCATTTCCATTGTTCCAAGTTTCAAAACCTGGATTTGGTACTGGATTTTGTGCATAGCTAATGAATGAAGCAAAGAGTAATACAATGATTAAGTAGAGTTTCGATTTCATAGTATATGATTTTGATGTTCTCAAATGTAGAAATCCCGCAATTTAATGTCAAGGTTTATTTATATATCAATTTCGAATGTAAATTAAGTGATGCAGGATTATAAACTAAAATTGCAAGTAACTTATTGTTATTCAATAATAAAACAAACATAATTTCGTTTTTAGTGGTTTGAAATATTATTATTTATTTGGTGTTATGCTGGCAAATGTCTCATCTTGACTAAGCAAGAATTCAATTATGTACTTAGTATGGAATGTGATTTTTGAACTGATTTAAGTCATTTTTAAAGGTATAAAAGTTTTTCATCTTTAGCCCTTAAAGAAATAGCATGGATCAAAACGCTACGCTTTATTGGAACAAAGCTTTAAAATTGCATCGAGAAGGATATCCTATAGATGCTATTCAAAGCATCCTTAAAAAAGAAGGTTTAAATGAAGTAATGCTTACTGAAGCTTTATGCAAACTAAAGTTATTGATTTACAAAAAACGAAAGGGTAGAGCAGGCATCATCATTGTTGTTGGTGGAATTATTATGCTTTTTGGAATCATTATGACAGTAATTCTGTTTCATAATGATCATAACTTCGATTTCTTTTTATATGGTTTTACCATTGTGGGTTTGCTGGTGTTGAGCTATGGAGTTTATGAGATGCTTTGAGAAGTTAGATTTTAAAAGTGTCTGGTTTTATTAATTTGACAAAAGTTAATAAAGTAAACTCGTTAAAAGATGAGAAAAGGGAACACTGATGACACGGATTAAAATAATAAATCTGGATTGCTCTAACAATTATATACATTTTCAACAACAAGAAGTTATAATGTGGTTGTGAATTCAACTTTACATAGGAAAATCCGTGGAAATCCGTTTAATCCGTGTCATCCATGCCTGCCTGATGAAGCTTCAGCGCAAGCAGGGTCTAAAACATGAGCTTTATACGCTACTAAATCTATTCCACCACCAATTTACTTCTCCCCACAAACCCATCTGCAAAAGCTTCTATTACATAAACACCAGCAGCTAATTTGCGAATGTCAATAGTTGTAGCATTCGTTTCGACTTGCACCAATTCACCAAGCAATGAATAAATTTTGGTAGTGATGTTCGAAGTATTGATATGCTGCGGAAATTCTAACCGAAAATATTGATTCGTCGGATTCGGTGAAATTTTTATTTCTACCAACTGTGGAGCATTATGGGAAAGTAATCCAGTCAATATTTTATTGACTACTATATATCCACTATCACCTACAGCAAATACGGTTGAATCGTTGTTCGAAGAGATGGAATTGATTTGCTGATCAACCACTGCAAAATTCCAACTTATTATATCACCGGGGCTATTAAATATTAAACCATCTATTCCACCTTGTGAAATTCCACCCGAAAAGATTTCACCACTTCCTGATTGATGCAATGACAAAAAATCTGGATAGAAAAAAGTAGCTGAATTAAGATCTTCAGCCCATGTTAATCCACCATCGGTAGAAATATACAATCCAAAGCCAACACTCAATGATTGATACCCTGCATAAGCCAAGGTGTCGTTGACCATTAACACAGAAGTAAGCGGGTTCATGGAGGGATTGGAAGGAATACTGTCCCAGGTGAATCCTCCATCTGTGGTACGGAAAATAAGTCCGCTTGTGCTGGCCGCTAAGCCAAGTTGCGTATTGAAGAAATCAATATCAACGATCATGTTCTGAGAATCCCAAGTTGAACTATTCATCGTAGCTTGACTCCAAATACCTGCTGTTAATTTCGAAATAAGTTCTCCTTGAAAACAACCCGATCCGCCAATGAAACCGTTATCAGGATCAAAGAAAAAGAGTCCATGATTATAACAATTGTTTCCAAATAAATTATTCGATGTCCAGTGCAATCCACCATCGACAGTTTTGTAACTAGTCGCGTACGGACCAATGGTGAGGTATCCGATAGAATCGGTGAGGAATTGCAGATTGATGATATTCGCATTCCAACTCAAGAAATTTATTCCCGATGGATTCATTGAGTTCCAAGTGAGACCTCCGTCTGTCGTTTTTAAAAGTAAACTGTCGTCGCCTCCAATGTAACCCACCCATGGAGATGGGAAATGAATTGTATTTAAGTTTTTTGTTGTGCCACTCGAGATTTGAAACCAGTTTTGAGGTTGCGCTTGAAGAGTGGAAAAAGAAAGTGCAAAAACAAGTAGAAGTTGAATTTTTTTCATGATCTAGGAATTTGATGAAACAAAAATAGCCCATCTAAAAAGAAGAGACCATGTATAATTCCGACTTATTCATGTATATTTTTGAATTCGCTGGGTGAAAAACCTGTTTGTGTCTTGAAAAACTTACTAAAATGAGCTGGATCCGTAAAATTGAGTTCATAACTAACTTCCTTCGCCGAGACACCCGTATTCAATAAACGCTTGGCTTCCAAAATAAGATGTCGACTAATGACCGCACTCACCGTTTCGCCACATTTTTGCATCACTTCATCATTTAAGTACTTCTCTGTAACATTCAAACTAGCCGCATAATCTTTCACCTTTTTAAGTGATTTATACTCGTTATGCATAAGCCTCCTAAACGCCGAATAAAGCCCTGTAGCCTTTCCTTGACCTTCCGTTGATATATTCTCACCACGAAGTCGCAAACAGTAGAGTAGAAGTAAGGTTAATTGATTCAACACAATTTGATTTTTCAATAGACTTTGTGAATTAAATTCATTCCAGGCTTGCGAGATTATGTTCTTCAATTCAACAGTAAAAGCATCTTCAAAATGATAGCTCGGCGAAAACTCGTTTACATCAAAGCAAGTATGATCGAATAATAATTGTTCAATTTGTTTTTCTGATCGAAGTGGAACATATCAAAAGAAATACAAAGCCTGTCGAATTTAATTTTCCTTTTTACCTTATGTACTTGTCCGGGCGTAACAATATGAATGGAATTCGATTCGATAGGAAACTCTACAAAATCGACAATATGAGTTCCTCCTCCTTTCAAAAACACAAAGCACTCGAAATAATGATGTCGGTGTGGCTCGGTAGCGTCGTTCTTGAGCGCCTTGTCCAACTCGATCATCTTGATTTCCTTTTTCTCGTGCTCTTCTAAGTCATGAATTGGAATCATTTGAATCATTTTGCTTGTCAAATATAATGATTCATAGATTAAACAATGGAATTGAACACGGATTTCCATGATGGGTCATGACCCCGCACTGCTGCCCATGGACGTCAGGCTAAGCTAAAGGTATAATAACAGTTCACGGATATTTTAATCGGAAATCGCGAAGCCTCGCGACCAAATTGTAGAGACGCCATTAATGGCGTCTCTACAAAAATTCACCCCCTAGAAAGAGCTCGCGTGCCATAAAATTGGATATCATCCAATTTTATGGCACGCGAGCTTTAGTAAATTGTTGAATTCATGTAGGGACGCAATATTTTGCGCCCAAATCCTATAAGTTTTTCCCCTTAATATTTTTGCATAATGTTGTTATAGCCTCAAATCAGCCTAACTACAATGCGCAATGCTGCGGGACAGGTTTATTATGGGTTCTTATCAGACTATGAATTAAACTATACATTCAAATTTCAAAATGAACACTGATAAATAGGAGAAATCAAATTTTATCGGATTTACTTACAATCTAATAATCTATAAATTGGGCTTGAGTCTTCATTTGAAAATATTGTTAATGCTGAACAGCCATGCTTAGTGAGGCTTTTTTTCAATGAATTTCTATCTCTTTAATAGTGACTTTGCAACCCTTTGTATTTTACTTCGTATACTATTTTTACTAAGACCACTATGAAACCAATATTGTCTGCTCTTTCTAGAGAACATATAGTCGCATCAATTCCCGAAGAAGATGTTGTCGATAAACAACGATTTGTACTCTTTCGGATCTTTTCTATTTCAGGTGCCTTGGTTTTGTTTGGCAGTGGCATCTAAAATGTTGGCAACAATTCCGCAAGCAGGAATCTTACCTTGGGTCATCTTATCGCTTGGAGCATTAATGTTAACCAATTATTTTTTCATAGCCACTATTGATCGATTACTAATTTCTTATCGAATACTATTAATTTCCTCTTTCGCCTTATTGCATTTCGTGGCTTATTCCTGTGGCGGAATTCGTACTGGAGGATTGTTGTATCATGGTGTCATTATTTTATATGCCTATTTAATGTTAGGCAAAAATGGAGGTCGATTTTTCACTGTTTTATTTGCGTTAAATGCGATCTATTTTTATTTAATTTCTGAATTTACAAACTGGACTTCCTTCGCCATGTTTAAGGACGATGTGGATTTAATCAATCAGGATTTTATTGTGAATGCGCTTTTTTCTTTTTATCTCATAGCGAGTCAAGGAAATTATTTACAGAGCGGTAAAAATATCATTATCCAACGCTTGGAAAAATCAAAACGTGAATTAGAGGAGAAAAATAAATTATTGGAGGAATCGAACCTTCTACTTCAACGGTACACTAAAAACTTGGAAAAGTCGAATAAGGAGTTAGATAAATTTGCCTCCGTAGCTTCTCACGATCTCAAAGCACCCTTGAGGGCTATTGGTACGTTAGCTGATTTTTTGGAGATGGACTTAGAAGATAATCTGAATGAGGAAACAAGAAGAAATTTATTGACGATTAAAAACAGAGTACAGCGAATGGAATTGCTATTGGATGCTTTGTTGAACTATTCGAAAGTAGACCGAAGAGATAATCAAATAAAGGAAGTAGACACAGAGGTTTTAATGGAGCAAGTATTATCATTGTTGCCGAGCAATCGGAATTACAAAATTAAAATAGAAAGTAAATTGCCATTGGTGAAGACGGACGAGTTCGTTTGGAAATCGGTAATGGAAATTCTTATAGACAATGCCATCAAGTTTAATGATAAATCACAATGTGAAATTAAAGTTTCTTGTAAAGAGGAGGAGGAGTATTGTCATTTTAGTGTAAGTGACAATGGAATTGGAATTGAAGAAAAGTATTTCGATAAAATCTTTGTGATTTTTCAAACTATCAACCCTCGAGATGCATTTGAATCCACTGGAGCAGGTTTAGCCGTTGCAAAAAAGATGATGGACAATTACGGTGGGAAAATTAAAGTTTCTTCTAACTTGAATGAAGGATCTACATTTACGTTTTCTATCCCGAAAATTCAACAAACAAAATCTGGGAATTTATGTGCTGAGCAAAATTGGAAGGGTAGTTTGTTATATTCTTAATGTTAAGTATTTAAAAAATAAAGTTTTTTTAATAGAATAAATATTGAATTCAGTGTTTAGTCATGTTATCTATCGCCGTTTTCTTCATCTTTTTTCTGGCTTATCACATACAAAGAAGAAACATAAGCAGTAAATGTCCCAAACAAACCTACTCCTGTAGTCATTAAGAGGGCTGCAATGATCCGACCTTCTGTAGTTACCGGATACAAATCACCATAACCTACAGTGGTAATTGTAACATAAGCCCACCATAAAGCATCTTCAGCAGTGAGAATATTGCTATTTGGATGATGCTCTACCTGTAAGATGGCAATGGAGGAAAAAATAATAATGAGCACTGCAAAGATAACTGCCGATGTGAGTGTGCCCTTTATTTTATTTTTGAAAACATGGTGTACCAAATGATGGGTCGACCGAAAAGCCCTCACAATGCGAAGTAATCGGAACAAGCGAAGCATTCGACCTGCTCTTAAGGGCTCAATCATAGGAATGCTGGATAATAAATCGATCCACCCCCATTTCATAAACTTCCATTTATTCTCTGCCCTATAAAAGCGAACCGAAAATTCGCCCAAGAAGAAAATACAAATGGCAATATCAATATCATGCAATAAAGTAGAAGTTTCCTTATCAAGGGGGTAGATGGTATCTACCACTATGGCACCCAACACATAAAAGGTTAAGATGATTACCAATAAATTGAGGATGCCTAATTGCTTTTCGTATTTGGTGTTGTTTTCTGACATGGTATTAATTCTTTAAGAGCGAAGTATAAAAGTTAGAGTTTTTAACCTCCAAACTCATTACTATTTCTCATATTTCACTCCGTGAAAATAATCATTCTCAATTAAAATGATTCGCTAAAACAGCAATTTAGACTGTTAGATATTTGTCCATCAGTCTAGCAGAACCCTGAAGTTAAAATGAATCTTAGTAATTTTAGAGAGTGTGTACTGCAAAAAGGAGAGGGAGAATGAGAATGAGTGAACAGAGTGTTATTATTTAAATTAAAAGAGAATGCTCCCTGAGCCTGTAGAGGGGAGAGTAGGAGAAGCAAGCTTGGGCAGAAAAAATCCGGGAATATCTTTGCATGTTGTCAGCAACACGCCGAGACGGACCCATATAGGAGAGAGAGAATGAGAATGAGAAGGAGAGAGAGAATGAGAATGAGTGAACAGAGTGTTATTATTTAAATTAAAAGAGAATGCTCCCAGAGCCTGTCGAGGGAGAGTAGGGAAAGCAAGCTTGCGCAAATGCAATCCTAAAACAAAAACGCGACCTTGAGAGAGAGCATTCGCTTTGCAATTATTAGTGATCTCGCTTGGATTGACGAATAAAATCACATTGCAAGCAATACGATTTTATCGGTTGGACCCATTAGTCTCCATTCTGAAAATAGAAAGCAACGCAGCTAAAGCTGCGAATTTTGTTTTTTGTCATCTGCTTCCAAGCAAGCTTGGGCAGAAAAAAACTGGGAATGTCTCGTCATGTTGCAAGCTACACGACGAGACGGACCCATATAGGAGAGAGAGAATGAGAATGAGAATGAGTGAACAGAGTGTTATTATTTAAATTAAAAGAGTATGCTCCCTGAGCCTGTCGAGGGGAGAGTAGGGCAAGCAAGCTTGCGCAAATGCCTTAAAACAAAAACGCGACCTTGGAGAGGGCATTCGCTTTGCAATTATTAGTGATCTCGCTGGGATTGACGAATAAAATCACATTGCAAGCAATATGATTTTATCGGTTGGACCCATTAGTCTCCATTCTGAAAATAGAAAGCAACGCAGCTAAAGCTGCGAATTTTGTTTTTTGTCATCTGCTTCCAAGCAAGCTTGGGCAGAAAAAAACTGGGAATGTCTCGTCATGTTGCAAGCAACACGACGAGACGGACCCATATAGGAGAGAGAATGAGAATGAGAATGAGTGAACAGAGTGTTATTATTTAAATTAAAAGAATATGCTCCATGAGCCTGTCGAGGGGAGAGTGGGGAAAGCAAGCTTGGGCAGATGCCCTAAAACAAAAACGCGACCTTGGAGAGGGCCTTCGCTTTGCAATTATTAATGATCTCGCTGGGATTGACGAATAAAATCACATTGCAAGCAATATGATTTTATTCGTTGGACCCATTAGTCTCCATTCTGAAAATAGAAAGCAACGCAGCTAAAGCTGCGAATTTTGTTTTTTGTCATCTGCTTCCAAGCAAGCTTGGGCAGAAAAAAACTGGGAATGTCTCGTCATGTTGCAAGCAACACGACGAGACGGACCCATTAGTCTCCATTCTGAAAATAGAAAGCAACGCAGCTAAAGCTGCGAATTTTGTTTTTTGTCATCTGCTTCCAAGCAAGCTTGGGCAGAGAAAACTGGGAATGTCTCGTCATGTTGCAAGCAACACGACGAGACGGACCCATTAGTCTCCATTCTGAAAATAGAAAGCAACGCAGCTAAAGCTGCGAATTTTGTTTTTTGTCATCTGCTTCCAAGCAAGCTTGGGCAGAAAAACTGGGAGTGCCAACCAGCTAAAGCTGTTTGGCGGACCCATTTAGCTCCGAGTGGAAAAAGCAAAGCGAATGCTCCGCATTTTTTGATTTTCATAATCTGCTTCCAAGCAAGCTTGGGCAGATTTCCTAAAATCAAAAGGCCCTCGTAGAGGGCCTTCCTTTGCATTTACTAGTGATTCCGCTGGGACTCGAACCCAGGGCCCATACATTAAAAGTGTATTGCTCTACCAACTGAGCTACGGAATCGTTCCGTCTTCAACTAGTATTGTCTTAAACGGGGTGCAAAAATAGTCTTTATGTTTTCATTTAGACAAGCAAAGAAGAGGTTTTTTTTAAACACATCTTAAAAAATTGTTAATGAATATTTTGAGTAGTTATTCAACAACTGGACACCTTTCAAATGGAATACTTCGGTCGAAGGTGTAACGATAGGTTTGTAATGTTCTCCAGAGTTGAGTATCAAGGTTTTCGGCTACTTTGATCATTTTGGGGTTAAAGTCGCCAATCCAGGTAATGACAAAGTCTTTGTACACTCTACGTGATTTGATACTGATCTCGCCCTCAACGACTAAAGCGGCTTCTACGCCTTTCCCATGCCATTCACGAATCACTCCAAATACCGCCCCTACAAGTCGAGTACTAGTGCGACGTAGCTTGTGATATAGGAATTTTATTTTTCCTATGGCATTTAAGTTCCCATTTACATGTTTGAAGATCTGGTTTAACTCGGGTATACATAAGAATACCCCCAATGGGGGCATCATCGTAATAAGCGAAGATAATAGCCCGTGGATCTAATACGGGTTTAATGGCCCTGAATACTTTCTGCGCTGCCGACGAACTCATCTCCTTAAAGTGGGAATGTCCGCCCCAAGCTGCATTATAAACGATTTGGAAGTTTTCAGCCGCTTGCTCCACCGATATACTTTCAATATTGCAAACCTTGAATTTTGGATCGCTCTTTAAATTGTTGTATTTGCGGTGAAAAATGGCTTGCGCTGGAATTTCTAAACTACGCCAGTAAATATGCTGGTTGAAATAAACGCCAAAGCCATAGCTAAGGAAAAGTTCTTGGTAGTAAGGCGGATTGTAGTTCATGGGATAGATGCCGGGCTCGTTCCAATTGGTAACCTGACAACCCCAAAATTGACTGCGGTCGCCGAAGTTGATGGGGCCGTCCATGGCTTCCATCCCTTGTTTAGCGAGCCATTCTTTGCCTGCGTCAAATAGGAAATGTGCCGCCAACGGATCGTTGATACATTCAAAAAATCCGAGTCCGCCCGTCTTGTATTTCGTGGTGTCTACATCTTTCGGATTGATGAATGCTGCGATTCGTCCAATTTTTTCACCTGTATCATTGAGAAGTATCCAACGAATGGCCGTAGCTCCTTCCTTAAAAAGCTTGTTCTTAGCTGGATCAAAAACTTTCTCGATGTCTTGAATTATATGAGGCACCCAATGTGGATCGTTGTTATAGATGGAATAGGGAATTTGATGAAATTGATGAATAAGTTCTTTTCCCACGACTACCTGTAAGCGCATACTTGATGTTTTTTGCAAATCTACCTAAATTAGTCTTTAGACTAATTTAGGTAATCCAGTAGGATAATCTTTTTTAAGATTTTTCCTACTGGATAGCGACTGCAGAAATCATATTTACAATAATTTTCATAGAAGGCGATGGTTGTTGCGAAGATCAAGCGCCCATCTTCCTTCCTTTTTTAGATTTGCAAGATGCAATCGAAAGTAGTCGTCATTACAGGAGGGGGAACAGGAATTGGAAAAGCATGTGCAGCCACTTTTTTGGCGCGCGGGTATCGCGTTGTGATTTCAGGACGTCGGTTGGATAAATTGCAAGAGGTAATTACAGAGTTTAAAGGATCATCAGAGCATATCTTGGCGGTACAGGCTGATGTGAGTGTTGAAGAAGATAGCAAGCGAATTATTGAAGAAACGATCGTTAAGTTTGGGCGTATTGATGTGCTGATTAATAATGCAGGCATATCCATGCGGGCTCTTTTCGATGAGATGGATTTATCCGTACTAAAAAGGTTGATGGATACGAACTTTTGGGGTGCAGTGTATTGTACGAAGTACGCATTGCCGTATTTGTTGGAGGCGAAGGGAAGTGTGGTTGGAATTTCTTCCATCGCTGGAAAGAAAGGCTTGCCCGGACGAACTGGATATTCCGCTTCGAAGTTTGCATTGGAAGGATTTCTGGAAACTTTACGGATTGAAAATCTAAAAAAAGATTTACATGTATTGATCGTTTGCCCCGGATTTACCGCTTCAGATATTCGCATTTCTTCACTTTCTGCTGATGGTAGTGCGCAGGGAGAAAGTCCTAGGGAAGAGAATAAAATGATGTCGGCACAAACCGTAGCTCGCGAAATTACGGAAGCCGTTATAAAACGTAAACGTGATCTAGTATTAACTTTTAATGGAAGATTGACAGTTTTGATGAATAAATTCTTTCCCTCACTGATGGATAAACTTGTCTATAAACATATGGCAAAGGAACCGGGATCGCCGTTTAAGTAACATTCAAAAAAAAATATTGAATATAAAAATGAAAAGTATGAATCTAAAAATTTGGTTTTTGTTGATGTGTGTTTGCTCATTGATGGCTTGCTCTCGTCCTCAAGTTAGTCTTCAGGAGAAAATTTCGGAGAAAGAGAAAGCGCTCGACCTCGATTATATCACCCGCTTATTTATTCAAGGCTGGAGAATTGAATATTTCCATAGGAAAGTTTGATGATTCCATTGATTTGTTTGGAAAAGTGCAGCGTTATCCCAATTCCAATAAAGCCGGATCGGCTTTGTTTATGCAAGGCTTCGTAGCAGAAAATCACAAGCAAGATGTAGAACAAGCAAAAGTGTTTTATCAAAAATTTTTGGAGAAATATCCCGAGCATGTGTTAGCGAACGATTGCAGAATGTTATTGCAACAATTAAGTCTGTCGCCGGAAGCATTGATAGAGATGTTCGAAAAGCAAAATGGAATGACGGTGAGCGATTCGCTGCCGATGTAAAATAAATGTGACCATGTCGGCGAAGAAACTAAATAAAAAAGAAAAATTTGCTGCTACGGCGAAAGCCAAAGAGAGTGGTGTACTATCATCTGTCCCTAAAGTAGATTATCCAAAATGGTGGGCATGGTTGCCGGCAATCCTTGGTTTTTTAGTTTATGCGAACACATTGGACTTCGGATTTGTATTAGATGATTATGCTGCAATCCTAGAAAACACCAGTACGCAAAAGGGAATAGCAGCCTTAGGTGAAATCTTTTCCACAAGTTACCGTTATGGTTACATTCTCCTTGCCGATGAGTTGTATCGTCCTTTGCCTAAGGCAATCTTTGCTATTTTCTGGGATTGGTTTCCAAACAACGCCACACCCGGACATCTTCTCAACGTCTTGCTTTTTGCATTCACTTGCTTTTTCATCTTCCGATTATTAAGCAAATGGTTTCCGAATCAACAAAAGTTAGCGTTACTCACCGCATTAATATTCGCCGTCCATCCCATCCACACCGAAGTTGTGGCCAACATTAAAAGCTTAGATGAAATATTAGCGTTCCTCTTTTGTCTACTGAGCCTCAATCAATATTTAACCTACAAGGATCAAGGGAAAGCGATGAATATTATTCTAGCGATGATTTTATTCTTCGCCGCTTACCTATGCAAAGAAAGTAGCATAACCTTTTTACCTATATTTCCGTTATTGGTTTATTTTCGTTTTCATTCTTCAGACACTTCTACAATCCGTTCCTCGCTCGTTGGCACGCAATGGATGCTCATCCCCACCATCCTTCTCCTCTTCATCCGTCACAACGGCTTAAATAGTTCCGAGATGTTCACGGCGGCACCACCCTCCGTTGCTGACAATGCATTGATGTACGCTAAAGACACCTTGACTCAAATAACCGGTGCCGTGGCTATGTTGGGATTGTATCTTTACAAATTAGTTGTTCCCAACAACCTGAGTTTTGACTTATCGTTTCCTGAAGTTTCTCAGCAAAAATAAGTGATTGGAAATTTATGGTATCGGCTGTTCTTTTGCTAACTCTCCTCGGATGGGCAATCAAGGATTTTAAGAAAGGGACTCTGATTAGTTTTGCCTTGTTCTTCTTTTTCATAACCGTTTCTGTTTCCTCTAACATCTTCATGCGAATTGGTACACATTACGGAGAGCGTTTGATGTATGTGCCTTCTTTCGGAATTATTTTATTTTTCGCATCATTAATATTAAAATTTCTCGATAAAAATTTAGTAGAATCAAAAACCATTGCTGTGCCGGCGGCGTCATTCACAGGAATTGTTGTACTGCTCTTCTCAGGGCTCACCATAACACGAAATCCAGTTTGGAAGAGCAACGAGACGTTGTGTACAATAGCGGTCTCAGCTCAGCGCCGAATTCGGCACGCGTACATTATTACGTAGGTCTTTACAAAGTAAAACCCGACTACCTCGAAACACTTCCCGAAAATCAACGTGATGCCGCATTCAACGATGGTGTTTCCCATCTACAACAATCGACTGAATTATACCCATATTTCACCGATGCATGGACCCAACTTGGAATAGCCAGTTACCGAGTTAAAAATTATCCAGAAGCATTGAAATACTACGACGAAGCCATAAAATTAAATCCTTATGATCCTGTTGTGCTCAACAATTCTGGTTCAGTATATTTCGATATGCAAAACTACAACGAAGCCTTAAAACGATATCAACAAGCCGTAAAATACAAACCTGATTATGCTGATGCTTATATGAATATCGGATCGTGTTACGGAGTAGGCGGGCTATGATATGGCCATCACTAACCTCGAGCGAGCGGTACAAATTAATCCAAATCTTACGCAAGCTTATTACTTTTAGAGTAACCTGGCGCAATAAAGGCAATGAAGCGATGGCAGCGAAGTATTTTGAACTCGCGAATAGTGTGAGTAAGTAGATAGAGTTTGTTTCATAGTAGAGATTTGGCTCCGAAATTTGGTTTAGCTTATGGCTGCTAGCTGCTAGCTGATCGAAAATTTTATTGAGAAGTGTTTTCTTATGGTTTAATTTGTTTTTTACTACAAATTTTTAAAAGTTTTTCTGGTTGATTGTTAAAGCTTAAGGACGATTAGTTATTTGCAAAACGTATAAGTATTTATTATACGACTATCTATTTTTCTTATATCAACTTTGCAAAAAAGTAATAATATGATAAATTTTAAGAAATTAAAAATTTGGGAATTGAATTGGTAGAATCAACTTATCAAATAACAACAAAATTGCCAATTTCAGAAATCTATGGATTGACTAATCAAATGAGAAGATGTTCTGTTTCCATACCATCCAACATTGCTGAAGGCTGTTCGAGACAATCTGAGAAAGATAAAGCACGATTTGTTGAAATTTCAATGGGATCTTCATTCGAACTAGAAACTCAAATTCACTTATTCCTTCGTTTAAATTACATTAGTGAGTTTGAACATGAAAAATTGCTAGTAAAACTAGACCAAATTCAAAGAATGATTAATAGCTATTTGATAAAACTAAGAACTACAAAAATATAGAAGATAGCTAGAAGCTAGCAGCTAAAAAAAACTAGCAGCCAGAAGCTAGAAGCCTAAAAAAGCGAGGAATAAACATTACGCAACTACAATTACAATACGTAACTAAATCATCTTCCCTAAAAGTTTTTCGAGCTCATCGCTTGAAATATTATAATGCATCTTCCCATCAATCGCTAAAGAAATAAATCCAGTTTCTTCAGAAACAATAATCGAAATCGCATCACTTTGTTCAGTAATTCCTAACGCAGCACGATGACGCATTCCATAATGTGCTGGGAGATCCGAGTTCTCAGTTACAGGTAGGACACATCTAGCTGCTTTTACTTTATTGTTTTCGATAATGACTGCGCCGTCATGCATCGGTGATCCTTTGAAAAAAATAGACTCCAGTAAACGTTTCGACACATCAGCATCCATTAAATCACCAGTACTTTCGTAAAACTTTAAGTCGCTCGAACGTCCAATGATAATGATAGCACCTGTTTTAGTTTTTGACATTGAAATACAGGCCTTCACGATGGGTGTTATGTTGATGGGAATTGCAGAAGGTGCTTTCCAATGCCAAGGTAATATCTTTTTGGAGATACTGCCTTTTCCCGTAAAACGATTGCTTCCGACGATCAACAAAAATCGACGAACCTCCTGCTGAAAAACGATAATAAGGGCTAATACTCCAACGCTCATAAATTGTCCTAGTAAAGCACCCAACAATTGCATATCCAAAATTTTCACAAACAACCACCATAATACATAAATTGCTACGATACCAATAAAAATACTCATCGCAGCACCACCTTTCAACAATTGATAAATCTTGTACAATAGAAAACCGACCAGCAAGATATCCAATATATCCAGTAGTCTTACGCTTAAAAAATCGATATGAAATAGCTCCATAATTCTTGTTTCCAAATCTAGTAATTATTTTTCGTTTCGATCGCTTTTGACTAGGTGAGCTTCCAGTGAGACTGTTAACAAGTGTAAATGTAAGTTTCACCTTATATTTACTTAACCTTAAAAGTCTTTACTAATCTAACTTACAATAGACCTTACCCACAATATCGATACCCAACTCCTCAGTATCCAATAACCATTTTAATACCGTTTTAAAATGGTCAAGTGGAATATGTTTAAATTGATCGCTGAGTTGATCAGGATCCATCGGCGATTGTATGAGTGTGTGACGAATCTGATGGCAAAGTTCCTCCATCTCCATATCGTTTAATTCGATTTTATTTCGATCACGGCAATAGTCACAAGTACCGCATCGTACCAACTGATTTTCTCCAAAATAATTCAACAACATCATACTCCGACATTCGTGTTGATTGATTAAAAAATTTTTAAAAGCTTGTGCTCTGATTACAAATCGTTCCTTTCGTTCTTCTAGAATGGCTTTCGAAATAATAACTTCTTTTTCATCTACACGATCTTGTGTAAATGAAAGTTGTGGTTTGTCAATGGTAGGAATATATTCTAACACATCTACTTTTTGCAAGTAATTCAATTGCTGAATCAATTCTGAATTCGAAATGCCTGCTCGTTGAGCCAATTCGGTTTCACTAAAATGTACATAATCGTCAAAGAGTCCGGTATAAGATCGCAAAATAATTTTGATAAGATGGTCGAATTTCTGTTGTTGAACTTGAAAAACATAAAGATCATTGGAGTTCGTTAATATTCTTAAGCGTGCAGGGAGAAAGATCGATTCACTTAGGCAAATATAATCTGCCATCTCCAAAATTTTCAAGCAATTATAAGTTAAGAAATTATCGAAAGAGTAAAATTGGCAAAATTCGACTAAATCAAAGGAATGCATTACATCTTTACCAGTATGCAACGGGATTTGCAAATAATTTCCCAACGCTTTATACACTCTTCTGATCTCATCACGAGGGGGGAAGTCTAGAAGCAGACGTTTATCCTTGCTTAGAAAATCACTTTTATCGTACAGCACTACCGCATAACTTGGTTTTCTATCACGCCCAGCACGTCCAGCTTCTTGATAATAACTCTCTAAATCATCAGGCAAATCCATGTGAATTACGGATCGCACATTGGGTTTGTCAATCCCCATCCCAAATGCATTCGTCGCAACGATAACGCGGGTTTTATCGGTCTTCCATTGCTCTTGCCGCTCAGCACGAGCCTGATGATTGAGTCCTGCATGATAAAAATTAGCTGAGAACCCATGGTTGCGAATGGCATTGGCAATTTCCTGTGTCTTGCGGCGGTTGCGTACATAAACAATTGAAGATCCTGGCATGTTGTCAAGCACCTTGAAAAGATGCGCCATCTTATCTTCTGTTTGACGTACAAGATAAGAAGTGTTGGAGCGTGCAGAGCTTTTCGCATAGACAGCAACGTTAGTCATCTCTAATTTCTCTATAATATCCTCTTTCACTTCCGGTGTAGCAGAAGCAGTAAGGGCAAGGATGGGCACTTTAGGAAAATGTTCACGAATTTCTGCAATTTGAAGGTAGGGTGGACGAAAATCATAACCCCATTGAGAGATACAATGCGCCTCATCTACAGCAATCATGTTTAATTTCATTTGTAATAGATACTCCTTGAAAATAGGCGAGAGGAGTCGCTCCGGTGAGACATACAGGAACTTGTAATCTCCATAAATGCAATTGTTCAAGGCTCTCTCCACCTCACTCTTCTTCATTCCACTCACAATTGCATGTGCACGTATTCCTTTTTTTAACAAATTTTCTTCTTGATCCTTCATCAGCGCGATGAGAGGCGAAATCACAAGACATAAGCCAGGTTGACTCATTGCGGGTACTTGAAAGCACAACGATTTCCCGCCTCCTGTTGGAAGTAAAGCTAAAGTATCCCGACCCGACATCACCGATCGGATGATGTCCTCTTGCAAAGGACGAAATTGAGTGTATCCCCAATACTGCGCTAATATTTGATGGATATGGCTCATGCTATAAAAATAAAACATCGACCGTTAGCGATCGATGTTTTAAAGACTTTTTTTTTGAAATTTAATTAAAAGGTAACAGTTAAGCGCTCAGGATCGATCTCAGCTGGACGAATGGTCATCACAGGTATCTTGGAACCATTGATTACTTTGGTCGCGTATGAACCCATCAACAAGCCAGTAATACTAGGCTCTTGTTCAGTCATAATCATCACCAAATCTGCATCAATTTCTTCTGCAGAATGTAAAGTTCCTTTTGAAAGATCTTCTCCCTGCTTGTAGATAACTTCTGTATGAATACCATGATCCAGTAAAAACTTTTCTACTTGCTCAATCTTGATTTTAAACTTACGTTCGTAATCTTCATTGCCATTTTTCATTAAACCAATTACAACCACGTTGGAATTGTATTTTCTGGCAATCTCTAAAGCAAAATTTACTTTTTGACGCGATTCAACAGAATCATCAATTGGAACAGCAATTTTAGTAAATCCAACTTTAGTAGCGTGTGTTTGCACTGAGATCACTGGACATGGAGCTTCTTGCACCACACGAGTTGTGTTACTTCCGATGATGTAACTATGTCCACCAGCACCATGTACCCATAATGATAATATCAATATGCGCTTGTTTTGCTACATGTACGATGCGTTTGTAAATTTTTCCAACTTCGGTAATTATACTCACCGGAATTCCATGGTTAGTATGTAATTTATCCGCCAATGCCTTTAAATTTTCATTAGATGCTTCTTCCACTTTTTTTTCAAATCCTGAAAAAGCATGCGAAATAGAACTAGGGAATGTTGTGGTTTCCACTATATGGAGTAAACAAATTTCAGCCTTCATAAGTTTGGCCATGAACACTCCATGCTCTAAACTTAAATCAGAAGTTTCAGAAAAATCGTATGGAATCAGAATTTTTTATGACAAGATCTTTATGCATAACAATTATTTTTTTAGTTCTAGGAGAGTACGTATTCGGTGGTATCTTTTCTTTTAATAGGTCGAATGGAGCAAACAGGGATTTCCGAATTATTAATAATTTGCTGTGATTCTGTTCCGATGAAATATTCTGTCCATTCTAATTCTTGTTGTGTCATTATAATTATTAGATCAGCGTTGATTTCTTGGGCATGTGCTAATACGCCATCTGAAATATCATTTCCTTTTATAAATTCGCCTGTGCATTCAACTGTATGATCTTTTATGAAATTAAGAACTTGGTCCATTTGTCGTTCCATTTTATTGATCAGGAATTCATCTGAGGTGGTAACAATGGTTATTACTTTTATAACTGACTGAAAGAACTTCGCGATCTCAACGCATTTAACAACTTTTTCTTTTGTTTCCTTCGAAAGGTCTAAAGGTAGTAAAATAATATCACATCCCGAACGATGCTGTTGCCCTTTTATTGTAATTACCGGGCAATGGGCATCGCCAATAACACGGACTGCATTTGAACCAATAAATTTCTTTTTGATGGAGGATTCCCCAGCAGTGCCCATCACAATAAACATGGCTTCTAGTTCTTCAGCTATTTCAGTTACAGTCTCGTAAATTTTCCCTTTCTCTACACGACAATTAAATACTAAACCTGACTTAGACCTAGCTTCAAGTGCAAGCGTTTCCAGTTTTTCTAGGGCCTCCTTTCTAATCATGTTTTCATGCTCTTCATTATTTTTAAATAAATGTAAGATGGATTCAAACAAAGCTTCGTCAATAACATGTAATAATGTAATATCGGCTTTGGCCATTTTTGCAAGATTATACGTCTGGCTTAAAGCAATTTTCGATTGCTCACTAAAATCAATGGGCACAATAATATTCCTCTTTTCAATACTCATGTCTAATGGATTCTTTTATATTTGTTGGAGGCAAAATTATTTGATAAAAGTATATGTCACAAATCCCTGAATCTGAATTGATTTTAAATCATGATGGTAGTGTTTATCATTTAAACCTGCATCCCTATGAAATAGCGCCTGTTATCATCAATGTCGGTGATCCCGACCGAGTTTCTATGGTGAGCAATTATTTTGAAAAAATTGAAATTAAGAAGCAAAAGCGAGAGTTCGTTACACATACAGGCACTTATAAAGGTAAGCGCATGTCTGTGATTTCCACAGGTATAGGTACTGATAATATTGATATTGTCTATAATGAGCTGGACGCATTAGTAAATATTGATTTAAAAACCCGAACCATCAAAGAAAAGCTAACTTCCTTGGATTTGGTTCGAATTGGTACTTCAGGTGCTCTTCAAGCTGAAATTGAAGTAGATCATTTCGTTTGTTCACGCTTTGGGCTAGGCTTGGATGGATTATTGAACTTTTATAAACTAGCTAATACTCAAGAAGAAGAAGAAATTATTCATGCATTTAGGAAACATTACCCCAACCATGGTGTTTTGCCTCAGTCTTATATTTCTAAATCTTCGGATAAATTATTTGATCTGCTTTCTCTTGATTCGTTTGCAGGAATTACTGCTTCTTGTTCCGGTTTTTACGGCCCTCAAATGCGTCAATTACGCTTAGAACCTGCTCGCCTAGATATGATTGATCGCTTAAATTCATTTCGTTTTGGAGAACACCGCATCACGAATTTCGAAATGGAAACAGGAGCAATGTTCGGACTGGCTTCTCTTTTAGGTCATCAATGTTGTGCTGTAAACGTGATTGTTGCCAATCGCATTACTCAAAAATATGCTAAGGATGCTGAAGGTTCTATGCACCGATTGATCAAAATGACATTAGACCGTTTGTCGACTTTGTAATAAATTGAGTGATTAAACATGATTTTTTTTGTGTTTTTAAAATTGATGTTTAAAAAGTACACACGGGAAATGAATTCTCATGATCCTTGTAATGTGATGTAAGATTTACATGCTTTAGTTAATTTATTTTCTGGCGTTGGTAGCATATTTGTTTCACCAACTTACAGTTTATAATAGCATATCATGTGTAATTTATTCAACACAGTCCGAGAATCAGGATGTATTCTTCTTGTCTTGATGTCACTCTTCTACGAAAGCAGTGCAATTAATTATTCTACTAGACAAAGTGGCCTATGGAGTGTAAAAACAACTTGGTCGACTGTAGGTTCTGGTAATCCTGTAAATACAGGCACCTATCCTCGCAATGGAGACGTTGTTTATATAGGTGATGGGCATAATATAACTATGAATGTAAATTCTGTTACGGCAAGTGTTACTGTCGGACAAGGTACTTCAGGTTCATTGCTCTATTCAAATTACCTCACCTTTTTGATGGTAATTGCTGGAAATTTAACAGTGAATAATGGGGCAACTTTCGGCTATGCTGCTAACTCATCCCGAATGCATAATTTATACATAAGCGGAAGTATTGTTAATTATGGTGACATTGATTTATATGTGGATGTAAATGATTATGTAAATCTAACATTTAACTCTGCCATCAATTCAAATATTTCAGGAACGGGTACATGGGATCTAAATCGTGTAAGTTTAGTGAAATCTAAATTTACAACTTACTATTTGAATGCAGCAGTGCACGACTTTGAATTAGCCATTCGAGAGCTTATCGTTACCTATGGTACATTTATACACAATAATAAAAAAACATATTTAGTAAATCCAACCATTGGAAATTTCACAGTTCCTCAAAATGCCATTATAAAAGTACAGCAAGGTGTTTTGCATCTTGCTCCAAACTCAGACTATGTATATTTAGAAGGTGAATTAAACATAGTAGGTGGAACAATGCGTATTGGTCGAAGTCAAGGATTTCAAGGAATTCGCTATAAATCAAATCCTACAAAAATTCCAGTAATTGATATTGCTGGAGGATCATTGCAAGTGTACGGTGGTATAACCTATCGCTCGGGTTATGCTACCGACCCACTTCGCTTTACACAGTCTGGAGGAAGTGTGTTGCTGAACACAGGGTGGCCTGGATCCAACCTAGAACTTTTTAGAATAAACAATTCCACCTCCTCTCGTTTCACGATGAGTGGTGGAAATATTATTTTACAAAAACCGAATAGTACTTTGGGAGTGCTTAGCGATTTTAATATCTGTGGTGGAATAGGAAATATAACTTTTACGGGAGGAACTGTTGAATTTGGAAATTTATTTACTTCATCAGGATCCGTATTCAATTTCACACCTTATGCTGGAGCTACGCAACCAAATTTTAAAGTAACAGGTCCAGCAGGAGCCGCTATAACACTTCAAACAAGTAACGGTTCAACAGATGACTTTGTGTTAAATAGTTTGAACATTGATCCGAATAAAACATTCGATATCCGATCCATCACAGGAGTAGTTGGTGATACCAAAAACATGAGACTATTAAGTAATTTTGATGGGTTGAATACATTTTATAATAATGGTAATTTCATCCCAAGAAATGGCACAGTTACTTTTCAAGGTGCCGAAGGGCTTTGGATTGGCGGAACCACTACTACTACATTTTACAACCTAAACTTGGACAATAGTTTTGGATTGGCATTAGCTCAAAACATAAATATAAGCAATCAGCTATTACTACTCAACGGTGTGCTGTATTCCACTCCTGGCTCGCAAGTAACGGCCTTAGCTGGAGCTTCTTCGAACTTAGGTTCGTCTATTTCTTATGTAGATGGACCTTTTGAACAAGTAGTAGCTTCAACTTCTGCACAAACATTGAATCTGCCGATTGGGAAAAATGGTTCTTTCCGTCCAATTATTCTTGCTGTTCAGCATACCAATGCCACACCCGTAAGTTATGTTTCAGAAGTTTGGAATATTTCACCACGTGCAATGAGTTATGCATTGCCCCCATCCTTAGGATGGGTTTCCGATGTGCGTTATTTTAATCTCACAAGATCTGCAATCGCCAACCTCAGCAATGCTCGAATTACACTAACGTATGGTGCTGATGATTATGTAACGGATCCCGCAAACCTTCGAGTAGCAAGAGATAATGGGGCTTCAACATGGCTTGATTTGGGTGGAACAGGTACATCGGCAGGATCAGGTAGTATCACTTCAAATAATTTCAATGGGTTTAATACTTACTTTACCCTTGCCAATGCCACTGGAGGAATAAACCCACTTCCTGTAGAATATACTTCATTTGAGGCTCAAGCAAATGGAAATTTTGTTGACGTAAAGTGGAGTACTGCTTCCGAGGTAAATTCAGATTATTTCATTGTCGAAAAAGCAATGATGCCATTGAATTTATACCTATCGGAAAATTGAATGCAGCTGGATTCTCTACTACGTTGCTTTCGTATGTGTTTAGGGATGTTAATCCATCATTAGGAAATAACTATTATCGTTTGAAACAAGTGGATCGCAATGGAATATTTGAATTTTCAGATGTGAGAGTGGTGAACTTTAGAAAATCAATCATGAATGTTTATCCGAATCCGGTAACCAATGGAATTATCACATTTTCCATTGACGAATTACAACAAGAAAATATTCAAGTCCAACTGATGGATTTGAGTGGAAAAATAGTGGCCACTTCCTCAATGTGGCTATCCAACACATCACCAAACCAATTCAATTTAGAAAAATCAATTACTTCAGGCGTGTATATGTTGGAATTAACAAATGCAGCTGGAAATAAATGGTATGAAAAAATAATGCTGACACAATAGAATATTTTTTATACATTCGGGAATAATTTGGAATGTATGTACGAAGTAATTAAGTTTAATACAGAAGATCAAGAAAAGGCCTCCATCGTTTTTGAAATTCGTAAATGTGTTTTTGTTGATGAGCAAAAAGTCTCACGAAGAAGAGTACGATGATTATGAGGATGAAAGCATGCATTATATGCTGTTGGTGGAAAAGCAGCCGGCGGGAACAGCCCGCTGGCGCTTTACCAAAAATGGAATCAAACTTGAACGATTTGCTGTGTTACCTAAATTTAGAAATGAAGGTGCAGGTACTTCACTGGTAAAAGCGGTTTTGGAAGATGTAATCCCTCATCAAAAAAAAATCTATTTACATGCACAAGTTGCTGCGATGAACCTATATAAGCGGACAGGGTTTGTGGAAGAAGGTGAGCTATTTTATGAGGCCAATATTCCACATTATAAAATGGTATATAATGGAGATCTTTCGTTGAAGAATCAGAATAATTCTTAACAAGTTTTTAAAAGTTGTTGAATTCACTATCACTATTTTCTGATTTTTGCAAGTAGTAGTATGAAAGTACAGACAACCTATTCCGAGATTTGGCGAATTGCTTGGCCCATTATTTTAAGTAGTCTAGCAAGTACGGTAATAAATTTTACAGATGTAGCCTTTGTTTCACGCCTTGGTGAAAAGGAATTGGCTGCATCTGCACTTGGTGGAGTCTTTTATTTTTTGCTAATTATGATTGCAGTGGCTATCGGAATTGGCTCTCAAATTTTAATTGCTCGTAAAGCAGGAGAAGGTCAAAATAAGTTAATTGGAAATTTATTTGACCATAGTTTGATATTGCTTCTTTCCTTTTCGTTGTTGATGAGCGCCTTTATGTTTCGATTTATTCCGTCGCTGATGTCGATGGTTGTGAAAGATGAATTTGTTGTGGAATTCGTACTAGAATATTTAAAAGGCCGAATTTGGGGTTTGCCGTTTATGGCACTTTTCGTTGCCCTGCGGGCTTTTTATTCTGGAATTACTTTAACTCGAATCATCACATATTCCACCGTGTTGATGATGTTGTTGAATGTTTTATTTAATTATTTGTTTGTATTTGGTAATTGGGGTTGCCCTGCGCTTGGAATTTTTGGAGCTGGTATAGCATCTGCTTTGTCCGAATCTGCAGCAGCAATTTATGCCTTGATTTATGCTTTGTCACGTTCTAGGTTCAAAGAATTTCAACTCCTTAAATTCAGTTCGTTAAAGCTAAATACATTCAAGCAAATTCTAACGTTGTCGACACCTATAATGGTGCAACATATTTTTTCAATGGGATCATGGTTTATTTTCTTTCTGATGATTGAAAAGTTAGGATCTCGAGAATTAGCTATTTCCAATATTCTTCGTGGTGTTTATATGTTGCTCATGACTCCAGTTTGGGGATTTTCAGAATGCAGTAATAGTATGGTGTCAAATCTACTTGGACAAAAAAGAAGCTCGGATGTCATTCCTTTGGCTCATAAAATCATGAAATTCTCTTTTCTGGGAACGGGAGGGATTGTCCTAATATGCGTGTTTTTGAAGGATATTCTATTTCAATTGGTGTCGTCAGATGAATTGTTAAATGCTGCCGCAGAAGGAAGCTTTTATGTCATTTGCTTTGCTACACTTTCCTTTAGCTTGGCTATGATTGCTATTGCCTGCATTTCGGGCACCGGAGCAACGAAGGCTGTTATGAAGATCGAAATGGTGAGTTTGTGTCTTTATTTGAGTTATGTCTTTTTATTTACACATATACATCCTTCTACTTTGGAAATCGTTTGGTTTGCAGAGGTTTTATATTGGACAACTCTCGGTTTAATTGGTTACGCTTATCTTCGTACTGGAAAATGGCAAGAATTGGCAAGGAAATACAATTGATCTCTTCTTTATTATTTTTCATGATGGTAGCAACATAATGTAAGGCAAAAAAAGAAAGTATAATATCGTTAGAGGTTGAACCCGTGATCGTAATTCCGGAAGGTTATGTACTTATGACGGTAAAAGATTATCATGAGTTAGATGCATGTGGGTTTTTACTGATGAATAAGGACTCAGTTTTTTTTGAGCCAGTTCAAATGGATCCTATGTTTTTCCAAAATAATTTAAAGGTATTTGTGAAGTATCAAGTTTCAAAGAATCAAATGAGCATTTGCATGCACGGCCAAAAAATCGACTTGTTGGATATTAAATTGCTAGGTAAATGAAAATTATATTTTTAGGGACGCCTGAATTTGCGGTCAATTCATTGCAAATTTTAGTTGAGAATGGATATGATATAGTAGGAGTGATTACCGCTCCTGATAAACCTTCTGGGCGCGGACAGAAACTGACTTACCACTTTCTTTTTGAAGCACGAAATTGATACAGGCAATATTATTTTCAGACAAGAAATGGAAATTGGCGACAATGAGAATGTAGGGGAGCTGCATGATAGGATGAAGGTAGAAGGTGCTGCTTTGGTTTTAAAAACCGTAAATGCTATTGAAAAAGGAAATGTAGTGGTGCATACTCAGCATTCCTTTCTAAAAACAGGAGAAAAAATAATAGAAGCTCCTAAATTATTCAAGGAAGATGGAAAATTAGATTTTTCTAAATCAATCGTTGTTTTACACAATCAGATTCGTGGTTTAAGTCCCTATCCAGGTGCATATTTCGAGATAAAAATGCCTGACAACAGTATCTCTGCAATCAAAATATTACAAGCTATTCCCGAGCCTGGAGGTACCGTTTTAACACATGAATTGATCACCGATGGAAAGAAAGTGCTTAAAATTAGTGCTGCAGATGGATTTATCAATGTCGTAGAAATACAAGTTCCAGGCAAGAAAAGAATGAAAACGCATGAATTGTTAAGTGGATTTGTGTTTTCGCCAAATGCTGTTATCCTTTGATGTTAACGTTCAATCGTTAATATTTTTATTAATCCGCGCAGAATTGCCTATTCTTAATTAATCACCTTTGCAACGTGAAACGAATCGTAGTATTTACGGGTGCTGGAATTTCTGCTGAAAGTGGAATAAAAACATTTCGTGATAGTGACGGACTTTGGGAAAATTATGCTGTAGAGGATGTGGCTACTCCACAGGCATGGTATAAGAATCCTGAAATGGTATTGGAATTTTACAACCAAAGAAGAAAACAAATCATCCAAGCAACACCAAATGCAGCACACAAAGCATTAGTGGAACTAGAGAAAGAGTTTGATGTCACTATCATCACTCAAAACATTGATGATTTACATGAACGTGCTGGTTCTTCTCATATAGTTCATTTGCACGGAGAAATCATGAAATCGAGAAGTACCATCAATGCTTCATTGATCTATGCATTACAAAGTGATTGTATTCTTATCGGTGATAAATGCGAAAAAGGAAGCCAATTACGGCCACATATCGTTTGGTTTGGTGAAGCTGTACCTATGATGGAAGAGGCCATTTCCATTACTCAAGGTGCAGATATTTTTATAATCATAGGGACTTCGCTTGCGGTATATCCTGCTGCTAGTTTAATCCAGTTTACTAAAGCGAACGCAACAACAATTTTAGTAGATCCCAATGCGGATGCGCAGCAATTGCCAGATTATTTTACAGTTGTTGCACAAAATGCTACTGAAGGTGTACCATTAATTGTAAATAAAATATTGAAAGCCTATGTTTAGTAGTGAATTAATAACTTCTGATTTATTCCAATGGGTCATATTACCTTTTCTTATCTTTTTAGCAAGAATGTGCGATGTATGTTTGGCTACATTGCGTAATATTTTTCTGAGTAAATCCATTAAGTATATCGTTCCATTTTTAGGATTTATTGAAGCTTTGATATGGTTATTGGCCATCTCACAAATTATGAGAAATTTACATAATCCCGTTTGCTTTTTGGCCTATGCTACGGGGTATTCGATGGGGATATTTGTGGGTATTAGAATTGAAGAACGACTTGCGCTTGGGTTGCAAGTGATGCGAATCATCACACAGCGAAATGCTAATGAATTAATCGTTTCTTTAACGGATAAAAATTTCGGAATTACTACTATGGATGCTACAGGTTCTAAAGGTCCCGTTAAAGTAATATTGACAGTTGTAAAACGAAAAGACATTTTGGTGGTTAGAAAATTATCGAACAACACAATCCTAATGCCTTTATTCAATCGAGGATATTCGCACGGTTAGTCATGGTGTTTTTCCAAGGTCATCAACTGGTCGACTTGATCACCTAAAAATATTTTTCCATTAGGAGGAGGGAAGTAATTTTTTTGAATAAATATATTATGAGTTGAAAGATTAAGAGCGAATTAGCAACTTAATAAAAGATGCAATCCACCCCCCAAAAAATAAATGTTAATGGTTAGCAGTTAATAGCCAATCTGTCATTAAATTATAAACTTTTAACTCTTTTAATTTTCCTTCGAGAAGCTTCCTGTGTTCTTTGATCGTTTTCATGTCTTTGCGTTTAGCAGGCCCCGTTTGTACCACTGACGGCTTTTGTTGTGTAGCGTTACGAGCGGTTTGCAAGATGAGGCCTTCCAGGGAGTGAATTAAAAATACCCTTGCTTTCAAATTGAGTAAATAACTCTTGTATAGCGGAATCTCCGGTACAGATAAACAACAAATATGGATTTGAAGTAGCATCAGGTAGTTCAACTTCAAATTTAACTTGTAATTTTTTAGATAAGGAACGTCCCGTTTTTTTATTTCTACTATAAATAAATTCTAAAGAAAACCCACTCTCTATAATTCCTTTTGCTAAATGAGTTGCAAGATTTCCAGAGCCAACGATTCCAATTTTCAGTTTCATTTGATCAAGAGAATTAACTACGCAGTTTTTTGATTCGTTTTACAATAGCTATCCAAGTCCCAACAATCATTAGTAAACATCCAATCCATAAGATATTTATGTAAGGGAAGATAATAGCCTTCATAATAATGAATTCACGCGAATTACCTACTTTCTCAGAAACTTCGATTTCGAATTTGTTTTCCTCTGGAATGATTTTGATAAATGCAAAACGCAAACCGAGTTCTGTAATTTCTACGGGACGATTGAATGCTTCACTTCCTCGTAATATAAATACTGGATTTGCTTGGTGCAATTTTTTATTGACATCCATCACTAAGATATTTGCAGCCACGGCTAAATCAGTTTCCTGAAGCATCAAAAGATTCTTGTCGACATCTTTATTAAGACTTTGCAAAACCACTAAGCTATTGCTGGTGGTGATGGTATCGCATATGCTTAATTGGTATTTCTTACCTGGCTTATAACCTTCGTTTTCTTTCTTAGCTTCTTCTTTGTCGTCTAGCTCAGCATATGTAACATGGGTATAAATATCCCTTTCTACAAAATGTTTTGTGCTGGGCTCGCTCACGTTTCCCATTCTTTCATTTAATTGAACAAATGGGAAAAGGCTAAACTCCTTTCGCAATTGACCTGTAGAATGATTTGCCTTTAAATATTCTACTTCGTAACGAATGTGAATGCCGTCTTTTATTTTGTCCTTATAGGTTACATAATACTCTCCCATGGGTAAAGTGTCGCCCTGATACAAAAGGATATTCTCATTATTTGGGAAATCCTTTCCCAAATCAACATTCAGACGATTCTGACTGATGACAATTTTTTCACTGTTGGCAATCAATGAACCTAAAAGAATAAAGGCAATACCCATATGTGCAATGCTCGCTCCTGACTTAGCAATATTTCCTTTTAAAACTCGAATAAGATAATCGAGGTTGGCTGCAAAAGCCCAAATGGAAGTAAAAAGTAATAAGACGAGTTGTACGCGAGCAAATTGAAAATAGTAGTGTATAGCAACGGTTATGATTAAAGATGCTACCAATGAAAGCATAAGCTTTTTAGACATGCTTTTCAGATCGGTTTGTTTCCATTTAAAATAAAGTCCCACTGCCATCAACAAGGCAATGACGGCCGCTAACGGAATTTGCCAAGAATTATAAAAGTCAACTGCATCCGCAGGTGGAGCAAGTTTGAGATTGAATAATTTATTGATGACCGGAACCGATGTGGTAATGCTAATTTGAATGGCTGAAATGATCAGGATAAGCATTCCCATAAACATCCAGAATTCACGACTACTTACAGGATCTTCTTCTGAGGGGGCAGCAAGTAATTTTCTATTCTTAAAGCTTAATAAAATTGTCAATACTAAAAAGAAAATCAAATAAATAATTAACTGGCCTTTCATCCCTAAATCAGTGAAAGCATGCACAGAAGTATCTCCTAATATTCCACTTCTGGTTAAAAAAGTTGAATATAATACAAGAATGAATGAAAATGTGCAAAGAAGATAAGAACTATGTAAAGAAGTACCGTTCTTGTTGAAAATAATCATCACATGCAATGCTCCAACTAATACCAACCACGGGACTAAACTTGCATTTTCAACAGGATCCCAAGCCCAGAATCCGCCAAAGCTTAAAGATTCATAAGCCCATGCACCACCCATCAACACTCCTGTTCCTAAGATTAATATTCCGAACAATGTCCAGGGAAGAGCTGGCTTTACCCATTCCCTTACACGACCTGTTAAGAGTCCACCTATAGCGTAAGCAAAAGGAACAGCCGTTGCAGCAAATCCAAGGAAAAGAGTAGGTGGGTGGATGACCATCCAATAATTCTGCAAGAGAGGGTTTAATCCTCGTCCGTCTTTAATTTTTGCTAGGTAATCGGACATCTGAATAAAAGGAAGGTTTGCAAAATCAGGATGATTTCTTAACAGGATAAATGGATTCGAACCAATCTTAATTCCATCTAATTCCAAACCCAACAACATCGAAGTCAAAAAAACTTGAATCACCATTATAATAAACATTACAGGAGCTTCCCATGATCCAGCTTTATGAATGATGAAAAAAGATAAAATCACATGCCAAAAACTCCAAATTAAAAAACTTCCTTCTTGTCCTTCCCATAAACAAGCCCACATATACTTCAGCGGTAATACTGAATTCGAATGTTGCCATATATAATAATATTCAAAAAAATGACCATGAATCAGATAATAAATCAAGACAATTATACCTAACACAGAGAAAGCATGCAATGAAAAACTAATACGTGCTAGTGGATTCCAAGAATTTATTAAATCCGATTTATTTTTAAAAGAAAAATAATAAGAGATAGCAGATAATAGGGCAGTGGTAAAAGAAATTATAATTAAAATATTACCAAGTATTCCGAATCCAAGATGCTCTCCTTGGTATTGTATTTCCATTATTTAATTATTTTAATTTAACTCTCCGTTTCTGATTCATCTGAAACAGCATTCAATTGATCTTGCTGATTACCGTTATACTTAGAAGGACACTTCATCAAAATTTGACTAGCATGAAATTCATCCCCGCTCATTTTCCCTATGACAACTATTTGTTCTGAGCGTTCAAAATCTTGCGGTTTGCTTCCGTTGAATAAAACTTTTTTCTCCAGACCTTCATTATCGACTAAATAAAACCCAAAAAGATTTGCATTGACTTCAGGATTATAAATAAATTCTTTGTCTTTATTTAACTTGCCCACAATATGGAAAGTACTACCTTCATTTTCAATAGCTGTTCTGAACGGTGCGTAGGTACTCGAATTACTGATGGTGCTAACTATCACCGCTAGTGCTATTGCAATAACTACTATTCCGATGATATGAACTTTCTTCATGCTATTTAATTTTACTTATTCAATTCTTTTTCTAATTTGGAAACTTTCCTATCAATGCGAATCATGTAGAAGCTCAAGATGGCGAGCGCGATAAATGCTACAGCTACTACTACATATATTTTTCCTTCAGAACGCATTACATCCCCCATCTCAACTTCTTGTGCAACTGCTGAAGGAAGGTTTATTATTAGGAATACAAACAGGACTAAATATTGTTTCATATTATTGTTGATCTTCATTTTTCAATTCCATTTTTCGAAAACGCACTCGTAAACTCATCATCCAAACGCCCAGCAATGTCCAGCCAATTACTGCTGGATAAAAGACCATTCTCATATTTGCATCCAAATCGTACTTATTGAACCCTGGATTTCCTCCTTTTCCAGGATGCAACGAATCGGACATTTTTGGAAGCACCATAATGAATACAATCATCATTACAAACGCAAAGATACCATACACAGCTGCTAATCGAGCACGCTTGGTACTATCTGGAAGTGCATTTCTTAATATAAAATAGGCTGCGTAAACCAGTAAGGAGGCCGCAGTTCCATTTAATTGAGGGTCATTCACCCAAGGAGCCCCCCAGGTGTAATTCGCCCATACCATGCCTGTGATAAGTCCAGCAATTCCAAAAATCATTGCCATACGGCCAGATTCTTCAGCAACTAGGTCAAAATGCAAATCCGACTTGTTCAAATAGATGATCCCATAAAAAGCATTGCAAATCATTAATACCAACATTGCCATCCACATGGTAACATGGAAGTATAAATTCCTAATCGTTTCATTTAGAATTGGCATTCGTGGAACTTCCCCCAAAAAACCTTCATAGTAGGTGTAAAAAAGAAGGACGAGGGCGGTGATTTTCCACCACCAAGATCTTGCAATTGTAGACTTCACTTTATCCAATTTTAATCTCTCCAAAGGTAGGGAAACAAGAGAAAGGAGAGGGCTACAATTATACTATTCAACGCAATTAGGAGAAAAAAATTAGGTTGATTTAAAGTCCATTCAACGCCTCGAATGGCATTTCCAGAAAATTTAATGATGGTAATAAGAAGAGGGAAAAGCAAAGGAAACCCTAATATAGCCACCAGAGCTGATTGATTGTGTGCTTTAGAAACGATTCCAGACACAAGTGTCAATACTGCCGACAAACCAAAACTGCCGAGAAGAAGTCCAAGGATGAATTGCCCAAAATCATTGATGTCAAGGGAAAAGAAAAGCGAAAATGCGACAAGATTGATCACACCAAGGAATGAAAGAAGGAGGACGTTATAGGTTGTTTTTGCAAGAATTACGACCGATGGGTTCATAAAAGTATAATGAAACAACTGGAGTCCTTTACTCTCTTGAATAAAGCTTCTTGCAATAGCATTGGTAGCAGCAAAGAGCATGATTATCCAAAACAGTGCATTCCAAGTAATTGGATCTAGCGACTGACGATAACTAATGTAAGCGATAAAAATAGTAGCTAAAGAATAAACCAATAAACTCATCAAGGCATGCTGATTGTTAAACTCTAAGCGTAATTCATGATTTACTAGATGGAAATATTGTTTGAGGACTACTTTCATTGTTGCAAAATTCGTTATTTTTTTATCGTTATTGGTTAGTTCTATTATTTTTGGTCATTCTAATAAATAAGATTTTATGAAAATAGACATATTAGCAATTGGAGCACATCCAGATGATGTTGAATTAGGTGCTGGAGGAACTGTAAGCAAAGAAATTGCTGCTGGACGGAAAGTAGGTATTATAGATTTGACAAGAGGCGAGCTTGGAACTAGAGGTTCTGCCGAATTACGCGATTTAGAAGCTGCAGAAAGTGCATCCTTTTTGGGCCTTGAATTTCGTGTAAACATGGGTTTCAAAGATGGATTTTTCAGCAATGATGAGATACATCAAATGGCCTTGGTACAACAAATACGCTTATTTCAGCCAGAAATTATTTTGTGTAATGCTATCAACGATCGACATCCAGATCATGGAAAAGGTAGTAAATTAGTTTCGGACGCTATTTTTTTAAGTGGTTTAGTGAAAGTTAGTACTTCATTTAACGGAATGAAACAAACTCCTTGGAGGCCTAAAGCCATCTATCATTATATTCAAGATCGACATATACATCCAGATTTTGTTGTAGACATTACTGATCATATGGAAGTTAAAATGAAAGCAGTTATGGCATTTAAAAGTCAATTTTATGACCCGCAATCAAACGAGCCGGAGACAGCAATTTCTTCTAAAGATTTTCTGGAATTTTTATATGGGAGATCAATAGAAATGGGAAGACAATCAGGATTTCAGTATGCAGAAGGCTTTACAGTAGAAAGAACAATTGGTTTAATTTCATTATTCGATATCAGATAAAAAACAATTCACAAAAAAAACCCAGCTAATTAGCTGGGTTTTTTTTGTGAATTAAGTTAAAAAATTAACGTTGAATGTTTAATTTCTGAGAAATAACCTGAGTTCCAACAGTTACATTTACGATATATAAACCTGTAGAAAGATCTGCAACATCAACTGAGAATGTTTGAACACCAGTACTTAAGTTACCGATTGTAGCAGTTTTAACAGCTTGACCCATAACGTTCATTACTGAAACTGAAACATTAGCGTTTGTTTAAAGGTTAAGAGTAACTGTAGCCTTTTCAGTAGCTGGATTTGGATAGATCAATTTAGCAATAGTTGCATTTTGAATTTCATTAATTCCAGTAAGAGAGAAAGTAGGAGGAAGTGGATTCACATAATCAGCAGGGGCGTATTGAATTCCTGAAACGTATTCATGTAACCATGGGTCAGTATCAAGGGCACCAGAATTTAATGGAACTGCTGATTTTACAGGAACAATAAAATCAGTTCCGTTATCCCATCCTAAATTAGAAACATAAATCCAATAGTTATTTGCATCCCAAGCAGTACCTTCAGTAAAGTTAATTTCATTTGACGATAAATTACTAGAGAAATCTGCAGAAGCACCTTTGATATTTGGATTCTCATTGAAGGCTGTAAAAATTGTTACATCAGTATCCATCCAAGTATAAGCCATTTTCATACCTGTAGAGTTAGCACAGATTTGTGCACGAGCATCCCAGGTTACAGCCCAACCTAATGAATTTGGATCTTCAGCTGGCTCAGCAACTACAGTTCCAACTTTAACAGCACCCCATAAACCATTAGCATCTTCATAAGTATCATACAAATCACCATTGAAACCAGCCCAGTTTAAAGAATCAGGATGATTTGAAGCTGCTTGAGCTACCTCACATAAAATGTGGATTTTTCCATTTCCATCTACTGCTACGTCAAATCCATTTTTTGCAGTATAGAATGGACGAGTACCTGCACCGTTTGGCGTAAATACATTAGCAAAAATAGGAGAATAATCCAACGCACTATAGAATGACCAAGTAGCTCCACCATCAGTAGTACGGTAAATGATAGGCATTGGCGCTAAATAATCATTCAATGAATCACGACCAATAGTTAGAACATAGCCAGTTAATCCATCTGGTGAAAATGCCATATTTCCTAATGAAGAGAAATTTTGGCTATCATCAATTGGATCATGTGAGAAAGCATGATAAATATTTGTATGATCCCAATCAACACTGCTATTCACTGAATTCCAAACCGCACGATTTACAACAAATCCATCAAAATAAGGAACGGTTGCATCGAAATCATAATTACTTCCTAATGAATAAGCATGACCATTTGAATCAGCGTTCATACCTAAACGAGGCATGTCTTGTTGTACTGTAGCGATAGAAGCAGGGATATCATACTGAACTTTATTAGTTCCATCAAGCTTAATAGAACCAATAGCGATACCATCCCAAATTGTTCCGTTAATCAATGGCGCAGTAGCAGCAGCATAAGCATCAAGAACAACCATGTTTCCAGGAGGATTTAAAATAGCTCCTTGTGGGTAACGCGTAAAGGAAGTAGTATTATGTAGAACTACTAACGTAGTGTCCCATGTGGTTCCTCCATTTGTTGAAGTTCTTGTAACAACAGTACCGCTATTATACATTAAAGTGGCATCAACTACACCGATAGGCTTTCTATCCGTATAAGACAAAACATTTAATTGTGGATTGTAATTTAATAAACCACCTTCTGATACTAAACTTCCATAAATGTTATGAGTAGTAGAGATTGATGATTTACCTACAACGGCAGCTTTCTGCGCGTTCGGGTTAACTTTGGTGCTTTTCGGACGATTTACTACAGCTTTTGGAGTTGTAGAAGATGCTTTTTCAGTTGGCACATAAGCACGCTTAATTTCTTCTTTAAAATTTGCTTTGGCAATTTTGGTTGACGAACTCACTGCTTGTGCAGATGCACCAGAAGTCATCAAGCCCACCGCCATAATACTTAGTAGTAGTTTTTTCATTTTTTTAATTTGTTTATAGGTTTAACAGAGGTTATTTTGTGCAATTGTAAAATTAACTACTTTAACAGATATTTAGGTAGTCAAAACAATAAATTTTACATTCCTCCCACAAAAGTAGTAGAATTTAGCATAAAAAAAATCAAGTATCGAACTTTCTTCATTTTCGATAGAATTCATTTTTGGAATTAGATTATCTATATAGCTGAAATTTAGTAATTTGTAGTTAACTATTAACAGTTGTTAGTTAAAAAAATAGATAAGAAGTAGCAAAGAAGAATAGAAAATCCATCGATTAATAGGTAAATAATTGGAAATAGCAATGCCTAATTTTCTTTTTACATAAATTATCAAAATTATTTTTTCAGCATAAAATGCTATTACAGTACCCGCAGCAATTCCAATAAGTCCAAAATTTAGCATTAAAAAATAACTACATGAAAACTTAATTGCTAATTCAACTAAGGCAATTCCAAGTATGACTTTCGTTTTGCCCGAAGCTAATATTAGTGTTTGAGGAAACAAAACTCTACTCACCAAAAGAAGAATATAAGTATTGAAAATAGGAGCACTGGCAACAAATTCAGCTCTAAAAATAATAGGGTAGAATTCATCGCTAAAAAAAAGTAAAAGTATGCTAATGGGGAAAAGTACATGCATCAATTTTCCAGCTTCTTTTCTCAAATTTCCGAGCTCAAACGTATTGTTAAGTGGTTGCAATCGAGGAATAAAAGATGTACTTAAAGAGCTAGAAAGCAAAACGGCTAAAGGTAATTCACGAGCGCCGTATCGAAAGATGGCAAATTGATCGCTTCCAAAATGTGTACTTACCAAAAATCCATCAATATATTCAGCACAACCTGCTATTGCAAAACTTAGTATCAAAGGAGAAGCAAATGAAATTAATTTCAGAATTGTATTTTTATCAAAGTTGCAAGGATCTTCTTTATGAACAATGAATCCTAACAATATAAATTTAATGGTTGAGAGTAGAATGAGTCCGTATAAACTGTACGTAATTTCGAATCCCATCCATACAGGCAATGTAACTGCAGCTATATATCCAAGAAAATGAAATACACCATAACTAATTAAATGGTTCACTTTATTTTTCAATAGAAAAATGTGCTCAAGAAGAAAAGTTGGATTGTTCAGAAAAATATAAGTCAACAGTAATGTGAATAATTCTGGAGTGCAATCAGGCAGGAAATTTGAAGCCGCATTTCTAAAAATCATTAAAATTAATATTAAGAAAGCACTCATTGCAATTAAAAGAAATACTGTATTAAATAAAAATGATTTATTATTGTTTTCGTTCACTTTGTAATGACTCAAAAGTGTATTCAATATACCATTTACCCAAAAAAAACTCAAAGCTCCACTCAAGAAAATCAACCCTTCATAGGTCCCTATAGCACTAATGGAAATGTCACTTTTAGAAAGAAGAATTCCTGAAACTAATAAAGCTGCAAACCTTAGCATTTGAAAGATTTGGAATCCATTTGTGATGGATAGTTTTTTGAAAATATTTATCATTAAAATTAACTTATTAAAGGAAGTTTTTTAAAATGAATGCGTAAGGAATTGCCAATTACTACTACATCTGAAAAAGCCATAGACAATGAGGCAAGCATCGGATTTAAATATCCTAAAGCGGCTAAAGGAATCGCTACAACATTATAGCCTAAAGCCCAAAATAAATTCTGTTTTATGGTTCGTAAAGTTTCTTTGGAGATAGAATAAGCTAAGCTCAAACCATTTAATTCATGCTGACTTAATAAAACAATATCAGCCGTTTGTATGGCTATTTGTGTTCCTGAATTAACTGCAATTCCTACTTCTGCGATCGCTAAAGCGGGCGCGTCATTGATTCCATCCCCCACCATAGCGGTTTTACCTTGGAGTTGATACTTTTCTACAACATCAACTTTCATTTGTGGAAGTTGAGATGAATAAATTTCGTCAACCCCTAAGTATTGCCCGATCGAATCACAAATTTTCGGAAGGTCGCCACTTAAAAGAATGGTTTTTATTCCTTGCTCTTTAAAAAAAGTTACCATAGATAATGCATCGTCCCGAACCGGATCTTCGAAATCAACAGTTGCAATAATTTGACTGTTTATACTCACATACACTTGATGGCCTTCAATAGAAACCGGAGCTTCAGTAAATCGTTGCGATCCGATTTTATAAATATTTTGCTCTTTGTCTTTTGCAAAAACTCCATGGCCCGCAACTTCGTTGATCTCCTGAAATTGAATGGGCAGATAAGGTACGTCCGCAAACTTTTCAGATAAAACTTTTGCGTAGGGATGATTCGAATACTTTTCCATAATACTCATCAAAAATTCGGTCCTTTTTTTATCTGAATGTATGTAATTAATTTCCTTCACCGAAATTTTCCCTTGTGTTAGAGTCCCCGTCTTGTCGAAAATAATTTGTTTTATCCCACTCAACTTTTCTAATGTATCGCCTCCTTTTACTAATACTCCACTTCTTGCTGCTCGTCCAATTCCAACTGCCACTGCGGTGGGAGTAGCTAATCCCATGGCACAAGGGCAAGATATTACTAATACAGCAATACTTCTTAATAAGGCATCGGAAAAAGATAATTCTAAATTAAAATAGGATATAAAGAAAGTGACAAAAGAAATGAATACCACGACGGGAACAAAGAACGAGCTAACCACATCTCCCAGACGTTGAATTTCCGGTTTACGCAAAGCGGATGTCTTAACAACTTCAATCATCTTGCTGAGTACGGTACTACTTCCTGACTCTTTTACAATCACTTTAATATACCCACTTAGTACGATGGTTCCACTAAGCACATAATCATTTATTGTTTTTTTTATGGGTAAACTTTCGCCAGTCATCATCGACTCATCAACTTCTACTTCTCCCTCGTAAATAAGTCCATCAGCAGGGATTTTATCGCCAGTATTTACCAGAATTAAATCATTCAATTTAAGCTGATGCGCTAACAAATTTACAAGCGATTCATTGTCGGTAAGTGCATTCTCAATTTTTCTTGCCTTTAAAGGTTGAATTTTTGTGAGATGGGTTAATGAAGACTGTGTTTTCTTTAAACTTCCTTTTTCGATAATATTTCCTAGCAATACCAATGTGATAATTGTAGCCGCAGTTTCGAAATAAAGTTGACTGGAAATGCTAGGTGATCCATAAAAAAAGTACCAAGAAAGTATGGAATAAACAAAGGAAGAGATGGATCCTAAACTGATCAGCACATCCATATTCAAATGTCGTGTCTTAACAGAACCCCAGGCGCTCCTTCCAAAATGTTTTAAACCGATGAACATTACAGGCAACGTCATGAAGAATTGGAAAAGGGGAAGATGAAAAAGGTGAAAAGGGATAAACATATGTAATAATAAAGGAATGGTGAATATGGCGGAAATTAAAAATAGAGTTTCAGTGGAATTCCAATTCCATTTTTTTAAGTCACTCGCACTTTTTTCTTGATAAATGGAAGCTTTGAAACCTAATCCATTGATATCAGAAATAATTTGTTCCGTAGAAATTCCATCAATGGTCTCAAACTCAACGTCTCCACTATTATAGTTTACTAAGACATCCTTTAATCCATTCGACTCCAACTTTCTACTAATGCTTTGTGCACAACTGGCGCAAGTCATTCCAGAAACAGAAAGTTGAATTTTTTTTGGCATGGTGTAAAGGTAACGAGCAAAAATGACAACGAATAAATTTACAATTCATTTTGGCTTCAAAGATCTAGTTAACTACATTTGCAGCCTTCAAAATGGTGGATGTAGCTCAGTTGGTTAGAGCGCTAGTTTGTGGATCTAGAGGTCGAGGGTTCGAAACCCTTCATTCACCCTAAAGCCGGAGTCAATTAATTTGCCTCCGGTTTTTTTATATCTTACTGTTTTTGAATGTTCTATTTAGATATTTCAAATGAGAAATCGAATTTATTAACGTTTTTTAGATGGTGTTAAGAATTTACAATTACATTTAGCAAAATAGATTTCAGAATCCATATCATAGATTTATCTTTGCAATCTCATTAAAAAAGAAAAAAATGGCAACAACTACAGCACCTACTATTGGTCAAGAAAATTATGAAAAGCAACTGATCGATTGGATCGAACTTGAAAAAGCGGCGATTGAACTTATTCACATAACAGGTTCTTTGTGGTTCAATAAATCGGTTGAGTTAATTATTTTCAGAAATCAACTAGTGGATCGCAGTGCAAGTCAGATTTTAAATTTACATCAATATGCACACGATATCGTAAAGAAGCCAATTTCTGTGATTGATACTTTGGCCTTAGCTCGCGCCATCAATGAAATGGATCTAGCTCCCTCTCGTTTGGATATTGGAAAGATAGCAGCAGAGTGGTTAGCAGAAAAGAATGACTTTAACAACGATACAAATGCATTCTTAGTTAGCAAAATTGGTGATTTCATTGGTAAAGATCGCCGTAAGATGATCCCAAGAGATGTTATTCTTTACGGTTTTGGTCGTATCGGTCGAATTTTAGCTCGAGAATTAGTAGGACAAGCCGGAAAAGGCGAGCAATTACGATTACGTGCTATAGTAGTAAGAAAACGTTCGGATGATGATTTAAGCAAGCGTGCCGAGTTATTAAGAAATGATTCTGTACATGGACCTTTTCCAGGAACGGTAATCGAAGACCATGAGAAATCAGCATTAATTGTAAATGGACATACTATTTATGTAATCGATGCTAAAAATCCTGAAGATGTAGATTATGCGGCTTTGGGAATAAACAACGCTTTATTAATTGACAATACCGGAGTATCACGAGATCGCGAAGGATTGAGTAAGCACTTGCGAGCAAAAGGTGTGGACAAAGTATTATTGACAGCTCCTGGAAAAGGGGATATTCCAAATGTAGTTTATGGTGTCAATGAAAAGAACCATGCTGATGATGAGAAGATCTTTTCTGCTGCTTCATGTACAACAAACGCTATTGTTCCAATCTTGTCAGTTATAGAAAGTACTTTAGGAATTGAAAGAGGACATATTGAAACCATTCACTCGTATACCAATGACCAAAACGTATTGGATAACTATCATAGCAAATATCGTCGTGGACGTTCTGCCGCTATGAACATGGTTATTACGGAGACTGGTGCAGATAAAGCTGTAGCGAAAGTACTTCCAGTTTTAGAAGGAAAATTAACGGGTAATGCAGTCCGTGTACCCACACCTGATGTTTCTTTGGCGATTTTAAACTTGACCATGAAGAAAGGTGTTAGTAAAGATGAAGTGAATGATATATTGAAGGACGGAGCTTTGCGTGGTAATTTGATTGAACAAATTCAATATTCTAGCTCGAATGAATTAGTATCTTCTGATTTGATCGGTAATCCATGTGCATCCATTGTCGATTCCCCTGCGACCATCGTTTCAAAGGATAAAAAGAGTATGGTTCTTTATATCTGGTATGATAACGAATATGGATACAGTCGACAAGTAGTTCGTTTTGCTAAATATTTAGCAGATGTAATTCGTTTCACCTATTACTAAACACCAACTAGTATAAAAAAAGGCTGTCGAGGTTCGCCAGCCTTTTTTTATGGGAATTTGGGAGGAACAATAATTTTAATTAATCTCCCAAAAATGATTTCAAAATATTATTCTTGCTTTTATGTCGAAGTCGACGAAGTGCTTTTTCTTTTATCTGTCGAACACGTTCTCTGGTGATTCCATATTTATCACCAATTTCCTCCAATGTTAATCCGTGTCCAACCCCAATACCAAAAAATAATTTTACTACTTCACATTCTCTTTCTGTTAAAACACTTAAAGAACGTTCTATTTCTTTTCGCAAGGATTCATTTATTAATTGCACGTCGGCACTGGGTGATTCGTGGTTTTCGATGACATCCAGCAAAGTATTGTCCTCCCCCTGTACAAATGGCGCATCCATCGAAACATGTCGACCTGAAATTCTCAAGGCATCTGTTATTTTATCAAGAGGTAAGTCAGTTAGTTTTGCAATCTCTTCGTACGATGGTTCACGTTCGTACTCTTGCTCCAGTTTACTAAAGGCTTTACTGATTCGACTAAGCGAACCAATTTGATTTAAGGGCAATCGCACAATACGACTTTGTTCAGCAATCGCTTGCAAAATACGTTGTCGAATCCACCAAACTGCATATGAAATAAATTTAAATCCTCGCGTTTCATCAAAACGTTTTGCAGATTTAATCAAACCCAAGTTCCCTTCATTAATAAGATCCGCAAACTCAACCCTTGGTTTTGATACTGCTTAGCTACAGAAACAACAAAGCGTAGATTAGCTCGTGTTAATTTATCAAAAGCTTCCTCATCACCCTCTCTAATGAGTTTTGCTAATCGAACTTCTTCCTCAGCAGGGATCATTGGTTCTTTTCCAATATCGGCAAGATACTTCTCTAAAGAAGCACTCTCCCGATTGGTGATCGACTTACTAATTTTTAATTGACGCATTTTAGTGATATTTTTAAAAACTAAAATTGTCGTGGCTGTTGTGTAAAACAAATATAGGTGAAAAATATTATAATCGTCCAAAGGATGGAAATAAAAAAAGGACGCTAAGAAGCGTCCTTTTCAAATACCCCGACCTCAAATTACATGCCGAATCCATAATAGGCTCTCATTCCATTTGGATAAATTCCTTCTATGAGAACTCCGCCTTTTTTATTGTTTAAATAATCTGTCAAATCTTCAACACTTCCTACAGGCTGATTGTCGATAGATGTGATGATAAATCCTTCCTTAATCCCAGCACTTTTTAATTTACCAGTAGTCAGATCCTTTACTTTTACCCCTTTAGAGAGTTTTAACTTATCTAAATCATTATCGGAAAGAGGTGTTAATGTAGCCCCTAAGAGGGAAATGGATTCATTCTTCACGACTTTGGTGTTTCCATCCTTGTTGCGAAGAGTAACCCCATATACTTTTCGTTTCCGTTGCGCATCACGGTCACATCAATTTTATCCCCTGGGCGGTAACGTCCAACTTGCTCTTGCAATTCTGGAGAAGTCTTAATTGGAATTCCATTGATGGATGTTATCACATCCCCTTCTTTTATTCCAGCAGAAGCTGCGGCACCCTCTTCTGTCAATCCATTAATATAAACTCCTTGTAATGATTTTAACTCTTTCTCCTTCGCAAATTGTGCGTCTACATCGCGAATGCTGACACCAATGAATCCTCGTTGTACGGTCCCGTATTCCATCAAATCATTCACCACCTTTTTCACAATGTTTACAGGAATGGCAAATGAGTATCCTGAGTAGGAACCTGTGTTGGATGCAATGGCTGCATTAATTCCAATCAATTCACCACGGGTATTGACTAATGCACCTCCTGAATTACCTGGATTTACAGCAGCATCCGTTTGAATAAATGACTCAATTGGAAATTTTTGGTTAGGTAAGATGTGTATGTTTCTTGCTTTTGCGGAAATGATTCCAGCAGTAACAGTAGAAGTTAAATTAAAAGGATTTCCGACCGCTAATACCCATTCACCCACCTTCACTTGATCAGAATTTCCCCATGCCGCATAAGGAAGGTTTTGGGCTTCAACTTTTAATAGCGCCAAATCGGTAGAAGGGTCTAAGCCGATGACTTTTGCTTTGTACGACTCTTTATTATCCAATGTCACATTCACTTCTTCACCATTTTCTACTACATGATTGTTGGTGACGATGTACCCATCATCAGAAATGATCACCCCTGATCCTGTACTTTGCTGTTGTGGCATTTCTCTTTGATTCGGTTGTCCCCAAAAGAAATTAAAGGGATCCATGAATTGATTATTAAATCCACTTTGTTTTGGATAAGTAGTGGTGACGTGCACGACTGTGGGAACAGAAGCTTCCGCAGGAATAACAAAATCGGTGGGTGCCGATAATGGTCCCGAATAATTTACTGCCTGAAACGGACTATACTTTTTCTCAAGCCCTTGATGTGAAGTTGTTGAATGATCTTCATAATGATTTACAATTCCAGCTCCTAACATTCCGGCGGTAAGCGCAAGCGCAACCAATAGAACTCCGTTTAATTTCGATTTCATAATATTATTTTTTTATATTATTTAATACGTTTACGGTGGCAAAAATATTTTCAAAAAAATGAATCTAAAATGAATTTAACAGGGATTTAACAGATTAAGTCTATGAGATTGAGCACTCTTGAGATGTTTAAAAATCACTAACTTTACAACGATGGAATTGAGTTTTAATAAATACCAAGGGACTGGGAACGACTTTATTATTTTAGACGGATGGGAAACAGAAATATCGTTATCCGTTGATCAAGTGAAGTTTTGTTGTGACCGCAGATTTGGGATCGGTGCCGATGGATTGATGATCATCACAAAACACCCGTCCTATGATTTTGAAATGATCTACTTCAATTCAGATGGGCTGCCCAGCTCCATGTGTGGAAATGGCGCCAGGTGTTTAGTACATTTTGCTTTTGCGAAAAAGTACATTGGATTGACTACTAAATTTCTGGCAATAGATGGTGAACATTCTGCAGACGTACTTCCTGGAAATATTATTTCCCTAAGAATGAACGACGTTTCAGTAGTCGAAAAAAGAAATAAAGATTACTATTTAAATACGGGTTCTCCACACTATGTTACTCGTGTAAAAAACATTGAGTCGATGAATGTAGTAGAAGGAGGAAGAGTAGTGCGATATAATGATGAATTTAAAAAAGAAGGAACCAATATTAATTTTGTAGAAGAATAGAAAGATGGAATCATGGTTCGTACTTACGAACGTGGTGTGGAAGATGAAACGTTAAGTTGTGGTACAGGTGTTACTGCCGCAGCATTAGTCAGTGCAGATTTATTTAATAAACAAAAGAAGCAAATCGAATCCGTAAATATTAAAACATTAGGAGGCTCCTTAACAGTAACATTTAATAGAAGCGAAAATGCATTGACAGAAATTCGCTTGGTAGGACCTGCCACCTTTGTTTATGAAGGAAACATAAAATTATGATAAGAGGGAATAGCATATTACTGAGAGCGCTGGAGCCGAAAGACGTCGATTTAATGATGATTTATGAAAACGACCCCGAAGTTTGGCCGGTGAGTGGAACGTTGACACCTTATTCAAAATATACGTTAGAACAATATTACGCAAATGCAACACAAGATATTTTTGTAGCCAAGCAATTGAGACTTGCTATTGAAATCATCACCGAAGTTCCAGGGATGGAAATGACCATTGGATATATCGATTTATTTGATTTCGACCAACTCCATCGTCGTGCAGGCGTAGGAATTTTAATCGGAGATAAAACACAACGAAGAAAAGGATATGCTGCCGAAGCTCTTTCACTATTGGTGAAACATAGTTTTAATACCCTCAACTTACATCAGCTTTTTTGCCATATCGACAATCGAAACGAAGGGAGTTTACGTTTGTTTTCTAAAGTTGGATTCAGAACTTGCGGAGTGATGCGGGATTGGATTGCGTATGATGGCAAATGGCATAATGTTACCGTACTTCAACTTATTCGACCTTCCGTAATTGTATAATCTTGAAAAGGAAACTTATATTTATTGGTTTTGTCCTAACTATTTTTTCCTTGTGCTTTTTAATTGGTATTGTAATTCACCGAAAAAACAGAGGAAAAGAACGAACCACTTATGCCGGGTTGAGTGACTCTGCAAAGTACGTAGGTATGGAAACCTGCAAAGGCTGTCACAGCGGAGTTCATGAATCATTTAGTCATACTGGAATGGGTATGTCGTTCGATGTGGCAAGTAAGAAAAAATCTTCTGGCAATTTTTCTGGACATCCTCAAATTTATGATGCTGCTAAAAATTTATATTATCACCCTTATTGGAAAGGCGACTCTCTCTTTTTTAAAGAATTTAGAATGGAAGGGAGAGACACTATTTTTAGTCGAGAAGAAAATATTCGATACATTGTAGGATCTGGTCAACACACTAACTCGCATATATGGGAAAGCAATGGCTATTTATTTCAGGCGCCCATGACATTCTATACTCAAAAAGGGAAGTGGGATTTACCTCCTGGGTTTGAAGATGGGAACAACACTCGATTTGGACGAAAAATTGGATTAGAATGCATGAGTTGTCACAATGCATATCCGGAGTTTGTACCTGGATCCGAAAACAAATTTAAGCTCGTGAAAAATTGAATTGATTGTGAACGCTGTCATGGTCCAGGAAGTATTCATGTAAAAGAAAAATCGTCTGGAATGCTGATTGATACATCCAAGTACATTGATTATTCCATCGTAAATCCATCTAAACTTCCCATTGACTTACAATTCGATTTATGTCAACGTTGCCATATACAAGGAAACGTGGTATTGAATGAGGGAAAATCATTTTTTGATTTTAAGCCAGGAATGAAATTATCAGAAGTAATGAATGTTTTCATGCCCGTTTATAAAGACAACGAAGAGCAGCACATCATGGCTTCCCATGCGGAGAGATTGAAATTAAGCAAATGCTTTTGGCAGTTTCGGCAAGAGAAAAATTAAAACATTCAGAAAATGATCTTCATCCATTCAAAAATGGGTTGACCTGCATCACTTGCCACAATCCTCATGTATCAGTGAAAAAGACGGATAAATCCATTTTCAATGCGGCCTGCTCGAACTGCCATCAAATTGGAAAAGATCCATTGTGTACTGAAAAATTGGAGGTCAGAAAAAAGAACGCCGACAATTGTATAAGTTGTCACATGCCACAACATGGTGCGACGGATATTCCGCATGTAAGTGTCCATGATCATCGCATTGGAGTTCATAAAGAAGTAGTAGTGGATCCAGGTAAACTAAGAGCGTTTATTGGAATTGCCTGTATCAATAATGAGGAAACCTCAGATCAAGTAAAAGCACAAGCCTATATCAATTATGTAGAAAAATTCGGATTAGACAAAAGCTTATTGGATTCCGCATTAAAATATGTGAGTGACGAAACTGAAATTTCATTGGAAAAGAATATTCATCAGTTGGTGCAAATTGCCTACTTAAAAGGAAATTCACCGTTAATTGCAAAGTATGTGGAACGAATTCCTAATCTTCTGAGCAAACTAAATAAGCCATCATTAGCTAATAAAGATGCTTGGACATCCTACCGTATTGGTGAATCATATCAATCCCTAGGAGTTTCAAAAAATGCATTGCTTTGGTTTAAAAATGCTTATCAACTTGCGCCTTTATCTGCAGAATTTACGAATAAATATGCGAATGCATTGGCCAAAACAGGTGACTTTGTTCGTGCAAAAGAACTATTCCAGCTACTGAATAAAGAGCATCCCTACTTTTCACCAGGTTTTTGCAATATGGGGTATTTTATTTTAATGCAAGAAAGAAATATAAAGCTGGCACAATCGTTTTTTGATAAGGCTTTAAAATTAGATCCCGATTATGAATTAGCTTTGTTGAATAAAGCCAACGCTTATATGTTACAGAACGATAAAGCGATGGCTATTAAGTCCGTGCAACAGGTGTTGAAAATAAATCCGAGCAATCAACAAGCGAAAGCCGCACTCAAAAGTTTAGAATAAATTGCAGCGTGGCGAAGAAAAAAAGTAAGATGAGTCAAGGGGGAAAGCGATTTCTTCAAGCTTTTGGAGCCGTTATACTTATCTCCATTTTCATTATTGGTTGGGGTTTCTATCAGAAAATTTATGCACCCAATATTTTTGATAACAAGAAAGATCAAATCATTTATATTCCCACTGGATCCAACATTGATGATGTAGTTCAATATTTAGAGGAAGAAGGATTGGTTGACGATAGTGAAGCCTTCATGTGGGTAGCTCAAAAAATGAACTATTCGAATCATGTGAAGCCTGGAAAATATCAGTTAAAAAATAAGATGAGCAATAAAGAGATTGTTTCTTTACTGCGGTCGGGAAAGCAAATTCCGGTCAAATTAACTTTTAACAATTTGAGAACAAGCTACGATTTAGCAGGTGCTGTAGGAGGGAAGATTGAGGCGGATTCAGCATCCATTGCTTTTCTTTTTAAAGACAAAGCATATTTAGCAAAATACGGATTGACTCAGGAAAATAGTTTATGCTTAATGATTCCGAATACTTATGAATTCAAGTGGAACACATCTGCTGAAGAATTTTTTGAAAGGATGAGTGTAGAATATAAAAAGTTTTGGACCGATCAACGAAAAGCAAAAGCAAAAAATATAGGTTTAACACAAAGTCAGGTTTGCGTATTGGCATCCATTGTAGACAAGGAAACGAGAAGAAATGACGAAAAACCCATTATCGCGGGTGTATATATGAATCGATATTTGAAAGGCTGGAAGTTGGAAGCAGATCCTACTTTGGTTTATGCCTCGGGCGATTTTACCATTCGAAGGGTACTCAATGAACATAAAGAAATCGATTCACCTTACAATACCTATTTGTACACGGGTTTGCCGCCAGGTCCCATCTGTATGCCTGCCATATCATCTGTAGATGCGGTACTAAATTATACCAAACATGATTTTATGTTCTTCTGTGCTCGGGAGGATTTTTCAGGATATCATTCTTTTGCCAAGAATTATATTCAACATTTAATCAATGCTCGTAAGTTTCAGAGAGAGTTAGATCGACGGAAAATTAGATCCTAATAATCGAGTAATATCTTTTTTTTTGAACAAGGCCCTTGATGTATTTCCCCTAAAAGGTAACAGGACACAAGTCTAACTTTGAAATTATCCAGCCTTTTTGCATCCTAAAAATAACTGATTAGCTTATTATATGTCTCAATTCCAATGATAAATTGTCCATTTGTAGAGGAGTTCTAATCACAATTTATTCTTATTTTTAGATACTTTTAAGCCAATTCTACAATTGGCCAAGAAGTAATAATAATATCAATCTTACATTTGAACAATTGAGAAAATCAACTAAATTTGACAAGTATGGAAATCTTTGAAAATATGGAGTTGCTATTAAGGACCTATTGGTATGTGGCTATTCCGACAAGTATTATTTTTGTAATTCAATCAATAATGACTTTTACGGGGGCTGATACTTCGGATGGTATAAATGCAGACTTTGATGGAGACTTAACGGGTGAACATGCTCCTTTTCAACTTTTTTCTTTTAGAAATTTAATAAATTTCCTATTGGGATTTAGTTGGACAGGAATTTCATTATACTCGACTATTCAGAATCAAACCTTATTAATTGTACTATCACTTGTAATTGGAATTGTATTTGTCTTACTTTTTTTCTCACCATCATTAAGCAAGTCCAAAGATTGGCAGAAGATAATTCTTTTCAAATTGCCAATACGATAAATCATTCCGCTGAAGTTTATTTAACGATTCCTGGAAATAAATCTGGAAAGGGAAAAATCATGATCAGCGTTAAAGGTTCCTTTCATGAGTTAGATGCAATAACAGAAGGCGATTCCATTCCATCGAATTCAGTGGTAAAGGTTGTTCGAATTTAAAATAATAATATTCTTATTGTAGAAAAAATTTAAATTTAAAATTATGTCTCCTATTATTCTCATTATTGTTGCAGCAATTGTTCTGTTCGTAACCATTTCTGCCTTGGTTTCAAGGTATAAAAGATGTCCATCCGATAAAATTTTAGTCATTTATGGTAGAACAGGTGGTACTTCCGCGAAGTGTGTACATGGAGGAGGCGCTTTTATTTGGCCGGTGATCCAGGATTTTGCATTTCTGGATTTGAAGCCTTTATCTATAGAAGCTAATTTAACAAATGCGTTAAGTCGACAAAATATTCGTGTTGATGTTCCCTGTCGATTTACCATTGCAATATCAACTGAAGCTGATAGTATGAATACAGCTGCAGAGCGTTTGTTAGGATTAACCTCGGAGCAAATTCAAGAACTAGCAAAAGATATTCTTTTCGGTCAATTACGTTTGGTTATTGCCACGATGACCATCGAGGAAATCAATTCTGATAGAGACAAATTTTTGGACAATATTTCCAAGAACGTCGATAGCGAACTCAAAAAGATCGGATTAAAACTTATCAACGTTAACGTAACGGATATTAAAGATGAATCAGGTTATATTGAAGCTTTAGGAAAGGAGGCTGCTGCAAAAGCAATAAACGAAGCTAAGATCAGTGTTGCGGAACAAGAAAAGATTGGAGAAACTGGGAAGGCAATCGCCGATAGAGAAAAAGATACTCAGATTGCAGAAACACATAGAGACCGTGATGTAAAAATTGCCATCACTCAAAAAGATAAAGAAATTAGCATTGCAACAGCTGTAAAAGATGAAACCATCGGAAAAGCAGAAGCAGATAGAGATACACGTGTAAAAACTTCCGAAGCCAATGCTATAGCAATAAAGGGAGAAAACGAAGCAAAAATTGCTATCGCTAATTCAGAAGCTTTACGTCGTGAAAAGGAAGCGGAATCGTTACGTATTGCCATCACAGCAGAAAAGTTCAACAAGCAAAAGCTTTGGAAGAATCCTATGTTGCAGAGCAAAAAGCAGAACTTGCACGTTCAGAAAGAGAGCGCTCCACACAGATCGCTAATATTGTTGTTCCTGCTGAAATAGCCAAGCAAAGAGCGATCATTGAAGCACAAGCTCAAGCAGAAACTATTCGTGAAAATGCAAAAGGGGAAGCAGATGCCATATTTGCAAAGATGGAAGCAGAAGCAAAAGGTTTATTTGAAATATTGACGAAACAAGCTGAAGGTTATAAAGAAGTAGTGGCAGCAGCAGGTGGTGATCCAACAAAAGCATTTCAATTACTCTTAATTGAAAAACTACCCGAGTTAGTAAGAACACAGGTAGAAGCTGTTAAAAATATTAAAATTGATAAAATTACAGTTTGGGATTCAGGAAATGGTCAAAATGGTGATGGGAATACATCCACTGCAAACTTTGTTGCTGGAATGATGAAGACAGTACCTCCATTAAATGATTTATTTAATATGGCTGGACTAAACCTACCTACCTATTTAAAAGGTGATGAAAAGCAGGACACTTCAACTTCTAAAAAAGATGATGATGCCTTAGAAACAAGTTGAAGTATTTAAGAATATGATATTTGTTCACTATGAAAAAAATCTACGTATTCTTGGCTTTTATTCTTTTTCCGCTCATCGTATTTTCTCAAGAAAAAGGACTGCTTGATTCACTAAATAGACAGCTCATAGCTCACGATGAGCGAAAAAGTAAAACTTCCGAAGATATTACTCCACTTTTCGATTCAACAAAGGCCAAAATTCTATTTAGCATTTCAAAAGCTTACTTAGAAATGATCCTCAAAAAGCAATCGATTACGCACATCAACTAAAGGCTCTTTCAGAAAAATAAATTATCCTCAAGGTATTGCTAATGCAAATTATTGCTTTGGAAATATCGCTATGGACAAAGGAGATTATCCATCAGCAATTGCTCACCAAAATTTATCATTGCAGCAAAACAAAGAACTCGGGAGTAAAACGAGCATTGCTGCCTGTTACAATAGTATTGGAATCATTTATTGGAATCAAGGAAATTATTCGAAAGCATTGGAAAACTATTTAGCTTCTCTAAAAACTATGGAGGAGATAGGAAATAAATATGGCATTGCTGTCTTGTACGGAAATATTGGAATTATTAATGTGGAGCAAGGCGATGTGATTTCTGCTGAGAAAAACTATCTAACCTCACTTAAAATATTTGAAGAGATTAGTGAAAAACAAGGCATTGCTTCCTCCTATAATAATTTAGGAAATGTTTATGCAGATGAAGGCAAATACGAAAAGGCACTTCAGTACTATGTAGATGCATTGGCTCTCCAGAAAGAAATGAAGAATGATGATGGAATATCCATCTCCTATAATAATATTGGAGAGATCTATATTAACTTGGGAAAATATGATGAAGCCCTAAAAAACCTTTTTGAAGCTGTCAACTATCAAACTAAGATTGAAGATAAAGAAGGAATGTCGGGAACATTTTTAAATATTGGTACCGCCTATTTTAAAAAGAAAGATTTAAAGGAATCGGAAAACTACCTTACTAAATCACTAAACCTTTCAAAAGAAATTGGAAGCTTAGATAATTTGAAATCCAACTATGAAGTTTTGGTCAAGCTGGATAGTGCTAAAGGCGACTTTGCAAATGCTTTTTCGCATTACAAATTATTTATTTCCACCCGCGACAGTTTATTTAGTGAAGAAAACACCCGAAAATTGGTGCAAGCGCAGATGCAATATGATTTTGATAAGAAGGAAAGTTTAACCAGAGCCGAACAAGATAAAAAAGATGCCTTAGCAAAAAAAGAAATACAAAAGCAGAAATTAATTCGAGATGGTTTAATGATTGTATTTGCGGTGGTGGCATTATTTGCCATCATATTCTTAAACCAACGTAACAAAATCAGATCTGGTAAAAAGAGAAGTGATGACTTACTCTTAAATATTTTACCACTTGAAGTAGCTGAAGAGTTGAAGTCAAAAGGAAGTGCTGAGGCCAAACAATTTGAAAGTGTGACGGTCATGTTCACCGACTTCAAAGACTTCACACAAATTAGTGAAAAATTGAGTCCGGAAGTGTTGGTTGCGGAAATTGATACTTGTTTCAAGGCGTTTGATGATATAATTACTCGCCATAAAATCGAGAAGATAAAAACGATGGGCGATAGCTACATGTGTGTTGGCGGTCTTCCTATTTCCAATACTTCGCATCCTTTAGATGTGGTTAAGGCAGGATTGGAAATTCAACAATATATGTCGGCGCATAAGCAAAAGAGTGAAAAAGAAGGAAAGACTCCTTTTGAAATCCGAATTGGTATTCATTCTGGACCTGTTGTAGCAGGAATTGTAGGATCCCAAAATTCGCTTACGATATCTGGGGCGATACCGTAAACGTTGCATCACGGATGGAGTCGAGTGGGGAAGCTGGAAAGGTAAATATCAGTGGTAGTACTTATGCCTTGGTGAAAAATAAATTTGAGTGCAGTTATCGAGGCAAAGTAGATGCTAAAAACAAAGGTGAGATTGATATGTACTTTGTTAACTGAAGCCCTAGCGAAGGTTAACTTTGTTAACTGAAGCCCTAGCGAAGGTTAACTTTGTTAACTGAAGCCTAGCGAAGGTTAACTTTGTTAACTGAAGCCCTAGCGAAGGTTAACTTTGTTAACTGAAGCCCTAGCGAAGGTTAACTTTGTTAACTTTAGCCTTGATTAAGGTTAAATTTGTTAACCATAACTACAGTGAAGGTTAACTTTGATACTGTTTATCTAAAAAACAATTGACTTTCTTAAAATTGGATTTTAAAATCGAATCAAATGTTCAATAAAATCTGAACTAAATTAACAATTAAAATTTGCTAAGAAATGGGATTTACTCCAACAGAAATGCTCGAAATTATTGAAACAATGGAAGCCTATATGGTTCAAATTCGTCCGCCAGAACACATCCGGCCTAAATTGGACATAGGGTATAGAATTGAAAAGCTGAGTGTTATTATTTTTGAAATTTGCCCTAATTTTGAAAATCCAGAAATTTTCATCCAGTTTGATTTTGCAAAAACAACTTTTATTAGGAGACACAAAACATGGAAAGTATATTGGATGCGTTCCAGCTTAAATTGGGATAACTATCCAACGAAGAATCCTATTAAAAATTTAAGCGATTTTGTGAGATTAATAGAAGACGATGAACACGGCTGTTTCAAAGGTTAATTTGATGCTTTAAGTAAGAAAATATGTTGTTTTCATAGATTAATTGTCTCTAATTACCCTACTTTTGCCCCATGAAAATTGGATTGATCAGAGAAGAGAAGATACCACACGATAAACGTGTTGCTTTTACACCTTTACAATGTAAAGCTTTATTGAAAGAATTTCCAGGCGTACAATTAGTGGTGCAACCAAGCGATCATCGCTGCTTTACCAATGAGGAATATAAAATGCATGCTATTAACTTGCAGGAAGATTTAAGCGATTGCGATATTTTAATCGGCGTAAAAGAAGTTCCCACGGATTTCTTAATTCCCGGAAAGAAATATCTTTTCTTTTCACATACCATCAAGAAGCAAAAACATAATCGTGAATTGTTGAGAGCTATAATCGCGAAAAAAATCCAGATGATAGACTATGAATGTATGGTTGATCAGCATGAGAATCGGGTAATCGGCTTTGGTCGTTTTGCTGGATTAGTAGGGGCATATAATGGAATCATGGCATATGGATTGAAATATGGCCTTTTTAATATTAAACCCGCGCATCTTTGTCATGATAAGAAGGAAGTTTTTAAAGAGTTGGAGCGAATCAATTTACCGAATCTTAAAATTGTAGTTACCGGAGGAGGAAGAGTAGCTAATGGAGCGATGGAAACTTTGGGTGTATTGGGTATTCGAAAAGTTACTGCATTTGAATTTTTAAATTATTCATTCCGAGAGCCGGTTTATGTCCAACTGCATTCTGAAGATTATTACAAAGCAAAAGACGGATCCGATTTCAGTAAATCGATGTTTTACCATCACCCCGATAAATTTGATTGCCATTTTGCCACGGGAAATTCATTTGCCAGTTATTGTGATTTATTAATCCATTGCACTTTTTGGGATCCTAAAGCACCGGTTTTGTTTACAGTTGAACAAATGCGTAATCCTAAATTTCACATCAGTGTAATTGCCGATGTTACTTGCGATATGAATGGAAGTATTCCATCCACTATAAAAGCAACAACCATTGAAGATAAATTTTATGGTTACAATCCCAACACGGAAGAGATAGACGAAGCTTTTGCTCCTAGTACTATAACGGTGATGGCTATAGACAATTTGCCTTGTGAATTACCACGTGATGCATCGGATGGATTTGGAAAGCATTTACTAGAGCGCGTAATTCCACAATTGGTAGGGAACGATGAAGGACTCATTCAAAGAGCTACCATTGCAAAAGAAGGAAAGCTCATGCCTCACTTCGAATATTTGAGTGATTATGTGGCGGATTAATTTGAAATCTATTAAAATAGTACTTTGATGAGCATATCTTTAATTTGATTCTAGAAAAGGAAGTAGGATGTCTCTATGAGACAAAAGTAGTTATGCAAAGTTACTTAAGACAAAATGATTGTATGCATATTTAGAAATTTATTTTGGTTGTAATTAAATTACGATTCTAATTCGGATCCTCTTTTACCACAGAGTGCACAGAGGTTTTCACGGAGATCTCAGAGTTCAGTTCTTTACATAAAATAATTCAAGCATTTAATCTTAATTTTTGTCTTTAAATTCTATGAAAAGAGTAAGTGAAAACTTTGCGCCCTGCGCCTTTTTAACCTGAGCTTGCCGAGGTCGCGAAGCCTCGCGAGCGAGAAAGAATTGCGAAGAGAAACTATCGATGGGAAATTTAGCGAAGAGAAACTTAGCGCTCTTAGCGACTTTGCGAGAACACATTAGGCGAAGAGAAACTCAGCGGCTTCTTATAATGACTTGCCCGCAAAAAATAGAATACGGATTTATTATGCCGTCTGTGTCGACGCTTCCTTCAAAATCGCAATCGTATTAGAAGGAGACGTAGAACTAAACACTGTGTTTCCGGCTACCAAAATATCGGCACCACAACGTACTAATTCAGATGCATTTTTTAGATCTACGCCGCCATCAATTTCAATTTTGGCTCCTGAATTTTTCTGAATGATGAGATTTTTCAATTCTTCAGTTTTACTGAAGGTATTGCGAATAAAACTTTGTCCGCCGAAGCCTGGGTTCACCGACATCAGTACCACCACGTCAATCGCTGAAATAACTTCTGACAATACATTCACAGGAGTATGGATTAATCGCCACACCCGCTAAGATACCTAACTGACGCATTTTTTGAATCGTGCGGTGTAAATGCGTGCAAGCTTCGTAATGCACCGAAATAATGGATGCACCAGCATCTGCAAAAGCAGCTAAATACTGATCGGGATTAACAATCATCAAATGCACATCCAGCGGCTTGCGTGCATGCTTCTTTACCGCTTTCAATACAGGGAATCCGAAAGAAATATTGGGAACAAAAACTCCGTCCATCACATCCACATGAAACCAATCGGCTTTACTGTCATTAATCATTTTAATATCTCTCTCGAGATTTCCGAAATCGGCTGATAAGACTGAAGGGGCAATGAGTACAGACATAATGTGAGAAGGGCTTTAAGGCAAATTTCGTAAAAAAATGGAATTATTTGTCAAGCAACTAGACTTTCGATGGATTCTTGATTTCCGATACTTGATGTTGTATCCTTGATTTCCGATACTCGATGCTCGATTCTTGATTTCCGATACTAGATATCCGATACTTGATTTCCGACACTCGATGCTCGATACTTGATTTCCGATACTCGATGCTCGATTCTTGATTTCCGATACTAGATATCCGATACTTGATTTCCGACACTCGATGCTCGATACTTGATTTCCGATACTCGATGCTCGATATTTGACCTCCTATACTTGATGGAAGTAGGTTTGACCTTGCTTAATTATACAATTTAGTGTGTCCGCTCAATTCAGTTTGCCTTTTCCTGAGTCTAAAAGCAATTTTTTATTGTATGAGCTGATTGAAGCTTGGATTTTGTTCAATTTATCTAAGATTACGCTAGTTTCAGAAATTTTCAATATTCCTAATTCTTGAGCAATAGTTAGCTGTGTTTTTAATTCATAACTTGAACCTAAAGCAATATCAAGAAAGTGTGAAAATTCTTTCCTCGACTTTCTGGAGCTTCCCTCAGAAATGTTTGATGGGATTGAAACTACCGCCCTTCTTATTTGACTAGTCAATCCATATTTTTCGTCACGTGGAAAATCAGCACTTAATTTATAAATTTCTTTAGTAAGCAATAGACTTTCATTCCAAATTACTAATTTTTTAAAATTAACCATATTTTTTTTTGCAAAGCTCCATGATAATTTCTTATTACTCGTATTTAAACGACTATAAGTGTTTACCGTTCGATATCCGATACTCGATTCTGGATTCTGGATGCTCGATTTCCGATACTTGATATTCGATTTCCGATGTTCGATGCTCGATTTCCGATAATTGATGCTCGATACTCGATACTCGATTCTGGATTCTGGATGCTCGATTTCCGATACTTGATATTCGATTTCCGATGTTCGATGCTCGATTTCCGATAATTGATGCTCGATATCTCGATACTGATCTGATGCTCGATTTCCAATCTCATATTCGTTCAGAATCGAGTATCCGATAATGATGCCGATATCCGTACCCCCCCGGGGCCCCGCAGCACAAAACAACCCCCGTCGTCCATAAAAAATCCCCGCAGATTGAACTACGAGGATCATTTACTAAACCCAAAATGCGTATCTTTTATCCTAAGTAGGTTCTTAGGATTTTGCTTCTTGATGTATGTTTCAATCGGCGAATGGCTTTTTCTTTGATTTGACGTACGCGCTCACGAGTCAATTCAAAACGCTCTCCGATCTCTTCTAAGGTCATGGGAGAATCGTTCAGACCAAAGTATAGGCGAATCACATCCGCTTCACGAGGAGTCAGCGTATACAATGCACGTTCAATTTCGCGACGCAATGACTCGGTAATTAAATTATTTTCTGGAGATGGTGCTACTTCCTCGCCAGGCATAAGATCCATTAACGTTCCATCTTCTCCTTGAATTAAAGGTGCATCCATAGATACATGTCTGCCAGAAGAACGCATAGTATCCATCACATCATCTACAGAGATATTTAATATTGTAGATAATTCCTCATTAGTAGGTTCGCGCTCAAATTCTTGCTCCAACTTGGCAAAGGCGCGATTGATTTTATTGATAAATCCAATCTTATTTAAGGGTAACCGAACAATACGGGCTTGTTCAGCTAATGCTTGAAGAATACTTTGACGAATCCACCAAACAGCATAGGAAATGAATTTGAATCCACGGGTTTCATCAAAACGTTGAGCTGCTTTAATAAGTCCTAAGTTTCCTTCATTAATCAAATCGCCTAATGTTAACCCTTGGTTTTGGTATTGCTTAGCTACCGAAACCACGAAACGCAAGTTTGCCTTTGTTAAGCGTTCTAAAGCGGTTCGATCACCTTCTCTAATACGTCTTGCTAAACTTACTTCTTCTTCCGGTTTCAGTAATTCTACCTTTCCAATTTCCTGCAAGTACTTATCTAAAGATGCGGTTTCGCGATTAGTGACTTGCTTGGTAATTTTTAACTGTCTCATTATTTTTTCAAAGATTATGGCTTCGTAACGAGGGTTGATTGCTCGTGGTTGCGATATCTTTTTTGGAAGATGTGATTAGCATGTAAGGTTTAGAAAAGTATGGTCGAATACTAAAAAACATGAAGGGAAATGGAAAGTTAAGGGGATTATATTACATTCCATATAAGTGGAATGAAAAAAAAGAAAGCCCACTATAACTAGCAGGCTTTCAATAATTTAATTAGGTATATGACTAAGCTTGGTTTTCGGCTGGAGTTGTTCTTTCCGGACGATTAGTCAACAAAACCTTACGTGACAAGCGATACTTACCAGTTTTCTTATCTATCTCAATTAATTTCACTTGGATGGGATCCCCTTCTTTTAATACGCCATCCATAGAAGCAAGGCGCTCGTTAGAAATTTCAGAGATATGAAGAAGTCCATCTTTACCAGGCATAAAACTCAACGAACGCCCCGAAAGTTGTAATGGTCTTTACTTTTCCATCGTACACTTCACCCACTTCAGGTTCTGTAACGATACCACGAATACGAGCCAAAGCCGCATCGATACACGCTTTATCTGGAGAAGCAATCTCAACATGACCTTCGTTATTGATCTCTTCAATAGTGATGGTAGTGCCTGTAACACGTTGGATTTCCTGAATGATTTTTCCACCTGGTCCGATAATCGCACCGATGTATTCTTTCGCTACACGTAACTTCACAATTCTTGGAGCATGTGGCTTATAATCTTCTGCAGGCGCAGCGATCGTCTTGTTCATTTCTCCTAGGATATGTAAACGTCCAGCGCGTGCTTGATTCAAAGCTTCCATCAAGATTTCATAAGGAAGTCCATCCACCTTCAAATCCATCTGGCACGCACAAATTCCTTTAGCTGTACCTGTAACTTTGAAATCCATATCGCCCAAATGATCTTCATCGCCCAGGATATCACTCAATACAGCAAAATTTCCTTTACCATCGGTGATTAATCCCATAGCAATACCTGAGATAGGAGCAGTGATTTTGATACCTGCATCCATCAACGATAAACTCGCAGCACAAACTGTAGCCATTGACGAAGAACCATTCGATTCTAAGATATCAGAAACGATACGGATGGTATAAGGATTCAAATCTTCAGCAGGTAATACTTGACGAATAGAACGGTGAGCGAGGTTACCATGACCCACTTCACGACGACTTGTTCCACGGTTAGGCTTCACTTCGCCGGTGCTGAAACCAGGAAAATTATAATGTAACATAAAATTATTTGATCCTTTTTCCATCGCTTGATCCACCAATTGCTCATCCAACTTCGTTCCTAATGTAACCGTAGTTAAAGATTGCGTCTCACCACGGGTAAATACCGCTGATCCGTGAGCAGAAGGGAGGTAACCGATTTCACTCCAGATTGGACGGATATCGGTCAAACCACGACCATCTAAACGGATACGCTCTTTTAGAATCATATCGCGCATGGCATCAAACTCAACATCGTGATAATAAGTCTTCACCAACTTCTCCTGAGTAGCACGTTCTTCTTCACTCATGGTTGCCAAGAAATCTTCCAACACTTTTTTGAAAGCTACTTTACGCTCATTCTTATTGGGATTACATTGACGAGCTGCGGCATAAACACCATCGTAGCAAGCCTTCGTAACACGCTCTCTTAATTCTTCATCGTGTGTTTCATGGCTATAGGTACGTTTAGTAACACCCACCTTTGCCACTAATTCTTCTTGGGCTTTGCATTGAATTAAAATAGCTTCTTGTGCTACTTTAATTGCTTCTGCCATGTCCTTCTCGTCCACCTCTTTACATTCTCCTTCTACCATTAAAATATCCTTCGCAGTACCGGCGACAATCAGGTCGATATCGGCTTCTTTTGCTTCAGTGATGGTAGGGTTTACCATAAAAGTTCCGTTTATTCTACAAACGCGAACTTCAGAAACTGGACCGTTAAAAGGAATATCGGAAATACTTACGGCAGCAGAAGCGGCTAGACAAGCGAGGCTATCAGGAGACACTTCCATATCAGCAGAAATTAAAGTCACTGCGATTTGGATATCGGCGTGATAATCGGAAGGGAAAATAGGGCGCATGGCGCGATCGATCAAACGGCAAATTAAAATTTCCTGCTCTGTTGGACGAGCTTCACGTCGGAAGAAAGATCCGGGGATACGACCAGCGGCAGCAAATTTCTCTTGATAATCAACAGTTAAAGGAAGGAAATCAACACCTTCTTTCGCATCTTGAGACGATACGACAGTGGCGAGTAACATACAATTGCCCTGGCGGACAACAACAGAACCGTGCGCTTGCTTAGCAAGTCGGCCGGTTTCAATAATTATCTCCCTACCATTGGATAGAGGAGATGAAACGGTAATAGCTTTTGGTTGCATTTTTTGACAGCTTTAATTATTTATAGACTTTATATAGATCAATTTTGGAATTCCTTAGAGGCGTTACTCACCAAGAAAGAGATAAAAAACCGTATTCACTCCATTAAAAACAACCTTTGATTTAAGGTTCATTTTAAAAACACGATTTTATAAAAATAAAAAAAGGCAATTCGAAGATTGCCTTTTTATGAGATGCCTGCTCGAGGCTATTACTTACGTATACCGAGTTCTTTGATGATTGCTCTGTAACGAGTGATATCTTTTTTATGAAGATAATCCAATAAACTACGACGTTTACCTACTAAACTAATCAAAGAACGCTCTGTAGAGAAATCCTTTTTAAAGTTTTTAAATGCTCGGTTGGGTGGTTAATACACTCTGTGAACATTGCAATTTGTCCTTCAGAATGACCTGTATTTGATTCACTTTGACCGTGTTTTTTGAAGATAGCTTTCTTCGCTTCAGATGTTAACAGCATGATATTTTTCCGCTTATATACTTTTTAAGGAGGGCAAAGATAAGAAAGCTTATTGGCATCAACAAGGGAATTTGCAATGTTTTTAACAATTGGGTGTTTTTGTTGATGGATGTAATTGACTGAATGAAAGCTACTTGTAAAATTAGCAAAATTAGTTGAATAGCAAAAATCAAACTGAAAGTTTTTGTGAAGCCTTTAACTAAAGTTATTACAAGTCTCATTATTGAATTTTGAACCTAAATAAGTTCTTTTCTGCAGTGATTGGCATTCACAGTAAAGTTAAATATGGATTTTCTTAATTAATTTTACTGGTATTAACTTAAATATGAAAACTTATAATTAACTTTGAAGAATGCTAAAGATAGAAAAATTTATCGCTGGTAAATTTATTAATCAGATTGAATATAAGTCATTTAATCCACAATTAATAAACAATATCTATTCATGGGATAATCGTGAGTTGACTAAGTTGTCGGAGCAAGCTGTTCATGCATTAGGACAACTTGATGCCTATTCTTCATTGGTGCCAAATATTGACCATTTTATTCGGATGTATGTCTTGAAAGAGGCAACCATTTCCAGTAGAATAGAAGGTACACAAACTAACATGGAGGAAGCACTTTACAAGGAGAGTGATATAAGACCAGAGTTGAGAGATGATTGGAAAGAAGTGAATAACTATGTAGCCGCTATGAATAATGCACTGAATGGGTTAGCAAAACTACCGCTTTCTACCAGAATATTTAAACAAGTACATTTTGATTTGATGCAAAGTGTAAGAGGTGAAAACAAACTTCCTGGTGAATATCGTAGAAGTCAAAACTGGATAGGGGAGCAATCTAAAAAATGCAGCTTTATTCCACCCATACATCAAGAAGTAAATTCATTAATGGGTGATTTGGAAAAATTTCTGAATAACACCGATACTGGATTAACTCATGTGATGAAGATTGCATTGGCACATTATCAATTTGAGACGATACATCCTTTTTAGATGGGAATGGCAGATTGGGAAGATTGCTCATCACCCTTTACTTGGTAGACAATGCAGTATTGAAAAAGCCTGTTTTGTATTTGTCTGACTATTTCGAAAAGAACAGAACGGAATATTTCGATTGTCTCTCTCAAGTAAGAGAGAAAAATGAGCTAAGTAGATGGCTAATTTTTTTCATGAAAGGTGTCATTGCAACAAGTCAAAGTTCAATCAATTCCTTGCAAGCCATTCTTGAACTCAAGAAAGAATGCGAAGAAAATCGAATTTATCTTTTGGGAAAAAGGATCAAAGTAGCAAAAGTACTGCTCGATTATTTATTTCAACAACCCGTTTTAGATGCAGAGGATGTTTCTAAAGCAACGGGCTTGTCATTGGTATCGAGTTACAAACTACTAAATGATTTTATCACTAAAGGAATCTTGAAAGAAGCAACAGGATTTAAGAGAAATAGAATTTTCCTATTCGAAGAATATTTTACGATATTCAAGAAATAGGGAATTCATTGAATTAAAAATAATTACTTGTTCCTATTCCGAGGGTTTATCGAATCGATGTTAAGCTAGCTTAAGGATTCAACAAAAATAGCAGATAGACTGAAAGTTAAAATCCAAATGGTAACGTCGCCATAAATGGCGAGGTTACAAATAAATTAGGTTATCTACAGAATTATCTCTGCGCGTTTTTTTATCTCTAAAATTTCAAAAACTTCTGCACCGAGAAATCCCTCTCCCTCCTAAAAACAGCAAAATAAATTCCGGCTGAGAGTATATCAAATTCTATTCTGCCTTCCACCGCATTAACATTTTCACTCAGAATTAACTTGCCTCTGCTGTCGTAAATGGTGAATTCATTTATTTGCTTCTTTGCGCTAAATTGAAAATAATTTTGGATAGGGTTGGGCCAAATTGTGATGTCATTTAGATCAATCGATTGCAGACCTGTCCAGGTTTCGTTGTAGAGGGAATCAGTAGTGACACATACATCATCGATATAGCTATATGCGCATTCAGGAAAAGTTAAATATACCAAGGTGTCAGTATTTAAATAATCATAAAAGTTTCCAATTGATACATACTGGTAACTAGAATCCGCAATGAAAGACCCACTTATTTTAAGCCAATTCACTGTATCAGTTAATAAAGTATCCAATTTTATATGTGCGAAATTATCTAGCGGAGCAGGATTTGTTTTACTATATGTGTTAGTAAAAAATCGTAATCCTATGTTATTACTAAAATAACCTATCGAATTATTTTGGGCTGATACGACATAAAATGAAAAATAATACTTATTTCCTACTTGTAGTGAATTCACTAATTGAACACCAATAAACTCTCTGTAATTATTAGTTAAAACCGAATTTCCTTTCCAATAAGTAATTACACCGCAATATGCACTACCAGAGTGAGACGGTTGATAACCAAAAGCAGTATTTGGCACATTCATTCCTGTAGAACTACAGCTATTAAAATAATCAGCAGAGTTTCCAAAAGACGACCAATTTTGAACCAACATATTATCTAAAAACTGGGGACAATTCGCCGTATCTTCAAAGCTCGGATTAGGAACTAAATTTACCTGAGCGTTTCCAACCCCAGCAAAAAATAGTAGAAGGAAGAAAATCTTTATTGCGTTCATCTAACAAAATTAATTGAACTCGAAGGTAAGAAATTCTTGCTGAAATTTATAATCTAATTCGCAAAGTACTTCAACAATTCAGTAATCTTTTTCTTGAGTTCAGTGCGTTTAACAATGAAATCTAAAAAACCATGTTCGAGGAGAAATTCGGAAGTTTGAAATCCTTTGGGAAGGTCTTTTCCGATGGTTTCTTTTACCACCCTTGGACCTGCAAAACCAATTAATGCACCCGGCTCGGCAATGTTTAAATCGCCCAACATCGCGAAAGATGCAGTAACTCCACCTGTAGTAGGATCGGTTACAAAAGAGATGTAAGGAAGTCCGGCCGCTGAAAGTTGAGTAAGTTTTGCTGAGGTTTTCGCCATTTGCATCAAGGAGTACGCAGCTTCCATCATACGAGCACCGCCCGATTTAGAAATGATCATGAATGGCGTTTTGTTGAGGATGGAATAATTAATAGCTCTGGCTATCTTTTCTCCCATCACCGAACCCATCGAGCCGCCAATGAATTTAAAATCCATACAAGCAATAGTAAGGGGCATTCCGTTTACTTTACCGGAGGCAGTGCGAATGGCATCCTTTAAACCGGTTTTTTTCTGAGTATCTACTAAACGGGAAACATATTCCTTGGTATCCACAAATTTTAGCGGATCACCTGAAGACATGTTCTCATTGAACTCTTCAAATTCGTTGTTATCAAAAAGGATGGCGAAATATTCTTCCGATCCAATGCGATCGTGATAGTCGCACTTTACACAAACCCACATATTTTCTTCGTGTTCTTGAGAGGGAATAATGGATTTACAGGAAGGACATTTATGCCAAAGGCCTTCCGGTGTTTCCTTCTTCTCGTGGGAAGCCGTAGTGATACCTTCTTTAATTCTTTTGAACCAACTCATGAATCGTGTTTTACGAAATTAAGAATTCGAAAATGAAATTTCCTCTTACTATGCAATCGTTACTTCTTTTGATAAATACACATCTTGAATGGCATTTAACATTTGGATTCCTTCGTTGAAAGGTTTTTGGAAAGCTTTGCGTCCAGAGATAAGTCCGTGTCCACCTGCACGCTTGTTCCATCCACCTTGAATGCATTGTTACGTGTATAACACCAGAGAATGGTCGCCATTCCTAATTCATGTGCGCGTTCAAAGGCTTGTGCTACTTCCACAATTTGTCGAGACGATTCTTCAGATCCGAAATAGATAGTTGCACCCACAGCAGTAGCTCCTAAATTCCAAGCTTCGTCTACAGAGCCAAACATAATTTGATCGAACTTATTGGGGTATGTTAAAAATTCATTGTGATTAATTTTTACAATGAACGGAATTTTATGTGCGTATTTACGAGACACGGAAGCTAACACACCATAGGTAGAAGCTACGGCATTGCAGCCGCCTTCAATAGCTAATTTCACAATATTCTCAGGATCAAAAAACATGGGATTCGGAGCGAAAGAAGCGCCAGCACTATGTTCGATACCTTGATCGACAGGAAGGATACTTACATATCCTGTATTCGCTAATCTTCCATGACCATAAATTGATTGTAAGCTTCTCAAAACCTGATTTGAACGGTTTCCTTGGATAAATAAACGATCCACAAAATCAGCTCCTGGGAGGTGAATATTTTCTTTAGAGATGGATTTGCAAGTATGGTTAAGGAGGAGTTCTGCGTCGGCTCCGAGTAGTTCAGTAATTTTGCTAATTGACATATTAAATTGTTTTTGAGCGTATTATGGCTAATTTACCCTATTTTAAGAAGTACAAATCTAAGCAAAATCGAGATAATATTAGATTTTAGTCCTCAGATTATTGATGGTAATATATTTAAAATGGCTTTTTCAACCTGCCTGCCGGCAGGCAGGCACTAGAGGGCACAAGAGGTCACTTGAGTTCACAAAAGTGCACGAAGGAATAAAACTCTAGTGCACTTAGTGAACTTCGTGGCTCTAGTGTTAAAAATAGACTTGATTATATTTTTCTAAAACAATATTTTTTTCTTGAATCAATTTTAAAGAATCAAGTTGACGAAAATCTGCATCTACTTCTTGATTCGCGTATACTTCCATACGACCTTTGAACTTTAATTTCTTCAATAAAAATTGCAAAATATTTTGATTGAAATCGAGTAGGTGCGTGGGTTGTTCATCATAAATGGCAAACAAATCATCTTTAAAATAATTAAAGAAAGCAGAAGTATTATACGCCGAAAAAATAGCTCCTTGATGCACTCTGGTCCAGGGTTGCTGGTAACTAATTTTAATGTCCTTAATAGCAGTTTTTACACCACCCGTATGCTCTACAGGAATGGATAACGATTGCACTCCATTCGCTCCCAAAAGATAAGTTCTGTTTCGTAAAGTTTGCTTTTGCCAAACTTCATTTTCATCAACATAAATCAAATCTGCCGTCAATAATAAAGACATGTATTCACGCAAGGGTAAATAATGAGAAGAAATGAGAACGCTCTTAAACCCTGACATGTACATTACACGGACAACATAAATTGTAATACCTCGATGAAATGTTACCGAGAAGATAACACGATCAATGCAGTATTAGTCATTGTTGTAATGTATCAAATTCATCAAACGACTCCAACGAATTTTAGAGAAGAAAGATCCATTTGTATCCCACGACATCCAAATAAATACGGCTTTCCCTACAATATGATCTTCGGGAACAAATCCCCAGTAGCGTGAATCGGCCGAATTATGGCGGTTGTCGCCCATCATGAAAAAATAATCTTGTTGGAATGTATAGCTAGTGGTAACTTTTCCGTCAATTTTATATGTTGTTCCTTCAATTTCTAGTTGATGTCCTTCGTAAGTTGTAATAACACGTTTGTAAATATTGATGTTATTCGAGGTAAGTGTAATTGTCGCTCCTTTTTTAGGAATATAAATAGGGCCGTAATTATCCATATTCCATTTTAACTGCGGATCGAATGGATAAATATAATCCTCATATTGTCCGTCCGGCATCGTCATCACTTGCATGTTACTCACATTTGGCAATGCTTTTAAATTAGCAGCGGCTTCTGAGTTAGACAATACCGATAATCGCCAATTTGGTAAGCAGGTCCACCATCGGTAATATCATTTTTCTTCAACACTCGCTCACTCAAACCACTTCCCGTAGTTTGAATATCGTAGATGTATTGACTCTTTCGGGGCTGCATCGCCTTTTTTCCGTTGATGTATACAACACGGTTTTTTACTTGCAATGTATCGCCACCAATACCAACACATCTTTTGATATAATGGGTTTGCTTGTCGATGGGTCGATCGTCTTCCATCGGATAATTGAATACCACAATATCATTGTTCTTCACATCTGCAAAGCCAGGTAATCGATAGTAAGGAAGTTTCCAAGCTTCAGAGTACGATTTGCCACCGATAATAGGAATCTCCTGGTGCATGAAAGGAATAGAAAGAGGAGTCATCGGCGTACGAGCTCCGTAGTTTACTTTACTCACAAATAAGAAATCACCCACCATCAAGGTTTTTTCCATCGAAGGAGTAGGGATGGTGAATGCTTCAATGAAAAACGTTCGAATAATCGTTGCAGCGATAACAGCAAAAAGAATGGCATCCAACCATTCTCTCGATTTACTTTTTCTACCGCTACTTTGCCAAAATTTCCAATTCATATTTTATACTTTGTAATTGACGAAATTAAAAAATCAATTTATTTAGAGACACTTATATTTATTTTATCTTTCCAAAGAGTACATCCGACATACCGAAAACCCCAATTTTACCTCTCAACCATTCCGTGGCAAGAACAGCTCCTTGTGCAAATCCCTCTCGGTTGAATGCTTCATGGGCGATGGTGATTTTATCGATGGAAGATTCCCAGATTATTTCATGAATTCCTATCACTTCATTCTCTCTAATCGCATGAACGGGTAATACGTTTTTTTCATGCTTTTGGTTGCTTTCTATCAACTCCCAGTTTTGATACGCATTATGGACTTTTAACAGATCCTGTGCTAAAGTAACCGCTGTGCCGCTGGGTTTATCCAGCTTGCGGGTATGATGCGTTTCTTGCATGGAAGGATGGTACTGTGGATGCTCTTTCATCCACGATGCAAGTTGTTTACTGAGCTCAAACATAATGTTTACTCCAACGCTAAAGTTGGTGGCCGTTAATAAACTTCCTTTAGACTTCACAAATCGTTCACGAACCTCATCATATTGTTTGTGCCAGCCAGTTGTTCCGGAAACTACAGGAATACCTGCTTCTAAACACCAATATAAATTTTCGACCGCTGCATCAGGCTGTGTGAATTCAATGGCGATATCTGCCTTTTTTAAATCTTCAATTGAAAAATCTGCTCGGTTGAGGTGATTGATTTCAAAAACAATTTCATGCCCAGCCAGCCGTGCCGCCGCCGCAGCAGCCATGCCCATCTTCCCGGTACCAATCATTGCGATTTTCATATTCAATCTTTAGAAGTGCAAAGAAAGTGAAAGTCCGGCACTTGAGAAGTAGGGGCCCATCTCAAATGTTGGATTTACTCTCAAGCTTAGATCATCATCGACATTGAAGTTGAATAAATGAGCATCCACATGCGCATCTACAATATTCAATACATAAATGAGCGTGAGTCCAATTACTGAAAGGTCGCGGTTTCTTCGATAAAAATCACTCAGGGATCTCAGATTATCTTCCGAATAAATGGTCGCGTAAGCATCCACCGTATTGGGGTCATTGTCGTAACGCGTGACTAGAGCTTTATCAAACTTCTTGAAGTTATCGTGGTTGAATTTGATGAGATATCCCATCCCAGCAAAAGCGGCGTAAATGATAGGTACTTTCCATGATTTCCTATTGTAAACTTGTCCGGCACCCGGCAAATAGGTTGATAATAAAGTTGCTTTTCGCACCGAATGTACTTTGGGCGAATCGACAAATTGAAGAGGAGTTTGAGTTTGAACAAGGACGGTATCGGTTCGAAATGGAATCGTATCAGGAGAAGAATTTTCACCTTTTACGATGAGGGTATCGGGCAAGATGGATTTTACCAAAGTATCTTGCGCCACCGTCACATTTGAAAATAGGAGAGATAGCATCAATAACAAAACCCCTCTAACATGGAATTGGAGGGGAAATGTTTTCATTAAATATGTACTTGAAGTATTAATCAAAATCCAATAAATCCATCAAACGGTTTAGATCATCATTGCTAAAATAGTTGAAGATGATTTGACCGCTACCATTGTCTTTATGTTTAATTGCAATTTTTGTTTCAAAGCGATGTTCTAATCGATCTTCCAGGTTTCTTACTTCTACCGCCCAAGAAGCATTTCCTTTTTTGTCCTTTCCCTTTTTCTTCGGAGAACTTTGGCGCACTAAATCTTCCACTTTTCGAACTGAGAGATCATTTTCAATGATATCATTGAAAATTTTCAATTGCATTCCGATATCATCAACTCCCAAAATAGCTCTGGCATGACCCATGGTAATTCGGCCATCACGGATTGCAAACTGCACCTGAGGGGGAAGTTTTAATAAGCGCAAATAGTTAGTCACCGTAGATCTTTCTTTACCTACACGCTCGCCCAATGCCTCTTGTGTTAAACTACATTCTTCGATGAGACGCTGATAGCTAATTGCGATTTCCAGCGCATTTAGATTCTCACGTTGAATATTTTCCACCAATGCCATCTCCAACATAGATTGATCGTTGGCTGTACGGACATAAGCAGGAATTGAGGTAAGTCCAGCTAATCGAGAAGCCTTATAACGACGCTCACCACTGATGATTTGATAACGATCGTGACTCATGCGACGCACCGTAATGGGTTGAATGATGCCTTGAGTTTGGATCGATTCCGCCAATTCTTTTAGTGCCGACTCATCAAACTCCGTACGAGGTTGAAAGGGGTTGGCTTCAATTTGTATAAGTGGAATTAATGAAACGCCCCCTGGACTTTGTTTCGGTTGAGATGCATCTCCTATTGACTGACCAATTTCTACGGATTCTTGATCCGTGGTAATATTTCCTTCGAGTAAGGCACTTAACCCTTTTCCCAAGGCTGATTTTTTCGTTGACATAATTTATTCCTTGATCAAAAATTAATTCTCTGATATTTTTAACTTATCCATTACTTTATCGTTCAGCACTTTTTCTTCTGCCGACATACGAGTCATATTATTTTTCTGCAAAATTTCGCGAGCTAAGTTCAAATAATTGATTGCTCCTTTACTGGCTGCATCGTGCATGATAATGCTTTCACCGAAACTTGGTGCTTCTCCTAATTTAGTATTGCGTTGAATAATGGTATCAAAAACGATATCCTGGAAATGCGTCTTTACTTCTTCGACCACTTGATTGCTCAATCGAAGGCGCATATCATACATCGTCAATAAAATTCCTTCAATGGCCAATTCGGGGTTCAATCTACTTTGCACAATTTTGATGGTATTCAGAAGCTTTCCTAAACCTTCCAAAGCGAAATACTCACATTGTACAGGAATAATCACAGAATCGGCTCCCGTTAGAGCATTGATAGTAATTAATCCGAGTGAAGGTGAACAATCGATAATGATAAAATCAAAATCAGCCGAAACAGTTTCCAACACTTGCTTCATCATTCGTTCGCGATTGGGCATTTGAATCATTTCGATTTCAGCGCCTACTAAATCTATATGCGAAGGGAGGAGATAAAGGTGAGGAGTCTTTGTTTCTAAAATGATATCCTTTGGATTCACATCGTTGATGATACATTCGTAGATGGAAGTCTTGACAGTACGTGGATCAAAGCCTACACCGGAAGTGGCATTGGCTTGTGGATCTGCATCCACCAAAAGGGTGCGATATTCAAGAACAGCCAAACTGGCCGCTAGATTTATTGCTGTGGTGGTTTTACCTACACCGCCTTTTTGATTCGCTATTGCTATGATTTTTGCCATTGAAGTAGGTCTTTCGTTGAATTATATAAAATGTTGAATTATAATGTAATACTTTTTCCGATTTTTAATAACAGAAGTTCTTTTCCGGCCGCAGCAAACTTCCCAAATGCTTCGTCATGATCAATTTTTATATACCCGAATGTATCGTAATGCATCCCAATAATTTTATCACAATGAATAAAATCACTGGCAATAACAGCATTGTCAATACCCATGGTAAAGTTATTTCCGATTGGCAAGAAGGCAAGATCAATCTTTTTGTAATCACCAATTAATTTCATGTCTAAAGTTAACGCAGTATCCCCAGCATAATATATGTTTCCATCTTTTGTTTCTAACAAAAACCCCATTGGATTTCCGCCATAGGATCCGTCTGGAAGTGAAGAACTGTGGACCGCATTCACGCATTTTACCTTTCCAAAATCAAACATCCAATGTCCGCCGATATTCATGGGATGAGCATTCTCAACTCCTGATTTTTAAGCCAATCTATAATTTCCCAATTACTTATAACCATAGCGCCACTCTGTTTTGCTATGGAAACAGCGTCCGAAATATGGTCCTCGTGTCCATGAGAAATCAAGATATAATTTGGCATTAACTTCTTTATATCTATTGAAGTAGCCAAATCGTTGGATGAAATGAAGGGATCAAATAGAAGAACCTTATTATCTACCTCAAGGGTAAAACAAGAATGTCCTAAGTACGTGATAATCATATTAAACTTTAATTTTTTCGAATGATTTGAAGCCTAATTTTGGCATTCTTGCAAAGATAACTTTCTCACTTTGCTATTACTACTAAAAATAAAAGCTCTTCTCCAATGAGATGAGTAGAGAAGAGTTAATTTATTAACAGTTTTAGATATTGGATGTTGGATGTTGGTCGCAAACTCTGCGATTGAATGGTAGATCTTTTTCTAACAATTGTAGTTGAATTAGCGAAACAGCAAAAACGTGCTTCGGACAACGTCTTCCAAAAATCGTCCGTTGTCGTAGCCAGAGTATTTCAAAACGTAGGTATAAACCCCTTCTGGGGCTTCTTTTCCGTCAAAGGTTCCATCCCAACCTAAATCTGGATTTTGAGTACTGAAAATCAGCTGACCAAATCGAGTATAGATATCCAAACGAGCATTAAAGTCGGTACAGTTCGCTTTGTAATTGAAAATTTCATTTTTAGAATCGTGATTGGGAGTAAAAGCTTTTGGAACATACACTAGGCAGTTACAAATATTAAAAGTAAGCAAGATGGAATCGTTGATGCTTCCACATTGGTTAACCACATCTACATAATATAATCCAGTTACACGAGGTTCGTAAGTAGAATCTGTGCTTCCATCTTGCCAAGTGTAAGTAGCCCCATAATTATAGGCACTTAACACCAACGACTGGCCAGCGCAAAGAATTGAATCTTCTCCAAAGGTTAATACGGGGCGATCTTGCTGATCTAAGATGATCGTATCAGTAGCAGTGCAATTATTAATGGTTACTATTACAGTATAAATTCCGGGATCTTCAGCTAAAAAAATTGATCGACCGAACCATCTTGCCATAGATAAGTAGCATTAGGGTTGGTTGCGTCAAGAAAGAGAGGGAAGCCCTTGCATAATGTTGTATCCGATCCAAAAGAAACCGTTGGAGAAATCGAAAAGATAACGTTTACATCATCTGAGGCTGAGCAGTTATTTTCTGTAACAGTAACACTATAAAGTCCGGAAACGGTAACAGGTAAAGTTTGATTTGTTGTTCCATTTTGCCAGATAAAGGTTGCATTAGGATTGCTTGCATCTAGGACAACTGTGTCGCCATCACATGCATTCATGGTGAGTCCTAAATCGACAATTGGAGAAAGATTAAATACTCCATTTACTGTATCAGCCCAAATGCATCCTTGATTATCGATGCGCACCCAGTACAAATTTGAAGAGGTTGCATCAAAGGTTGGGGTCGACGTATTGTTCTGCCACAAAATAGGTAATCCTGGGAAAGATCCTGGATCTAAGACGATGGTATCACCATCACAAGCCGTAAAATCACTTCCCAAATCAGGATTTGGCGTTTCAATTATCTGGATCGTATAACGAACCGTATCCCTCAATAGACCTGACCAAACCACTGCAGTAACCGTATAATTACCGCCAGTGTTATAAGTATGTTGAGGATTAATTTGATTACTTACATTAAAGATACCAGATGCTGGATCACCAAAATCCCATCTCACCGAATCGGGAGCAGGAAAGATCGTAGTAAAATTTGTTGGCATTCTAGAACAAGTATCTGCATATGTGAAATCAGCGACTATAAAGAAGCTTTGCAAAAAGTTAGGCATCCCATATTGTGCAATTTTTCCTCCTAGGAATAAAGAGTTGGAATTTAATCCAGCTGCCACACCCGATAGGGTAGGCTGATCAATGCAAGCTAAAGAGGTAGATTGAAATTGACAAACATAAATTTTACCATTAATCCCCAATTGCAATCCTCCAATAAATCCTGGAACAGTACCTATGGATTGACCCGAAGCTATGACTGCTGCATTGTTACCTGCTTTTACATCATATTGAATAATTTCACCGGGATTCGTTGTGGTTCCAACGTAAACATACTTGCTATCGGGAGAAAATTCTACGCCATATATTTGTGGCGTGAAGGTGATATTTATCGGATTGGAAATTTGTCCAGTGATATTATTAAAATCAAAAATTTCGCAAACTTTTAATCCACGAATAGCACATGCTAATTTCTGAGCATCAGAACTTGCTTTCAAATATCCATGTGAATTAGTGAAATTTCCTCCATGAACTGTACCTACCGCAGATGTAATGGGTGTCAAAGAAACACCCGTGGATGTTATTAGAAAAGTTAAAAAATCATTGTTATTCCAGCCATGAACAATGACAAATGCATCAATTCCATTTGCATGTCGAACAGCAGTTAGTTTTTCAGTAACAGGCGTTGCAATCGTAATATTTTTTACACTAACATCACCATTGCCTCCATTTAAGCTCATATCTACTTCGCTATAGCAAAGTCCACGTGGTCCTCCATTTGTATCTACAGTGAAAATATAATATATCCCTGGTGTTGAAGGTTTGGGAACAATGATAGCAGTTTGTGTGGCTGCTCCATCTCCATTTAATCCCGTTCCAGAAGGCATGGGAGTATGCGTTCGATCCCAAACCATATTTCCATTCGTGTAAAACTGAAGATTTCCATTTACATCTGAAATGGTAGCACATCCTTCAAAAGCACTCATAGCACCATTTGTAATGGGGGTAGGAGGATTAGAATTAAAATCTAACCCAGCTTGATTTCCAAAATACCAAAACCGCCCTTCTAAGGTTTGGGTAAAACCTGGATAAGCCACAATTGCTAATAAAGAGAATGCGAGATAGTTAAGAAACCTATTCATGGATGTACAAAAATGATAAAAAGTAGTCACCTAAAAAAGTAAAACTCCGCCTGTTGAAGCATAATTCGGGTAAATCCGCAATTTAAGGTGATTAAACCGAATCCTTTTTTACTTTTGACATTCTAAAAATTAAATAATCATGCAGAATTTCAAACAATTGATCTACATATTGATATTGGGTTTTCTCCCATTCAATTCCTTTTCTCAACAATCAACTTTATCGCTTCCCTATGATACCATCCCCGGTGATCCGCTGAAGGCAATAATCTACAATTTGGAAAATGGCCTGACGGTATATTTGTCAGTATATAAGGATGAACCTCGATTTCAATCGATGATTGGTATCAAATCAGGCTCAAAACAAGACCCTGCTGATCACACAGGTTTAGCACATTATCTTGAACATTTGCTTTTTAAAGGAACGGACGTATTTGGAACCAGCGACTATTCTAAAGAAAAGCCATTGCTAGATACCATCGTAAGTTTATATGAACAGTACGGTGCTTCGAAAGACAGTTTGCAACGGAAGAAAATTTATCATCAGATTGACTCTGTTTCAAATGAAGCGTCTAAATATGCCATTCCAAATGAGTTTGATAAGATGATGGAAGGGTTGGGAGTGACTCAAGTCAATGCTTATACTTCGAATGAACAAACCGTATACATCAATAATGTGCCTAGCAATCAACTTGAAAACTTTCTAACCATAGAGGCAGAGCGATTTAGAAAATTAGTAATGCGTTTATTCCATACAGAATTAGAAGCAGTTTACGAAGAGAAGAATATTTCATTAGATCGAGATGGATCAAAATGTATGAATCATTGTATGCAAGCTTATTTGAAAATCATCAATATGGTACGCAAACGACTATTGGAACCATTGAACATCTAAAGAGTCCTTCATTAGTGGCCATTCAAAAATATTTCGACACTTATTATGTACCTAACAATATGGTTATTTCGTTGAGTGGAGATTTTGATCCGGATGAAGCCATACGCATCATCAATGAAAAATTCGGAAGCTGGATGCCTAAAGATTTCCCCTCTTTTAAAGTGGCCCAAGAAAAATTAATCAAAGTTCCCGTTGTAAAAGAAGTGGTAGGTCCAGATGCAGAAAGTTTAATGATGGGATTTCGATTTAGAGGAGCAAACTCCCCAGACGCTGATTTATTAACTATTGTTGATTACATTTTATCCAATGGACAAGCTGGACTTTTAGATATCAATCTCAACACAAAGCAAAAAGTATTAAGTGCTGGATCTTCTACCGACATAATGAAAGATTACAGCGTACATATGTTCAGCGGAAGACCTCGCGAGGGGCAATCTTTAGAACAAGTACGGGATCTTATTCTTGAGCAAATAATGGAATTGAAGTTAGGAAATTTTCCAGATTGGATGATTCCTGCTGTGGTAAATAACTTGAGATTGGAACAAGAGAAATCGTATGAGAATAATTTTAATCGAGCGTCAGCAATGCTAAATTCTGCTTTAGATGGAGTACCCTATAAAAATGTTGTTAATCGTATGGATCGACTTTCCAAAATAAATAAGGAGCAAGTTATTCAATTTGTTCGCGATTGGTATGGAGAAAATTATGTCATTGTTTACAAACGAAATGGTGTTGATGAGAACAGGGTGAAAGTGGAGAAGCCAGCCATCACACCCGTAGAAATGAATCGAGAATTGCAATCCGAATTTCTAAAGAAAATTATTAGTAATAAAGTAAATCCTATTTCTCCTGTATTCATTGACTATTCAACTTCTATTAGTACTTCAAAATTAAAAAATTCGATTCCTATTTATTCTGTTGTAAATTCAGAAAACAATTTATTTTCATTGAACTACACATTTGAAATGGGAAGTTCAAGCGATAAACGATGGCCTTTGATTATGCAATATGTTGATTATTTAGGAACAGCTACCTTATCAGCATCAAAATTACAAGAAGAGTTTTACAAGTTAGGATGTTCTTTTTCTGCGACATGCGGAGAGGATCAAATCACCATCCAACTGGAAGGAATCAGTAATAATTTTATTCCCGCTATACTTTTATTGGAAGATTTGTTAGCAGGTCCAATCGCCGACGAAGAAGCATTGAAAAATCTAGTGAATGATATCTTGAAAAAGAGAGAATGCTAAGCTGAATAAAAATGAAATTTTATCACGTGTATCTTCTTATGCTAGGTATGGTGCTGAATCTGCAGCCACCTATTTAATGAGTGAAGAAGAGCTGAAGCAAGTTTCAGGTAAGGACTTAGCAATCATGTTGCGAAATTTAACAGGTTATTTTCATCGAATTGATTATTATGGCCCTTTAAAATCTGAAAAACTTAATGATTTATTAAATAAATTCCACAAAGCGCCACGATTACTTCAAGCCACCACATCTGGAAAAAAATTCTCCGAGCAGTCAACCGATGATGGAAACGTATATTATGTAAATTACGATATGAAGCAAGCAGAAGTTCAATTCTTATCTAAGGGAGGAAGCTATGACAAAAATTTACAGCCCGTGATACAAATGTATAGCCGATATTTTGGAGGAAGTATGTCGTCTCCTGTTTTTCAAACGATGCGAGAAAGCAAAGCTTTAGCCTATTCGGTGAGCTCACGCTATATTACACCCAACCGATTAGATCGTTCTTATTTAAATATGGCCTATATCGGCACACAAGCCGACAAATTACCTGAAGCATTGGACGGGATGATGGAACTATTACAGGAAATGCCGGTGTCAGAAAAGTCCTATTCTCAAGCAAAAGATGGCATGTTACAAGGTATTGCTAGCGACAGAATCACTAAAATGGAAATTTTAAGATCGTATCATGGACTTCAAAAAATGGGAATCAATTATGATTTAAGAAAAGAGTCTTACGAAAAAATCTCATCGATGTCGATTAAAGATGTAGAAGCTTTTCATTTGAAATACATCAAAGGAAAAAAATACAGGATCGCTGTTATTGGATCAAAGGATAAAATCAATTTAAAAACATTTGAAAAATTCGGACCTGTGACTGAATTAGAATTGAATCAGGTTTTTGGATATTAATTTCTAAAGCTGCAAAAGGGGGAGAGGCAACGCTAGCGTTGATTCTTCCCTTTTATGGACTCATTTTTTAATTCCAATGGAGGCATTAACCAATTTTAAAATTTCCAACACATTGGGTGCAGCAATGGAGTAATAAATATTGATACCATCTCTCGTTGCTTCTAAGACTCCACTGGTTCTCATATTTTTCAGATGGTGAGAAACTAATGATTGTTCAATATTGAGTTTAGCACATAATTGATTCACCGATAACTTCTTTTTAGGAGCTAAAAGAGTAATGATTTCAATTCGGGTTGGATTAGCGATCACTTTTAAAAAAGATGCTGCTTTGCTGGATTTTGTGGAATGTATAGCCATGTTACAAAGGAAACATGGAAGATCTAATATGTTGGTGACTTTTGTAACCAAAAAAAATGAGAAATGTTAGTTTTTTTTAAAAAATGCGATGAGTTCTCAAGAAACGGAAGGAGTTGAAAAACTACAATATGTTGTAGCTTTTCAATTCTTTCTTAGTGTTATTAATTTTTATCTTCTTTGGCTTTGTTCTTAAAGTACTTTCTAAACAAAAAATTGCTTTGCATTGCTTTTAAATTTTCGTTCAGCAGTTGGGTGCTTACATTTAAATTTGCAAAAATGGCTTTCATGTCTAATGCCATGGCAGTGTCGCGTGCCAATACACCTAATGGTCCAGGAGTAATGTTCAGGTCTTCCATAAACTCATGCATGTGATGCAGTGCAAGTTTAGCGGTATCAGTGGCTGCTTTTAAATTCTCGACGGTTACTTCAAAGTTTTTAGCCACGGAATCGTCAGAAAGTATTTTCCCCGCCATTCCCTGACCTCTTTTAATTTCATTTAAAATAGCTTCAGCATCTTTAGTCAAGTTAACAGCGGAATGAGATGCGTTTTCAATACTAAGGAGTGTGCGACGCAAGTTTTCCAGAGGAACTGTATCGGATAATAAATCCCACAAGGGCTTACTTTCAGAAATGCGCTTAGTAATCGTTTTTAAATCGTGCGTGATGTCAAGTACATTATTATTAGTTGTATTTAATGTGCGCATCATTTCGTCAGTAGCTACAGAACCTTGACTTGTGATGGTATCATTTTCTACCACAAAAGGTGAAGAAGCGTCTAATGTTGAAATATTAATTAACTTATTTCCCATCAATCCATCAGATCCAATTTCGGCAATTGATTTCTTTCGGATATAGCGCATTGCATCTTCACGAATAACCATCTCCACCAATACAGAAGTATCATTTTCGATAGTTACTTTATTAATAGTTCCGATAGTAATACCTGCAAATCGAACATTATTTCCAGTAATTAATCCATTCACATTATTAAAGTGCACATAAATGGATAATGTTTTATTGAACAAATTTTGCTTGGAACCAATGAGGTATAATGAAACGATTAGCAGTATGGTTCCAGTCATCACAAAGATTCCAAGTTTAATCGTATTTGCAGCTTTTTCCATGTTTATTCAAAGAAAGGTTTAATTTGAGGGTCTGTTGATTTTTCCAATTCATCGTAAGTACCTTCAATGAATTTAATTCCATTTACTAATACAATTACACGATTAGAAACAATTTTAGCACAAGCCATATCGTGCGTGATGATGATGGATGAAGTATTGTACTTATGTTGAATATCGACTATTAAATTACTGATTTCCCTGCTGGTGATGGGATCTAAACCAGTAGTAGGCTCATCGTAGAGAATGATGTCGGGTTTCAGGATTAAAGTACGCGCCAGACCAATTCTCTTTCTCATTCCACCTGATAACTCTGAAGGCATTAAATCAACGGCATGCTTGAGTCCAACATTCTCTAAGGCTTCTAGCACCAATTCATCTACCTCGGCTCGAGTCTTACTGATCCAATGTCGACGCAATGGAAACTCCAAATTCTCTCGTACAGTCATGGAATCATATAATGCTGAACTTTGAAAGAGGAATCCGATTTTCACGCGAATATGATCTAATTCATCACGATCTAATTTGGGAATATTTTTGTCGAATACTTCCACCATTCCTTTTTCAGGATAAAGCAGACCAACCATACATTTAATCAAAACTGATTTTCCGGAACCAGATTTTCCCAGCACCACTAAATTCTCTCCTTTACGAAGATTTAAATCAAATCCTTTTAATACATGATTATCACCAAAAGATTTATAGAGATCCTTTATGGCCACAATATTTGGGGCATTCGGATCCACTGGCTTCGGGAAATGGTGTATTACTTTGGTATCCATTTTAGGTAAGTCCCATTATTTCTGCGATTTGCACCGCAATTAGATCCAAAATAAACACGACTAATGAAGAAACCACAACGGCAGAATTCGCAGCAATACCAACACCCTCTGTTCCTTTCATCGAGTTGTAACCTTTATAACATCCAATGATTCCAATAGCAAATCCAAAGAAATATGTTTTTATGAGTGCAGGCAAAACATCTCCAAAAACCAAAGAATTAAAAACTTGACTAAAGAATAAGTCGATACTCACCACATCTTTTATGTTCACACCTACATATGCTGCATACAAAGAAATTAAATCGGCAATGATCACCAATAATGGCAGCATCAAAGTACAGGCAGCCACACGCGTCACCACTAAATACTTGAATGGATTAGTTCCACTAACTTCCATCGCATCAATTTGCTCTGTCACTTTCATTGAGCCCAACTCCGCTCCAATGCTGGAGCCAATTTTTCCTGCACAAATAAGTGCAGTGATTACAGGTCCAATTTCACGGATAACGGAAAGTGCGACCATCGCTGGTAAATACGATTCAGCACCAAACTCTTCTAATGTAGGTCGACTTTGCACGGTTAATACCAAACCCATGATAAAGGCGGTAACTCCTACAAGAGGTAAAGTCTTATAACCAATGATAAAACATTGACGACCTAATTCCGACCACTCATAACGCGGCTTAAATCCTTCTCTAAAAAAGCGAATTGTGAAATCTGAAATACCGCCCACCTCCCATAAAAACTCTTTGAAGGCGCTGACTGATTTTTTCGGCATAATAGGGTATCTGACTTTGGTGCAAAGGTATAAGAATGTGGGCTATCTATTTTGAATTTAAGGAGTAGAAAATCAAGATTCACAAAGTAAAACAGAACAAGAAAACGAAATTGGAACACATATATATAACCATCTCGTTTAATGCAGGTTACGAAACAATAACAGTAACAGCTTCCTAAAAAATTTCTTACTCATCTTTAAAAAATGTTAATTATTATAGATTAAAATTCGATGAATTGCAGGATCAGTAGAGCAAAGAAAAAATTAATAATTCGGTTTTGAAACATTCCACAGAGATGAAATTTTTATTCCATCAATCCTACTTTAAAATTATTTTAGGCTTACAAATCCATCGCTTCTGCGATCATCTCTGCTATATCTTTCACTTTCACAGTGTCTTCCTTTTCATGCAATTTTACACCATCACTGATCATGGTCATGCAGAAAGGACAAGCTACAGCAATAGCGTCGGGAGAGGTCGCTAAAGCTTCTTCAGCGCGTTCCATGTTAATGTCTTTGTTACCTTTTTCTGGTTCTTTAAACATTTGAGCACCGCCAGCACCGCAACATAATCCATTTGCCTTGCTGCGTTTCATCTCTGTCATCAAACTATCCAAACGCATGATCACTTGGCGAGGAGCTTCATACACTTTATTTGCTCGCCCAAGGTAACAAGGATCGTGAAAAGTAATTTTCTTTCCTTTATAGGCACCGCCTTCCACCGAAATTTTCCCTGCATCCAAGAATTCTTGCAGAAGCTGACTATGGTGAACTACCTCATAATTTCCTCCCAATTCGGGATATTCGTTTTTAAGCGTATTAAAACAATGGGGGCAGCCAGTTACAATTTTCGTTACCTCGTAACCGTTAAGGACCATGATATTATTCATTGCCGACATCTGAAACAAAAATTCATTTCCGGCACGTTTGGCAGGATCTCCGGTACAACTTTCTTCAGTACCTAACACGGCGAATTTAATTCCTGCATGATGTAAAATCTTCGCTAGTGCCTTGGTCACTTTTTTAGCGCGATCGTCAAAACTCCCAGCACAGCCCACCCAGAAAAGGATCTCAGGCTTCTCACCGCGTGCCATCATATCTGCCATTGTATTCACTTTAAAATCTTCCATAATCATTCGTTTGTTTCCTGTAGATTAATTTTCGTTCCAGTTCATACGATCAGCAGGCGAGAATTGCCAGGGAGCCCCATTATTTTCCATCTTGGTAAACATCCCATTCAACTCAGCAGGAGCCGCACTTTCTTCCATCACTTTGAATCGACGCAGATCCATGATGATACTTAGTGGATCAATTAACACGGGACAGGCTTCCACACAGGCATTGCAAGAAGTACATGCCCAAATTTCTTCTTCCTTGATATAATCGTTAATGAGTGATTTTCCATCTTCATAATCCGAACCGTGCACATCGATATTTTTTCCAACTTCTTCCAGGCGATCCCGTGTGTCCATCATTATTTTACGAGGCGATAATAATTTCCCGGTAATATTAGCTGGACAAACAGATGTACATCTTCCACATTCTGTACAAGAATAAGCATCCATCAATTGTTTCCAATTTAAATCCTTCACATCTTTTGCACCGAATCGTTGAGGCAATGCATTCGAATCAGTAGGAGGAGGGACAGCAGCCGGATCCATCATCAATTTCACTTCATTCGTCACACTCTCCATATTGTTAAATTGTCCTTTCGGATTCAAATTACTGTACCATGTATTTGGAAAAGCGAGGAGTATATGAAAATGCTTCGAATAAGGAACATAATTTAAGAAAGCAATAATGCCAATGATATGAAACCACCAGCAGCCGCGCTCTATCATAATCAGTGCTTCATTGGAATAACTGCTTAGCATCCCAAACAGTCCGCTACTCACGGGAAATGCACCTGCTTTTACATAATGCGCAGCTTCTCTCGATTGTAGCAATGCGTCGCTGGCATTCATCAATAAAAAGGCTGTCATCAAAAATATTTCAGTGATCAAGATCAAATTTGCATCCGACTTCGGCCAAGAAGTCATCTCTGCCATATGAAATCGTTTGAGTCGAATTACATTTCTACGGATAAGAAATATAACACATGCTGCTAAAACTCCAATGGCTAAATATTCAAAACTACCAATGAGAAAATCATAAAATCCACCCATAAAACTCAAAACACGATGCGTACCAAACACACCATCGATCATGATCTCCAACACTTCAATATTGATAATGATAAATCCTACATAAATCAAAAAATGAAAGAATGCAGCAACAGGGCGAGCACCCATCTTCGACTGCCCCATGGCCACTCGCGCCATTGTTTGCCAGCGTTCATTTTTACGATCGTTGATTACTTTCTCTCTTCCCAAATTAATATTGCGCATTACTTTCTTCACACGGATAACAAAAAATAAATGCCGACAGAAAGTAAGAGTATAAATAAGAATTGTGCTATCATCTCAACTATTTTATGGTTCGAAATTACAACATACAATGGAAACTTTGAGAAATTGAAGCAACCATGCAAATATGGATCGATTATTTTTTAATTAATTTTTCTGCTTCTTGCAGGCTGATGCGTTGATTTCCATTAAATGCGGTTAAAAAGGCATCTGCTTTCCCACTTGATTTTACCTGATTCAATTTCTTTCGGGCCTCAGCAATAGAAAGATATTTTCCAACACAATATCGGGTATAGCCATCAGTACACTGCACGATATTGATAGATTCGATAGTCTCAAATTTAGAGTTATCGGTTCCTGGATTTTTACTCGCGCCGATTTGAACGCTGATAAAAACAGAAGGGGAATTAAGATCATTTAATACTTTTTCTGCTAGACCAGAATTCTGCTTTTCAGGCGTTGAAGAAGGAAGAGTAGCAGTAGTTGAGGTGGGAGAGGTAACCGGCGACTTTTCCTCCGGAGTATCAGTTTTCGTGGTCTTCGCTTGTTCAACAGGAGGTGTAATAGTAGGCTCCTTTTCGGTTTTAACAGGTTCAGATTTAGGTGGAATATCTGACTTTACATTATTTTCAGAAGTCGACTCCATATCTACTTTATATTCTTTAAAAGCTCTGTATATAGCAGTAGCCATAGTTTGTTGTCCTTTATCGGAAGCTAGGTATTTCTCTTCTGCATCATGCGTTAAAAAACCACATTCAATCAACACTGCAGGCATTGCCGTCTTGTAAAGCACTAGAAATCCTGCTTGCTTCACTCCGCGATTATTTCGTCCGGCATATTCCGTAAATTCATCTTGAATATTGGAAGCAAACAACAAACTCTGACTCATAAATTGACTCTGATACAGTGAAAAAATAATATTCGCTTCCGGTGAATTAGGATCAAAGCCATCGTATTTTTTCAAATAATCATCTTCTAATAAAATCGTGGCGTTCTCACGTTTCGCAACATCTAAATTACTTTCTGTTTTATGATTACCCATCACATAAGTTTCAGATCCGAAAGCAGCTTTTCCTCCTGCATTGAGATGGATACATATCAACAAATCAGCATGAGCTTTATTCGCAATGTTTGCACGCTCATGCAAAGGAATAAACACATCTGTTTTACGGGTGTAAACCACGTTAATATCTGGATAATTTGACTCGATTAACTTTCCCAATTTCAAGGCAATATCCAATGCAACATGCTTTTCACGAGAGGAAGCGCCTAGGCAACCTGCATCATGTCCACCATGTCCTGCATCAATCACAATGGTTTTTATTTTGTATCTATCCTTGCATCGACCTATGAAAGACAGGTGAACAAAAAACAATACAAGCGATATGGCAATTAGGAATCTTCTTTTCACGTTCGGGTTTTGTAGCTTTGCGCCTTCAAAATTATTGTATAATAGAGATAATGAGGTATCTAGATAGACGAGGTTCTGGCAACTTTTCAACGTTAAGTTGTTGGTTGATCGTATGTCTGCTTTTAGCATTTAGCTCTTTTTCTTCTGTCCAGGCTCAGGAAATTACTGTGGAATCATCTGTAAACAAAGAAGATAGCTTAAACATAGGAGTTTCCGATAGCCTTTTATCAAGTGAAGATAGCCTGCAAATATTAGCCAACGATACAATTTCCTTAAACGATTCCTTGCTGTTAGCCGATGATTTTAAGTCGAAGGTTTCTTATTATGCAGAGGATTCTATCGTTTATGATTTGGACACAGGAATGGTTTACTTATTTGGAAAAGCCTGGATGACGTATGAAGATATTCGCTTGGATGCCGAGTACATTGACATCGATTTTAATACTAAAGTACTTTCATCTAAAGGAGCACCCGATTCAACAGGATCCATCGTTGGGAAACCCTTGTTTAAACAAGGAACGGATGAATTTCACGCCGATCAAATTCGATACAATTTTAATACGAAGAAAGGAAAAATCACAGAAGTTACCACAAAAGATGGCGATAGTTATATTCATGGAGCTGTCGTAAAGAAGCAACCCGATAACAGTACATTTATTAAAGATGGATATTATACCACGTGCGATGCTCCGCATCCGCATTATTATTTAAAGTCAAATAAAATTAAAGTAATTCCAAATAATAAAGTAGTAACAGGTCCAGCTGATTTGTACATTATGGATGTACCTACCCCGCTAGCTATTCCTTTTGGATTTTTTCCAAACAAAAAAGGTCGTTCTTCTGGCATTCTTTTTCCCCAGTACGGAGAGTCGCAACAGTTAGGTTTCTTTTTGAAAAATGGAGGATATTACCTTGGCCTGAATGATCATTTCGATTTAGCTTTAACAGGCGATATTTATTCCAAAGGAAGTTGGAGAGGAAATGCCTATAGTAATTATGCCTGGAAGTATCGCTTTAACGGAAATTTCTCTGTTAATTATTCGATAAATAAAGTAAGTCGTCCTGAATTTCCGGATTATAGTTTGGAGAAATCTTTCTTCGTAAGATGGAATCATACTCAAGATCCAAAATCACATCCTGGAACTAGTTTTTCGGCGAATGTGAATGCGGGTAGTGCTACTTTTTATCAATATAACTTGTCAAATGCCAATAATTTTTTAACGAATACGTTCACTTCGTCGGTTGCTTGGTCGAAGGTGTGGACGGGTAAGCCCATCAACTTAAGTGTGAGTTTGTCGCATAGTCAAAACAATCAAACGCGTGATATCAATTTAAGTTTGCCATCTGCAACATTTAACTTGGCGCGACGCACGCCCTTCAAAAGAAAACTAGCTGTAGGTGGACAAAAGTGGTATGAGAAAATTGGAATTGGATTAACCACTTCATTCATTAACTCCATCAACACAAAAGATACCTTACTATTCAAAAAGGAATCTCTGGAGCAATTTAGATACGGCATTCAGCACAGTGTTCCCTTGAGTACTTCTTTTACCGTTGCAAAATATTTTACAGTAAGTCCCGGAATCACCTACAATGAAAAATGGTATTTAAAAACCATCAGCAAAGAATGGGATTCAGAAACGCAAACGATTAATGTGGATACGGTTGAAGGATTTAAAGCCGCTCGCGACTTTGCTTTCAGCACAAGTATGAATACACGTATTTATGGAATGTTGCAATTCAAGCGCGGAAAGATAGCCGCATTTCGTCATGTCATGACACCTACGATTGGTTTTTCATGGCGTCCGGATTTTAGTGAAAAGCAATATGGATATTATAAAGATGTACAACGCGACACTCTCGGAAATTTACAACGTTATTCCGTGTTTGAAGGCGCTGTGTTTGGCGGCCCGGGTGCAGGAAAATCTTCATTGATGAATTTCTCCCTCGACAATAATTTCGAGATGAAAGTGCGGCAGAAAACCGATACTTCCGAAACCATGAAAAAAGTGAAGTTACTAGAGAGTTTAGCCTTGAGCACCTCTTATAACTTCGCTGCTGACTCGTTGAATTTATCACCCATCAGCATCAGTGGAAGAGCAACCATCATAGAACGCATTTCCCTCAATCTATTTGGTACTTTTGATCCCTATGTGGTCAACGATCAAGGAATACGAATCAATAAAACGGAACTTTCCGAAAACAATAAATTGGCTCGTTTCAGTACGGGAAACTTTAGTATAAACTTCAACATCCTTCCAAAGAAAAAAGAATTGAAATCGAATAAAGGTTCTTCCGAAGAGTTAGACGAAATCAATAAAAACAGAGCCGATTACCTCGATTTTACAGTACCTTTTAGCTTAAACATTGGTTATAACTTTTTCTTCCTAAACAATGTAAATGCGCCCGATCAAATCACACAGACATTAAACTTCAATGGTGATCTTCAACTCACACCTTCGTGGAAAGTAAATTACAATTCCGGTTACGATTTCGAACAAAAAGATTTTAGTTATACTTCACTCGGCATCGTTCGTAATTTACATTGTTGGGAGATGAGCTTGAACTGGGTACCGTTCGGATTCCAGCAAAATTATTTTTTCCAGATCAATGTGAAATCGTCGGTTCTGCAAGACTTAAAATTGACAAAGAAAGACGATCGTTTTGATAATCGATAAGAGAAGTGTGTTTGGAAATATGTTTGTTTAGCCGCTGATTTATTATGATTATAGCGAGGCTTCGCTATGATTTTTTATGATTTACTCCGGGTCCATAAAATTTTTTTGAAGACAGATGACACGGATTAATCTGATTTTCGCGGTTCCCGCTGTGTTGCATGACAGGTTTATTTAAAGTAAATAATTACGACTCAAAACTAACCTAGCGCCAGCAATTCGAACAAATTTCGCTCCCAATAGCTGTCAGCATAGTGTTTCTTCGCATCGCAAAGCCTCGCGACGTATTTTCGTATCGATTCGTATCGTGAAGCCTCGCGAAGCGCCTAGTTAGCATTTCGTGTATTCGTAATTAGTACATTCGTATCCAGCTCTCAATGCAAATCAAAACGCGATTCAAATCTCGATTATCGGGTAAGCTATGGCACGAGATACAACCGTTGCCTTTTTTAGCAACGCTAAAGGTAACTTCACCGCCTGATTTATATTCACCCCATAACCATCCTGCGCCTGCATATTTATTTCCTGGATCTTTTTTCATCACAGCGAATTGAATAAAGCCTCCGTTTATTGAACTATAAATTTCTTTTACAACAACAGACCCTTTTGGAAATACTGAATCTATTGGAAGTTTACCTGTACTGTCGAGAGCAGCTGCTGCAATTGTATTGTAACGAACTTTTATAAATCCGTGGACATTTCCATTTCCTTCAACAATATCTGGAGTTCCAATATAATAATTTGCAACATCACGATTTATTTCAACAAATAAGTTTGTATTCGCTTCTTTCTCATCATCATCGTCCTTTTTGCAGGCAGAGATGGAAATGCTCAAAATAAGGAGGGAAGAAAGAATTATGTTAAGATTTTTCATATTTCTAAAAATAGTAAAAACAATTGACATTGGTGAATAGGAGGTAAGTTAATTTATTGTGGGTACTATAAATGATGGAACACTGATTTATTATGATGGTAGCGAGGCTTCGCTAAGATTTTTATGATAGATTACAGTATCATAATGCTTTAAATATAGAACCCCGAAAAAACGGGGCAGGCCACCTTTCACTGAAGTTTAAGATGGCAAAGCGGATAAATGGGATAAATACCATCTTGCACTGTAGTTTCAGATGGCAAAGCAGGTTTTAGCGGATCTGCGAATTAGTAAGATTCGTTCCCGATAGCTATCGGGATCGTACATTCGTATTGATCTGTATCGCGAAGCCTCGCGACGTATCCTTTCACCGAAGGTTTTACTTAAATTACTACTATCACTTCTCTTAATAGTCCCTTTTCATTAAATTTGCACCTTACTAAAAAAAATGTTCGAAAATTTATCAGATAAACTCGAGAGGGCGTTTAAAACGCTGAAGGGACAGGGAAAGATTAGTGAAATAAATGTCGCAGAGACGCTGAAGGAAGTCCGTAAGGCTTTGTTGGATGCCGACGTTAACTATAAGGTAGCCAAGCATTTCACAGATGTAGTGAAGGAAAAAGCCATTGGTCGCGATGTATTGATTTCAGTTTCGCCCGGGCAATTGATGGTGAAGATTATGCATGAGGAGCTGACAGCGCTCATGGGTGGCGATGTTACGGAAATCAATTTGAAGGAGAATCCGAGTATCATTTTGATGTCGGGATTGCAAGGATCGGGTAAAACGACGCTGAGCGGGAAGCTGGCTAATCATCTAAAATCGAAGAAAGGTCGCCAGGTTTTGTTGGTGGCTTGCGACGTATATCGTCCGGCGGCGATTGATCAGTTGCATGTGCTAGGTGAGCAAATTGGCGTGGAAGTTTTTTCTGATCGTGAACAAAAAGATCCGGTAAAAATTGCGCGAAATGCGATTGACCATGCTAAAAAGCAAGGACTGAATACCATCATCATTGATACCGCAGGTCGTTTGGCGGTTGATGAGCAAATGATGGATGAGATTGCCCGATTGAAAGAAACCATCAAGCCACAGGAAACTTTGTTTGTGGTGGACGCGATGACGGGTCAAGATGCTGTGAATACAGCGAAGGCGTTTAACGATCGTATCAATTTTGATGGCGTAGTGCTGACGAAGTTAGATGGTGATACACGAGGGGGTGCTGCCATTTCAATTTTATCGGTGGTGAATAAGCCGATTAAGTTTGTGGGTACAGGGGAGAAGATGGATGCATTGGATATTTTCTACCCAAGCAGGATGTCGGATCGTATTTTAGGAATGGGTGATATCGTGAGTTTGGTGGAGCGTGCCCAAGAACAATTTGATGCAAAAGAAGCAGCCGAGTTACAAAAGAAGACTGCCAAAAATCAATTTAATCTAAATCACTTTCTAGGGCAACTGCAACAGATAAAAAAGATGGGAAACATCAAGGATTTGATGGCGATGGTTCCAGGTATGGGAAAAGCGATGAAGGATGTAGATATCGATAATGATTCTTTTAAACATATTGAAGCCATCATTCAATCCATGACAAACGAAGAGCGAGAGAGGCCAGAAATATTAAGTGGCCCGAGAAAGAAACGTGTAGCTTCCGGTAGCGGAAGAACTGTGCAGGATGTAAATAAATTGCTTAAACAATTTGAAGACATGCGCAAGATGATGAAGATGTTTACTTCTGGAAATGCGCAGAAGATGATGCGTAATATGCCTGCAAGAAGGCCTTAACCTATTAAAATATAGATTGTGATTTTAATCGACGGAAAAGAAACTTCTCAGAATATCAAGAAGGAAATCAAGGAACAAGTAGATACTATTCTTGAAAAGGTGATCGTGCGCCACATTTGGTTGCGGTACTGGTGGGCAACGATGGTGCTTCTGAAACGTACGTAGGTAATAAAATTCGTACGTGCAAGGAAGTTAGTTTTGAGAGCCACTTCGTCGATTTGATTCCACCATGCAGGAAGATGCACTCATCGAAGTCATCAAAGAATTGAATGACGATGATGGGGTAGATGGTTTTATTGTTCAACTCCCTTTACCAAACATATCAATGTACATCGCATTACCGCAGCTATTGATCCAGCCAAAGATGTAGATGGTTTTCATCCTGTGAATTTGGGTCGCATGGTGGAACAACTGCCAACCTATCTTCCGGCTACTCCAAAGGGAATTATGCAGTTGTTAGCGCGTTATCAAATTGAAACATCAGGAAAGCATTGTGTGGTGATTGGAAGAAGTAATATCGTGGGAACACCTATCTCTATTTTACTTTCTAGAAATACAAACCCAGGAAATTGTACCGTAACGTTGACGCATAGCCGAACAACGAATCTAAAAGAAATTTGCTTGCAAGCGGATATTATTATTGCTGCGATTGGCGTTCCCTATTTTGTTACCGCGGATATGGTGAAGGAAGGGGCTGTGATTATTGATGTAGGCATGACAAGAGTAGAAGCTCCGGAATTGAAAAGTGGATTCCGTTTAGCAGGTGATGTCGATTTTAAAAATGTGGCTGAGAAATGCAGTTATATCACACCCGTTCCAGGAGGAGTAGGACCCATGACCATCATGGGACTTTTGCAAAATACATTGTTATCGGCTCAACGGAGCATTTATCCGGCTCATGTCAAACAATAAAACTGACGAAACGCTTCCAATCATGGAAGCTTTTTATACAATCCAAGGTGAAGGTTTTCATAGTGGTCGCCCTGCCTTTTTCATTCGTTTAGGTGGATGTGATGTTGGCTGCCATTGGTGCGACGTGAAAGACTCTTGGGATGCAGATAAACATCCTTCACTCACGGTTCATGAAATTGTAGACGCTGCGAAGCAATACCCTGCGCGATTTGTTGTTATTACAGGGGAGAACCGGCCATGTATAATTTGACTTCCTTAACACGACTTCTGAAAGAGGAAGGCTTCGAAATTGCCATTGAAACTTCCGGTGTTTATCCTTGAGTGGCGAAATTGACTGGATCTGTGTATCCCCAAAAAGTTTAAAGCTGCATTACCTGAAGTTTTGAAGAAAGCCGACGAATTGAAAGTGATCATTAATCATGCTAGCGATTGTCAATTTGCTGAGCAATTCTTGCCCCAAGTTTCAAAAAATTGCAAGTTGTATTTGCAAGCCGAGTACAGCAGATTTGATCTACACATACTTGGGATGATCGATTATGTGAAAGAAAATCCACAATGGAAAATATCGTTGCAAACGCACAAGATCATCAACGTCCCGTAAGTTCATCTAAAAAAAGAAAGATGCAAAGTTCACCCAACTATTTACAGATTCGCAACATAATATGGATGGTATTCTTTTTCCTCTTCGCTTCCTCTTTTATACAGTGTAAAGCACAGTCCGGAACCGGAAAATATTCTTCATCCAATAAATCGGCGGTGCGCGACTATGAAGATGGAAAAAAAGCAATACGACTCGAGGCAAGATGTGAAAGCGATTAAGCTCATGGAATCTGCGATAAAAAAAGATTCAAATTTCATTGAACCCTGGATGGTTTTAGGACAGATTTATTTAGAGGGTCGTGACTATAAAAGTTCCTTAGAACACTATCGTAAAGTAGTTCAGATTTCTCCATCGTATTTACCAGGTGTGAACATGCTCGTTGGCGATTTAGAAGTGAGGTTTGGGAATTATGAAAACGCGAAAGCTAATTTCGAAAACTACTTGAGCTTTTCAAAAAACTTGGATGAAGCATTCAAAGCAGAAGCGAATCAGAAAATAAAAAACTGCGCGTTTGCCATTGATGCATTGAATCATCCAGTACCTTATCAGCCCATCAACCTAGGACAAGGCATCAATACACCCGACGCTGAATATTTTCCTTCATTTACGGTAGACCAACAAGAAATCATATTTACTAGAGACGTGAAAGATGTTCGTGCGCAAGAAGGTCATCAGGAAGATTTTTTTATATCAAAACTCAAAGACACGACTTGGCTTGCTGCTAAAAATGCTGGGACGCCCCTAAATTCTGCAGGCAACGAAGGTGGACCTTCTATTTCAGTTGATGGGCGTATCTTATTCTTCACCGCTTGTGATCGTCCCGATGGAATGGGAAGTTGTGATATTTATTTGGGTCAACGCACAACAGATGGTAATTGGAGTAAGCCCATCAACTTAGGTGCTCCCATCAACACATCAGCATGGGAAAGTCAACCTTCCTTTAGTTCGGATGGTAAAAACCTTGTATTTCATTCGAGGAACCTATACGCGTGATCGTAGTAAGCTTTATGATATTTATGCAAGTACTTTTCAATCCGATATGACCTGGAGCAATCCTGCTCCACTAAGTGATACTATCAACTCAAAAGGTATAGAGGAATCAGTGTTTATACATCAAGACAATCAAACTTTATATTTTAGTTCGGATGGTCATACGGGCATGGGAGGACTAGACATATTTGTAAGTCGACGAATGGAAAATGGAAGTTGGGGGCCCCCAAAAAACTTAGGTTACCCTATCAATACGGCGAGTGATGACAATAGTTTAGTGGTAAGTGCCGATGGAAAACGAGCATACTTTTCAAGCAATCGAAAAGGAGGATTTGGAAATTTAGATTTGTACCGTTTCGATTTATACAAAGATGCACAACCTTTATTAGTAAGTTATGTTAAAGCTAGAGTGGTAGATGCGACAACTGGGAATCCCTTAGCTGCACAATTTGAAATCATCGATGTGGAGACCGGAAAAGTAATAGTGTCTAATACTACAGATAAAAAGCGTGGAGAATTTTTAGCTTGTTTGCCCGCCGGTAAAAATTACATGTTGAACGTTGATAAAGAAACTTATCTTTTCTATTCCGATTATTTCGAATGTAAGACAGCGAACGACAAACAAAATGCGTACGACTTACTCATCAAACTACAACAGCCCAAAGCAGGGGAGAAGGTAGTCTTAAAAAATATCTTCTTTGATGTGAATCAATTTTCCTTAAAGTCTACATCGAGCAGTGAGTTAAATAAACTTGTTTCTTTCTTAAAATCACAACCTACACTTCGCATCGAAGTGAGCGGACACACCGATAGTACTGGCGACAAAAAGCGAATGGGATTTTATCGGAACAACGAGCAAAAGAGGTGGTAAATTTTTAGTGGAAAAGGTATCCCTGCGTCGAGAATGACGTATAAGGGCTACGGTGATTCCAAACCTGTTGCTACCAACGATACAGAAGAGGGGCGGGCAAAGAATCGCCGCACCGAATTCAGTATACTTTAACATGCCATTTACTCCAGCCCATCCTGCGATACTTCTTTTATTAAAGCCATTTAAAAAAATTCAACCTTCATGGACGGCTTTATTCATTGGAAGCATTATTCCGGATTTCGAATATTTTATTTGGATGAGTCCATCCGCCTATGTGAGTCATACCCTTTTAGGAATTTTCATTTTCAATTTACCCATGACCTTCATCATGGCTTTTGTGTGGCATCAATTATTATATCCTGTAATTATTCCACGGATCAACTTTTTCCATCAACGCATCCAATTGGAGGAGCATCCTGCATTCATTGAATGGATTAAAAAGAATTGGTTGTTATTTTTGTTTTCAGCCACATTGGGTATTTTAACACACTTGGGATGGGATTCCTTTAGTCACGCCAACGGATACTTAGTACATCGCGTCCCCTTCTTACTTGATTTCATTCACCTTGGAAAATTTCCCGTCCGCGCCTGCTACGTGATATGGTATATCAGCACATTAATTGGAATGACATCCATGGTGCTTTGGTATGTGAATATTTCAAAAATATTTTCCATCTCCACCTGGAGAATATTTTTTGCGGGTAATTCTTATTGGGGTAAAATATTATTTGCTGCAGGACTTATTGCAACCTCTCGGATCTATTTTGGGTTGGGATGGAACTGGGCCAGACACCTCATCATGATTGCCATTGGCAGTTTGTTTTATGCTTTGATTTTTGTCTCCTGGTTAGAAAAACGAAAATCAAAACAAGCATAAAAAAAAGAAGCCGGAATTAAATTCCGACTTCTTATCAATTCACACGACTCTATTTTTTATTGGAAAGTTTTTCCAATTCTTTATCTAAGATTTTTTCCATATTATCCTCATCCAATTTGCGTGCAAGGATTTTTTTATCCTTATCCAAAATAAAAATTTGAGGGGTCGTTTGGATATCGAAATCATGACGGAAATTATTTCTAAGCTCAGGATCTGCAACATTGATCCAGTCAAGTTTATTCTCAATAATATAATCCTTCCATTTCTTCATTTCTACCTCTGTACATACCGCAAAGACTTTGATTCCTTTCCCTTTTACTTTGTCATAATAGGTCTTTACTTTAGGAGTTACTTTTTTACAATGCCCACAATCCGGATCCCAGAAATACAAAATAGTAAAGGGTGCATTCACATTGTGTAAAGCTTGATAAACGCCATTCGAGTCTGCTAATATTAAATTTTTTGCAACTTTACCCAATAAAAGTGGTTCCAAAATGCTTGCACGATCCTGAATTTTGTACAAGGTAGCATCGTCAACCCAATACGCCTTTTCTTTGGTGTAATAATTTTTTACAAGATGTACAAAGACTGCTTCCATTCCCATGATATTTGACGTTTCATAGGTATTCGTTAAATACCAAACCATGTACTTAAAAGTTTCCTTATTCCCACTTGCCCATTTCACCAAAGAATCCGTTACGGGATAAATCGAATCCGGAATATTAATGACAAGATGCTTCATATAATAACTCAATTTATTAAAATATATAGGACTTCTTAGCAATCTTTCGTCGCTTAAATTTATTTTATCAAAATAATGATCTCTGTAATAATAATAAGCAAAAGCAGAATCGCGGGTACCATCTGACTTAATGGGAATTTCAGGAACTATGGGGTCCTGAGAAGCATTAAATATACTTGCCAGCAAACGATCAGGATATTTACTAATAAAATCCAATTTATAATCCACAACGGCTTGATCTACTCTTTTAATTCTTGCTTCTACAGAATCAACTGGAAGATTTTGATCTTGCAACGATTTCCTTTGTGCTTTTAATGGTTCCACTTCTTTCGATCGTTCTTGAATAAACTTTAGGTACTCATAAAACAATCGATTATCTTCTGATCCCTTTACCTTCATAGATTCAATCACATTTGCCATGGTACATTCCATTGAGAAATTTTGTTCTTGATCGAGTAAAATTTCAAAATAAGTCTTTCCTGGAAATACAAACAAATAGATACCACCAGGTAGTTTTTCAGTGCCCTTGAATACTACATTTCCATTTGCATCAGCATGGGTTGAATCTTTTAAATACTGTTTCTCCCATAATAATTGGCTAAATAAACCATCGAGTCTTTCAATCCTGCAATTTTAAAAGTAAGTTCATATGCAGGTTTTTCATTCCCTGCTATTGCCTGCTGATTTAATAAAAATATAAAACTGAAAAGAATAATTAGATTGCGAATTTGTCTTCTTGAATTAAATAAATACTTCATATTGAATTACTAGTTTCTTAATGCTTTCGAGTTATGCAAATATGCATAGTTTACACGCAATGAAACGCTTTTTTAATCGGTAACGGTTACAAATTCCCAAACAATTCATGGATCATTCATTTGAAAACGAGGAATTAAAAAGAGTGATAAAGGGAATAAATTTGCAATATTCTTGTATTATTCTAATATTAACAGGTATTTTTTATTTATAATGTAGTATGAATCAGAATTTTGCCTAAAATTATGGTTAGGAAATTTATGTCTGTTTTTTTACCGGAAAATCCGTCCAAAGGTGAAAGAAACAAGAGAATGTCAATAAAGGTCAAGTATTACTATCACGATGGCGGTGATTGCTTCAAACCAGGTGAAGTTTTAACGATTAAAAATCGTAAAATTTATCTAAATGCGGAAAACAATTCAACGGTTAAACATTTTAGTTTTTTTTACGATGACACATCGATGTTAATTAATTCAAAACAAAACGACAATATTAAAAAGGTACAAATTAATCGCATCTTGACAGAGAACGCTTATCGATTTGGTCAAAATCAATATCTCATTCATATGAATTGGATGCAACAACAAAAGTTGCTTTGGATGTTTCAAAGACATTGGCTGCAACAATCGAGAAACGCTGTACAACTTTTAATTCTTTTCATTATTATTGCTCTCGCAGGAATAGGCTATAGTATGATTCATCACTTATAATAAAATTGAAATTACCCTTTCTAAACAACACCCCAAAACAACTATGAAAGAGGAAAAAACGCTGATTCAATTGGCATTTCGATTTGAATCAAACCCACTCACCCAAAAGGAACAATTTGGATTAGGATTACTCGCAACTTTTTTTCTTGCAATGAGCATCTTATTCTTTATCGTACCGTCCATTCTAGGATAAACTAGAGAAGATTTTTATTATTAATTACTAGAAGTATCGGTAGACTCGACTTTGTTGGCTGTATTAAATTTTAATGTGAAACCCACATTAATTAGCGGAGCATTGAAAATATATTGACCACGAATTGGAAGTTGGTAGCCTGCAATAATATTCATTCCATTTTCCCTTTGATAGCGAAAGGTTCCGCTAGCTGAAAGCAATCTGGCATTATTATGATACAAGCCAAGCTCATAGTATATTGGCTTCTTACTTCGATTTTCCAGTGAGTACATCAAGTCGAATCGCCCATCAATGAATAACCTTTTAGCTAATTGAATAGAAGTAATTAAACCCGCATGTACTTCATCACTATTATCTTTGTTTCTCTTGTTAAATCCCAGGGTTGAACCTATTGTCCACTTTTCGGATTTCGCATAGTGGAGTTCGTAATAGAGTCTTGAATTAAAGTCAGCATATCCCGTATGCAGTAATAAGGAATCATCTCTTTCCGCGGTGCCTAGACTCTGCCAAGCAGTAAAACAGGAATTCCATTCACTACTTGAAGGCAAAGAAAATTTCAAACCTACTTCAAGATCTCCTTGTTTGGTAATTTTCTTTCCTTTCGTTAAACCACCTGGGTCATTATATGGTTTTACTTCGTTGTGAATAAGTGGAGCTTTTAATAAAACATTCCAGCGAGTATGTAACCCATAAGAAAAATTAAGAATTAATCCTGCATGCTTTGCATCTGGAGATATTTTTCTCTCCATCGCTATCAAAAACGCTATCAAATCGTCCCATGAAAAACACGGGGGAGATAGTAAATTCACCCTTGTTAATCATTAGGCGTTGACCGGTTAATCTTGAGGGAAAGAGAAAAGCACCTAAATACAGAATAAATAGCAGTGCAGATTTTAGCTTCATTTCAAATTTTCGACTAATTTATTAAATCCAATACATTCTAAAGCTGATTCAAATCAAGAATTAACACAATATTTTATTCACATTGTCGCCTATCTTTGCGAACGAAATGAATAGCACTACGAATTTAACGACGATAATTGGCAATGCGCTGAGTTATACATCTTACCTGAATCTAATTGATAAATTATTAGAAGAGGGAAAAACGACAGGAAATGACCAAAACCCATCACATATGGAGAAAGCACCTTTGAACAGGCAACGCATGAAGCGGCTTGACAAAGTTGCTGTCTTATCTGATGAATTGATACAGGCAATCCATGACATTCAAATTCCAATCTCCTTCATAATTTTAACAGAGGGATGGTGTGGTGATGCTTCACAAAATCTTCCGTATATCCATAAAATTGCAGAAGCAGGCAATGGAAAGATTAAGGAATTCTATTTTCTGCGAGACGAAAATCCTGAATTGATGGATCTATTTTTTAACGAATGGAGCTAAAGCAATTCCTAAATTAATAGCAATTCAATCTGGAACGGGTGATGTATTGTTTACTTGGGGACCTCGACCTAAGCAAATTCAGGAATGGCATTATCAAATGCGCCAAGAAAATACTTTAACGAAGGAGGAATTGGGAGTTGAATTACACCAACTTTATACTAAAAATAAGGGGAAATATTTACAAGATGATTTTATTGAATTGTTTAAGAGTTTTTCTTAATTTATTCACTTTATTGTATAATGAACAAAATTTTGATTAGATACAAGAGTTCAACATTTTTCAGTGCCAATTATTCTTGCCAAGAATTTCTTAGTTAATACTAAACTGAACTGAACAAAAATAACTTCAAAATTTCCGCTCTTCCTTTGCGGCTTTGCGCCTTGGCGAGAAGCCATTTTGGAGGATTAATAGATGAAAGATTTATTACTAAAATTAATTAGTTGCCTACCAATTATTCACGCCTCTTCTCAGTCATTTCCAAACTATAAGGCATACGACTATTTAATTGTACTCGAATGTTGAAGCTTTCTTCGCTGTTTCTCTTCATTGTTTTTATTCGCTATTTTTTCTCGCTAAGACGCAAAGTCGCAAAGGCTACGCTTCGACAAATTTTCTCGCTAATGGGGCGCAAAGTCCTCCAGAGGGGAGGCGGGCTCAAAGGGATTTTCTTCGAAAAAGATTCACACTAAGTACAAAAAGAAAAATAATTAATATTATTCTAAATTGAAAATCTTAAAAACCTCTCTTTGTAATAAATGTAGCCGGAGCTTGCTGCCTGCTAGCACTTTTAGAATGATGAAATTTGCTTGCAATTTTTCCATGCACCCTTATATAATCTAAAAAATAGAGGACTTTAACAGCAATAGTAGTTGCTTGCGGATCCTGCATTAATGAACTTATATTATGGTTGAAATTGTGACCAACAATTCCTGTTTCAGATGTGATGTTGTTCTTGTAAACGATATTAAGTCTGCTGCCCGGCGAAAAAATCCATTCAAAAATTAAGTCAACATTAAATACATTAAAATTGAAATTATTGTTTTGATGGTATGAATGATTATCCAACATTTCACCTCCTTCATCCAATGAAAAGTATTTTTATACTGTCCTGTGATCCAATAGTGACGAGAGATCATGGTAAGATTCATATTATTCGTAAAAGTATAAGTCGCACGTAAATTATTCTCCCAGGTATCTAATCTTCTACCACCAATGATTGGATTTCCATCGTTATCGAAATTAGCGAACCCTACGTTGAAAGGGTCAAAATCATAGCGAAGAGAATATTTTAAGAATAACTTATCATTGGGGCGCACAAGAAAAGCAATGTTATTATTATATCCAAACCAAGTATATTTATCAATAAAATTGGAAAGATTAAAAGTGTAGTCAATCGCTAATTTCTTTCTATAATCTGTACTGAAACCTGCATAGGCATAGTAATAGCGTAGTCCGTGAAAAATTTGTCCATCCACTCTTGCTTCATAATAATCGTATGGACGAATTAATTGAGCCCCGCCACCAGCAAAAATTGCATTCCAACTTAGTAGATTCGCAAATAGACTTAAATCAATACTGTTCTGTCCAATTTTCCCTGTTCGGAAATCATCGGCAACAAAAAGATATAAATTATTATAAGACTCTCGAATTTTCTTCCAAGGCTTAAATTGACTGAACTTTACATTCGCCTCCGTGTTATTTTGCCCGGCCACTCTAAAAAAACCTAGATCTGTGGCTTCGTAATCAGGACTCGTTACATTTCGAAACAATTCATAATTAAAAATACCACCCGCTTTTTCAATACCGAGACTGTATTTATATCCAATCGAATTACGAAATACGTTTCCTTCTTCGCCAAGGGTTTTAGAAAATCGTTGAGTTAGTACGCCATTTCCTTCCACTTCAATCGTATTTTTCTTATTGCTCAATTCAAATCCTAAACCCGAAACATTCGCATCATCGTATTGATCTCGACGAATGGTGCTCGCATTAATAAAATAAAGATTCGAATTGTTTTTAAATTGTTGATCGAGTACAAACACGTTATAGTTCGTCAATGGTTCGGTCAATACTTGACGCTTTTCGCCGGAGTTCTTTTCAATTGTAGCATAGACGTTGTCAGTGACCGCATTAAAAAAACCAATACCCAATCCGCCGTCAGTTCTACCTGAAATTTTTACAGCATTTAATAATTTTGCCTGAGCGGGATTATCTACTAAACGTTCATCTTCGCCTACGTCATCAAAAACTGAATCATAATTACTAGGAATCCTTCCAATGCGCCTGGAGTAGAACAAATTTCCTTTGCTAAAAAGTTCAGTAGCCTCTCTGAAAAATGGCCTATTTTCATCATACACCACTTCACGATAACTTAAATTCTTTACAATACGATCGGATTGGACTTGACCGAAGTCGGGAAGTAAAGTCATATCGAGCGTAAAACGATCATCGATTCCATATTTAATATCCGCTCCAAAATCATAAGAATTAATATTTGAATAGGTAGTTGTTCCATCCTCATTGTTGGATGGATTATGGTCATAGCTCAAAGCAACATAAGGAACTGCAGATAATCGCAATGGTGTTTTTACATCTTGAACACCGCGTAAATGTCCCCAATACAATTGAGAATTTGTTGCAATAGAGGGCACATAAGCCCACATTTGACTTTCACGAATTCTTCTAATTCCTCTATTCAACTGCAATCCCCACAATTGAATTGGGGTTTCCGGAAATCGAAAGGCATAGAAGGGAATTTCCATTTCAACATACCAACCATTTTCATCAAAGCTTACCTCTGAATTCCAAACCGCATCAAATGTTAAATCACTAAACTTCGAGTCCATTTGCACGCCGGAAGCATACACGCCAAAATTAAATGCGTCCTGCTGATTATTATAGGGATCAATTCTGATTGTAAACAAATCAGAATTTAAATTTTCGTCGTCACGTTTTCCCAATTGTTTAAGAATACTATCCGGTTTGGTGTCAAAACAATAGGCTCCTACATAAATTGCAAAATCAGTATAGAGAATTTTCACTTCAGTAATTTGAGTAGCGGGTTTACCTTCATTCGGGCGAAACTGAACAAAGCCAGTAGTAGACTCCGCCAAACTCCACTCAGCCTCATTCAATTTTCCATCTAATGAGGGAGCTTTTTGTATTCGAAATGCAGTGGTCGATCGCAAAGTATCCGTATCAACAGCCCCATCACTTTTGAAGGCGAGAATAAAAAAAATTAATGTTAAAATACAATGGATGACGCGTGGTAACATAGAAGGTATAAATGTAAGAGAATGCATTTTCAACTCCAACGAAATTAACAGAGAATTAACGATTTTCGTCGAAGTGATAAAAACCTTCGACCAATCATCTGCTATAGCGGATGAATTAATCTACATATAAAATTCGGTGTTTTAATTGAGCCATGAACTCAGAAAAATTCATGTCTTTCCGCGAAATATATTGCTGGATTTGTACTGGCTGAGAGTCTTTGTCGATGATTTTAAAATAGAACAGAAAAGTTTTTTCATTGTCAAGATTTGGGGTGAAATTAGATTTTCCAAATCGAACATCATAGAAGGCCAACGAATCATTTTTCTCTTCCACTACGAAATAGTCTTTGGAAAACCAGCGAAGTTTGGCTACACCTTCTCGATCTTTAATCTTCGTAAGGAGATGTTCATTTCTTTTGAAAGCATCAAATTGAATGGTTGGTTTATCTTGTAGAATGCTATAATAGCCAATATAACATATACTGTCGTCCTTCGCTACTGCACACCAAAGTAAATTCGAGAAAATTACAGGGTTCGACAAATATCCATTAGGTAATAAGTGTTGCTTTGCTAAAGCGGCTTCAAATTTCTGGTTCACATAAAATTTATTTCCTATCGTGAAAAGAAAATAAATATGCGCAAGGATAAAACCAACAATATTAATTTTATAGGAAAGTATACGATTCTTTCTTCTTACGACCATCGCGCCGGTGATACCTAGGAGAAGTGGAAGCGTATAGCCCGGATCAACGATAGCAATGCTATTAAGTGCTACACGGTAATCACTAAAAGGCAAGAAGAGCTGAGTTCCATACAAGGTAAAGGCATCGAGTAGGGGATGTGTGAAGATGCCGATGAAGAAGATATCCAACCAAATCCTAAAAGTGATTTCTGGTTTCTTCCAATACAATTTTCGCATGAGCCAAGCCATGAGTGGTGCAACTCCAAATGCAAAAACAAGACTATGACTAATCCCTCTATGCACAGAGAGTTTTTGCAATTCCGTAAAAAATGGATTAAACAATATATCCAAATCAGGAATGGTGCCAGCGACACCACCCCATAAAATGGCTTTAGATCCTATTTTTTTTCCGGCTACTAATTCTCCGAGTGCAGCGCCTAAAACAAATTGAGTAATACTATCCAACTTACTTTGTCACTTCTTGTTTTGCTGGTTCAATTTGCTCATGTTGATTAGGGATATCGTCCACACTTAATTCAAAATTATCTTCAACATCCTTATATTTCATCACTTGATCCAACGCATCCGGAACGACATCGCTACAGATCACGATGAATGAACCTTTCTTCGCATTTTTAAATGCATAATCGATCGCCTCAGGTTCACTTGGAATCACCACATGTTTTTTCTTCGGATCCACTGAATGCATTCCTTCCACCATCAAATCAATGATCTCGTGCTCGGATCTTCCACGTAAATTGCGGTCTTGCCGAATTACTATTTCATCAAACATTTTAGCTGCTAATGCGCCTAATGCAACAATATCGGAATCTCTTCGATCTCCAACACCGGCAATGATTCCAATCTTCGGAGAAGCATCTATCTTTTCTAAGAACTTAGAGATGGCTAAGAATCCAGCTGGATTATGTGCATAATCGACCATCACATTGTACTTTTTAAACTCAAAAAGATTCATGCGACCTGGAGTTTGTACGGGTGAAGGAATAAACGTTTCTAGCGCTAATCGAATATCGCCAATATCAAAGTTGCGAATGAAACTTGCTAATACAGCGGGTAAAATATTTTGAATCATAAAAGCTGCTTTTCCACGGAAAGTGAGTGGGATATTGATGATTTTCTCCACTCGAATTTTCCAATTTCCTTTGCATATGGTGATGTATCCATTTTCCGCGATGGCGGCTAATCCACCTTTACTACAATGTTTAGCAATGAGTGCATTGTTTTCATCCATTGAAAAATAAGCCACATTACAATCTAATTTATTAGCCATATTCGCTACTAACTCATCATCTGCATTCAAGATAGCATACCCCTCAGGCATCACCGCTTCGGGCACAATCGCTTTCACGCGTGCCATGTCTTCAAGAGAATTGATATCCTTCAATCCTAAATGATCTGCAGCAACATTGGTCACAATTCCGATATCACATCTATGAAAACCCAAACCGGCTCTTAAAATACCACCACGTGCCGTTTCCAATACGGCAAAATCAACCGTAGGATCTTTCAATACAAACTCAGCACTTTGCGGACCTGTACAATCACCTCTTTGCATCATGATATTTTGAATATAAATACCATCTGTAGTGGTAAATCCAACCTTGTATCCAGCAGTCTTGGCAATATGCGCCATCAATCTTGTCGTAGTGGTCTTCCCGTTAGTACCTGTAATGGCTACAATCGGAATACGGATTTCCGAACCAGGAGGGAAAAGCATATCTATAACAGGTTCGGCAACATTTCGAGGTAAGCCTTCTGTAGGTGCTAAATGCATTCTGAAGCCTGGAGCAGCATTTACCTCCTAAAATAGCACCGCCAGTTTCTGATATTGGCAAAGAAATATCATCCGTCATAATATCAATTCCGCATACATCCAAACCAATGATTCGAGCAATTCGTTCTGCCATAAATACATTATGTGGATGAACAAGATCCGTTACATCGGTAGCAGTTCCTCCAGTCGAAATATTAGCTGTTGATTTCAAATATAAAATTTCATCCTTCGGTAAAACGGAATCAAGAGTAAGATTACGTTCTTTCAAAATCATTTTTGTGTTTTCATCTACTTTGATAGACGTCAACACTTTTTCATGACCATAACCTCTTCTTGGATCACTATTCACGGCATCAATCAACGCCATGATTCTACTTTTGCCATCTCCCACCACGAGTGCCGGAGTACGTTTTGCAGCCGCTACGAACTTATAATCGATCACCAAAACACGATGATCAAATCCGGTGATGAACTTTTCACAGATTACAGCCCTTGAAATTTTCTTCGCTGCAGCCAATGCTTCAGTGGCTTCTTCACGGTTGCGAATATTGATGGTAGCACCTCGTCCATGATTTCCATTTACCGGCTTAATCACCATAGGATATCCAATAGAATCAATAGCACGATCTGAATCTTCTTCATCATAAATAATTCGTCCTTTCGGTACCGAAATATTTGCAGCTTCAATAAATTCTTGGTCTCTTCTTTATCACATGCAATCTCCACGGCTATACTGCCTGTATTACTAGTTACCGTAGCTTGAATACGCTTCTGATTTTTCCATAACCCAACATCACCAATGAATGACGATTGAGACGAATCCACGGAATTCCACGTGCTGCTGCTTCTTGAACGATAGAACCTGTACTTGGTCCCAAGCGCTCATCTTCACGGATCTCACGCATGGTTTTGGATATCATCTTCCAAGTCGTAAATTTCATCATCTACTAACGCCTCGACTATACGAACTGCTGCCTTTGCGGCATAAATACCCACCTTTTTCTTCCATGTAGGCAAATACAACATTATAGACGCCGTGTTCGGAGGTAGAACTGGTTCTTCCGAAGCCCACATCCATCCCAGCCAGCGTTTGAATCTCAAGTGCGATATGTTCTACGACATGGCCCATCCAAGTACCTTCTTTCACTCGTTTAAAAATCCGCCTGGGCAACCTTCTGAACATTCGTGTTCATACATGGTAGGAAACATTTTTTCGAGGCGTTCGCTGAAGCCATCGATCAAATTACTGGGCCTTTCTTCCATTTCTTCGAGGTCCAATTTCATAACAATTAAAAAATGTCGACGGATAGACCAATAGTTAGGACCTCGCATTGCCCTGATTTCACGTATCTTCATAATGATTTCTTAATAAAGTTTTAATTTTCGACTTGTTAATAAACCGGATATAGGTGTATGGTCGACACGATGAAAATAAGAATAGTTTCGTAATCAACCAAAACTGAATTAATTTCTAGTATTTATTCTCCAAAAAAGGACATTAATCAAAGGACATGTCAATTATGAAAGGTAAACTAATCGCAATCGGGAGGAATGAAGATAAGGGCAATGAGTTGGAGCCAAATTTTAAGCAGAAAAACAACTTAAACTATTTTGAATTGCAGATTCTATCGAGAGTAGTCGAAGAATGCAAAGGACAGAAAGACGCTCATATTGAAGTGATTACCTCTGCTTCCAGTATTCCGGAAGAGGTGGGCGAGAACTACCTCTCAGCGTTCGGAAAAATTGGATGTACTAATGTCCAAAACATGCATATCCGCAACCGTGCTGATGCCCAAAATTCAGAATTTATAGAGCGAATTAAAAAGTGTGATGGCGTGATGATGTCGGGCGGAAATCAATTGCGATTAAGTACCATTTTTGGTGGGACCGAGATTTTATCCATCCTTCAACATCGTTTAGAGAATGAAGCTTTTGTTTTGGCTGGAACGAGTGCCGGAGCCATGGCCATGAGCAATACCATGATTTATCAAGGATCCAGTGCCGGAGCATTGATAAAAGGTGAAGTAAAAATCACCACAGGTTTAGCATTTATGAAAGATGTGATTATCGATTCTCATTTTGATAAGCGTGGTCGCTTTGGAAGATTAGCGCAAGCGGTTGCATCGAATCCATCTTGCATTGGTATCGGCTTAGGCGAAGACACCGGTGTAGTTGTGACCGACAACCATCACTTAGAAGCGATCGGATCAGGATTAGTAATTATTGTTGATGGATATGGTATTCGACATTCTAATATTGCTGATTTAAACGATGGCTCGCCCATAAGCATCGAAAATATAGTAGTGCATGTGATGACGAAAGGAAATACTTTCGATTTAAGATCAAGAAAATTTACGGCGGAAGAGAAAGTTGATTCGTAGAATAAATTCATAAAAAAATCCCCTTTACTAGAATTCAGCAAAGGGATTTTTATTTTTACACGCATTAGTATTCTTCAATAATAATTACACTCTTTTTAGCTTTTTTATTTCTACTACTTCTCTTTGATGATTTACCTTCCTCCAAATACTTGTCTACATCAACCATATTCCAATGGAATTCGTTGTCGTCATTCATTTTGCGAATCTTAATTACTTTTTCACCTTTCTCTTTGCTATCATGTTTCACACCCTCATCATCCACCCAATTAAAATTAAATGAGGCCATTTCTTCGTCTATACTTGGTGGAAAAGGAGGCGAAGGGGAACCGGAGGTGTCGATCCATCAGCACTTATAAAACACCATTTTCCGCTCCTGATTTCCCTTTTTTGATCTCGTACTTTACGATCACTTCTTTTCTTGATGGTTTTACCATCTTTTCCTTTTCCTTCAACTACTTCTACTTTCATTTCATGCTCATCCATAAAAGTTTTATAAGCATGTCGTCGGTAGATGTAAAAGTGAGTGTCAATGACGGTTTTTTTCCATCTACCACTTTTTCTATATGCACTTTCACTGTATTTTTCTCCAAAGATTTCTTCTCCGTAGTTTGAGCAAAGAGTCCGCCTGTGCAGAGCACCATTGCAACAACAATACCGATTTTGTTCTCATAATAATTAATTTTTTGTTCTTTTGCAAACCTAGAATTTATCAATAGCTACTACGGTTAAAGCAGGGTTAACGACAGTTAATGTATCGTTAAAAGCGCATTATATCCATTACAACCACTAAATTTGAGGTCGATGAAAAAAGGTAAATTCCGATTTATAGTGATCTCGATGAGTATTGCTTTGGCAGGCCTCATTCTTTGCGGGCCTACTGGATCCAAGCATGATTTTGAAAGTAAAGCGAAGCAATTTGATGGTACGGTGATGATGGCCATGAATAAAATTGTTGAGCAAGTGGAAGAGATAGAAAATCGTCGTTTGGTCATCAACAATTTCATATCGCTTGAAGATTCGAATATGACTTTTGTTGGATTAAATGATAGTTTACTGCATATAATTTCTTCGATTGCCATGGAGCCACCCATGCCACCGTCGCCGCCGAGTCCTCCGAATGCTGCTTCCCAACTAAACAAAGCTATCGATAAAAAATTTGGAGATAAAAAAATCTTTCAAAGATCATGGACACCCGATGGGGAGTTATCATTTTTACAGTTAGACTCTAACATCGACATTCGAATAGAAAAGAACATCGAGCAAAAAGAAATAATTGATTTAAGCTTTGACCGCAGAGGAAATTGATTAAATCCAGAAGATGAAATCAAAGAAAACAGATTGTTGGAAGATCGGAAAATTGAGTTGGTTGAAAAGAAAATGAAGACCAAGATGAAGAAGTTAAATTCCATCATGCAGAAACTAACTTTTCAAATTGTTGATCCGCAAGGAAATATCTTTAATCGAATTTCCCAACGTAATCTCGACTCCATCGTTATGGCGGAAATTAAAAATCATGATTTGGATTTAGATTATAAATATGGAGTGTATCAAAAGATGACACCTAGGGTACTCTTTATGAGTAAAACGGAAGATAGTTTGAGTTTAGTAAACAGTCCGTATCAACTTTCACTTTTCCCCAATGATATTATCAATAGAAACGAAACCCTTTGTTTAAATTTCAATGATAAATTCAACTACATTTTAAGTAGTATGCTTTTGATGCTCTTGTTTTCGCTTGTATTTACAGGAATTATCATTACCGGATTCGCATATACTTTAAATGTAATTCAGCAACAAAAAAAATTGGCGCTTATAAAAAATGATTTCATCAACAACATGACGCATGAGTTCAAAACTCCTATAGCCACCATCGCTATAGCTAATGAGACGATACGTGATCCTAGAGTAAGTCAATCAGAAGAAAATTAAGCTTTTACACCGGAATCATTAAGGATGAAAACGAAAGGATGTTGCCCAAGTAGAAACTGTTTTGCAAATGGCTCAAATTGATAAAGGTGAAATTAAGATCAATAAGGAAAATATAAGTTTGAAAGAGGTGATTGAATCCGCTGCAGCAAGTATGCAGCTCAGCGTTCAACAACGAGAAGGCAATATTGAAATTGATTGGAAGGGTGGAGATGTTCAAATTTATGCCGATGCAAATCACATCTTGAATGTATTCATCAATCTTTTAGACAATGCCAATAAATACAGCAATGAAGCTCCTTCCATCACGATTCAAGTTTATTTCGAAAGCTCAAAAATTGCAGTGGCTATAAAAGACAAGGGCATTGGAATGAGTAAGGAAGTTGTTAAACGTGTCTTTGAAACTTTCTTTAGAGCCACATCGGGCAACATTCATGATGTAAAGGGATTTGGTCTAGGATTGAGTTATGTAAAAGCAATCATAGATATGCACGACGGAAATATTGAAGTACAAAGTGAATTAGGCAAAGGAAGTACGTTCATCGTACGATTACCAATGATCGAAAATATAAGCGCATGAAAGCAAAAATATTATTAGTAGAAGATGATCTGAATTTTGGGAATGTTTTGAAAAACTACCTGGAATTGAACGACTATCAGGTTACACTGGCGAGAGATGGTGTAGCCGGATTTGACATGTATTCTAAAGGTGGATTTGATCTCATTATTTTAGATGTCATGATGCCCAAGCTTGATGGATTTTCCTTAGCAAAGCAAATTCGGGAAGTAGATAAGTTAACACCGCTCTTTTTCTTAACGGCGAAGGGAATGAAGGAAGATATGATCACTGGTTATAGAGTAGGGGCCGACGATTTCTTGACGAAGCCCTTTGATACTGACGTTTTTGCTTTATAAAATGCAAACGGTTCTAAAACGTTCTATGGGTCTAACGGAGTTGGAAGGAAGAGACAACTTCGACATCGGCACCTATCATTTCGATTATAAATTAAGGACGATCACCTCCAATGAAGGCAGTGAATCCCTATCGCCAAAGGAAGCGGAATTACTTCGACTCTTGTGCATTCATGAAAACGATTTACTACCTCGGTCAAAAGCCTTGAAATTAATTTGGGGCGAAGACACTTATTTCAATGGGAGAAGCATGGATGTATTCATCACCAAACTCCGGAAGTATTTAAAGAAAGATCAGAATATTGAGATTGTAAGTCTGCATGGAAAAGGAGTCAGGCTCTTGGTCAACAAGAACACCTAGTATTTAACAAACTTCAACTCAAAGAGATTTTACCAACTCATCGTCCAATGGCTTTACCTTGGAACGAAATCGTCGAATTAATTTGCCATTTTCATCGATCAAGAACTTTTCAAAGTTCCATTTAATTTCACCCGAAAAATCAGCGTTTTTTTGTTCGGTTAACCATTTGAAAAGGGGGTCAATATCACCACCTTTAACGGATACTTTTGACGTCAATGGAAAAGTTACGTTGTAATTCTTCGAACAAAATGATTTGATTTCTGCATTGGATCCAGGCTCTTGTCCACCGAAATTATTAGCCGGGACTCCTATCACAACAAGTTGTTTTTTATACTTCTGCGACAACTCTTGTAAGGTTTCATATTGTTTAGTATAACCACATTCGGAAGCTACATTGACAATCAGAATTTTTTTACCTTTAAACTGTGACAGATTTAATGATTTACCATCAATATCCTTTAGTTTAAACTGATAGATGGAGTCGGCTGGATTCAAAATAAATAAGAAGGCCAGAATGAGAGTTTTCATAGTTGCAATAATATAGAATTTAAATTACCTTTACCGTCCATACAATCATGAATTTTCTAATAAAAATAGCTTCCACTGCATTAGCAGTATTTATCATAGCCACACTGATGCCGGGCGTGGAAGTAAAGAATTTACCAATGGCTTTGATTGTTTCTACACTTCTAGTGCTCATGAATGTTTATGTGAAGCCGATTTTAATCTTCCTCACATTTCCTATAACAATCGTAACCCTCGGATTGTTTTTATTAGTAATCAATGCTTCTATCATTTTAATAACTTCTTATGTAATGAAAGATGGGTTTAAAGTAGATGGATTTTTAGTGGCGATGTTATTTAGTATTGTATTATCTATGATTACCGGATTAATTGATCACTTAACAGAGACACCGAAAGAAAAGAAGTGGTAATCAGGTTGCCTGCCGACTGCACAGGCCTTTATAATCGCAATAAGTACATTGCTTCAAATCATTTGTTTGAACAAAAGGAATATTAGGATTAAAGAGTTCAGCAATTTTTAAGGAAAGTGCATTTTGAAAGTCATTCAATTGATCATCCTTAATTCTTTCTCCCTCATTCAGCCAGTCGATTCCATCTTCAAACGACCGCAATTTAAAGATACCAGCCTTTAAAGGATGAGCTCCTTTATCGTAAGCTTTCCTGACTAATAGCGTATAAAGCAGTAACTGCACATTTAACTTAAGATCTGTTTCTTCAAAAAGCAAAGAGGAGGTATCGACTTTCTTGATGGTATCTCGACCGGTTTTATAATCTAAAATTCTAAGATCTTCGTCGTGAAAATCGAGTCGGTCAATAATACCTTTCAACCAAACATCACCATGACCAGGTACCGGGAGTGCCCATTTCAATTTTTGCTCTAGTCCCTTCAGTTGGATGGGTGAACTTTCTAAATCGAACTCAAAAATTTTCGTCACCAAAGCAACTAAAACTTTTTTCATTAAGAAATCGTGACCTGTATGGGCTGGTTTTCCATAAGCTAATTGCACTGCTTGGTCAACAATTCCATCAACTTGTTTCAAAAGAGATGCAATATAATCTCTGCTAATGATTTCCTGATCGGCATAAGCCAACTCCATCGCTTTATGTAAAACATTACCAAAATTTCCAGCAGTTAATCCTTCAACTTCATCATCTGATCGAATGCTTGCCAACTGATCAAAATAAAATCGCAGTGAACAAGCGATATAAGAATTCAATGCTGAAGCACTTAATCCCACAAATTTCTCTGCATCTCCAAACTCAACAGAAATATTCTCTTTCAATTTCATTAATATAGCTTCCGACTTTTGAATAACAATCGGTTCCACAACGGACGGATTCACTACACTTTCCTGCTGCTCATAAATTACAGATTTAGGAGGACATTTCTCGAGCAATTCATGTTGCAATTGGTAGAGATAACGACTTTTTTCGCCAGCACCTTGATCACTAAGGTTTGTAGTATAATAAAATCGTATATGCTTTGCTCGTTGTAGTAAGCGATAAAAGTGATACGCCGTAACAGCATCTTGCTCTTCCATACACGGAAGATGGTAGGCTTTTCTCAATGAATAAGGGATCAGAGATTTTGAAGCAGCTACGCTCGGCAAACTTCCTTCATTTAGAGGTGCGATATACACATGTTCAAAATCTAAGATTCGCGTCTCCAAAAATCCCATCACCGGAATCCCATCAGCTACAGAAAAAGGAATTCGAGCTAGACCCAATTCGGCGATAAATAATTCCCACCAGTTTTCATTACTTAATTCTTTTTCATGATTCTCCAAAATTGCAAATACTTGTCGGATGTATTGCAACAAATGATGATGAAGCGGCAAAATCCATTCATCCTCTTTAAATGCAAATTGAGAGAGCAAAGAGAAAATATGCTCCTTATCCATTATAATTGATGGCTCAGTGGAATGCAGCATCAAAGAAAAAAAGTTAATCTCATTATCCATCGACTCATTCGAATCAACATGCAAATTATTTTCCTTTTGCGTGCAAAAATCTTTTGATGAGTGGCTCTTGGTATAATTCCTCTAATTGTCGATACTTTACTAAATCATTAATATCTTCTTTTCTCAACTTTCGAAACTGACGAATCGCATTGAGCACTTTAAAGGCTGGATGGTATTTTAGTGGGAATCCCATAGAAGGATTCAAATTCACACCGAGGCGTTGACACTGTTGAAATAAGGAAAATAACAAAGACTCATCAGCCAAAACGATCACCAGCGAATTCGACTTTTGAATGGATGGATTGGTTGATACTAAACGATGAATATCTTGTGCTAACTCGCACGTTAAAGCATATGCGCCGCTACATCCTTTTACGGTATAACTTTCCTTTGGAATACTAAACAAATTATTTCGCCAGGACAAAGTATCATCAGCCAAGAGTCCACGACGGAAAAACATTCCTGCTTCATGATGCTTTGGAGTTGCATAATATTCATCGGAATCTACAAAAAGGTGGAGCTTACCTTTTTCCCTCAAATGAATCATTAATTTTTCCTCCGATTTATTCAAAGCATAAAACCCACAAAATGCGACATGATCAAACGCTTCAAAAAAGGTTTGTTCGTTCATCGTGTCAGCCACCATCCGCCAGGCCATCCCTTCATAGGCTTGATTTTCTTTATTCAACACTTCTTTAAACTCTTTATACAACACAGGAAGTTGCTTCCAGTATTTCAAAAAAGAATGTTGAAGGGGAGTGTGGGGAGTACGAATAAATTCCGACCAAAATGCTTTAATAAACTCAGCTTCTTCTGCTCCCGGCTCGAACCTTTCATCCAAAGTACGCAAATCATAAATTTCTTCAAACAACTGATCTGCGTTGAGAAGTTGACGGTCAATCTCATTAAAGTCATCGATGATTTGTTGGCCATAAGACATAAAAGAACCAAACTCTTCTTCGCCAAAAAAAAATCACATGAATTGCATACAATTTTAGCAAGAGCGATAAATCATCCAAAAGGAGTGGAGTATTCAATCTGCCTAGCAAATCGCGAATCGGCAATACCGTGGGAAGCCAACCTGCTGATGCTTTTTGATGAGCGTATTCCTTTTTATATTCTTGGCAAGCACGTTGAGTAGGGAAAATTACCAATGTTCGTCGAGGGGGAAATTCGATAGTCGCTTGGGCAATACTCTCTATAAAACTAAGCATATAAAAATCTTTAACTGTTTAAATTTGTTTTTTGGTAAAAATAAAAAAAGCCCCTCTTCCGAAGGGCTTTTTCCAGATTTATTTTACAATTAATGTTTAACAATAAATTTACGAACTTGAACTTCATCATCTTGAGTCAATCGTATCATATAAACACCATTCTCCAAAAAGGAAGTATTCATCTCCGCATTATTCAATCCATCATTTGCTTCAATGGTTTTCGTTTCAATTACCTTGCCCATCAAATCCATAAGTTTAACTTCAACAATTGAACTTTCTTCACTGATAAAATTCAATTGCAATACATCCTGAACGGGATTTGGAAATACAATAAAACTAGAATTAGAATTTACTTTTTCAAGATTGACATTTCCTTCAACATATTCTGTTAGTTCGCCGCTTCTAAATGACGACCCGGATGTATTCACGATTAGATTATAACAACTTGTTGAAATAAAAGCACCATTAAAACCAACAACTTTTACATAATATGTGGCAGCCGAAGCTGTATTACGAATGATGGTTTCTGTTGAAGTACCACCTAACTGTGATACAGCCAATTTAGCACCTGAAGAGTTATAAAGAGTTAGATCGTAATCCAAAGGAAGTTGATCCAACACTACCTTTAAATTAGTAGCACCCGCAACCGTTGAAAAAATAAACCAATCTTTATCTGTGGAGTTTCCAATTTTTGCTGTAATGTTCGTGTTGACTGCAATTGACTTTGCCTTCGCTTTTGAATTATTCGTTTCATAAGCGTCGGTACAAGCGGCTGTATTCGTAGTAAAATTAGAGGAAGCAGAAAAAGCACTAGAAGAATTAGCACAATTGGCTTTCACTTGAAATTCGTAAGCAGTGTTAGACGACAATCCAGTTGCTGACAGGCTAGTACCAGTAGAAGTTCCTGTAATCCACGTGCTTGATGAAATTGCCTTGAACTGAACATTATAATTTATAGCACCTGAAACTGCCGCCCAATTCAACGTTGCAGAAGTAGTTGAGATGGAAGTTGCAGATAAACCAGCAGGAACTCCACAAGAACTCGTTGAAGGCGGAACACAACCTAAAGAATTTAGCAAGGATGCTCTGGTTGTATTCAGAGATGCCAACATTCTAGATTTTTGTCCGTTCGTAAACATATACATACAAGCATCGTCTGTATAATCCATATAATTCATATGCAAGTCGCCATTTGGACCATTGCTACAAGTAACTTTTGGAAACGATGGACATCCTGTGTTAGCTGTTTGCTGAGTAGGAGTGTCTGATACTTGATCATTTCCGCAAGTTGCATCACCCCAAATATGTCGTAAATTCAACCAATGTCCGATTTCATGTGTGGCCGTTCTTCCTTTGTGAAAGGGTGCTGTCGCTGTACCAACATTCCCAAAAGCAGTATAGGTGCAAACTACACCATCCGTACTCGCAGTTCCTCCAGGAAACTGAGCATAACCCAAAAGTCCACCACTCAAGTTACCCACCCAGATATTTAAATAGGAGGAAGATGGCCAGGCATCTGATCCACCATTAACATTTCTTTTTATGTTATCATTTGACGAAAAAGAAGTTGCGGTAGTAGATTTTCGAATTATACCTGATGTTGCATTTCCATTTGGGTCTCTTTGAGCTAAGCAAAACTGAATTTCACAGTCAGCAGCTAAACCTGAAAAGACCGAAGGGAGTAAACCTATATCACTATTCAACTTCCTAAAATCCGCATTCAAAATATTAATCTGAGAGTTAATTTGCGCTTCAGAAATATTCTGCGAAGATGTATTATACACTACGTGAACTACAACAGGAATTGTAACCACAGCAGCTACTTTATTTGCGGAATTAGTATGAATCCATTGCTCCGTTTCCCTTTCCATGGAATGCATCCTTTGAGCTGTGGTTGGATCATTTAGTTCCATATCATGCAAATGCTGCATCGTACCACAATTTCTTACGTTTTGACCGTAAGCACTCGCTGTTAGCGAAAGTGCCGCCAACAGAATCAACCTGTAATTTTTTTTCATTTTACAATTATTTGCTTTATTTTTTTGACCTTATCTGTCGTTCAGTTGAAAAACCCAACATGACTTACCAAATGTAGGGACTAGTTTGGTATCATCAAAAAAAAATTCAAATGCCATTCCATAAAATGCAGAACAATTTAATTTTATATTAGAAAAACAAAAGTGCTTGCTAGACAATTATCAATAAAGTACAATTAACAAGTCCTGTTCATAAATCACTTTCACTCCACAAATTTATATCCTACACCACGCACTGACTGAAAATGTATTGGGCTGGAGGGATCTTTCTCAAAGTATTTTCTGAAGGTAACGATGAAATTATCGATAGTACGGGTAGAAGGATAAATATCGTAACCCCAAACAGTTTCCAAAATATGTTCTCGCGAAACCACTTCATTTTTCCGATCAATGAGCAGCTTTAACAAAGTACTTTCTTTCTTAGTGAGATTAATTTTCTCTCCCTTTGGTGTACCCACTGACATTTCTGAAAAATTGATCAAAAAATCATCTAATGAATACGTACTCAGAGAAGGAGTTGCGGTTTCCCCATTGCGGGATGAGCGCTTCAATAATATTTGAACCCTAAGAAGTAATTCTTCCAAGTTAAATGGTTTTGTTAAATAATCATCTGCCCCCATTTTCAATCCTGTAACTCGATCCGCGCTACTATGTTTTGCGGTCAAAAAGAGTACTGGGATTAACTCATTTTCCAATCGAATAGCCTCGCAAACTGTAAATCCATCCATCTCAGGAAGCATCACATCAAGAATAATGAGGTCAAATCGTTCTTGTTTAAATGTCTTTAGTGCTTTTTTACCGTCATTAGCCCATTGGACCTTATACCCTTCCAATTCAAGGTTCAATTTGATGGTATCCGCCAAACTTTGTTCGTCTTCAACTAAAAGGATGCGTGTTGTGCTCATAATAAAATATCTTTATTCTACAAATTTACTATTCTTGCAAAATATCTAAAAGGATTTGAGAGAATTTATTGTTGCTTTCTTTCAATTATGACATTGAACTGATAGTATTAAAATGAAAAACTGGGATCGTCTTCTTCTTGCCGTGTTGTTTGCCACACTTTTCATTTTGGTTCACGGTTATCAATTTAACAATGGAGATCAAGAGGAACATTTGCCTTATGTTTATAAGTTAATAGATTCTAATTTATATCAAAACGATTACTTGGTTCCGGTTCAATTTTCACAGTTTTCTATTCGTACATATTTTGCTCTATTAATACGAGCGGGGCATATTTGCTTCCAGTTCCAACTGTAGTATTCCTTATATATTTCATATGTCTATGTACAATAGGAGGGATAATATCTCATATTTCAGAGAAGCAAAGTAATAACACCATGGCGGCGATATTGGCTCCTGCTTTCATTATTTTATTTAACAATTTTACAGTAGGCGGCAATTCCATAATAGATATTCAGCTCACTTGTACTGTGCTTGCTGTCGCTTTGGGAACAGTGGCATTTTACTTTTTCACGAATGGCAAATTAGTATCTGCCGCTGCATTTTGCGGCATCTCATCTTTATTTCAATTGTTAGTAGGATTGCAATTGGCTATACTTTTAATCATAGCTTCCTTTTTGATCGTAAATAAAAGGAGGTGGATAAATAGTTTAAAATACTTCCTCATCTATTTGATCTTTGCCGGAGCGATGTTATTTCCTTTGCTCTATTTTCAGTTTGGCCCACTTCGAGTCTTAGAGAGTGAAAAATATTTTAACATTCTATTTTATTTTAGAAATCCTAACCACTATCATCCATTCTGTTTTCCCGGGTTGGATTATTTGAAAACTATATTTTGGTGGACACTTATTTTATTGAGTATACGATTAAGCTTCAAGAGACAGATACTTTCGAATTATTCCATTTTAATTATTCTAACTGCCATTGGATGCCTTACTTACTTCATTGGTTTCACTCAAATGAATATTTATGCTATTGGAAAATTGCAATGGTTTAAAGCAACGATTTGGCCCACTTTGTTTGGTGTAATTCCGGTTTCCATTTTTTTGATTGAAAAAATTAAAACAAACTCATCCATACTTTCATTCACAACATGGAGGTTAGCAGGCATTTTTTGCATCACTTTTCTATGGATCATACTTTTTAATTCAGAACAATTGTATTTTGATAAACTAAAGTATCGCTATAAATTGGGGAACTACCCTCAAAAGAATTTAGAAAAAATGCATCACTGGATTGCTAAAAACACTCCTCAAAATGCCATCTTTTTAACCTTACCTGAAGATGATTCATTCTTATGTGAAGCTAAACGAAGTCTTTCAGTAGCCTATAAAGGGGTTATTCATCAACCTGATTTTATGATGCAATGGTACGAGAAAATGAAAAAAAATTATGGAGTTGAACTTTCAGATAAAAAATGCAGGAACGTTGTTGATGAAGCAAAATTGAAATATCATCAACGGCCAGACGAGAGCATTCCATCCGATGTGAAAATCAACTTCCGAATTTATGATTTGAATCAAATCGATTCTACTCAAATTAGGTGGAATCAACTGATTCACAGAGAAGGGGCAATCCTCTTATTATCTTTTACTAAAAAAAATGATTTTATCTAAAATTTTACTTTTGATTTGAGTCAATTTTACTAATTTTAAGGCTTCAAAACAACTGTAAAATTAACTTATAAAAAATTCATGAATAAAGCTATCAAACTGATGGGTTGCTTGATTCTCTTGGCATTACAAATCCAAGCACAATCAAGAGTAACTACATCACGTAACCATCTTGAAAAGAAAATCACTCATCGTACTTGTGGCTCTGGAGTCATGGACATCGAATATGAGAAATGGCTTCAACCGTTAATCAAACTACAAGAACAAAATAGAAATAAAGGAGCTGCCGTTGTATACAACATTCCAGTGGTATTTCATGTTATTCATGGTGGAAGCGCGGTAGGAGTTGGGTTAAATATTTCAGATGCTCAAATTAATTCTCAAATCGCGGTATTAAATGAAGATTTCAAAAAATTAAATGCGGATACTTCTACAATTCCTGGCGTGTTTACTGGAGTTGCCGCAAATTGTGAAATCAACTTCTGTTTAGCACAAACTAATCCACAAGGAGGCGCAACTAATGGAATTAATCGTGTCCACTATAATACCTTTGGAGGGACTACTCCTCCATTTCAAAAGTCTTATATTGATGCTACAATTAAGCCTAACACTATTTGGAACACCAATAACTATTTAAATATATGGGTAGTTCCAGATTATAAGGATGGGGTTAATGATATTCTTGGTCATGCTACCTTCCCTGCTGGTAGTGGACTTTCTGGATTAACAGCACCCTTTGGTACAACTACAACTGACGGAGTTGTGGTATGGTATAGATCCTGTGGACGAATTGGTAATGTACAAATTCCTTATCATAAGGGACGAACGGCTACTCATGAAATTGGACATTGGTTAGGACTACGACATATTTGGGGCGATAATACTTGCGGCAATGATTTTTGTGGCGATACCCCTACACAACAATCAGCAAATTTTGGTTGTCCCTCTTTTCCACACGTAACATGTAGTAATGGTCCTAATGGAGATATGTTCATGAATTTTATGGATTATGGTGATGATTTATGCTTGAAGATGTTTACAACAGACCAAAAATCTAGAATACAGACGGTAATGAGTAATTCACCCATGCGTGTGGCATTATCCCAATCAACCGTTTGCAACCCACCAACAGCAGCTGCTCCAGTAGCTGATTTTTCTGCGAATACAACCACAATTGCAGCAGGAGGCTCAATAAATTTCACGGACTTAAGTACAAATATTCCGACAGGATGGGCTTGGACATTTACAGGGGGAAATCCATCAATTTCATCTTCACAAAACCCAACAAACATCGTTTATGCAACGCCGGGTACCTATGATGTCAGTTTAGTAGCTACAAATGGAACAGGTAGTGATACTGAGACAAAACTTGGATACATTACGGTAAATCCAACAGGAACTTTAGCTTGTGATACCATTACCAATTTTGATTTGCTTCTACATACGCCTTCTATTTTAGGTTCTTTAGGATGGGGATATGTAACAGGTCATAACGATTATTTAGATATTGCTAAAGCTGACAAGTACACTATTATTGGAACTAATCAAACCATCGATGGAGCTTATTTTGCCTTTGGAATTGGTTCAAGTTCTGGAACTGGTCAAACAGCCACCGTTACGGTTTGGGATAATGACGGAGCAGCAGGTGTTCCTAACACTGTTTTAGGAACAGCCACGGTTACTTATGATTCGATTGCTGCAGGAGCTGCAGCAGGTTCTTTAACATGGGTTGATTTTGTACCCAATATCGCTGTAAATGGTGATGTTTATGTCGGAATTCAATTTATTTATAACCCAGGAGACACACTTGCCATCGTTCATTGCGATGACGGTGAAATTGTTTCAGGTACTGGATGGGAAAAGTGGGCAAATAATACTTGGCATCCTTATAGCGAACCAAACACAGGATGGGATATTGAGGTTGCTCAATTAATTTTACCTGTGATATGCCCATTTGTTGGAGTGCAAGAAAATTCACCAAGTTTTAAAATGAATTTATTCCCTAATCCAGCTAATACTAACTTAAATGTGGTTATTCCAAAACAAATGAGCAATGGAAACATTCACGTTCGAGTGCTAACAACATTAGGAGCTAATGTACTTTCCGATAAACTCAATTTTGTTCAAAACGGAATTTATAAAATTGACATAAGTTCATTGAGCTCCGGATTCTATTTCATAGAAGTATTAACTGATTACGGTCGTCAAGTAGAGAAATTCCAAGTTTCGAAATAGAATAGAAAAAAATGTTTCAATAATAAAGGGCTGAGCAGTAATGCTTAGCCTTTTTTATTTCTAATTCAATTAGTTAAGTATTTGACTCAGGCTTCATTTCTTCGTACTTTTGTATCCTCTATGTACTTCATACCCATCAGCAAGCTCCGAATCATTTTGATCTTTAGCTCTTGTTTTATTTCACATTTTCTCTTTGCTCAAAATCGTTGCTTAACGCATGAAGTACATCAACGTAAAATGGCAGAGAATGCTTTATACACAAAGACTTTTACACAAGAAAATAATCGGATTTTATCGCACGATGATCTTACAGCTGCACTCGTTGATACGACCATTACCATTCCGGTAGTAGTGCATGTTTTATATAACACTACGGATCAGAATATAAGTGATGAAGAAATACAATCGCAAATTGATGTACTCAATGAAGACTTTGCCGCTAACAATGCCAGTTCGTTAGATGTTCCTGTGGATTGGATAGGCTTGGTGAAGGATAGTAAGATTCGATTTAAGTTAGCGCAAAGAGATCCAATCGGCAACAAAAGTTCAGGCATTGTTCGAGTACAAACCGTAGTTCAAGAGTTTCAAATTTTTGATCCTGCTATTTACAGCACCAGTTTAGGAGGATCCAATGCGTGGCCACGTGCTAGCTATTTAAATATTTGGGTTTGCCTTTTAGAGGGCAATGCTTTGGGATTTGCCAATTTTCCAGGATCAAATGTAAGTCAAGATGGGGTAGTCATCAATTACAAAGCTTTTGGTAGAAACGGTACTGCTGTATCACCCTACAATTTTGGCAGAACTTGCACGCATGAAATAGGTCATTGGCTCATCCTATCACATATTTGGGGTGATGATAACAGCGATTGTACAGGAAGAGATTTTCCAATTACACAACAGACTATCGACGATACACCCAACCAAGCAGGTCCCACTTTTCGCTGTCAACGATTTCCTGAATTAGATGATTGCTCACCAACTTCACCCGGCATTATGTATATGAACTTTATGGATTATACCGACGATAAATGCATGATGTTCTATACACCTGGACAAATTTTTAGAATGCGAACCACGCTCAATGGCATCCGTGATTCTTTGAAAATATCTAACGGTCATGTATTACCGAACTTTTACAATCATGATGTTGCGATAGATTCAGTAATGAATCCAGTCCGAATTGCCGTTCAGCGGTGTTTAGATCCACGGGTTCGAATACAAAATCATGGGAACGACACTATCTATGAAGTGTCGATAATTTATAATTTAAAAGAGGGTTTAAAAAAGTCGTACAAATGGAGTGGAACACTCATTCCAGGGGCTTCCACGGATGTATCTTTACCTAATATTGGTGTAAATCCTGGTTCTCAAATTATGGAATTTAGAATTGCAGAAACTGACGATGTTGGTGTCAATAACTACATCAGTTCAGGATTCAAAGTAAACAATTCGTCTACTTCTAACTGCATTGGAGGAAACCTCATCGCTTATCCAAATCCGGTTACTTCACAACAAGGAATCTGTATAAAATCTCAACATCCGGAAAGTCAATTAAGTTGGGTACGTGTATTTAACGCGCTCGGGCAATTAGTCTCAGAAAAAAGAATGATGATCAATCCAGGCGATGGAATCCCAATCAATCTTCTTCATTTTACAGGAGGCGTATATTTTTTGAATGTTGATGGAGATATTTATTCTGAAAGTATTCGATTCGTTTATTTTCCCAGTGATAATTCATCTGCTGGGCCAGAAACTTGCAGAAGAAGAAGGTTGGGAATTGAGTAAAGAAGAAATGCTCAACCAAGTAAAAGCGTATGATGGAAATCCAATTACTGAAGTACATATCGTAGGCGGAGTACATCCAAAACTGGATTTAAATTTCTTTGGAGAACTCTTATCCGATATCAGAGCACATCGCCCCGAGTTACATATCAAAGCATTCACAGCTGTCGAATTAGATTATATGTTTCGTAAAGCGAAAATGACGGCCATTGAAGGAATGCAATTTTTAAAGGAGAAAGGGCTCGGATCTATTCCAGGAGGAGGTGCTGAAATTTTCGCACCTGAAATTAGAGAAAAAATATGTGCCGATAAATGTAACGCCGATCGCTGGTTAGAGATTCATGAAGCGACACATAAAGTAGGCTTGAAAAGTAATGCCACCATGTTATACGGACATATTGAAAGCATCGAACATCGTATTGACCACATGAAAAGATTACGTGACCTTCAAGACAAAACAGGTGGATTCCAAACTTTCATCCCGCTTAAATTCCGCAACATGGACAATGATATGGACGATGTAGTGGAAAGCACATTACAAGAAGACTTAAAAGTATACGCGATTGCTCGTATTTACCTCGACAACTTCGATCACATCAAAGCCTATTGGCCGATGATTGGAAGAAGCACCGCTCAATTGACTCAATCGTTTGGAGTAGATGATGTAGACGGAACGATTGACGATAGCACTAAAATTTATTCCATGGCTGGCGCTGAAGAACAAACACCTGCTTTATCGACGAATCAATTGATTGATTTAATTACGCAAGCAGGTAGAATTCCAGTGGAGCGGGATACACTCTACAATGTTATTTAAATAAACCAGATAATATCTGGTTTATTTAAATAACATTGTAGAATTCAGAATTAAGAATTCAGAATTAAAGTACTTGCGTGAAGTAAGCAGGTTCAGAATTTCTGAATAATTTTAATCAATGCGATTTTAACAAGAATGATTAGCAGAATTAATACAATTTTCAGAATTCAAAAATTGTTTTTATTTGTAAGATTATTGGCAAAAACATTCCTTTGGCAATTTAGTATTGCATTGAAGTGAAATTTGAATAATCAGCACAATTCTGAATTCTTAATTCTGAATTCTTAATTAATCCGCTGCTCTTTTCAAAAGGAAAATCGCAATTATTGTAAAGAAAATATTCGGAATCCATACAGCTAACCATGCTGGTAAATTTCCGTTGGTGGCAAAGGTCTGACTAATTTGCATGAACATGATATAGGTAAAACTCAAAAGTATCCCGACACCTATTTGCACTCCAATTCCACCTCGCACTTTTCTGCTAGAGAGAGAAACACCCATCACTGTTAATATAAAAGTAGCAAAAGGATAAGAGAATCGTCGATGTTTTTCGACCAAGTAAAAGGGAACTTCTTCTGAACCTCTTAAGATTTCTTGCTCTATGTATTTATTTAATTCAGGGGTGTCCATAGTTTCCACAAAATTATCACGACGATTAAACTCACCGGGATAAAATGCTAAAGAAGTATCCATCCGAAATCCAGTAGCAATAACTTCCTCCATCCCTTTAATTTCACGCGTAAAATAATTTTCAATGGTCCATTTATTTTTTAAACTGTCCCAAAAGATTCTTTCTGATAAGAGTTTAAAATTCAAACTTCCATTTTCAATGCGCTCATAAGAAAATTGATATCCGATTTTATCAAAATTATTATAGCTCTCAAAATAGATGAATTGTCCAGGTGCAATTTGCCGATGAACATGTTTGTTCTTGTAAACAAAAGGATTCTTAATGTATTTTGTTTCAAATGCAATTCGAGCACTATTCGAATGTGGTAATACGTAATTCACCAAGTAAAAAGAAACTCCAGATATAAATAAAGCAGCCACCAAATAAGGGACTAACAATCGTTTAAAGCTAATTCCACTGGCTAAAATGGCAATGATTTCTGTTTGACCTGCCATCTTAGAAGTAAAGAAAATAACAGAAATAAAAATAAAGAGCGGACTAAATAAATTAGCAAAGAAGGGAATGAAGTTGAGGTAATAATCAAAAACGATCGCATGCATCGGAGCATCCTTTTCCAAAAAATCATCAATCTTTTCACTGATATCAAAAACAATGGCAATCGATATAATCAATGCCAATGCAAAAAAGAAAGTCCCGAGGAACTTTAATACGATATACTTATCTAAGATTTTAATTTTCACTTTGCAAATATAGGGTAGAATTGGGAGTTTGAATGATTATTAAGCGTTGTCACTCTTAAGGCTCGACGCTTTCCAGTTGCATTAGAGACGTCGACTAACTTTCTCGACCATTACTTGTTTCCAAGCTACGAAATTTCCATCAAGTATCTGCTTTCTTGCCTCCGTCACCAACCACAAGTAGAATCCCAGGTTATGTAATGTAGCAATTTGCGCTGAGAGCATTTCTCGGGAGATATGAAGGTGACGTAAGTAAGCTTTAGAATAAGTTCGATCTACATAGCCATCGCCATCATCTTCCAGCGGACTCAAATCATTCTTCCATTTCTCATTCTTGATATTGATGATTCCATTCTTGGTAAACAGCATTCCATTCCGTGCATTACGTGTTGGCATTACACAATCGAACATATCAATACCTCTTTCAATTCCTTCCAAGATATTCGCAGGAGTTCCCACACCCATCAAATAACGCGGTTTATCGGTAGGTAATATGTCCGTCACTAAGTCTGTAAGCTTATACATCTCGTCTATAGGTTCTCCAACTGATAAACCGCCGATAGCATTACCAATGCGATCCATTGAGCTGATAAACTCTGCACTTTGCTTACGTAAATGCGGATATGTACTTCCTTGAACAATAGGAAAAAGAGATTGCTTATAACCATACAACGGAGGATTTGCATCCATATGTTTACAGCAACGTTCCAACCAACGATGTGTAAGCTCCATTGATTTTTTAGCTGCATTTTCTTCACAAGGGTAGGGAGTACATTCATCAAAAGCCATGATAATATCGCCGCCAATACTTCGCTGAATATCGATAGCCCGTTCAGGGGAAAACAAATGTTTTGATCCGTCGATATGGGAAGTAAATTGCACACCTTCTTCTTTAATCTTCCGAATATCACTAAGCGAAAAAACCTGGAATCCACCACTATCAGTGAGGATCGGACGATCCCAATTCATGAATCCATGCAAACCGCCCGCTTTTTCCAACAACTCGGTACCAGGGCGTAAATAAAGATGGTATGTATTCCCCAAAATTATTTGCGCTTTCACATCCTCTTTCAATTCTCTTTGATGTACACCTTTCACCGTTCCAGCTGTTCCTACGGGCATAAAAATCGGAGTCTGAATTTTACCGTGTGCCGTTTCAATTTCACCGGCACGAGCCTTCGATTTGCTATCGGTATATTGCAAGGTAAACTTTTCCATTTTCTACATTTAATTTTTAATTCCCTTCACATCATCTACTAAATCTCGAATCGCTACAGAGGCACATGCCGCTCCAAAGGTAGCAGGAAGATAGGAAATCGTTCCATAAGCTGACTTCTTAAATCGTGTACCATCAGTCATCATTAATGATTCCTTGATCACTGCTTCAGTAGAATAAACTGCTTTCACGCCACTTCTAATTCCGAGTTGTGCTAATCGTTTTCGTACATATTGCGCGAATGGACAGATGCGTGTATTTCCAATATCATCCACTAATAGTTTTGTTGGATCTAATTTTCCGCCGGCACCCATGCTACTCACAATTCTCAAATTATGTTTTACAGCAGATGCGATTACGGTTGTTTTAGGGGTGATGCTATCGATGGCTTCTACTACATAATCGAAAGGTTGTGTCCTCATCAATTCATCAATCACTTCGGGCATCAGGAAAGACTGAATACAATTTATTTTTATGGATGGGTTTATTGCTTTCAAACGTTCTTCCATCAACAAAGCTTTCGACTGACCTATGGTGGTTGCTAAGGCAGGTAGCTGACGGTTAATATTACTCGCATCAACTTCATCTCCATCGACGATCGTCATTTCTCCAACACCTGCTCGAGCAATAAACTCAGCTGCGAAACTTCCTACACCACCCAAGCCAATTACCAACACATGTGCTCGTTCCATTCTTTCCACTGCCGACAATCCAATCAACAGCTCTGTACGAGAAAGCCATTTACGATCCTGCATACTTAAACACCGTTTTGAAGTTATTAAATAAAATTACTTTCATGTCTTCCACATTTTCATTGCGGATGCTTGCTGCTTTCGAGTACAATTCATCCATGCTTATCTCTTTATTATCTGACTCCAAAAAAAAATCAGTCGAAGGAATATTTTTTAGCACCTCCAAGATGGGCGATTCTTGCTTCATAACTTCCGCTCCGAACGATAACATGATGCCCTGATCGAGTAGGGAAGAGGCAATATTTTGATTGCGATTAAATCCGTGAATGATCCAAGGCAGTTGAGGTTTAATTTTTTTATGCAATTCAATTATTTCTTGAAACGAACGAACACAGTGGATAATTAATGGCTTTTTAGTGGCTTCAGAAAGTTCAATCATGGCAGTAAACACATCCACTTGCAAGGAGAATGGAGTTTCACAAACTTTATCGAGTCCAGATTCGCCGATTGCTAAAACAGCAGGATGTTTTACTTCCGTTCTCATTTTTTCCAACTTTTCCTTCCATGAACTTTCTTGGATGTACCAAGGATGAAATCCAACCGAAAACAAACCTTTAGAAGTTTCCTCATCTAATTCTCCCGCGTGAACATGCTGTATGTTGATCACATTTTCATCTTGAGCAAGATGGGTATGAACATTTATGAACTTACACATTCTTCTGATCTTGATAAAAACGTTCAATCAATAATTCATTTCGATAGATGTTTTTTAATGTCCATTCCTTCCGAATTTCATCTTTTTCTATCTCCGATAACTTCCAATTATCGGTTTCAATTCGTCTCAATCGACTCGAAATTTCCTGCAACAAAATTGCCGCTGCCACTGAAATATTTAAGCTTTCTGTAAATCCTTGCATAGGAATTTTCACAAATACATCGGCCTCTGCCTTTACAACTTCTGAAATACCTATATTTTCCTGACCCATGACAAGAGCAAGAGGTTGATTCAACTCCAACTCATGAATGTCGATACTACCGGCATGTGGTGAAGTTGCTACTATTTTATATCCCTTAGCTTTGAGTGCACGAATACAATCCATCGATTTCGATTCGGTCTCCTTATACTTAAAAATACTCAGCCATTTATGTGCACCTTGGAGTACTTTCTTAGCAGCTTTAAAACGATGTTCATTCTCGATCACATGCACATCTTGAATACCGAAACACTCGCAGGTGCGAATCACAGCATTGGCATTATGCGCGTCAACAATATTCTCCAGAACGCAAGTAATATGTCGGGTTCTTTCTGCCAACACTTCTTCAAATCGAACTTTTCGATCATCCGATATAAAGCCCTGTAAATAAGCAAGAAGAGCAGGAGAAACCTCGTTGGGCTGCGTTTTTTTCACGCTACAAAGATGAAAAAATTAATGGAGGTAAATGGTAATTCAAGTGAATGAAATAGGGAGGTTATAAGGGCCCAAGGACAGAGAGGAAAATGTCTCGCAAAGATTTCTATGGTTAATTCCAAATTTTATCTGATTATTGTAATTATTTAATTCCCTCTCCCCTGGAGAGGGTCGCGAAGCCTCGCGAGGGAGAGGCTTGAACAATATGCTTGCAATAACTTATTCGTATATGAGTAATGCTTCTTTCTTCGCCAATTTCTCTACGCTAAAGTTTCTCGCAAAGGCGCTAAGCCGCTAAGCCATTCGGACGCTTATTCTTCGCTAAAGTTTCTCGTAAAGGGCGCAATCCCGTAGCGCCGTCCTTCGGCCGCCAAAGGCTTGCCGACGGCGCTGCGTCAAGCCTTTGGCGGCCCATGGATATCTATCTGGACGCTAAGGCCTGCGCTTTGAGGACGCACTGGAAAATGTCTTACATCAACCAACCACATTAAAAACCCAAACATTCATTTCATTTTCAAAGAAAAACGGGTTGAAATGTCAATTATACTAAATTACCTCATTTACATTACGGAAAATGCGTAATATTGTAAAATGGAACAAAATCAAAATCCCTTCCCCGTGATCAGTTACCAGGGTCCCGAAAATTTTTGTGACCGTGAACAAGAAACAGAACGATTATTAGAAGCCATTCGCAATGGTCGCAATACAACGTTGACGGCTTTACGAAGAATGGGGAAGACGGGATTAATTCAACATGTCTTTGAAAAACTAAAGAGCAAGAAAGGAATAAAAACTGTTTATATTGATATTTACCCGACGCAATCGCAAGCGGATCTCATTCGATATTTAGCAAAATACACACTCGGTAAACTTGATAGTAATCACATCAAACTCATGCGTGATCTCAGTAATTTTTTTACGCATCTACGTCCCGTTATCCAATACGATCCTATAAGCGGTGCTCCAGCAATTGAATTTACATTAGATGTAAATTACCAGGCAGAACATAGCCTTGATCAAATCTTTTCTTACATGGAAAGAAGCGGACAAAATATAGTAATTGCGCTCGACGAATTTCAACAAATTACAGAGTATAAAGAGAAAAATACAGAAGCCTTACTACGTACTTTTGTACAGCGATCAAAAAACATTCGATTCATTTTTTCAGGGAGTCATAGTAGTATACTGCAAGCCATGTTTAGCGACCATGGTCGACCTTTTTATCAGAGTACCGATATGATGGAATTAGGTCCTATAGAGCATGAAAAATATGCAGCATTTATTATCAAAAAATTTGCAGAATCCAAACGTAAAATTTCACAGAAAGTGCCGATCGTATTTTAGATTTTGTCGACATCATACGTATTATATCCAGTTAGTTTGCAATCGACTTTTGCCCGTGGAATTAAGAATCCAGATGAATGGTATGTAGAAAGATTATTTCAAGAAATATTGCAGGAAAACAAAGCGGTTTATTATAATTACCGAAAGCTACTTACCACTAATCAATGGAATTTACTAAATGGTATTGCAAAAGAAAAGGGAGCAAAGAAAGTGATGAGTGGAGAGTTCATAAAGTTGTATGATTTAGGATCAGCCAGCTCGATACAAACTGCCTTATTAGCCCTTCAAGAAAAGAAATGGTATTTGAAGAAGATGGATTATGGTATGTATATGATGTGTTTTTAAGTCGTTGGATGGAGGAATCGTAAGTAAATCCAAATAATAAAATCATCTAATCAATAGCTAAAATTATAGTTGCAATTATATTAAATTGAAATTCAAGTTAATATCTCTCTTTTAAATAGGTTTTTAATGTAGATAAACTTGCAATATATTCTACAAGAAAGAGAAACTTTTTGCCTAATTTCGTTTGAAGCAAACTATTTTAATCGACAAAACAAGCTTTATAATTGGAAGTAGCGAAAAAGATAACCCTACATTCCTTTATCAGAAGTTAGACTCATTATCACAATTTAGTTTAATATTAAACTTGTAACAATTATTATTTACATTATACACTCAAACTCTTAAATTAATGAAAAAAATTACTTTATTAGTGATGCTTGTAACGAGCTTTTGCATGCAATCAACTGCTCAAACAGCAAATGCAATATCCGCTGCTGAATTGCGTCGCACTCAAAATATCCATCAGAAAGTTGAGCGAGAGACTAATTCTTTTGCTAGAGATGGATCTGTCAAATCCTATTTAAACAACCATGACATTCAAAAGAGAGGTGGAACTCCTGCAATAGCTGTTGCGTATTCTGATGACTTTAGTGCACCTAGTGACACAAACGGATTAAAGGCTAGAGGATATCTACCTTATTACCGTGGTACGGGTGTACCAGGAACCACTCCATGTTGGGACCAAGGCTTACTATCAAACTGGGGAGATTATAATACAGGAACTAACGGCGAATATGTTACATCTGACTACAATTCCGTAACCCTAACAAATAATATTGACAATTGGTTAGTTACACCTGCCATGAATGTTTCGGTTGGTGATAACATCTCCTTTTATTCTCGTTCTGTTTTAGGATCGACCTTCCCAGATTCAATACGAGTGATGTATTCGGCTGCAGGTGATTCGACACCTGAAGGTTTAACATGGGTAGAACTAGGTCGATTTAAAGTTAATACCTTGGGAACTTGGGATCAAAGTTTATACACCGTTGCTACTGCAGGAGCTACTGCTCGTTTTGCCATTCGTTACACAGTTGCAGCAGCTGGACCAAACGGTTCCAATTCATTTAGAATTGGAGTTGATCAATTAGACATTTATACTTCTTACCCTTTTGATGTGAAAGCACAAAGTATTAGCAAAGTGAATAGCACCTATACTTATCTTCCATTAAGTCAAAATACCACATCAGTATCATTTAGCGGAGTTGTAAAAAACGAAGGTCTAAATGCAACAACAGGAGGAACTGCACTTTTTGAACTTGTAGATACATTAACTTCTTCTGTTTTATTTAGTGAGACAGTAAACCTACCTAATTTAGCGATAGGTGCAAGTGCGAATATTGCTGCTACAAATACCTACAATGTTGTTGCGACCGGACATTTACGAAATCGATTAACCATTAATTACAGCGGCGATGGCAATGTTGCAAATGATATAGTTGCAGGAACAGTTACAGTTTATTCTGATTCGGTATTTGCTCGTGACTATGATAATACAACCACTTCTTTAGGAATCGGTGCTGGTCCTGGCCAAAATGCAGCAATAGGTCAGAATTTCGAAGTTGTTACTCCTACTACATTGACTTCGATCAGTTTTAAATTGCAAGATTTCTTTGATCCAAATCCAGCTGGCACCCCAATCTGGGCTACGATTCATTCACAAGTTCCATTAGCTGCTCCTGGAACCGTACTCGCAACAACAGACACTTTAGTATTCATGCCGGGTGGAGTTGCAACTGGAGGAGAATGGTTTACTCTAAGATTAGATGGAAATTCATTACCATTAACTGCAGGAACTTATTTCATTGCATTACATGAAGTAGATTCTACTTTAACTCTTGGAACATCACCTGAAATTCTTACTCCAAGTTCAGTTTGGGTAACTTGGGCAACAATGCCAACTCCAACTATCAATGGTTGGAACACTTCTGAATCATTTAACATTTTCATCCAATATAACCTACGTATGAATTTTGGTGTATCAACGATTTCAGTAAATGAAATTGAAGGGAACTCTAATTTGATATCGCTTTTTCCTTCTCCAGCTGTTAATGAAGTAAATATTCGTCTAGATAATCAACTTAAGAATTCGAATATTGCTGTTTATAATTCAATTGGAGCATTAGTATCATCCATAAATAATGTGAATGGAAATACTAAATTAGATGTTTCTACTTTTGCGCATGGAATTTATACAGTGATCGTTTCTGCTGAAGGTAAATCTTATAGCAAAAGATTCACAATAGCTAAGTAATTATTTGCCAAATTATAAAAAAAGTCTAGGGTTTTTAACCCTAGACTTTTTTTATTGGTTGAAATTTTCTGGCTTTGAATTAATAAAACTAAAATATCAGAAAAATACTAAGTTTATTACATTTAAAATGCATTAAACTTTTCTAATTCCAAACATATCGAAGACCAAAACTCGACAACGTAAAAGTGCTTGTATTCATTCCAACAGTTGGGATATCCATCATCTTGATTCCAGGACGAAATTCAGCAAATAAATGTACTTGTTTTAAGAACTCATTCTTTTTTCCTAATCTAAAATCAATTCCTAGAGGCACAAATCCTGAGAGTACCCAAGAACTACCTACATCAATAATTTCATTTTGCAACTCATGCAAATTGTTATGCGAAGTGTTTATATTACTAGTTAAACCAGAGATTTCATATTCATCTACGAATTCAGTCTCGGTTTTAGATACCGTTACTTCATTCTTAAAACTCACTCCTCCAGAAAAGCCTGCCCCAATATAAAACATCCATCTCTTTGCTGCACTTGTTCTTAGTAAGATGGAAGCTTCAGTGCTCAATGATGAAGAGCTATAATACATACTTGTTGATTTGTAGTTTACTGAGTCTCTATAATAAATAGATTGTCCTTGCGAATTATACAAAGTATCAAAGCGCAGTGAAGTGGATTTCGAATAATAATTGTCAAAGTAATCAGCATTTTCATAACTTAATCCAACCCGAATTAAAGGCGAATATTTTTTAGCTTTCCTATTCTTTTTACCAGGAATGAATCCAACCATCACCCCAAAATATTGATGCGAAAACCATTCGTTAGATGGGTAAGAACTGTAATCCGACAAATCCTCTTTTAACAGCAAGGATGAGGGTGCCATCCTCCTGAAATCTCGCAAATTTTCAACTGTACTTACTCCTGTTGCTCCACCAAAAACTAAAAATACTTCAGAAATTGAAGCGGAGTCACTATCAATTTCATTACCAACTTGCGAGTAAGAAATGGAAGCACTCAGCAGAATTAGAAAGAGCAAAGCTTTTGTTTTTTCATTATTCAACAAATACATTAAGGTAAGACAATCATTCTATATCAATAATTAAATTTATAACGCAACAATTTCAAGATCCTTCTAAACGAAAGGCTATTAATAATATTGCAAACAACATTAAATAAAACTTGAAATAAGATCGAGCAATTAAGCGCTTCTACCGTCAAGCAATCACGTATGCACAACTCACATATTACGTCTATACTGACCACCCACTTCAAAAAGGGAAGAGGTGATTTGTCCGAGCGAGCAGTACTTCGCAGCTTCCATCATGGTATCAAACATATTCTCATTGCGAATGGCACTCACTTGTAAATTACGCAATAGCTCTTTCGTTCTATCTGCATTTCGTGCATGTAGGTCTTGTAGCATTTTAATTTGATACTCCTTTTCTTCCTCCGTGGCACGAATCACTTCTTTAGGCATCACGGTAGGAGAACCTTTGCTACTCAAGAAAGTATTCACACCAATGATTGGAAATTCACCGGTATGTTTTAAGGTTTCATAATACAAGGATTCTTCTTGAATTTTTCCGCGTTGGTACATTGTTTCCATGGCGCCTAAAACACCGCCGCGCTCTGTAATTCGATCAAATTCTAACAACACAGCTTCTTCTACTAAATCGGTAAGTTCTTCAATTACAAAGGCGCCTTGCAACGGATTTTCATTCTTAGCTAAACCTAACTCTCGGTTAATAATTAATTGAATGGCCATAGCACGTCGCACACTCTCCTCTGTAGGGGTTGTGATGGCTTCATCATAGGCGTTGGTATGAAGCGAATTGCAATTATCATAGGTCGCATACAATGCTTGAAGGGTCGTGCGGATATCATTGAAATCAATTTCTTGCGCATGAAAAGATCTTCCAGAAGTCTGAATATGATATTTTAACATCTGACTTCTTTCCTTGGCATTGTATTTTAACTTCATCGCCTTTGCCCAAATTCGTCGAGCTACACGACCAATCACCGCATACTCGGGGTCAATTCCATTGCTGAAGAAGAAACTGAGGTTGGGAGCAAAATCGTCGATGCTCATTCCGCGACTCGCATAATACTCTACATAAGTAAAACCATTCGCTAACGTAAAAGCTAATTGTGTAATTGGATTCGCACCTGCTTCAGCAATATGATAACCGGAAATAGAAACCGAATAAAAATTACGAATTTTGTTGCGAATAAAATAGTCTTGCATATCGCCCATCAAACGCAAAGCAAATTCAGTACTGAAGATGCAAGTATTTTGCGCTTGATCTTCTTTTAAGATATCCGCTTGAACCGTTCCTCTCACTTGAGCCAACGTTTCCGTTTTTATTTTTGCATACACATCGGCAGGCAACACTTGATCACCGGTTACGCCCAATAACATCAATCCCAATCCATCATTTCCTTTTGGTAAATCACCTTGATAGGAGGGTCGAGGACTGTTTTTACGTTTGAATATTTCATTGATCTTCTCCTGCACCGTCACTTCTTGTCCGTGCTTTTTGATGTACAATTCGCATTGTTGATCGATGGCTGCATTCATAAAAAATCCAGTTAACATTGCTGCCGGACCATTAATGGTCATGCTCACGGAAGTTTTTGGATCGGCTAAATTAAAACCAGAATACAATTTCTTCGCATCGTCTAAACAACAAATACTCACTCCTGAATTTCCAATTTTACCATAAATATCTGGACGGTAATCGGGATCATTTCCATATAAAGTTACCGAGTCAAAAGCGGTACTTAAACGATGTGCTGGCATGCCTAAAGAGACATAATGGAAACGACGATTGGTACGTTCCGGTCCACCTTCGCCGGCAAACATACGCGTAGGATCTTCGCCTTCACGCTTGAATGGAAATACACCGGCAGTGTATGGATATTCTCCCGGAAAATTCTCTTTCAACATCCACTTCAACTGATCGCCCCAAGCTTCGAAAGTAGGAACCGATATTTTTGGGATACGAGAATGAGAAAGCGACTCGTACCAAGTTTGAATTTTAATTCTTTATCGCGTACTTTGAAAATATAAAAATCAGATTTATACGCAGCCACTTTCGTCGGAAAAGCTTGCAATAACTTTTTGTTTTGCCCATCTAACCGCAACTCCCATTCTGCATATGCCGACTTCAACGTCTTCACCAGACTCTTTTCCTTTACATCAATACTGTTCAACGCTTCAATTGCTTGTTCAATACCATATAACTTCTGCGCAACTTTAGATTGTTCGTTGGTCCAGTCATTATACTGTCTGTTACTCTCTGAAATTTCACTCAAATAGCGAGTACGATGAGGTGGGATGATGTAAATCTTCTCACTCATTTCATCAGTACTGGTAAAAGTAGTTTTAAGAGTAGTACCCGTTTTCGCTACCAAAAGATCCATCACTTGCTTGTACAATTTATTCATTCCCGGATCATTGAACTGCGATGCGATGGTTCCATAAACAGGAAGTGAATCGTCATCTTCATCCCACAACTGGTGATTGCGTTTATACTGCTTCTTCACATCACGCAACGCATCCAAGGCACCACGCTTATCGAATTTATTTAAGGCAATGACATCCGCAAAATCGAGCATATCAATTTTTTCCAATTGCGTAGCAGCGCCGTACTCGGGCGTCATTACGTAGAGTGACATATTGCTATGCTCGGTAATCTCGGTATCACTCTGACCAATTCCGGACGTTTCCAGAATCACCATATCAAATCCAGCCGCCTTCACAATATCCAATGCTTCCTGCACATGCTTTGACAATGCCAAATTACTCTGACGTGTGGCTAACGAACGCATATAAACACGATCGTTATTGATCGCATTCATGCGAATTCTGTCTCCTAAAAGGGCGCCACCCGTTTTCCTTTTAGATGGGTCTACCGAAACAATAGCAATGGTTTTATCCTTAAAATCAATGAGAAATCTTCGCACCAATTCATCCACCAAACTCGATTTACCTGCGCCCCCAGTACCCGTGATTCCGAGCACGGAGCTTTAGAAGTATCCGCAGCTTTTTTAATTTCAGTATAATAATTTTTAAATTCAGATGGATTATTTTCCGCAGCAGAAATCAATCGAGCAATCGCATATTGATCGTTGGTAGCAATACGTTTTACTTCTCCGTTCAGATTAAATCCCGTTGCAAAATCACACTTTTGCATCATATCATTAATCATTCCTTGCAAGCCCATCGAACGACCATCGTCGGGATGATAAATGCGTGTAATGCCATACGCTTGCAATTCCTTAATTTCCTCAGGTAAGATGGTACCACCGCCACCACCAAAAATGCGAATATGTTCACAGCCACGTTCCTTGAGCAAATCAAACATATATTTAAAATATTCCATATGTCCGCCTTGGTAGGAGGTCATAGCAATGGCATTTGCATCTTCTTGAATGGCACAATTTACTACTTCATTCACGCTTCTGTCATGACCCAAGTGAATCACCTCAGCCCCGCTGCTTTGAATAATCCGACGCATGATATTGATAGACGCATCGTGCCCATCAAAAAGGCTGGCAGCAGTTACGATTCGGATTTTATTCTTGGGAGTGTATGGAGTAGGAGATTGCATATTTAATCTAGTAACGATGCCACAAATTTACGGTTTAAAACCCTTAGGCATAAACTCGGAAAACAGAATCATATATTGTTGATTTTCATATTATTAAATTAATAACTAATTAAATTCCATTTGAATATTTTAAATTTTTACACCAAGTTGCTGTTTTTCTTTTGATCAAAAAAAATAAAAAAATTGCAATATAGCGTTCTTCATTTCTTACTTTTGATAAAAGCCAAAATTTTAATACTATGAAAAAACTTACTCTACTCTTAGTTTTATTTACTTTAATAAAATTAAATTCCTTTGGACAACACACTCCGGAAACGGCAAAAGTTTTAACAACTTGGCAATACTTTGGTAAATCAGCAAATATTGATAATAGTAGTTTTGGAAATGCAATTCCTGGAATTAATTATGGTTCACTCAATAACACTTCTCGCCTTGCATGGTTCTTAATACCATTGTGTGCATCCGAAGATTTCCAAATCGGTTTTACCTCTAATAATAATTGTGATTCTGTAGGATATACTGTATTTGGTCCATTTTTAGATACTAATCAAATTACAACAAACTTATTAGTCTCTACTCCTATATCAAGTAGTTCATTTCAATACCTTTGGAATTCGAACTTCTCGGCATATATACAAAATCAAGGTGCAGGTTTGTATTTGGTTGCATTAAATTTAGACTCAATTTCAGGTCAAATAAATATAGTTGCGCAGACTAATTTTAGCCCTATTTATACTTATAGGTTATGTGACTATTGCAACAGTGCCGTTTATCTTGATCATATGTTCTGTCTTGTAACGACAGATTCTACTACACAAAGAACTAAATTAATTTTTGACAATAGTGATACGGCTAATATTCAGGGCTATATTCTTTTTAGGGAAAATAATATAGCAGGTCAATACGATAGTTTGACATTCATACACAGAGATTCTTCCAATTATTATATAGATATGACAGCAAACCCAGCTATTCGGAATTGGCGATATTTAATGCATCGACTGGACCAATGCAATCAAAGACCAATACCTTATTATCAGGGTAATGGATATTTCTGGAAAGCCAATACACTTCATTTACAACAAGGCGTCAGCACCAATAATTCAATAAATCTTACTTGGAACAACTCTGGAAATAATGTTCCTATTTTAGGAACATGTTGTTTCAATCCAACTTTATACGTCTACAGAAGTAATGGCTCAGGAGCATTTGTTGCGATTGATTCTATACCAACAAATACCTCAAGCTATACTGATGTTAACCCATCCCAAGGGTTGAATTTGTACCAAATTGTTATGAAAAAAACAGCACCGTGCACAATTACTCGAAACAATGAAACCGAAGCACGATCCAATACAATTTCAACAACGTTTACAGGAATACATAATCCCGTAAAACATAACTTTTTTAAACTATACCCCAATCCGGCTCAACATGAGTTTACAGTAGAGATTAATGAAAACAATAAAGATTGGAGGTTAAGCTTATTCAATTTACAAGGACAGCTATTAAAGACAGAAGACGCCAAAAGCAAATCCAAAATCCAATTAAATTGTGAAGATTTGCCAGCGGGAATATATACAGTTAAAGTGTCGTATTTAAACTCAGATTACTATAAAAAACTCGTTATTGAATAAATAGGTCTATCGATTAAATAAAATCAAATTATCATTCGTTCAACTATGAATTTTACTAGCTTTGCAACTCGAAAAAAATTAGTATGAGCGTATTAGTCAACAAGGATTCAAAAATTATTGTTCAAGGTTTTACTGGAACAGAAGGCACTTTCCATGCTACTCAAATGATTGAGTATGGGACAAATGTAGTTGGTGGTGTGACTCCAGGAAAAGGAGGAACTACCCATTTAGACAAGCCTGTTTTCAATACCGTAGCTGAGGCTGTAGCAAAGGCTGGTGCAAATGTTTCGATCATTTTCGTTCCACCAGCCTTTGCTGCTGATGCGATGATGGAAGCTGCTGAAGCTGGAATTAAATTGATTGTTGCTATTACCGAAGGAATTCCTACCAAGGATATGATCAAGGTAAAGGAATATTTAAAAGATAAAGATTGCCGTTTGATTGGACCTAATTGTCCTGGGGTGATTACTCCAGGAGAAGCGAAGGTTGGAATCATGCCAGGTTTCGTTTTCAAGCGTGGACCGATTGGAATCGTTTCTAAGTCGGGGACTCTTACTTACGAAGCTGCCGATCAAGTGGCACGTGCTGGTTTAGGAGTAACAACGGCTATTGGAATTGGTGGGGATCCAATCATTGGAACCACAACTAAAGAAGCTGTAGAATTGTTCATGAACGATCCTGAAACGAAAGGAATTGTAATGATTGGTGAAATTGGCGGTGGATTAGAAGCCGAAGCAGCTCGTTGGATCAAAGCAACCGGCAACAAAAAGCCGGTAGTTGGATTTATAGCAGGACAAACTGCACCAGCTGGAAGAAGAATGGGTCATGCCGGAGCTATAGTTGGAGGAGCAGAAGATACTGCCGCTGCCAAGATGCAAATCATGCGTGAATGCGGAATTATTGTAGTTGATTCTCCAGCCGATATTGGTAAAACGATGGCTGAAGTGATGAGTAAAGTACCTGCTTAAACAAATTGATTAAAAGAATAGTTATGGCTCTAGAAATAGGGCCATTTTTGTTTGCTGCCCGCGAGTTCCCTCGGGCAGCGGATATTAAACAAAGTTGGCTGAGGCTCTCGAGGCCAACCAATAAGCTGCCCGCGAGTTCCCTCGGGCAGCGGCGAGTTCCATCGGGCAGAATGGTTGGCTGAGGCTCTCGAGGCCAACAACTAGCAGCAGCGAGTTCCCTCGGACAGCATAGGCTGCCATCGACAAGCTCAGGCAGGATAGGCAGAACGGTTGCCTGAGGCTGCCTTCGACAGGCTCAGGCAGCTCTCGAGGCCAACCAACCTGCTGCCCGCGAGTTCTCTCGGACAGCGATGCCAACTTTCAAACTTCGTTGTTCAAGAAATGACATCACTCAGCTTGTTTAGAACGATTCTAAATAATAGATTTGCAGAGCATATAATACACATCACTTAAAGTTGAAAGATAGAGGTGCTGCTTCACTTTTGAATCATAATGAAATGGAAAGAAAAGAATTTATTCAGCAGTGTGGCAAAATTTGTTTAGGAGGAATCCTGATGGGTGGATTGTTAGAATCCTGTGCGGGGAATTATTATGCGACCACCACCTTGGCAAATGATCAAATTGCGATTAAGAAAAGTGAATTTTTTGAAGTGAAAAACGGAATCTCGAAGCCGAGAAAGTATGTCTTGGTAAAAAATGAGAAATTGAGTTTTCCGATTTCCGTTTACAAAATCAACGAAGACACGTATTCCGCTTTGTACATGGAATGCACACACAACAGTTGTGAACTTAATCCGAATGGTGATTTTTTAATTTGTCCGTGCCATGGAAGTGAGTTCAGCAATTTGGGTAAGGTTCAAAATCCACCTGCAGAAACCGATTTGAAAAAGTATAATGTAATCAGTGACCATGAAAATATCTATATCCAATTATCGTAATTTATTCATTCTATTCTTCAGTATATCTGCCTTCTTTTCAAATGCACAATCTGATACCAGTTTAATCAAACGAATTCCTACCGACACTACTCGTCAAAAACTAAGTATGGATGCGGTGTACAATCGTCCATTCCTCACCATTGCTAAATTGCCTGTTGCCATTGGGGGTATTTGGAAGCAAATACCCAATATGCTTCAACCGATGGTGTAGATGACGGATTTTCTTTTCAGATGCGTAGAATGACACTCTTCTTTTCAAGTACCATTGCCAAGCGAATTAAATTCTTTTCCGAATTGGAATTTGAAGATGGTACCAAGGAAATAAACTTAGAGTACTGTGCCCTAGATTTTGAATTTCATCCCTTGCTCAATTTAAGAGGGGGAATCATCATGAATCCGATTGGCAGTTTTAACCAAAATCACGATGGCCCAAGATGGGATTTTATTGATCGACCGATAAGCGCAACACGAATAATTCCTTCTACCTTGAGTAATGTAGGAATGGGTATTCACGGAAAATATTTTTCTCACCAATGGGTTTTGGGCTATGAATTTTATCTAACCAACGGATTTGATGATAAAGTAATTGACAACGAAGAAGGACGCACCTCATTACATGCTGGAAAAGGAAATCCAGATAAGTTTGAAGAAAGTAACAGTGGACTTCCTCTCTACACAGGTAAAATTGCCATCAGAAATAGAAAGATTGGCGAAATAGGCGTGAGCTATATGACGTGTGTTTATAATAAGTGGAAGGAAGATGGATTAGTTATCGCCGACAAACGAAGTGCATCCGTTTTTGCAGTAGACTTTAATACTTCTTTATTCAATAACAAAGTAAATATTATAGGGGAATACGCTAAAGTAATGGTAGATGTACCATCAACCTTCACACAACAATATGGAGAAGAACAATGGGGTGCGTATACTGATATTATTTGCACCATTTTGCAAAGAAAAATTTGCGGATGGGAAAATGCGAAACTTAACATCGGGGTACGTGGTGAATTCGTTGACTTTAACGAGGGAAAATTCAAGGAAACCAATACCAATATTGGTGATGATTTTTATGCCATTGTTCCTTCCATTTCCTTACGCCCAACAGGAACAACGGTAATTCGCTTCAACTTCAGGTTTGAAAGCGCACATGATTTGCTCGATAATGATCCAAGCCGAACCAATGTGATACAGTTTGGATTTAGTAGTTATTTCTAATAACATTATTAATAAACGGAAAGAGGCTGTCACCAGTAGGAGACAGCCTCTTTTATTTTTCAAAGAATAAAGATCTTATTTCTTATCTAACATAAATTGAATTCCAATTTGCAGACCTCCGAAGGCACGATTCGATTTTTGGTAATCTAATTTGTTTTCAGTATTTAAATGTGAGGCAGTCGAAACACCACTTAAAGCATTTAAATCATCCAAAACATCAAGCTCTTGTTGACTGTATTCAGTAGTCGCATCCGTAAACATATACCCAAAACGAAGTCCGGTAGTTAAATTTATCATATCCGTTAATTTGATATCAATACCAAATCCTAAAACTCCTGCAACACCGAATCCTGCGAAATCGTCCTTCACATCTTTATCACTATAATTAGAAGTTGAAGATTTCTCAAATTCAAAAGTTTCTTTTGCTCCCATCAAAAGTGAAACTTGAGGTCCTATTTCAAAGAAGGGTCCTTTAGGAGAGGAAACACGAAATAAGATTGGAATATCGATATAACTTAATTTAATTTCATTTGTAAAAGTATTATCTTCATTACCAGAGTATCCATCATACTTCTGCTTTGTGATGCATAAATAACTTCTGCACTAATACCATAAGTTTCCTTCAACATAAAAATGGCTTGCACGCCAAATGTGGGACTAAAAGTAGAAGCATAGTCGAGACTCGCATTTTGATCGGAAACATTTTTGTTGAAGAGCCAAGTGGAAAAGAAGGATCCTTTCGCACCTAAACGAATTCCTTCTTGTGCCTGGGCAGAAGAAAGGCTGGTTATGACGATAACCGCAATGGCAAGAATTTTTTTCATATCTAGTTTAATTTGGTTGCTTATATATCTTTGGCAAAATAAACCTAATAATTTCAATACTCCAAGGATAAAGTCATGATTAAACTTCTAAATGGAAAAAATGCCCTTATCACGGGCGCTTCACGCGGTATAGGAAGAGGTATCGCTCTCGTACTTGCGCAAAATGGTGCAAATGTGGCATTTACATATCTTTCGTCGCCTGAAAAAGCTCAAGAATTGGAAAAAGAACTTCAATCTATGGGTGTAAAAGCAAAAGGGTATAAATCAGATGCTTCTGAATTTTCAGCAGCCGAAGAGCTTATTACCAATATCTTAGCCGACTTCGGTACCTTGGAAGTGGTGGTTAATAATGCAGGCATAACGCGTGATAATTTATTGATGCGAATGTCGGAAGAGCAGTTTGATGAGGTAATTCGTACGAATTTGAAAAGTTCATTTAATATTACCAAAGCTTGTCAGCGCCCTATGTTGAAGGCAACGAAAAGGAAGTATCATCAATATTTCTTCTGTTGTTGGTGTAAAAGGTAATGCTGGGCAAGCAAATTATGCCGCCTCAAAGGCGGGTATGATTGGGTTCACGAAGTCGGTAGCACTTGAGTTAGGATCGAGAAATATTCGTTGTAATGCCATCGCTCCGGGTTTCATTGAAACGGAAATGACAGCAGCTCTAGCTCCGGATATGGTTCAACAATGGAGAGAGCAAATTCCATTAAAGCGAGGCGGTACCCCTGAAGATGTTGCACAAGCTGTTGTGTTTTTAGCGAGCGATATGTCGTCCTACATCACCGGTCAAGTGTTGAATGTCGATGGCGGGATGTTAACGTAATTAAAAACAAAATTGCTTAAGTCGGAAGTTTCGTGGAGATGGTCGATATATTCTTCTATAAACTCTCGTCTTTATTAAATTCGTAAATCAATCAGAAAACATGAAAAAAAACAAAATTCTACTCTCGTACTCATTTGCATTATGCGGAGTACACTCGCCGGAGTTGATGCCAATTCCACATCAAAGAAAATTTTACCTTATCCCATTCTTCAACATAAAATGGCGAATGGACTAAACGTGGTTACTGTTCCATATGATAGTCCTGGCTTAGCTGCATTTTATATTGTGGTACGAGTAGGTTCACGTGATGAAATTGAAGAAGGAAAAACGGGATTTGCTCATTTCTTCGAACACATGATGTTTAGAGGCACTGAAAAATATTCGAAAGAGCAATACAGTGATGCATTAAAAGCTACTGGAGCAAGTGCTAATGCAAACACTTGGCTTGACAGAACGGTTTACCACATGACAGGTAATGCACAAAAACTGGAAAAGATGTTTGAGTTGGAAGCAGATCGTTTCATGAATCTTAAATATTCCATTCAAGATTTTAAAACGGAAGCTGGGGCTGTGAAAGGGGAGTACACGAAGAATTCGGCTAGTCCTTTTTCACAAATGGACGAAAAGATGAACGATGTAGCTTTTACTTCTCATACCTACAAGCATACCACCATGGGCTTTTTTAAAGATGTTGTGGATATGCCAAATCAGTATGAGTACAGCATGGAATTCTTCAAACGATTTTATCGTCCAGAATATACCACCATCATTGTAGTCGGAGATGTTACAGACGAAAAAGTAAATCAATTAGCTGAACAATATTTTGGTTCGTGGCAAAAGGAAACTATGTAAGTCCTGTTCCTCCCGAACCAAAACAAATGAAACTCGCTATGCGCACATACAAAAAGCAAAATTCCCTCCTGTTGTTTCGATGAATTACAAAGCACCTGCATACACGGATAAGAATACAGAAACCGTAGCCTTGGATTTATTCATGACGATGTTGTTTTCTGAAAAATCAAAATTGTACAATAAACTGGTGGTGACAGAGCAAAAAGCAAGATCCGTGAATGGTAATTTTTTCTTTACTAGAGATCCTTACCTAGCGAGCGTACAGGCTTCATTGGTTGATGAAAAAGATATGCAATATGTAAGAGATGAAATCACAAAAGCCATAGAAGAGGCGAAAACAAAACCATTTTCAGAAAATGAAATTGCAGATGCTAAATCAAGATTGCGCTATAGCTTTGCGATGCGTATGGATAGTCCTTCTCAAATTGCCAATAATCTCTCTTTTTTCACTTGGGTGACGAATAATCCAGAAAGCGTAAACATTACGTATGCACTTTATGATAAGGTAACAGCTAATGATATGATGGAAGCAGCGAAGAAATATCTCATTCCAACTGGACTTACCATTTCAACTATTTCAGGTCATGAAAATTGTCCGATTAAATAAATTAATAGCGCACTATAAGATGAAAAAAATATTATTCCTAATACTTCTTCACTTCACCATTTCGGCAAACGCAATGGAAGTAGTAGAATTGAAAATGCCTAAGTCCGATATTATCGTTGTAAAATTAATGTTTAGAAACGGATCCATATCTGATCCTGCTACTAAGTTCGGTTTAACTAATTTAACAGCAAACTTAATTTCCGAAGGTGGCTCAAAGCAATATTCTAGCACTGAAATTAAAGATATTATTTATCCGTGGGCTGCCAGTTATGGTGTTTCTGTTGATAAAGAAGTTAGTATTTTTACATTCAGCGTTCATAAAGATCATTTAGATAAATTCTATCCTATCTTGGCTGGACTTATTCAAACACCGCGATTTGATGAAGAAGATTTTAAACGAGTAAAATCGAATCAACAGAATTATGTGGATGAAGTGATCCGTACTTCTTCAGATGAAGAATATTCTAAAAAGACCTTAGAAGATTTTTTATTTAGAGGGACCAATTATCAACATCCTGTTGCTGGGACTTCAGCAGGTGTGATGAATTGTTCATTAGAAGATGTAAAATCTCATTACTCAAGTTATTTCACAAAAGATAATTTGTCGTTGGGAATTGCAGGTAACTACACTCCAGAATTTTTATTGAAGTTAAAGACGATGCTCAACACTTTACCATCGTTAAAAATAACAATTCCAACACCAGGATCCGCTCGTCAATAAAATGGAATGGAAGTGGAAATCATTTCTAAAGACAATGCACTTGGATCGGCCATCTTTACGGGATTTAAACTACCCATCACGCGCTCTCATGATGATTTCGCTGCCTTAATGATTGCTAACAGTTGGTTAGGTGAACATCGCAAATCGTACTCCCGATTATATCAGAAAATTCGTGAACAACGTTCCATGAACTACGGAGACTATTCATATATTGAATGGTACAACAACGGAGGTTCAAATATGTTACCTCGCCCTGGTTATCCTCGAAGCAGTAATTACTTTTCAATGTGGATTCGTCCTGTACAAACTGCAAAAGGATTGAAAGGACAATATCAAGAACTAGATTCCATTGAAATTGGACATGCGCATTTTGCATTACGCATGGCAGTTCGTGAATTGAATTTGTTGGTGAAAGATGGAATGACACAAGAAGATTTTGATTTAACTCGCGACTTCTTACGCTCTTACATGAAGTTGTATGCTCAAACTGCAGAACAGCAGTTAGGGTATTTGATGGATAGTAAGTTTTACAAACGTGATAATTGGCTTAGTTCAGCCGATCAATTATTAGCTGCTTGTACCTTAGAAAAAGTAAATGCGGCTATTAAAAAATACTGGCAAAGTGAGAATATGTTCGTGAGCATCATCACCGATAAAAGTGAGGCTGTACCATTAGCGCGTTCACTTCGTGAAGGCATGGTTTCTCCAATGAGTTATAGCAACGCTTTAAAAGGAGTATTAACCAAAGAAATTTTGGCAGAAGATGAAATCGTAAAGTCATTTCCAATGAAAGTAGGAAGTATTACGATTGTTGAATCCAATGATGTTTTTAGAAAATAATTAAGAGTTGACAACGGTTCCCTCTTGGAATTCGATGCATGCGTGATACTAAAAAAGCCAGAAAAGCCGCGATCATAGGAGGAGGGGCTGCGGGATTTTTCGCAGCCCTACACCTTGCCGAAATCGATCCGCACTGTGAAGTGCATATTTTCGAGAAGAGCACACAATTATTAAGTAAAGTAAAAGTATCGGGCGGCGGTCGTTGCAATGTAACACACGCCTGTTTTGATAATCGAACATTAGTTCAATTTTATCCTCGCGGGAGTAAACAACTTGTTGCCCCTTTTAAACGATTTTCACCTTCCGACACCATCACTTGGTTTAAAGAAAGAGGCGTGCTATTAAAAACAGAAGAAGATGGCAGGATGTTTCCAATAACTGATTCTTCGCAAACCATCATCAATTGTTTTTTAGATGAAGCCCAAAGATTAGGAGTAAGAATTCATACTCAACAAGGAGTAAGTTCATTTATTCGTGAAGAGGATCAATGGAATATTACTTTCAATGATCAATCCCATTTTGTGGCTGATGCACTCCTCATTGCAACTGGTAGCAGTGAATTAATTTGGAATCAATTAAAATCTTTTGGAATTAAAATAGAGGAACCCGCGCCTTCACTTTTCACCTTTAATGTAAAGGACATGAATTTGCATGAATTGTCGGGAACCAGTGTGGAACATACTTCGATTAAAATTCAGGGAACGAAACTTAAAACAGAAGGTCCATTATTAATTACTCATTGGGGAATGAGTGGTCCTGCTATCCTGAAATTATCTGCTTGGGGAGCACTTGATTTAAAAGCATTGAATTACAATTTCACTTTATCGGTTTCCTATCTACCAGAAGAAAATGATCAAAGTCTGATGGACTTTTTGAAAAACCTACGGAGCAAAGAAAGCAGAAAGCAAGTGAATTCTTTTTCTCCTTTTGATGCGATAAGTAAAAGATTGTGGAATTATCTACTAGGAAAATCCGACATCACTCAGCAAATAAATTGGGCTGATTTATCCAACAAAGATTTACAACGACTCGTAGACGAATTGTTACATGGACAATACAAAGTAAACGGCAAAAGTACTTTTAAAGATGAGTTTGTCACCTGCGGAGGTGTTTCCTTAGATGAAATCAATTTTAAAACCTATGAATCTAAAAAGTATCCAGGTTTATTTTTTGCGGGTGAAGTCATCAATGTTGATGCGGTTACCGGTGGATTTAATTTTCAACACGCCTGGACGTCGGGGTGGATAGCCGCTGAAGGAATTAAGAATTAAGAATTAAGAATTAAGAATTAAGAATTAGGTCCTGATAGCTATCGGGATGCTGCGCTCTGAGTTACGTAGAATGATAAAACACGTCGCGATCGCTGCAAATTACGCTGCTTACGCGGCGCCTGCCTGCAGCAGGCAGGTTTAAAAATTCGATAAATACTAATTCATCGTAATCTTCTTCAAATTATCCGACGGCACACGATCAATTAAATAATAGTATGGATCAACTCCAACTTGATACGGTTCTTCTTTGGTGCGAATGGTAAAAGTTCTTTCGATTTTATCAAATAATAATTTCTCGAGATGCAAAGCTTTTCCCATTTTCTTTCCTTCGGCTGGTTTTGCAAAAACGCCAATCTCGATCCAATCATGAACACCAATTTTTGTTTCTTTACCTAGTGAATCGGCATACATTTTATCAGTTCGTACTTTAAAAGTAGTTTCATAACCATCTTTAACTTTTTTAGAAGTGGCTTCCAACACACGATTATTAAAGATCGTCATTTTCTTAAATAGATCAGAAATTAGATATTTCAAACTGTCTGGAGTAACGGTTTCAAATCGATCTACCAATTCATAGGATCCAGGGTAGGGAGGCTGACGGTAAGCAAAACTATCCACTAAATTTTTCAATGCTGCATTTACGTTTTTCTCGCCAATCATATCTTTGAAATAATACATGATCACACTGGCTTTATTATAATGAACGTAACCTTGATTCTCAACTTCCATCAATGCACATTCTTTTTCACTTTCGGTACCCCGCGCACGCAAGTAACTATCCATTTCATAACGAAGGAATTTATGCATCTGATCTTTTCCATACATCTTTTCCATCACCATTAATGCAGAATACTGCGCCATTGATTCAGAGAGCAACGTTGAACCTTGCATTTCGGGACCGATCACCTGATGCGCCCACCATTGATGACCCATCTCATGAGCCACAACATACGTTACCATATCTATTTCTTCCGGATCTTCCAGATTCGCAATAAATCCGATAGACTCCGAATAAGGCATGGTTCCAGGAAATGCTTGTGCGAAGCTGGCATAACGCGGAAACTCAATAATTCGTGCTTGTTTGTTTGTATAAGGACCAAAATTACTGGAATAATAATCAATAGCTTTTTCCATTGACATAAGCATTTTGTCGACATTATAAGGATGTGCCTTTTCAAAATATACTTCTAAGTTTATGCCTTTATACACTTTAGTTTTCTTCTCAAATCGTGCTGACAAAAACGAATAAAAATTCAAGGCGAAATGGTCTAACTCATATTCAAAATGATTACGCCCATCTTTATTCCATTGCTTTTTCAAAGATCCGGGAGCAATGGCAATTTGATCGACACTCGTGCTAAATCGGGTTTTCACAGTTACCCAATCGGAATTATTACTAATATAAGTATTCATTCTGTTCTTAGGATCTTTCGAAAGTAAAGGCATACGATTTCGAGGGGTTAAATCCTTCTTCTTCCGATCGTTTTTATCCACGAGTTCATAATTCGGTTGATAACCAATCATTGGCAGGAAATCACTATTATTAAAAAACGATCCGTTCTGAACAATGGTTGTATTGCTCACTTCATTTTCGATACCCGTTGCATCATAGGAAGAAGTCATCGACAACAACAAACTATCTCCGGGTCGCAATGGGACATTCAACCTATAGATTTGAAATTGCAAGGCGGAATCATTCAACACTAATTTTGAATTGGGTAAATTCAACACAAAATCAAAATCATTGGGAGTGGTGAAGAACACCGAATCGATCGGCTCCTGACTTTTATTCTTTATCCACTGATCGGCTTTGACTTCTAAACGTCGTTCATCGGGATACAATTCAATATCATATTCTATTGCGACCACCCGAGGTTGCGGCCTTGATTCATACTTCTTATAGGTCTTTTCATAATCCGCTTGACTCTGTTCATTATCCTTAGTAGTAGTATATTCATTGAGAACCTTCGTATTATAGAATAAAAATGAGCCGAGTAATACCCATGCGGCAATGGTAATCAATAGTGGTAACTTCACCATCGGAAAGCGAAACTTAGCCATAGAATTACGAACTGAAAAGCTGGTATCACGCCCTCTGACCCAGTACAACAATCCGATTACCAAAAGCATCAAACAAAAAATCAACCAATAACTTTCGAATGCCAATGTCCCCTTCAAAAATGGACCGAATTTATTCATGTCAGAGTAAATAATAGTGGGACTATTGCCAAACCGAATAAGTTTGGACTCCACATCCAATGCAGGCCAAATAAAATTATTCGTAATTACAAATGCGATAAAAATAAAATATCCGAGATATCTATTATTGACAAGAATATGAATAAATACACTCAAACAAATAAACCCTAAAAAACTGAGACCGCTTATAAGAATCATCTGTACAAAATAAACTTCCAATCGAATGTCGTGAAAACCATTTAGCAATTGAGTCGCGACTCCAATTAGGCAACCTATCACAATCAACGTAACAATAACCAACCATAAGGCTATAGTCTTTGAGATAAGCGGCATCCAGTCGGAGTAGGGTAGTGCATCGTAAATATCATTCACTTTATTATCTCGCTCCTTCCAGACGATTACACCTGAATAAAAAGTTATCACAGCAATAATGAACATATAAAATGAACCTTGAATCACATCGATCACTTGATAGGTAACTGGAAAAGCTGTCAATCCATATCCTTGATCGGTTGCAAATGACATGGAAGAAATTAGATTAATAGCTCCAAAAATCATAATCACAATAAATGCAGTATTCTTGAGGATAGAAATTGTTTCTAACTTGATTTGACTGCCTATTTGTCGAAATGTGAGTCCGGCGGTAAAGGCTGGCTTCACGGTTACAAGAGGAACCCAGGAACGCAAAGGTGAAGCTTCACTGTTTTCAACATCCTTCTTTCTTTTCTTCGAACTGCTTGATTTTTCAGAAAAGCTAAAGCGGAAATACGTGAAAATTAAAACAGCAACACCCACACTCATCCAGATCAAACGATTCATCAAAAGCAATCCTTCAAATCCCATCGACATTGTATTCTTGTCATCAACGGTCCAATATTTTGTAGCTACAGAAAATGTTCTCAATCCGAACGGATCTAACATCGCACCCATCACTTCCGAGTCAATATCCCGAATTAAATTTTGAGAAATTATATATCCCACCAACAAACCTATGGAGCCTACAAAAGAAAGAATCGTATTCCGGGTCAATGCTGCAATGCAGAAGATCACAGCTCCGCCAAAAAATACATTCGGAACTATAAAAACAAAGAACCCATGAAAATGACCTGACCAATAGGTAGGACCTTTCAAACTTTCATCGAGCCACGGCATTTCCACGCCCAATAAATTTCCGATAGAAACTCCAAGAAACGGAAGGGTACTTATGATAATAGCACCCAAAAAAACGACCCAATAAAAATCCCTCTTCTTCATTGGAGTTGTAAAAAGTATTTGACTGGTCTTCTCTGTAAAATCACGAGCTGCAGCTGAATTCAAAAAAGCAGTAATAAACAGCAGAGATATCAAAGAAATAAATGAATAAAATTGTTCAACAATAAAAGGAGCATTCTTGCGAACATTTCCAGTTGTGATCCGAGAGTAATTGAATCGCTAGAACTTGCTCCAAAAAACAAAGCAGCTATAATCAGAATAAAAATGTACAACATCAGTTGTCGAAGCCAATATCACAATTCAATTTTAGAATATGTTTAAACATAAATTTCTATTTACAATTATTGATTATGAAACCCTTTAATATGTGTAAAAAAACATCTTCCAAATCGGGAGCGATGGACTCAAAACTTGGATCGGGAGATTGAGCAGAATAGACATGGGCTAGGGTTTTCCAGCTACCATTCGCGTAGAAATCACCGGATACTTCGCTGTAAATTCAGGTAAATCTTGCTTACTTACGGGTTGGCGCCAAATCTTTCCGTCGATGGAAGTCAATGCATCGCTTGGACTTCCTTCAAAGAGCACACAACCCTTATCAATTATAGCCATTTGACTACACAATTCTTTTACATCATCAACGATATGAGTCGACAAAATCACAATCACCTGTTCACCAATTTCACTTAACAAATTATAAAATCGGTTTCTTTCACCGGGATCCAATCCTGCAGTAGGTTCATCAACAATAATCAATTTAGGGTCACCTAAAAGTGCTTGCGCAATTCCAAAACGTTGCTTCATCCCTCCTGAAAATCCACCAAGTGCTTTTTTGCGAACGTCCCAAAGATTTACTCGCTTCAATAAATCTTCCACAATTATTTTTCGCTCGGTACTGATTCCCTTTAAAATTGCAATATGATCCAGCATGTCGTAAGCTGACACTTTTGGATATACACCAAACTCTTGCGGTAAGTACCCCAAAATCTTTCGCACTTCCAATTTTTGCTTTAACACATCTAGTTCGTCTAATCTAACGGAACCACTATCTGCTTCCTGCAGAGTTGCAATAGTACGCATCAAGGTAGATTTTGCCGCACCATTAGGTCCGAGTAATCCGTACATACCAGTAGAAATAGTAAGGTTTACATCCTGCAAAGCTTTTACACCATTGGAATAAGTCTTTGAGAGAGCAGTAATTTTCAGTTCCATAAAACGATTAATAAATAAGAAGGATGAAGATAGATAAAAAAATATTCAAGCAAGATCAAGCAACAAAGACATGCATAAAAGTACTTCCAAAATGTAGAAATTATTCTCTCAACCGCAAAGCATCATTGATTATTGACTCTCTACACTAACGATGCCACGAAAAAATGTAAGGTCCGCCTGCTTCAATTCCAAAACAAAAAGCGGACTCAATTCAAAAGTTTCAGAAATAAAACTTTTCGGAGCACAATCAATGCAGGAAGCGATTATCTGACCATTCAGATTAATCGCTTTACATTTATAATTTGAAAGTGAGCTGGTTATTACATCAGGAATTGAAGTCCGTTTCCTTTTATGGTAGATAGTTGACAATATTTTAGGCGTACCGTTAAAGTCTGTTTGGCTCAATCGAAAGTAAGTTGCGTTCGAATTACTATTTGTAAAAAAATCGTACGATCTCCTACATTGCGTATTACCCAGACTATAAACGATTGTAATCTCTTTCCAATTTTTCAAGTCGGTCGACTCTTCCAGTGTAAAAAATTCATTATTTTCTTCCATACTCACTTCCCAATTAAATAGCAGGCCACGATCTTTTTCTTTCATCGAAAAATCAAGAAACGAAACCGGCAATGATTCTAGAGTAGAATTTACTTCGAAAGTCAACATCGACAAACGTAGAGAAAATTGATTTCCTGTAAACACAGGAGATGAATGTCCGGACGAAGCTGTAATAGGTCGAAACGAGACGGTTGATGTTAAATTGGCTAATTGCAAATCGAACAATTCAAAAAATCCGGTTCCACTTGCAGAAAAGCTAACATTATTTCGATCAGAGGTAGCTGTAGCAAAAACCATATCGCCGGTATCAGAAGTAATCGACGATCCTAAAGTGATCAAATATGAAAAAAAAGTTGAGCTTGGAAGCACTTCAGAAATCGGCATTGTCTGTAGTACACCGCGAAGCATAAGCACCTTCACAGAGATGGACCGAATCGAATTTGAATTCGCACTTGATACAATCATCGAATTTCCTGACACGCTGGCAATATCAGCTTCCTTAAGATAATAAGCCGTGGTATGGCTATACGTAAAGAGTCCAATCGTTGTATTCCCAACACTCGTAAACGTCTTATTGCCCCAAGTAACACCGCTAACCGTGTTATATCCGTTATACTCAACCGAAATCATCACCAGCAACAATCGATTGGTCCCGTTAGTAGCATTATATATAAAGCTATTCGTAGATTGGGCACTGGCACTAACAATTGCCACCTGTGCGTTCGTTTGCATCGCAAAACAAACACTCAGCATGACGGCAACAATATAACGAAGAGTAGATTTTTTTGCCAATTTCCTTGATCAATCAACTCCTGCTAAACAAAGTTGAATCCAAAGGGGAGTGCATCTTTGGACAAAAATGGGGGAAATCTTACATATTGAGAGTGAGTGAGAGTGGGAGTCCCGATAGCTATCGGGAGGAGAGGGGAGTCTTGATAGCTATCGGGAGGAGAGTGGAATCCCGATAGCTATCGGGAGGAGAGCAGAGAGAGAGAATTGAGATACTTCGAAAGTGGGATTCTAGAAAAAAGAGGGTTTTGGACATCGGAAATTAATTTATCAATAAGACTAAATGTCTTCTAATTTTAAAATAGCATATTCCGCTAATACACATATACTCCATCAATTCTGAATTCTTCATTCATAATTCTGAATTGAAGCCTTATCTTTGCGGTGTTCTTTGAAAATATGGGGTCGACAGGAATCGACAGGAGGAGTAATACGCAGGTAAGCATGCAGGGAGTTGGAATTTATCCCTTAAAACACAAGTTCCAATCGCTTTAACTGGCGAAAACAATTATGCGCTTGCTGCTTAATTCCTAATAGGAATTAACTTCATCTACGGCTCTAGGAGCCGAGACGAGCTGCTCTACCACTGCCTCCCGCCTGCCGGGCGGAGGATCAGGGCATCACAATGGCAGGCTGGTCGCACCGAAGTTTCGGCGGTACGATAAGATAAAGAAACTACGGAAAACATTGGTTTGGTTCTCACCTAAGGTTTTCCCGACAATCCAAGCAGAAACTAAGCATGTAGAAAGCTTGTTGATTCCCTAGCTGGACGTGGGTTCAAATCCCACCGACTCCACCTTCGCCCTCTCCGAAGCTTTAGCGGCGGAGAGCTTCGCCCTCTCTCGCTAAACCTTCGTCGAGCTTCGCCCATTTTCGCTAAGGCTACAATGGACCATGGTGGACACAGTCCACTGTAATTTAAATTTGCCGAAGCTTACGCTATAGCTTTAGCGCAAGCGGTTAGCGAAAGAGAGCAATCTTATTAAAAGATTTATCTACTATTTAAAAATATTTTTATGTACACAGTTTATTTACTATTATGTAATGATGGCACCTATTATACAGGTTATGTACCAGTAATCTTGAAGAAAGATTAAAAAGGCATAATTCTGGTCAAGTTTCTTATACGGCTCTAGATTGCCATTTCAATTAATAACGTGCATATTGTATTTAGTGATAAATACAAGGCTTACCATTTCGAAAAATATTTGAAATCCGGGTCTGGAAAAGCATTTACATATAAAAGATTGGTTTAATAAAATCGTAACCTGCAAAGCAGGTTTTGCATTGATCCACTTTTTGAGATAGATGGGATCACATTTTTGTAATCCCACCGACTCCACCTTCGCCCTCCGAAGCTTGCGCCACCGCTATAGCTTTAGCGCATACTGTTAGTAAAAGAGGGATTCGCCCTCCGAAGCTTAAGCGAAGGAGGGCCCACAAACCTCATTAAAATATTTCCAAACAGGATCGGTGATAGGGGCGGGGGCTGTGATTTTTATGGATTCACCAGAAACAGGATGTGTGAATTGGATGGCACGCGCATGAAGATGGATACTGCCATCTGGATTACTACGATTGAATCCGTACTTTAAATCACCTTTTATGGGACATCCTATGTCGGCTAACATCACTCTAATTTGATGATGGCGGCCGGTTTGCGGATCGATGTTTAATAAATGGTAGGTATCGGACGCAAGGTAGGGTATAGGTTAAACTGCTTTCTAATGCGCCGGCTTTAGGTTGTTTGCTTGCGAAACTTTTATTCATTTTCTCATTCTTGATGAGAAAACGAACTAAGGTATCCTCGTTTTGCGGAGGCAAATTTTTAACGACAGCCCAATAAGTTTTTTTAATTTCCTTTTCACGAAAAAGTTTGTTCATTCTTTCCAATGCTTTACTGGTGCGTGCAAATAAAACCACACCACTTACAGGACGATCGATGCGATGGATCACGCCTAAAAAAACATCTCCTGGTTTCTTGTATTTTTCCTTAACATAGACTTTTACTTTTTCGCTTAAAGGTTCATCGCCTGTCTTATCACCTTGCACGATATCGCCTGTCTTTTTATTGACGGCAATGATGTGATTATCTTCGAATAAAATTTCTAAATCTTGCACTACAAACTCTCCCTTAATATTGCTCCTGTTCATTGGGGAAATCTTTCGATTTCACATCGGCAATGTAGCGTTTAGTTGCGGCTTGGATATCATCAAACAAATTCATGTACCGTCTTAAAAAGCGAGGATTAAAATCTTTATTGATTCCTAACATGTCGTGTAAAACGAGTACTTGACCGTCGCATCCATTGCCTGCACCAATACCAATGGTAGAATTTTTAATCCTTCTGAAACTTCTTTTGCTAACAGGGCAGGAATTTTTTCTAAGACAATACTGAAGCAACCCAATTCTTCTAACAAAAGTGCATCTTCTCGCAATCTTTGTGCTTCGGCTTCTTCTTTCGCTCGCACCACATAAGTACCGAATTTATAAATCGATTGAGGTGTTAATCCTAAGTGACCCATCACGGGAACTCCGGCCGATAAAATTCGCTCTATAGCTTCTTTCACTTCACGACCACCTTCCAATTTCACCGCATGAGCACCTGTTTCTTTCATAATCTTGATGGCGGAGTTCAACGCTTCTTTTGAATTCCCTTGATAAGAGCCAAAAGGAAGGTCTACAACTACCAAAGATCGCTTGACGGCTCTAAGTACAGAAGCCGCGTGATAGATCATTTGATCGAGTGTAATGGGTAAAGTAGTTTCGTGTCCGGCCATCACATTACTTGCTGAATCACCCACTAGAATTACATCAATTCCCGCCGCATCTACAATCTTTGCCATGCTAAAATCGTATGCTGTGATCATGGAGATGGGTTCGTGAGCACGTTTCATCTCTAGCAAGGTATGTGTTGTAATCTTTTTTTGTTCGATTGGATTTGACATAAGACGAGTCGTATTATATTAGAATGATAAACATGAAAATTAATTCTCTTTGGGTAAAACGAAAACTTTATCTTCTTCATCTGGAGCTTTCTCCACGGGCTTCTTCGCTTGCTTATCAGCGGGTGCCATCTTCACATTTTTCTTCAAATTAATGATGGAATCTCTCAAGACTTCATTCTCCGCAGCATAATCATCGGCCCGTAATTTTTCTGCTTTCAACTTTTTTGAAAGCGTGATGACTAAATCTTCTCCGTTATTGGCTTTAACAATCTCCTTGTATTTACTCAAATCTTGATTGATGAGCAGGAGAGAATCAATGCTTTTCTGTTTGAAAGAAATTTGTTTTTCCATGACAGAAAACTTTGCTTCATAGGCTGCTTTTTCTTTAGCTTGCTCTTTCTCACTTCCTTTGAATGAGGCAATTCTCAAGGTTAGCTCTTCATTCTCAGCTTCCAATTTATTTAACTTCGTTTTTAATTCGATGATGGATTCAGCCAAGGCAATTACATCACCCTCACTGTTTGACAATGCTATATCTTCGCGTGACATACCATCTACCTTTTCATTGCTAAAAAGATATACAAAATCCACTTTTCCTAAGGTTCCAGGACCTATAATAAAACCGATTCCACCTGACTTATAGGTTAATTCAGAAAATGTTAAAATCAATGTATTGTTTAAATACAAATCATATTTTTTATCTTTAGTTCTTAGTTCTAAAAGATTAGCCAAATTGTTTTCTTTCAGTACACTTGACTTTATCCAGCCTCCATCTTTTGCGGTACCCGTTAGATAAGCATAACCCGTCACTGTAATTTGTCTCAAGCGATATTGCTTAAATTGATTTATCTCAAAAACAAATCCACCTTTTCCTGCAGGTTGAGCCATAAAGATGAGCCCAATGCTTCCATCATTACTCGCTGACTTCACTAACTTTAAAGAGGTAATCAATCGATAGGAAGATAAATCTTGTTCAAATTCACCCATTACCGCAAATGGCGACAATTTCGATTTTCGTTGAATGATATATTCTCCTTCTTGAATCAACAAAAGATTTTCGAATTTGATAAAACGGCTAACCTTTCGCTACCGAATCAAATGACTCTTTATAGAAAGGATATTCAAAGCGATCTGCTATTTGTGGAACGACTTTGACTGTTCCAAATTGAGCCTTTAAGGATAAAGCAGGAACCATCAGCAAGAGCAGGAAATGGATTAAACCAAAACGAACAACTTTTTTAAGCATCCCCAAAGGTACAATATGAAGTAATAATCCCATATTCTCCAAAACTAAATTTGCGAATAAATAAAAAACCGAACTTTATCTTTCTCAAATAAAGTTCGGTTTAAGGTTCAATTATTACTTCGACTTAACTAGCTTTTTATTGCCAATCAAAACTCCATCTTTATATAAACCAATGATGTAAACCCCAGGATTCGATATATTGGTACCGTAAAGATGTCCTTCATTTTCAACAATTTCTTCTAAGCTAATCAAACGACCTACATAATCATGTATGGTTAAATGCATTGATTCTGCAGATGTTTTGTCGAATAAATTTAGCTGAAACATTCCATTTCCTGGATTTGGGTAGATGGAAAAAGCCTCTGTTTTAGGATTTTCGCTGATACCGGTAAATCCTTCCGTTATTGAGAATGCATCAAATCCACCTTCTAAATAATTACCAGAAATTGGCTTATCTTCAATAAACACCTTGAGTTGCATTGTTGAACCTGGCATCATATAATTAGCAACTCTTATGTATGAATTTACCCAGGAAGAAACGCCAATAGAATTATGCGTAACTTCCTCTAACGTTACCGTATTAACGCCATTCGTAAGTCGAATGAACAAAGTGTCACGACTAGACAATGGAACATTTGATGGCGAAGCAAACCATCTTGCGTAATTTATATATGGATCCGTATAACCGCTCAAATCAAAAATTGGAGATGTTATTTCAGTATAACCATTATCAAGATTATGCTGATTCGCACTTCCACCTGCTAATCCAGTTACATAAGCGAAATTTCCGCAATCACCACTGACATCATCACCTGGATTTAAAATAGTAGTACCGAATGTAGTACCAATAGGATCTCCGCGTTCAAAAACTCCATTGGTAGCAGTTGAATTCACGGTCCATCCAAGATCAGTTATAAAATCATCATCATATCCATCTTGAAGTATTAAATTTAATGGCGATGTGCCATCAACAAAGATATTCTGACAAAATGAAATATTTCCCCAATGGGTTGCAGTCAAATCGATGTTTCCAGAAAAAGATTATTCATGGTGAAATCTCCATTGACATCCGTAGTTGCAAAAGTAGAGTTGGTACCATCAGTAGCAAAAACAATAGCTCCTCAATTGGATTGGAAGTACTTGCACTGCTAACGTTTCCGACCAATTCAAAAGGAGCCAAAAGAATATTCAGATTTGTCAATTGCCCATTGATTAAACTCACTCCCGTTATGGTTTTGGTGATGTATCCCGCTTTTTTGAATTCAACATCATACGTCCCTGCTGTAGCAAACCCTGTTTTAAACTCACCAATCAAATTAGATAAAATAAATTTAGAGGAAGGATTAATGGTGATGGAAGCATTATTAATAGGTAAACCTGTCACACTATCCGTAACTGTACCTTCTAGATAACATGCTCTTTGATAATTGGGTTCAAAAACATAAACACCACCGTCTACATCAGCAACAATAATTCTTCCGCTCGGTAAATAAGGTGAAGCATCCCAACATAAATAAGATCCTGTTGGATAACTTGCTATCTCCACAATGTTGTTTGGACGAGCGCCATCGCAAATTGTAAGTTGACTTCCATAAGAAGGATTAATCAAGAAATCATTTAAAACTCTCACATTATGAACTTCTTCATTTGGCATACTATCCGTTAAATAGGTATCGACTAATTTAATATTAGAAAGGTCTGTTATATCAAAAGAACCTAAAGGTTGTCCATGAATTTCATCAGTGGTAAATAAAAACTGAGAGTTATCTGTAAGCCAGGTGTTATGACAAAACTGACCAGGTGTCGCTTGAGTTGCTAACAAAACCGGATTTGCCTTATTGCTTACATCGATTACACTAAACTGTCCGGCATAAATTTCACCAGCCCATAACGTATCGTTTCGAATATAACCATCATGAATATATTCTTGATCGTATTGTCCGACATAAACCGGATTCCATGGGTCAGCTAAATCAACGATTACAGCGCCTCCATTCGCCAATCCATTTCCCGTTCCGAAAATATAACCGTATCCGTCGGCAACAGCAATAGTATGAGCAGAGGTAATTTGATTTAAGATCACACCATCACCATAATAATGTTTTGAATTGATGGATCCTGGCAATCCACTCAAATCGATAATGATAACGCCGCCGCCACCTTCGCTCACCGCATACGCATATTTACCATAGGTTTTAATTTCACGCCATAGGGAAACTTGACCGGGAAGCGCTGGAACAGAAAAAACTTCTGATAAAGTTGCGGGAGTAGTAACATCAACAATTGCGACCCGATCATTCACACCTACAATGGCATATTCGTTTCCGACGGAATCTACATAGTGCCAAATTCCCGCGCAAGTATTATTAGGATAGGGCAGATGTCCTAATAAATTAAGATTGAATTGAGCATAAGAAGCGATGCTTACCAATAGAAAAACTAATAGAAGTTGAATTTTTTTCATGGAGGTTTTTAATTTAATTACTTTGGACATCAAACATAAGGAATAAGATTGGCTTGAGGAAAAAAAAACAATGCAGTTCCTCCCGAAACGTCAAACTTTAACTCTAAATTGACATTTCTGCAAATGAGCGGATCAACTAAAAGAATTAACAGCGCATCATTTTGTTGATTTTACGAAACCAACAATTTTTTGAGCAAGTCCAGATGAAACATTTACGACAGGCAAGCGCACATGATCTTCCATAATGCCCATCTGCTTAAGTGCACATTTTATTCCGGAAGGGCTTCCTTCTGCAAAAAGCATAGACACCAGCGGTAATAACTTATAATGCAAATCAGCTGCTTTCTTGTTATCAGATTGAAGTGCCCACCGAACCATCTTACTAAAATCTTTAGGATAAGCATTGGCCATAACCGAAATAACGCCATTAGCGCCTGCTGCTATTAAAGGCATCGTAATTCCATCATCTCCAGAGACAACAAGAAAATCTTTAGGCTTAGATCGAATAATCTCCATGATCTGCTCCATATTTCCACTTGCTTCTTTTACACCAATAATTTTAGGTTGACTATGCGCTAACGCAAGGGTTGTTTCGGCGGTCATATTAGAACCTGTACGACCTGGAACGTTGTATAAAATGATTGGCAATGGAGAAACTTGGGCCATCAACGTATAATGCGCTAATATTCCCACTTGCGAAGGCTTATTGTAATAGGGTGAAACAGAAAGTAAAGCCGTGATCCCTGAAAATTTATTTTTCTCTAATTTCCATAATATTTCTTGTGTATTATTTCCACCCAGTCCCAAAACGATAGGAAGTTTACCTGCATTCGCTTGCACGACACAATCGACAACAGCATTTTTTTCTTCCTCATTCAAAGTCACACTTTCTCCTGTGGTACCTAATGGCACCAAGTATTCGCAACCTCCTTTAATAATATGCTTTACTAATTTCTTTAAAGAAGTGAAATCAATTTCTCCATTATTCTTGAAAGGAGTTACAAGTGCTACGCCTGTTCCTGTTAATATTTTGAATACTTACTCATTACGTAATGAATTTAAATAGTGAACAACTTGATTTAAAAATTGAGGAAACGATGTTTCATCAGAAACACTCAGCATGAAATCGTAGAATGGAGTAAAAAGACGATCGTATTTTCCGATTTTAAATTTTGCTTTTGAACTGGCTAAAATATAGCGAAATGGAACACTGTTGACCAAATGCAAATCAATTAATATATCAAAGTCACGTTGCACAAAATTTTTAACAACGGGAGTCATAGGTTTATGGTACCAGTTCAGATCCTTTAGCGTAAAGAAATCCAGTCCTAATTTCGAGAACCGCATCGGAGGCAATTCCTTTTGATTATAAAATCCCAAAGCGATCACTTCCTTGTGATGGACTTCACGTATTTCTTTAACATACTTTTTCACGAGTTCAAAATGTTTTTCATTGGTAGAATCATATAAAATACCAATAGACTTTGCTTTTTCAAATGTAACGTACCCCTGCTTTGACGCATGCTTTCCAAACTCTTTCAAGAAAAGATAGCGACCTATTTTATGGCGAAATGTTTTCTTCATGAAAGCGATATCATATTCTTTACGGTTCAAAAATAGTCATTTTTTAGCAGATGGATTTATTCACGATTAAAGCATTTCCAGCAATTGGTATTCATCAATAATTTTCACTCCATATTCGGTGGCTTTTTCCAATTTGCTCGGACCGGCATCTGCTCCGGCTAATAAGAAACTTGTTTTACGAGTAACTCCTGAAGCGTTTTTACCTCCATTTTGCTCAATGATTTTTTTGTATTCTTCTCTTGAATGTTTTTCAAAAGTTCCTGAAATCACAATAGAAACACCCTTTAATTTTTCGGAAACCTTAACGGGCGTATCTTCCGGGGAGAGTTGAAATTGCAAACCATAACTTCTGAGCGATGCGATCAGATTACGATTACCTGGATCAGCAAAGAAATCAAGGATACTGGCTGCAATCACGTTTCCAACCTCTGGAGCTTCCATCAGCTTCGTAGCATCCGCTGCCATGAGCTCATCAATGGTAACAAAATGCCTGGCTAATTTCCTGGCTACGGTATCACCTACAAATCGTATTCCGATGGCGAAAAGCACTTTTTCAAAGGGCATTTTTTTAGATGCCTCTAATGCGTCAATAATATTATTGGCAGATTTATCAGCGAATCGATCAAGAGACAATATATCTTGCTTCTTTAATCGATAGATATCGGCAATATCGTTAATTAATCCTTTCTCGACAAAAAGGTCGATAGTTTCAGTACCGAAACCATCAATATTCATTGCTTTACGAGAGGTAAAATGTTCAATTCGTCCTTTTACTTGTGGTGGGCACATTAATGTATTTGGACAATAATGTTGTGCTTCACCTTCCTTCCTCACTAATTCAAAATTACATTCCGGGCAGCGATGAATGAATTCAACTTTCCTTGCTTGGAGCTTCCTTTTTGATAAATCAACTCCAGTAATTTTTGGAATTATTTCGCCGCCTTTCTCTACAAACACGGTATCGTCAACATGCAAATCCAGTTTTTCAATTTGATCTTGGTTATGCAAGGTAGCACGTTTTACAATCGTGCCGGCAAGAAGCACCGGACTCAAATTCGCAACGGGGGTGATTGCACCAGTCCGTCCTACTTGATAATCCACACTCAACAACTGAGTAGATCCTGATTCTGCTTTATATTTAAAAGAGATCGCCCATCGAGGGGATTTTGCGGTAAACCCCAATTCACGTTGTTGAGAAAAACTATTTACTTTAATGACGACACCGTCAATATCAAATGGCAAATCTGGACGTTTCTTTTCCCAATAATTTATGAAATCAAATACTTCTTCAATCGAGTGACATACCTTGCGCTCATTCGAAACTTTAAAACCCCACGAAGTAGCCGCCTTCAATCCATCTTCATGGGTTAAAAATGGCAAATCATCACCATACAATGCATAAAGGAAACAATCCAATTTTCTTTTGGACACCTCTGAGCTATCCTGCAATTTCAAGGTGCCGGAAGCAGAATTTCTTGGATTTGCAAAAGGCGTTTCACCAATATCGACTCGTTCTTCATTGATTCGTTCAAATGTTGCTCGCGGGAGAATAATTTCGCCTCGTATTTCAAACTTAGCTGGATAATTTCCATCCTTCAAACGAAGCGGAAGGGACCGAATCGTTTTTACATTAGCAGTAACATCATCGCCCTGGATTCCATCTCCTCTAGTAACTGCCCGTTTAAACTTTCCATTTTCATATTGAATACCAATGGCGACTCCATCAAATTTGAGCTCGCAAACATATTCTACCTTCTCATCGGGTATCCCTTTAATAACACGTTCATGAAATTCTTTCAATTCATCTTCAGAATAAGTATTCCCCAATGAAAGCATCGGATAAATATGCTTCACGGTTTCAAAATTCTTCGTGATTTCACCGCCTACACGTTGGGTGGGAGAATCAAGTTCCAATAAGGAAGGATACTCCTTTTCCAATTGAATCAATTCATTTAATAATTGATCAAATTCAAAATCGGAAATAAGAGGATCACTTAAATTATAATATCGAAAATTATGATCATTAATTAATGCTGTTAATTCCGCAACTCTTGCTTTTACCAATGAAATTTTATCCATATAAATGTCCGACGAGCAAAATTAGTCAAAGGAATGTAATTTTCAAGCGATTAATTATCAAATATTTATATCGAACATATAGTTGTTTCAACACTAATTTTGTATAATTACACACTTAAACCACGCTAATTATATCCAACATAAAAAAAAACAATTACCCTTAGTTCTATTACCTTACTGGTTATCCTATTAATTGTTCAAACGATAGGTAACGATGCTCATAGTAACAATTCGGGAGCTCCTGCTGGTCGTACCGGTTCACCTTCTGATGGAGCAACCTGCAATGGAAGTAACTGTCACTCGGGTTCTACAACAGTATCTCCCACACAAATTATTTCATCCAATGTTCCAGTTACGGGTTACCTTGCAGGTCAAACCTACACGATTACTGCAGCTTGTGCACAGACTGGAATCAACAAATACGGGTTTCAAATTTCGCCTCAAGCATTGAACGGCGCATTAGTAGGGCAATTAATTGTTACGAACGCTACTGCTACGAAAATTGTAAGCTCTTAATACATCACACATACTGCTTCAGGGACATCGGGTGTAGGTGGAAGAACCTGGACATTTAATTGGGTAGCACCTACAGCAGGAACTGGTAATGTCACTTTCTATGGTTCTTTTAATTTTTCAAATAGCAGTTCTACGGCTAGTGGAGACATCATTCGTACGAATACTTTATTAATACCAGAAGATCAAACAACTTCTGGTATTGCTCCCGTAAGCGGTGATAAGTTATCAACTATTTTATATCCCAATCCAATACTTAATGATGCTACGTTAAGATTGAATTTATCTTCACAAGAAAACGTTACGGTGAGGATTCTTTCTTTAAACAGGCAACTGCTTTCAGAACCATTGGAATATTTAGGAGTACCAGGAACGAATGAATTTGAGGTTCAAATTCCTAGCCATCTAAACTCAGGTACCTACAAATTGATGGTTACTGCAGGAGATGCTACTTCCTTAAAAACATTCTTTAAGAATTAATTCGCGAGGGTTCTCGATACGAATCACACAAAGGCTGGAATTATAGTATAATTTCAGCCTTTGAATTCCTAGGAGAGTCGAATAAAATCATAAGAACCCGGAGGGTAACAATCAGTGGAACTTTTCCACCAGCACAGCACTTGAATCAAGTCCAAAAGCCTTTTCTTCACTCATACTCATATTTTTAATCACAAAATAGAGATTCAAGATCATTTTAGTATAGAAGTTCAATGTGTTTTCATAAGAAAGATATTTTTCCATTACGATAAAACGGAAATCACCGGCAATGTGAAGATCACGAAGAGGAATGTAGTTGCTAGTCACTGTCAACTCACCACTATGCACCTTTCTTGCACCACTTGACGAAACATTAGGTTGATATGTGGTTCGACACGGAATCCAATTTTAAATCGAACATGAATAATTTTATCCTTCACCAATTGCGTCACTCGGTAATCTAGCGTATAAGGCTCGTCAATTACATCTACATGAACTAACCAATATAAATCTGCTCGTTTGGGTTGCTTTTGTAAGATAGAATAAATGATTTTATTCTCCACCTCCGTCTCTTGATATGCCGAAGTCAGATAAATTAAATGTGTTGCATATTTTGGAATTGTGGTATCACGAGATAAATCACAAATAACCTCGGAATACTTTGCCAACGGCACAAATTCAACCAAAGCATTTTTTATTTTCCTTGCTTCGTACCAAACCCACATCATCAAGAAAATGAGCGATGCAATAATTAGCGTAACATAACCGCCTTCCGTGAATTTACTTAAGTTAGCCACCAAAAATGAAACTTCAACGATGGCAAGTAGTGACATTACAGAATAGATAAAAATCTTTGGATATTTTTTTAGATAGAGATAATAATTCAGCAAAATAGAAGTCATCATCATAGTCATAATGATTGCTAAACCATAGGCAGCTTCCATGTTGGCCGATTTTTGAAAAAACAAAACCACACCGATACAAGCAGCACATAATAACCAGTTGATCGAAGGAATATAAATTTGCCCTCTAAAATCGGTCGGGTACTCGACTCTTCCTTTGGGCAAGAAATTCAATCGCATTCCTTCATTTACCACTGTAAATGTTCCTGAAATAAGAGCTTGACTTGCGACAATCGCTGCTGAGGTAGCGATAATAATTCCTGGAAATAAAAACCAATCCGGCATCAATGCAAAAAACGGTTTAGCACCATCCAATGTTTTGCCTGTATGATTCAAAAGCCAGGCACCTTGTCCGAAATAATTAGCCAAGAGTGCAAACTTCACCATACCCCAACTCACGCGAATATTCTTTCGACCACAATGACCCAGATCAGAATACAATGCTTCAGCCCCCGTGGTACACAGGAAAACAGCTCCTAAAATCCAAAATCCTTCTTTATAATACATCAACAAATGAAAGGCATAATAGGGATTGATTGCTTTGAACACAATTGGATTCCAATAAATTTCCTTCACACCAAGGATTAGTAACATACTAAACCAAACCAACATCACTGGACCAAAAAAATCTACCTACGAATTTGGTTCCAAACTGCTGAATGAAAAACAAGGCGAATAATATAACGATGATGATAGGAACAGTTGGAATATCAGGGTTTATCACTAGCAGCCCTTCCACTGCGGAAGCAACCGAAATAGGAGGGGTGATAATTCCATCTGCAAGCAAAGCTGCACCTCCAATCATAGCAGGAATGGCTAACCACTTAAAATGCATTTTTCGCACCAAGGCGTACAATGAAAAAATGCCGCCTTCGCCTTTATTATCTGCACGTAGGGTAAGGGTTATGTACTTAAAAGTGGTAAGAATTGTCAAAGTCCAAAAAACACATGACAAACCTCCGAGTACTAATTCTTCATTAATGGCATGTTTACCAATTACTGCACTCATCATAAAGTGGAGAAGTACCAATTTCTCCATAAATTATTCCTAAAGTAACCAGTATTCCTGCTGCAGTTACTTTATTATGATCAATTTGTCCGGTAGCCATTGAAGTTACTCCATGCGATAAAAATTTCGCAAGCTGAATGAATTACGTGGTAGGTTCTTTTTCTAGTTACTTTCTTAACGGGTTTATTTTCTTGCAAGGCTTCTTCAACCGTAGTTTCGAAATCGGCAAGAACATTCATATAATATATATAAGCATCATACGGAGAATCGTAGGGGCTAAAATATTTATGCACGTCACCATCGCTCCAAAATTTTGTACACATATAGTAAAAGTGATCACTCGTTTGTAACTTTCCCCAGAACTCAATCAGATCCGGATTCATGGTACTGATCACTTTCTCCTCAAGTTTATAAATTCTACCTGCAGCTTCTTTCTCCATGGCATTACTTAACCATGCGCTTAAATCGCGTTCCGCATCCGCCCAACTAGAATAATCAGGTACATCATAAATATCACGCACCTTATACATATCAGCCGCTTCTGAAATCGTTTTAAAATCAAAATCTTATGCTTCATAATTTCAGCAGGAAGGTGATCTAGAAATTCAAAAATCCCTGTTTCTTCCCATTGGTGTTCTCCGAATGTTTCATAGTCCATAAACAGATTCACAACTTCACCATTCCCTGCAACTTTATGTACCCATGAAGCAAATGTATCTGCTTGCAAAGGCCACTCGGCCCAATTACGATCACTAAAGCGAAAGGCAATATCATCAGAGAGACGATAATTTTTTAAAAAGGACTTTATTTTTAAGGTACCAGCAGGTTGATACAAAAAATTTGGAGTGCGCTCACCCAAATAACGATCAACGCCTTCACAAAGGATGGCTTTGTAACCCATCTTTTCCACCACCGATGCAATCTCATTATTATAAATTAGCTCGGTATTTCTAAAAACTTTAGGGACCTGATTAAAATGTTGCTTAATCTTCGCCTTATGCATTTCCACTTGGCGTTTAAATTCTTTTTTTAAATCAACAAACGACTGCAATACATCCGGGCGATGTTTTTCGAATTGCTCAATGGCCACGCCACTGATGGAATACGAAATTCTAAATTTACCTTTATGACGAGTTATTAACTCGAGCATTTTACGGTTGGTCTTGAGGTAACATTTTTCGGATACCTTGTCAAGAATCAATCTGTTTTTTTCATCGTCCTCGTAAAAATGATCTCGACCAATATCAAAAAATGAATATCTTTTTATACGGAAGGGTTGATGAACTTGGAAGTAGAAGCAAACTGATGGCATAGCATTAATCTTTAACAATTACGAAGATACATTTTCATTCTAAAAAAAAGTCTGTTTTCACAACAGGTTATTCACATCAATAATAAGGAACAAAGTCAAAACTGACTAAACCATCTCAGGAATCAAATGAAAGGCATTATACCCTTCAATCACCTTTCTAGCAGCATGATCCCATGAGATGTTCTCAAGGTCCTTATAGGCATCTTGCGTTACATTTTCAACAAGCACCGGATCGTGCAAAAGATTTAAAATATAGGACGCTGCTAAATTGATATCCCAATAATCAAATTTCAGTGCACCATTTAATACTTCGGCAACACCAGATTGCTTACTGATTACGGCAGGTATTCCGAACTGAACGGCCTCTACCGCCGATAATCCAAAAGGCTCTGAAACAGAGGGCATGATATAAACATCTGCGATGCTTAATAACTTACGTACTTTATCCAAATTCAAAAATCCTGTGAGGTGGAATCGATGAGCGATACCTCGTTGAGCAGCACGCTCTAAAAGAGGGTTAAAGTATTCGCCCGTACCGGCCATTACAAAGCGAACATTTTGGTCTTTTTGCAACACCCGTTCTGCGATATCTACAAAGAATTCTGGACCTTTTTGACGCGTCAATCGACCTACAAACAAAACCATCTTCTCTTTAAACATCGGCTCACTTTTGAAGGGTTCTACTGGACGAATGCCATTATGCACCGGTTTAATTTTACTCCAAGGGATTTGGTAATAATCATGAATGATATGTCCAGTGAAGTTACTTACGGGCATCAACAAATCAGCATATTCCATTCCGTGCTTCTCGACTTGATACACCCAGCCTTTACTTTGAGGTCCACCTCGATCAACTTCTAAGGAATGTACATGCACCACGAGAGGTTTCCCTGTTTTCGCTTTGATTTCCATACCTGCAATCATCGTCATCCAATCATGTGCATGTATCACATCAAAATCTAAAGAGAGCGCCAACTTAGCTGCTAACTTCCCAAAAACGGTTACTTTTTCAATTACATCACCACCGTAGAGATCATCAATCTGAAAAACTTCAGCGGTTTCATCGCCTACTTTACAGTCTTCAAATATTGACTGCTTAAATTCTGGAGGTCATGATGTGGAGAAACACCCCCGTTATAATAAGGATTTAAATGAGTATCGATGAAATGAACCTGCTTTACCTTTTTGTAGGTGTCCGTATGGCCAATATTTCTCAACGTCTTAGCATCGATGGTATTGCGACCTATCAAATTCAAATTCTTCACCACAAAATCGGGGTTCGATGTTGGGGTCATCATCGTCACATCGGCGTACGTTGAAAGTGCAATACAAAGGTCGTGACAAGCCACACCCAAACCGCCATTAATTACTGGAGGGAATTCCCAACCAAGCATGAGTATCTTTGGCATATCTGCTTTAGATGTGATCTCGTCAAGGGTAGGAGGTGTTGTCATTAAGTAGTTTGGGATTTTACAAAAATAACGAATCTAGGAGAAAGACTTGTTAATTCGTAATTAATTATGAAATTATTTTTACCAAAATATAGTGATATTTTCACAGTGCTTTGAAGATATGGTATAAAGCCTTAATTTCATACCCTAATTAGACTTTCAAAATATGCATTCTCTTCCTCATATTCGATCCCTTGTCGTTCAAGGAACTTTACTAATTATCAGCGGTCTAGGTGCCTATATGATTGTTGGAAACAAGGCTTTCAACATGATGTTGGCAGGCTTGCTTTTAGGCATAGCTTTATGGGGCACCGCTTGGTATTGTAACAAAAATGCCAAAGCGATATGGGTGGGTTTTGGGCTTTCATTCGGAGGAATTATTGTTTTTACTCAAAGAACCATCGCTAATTTCCTTTCGCTGATAGGTATTATTCAGCACGAAATGAATTTCGATGCTTATAACAAATCGATCATGGTAGTGTTATACATCATGATGTCTTGTACTTGTATTTGCGGATTGATGCTTATTTATACGTACCTGCCCGAAAGAAAAAACTAAGAAAATATGACAACGATTAAGATTAACTCGAACGGCTCCATTCGTGTAGAAGGAGAATTTGAAATAGTGGATGCAAACGGTAATCCATACGATTTAGCAGGAAGAAACGTAGTTTCATTATGTCGTTGTGGCCACTCAAAGAATATGCCCTTTTGCGACAGCTCACATAGGGGTGAGTTTATTCACGAATCAGTAGCTTTTGCCTTACCACCTCCCAAGCCAAAGCCTGAATAGACTTTAGTCTTTCTCAAGGAAAAAAGTAGTCCCGCCCACCCAATCGAGGTTCTGGTTGTATCGCACGCCAATCATCTTGCCTTTACTCATCCTTCCTAAATTGATGGTTAATGTAGGTCGCGCTTCTCCATCACCCCAGAGGTATAACAAACGTATTTCACATTTCACGGGTCCCGTTGGAGATTGAAGTGCTTCCGCGTATTTTACTTTTTTCTGGAGGATATAGTTCGATGGATTTTCAAGTTTGAGGATATCTGACTTTTGAACATCAAAAATCACCCCTTGTCCACTAAAGCTAAACAGCGGCTTCAATACCCAGTTTTCCAAATCGTCGGGAATAGCCGGGAGTTCATGCACAAAATAGGTTTTGGGAATGCTTGGCCCCGACAAAAAGGGCATCGTGTATTTAGAAATTCGAAAGAACCAGTTCGGATGAGTTACCCATTCTACGTCTACATCTTCCGTTAGATTAAACTGCAAATTCAGGTCGCGACGTTGTAGAAGCTCATCAAATATTACACGATTATAGATGCGACGAATTCTTGTTTTCTTACCCTTATTCAAATAGAAAAGGAAATGACCTTCACGAATAACATCCGTCAAGCAAACAACAGGAATTCCCATGTAAAGACTTGCACAATGAAAATCAATTTGCGTCTGTTGCTTCCACGGCTCTATCTCTAAGAGCACCGTTTCATTCGGATCTTGATGACCAAGCACCATCTCCTTCATACGTGCAATAAAAGAATCGTGTGTATAGCCATTAAATTTATTGTCGAAATTTTCTGGAATCGAAAAATGTTTCCGATACATAGTCGATAGCCATTCTTGATAACAATACAGCGAGGCGAATCCTTGCAATTCGATTAATTGAGGAATATAGCCGCCCAATCCATCCTCACAAATTGCAAAATCAATAGCTATTAATTTCGTATGGCTATCTTCATTACTTACTTTAAGCACAGAGGGAATTGCATTTTCTGATTGCTCTTTAAATTTTGGATTCACTATTACATCGACAATATCTTCTCCTGCTTTTTCAATTATTTTACGTAAATTTTTATTAATGAAGATGGGTGATTCGGAAACTCGGAAATCGATTTCATAATTAAAAGCATCATTCATTTCTTTTAAAAAACCTTTGTACTTCGCTTCTGTGAAGTCTTTGTTGTAGGCTTCTCGTATTGATGGTATCATATTAATAATTTATCTGGTTCACTTTTGATTGAAATCTACTTTCATTTTGAATCGATGCGAAGGTAGGTTCCATTCTACATCGCGTTACATCTTTAAATCCACAGCGGATGGCTTCGTCTAAGTAGTGCATACCCTTTTCCAAATTTCCATCCATGATAGCACTTACTGCTGATAAATACCAAGCCTCAGCATTTTGAGGATCTACCAGGCGATAGATAGCAGCAAAATAAGCACTTTGCTCTTTATGCGAAGCAGCAACAGCACGATTGAGTGACATAAATGTCGATAAACTTAACATCCCTTTCACACGACTTTTCATCTCTTCAAACGCTAATGGACTTTTACTGCTTGTAATAGCATCCCATCGCTGGAATTCAGTTCTCCACCACGTGGTATCTTTAACACCTAAAGCATTTAAAAAATACGCACGGTTCTTGTCTTCAATTTGCTTGAATTCATTTTCCACAGATAATGCTTGTTTGTACTCAATAGAATTCATCAAACGTTGTAATTCATCTTCTACATTACGAATATCCATCATGCCTTGAAAATTCTTGACCATGCTTTTATACAACTCTACCTTCTCAATGGTGCTCGTTACCGAATCGGATTGCTGCTTCAAATGATCAAGTCCAGCTTCCAGCTTTTGTACATTCACGGGAGTGAATCGATCTCGTTGTGCAATCGCTGAAAATGCAAAAAAAGCATTCTCCATCACGGTTTAAAGGGGCCAAGCATGATCACCGGAGTAACGAATAATGTGATAACGACTCATCATTCTCGGATCATGGGTTTTAAAATTTATAATCTCCGTCAAATTCATATCCCTATTTCCAGCAATTCCAATAACAAGATGAGGAGGAACACCAGTCCAAGACCCTGCAGGAATTCCCGCGCCGCAAATCACAAGTCCTTTCACTCCTGAAGGCGACAACGCCAGCATCGATGCAACACGAGCGCCGCCGCTAAATCCGCCAACAAAAATTTGATTCGTATCTACCTTCTCAATTTGAATACTTTGATACAACATCGATTGAATAATGTTTGCCGTTTGTTCCGCACTATTTCCATTCTTTGAATCTTTAGAAGCGAGTAAAATAAAATCATATTCATCTGCCAAAGACTTATACTTTTCCAGCGGGAAATCAGGATCCCCATGTGGGTCAAACAAAATGAGAATTGGGAATTTTTCAATGTTTTTAAATCGAGTCGGGTAGTAAATGGAGTAATGTAAATTTGCATCGAGTTGACAGGGCTGAAAACTAAAAATATTTCCAGACTTCTCCACAGGAGTAGATGTGCTAACCTCCGTGGAAAATGAATCCTCCTTCTCCACCTTACTTTCAGAACAGGAGATTAATCCAGCAAGACATAAAAGTGTAAATAAGCGCATGAACCAAAAATAGTGGTTGCAGGCATTCAATTATTATTAATTTTGAAAAGATTTTAAGAAATCAACATGCGACCACTAAACTCCTTAATGGATGAGTACTCGGAGAGTCACCTACATCCTCAAAATATTATCATTCATTGGATTTGCGTTCCCATCATCTTCCTATGTGTCACAGGATTTCTCTTCATGATCAGTATTCCTATGTTTGGAAATTTGGCTATATTAGCATTGCTCTTCTTGACAGTCTATTACTTCATGCTTTCAAAAACATTATGGATTGGAATGCTTGTTTGGGGATTGATCTGTATAGTACTTGATTTTTACATCAATTTTCATTTTTATGGGAATCGATTTGAAGTCTTTGCCGGACTGTTTATAGCCGCATGGATTGGTCAATTTTGGGGACATAAAATTGAAGGGAAGAAACCCTCCTTTTAAAAGATCTACAATTTCTATTGATAGGACCAGCTTGGTTAATGGTCAAAATTTATAAAAAATTGGGAATACCCTTTTAGGCAGATGGAAGGATCAGCAGCAACTATTTCTATGATTCTAGAGTGGCTCACTTGGGTTCTCTTCTTTTTTGCATGGGCCATCTTAGTAAAAACTGCTTACGAAGATTAAAGAAGAAAAATCCGAATCAGGAAATTAAAGATCGAAAGGCTTACTACTTTTCTATGATTTTTGGAATTCTGTTACTCATCTTTTTTCTAATCTATGGAGTAGATCCATTTATTAGTTTCCTAGTGAATGAAGAAATTATTATTGCTGAAAATGGACCCTATGTTTTTTGGGGAATGGCCACCGTTTTTTTCTTTACAATTCCGTTTATAGTAGCGAGGGTAGGGAGGATTGTGTTTCGTAGAAAAGATTTAGATTGATTAAATTTATAAGACATAATTAAACAGCTACATGCTGTACGTTCAAAATTCACAGTCAAATTACAAGAATCGAATTCTAATAATAATTAATCAATACTTACGTTTGTTGACGATGCGAGTCTTTATAATATCAATATTTATGCCTTTCTGTTTTAACTCTAAATCTGTGGCTCAAAAATCCTATGATTTCACATTTCTTGCAGGGCCGGCTTACATAAATCAAGGAAACGGCTACAATTCAAAGTATTTGGCTAACCAATTTGAATTGGATTTTAAGATTCGATATACGAAGAGATCAAGTTTACTCTTGGGAATTGGGTACCTATCTTATAATAAAAGATTCAATTATCCTGTAGATACCACAGTGGTTTATACAATTAGTCCGCAAAGTTCAGGACCTAGAATAACGAGTCACCAAATTAAACAATTGCTTTTTTTCCCTATAAATTACGATTATCAATTTATTCGAAAAGAGAAATTTGACATTTCCATAAGAGGTGGATTTGAATTTCAATTCTATTTGAGAGATAAAATTTCTGGAAGCCGATATAGGCTTTTACCCAATGGACATCTAGATTCAATACCCATCAGTTATATCGATGAAAGCGATCAAATAGGTTCGAAATATATTTATTTAGCTCCCAACATCGGTTTAAATTTTCGTACGCAGATCAAAAAAAAATGGTACTTTAGTGTAAGCTCTTCCATAAACTTTGAAACAAATTTCAACTTCTTCCGATTCGGAGTAGGAGTGAGTTATGTGCAAGATGAATTTAAGAGAACGAAGAGTACGAATAAAAAGAAGAAAAATAAAGGATAAATAAATCAATTCTGGAATTCGAAAATTATACGTAAAGGGGCAAAGATGGCTTACAGTTAGGATGAGACGCAATAATTGCTCGCAATGGCAGTGCGGCACTAAGGCTGCGCTGGACAAACATTAAGAACTATGCCGAATTTTATAGCATGCTCAAGGAAATAAAGAAAACTCATAATAAATTTTTAAAATCTAAAAACCCTTTTGAAAGCTACAATAAAATCCGTGAAAATCCAATTTACCATCCAAGACTAAAGCTACGGATGGTTTATCCGTGTCATCGCGCCTGACTGCAGTACCTTGCGCCACCGCTTTAGCATTAGCGCACACGATTAGCGAAGGCAGGTTCCAATTTTGTAATACTAATTTTAGGGAAATTCTTAAGTTCGAAGGAGTAAAATTCAAAATCAATTAAAAATATTATTCTAGTTCCAATATCAAATCACCCGATAATTCCGATACTCAAACAATCGTTTGCCCGTTTGTCGCTCTACAAAATGCAAAATTTTATTTTTAAAGCTTAACTTATTTCGACGCGTGTCGAAATAAAATACCCAGTCCATGTTTTTTATACGTTCACTCATGGGAGCAGGATGGGAAGAAGTAAATTCTGCCAGAGCGTCAATTTCCGAATAATCAAAAAGCTCTTCCTTCACTTTAGCCTTTACTTTTTCATCCGAATGCCATAAGCGGTGAAAACTCTTTTGCTTTTCCTTTTGATGTTTCTGATTTTTTACCCAACCGTAATGAAAAATTCGCCCTTTAATCTTTTTCACTCTCAACGGTCGATCGTCCTTTCTGAAGCCTTGTGCATCTTTATAAGAGTGGATTTTACGGTCATTGCGAACAATTCTCACTTCATGTCGATACCACTTTCGTGAACTACCTACATAAAGATAACTGCCATAAAAATGAATGTAATTAAATAAAAGCCCTTCAACTTCTTCATCGTCTTTAAATTGTTCCATGGCGTATCGAATACCTTCATGATCATTTTCATGTATTACCTCATCGGCTTGTAAGTAAATGCACCAATCGGCCTGGGGTGAAACCGCCTGAAAAGCCTTATCCGTTTCTACAGCCAACACACGACCACCCTCGCGTAGAGAGTCATCCCAGACAGAATGAACAATTTTTATTTTAGGGGAATTAATCGACTGAATCAAATCGGCTGTTGAATCTTCAGAATTTCCCAAGCAAACAACCAATTCATCCACCAATGGAAGCAAGGAAAGAATACTTTCCTTTACAGGATAATCGAACTTAACGGCGTTTCGTACAAATGTAAATCCGGATACAAACATTTGATAGCATTAAACCAATTCTTCGCTTACGAATTTTTCCCACTCTTCAAATTGAGAATTTTTCATCACACGTGGAAACTTATTTTGAGAACCAATCTTTCCATTTTTCTCCATCCAATTCATAAAAATCTTGAGTGGCAAAACCTCGACAAATATTTCCTTCAAAGCAGAGGTTCTCTCTACCCGATAATCGTCATTTAACATTTTTAATTTCTCGTCTAAACTCAACTTCAACGCTTGCACATCCACTTTACCGTCAGTTCCAATGTACCATTTGTGCGCGAACAGGGTACCATGTTTCACTCCTGACACTGAAAACTCGTTGATGCTAATATTAAATTCATCCGACACCATTTCTATCGCCTTATTCATATTGTCGACACTCAAATGCTCACCGCACAGACTCAAGAAATGTTTGGTGCGACCGGTTATCACAATCTCTGCTTTCTCAACATCTGTGAATTTTATTACATCACCAATCATATACCGCCATGCACCTGCCACCGTTGAAATAAGCAAAGCATACTCTTCGCCAACTTCTACTTCATCAATCAACAATGTTTTAGGCTTTCGCACCAATTCTCCATCCCCGTTAAAATTTTCGGAAGTGAATGGCACGAACTCATAAAACAATCCATTATTCACGACCATGCGCATCGAGCGGTTGTCTTGTTCATGTTGATAAGCAATGAATCCTTCAGAAGCTAAATACGTCTCGATATACGTAAGGGGATGCGCAATTAATTTCTCAAAACTCTTTCGGTAAGGTTCAAAAGAAACACCACCATGCACATAGATGGTAAGGTTGGGCCAAATATCATGAATCGTTTTTACTTTATATTGTTCTATAATGCGTTCAATAAGCAGCTGGCACCATGCAGGAACGCCTACTAAAATTCCAATATCCCATTGCCGTGCATTCTCAACAATTTCATCCAGCTTTGTATTCCAATCTTTCTCTCTCGAAATTTTTCTTCCCGGCTTATAAAAATGTTGAAACCAAAATGGAATCTTACTGGTGGTAATGCCACTTAAGTCCCCTTCGAAATAAGATCCTTGTTGATTCAAGTGTGTACTTCCCCCTAACATTAAAATTCCTTTAGAGAAAATATCGCTACGCAAGTTTTTATATCCACCCAAACTAATCATCTGGCGAATACTCGTACGTCGAATAGCCTTAACCATATCATCTGTTACCGGAATATGTTTACTTGAACTTTCAGAGGTGCCACTACTCAATGCATAATAATGCACTTTTCCCGGCCAGGTAACATCTTCTTCGTCATGTAAAGTTTTGTTCCACCAGCGCGCATAAATACTTTTATAATCGTGTACTGGAACCGTCGCTCTGAATTTATTCAAAAAATTCTTACTGTTTACCATCCCCGAAAAATTATAGGTTTGTCCAAACATCGTAAACTGTGCTTTTCGCATTAACTTCTTCAATTCACGACGCTGATAATTGATAGGGGTGTTATTCGCCAGCGTTAATCGATGACGTAACTCTATACTTCGTTTTATTATGGCGGCCAGTATCGGCATTCTTTATCCTTATCTAATTTTTAGTTCCAATAAAAATTAATACTACAACTCAAGTTCTAATCCAAGTTGTTTTCTAAAATCATCCAATCCTGGATTTTTCTCCACCATCTTCTGGTATTTTTCTTTGTTAGTATAGGCCACTTCACCCGAACTTACATTCTCATTCATCTTCACATAAACATTCACTAAGTAATTATTCAAACTCTTTCTCATAAAATTTACTAATTCAACGCGCTCTTCTTGAAACAATTCTTGTTGAGCTGGATTATCAATTAACAATTCAATCTGATAATTTCCTTGTATAGAAGGAGTATGTGTAGCCATCGTGGTATGTAGCTGATGCTTCCCATTTGCCTTCATTTGATTCGAATACATATTCCAATACTTCAACATCGTTTCATGATCGAAAGGATCGCACATTTCAGGCTCTTCCGTCTTGGCTGTTTCTTCAATGACTGTATCAACCGTTTTTCTAAACGATGAAAGTGATGCTCCCTTTAAAATAGAAGTTCCACTTGCTGACTTAGATGTAGAGGTAGATGTGACAGCTTCTGCCTCTGTTTTGACTTTTGCCACAGGTGAAGCTGTAGACTGAGTCATAGGCCCAGACTTCGGTTCTGATGCTTTCACGGAAGTTGAAGCAGGAGTAGTTGCAGCAGGTTCTGCTACTTCAACCTTATTAAATTGTGACTTTCCAGATTCATCGGTGATTTCAGTTTTTTTTTGTACAGGTGGGGCTACTACTTGCATAGGCTCTTCCAAAGATCCACTGATAGCACATAGTCGAATCAAGGCCAATTCCACATGCAACCGTTGATTTCGAGCGTTACGGTATTCAATGTCACACTTACTACAGATAGATAAATACTTCAAAATATTTGCCTGCACAATTTGACTAGCTTGTAATTTATATCGCTCACGTGCATTCTTACTTACCTCTAAAAGAGGAATTGTAGCTTCATTTTTCGAAACTAAAATGTCTCTGAAATGTGCTGCTAAACCGGTGATGAAATGATGTCCATCGAAACCCTCCGAAATTAATTCGTTATAAGTAAGCAATACACCGGGAATATTTCCTTCGCGTATTTCATCCGTAATTTTAAAATAATAATCATAATCCAAGATGCTTAGGTTATTGATTACATCTTTATAGGTGATATTCGTCCCTGCAAAACTCACGATCTGATCAAAGATAGACAACGCATCTCGCAGAGCACCATCTGCTTTTTGAGCAATGACATGTAATGCTTCTTCTTCCGCTTGAACTTCCTCTTGTTTTGCAACGTACTCCAAATGTTTGGTAATATCATCCACCTGTATTCGATTGAAATCAAAAATTTGACATCGTGACAAAATGGTTGGTATGATTTTATGTTTTTCTGTTGTCGCTAAAATAAATACCGCATAGGAGGGTGGCTCTTCCAATGTTTTCAAAAACGCATTGAAAGCGTTTGCCGTCAACATATGCACCTCATCAATAATATAAATTTTATATTCGCCAGAATGTGGCGCATAACGCACTTGCTCCACCAGGTTTCGGATATCATCCACCGAATTGTTCGAAGCGGCATCCAACTCATAAATATTGAGACTTTGTCCCGAATTAAATGACTTACACGACTCACATGCGTTACATGCTTCCAGGTCCGAAGTAAGCGTTTTACAATTCAGCGTTTTGGCTAAGATACGTGCGCACGTAGTCTTTCCAACCCCTCTTGGACCACAAAACAAAAAGGCTTGAGCAAGGTGATTAGTGCGGATAGCATTCTTTAACGTATCGGTGATATGGGCTTGACCTACAACCGTATCGAAGGTGGCAGGACGATATTTTCGAGCAGAAACAACGAAGGCATTCATGTTTACAAATGTAAATAATTTCAGTGTCATTATTGATTTTTAATGCCCTCTCAACCCTTTCATTTACAGCTTATTTTGAAATAATGTTCGACAATTATCGTGAATACAAAAATTTAAGATACTTTTCGGACCTCTATGATAAAAACGTTAAATTCAGGGTGGGAGTCGCGTTGCTTTTTTATCATTTTAATATTGCATTGCTTACCCATCTTTCAACTCACACCTTTTGTGACATTGGATGGTGCTGCGCATTTGTATAATGCCCATCTCATGTTTGAAGTATTGTTTGGAAAATCAATTGCAATACATCAATTTTTTGAATTCAATACTTTTCCCGAACCTAACTGGACTGGTCATTTTATTTTGATGTGGTTGCAAGCTATTCTTCCCATTTTATGGTCAGAGAAAGCGATTCTAATTTTAATTTTTTTGCTGATGGCCTATGGATTTAGAAAATTAGTTTTGACTATTAATCCAGAATCGGGTTATTTAAGCTGGATGATTTTTCCATTCCTTTACAATTTTCCATTTTTACTTGGATTCTTCAACTTCGTTTTGGCATTGGCGTTATTACCCTGGTGGATCAGTTGGTGGTTGAAAAATCACCATGCAGGTTTGCATGTGAAGAATGGAATTCTCGTAACCATCCTATTTATCGTCCTATATTTTTCTCATTTGGTCGTTTTCCTCCTGGCCGGACTTTGCGCTGGAATCATAAGTATTTTCAATACGCCTCGTGGATATACTAAAAATAAGATGAAGCAATTGTTGTATTTAGCAATTGTTTCTTTGCCCGGGCTTTTTCTCAGCTTCCTATTCGTATTTATTTTCGGAACGGAGGGTTACCGTGGTGAAATTTCTTATTTACCTTTCACACAGCTGCTGGATGATATTCTATACTCCAGGATGTTTATTGTGTATGACTATGAAAGTGAGAAAGTCTTTGCGTTGGCCTTTTCTGGGTTGATGGTTTTACTAACGGTGATCGGTATCCGTCATTTCAGTAAAACATATGTCCAACGGAGTTTCGGATGGATCTGCTTAAGTTCTTTGCTAATCATCTTTGTCATTCCAGATAGTTTAGCCTCTGGTGGCATCTTATCTGTTCGTCTTGTACAATGGTTTTTTATGACATGGTGTATTTGGTTGGTAACCTTAAACTTTCCAAAAAAAGCCAAAGTCTTTGCAGCGCTAATCGCTGTTGGATTTAGTGTTGGAATGATGAAAATCCATTGGCGAGTTCAAAAGGAATTGAGTGCCGACGCTCAAAATTTTATTGAAGCATCAGCATCTCTTGAACCTAATACAGTTTTACTTCCATTGAACTATTCAGGCAATTGGATGCATTCCAATATGTCCAGTTATTTAGGAGCCATGAAAGACATTGTAGTACTTGATAACTACGAAGCTACACAACATCATTTTCCCCTTGTTTGGAAAAAGAACATGGATCCTGAAATTCACATGGGAAATCATGTGTCGAGTAATCGGCCTTGTGTAGACATTGCCAAGTCAGAAAAATGACGGGATTAAAAGTGAATTATGTTTCCGTTTGGCAAAGGCCAGGCGATTTGAGTGATTCGTGCTCTTTAGATATTATAAATCAACTTCGTGATTTGAAATTTCGCTCTATTAGTAATAGTAATTCGCTAGAACTTTTTTAAAACCTGCCTACATCAGGTAAAAAAAACAATAGTAAAAACTACAACTTTCCTAGCTGCAAGCTTAAAGAAATTTATATTTCCAATCCAATTTTTTGATTCCAATAGAGTTCATCTTTAACCACGGAGGCACAGAGGTGGCACGGAGGAACACGGAGAGAGAATAGAAGTATTTAACCAACATTTGAACATTGTAATAATTCCAAAATCCAACCCTGAAAGGGTGAAATGATTATAAAAAATTAATACAATAAAAAAACAGAACCTTGAAAGGGTAAAATTATTTGCTGCGAACCAGCCAGCTATTTTTCCAGAACGATTCTAATATTGTATTAAATACCAATTTGAACATCGAATCTAATTTTTTATGTCACCCTTTCAGGGTTTTTTGGTGGTAGGACGCTATTTCTTTTCTATAATAATGTCATCACTACGGGATTTATTTCTCAAGTCAATAACATAGAAGCCAGAAGCCAGAAGCCAGAAGCCAGAAGCCAGAAGCCAGAAGCTAAAAATCTCGTTAGAATTGAAATCACTTTCCCAATAAAATATTATTGAATAACGACCTACAATTCCCCAAGCCACTTCTTAAAATCCGCGGCTTTCTCTCGACTCACAAACACCTCGTCGCCATTACCAGGTTTCATATTGATTTTTAACTTTCCGTTGAAATGAGAATGAATGCCATCTAAACATTTTGGACTTACAATGTATTGACGGTTGGCTCTGAAAAAAAGAGTTCGGATCTAATAGTAATTCCAGCTCATCCAGCGAATGATCGACGATATAACGTTGTTCTGCAAAAGTTTTAATGAAACTCACTTTGTCTTCAGTGTAGAAAAAGGCAATTTCGTGCATATCGATTGGAATCAAACGCTGCCCTTGTTTCACGAGAAAACGTTGTTTGTATACTTGCTCCTTTCCTCTGAGAGCAGTTACAATCATATCTAAATCTAACTTGGGTGAAGTGATGGATGATTTATGCAACTCCTTGAACTTTTCAAAACTTCTTTTTAGCTCATCCGCGTCGATGGGCTTGAGGAGATAATCGATGCTATTCACCTTAAACGCACGAATCGCAAACTCATCGTAAGCCGTGGTGAAAATGATGGTACTCGTGACATCCACCTGATTAAAAATTTCGAAGCTTTGTCCGTCGGCTAATTCAATATCCATCAAGATTAAATCAGGAAGTGGATTCGCATTGAGCCATGCGACGGAGGATTCGATGCTGTCCATGACACCTTCGATGATAAAATCAGGTTCTTGCTCTCTCACCATTTTCATGATGCGTTTAGCGGCTAGGGTTTCGTCTTCAATAATAAGTACTCTCATGGTAATTTAAATTATAGGTAATGTAACAGAAAATTCGTTTTGGTCTTCTTCAATGCGAATGGATGGCTTATTCAGAAGTCGATACTTTGCAACAATATTCGCTAAACCCATTCCCGTAGAAGCAACATTGATGGTTTTCTTTTGTAAGTTATTTACCACTGAAAGTGTTCCTGATTCGCGCGAAGAAATGGAGATCCTTAAGGGTTTGTTAGTAGAAACAATATTGTGTTTCACCGCATTTTCCACCAATATTTGTAAGGTAAGAGGAGGAATCAACGTAGACAATAATTCATCCGACACTTCCATCTTCACAGTAAAGCCTTCGCCAAATCGTGTTTTTAGGAGAAAGATATATGAATCCAAAAAATCTATTTCATCTTTCAATGTTGTCAATTCTTTATCATTACTCTGAAGTAAATACCGATACACTTTGGACAATTGATTGACAAATTTGACGGCCATATCCGGGTTTTCTTCTATCAAGGAAGACAAAGTATTGAGCGAATTAAACAAAAAGTGCGGACTCACTTGACTCTTCAACGATTCAAACTGACTCTGCAAATTGGCCTTTTTCAACTCTTCAGCTTCCTTCACACTTAGACGCCAATGTGCAAAATAATAAACCGCTTCATACACTCCGGAAATGATCAATACAAATACATATGATAACAACAAATTATATACAGTATCTTGCCAGGTAATGGTACGGTTCCAATAATTGGTAATGGAATACAATTCAGTTGTGGCAATAGAAATTAATGTGGTTACCAAAAACGAAGTGAGCAACTGTAATAAAATTCGCTTGGTAATATTTTCTATCGATGGGAAACGTCTGCGGAAATACAATAAAATCTCGCGATTGATGTACCAGATAATTGTAGTAGTGGTTAACTTGGTAAAATAACAATATCCGAAACTATTTCCATAAGTAAGCCATTCATCCGAATAAAATAAAAAGGTAAGCACGAATGCAACCAGTGGTATTCCGATCAACAGCAACCAGCCATCACGCAACTTATTCGTTAAAATTAATTTGGTTTCCTTCATAGAAAGTGAGGGACTAAAGGTATTTACTTTAAAGCTTAACATCCTCGTTTTCGTCCATCAATTTTTCATTCACAATCGTACTCGCAAAATAAAGAAAGGCAGCGTGCAAATGGAATCACATCTTGCCGAAATGCATTTTAAATAACCTGAAACCTCTTATTGACGACCTGAAAATTTCATTTGTTCGATTAATTGACTGATTCACAACAATCAATTACTTGCCAACAAATCCATCTCCCCTTTACCAAAAAACACCTCGCCCTCTCATTTTCCCGCCATTTAGATAGATGGAATAAACTATTTTTGTACCTGTTAAACGAAAGCGATGAAACCACTTCAGAATTATTATTGCGGACAATGGGTAGCAGGTTCCGAGAACGGACAAGTTTTATACAATGCCATTAACGGCGCTGAAATAGCCACGGCAAGCAGCAAGGGCCTCGATTTTGGAAAAATGCTCGATTACGGCCGAACTGTCGGTGGTTCTGCTTTGAGCAAGATGACCTTTCACGAACGCGGAAGAATGTTGAAGGCATTGGCCTTGCATCTCATGGAAAAGAAAGAAGCGTTTTATAAAATTTCATGGGCGACAGGTGCCACACGTATCGATTCGTGGATTGACATTGAAGGCGGCATTGGAAATTTATTTGCGAATAGCAGTTTACGCCGACAATTTCCCAACGAAACATTTTGTCTTGAAGGCGATCCCGTGAGTTTAGGAAAAAACGGGACTTTCATGGGACATCATATCTGCGTGCCGAAAGAAGGAATTGCGATACACATCAATGCATTTAATTTTCCAGTATGGGGAATGCTCGAAAAAATTGCAGTGAATCTCATGGCGGGAGTTCCTGCTGTGGTGAAACCAGCGACAGTGACGAGTTTCCTAACGGAAGCGGTAGTACGTGAAATTGTAGCTTCCAAAATTTTACCGGAAGGAGTCTGCAATTGATTTGCGGCTCAGCAAATGGAATTTTAGATCATGTCATTTCGCAAGATGTAGTGACGTTCACAGGATCGGCGAGCACAGGAAAAATGTTGAAGGCGCATCCTCGCATCATCAGCGAATCGGTTCCCTTTAATTTGGAGGCCGATTCATTAAACTGCATGGTTTTAGGAACAGATGTTACGCCTGACATGCCCGAATTTGATCTTTTCGTAAAAGAAGTTCAGAAAGAAATTACGGTAAAGGCCGGACAAAAATGCACTGCGGTGAGACGCATCATGGTCCCCGAAAATAGGGTGGAAGATGTGCAAATCGCACTTGGAAAACGCTTAGCGAGTACCGTGATGGGCGATCCGAATGTTGAAGGAGTGCGTATGGGATCATTAGCTTCCAAAGACCAAGTGAAAGAAGTGCGAGAGCGTGTGGAACAACTCTCGAAGCAACAAGAAATCGTTTACGGTTCGCTTGATAAAATAGAAGTGAAAGGACAAGACACTGAGCGTGGTGCTTTCTTCTCACCCATTTTAATGCTGAACAAAGATCCGTTTAAATTCACCGATTGCCACTCGTTAGAAGCGTTTGGACCTGTATCTACCTTGATGCCTTACAAAACCACAGAAGATGCCATAGAACTAGCTAAAATGGGATTGGGTTCCTTAGTGAGTAGCATCATTACTGCTGATGCAAAAGTAGCACGTGAATATGTTTTAGGTGCTGCAAACATGCACGGGCGAATTTTAGTATTGAATAACGAATGCGCGAAAGAAAGCACTGGTCATGGATCACCGATGCCGATGTTAACGCATGGAGGTCCTGGAAGAGCAGGCGGCGGTGAGGAGATGGGTGGAAAGCGTGGAATTTTCCATTATTTACAACGTGTAGCACTGCAAGGTTCTCCTACAATGGTGACAGCTATTACTGGAGTGTACCAAAACGGAGCCAAGCAAATTGAAAAAGACGTTCATCCCTTCAAAAAACACTTTGAAGAACTCGAAATTGGCGAAACCTTAATTACGGCTAAGCATAGCGTTAGTGAAGCCGACATTGTAAACTTTGCAAATGTAAGCGGCGATAATTTCTACGCGCACATGGATTCCACCAGTTTAGAAGGAACTATCTTTACACAACGAGTGGCACACGGATACTTTGTACTAAGCAAGGCAGCCGGATTATTTGTTGATGCTAAAAAAGGTCCGGTGATGTTGAATTACGGATTAGAAGAATGTCGATTTACCAAACCCGTTTATCCGGGAATGACTATTGGTGTTCGCTTAACCGTAAAAGAAAAAGTGGACACAGAGAAGAAAACCGAGGATGACATTGCAAAAGGAATTGTGAAGTGGCTTGTCGATGTATACGACGAAACCGGAGAAACCGTTGCCGTTGCGACGATACTTACGATGGTGAAGAAGTTAATTCAGAATTAAGAATTAAGAATTAAAAACCCAAGCGAAGAGCTTAGTGTGTAATACCGATTATAATCCGACTAAGAATTAAAGGATCATTACAAAAATAGAAATTTATTTATGTCGACAGGAAAAATAAATACAGCAACTAACAACGGAATTTGCACCATCACATTTTCACATCCACAAAGCAATTCATTGCCGGGAACTTTATTGCGTGAATTGGCGGCGGCTATAGAAACAGCAGGGAAAGATGATGCTGCTAAAGTCATCGTTTTAAAAAGTGAGGGCGACAAAGCCTTTTGTGCTGGAGCGTCCTTCGACGAATTAATTTCCATCAACGATTTAGAAACGGGTACTTATTTTTTTAGTGGATTTGCAGCTGTTATTAATGCAATTCGCAAAGCACCCAAGTTTGTTATTGCTCGAGTACAAGGTAAAGCGGTGGGCGGAGGAGTAGGTCTCGCCAGCGCTGCAGACTACACCATCGCTCACAACAACGCATCCATCAAGCTCAGCGAACTCGCAGTGGGCATTGGACCTTTTGTAGTAGGTCCGGCAGTAGAGCGGAAGATGGGAACCTCGGCCTTCACCCAACTCAGCATAGATGCTACGGCTTGGAAAGACGCATCGTGGGCAAGGGAAAAAGGATTATACACCGATACTTATGAAACATTTGAAGAACTCGACCAAGCCGTAGATAAATTAGCCACAACGCTCGCCGCAAGCAATCCGGAAGCGATGATGCTCTTGAAAAAAGCATTTTGGGTGGGGACAGAGCATTGGGATGTTCTCTTAGCTGAGCGTGCGGGGATGAGTGGGAGGTTGGTGCTTTCAGATTTTACACGGAATGCGATTGAAGGGTTTAAGAAGGGGGCGAGGTAGTTTTTTAGAGGTGAGATTTTAGATTGCTCTACTCGGCCATCATCATTTGCAGGAGGGAATAGAGTATTTTTCTTCAAATTTGGAGAATTGGGAATTAAATTGGAGATTTGACTAAAGCTTTTAAGTTATTTTATAACAAGAGGGCTTTTTTAATAGAGTTTTGAAGGCAAACGAAATAATTAGATAGATTTCGATTGAATTCGAAATATAGATTTATTCTTATTTAACTTCAACATAAATAATACTGGATGTAATTCCCTCTACTAATTTAAACAATTTAAAAAGGAAAAATATGGTTTGGCTTATAGCAATTGTAATTATTGGATATGTTTTATTTAGATTTTTTACAGATTTAAATAAGGACAATTATGATTTACAAAGTCAATCACTTGAAGAAAAATTTAAATTTATTGTAAGTAGGTTGAATGAGGTTGCTTTTAATGGAAAAGGCAATGTAACAAATTTGGACAAAAGAAGCTTTAATCTTTATGAATCAGATTCAAATCAAATAATAAACTTTACTTATAGTACAGGACATTTAACTTTAACTTGGAAATACAAATATTTTCAGAAAGAAGTTGTCCATGAGAAAGTGTTTCGTGAAACTAGAAATTTAAGTTTGTTCGAGCAACAAAAGATTGCAGATATTATGATTTCAGAAATGGAATTGAAAATTGAAAATCATAAATTGGCTGTCATTAGAGGGATCTAATTAACCAAAGTAATTACAAAAGTAATTTTGCTTAAATATTAATTTATTAGACAATATACAAATTGCAATAAATTCAAAATTTAAAAACTGAGATACAATCATTTTATAAGTCTCTCTAAATCATTTAAGAATTGATATATAATTTAATTAAGAAGCAACAAAAATGGGACTATTCAATTGGTTACTTAAAAATGGATTTGGTTCACCAGGAAGTACAGCGAAAACTTACGTTAAACAATATAAATTAATGGCAGTTAAGAATCATGCTGATGAATGGGAAGGTGTTTTTCTAACTTTATTTACACAACGATACTTAGTCAGCCAACAATTAGGGTTTTAGTGGTGGAAGTTTATTAAATGTAGTTGAAGCAAAAGAAATTGCAAAATTCTCAGAAGGAGATTTAGCAATATTTGTCATGAACATGATGATTCTTGAATCTTCTCAATTTAGAAATAGTTATGATAATCTTTGGATAGAAGTTACAGAAGTAATTCATAATGTAATAAAAGATGAGGTGCCAAAATCTTTGAAATACAATATTATTGAATTTCGTTATAAAGCAGCAAGAATTCGTCACAGTTAAAATGTTGAAATTAAACTTTTGACTTGATTTTAAGTTGATTTATTAAATTACTTGCTAGAAAAATTTGATTAATTTTCGCCTAATACCCTATTCATCCTACTTTCAAATCTTCCTCCTTTTCCCTAACTTTGAGAACCTTTTAAAACCCTAGTATTAACCATGTTCGAACAAACCTTCAAGAATATAGACGATATCCTACACAAAGACGCTGGGTGTGGGAGTGAATTAGATTATGTGGAACAAACCTCGTGGGTATTGTTTTTAAAGTATTTGGATGATTTAGAGAAGGACAAGGCAACGGCTGCTGAACTTTCGGGTAAGACCTATACACCCATTATTGATAAAAAATACCAATGGTCGGTTTGGGCAGCTCCCAAAGGAAAGGATGGCAAACTCGACCATCATAAAGCATTGACGGGCGACGATCTTTCCGATTTTGTGAATATTAAATTGTTCCCTTACCTCAAGAAGTTTAAAAAGGATGCGGAAAGTGCAGATACCATTGAGTATAAAATTGGAGAAATATTTAGCGAGCTTAAGAACCGAATTCAAAGTGGATATAACTTGCGTGAGGTGATTAATCGTATTGATGAATTGCGCTTTCGTACGCATGCCGAAAAGCATGAAATGAGCCATCTGTACGAAGACAAGATTAAGAATATGGGGAATGCGGGCCGCAATGGTGGGGAGTATTATACCCCTCGACCTCTCATTAAAACGATTATAAAAGTCGTAGCGCCTGAAATAGGACAAAAAATTTATGATGGAGCAGTGGGTTCCGCCGGATTCCTTTGCGAGGCATTTGAATATTTGAGTAATCCGACAACGAGCACCGGAAAGAAACGGGAAATTACCACTAAGGAATATCAAATCTTACAGAAAAAGACTTTTTATGGAAAGGAAAAAAAATCCTTAGCCTATATCATTGGGATCATGAACATGATTTTGCATGGAGTAGAAGCGCCCAATATAATTCATACCAATACGCTCGCCGAGAATTTAGCTGATATACAAGAAAAGGATCGTTATGATGTGGTGCTAGCAAATCCTCCTTTTGGAGGGAAAGAAAGAGCCGAGGTACAGCAAAACTTCCCCATTAAAACAGGTGAAACTGCCTCCTTATTTTTACAACATTTTATTAAGATTCTAAAAGCAGGAGGGAAGGCAGGGGTGGTTATCAAAAACACTTTTTTAAGCAATACCGACAATGCATCTGTCGCTCTTCGTAAACAATTATTGGAAAGTTGCAATTTGCATACGGTATTGGATTTGCCGGGAGGAACTTTCACCGGTGCAGGTGTAAAGACGGTTGTCTTGTTTTTTGAAAAAGGAACTAAAACTAAAAATATTTGGTTTTATCAATTAAACCTCGATCGCAATCTTGGCAAAACAAATGCCCTGAACCAAAAAGACTTAGAGGACTTTGTCCTCCGAAGCTCTGCGAAGGAGAACAGTGAAAACTCCTGGAGCATAAACATCAAGGACATTGACCCAATCACTTTCGACCTAAGTGCCAAAAACCCTAACAAAAAAGAAGAAGCTGCCTTGCGTCAACCACAGGAAATTTTAGAGGAGATGAAGGCTTTGGATGAAGAATCTGCTGAAATTTTAAACTCAATTTTAGAGCTGCTATGAAACAAGGCTGGGAGATAAAGAAATTACAAGAAGTCTGTGAATTTAAAAGTGAACTACAATAGATAGTTTACTTGAGCAAAATACTGGAGAAGTTATTTATGCTAAAGTTGGTGATATGAACCTAGAAGGTAATGAGGATTATATTACAATATCTTCTCGTTAAATTGATTTAAAAAGAATCAACAATCAAATAATTCCAGTAGGTTCTATTATTTTCCAAAAAGAGGCGGAGCAATTGCAACCAATAAGAAAAGAAGAATTATACAACCTACAATTGTTGATTTAAACACGATGGCTTTAGTACCAAGTAAAATTATTGATAAGGATTATTTATTTTTTTGGTTCAAACAAATTGATTTGTCTTCTTTAAGTAATGGGACTTCAATTCCACAGATAAACAATTACAGTTTTGATGATGTTCATATCTCATATCCAATATCCCTTCCCGAACAACAACGCATCGTATCCATATTAGACACAGCCTTTGCGGCCATAGCCAAGGCAAAAGCCAATGCCGAGCAAAATTTAAAAAATGCAAAGGAACTTTTTGCTAATTATTTGAATGGGGTGTTTCAAAATAAAAGTGAGGGTTGGGTTAATGCATCAATTGGAGAAACGTGTAATCTCCAAACTGGTGGAACACCAAGTACTAGTAAAAAAGAATATTATGAAGGTGGAGCAATTAGATGGCTTGTTTCAGGAGATATAAACCAAAAAGTAATAAATGATTGTGAAGGTAGAATAACAGAATTAGGAATGAAAAATTCTAATACAAAGTTCTTGCCCCTAAACTCTGTTTTAATTGCTCTAAATGGACAAGGCAAAACTCGTGGTACAGTAGCAATGCTCAGAACAAAAGCAACTTGTAATCAGTCATTAGTTTCTATATTTCCAAAAGATGAAAAAACACTATTGCCTGAATTAGTGTTTTCCAATCTTGAAGGAAGATATGATGAAATAAGAACGATGACTGGTGATGGCGGAAATGATAGACGAGGTTTAAATTTGCCATTAATTAGAAGCATTAAATTTTCTTACCCAAAAAGATAACTGAACAAAAGGAAATTATTAGAAAAACTTGATGCTTTGTGTTCTGAAATCTTAAATCTAGAAGTTATTTATCAGCAAAAATAAATGATTTAGAAGAATTGAAAAAAGTATTTTGCAGAAGGCGTTTAGTGGGGAGTTGAAAACCAATGAAGTGATAGTAAATTCAAATGAAGTGAATAGCTCATCAAAAAAAAAAAAAAAACCATCAATAAAACTGAAAAAGTGTAATGCTAATATGGGACAGTCGCTCGTTAAAAACTACATACACATCGTCTTCAGCACCAAATACAGGGAGCCACTGATTCATTCTCCGGTTGAAGAAGAATTACACAGTTACCTCGGTGGCATTTGTAACCAACTCGATTGTCAAGTAATAAAAGTGGGAGGCTACACCGACCATATACATATACTGTGTATGCTCTCTAAAAAAATTAGCTTGATGAAACTCATGGAAGAGTTAAAATCCCATTCATCAAAATGGATAAAAACAAAAGGTAGTGGCTACGAAAATTTCTATTGGCAAGATGGCTACGGTGCATTTTCTGTAAATCCATCTGAAGTAGAAACTGTTATTGCATACATAGCCAACCAACACGAACATCATCGTAAAAAAACTTTTGAGGAAGAATACCGTGCATTTCTTAAAAAGTATAATGTAGAATATAATGAGCAGTATGTGTGGGATTAATATCAAGAAGAAATCATCTAAAATCATATAAAAGATAACAGGTCATAGAAATAACAGGACATAGAAATGGATGGTCTAAGGAAGAAGAAATTGATATTACGCCCCTTCAGGGCTTGCATTAGTTCCCTCTCCGCGCATAACATCCCGCTTCACGGGATGTTTATTACGCCCCTTCAGGGCTAACCAAATAACAGCACTAGCCCTGAAGGGCGGCATTAGTAACGACCCCCAGGGCTCCACTAACGATGGGTGCAGCCCATCGTACAAACAGAGGCGTAGCTAGAGACCTAGCCCTGAAAGGGCGTCATCCACTAACGATGGGTGCAGCCCATCGACAAGACAGGCTGAAGCAGAACTAGCCCTGAAGGGCGCTATCCACTAACGATGGGTGCAGCCCATCGCAAACATAGGTGGCTAGCCCGGGGCTCCCCCGCGAGGGTGCCTCGCCGATCGATGAAAGGCAACCCATCGACTCATGACGAACCAGCCCTGAAAGGGCGCCATCCACTAACGATGGGTGCAGCCCATCGAACCAAGGTGCAGCCCATCGAACCAAGGTGCAGCCCATCAAAAAAAAAACTCACGAACCAACAAAAAAAATGAACGAAGCAGAAACACGAGCGGAACTCATCGATCCCAAGTTAGCAGCTTGTGGTTGGGGCGTTGTAGAAGGTTCCAAGATTTTACGTGAATATCATATTACTGCTGGGAAAATTCAAACTGGCGGAATAAAAGGAAAGAAACTTACCGCCGACTATGTATTGGTGTACAAAGGAATTAAACTTGCCGTTATAGAAGCGAAAAGTAATGAGTTGGAAGTAGGGGAAGGAGTTGCTCAAGCCAAACAATACGCAACGAAATTGAGCTTAGGGTTTACTTATGCTACTAACGGCAAAGTAATTTATAGAATCAACCTTCAAACTGGCGAAGAAGGATTAACGGATCACTATTTCACGCCTGAAGAATTATGGAATAAAACCTATCCGAATACATCCGAAGCTTCAAATAAAATCATCAATGAATGGCGTGATAAATTTTCAGAAGTTCCCTTTGAAGATAAAAGTGGGAGTTGGCAACTACGCTATTACCAAGAATTAGCCGTTAGAAACACATTAGAAGCACTAGCCAACGGACAAAAGCGTATTCTCTTAACCTTAGCCACAGGAACAGGTAAAACAGCCATCGCCTTCCAAATAGCCTGGAAATTATTTCAAACACGTTGGAATTTGTCTTCGGCAGGCTCAGACTACGTTGCAAGAAGACCTCGGATATTATTTTTAGCAGATCGGAATATATTGGCGGATCAAGCTTACAATGCTTTTTCTTCCTTTCCTGAAGATGCGTTGGTGCGAATTAAACCTAGTGAGATAAAGAAAAATGGAAATGTGCCTACTAACGGCAGTATTTTCTTTACCATTTTTCAAACCTTTATGACTAATGCAAAAGTTGCAAAGGATAAAGATGTGCAAAATGAATTCGCCTCCGCTGCAGAATTAACCATAGAATATAAAGCTGAAAATTTCAATTTTGGACAATACCCAAAAGACTATTTTGACTTTATTATAATCGATGAGTGTCACCGCGGCGGAGCTAATGACGAAGGAAACTGGAGAGGTATTTTAGAATATTTTTCACCAGCAGTTCAGTTGGGCTTAACGGCAACTCCCAAAAGGAAAGACAATGTAGATACTTATAAATATTTCGGCGAACCCGTCTACATTTACTCGCTCAAAGAAGGCATCAATGATGGTTTCTTAACGCCCTTTAAAGTAAAACGTATTAAAACCACGTTAGATGATTATCGCTATACTTCTGATGATACCATCGTGGAAGGAGAAGTAGAAAAAGATAAACTCTATGAAGAAAAAGACTTTAACCGCAGCATTGAAATTGTTGCAAGAGAAGCAAAACGAGTGAACATTTACTTGGAAAATGCCAACCAAAATGAAAAAGCAATCGTTTTTTGTGCTACACAGAGTCATGCTGCCTTGATTAGAGAATTAATAAATCAAAATGCTCGGAGCAAAGATCCATTTTATTGTGTCCGTGTCACTGCAAATGATGGAGAAGAGGGGGAAAGACAATTACGAGAATTTCAAGACAATGAAAAACCATTCCCACCATATTAACGACTTCGCAAAATTGTCAACTGGTGTTGATGCACGCAACATTCGAAACATTGTATTATTGCGTCCTGTCAACTCCATGATCGAGTTCAAGCAAATTGTAGGTCGGGGCACACGATTATTTGATGGCAAAGAGTTTTTCACAATTTATGATTACGTAGATGCCTTTCATCACTTTGCCGACCCAGAGTGGGATGGAGAGCCTCTAGAGCCAGAAGGAGAAGGCGAACCGCATCCTCCAAAGCCGCCCTGCAAAGTATGTGGACAGAGTCCATGCATTTGCGAAAAACCAGAAAAAGAACCTTGTGAAATTTGTGGAGAATTAAATTGCACTTGCAACAAGAAAAAAAAGGTAAAAATAAAATTACGCGACGGAAAAGAGCGAGAAATTCAATTTATGATGTCCACTTCATTTTGGAGTGCGGATGGAACACCCATTTCAGCGGAAGAATTCTTGAATAACTTGTTTGGTGAATTACCCAATCTATTTAAAAATGAACAAGAACTAAGAACGCTATGGAGCAATCCAATGACACGTCGTACCCTTTTAGAAAAATTAGAAGACGCTGGTTTCCCTAAAAGCGACTTACTTGTCGTTCAACAATTAGTAAACATGGAAAAGAGTGATTTATTTGATGTGTTGGAATATGTCTTCAATGGCAACTACAAATCAATGACTCGAGAAGAGCGAGTTGCCACCTCACAAGCCACCATCTTTACACTCCTCAACAACAAACAAAAGGAATTCATTCAATTTGTCTTAAGTAAATACATTGAAAGTGGAGTAGAAGAACTTGACCAAGAAAAACTACCCATACTCCTTACAAACAAATACCAATCGCTTGAAGACGCCAAAGACATTTTAGGTGACGCTGCAAACATTAGTAAATTGTTTATTGAATTTCAACAGTATTTGTATGCGGAGAAGGTGGCGTAATTTAATTCAGAATTCAGAATTAGGAATCTGCTTGCTTCTGGAGAGTTTAGAATTAATTATATAAATATTTGTTTAGAAATTTGCTAGGTTTAGGCAAGGTCATGAATTAAGAAGGTATTTTTAATCAATTTTGGAAAAGTCGAAAATTAATTGGAGATTTGAGTAAGGTTTATATATTGGATTATGAGTTGAGGTCGATAAAAAACCATTAAAATGAAGTAATTAATCTTTATATTATGAAGAAGTTAATAATTCTTTTGACATTTATACTTTCTTATCATTTTTGTATCAGTCAAGTTTATACCCCATATTTTCAAAATAATAAAACTCTTGATTTTGAAACTTTTCTATCTAAATGTAGATATGCACATATCACTTTAAATACCGATGAATTAAATACATTAATTAATCAACCAACAAGTGGTACGGCTTATGTAATTTCTGGATTAAATGGATATTTAAAGCAAATAGGATTTGAAGAAGTAACTGTAGGCTCCAAATATCAAATTTTTTCCAACTATACTTCAAGTTGTGAAGTAGCCCTTGTAACACCTTCTTGGGAATATAAAAACAATTCCTTTCTTAACTTAAAATTGAATTTTATTTCGTGCAATGAAGATTCATTTTCTTTTGTTGCAACTAATAGTATTTGGGCAAGTAGTACAACCATTAGTTCAACAGTTTTTCATAATGCATTTTGAAAATGTATGGTAATAAAAAAAGTTCTTTTCAATCCGAAAATGTAATCGTCCAAAAGTCAATTTCTAGATGGACAGAGGAAGGACTAAAAAAGCAATTTAAAGATGATGGTGTAGATCAACTAGAAGGAATTTTTGAAAGTACAACTGGAGAAACTTCTGGCACAAGATATAAGCTTGGGTTAGTAAAAACCAAAGATGGCTACTACCTTATTTATCTAAGTGGGGCAAACAATAGTATAGGATGGGAAGAAGGAGAACTGAAAGCTAGACTATTTCCAACAGCTACACCCACTTTATTTAAAGCAGATTGGTTTATGGAGAATAAATCATTAAACAATGAGGTGTATATAGCTTTTGAAGCTGGTTCAATGAAAGTGCTTTTACACGATAGAGTAAGTACTTTATTCATCAAATTATTTCCAACTTATAACGATATAATATCTTCTAAAAAAAGCGAATCAAGTTCAGGAACTGGTTTTGCCATATCTACAGATGGAATAATTGCAACAAATCATCATGTAATCGAGGATGCCACTTCAATCAGAGTAAGAGGGATTAAGGGGAATTTTTCAAAATCATATAATGCCACTATTTTAATAGATGATAAAAAAAACGATCTAGCGCTCATCAAAATTGAAGATTTAAATTTTACTTCAATTGGATCAGTTCCATTCTTAATAAATAAAAAAAATATGGATGTAGGAAGTTCAATTTTCGTACTTGGTTATCCATTAATAACTACAATGGGAAATGAAGTAAAATTAACAAATGGAATTATTAGTTCAAGTTCTGGATATCAAGGAGATATTACTAGTTACCAAATGTCTGCACCAGTTCAACCCGGAAATAGTGGTGGTCCTGTATTTGATAGTAAAGGAAATCTAGTAGGAATAATAAATGCAAAATATTTTGGCGCTGAAAATGCATCATATGCTATTAAGTCTATTTATTTATTAAATTTATTTGAATCCTTAAGTACTTATCCTAAACTTCAGATGTCGAGTACTCTTATTAATAAAACTTTACCTGAGCAAGTTAAATTACTTAAAAACTTTATTTATATTATTGAAGTAGAAAATTAACAAATTTAAATTAAACCAAGTTTTATTTGATACAATTAGGAGCCAATTTATTTCATGGAAAAAATAATATTAAAAATCAGCAGCATTTTAATAGTTATATTATTGAGTTTTGGAATAGCAAATAGTCAAGTTGCAACTACATCAAATTCAAAAGTAATTGGCATTAATGCAAAAGAATGGAGCAAGGATAGAGCATTGTATCAAGCTAAATATTTTTTAGCATCAGAAGTATTTGGAATTACTAACGAAGTAATCAAAATGGAAATTATCCCTTTAGCTGCTGCTAACTCTGGAGAATTAACCACTTTACTATATAAATGTGATCAAAAAAAGAAAGAGGGAATGGTTCTTGGCTTTTATTCAGCTCAAACCAATTCTTTTGGTTTACGTTCAACAGAATTCAGATTCAAAAATTTTGAAAAAGAAAAAGCCATTGAATTCCTCTTTAAACTTGATCAAATTATTGAAGAAAATAAGAAATATTTAGCTGATGATTATGATATTAACAATGTTTTCTTTCGTTACGATGATATTGATATTTTAATCACTAAAGATGCTGGAGTAATAAAAATTCGCCTCTTCTGGGAAGGATATGATTCAACATGGGAAGAAACTGCTTTTAATAGATCAAAAAGAAGATTTGAACGAAAAACAAAGTAACTGTCACTCTCCTTATATATTTTTAATTCATTTTATTTATGAACCTCACATTAGCCACCCTCCCTCAACATTTAGCCTCTCTTACTTCCTCCGATTGGAACAAACTCTTCAGTTTACTTCCAGAAATTGAGCAAACCACCAATTTTGGAGAAATGGAGGATATTCAATACTTAACTCCAGATGTGGTTTTTGCTCCTGATATTGATAGTGCGGAAATTGTACTCCAATTTATTGATGTTGCTTATGACTTAGGTTTATGTTTTTCCTTCGATTGGGGAGAATGGGAGGAAGGAATGGAGATTTTGAACAATCGTGCGAAAGTAAATTTTAATAAACTGGATGCGGTTACTCTGTGTAAACTCATTACGACAATAATTCGAAAAGATAAATATTCAGAAGGAACATTAGTTAATCTTTTCAATGATGGCACCGTTCATAGAATCATTATCGCTCTGAAAAACCATTATAGCAAAGGACTCATCACCGATAAGGAAAATAATAAACTCTATTTGGCTGATCAACTACATATAGATCATCCAGAGTTCTTCCAAAGGTTTATAGCTATATTGAATGCTGCAAACATAAACTATGAATTACTAGTAGGCGCAAAAGATATTTGGTGTCGGGATTACATGCCCATCCAGGTCAGGTATAACAAATTCGTTAAATTCACTTATCACGAAGATTATAGCCACCTTATTCCCGAGGATATAAAAGCAAGAACCATTTTTTCCACTATTGTACTAGACGGTGGCAATGTGATTAAAGGTGGACAAGGAATCATCATCACCGACAAAGTTTTAAAAGACAATCCCAACTTATCCAAAGAGGAGTTAATAGCCGAGCTTCAAACCTTATTTGAAACACAAAACATTTACATCATTCCACGAATGCCCTACGATGAATTTGGACATGCAGATGGCATGGTAAGAGGTTTAATGAAGCGAGCAGTATTTGTGAATGACTATTCAGACACGAAGCATAGCCCATCTTTCATCAACTCCTTCGCCAAAGCCATGGAAAAACATAGCCTTGTCCCCATAAAAATCCCATACAAGGAAGTCATAAGAAAAAACTATGAAAATGTAGACGTTGCCATTGGATGCTACTTAAACTTCCTACAAATGGAAAACCTTTTCATTGTTCCAACATTTTCAGAACTCGGCGAAACCAACGAAGAAGTATTAAAAGTATTCGAGCAATATTTCCAACCCACACCGCTTGATTGCACGGCAATAGCCAATGAAGGTGGGGTTTTGAATTGTATTAGTTGGACGTTTAAAGAGTAGTTCAAATAAAATTTAATAAACAAAAAATGCCACAAGGAATAAGAGAAACACATCCTTACCTCCAATTAGGATGTATTGAAGGTGCAACGAAATTAATTTTAGGTAGTTTCCCTGTCTATGAATGTACTAATATAGATAATAAAGAAAAAGAAGATAAAAGAGAAAAAGAAGGAACTGTAAGATTCTTTTATGGGAGTAACAGAAATAGTTTATGGACTATTTATAAGAAACATATAGACAATTCTATTGAACAGCCTTGGCAAGCTCCCAATATCATCGATAGTTTAACCACCAGAAAAATTGCCATCAGCGATACAATAATTTCCTGTGAGCGATATTCAATTAGAACAGACAAAGTAAATGGCAAAATAATTATAATTGAAGAAAGTTCAGAAGATTCTGCTTTACGTAACAAAACTTGGAACAAAGAACAGATTCAGTCACTAATAAAAAAATGGTGTAACCAAAATCTTGTGTACTTCCAAAGGTGTACTTAAGGATTTAGAAAAGCAAATTATATGCACTTCAACTCATCCAATTGGTAAAGTAAATGAAAACCTAAGCAAAGAATTTCAAGATAATTTTGTAAGAATAATTGGCGGGAAAAATGAGAATATTACTAATCCAATTTCCCGTGTTTTTGATGTAAATGGCATACATATTACCGCTTTAGCCATTCCTTCACCAGGATCAGCTCAAAGACAATTGACCCAATTTGGATTCGAAGGATTAGAAAGAAAAATATATTCTGATGATTATTTTAAAAGTGCATGCAATTGGTTAAATAATTAATTATTCCAAAAACATTAATCATAATAAAAATGGAAGAAACTATAAACATAGAAGCCCTAACAGCAAAAATAATAGGAAATTTTAGAAGTTGCACATAATAGTATTGGTACTAGCCAAAAAGATTGGACAGACATATTCAAAAGTGCAATTAGAAAATTAGGTATAGAATATAATTACAAAGTTTACCCCGACAAGGAATTCAGACATAAAGAATGGCTAATTGATCTATGTTGGTCAAAAGAAGGGGACAATTGGCACAACGACTTTAAAGGAATTGCGTTAGCTTGTGAAATAGAGTGGAAGCAAACTATCGATGAAATATTAATTGACTTTCAAAAATTGGCAGTTATTGATGCTGATATACGTCTTTTCGTTTTCCAATATGACTCTATAAAAAAGCTAAATGATACTAAAAAAAGCTATTGAAGAATCTAGTTTATACTTCAGAAAAAAAAGTTTTGAATTTAACATTGTAGCTTAGGTAATAATATGCATCCATTTGTAAATTGGAAACTAGAAAAACTATAATTTTTAGTAAAACTAATCTTTTAATTTCATATCCTATTGATATACAATTTGTTTTAACGAATTGAAGTTTGATAATTATTATAAATAATTAATATCTTTAATAAAAAAAACGATGGGACTACTTTCAATTCTCGGTAAAGGCCTACAAGCCATGATTGAGGAAGCAACAACACCTGAATCATTCAAGGTAGGTCAAAATTTGAAGATTATACTAGAGAATTTATTTTTATAAATGATTATTATGATCTCTTAGAAAAAGCATGACTATAATTCCAATAGCAGGGATTATGTGAAATCATCTATTAAACCTGATTTTAAGTTTAGAGATAAAAGGACAAAACAAGAATTTTATGTTGAAGTAAAATTCAGAAGTGGCCTTTTTAATAATAAAATTGAATGGTGCAACATTCAACAACTTAAAAGATATCAAGAATACAACAAAGAAATTCCTGTTTTCGTATTAATTGGAATGGGGGAAGATCCAGAGTACCCTGAGTTTCTTTCGTTGATACCTTTGTCAGTGGCAAAATATACAGGCTTATTCCCATCTGTTGCTGAGAAACATGAAATAGAAATTGATGAAGCAATACCTTCCAAAATTCTTTGGAATAGATAGTTCGATTTTAAATGAAGATAATAATTATAAATTTCAAATTAATAATTAGTAATTTCACTCCTTCACTATTAAATTAATAAACAACATAATTTATCCTTTCCTATGAAAACACTTCTTCCAAAATCACTCATTGCCTTCAGTTTTGCTGTTTTATTCTCAGGCTGCTTCGCCATTCACAGTGGTAATATTTATAATTCTGCATCCTTAAGTTCGGCTAATTTCTCGTATGTTAACATGAATGTGGAAGGGGAGGCTTCTACTAGATAGTTTTGGATTGGGTGATCAAAAATTCATTGCTAGTACTCTAAATCTCATGGCGAATCACCTTTGCAAAAACCAAGCATTTTAAACCAAACTAACTTTAAAACTTTTTCACATTGATATTATCTTAACTATCAAATACCCGATGTGGGGACATTATATATTTCAAAACTAACTTAAAGTCATTGGTTGCCAGCAGAAATTCTGGATCTAATTTTGACAAGCAATGCCTGAATCAGCAAAGACCCTCCCATCATTACGACGTTATCCAGGTTCAACGATTGGTTACTATGAAGTCCAGAATTATCAAAAGTATAGCATTGCTACAGGTCCTGAGGTAGGCTATAGGCAAATTGAGAAGTGGACGGATGTTGAAGGTAAGTTCACTCGAATATTTTACATTGTTAAGGGCGAGACTACACTCACTGAAGTTTATAGAAATTATCTGTCTGCATTAAAAAAAGGGGGCTTAAAAATACTTGCAGAAGGTAGCAATCCCGTAAGGACTGGTTTCAAAGTAAGTGCGAGGAAGGTAGGATTCTTAATACATTTTATTCTAAAAACCCTTTACCTCCAAGTTGCCGACATTACCATAAATGAAGGGATCATCCTCCATTTGCTGGGGCATCTTTCATTGCTGCTGGTTTTATAGAAGCAAATTTTTATGTAATTTTTGGCGGAAGTCCAATATAAATCGGATTGAAAGTTTTAATATTGGATATTATTGAGCAGACGGCTATGGAAGATGATCTGATTAACGTTAATGCTGCCCAAATGCTAAAGAGCTTGAACGATAATGGCAAAGTCTCGCTATATGGAATTTATTTTGATTTTGATAAAGCAACCGTTAAGCCAGAATCCAAATCAGCACTCGATGAAATTGCAAAGCTTCTGAAAGAAAATTCCACACTAAATTTATTTGTAGTAGGTCATACAGACATGAAAGGCTCTTATGAATACAATGTAACTCTTTCCAAAAACAGAGCCGTTGCTGTTGTAAATGAGTTAGTAAATAAATACGGAATTCCTCCTTCTCGCTTATCCTCTGAAGGAATTGGACCACTAGCACCGGTTTCATCAAATCAAACCGCAGAAGGTAGAAAGTTAAATAGACGTGTAGAATTGGTTTTGAAGTAGGAGGGAGTCACCATAGCAATTCCAATACCCAAGTAAATTGACTTTGAAAACTGAACGTTGTTAACACTTTAGACAAGGCTATTGTGGACATTGAGCCTTTTGCGGGCCCGCTAGACCATTTGTGCCATTCACTTTGTAAAGAGCATTTGGAGCATAAGTAACCCACAAAATCTACCTAAAATTCCAAAAAAGTATTTCTTTTGGTTGTTAGCTTATTTTTGAAAAAACGAGAATAAATTTGCAAATTTGTATAGGTGCTCTCTAAGGGAGCATCTTCATCAACACCTAAAATAAATTAAAATGCTAAGATCATTACTTCTTTCTTTTACTTTGCTATTCGTTATTACAACTACAAGAGCACAGCAAAATGTTTTTTTAACCGTTACGCATAAATTGGGTAATGCGCCTTTTGCATTCAATCAGGTAGCACAAAATAACCTGATGCAGAACTTTAAAATTACTCGAATGGATTATTACATTTCGGGCATCACCATTCTGCATGACGGTGGTCAGGAGTTGCTGCTTTCTAACAAATATATCTTAGTACATGGAAACGTTAATGTTGTAGAAAATTTAGGCACCTTTAATGTAACAGCTGTGGAAGGAGTTAGATTTTCTATTGGGGTAGGCGCACCTATAAATAATGCAGATCCCTCTTTACAGCCTATCGGCAGCCCGCTCTATTACCAAACTCCACCCATGCATTGGGGTTGGGTTTCAGGTTATATCTTTTCGGCACTTGAAGGACAGGCTGGAACAAATTACACGGCGAATTTCCAAATGCACGGCTTAGGAAATGCAAACTATTTCGAACAAACACAAATGGCGACTGGAGTAAGTAGTGGTGTGAATGATATCTTTATTAACCTAGATGCCGATTGTATTCAGGCTGTGAAAAACATTAATGTTTCTTCTGGACTTATCCATCATGGTGTAAATCAAACGGACTTAACCGTTTTGCAGAACATGAGAGACTTTGTATTTAGTCCGAGTTCACCTTCAACTGGTTTGTCGAACAATGTAGCTGAAGATTTAAATGTGTCTATCTACCCAAACCCAGCTTCGGAGAAATTAAACATTAATTTCAACGATAATAATACTTCAGCAGATCGTTTAGTAATCGTTGATTTACTAGGAAATATCGTACTGGAAAACAGATTAAATATCCGCAATGAAATCAATATAGCTGATTTTGCGAAAGGAGTTTATATTTTGCAGTTTTATAATCGTAATTCGAACCTGACCAATCGCAGGATCACCATTCAATAAAACGTGAATCGGGCATCTGTTAAAATATTAACTTTTGTTTTAATCCTATGTTTTATTGTCAGTGGGTGTGAAAAGGATTCATCAAACGATGGTGTAAAAGCCGTTGTTATTATTCCACCCGGTTTCCCTTCAATGGACTTTCCGCCTGACAATAATTTTACAATGGCTCGATGGGAACTAGGGAAGCAGTTATTTTACGAGAAAAAACTTTCGAAAAACAATACCATAAGTTGTGCCTCTTGCCACAAACAAGAATTTGCTTTTAGCGATAACGTAGCTTTGAGTTTGGGCGATAATAATGCCATTGGAAACAGCAACGCGACCTCCTTGGCGAATATTGGGTATCATCCCTATTTCACACGTGCAGGCGGTGTTCCAACTCTGGAAATGCAAATTTTAGTGCCTATTCAAGAGCATAATGAATTTAACACAAATATGCTCGATGTGATCGACAAACTCAAACTAGAAAGTCATTATGTTCAGCAGGCCCAACTCGCTTATGGTCGAGATCTGGATGCTTTTGTGATCACACGTGCCATCTCCACTTTTGAACGCAGCCTGATCAGCGGAAATAGCCCTTATGATAAATATCTAAACGATAGTAATCTTCATTCCCTTTCTCCAAGTGAGTTAAGAGGCTTGCAACTTTTTATGAGTCCACAAACAAATTGCAGCTCTTGCCACAGTGGATTTAATTTTACAAATTTCCAATTTGAAAATAATGGATTGTATCTGAATTATGCAGATAGCGGCCGAATGAGGCTCACTAATTTACCCCAAGATAGAGCAAAATTTAAAGTGCCCTCTTTACGAAATGTTGCCTTTACGGCACCCTATATGCACGATGGAAGTTTTACTTCATTACAACAGGTCATTGATCACTATAACAGCGGTGGTCAACCTCATGTAAATAAGAGTATATTGGTGCAACCGTTAAATTTAACTACACAAGAAAAAACAGATCTGCTCCATTTTTTAAATACGTTGAGTGATGATTCTTTTGTCCGAAATAATATTTTTAATTAATTTCAAAGCGGCTAGCTGCAGGCCTTTAGCTGTTGAATTTTAGAAAAATTCATTTTTATTATGTTTTCTTTTTGACAGGAGATCACATTAAAGTTTCAAGCGCCATGCTTGAAATGGAATTCTGTTTACGCTGGAATCAAATTCAGAAAGTACATGCTAAACAAAATAGTATATCACATTGAATAATTTGCATATCTTCGATAGTCTATAGATGTCGAAGTAAGACAACGCCCCCATGACCCTTCATAGAATTACTCCTATTTTATTCTTGGTTCTTGGTCTAGGCTTCCATACATGGAGTCAGGGTCAGGATCAAAATATAATAGAAACTAGGAAATGGAAAAGGTATATTGGAGTTGGAATTCATGATTATTATCCTTCACTTAACTCAAGAATTTCTCTGGAATATGGAATCAAACTAAAGAAGCGGAATGAAATTGCTTTCACAAGCTATTATGCAAATAATTATCAAACAAATTACTTATCTTTTCTACTTCATATCATTGGTCGATGATAAAAAATGAAAAGCGAAGATTCAATCTTTTTCTAGCACCTGAATTGTTTTTTATGCATCAATGGAATCATTCAAATAACAACAAACTTAATTATAGAGATTATGATTACATATTTTTCTTGGGATTAATACCACAGTATAGAATAAGTAAGCGTTTTGATTTATCCCTTGAATTAAAAATAGGATATGGATACAGTTGGTATGAATTTGACGGCTATTTTCAACAAGGGACTTATTTTCAAAGTTATGGTGAATGGCTATTTTATGCATTCCCAGGCCTTCGTTTAAAATATAATTTCGGAGTTAGGTAAGGTTCATGCTTCAAGTATATACATTGCAAAATAAAAACTCAGTTTCAATTTGCTTTTTTCAACATACGAGGTCACAAGAACACTGAAGTCCACAAAAGGAAAAATTGAGAATAATAATTAATTTGTTTAACAATAAGCTAAAAGCCATTAGCTAGAAGCTAGCAGCTAGCTAGCTAGCAGCTAGCAGCTAGCAGCTAGCAGCTAAAAGCTAAAAGCTAAAAGCTAGTTTACCACCATCACCCAACCATTTACAAAATCATTATTTGTTATGGCTACTGTTCCTTGATTCAAAATACCTAAACCAACAATGTAAGTACCAGCGGGTAGTCCTGAAATCGATGCAGATGCACTGTAGGAATCTCTTATTGGATCTACTTCAACTAATGAATAGGCGCTACCAACAAAATTATTAAGGTTGGTAGGTGTACTTGAGGAAGCATAACATAAGCCTATCCTTGTTTGGGTAGTACCTGAAGCAACAGCTAACGGGACTGTAGCAACTCCAACTATTTTCTGTCCAGTAGCTATTGTTACTGTAACCGTGGGTCCTACAAAAACATATACCGCCGAACTAGCTGCAATGCTAGCACCTGCAAAACCATTAAAAGGATGCAATGAAACAACACCGGTAGCTCCTGTAGGTCCTGTAGGTCCTGCAGGTCCTTGTGGTCCTTGTGCCCCTTGTGCTCCAGTTGCTCCTGTGGCACCTGTTGGGCCTTGTGGTCCTTGTGGGCCTTGTGCTCCTGTAGCTCCTGTTGCACCTGTTGCACCTTGTGGACCTGTGGGTCCTGGTGTACCATTCACAGAATAAAGTGCATAAGGAACACTTAACAATTCCGATGTGCCAATGATAGTATAGGAGGTTCCTCCATTGGGATCCGTTTCAGTTTTTACGAAATAGGGACCCATGGACCAATCAACACTGGCAATACTGCCAACCAATGGAGTTCCATTTCCAATCTGTAAACTAATTAAACCAATTCCATTGGTGGTAGTAGTATGTGTCTCAACAAAAACAGGAGTACCTGAAGCACTACCTTGAAGTAATGTTATTTTAATTCCCACATTAGCATTTAATATGGGCAAATCAGAAGTATCAGTCATTACTGCTTGATAACTGATACGGTTAGGAGCTTGCGCGAAGAGATTTCCATGTAGTAAAATGCAAAGAAAAAGTACAGATAGAAGAAACCTAATGTTGGTTTTTGTTAAAGTGAAAGAAGTGTTGTATTTCATAATAATAGATTTTACAGAATTAATATTGATTAATTAGTTTTTAGGTTAAAGGTGCTGGAGGCCGTCATATAAATAGGCAATTTACTCCAAGTTTCAATTGAATTTCTATGTCGAATGACCACGTAATAATAATTTCCACGCAACCCAGGAGGAAGGTGAAGATTGGCATTACCTTGCACAGTTAAGAGTGAACTAGCGGAATAAATAATACTGGCTGGAGACATGGGGTCGTGCAGCTCTACATTAATAGTGTCACAAATTCCATTGCCTAATATTTCCGCTAACATTCCACCACCCAAATAAAATCCTTCAATATACAAATGAAGGTTTAGCATCACTGGCGCCAATAGGGGTTGCTGTATTCCATCTCTTACCTTTCCATTACTCCCTGACTTCATTTCATAAAAAGGTTGACCTAATGTGTAACTAATCTTTCTATTCATAGCAGATAAAGAAGTTCCTGAGGTGCCCAAATAAGTAGGTATAATATGAGAATAAATTTGTGCCGGCGGTAAAATGGGTTGTTGCAAGCCTTCTCGAATTCTACCTGAAGCTGCTTGGTAAACATGATAAAATGGCTGACCTATCGAATAGCTAATTTTTCGATCGCCACCGATTAACGAAATACCTGTTGAGACAGCTCCGTTTTGCGCTATCAAAACTTCACTTATTGATAGCAAACATACAAAAATGAATGCGTAATATTTTTTCATTTAGTAGCTTTAATGCAAAATACAATTTTATTATTCAACCGCAATACCCTCGCAAAAAAGCAAGAGCATTATACTGATTATCAATGATAAAAATTGACATTTGCGCTATAAAGATCTTGTTTTTTAATAACTACATTATCAATTCGAACATTTCTAGCGTTTTTTAAGAATTCATATTTTTCTGCTCACTTCATTTTTTTGGCGAATTTTATGATTGCAACATCAACAGAAAAATCAACTTCACAAATCGAAAATGAAAATTCTTTATAAATATCTTCCAACAGTGTTTGTGTAAATATCATTACAATTTAAGGATACAGACTTTGAATTAAAACCCAAATTAAAGCAAATAGAACCTAAAAAAGCAAATCCAAAGCTAATTGAACAAAGCAAGCACTATAAAGATGAACTGCACCTTTTCTTTTTTCTATTTTGCTAGCGGAATTTAATTTTACACTAAAAAAAATTGTTCTAATCTCATACTATCCAAGATATGCGATAAAATTTTAAATTTGCATGGTGACTGAAAATATCAACTACCGATTTTATAGAAATTTAAATTCTAATTAGAAAAGTTTACCATGAACATCAAAGACTTTTTACCGCCTCTATTTATTGAACTAGCAAAAAAAGCAAGAGGTTTGGATAACTCCAAAAAATATGCTAACTATGAATTAGCCATTAAAAACTGCGAAAACGATGCCTATCAGAATATAGAACTTTGCAATATGATTGCAGATAAGACAGTAAATCATATTGCAACGCTTGGTGACAAGCCATTTTTTGTAAATCCTACCAATGTATTTCTATTGGCTGCAATAAATCAATATTTGAATCAAAACGAAACCAAGGAAATAAATATTTTGGATTTTGGTGGTGCATGTGGCGCACACTATTTCGAAGTAAGGCAATTAATTCCACAAGAAATTTCAATGCATTGGTATGTTGTTGAAACAGCTCAAATGGTAAAATCGGCAATGGAAAGAAATCTAAATAATGCTGAACTTACTTTTGTTAGGGCAATAGATGAAATCAGCGTAAAAGTTGATTTTATTCACAGCTCAAGCGCCTTGCAATATGTAGACGCACCTTATGTTTTTACTGAACTTTTACTTCGTGTTGATGCAAAGTGGATATTTTTAATCGCATGATGTTTAACGAAGATGATAGAGATTTTGTAACCGTGCAAAAATCATATTTGTCGTCGAATGGTCCAGGAAAGCTTCCACAAGGTTATCAGGATAAATTGATCTCTTATCCTCACACCACTATGTCGTTTCAAAAGTTCAACCAAACAATTATCAATAAAGGTTATGAATGTGAATGGATCTTCTTAGAATCTTCTGGAAGTCATAAAATAAAGAATGAAAATATAAGTGGAAAAGGGATGCTTTATATTAAGAAATAGAAAATTCTACTTGCTGAATCGGGTGTTTATTTTTCATGTTTCGAGTTCTTCGATCTACTTTTAAATATAAGAGCCAAAAGTGAATTATAATTTTCAGGTACTTACAAAATAGCCACAGATTGAAGCTTGGAAATTGCTCCTATCCATAAAAAGCATAATTATATTCCCACCAACAATTTTACTTTCAAGACAGAAGCTACGCTCATTCCATCTTTAATTTCCCCGCGCATTACCATGTCCACTAATTCATCAAAGGGTAGTTTTCTAATTTGCAATTGTTCGGTTTCTTCAGGAGAAGATCCAACTAGTGTTAATCCTCTAGCGATATAAGTATATCCAATTTCATCTGAGACAGAATTACTAAGCTGAATTTCCATTACTTGCTCCCAATGGCTAGCATGTAAGCCCACTTCCTCCTCTAATTCGCGCTTAGCTGCTTCAAGGGGATCTTCACCTTCTGGGCATCCACCTTCAGGAACCTCCCATTCGTAAGAGTTCAACGTATAACGATATTGACCCACAATCCAAGTATTGTTGTTCTCATCGAGTGGAATGATTGCGATGGCTCGATTTTTAAAATGAACAACACCGTAAATACCAGGATTTCCAGCTGGATTCAAAACCTGAGATTCGATAACTTTAATCCACGGATTATCGTATTTCACTTCAGAACTTTTGGTGGTCCATGGATTTTTCTTGTCAGATGGGTTCATTGTAGGATATTAGTTTCGTGATCAATAATAATTTAGAGCATGAATGCCGATGGAATCCTATACTATAAAAGGATGTTTGGCGTTAATGCATTAGTTTCGCAAAAATGATCATTGTTTTGTTATGAATAAAATAGAACGCCTCGCTTTATTCACATCGGGTGGAGATGCACCTGGTATGAATGCTTGCGTGCGGGCCACTGTGCGTTCGGCCTTGGCACATAATCTACGTGTATATGGAATTTTAAGAGGGTATCAAGGAATGATTGACGATGAGTTTAAGCCCTTAACGTCTCGATCGGTAAGCAATATCATTCAACGAGGAGGGACCATTCTTAAAACGGCACGCAGTAAGGAGTTTATGACCAATGAAGGTATGGCAAAAGCCTATGCGAATTTAAAGAGTCATCAGATAGATGGTATTGTGGCGATTGGTGGTGATGGTACCTTTAAAGGTGCTGAAGAATTTTGTAAACAATTTCCCGATATTAGAATTATAGGAATCCCAGGAACAATCGACAATGATTTAAGTGGTACCGATTACACGCTAGGTTTTGATACTGCCGTGAATACTGTCATTGAAGCTGTTGATAAAATTCGTGATACTGCCGCTTCTCATGATCGTTGCTTCTTAATTGAGGTGATGGGTCGCGATTCGGGTTGTATTGCTTTATGGTCAGGACTAGCAGGTGGAGCAGAGGAAATTTTACTTCCCGAAAAACCCACCGATTTTGATGCATTGGTTGCAAAATTAGAAGAAGGTAAAGCCAATAATAAAACGAGTAGTATTATTCTCGTTGCGGAAGGAGAGAAGAACGGTGGAGCCGCAGAAGTAGCCATGGAACTCAAAAAACGTTTGCCTCATTACGAAACGAAAGTAACTGTACTCGGACATATTCAGCGAGGAGGGAGTCCCACCGCTTATGATCGAATTCTGGGTGCCAAGCTTGGCGTCTGGGCGGTAGAAGCACTTTTGAATGGTGAAACCAGGAAGATGGTCGGCATCCGTAAAAACGAAAAACATTTTCTTCCTTTCTCTGAAGCATCGCGTGAACAAGAACCCCTGGACTTGGAATTACTTCGGATCAACAATATTTTAAGTCGTTAATATACCAACTATCTAACCACAAATCACAACTCATAATTCCATGAAAAAACTTAGCCTCATTTTATTGTTTACTTTCCTTACATACATCGTTTCTGCACAAGAACCTTTCAAAAACAGGGATGGACTTATCATCACTCCAGAGAAAGGAGAAATGTCGTTGGGATTTGATGCAGTACCCTTTTTGAAATTTATTGGAAATCTTTTCAATCCTGGTAATAACATACCCACCACTAATTTCACTGCTTCAAATCCATTAACTATCTCGAGCAATTATATGCTTAATGACAATATGGCTTTGCGTTCAAAAATTCGAATTGGACTCGGTGTAAATAAAACCGACACTCTAGTTGCGAGAGTTGGAAGCACCAATCCCAATGAAACCGTTTCCAATGAAACGAAAATCAATACCAGTAACATCACTCTGGGAAGTGGCTTGCAAAAATGGAGAGGGAAAGGGCGTGTGCGTGGATATTATGGAGGTGAAATTCTTTTTAGCATTTACACTGAAAAGACAACGTATACTTATGGAAATGCGCTCAGTAGTGAAAATCAAAATACTCGAAATAAGAGTGCAAGACCAGGAAACACATTCGGATTTCATTTAAAAGGAATTTTAGGGTCGAATATTACTTCGCGGCCAAGTCGAGCATCAGTGCAGAATTTGGCTGGGGACCACAAGTTAAAACCCGTGGTCGAAGTAAAATAGAAACCGAAAGTTGGAACGGTAGCAACGCGACCACCCAATCACAAGAAGGGGGTAAGTCCAGTTCTTTTGTATTTGATAATGATAATGCGGGGGGCAGTTTAAACCTAAATTTTTACTTTTAATTTCCCAGATTAAAGAAGATAGGCGAATAAACAATTTTCAATCTATAGAATTTACTTTTAAACGCAGCGGTCGCAGCGAATCCGCAGTGGTCGCTGCGTTTAAAAAAGTATATATTAGAAAAATCATTTGCCCTTGAAAAAATAAATAATAGCTAGCAACTAGTAGCTTTTCAATTGCGTTCGATAAGTATTAAGTTTAAAAAAATTACCTGCGTTACTTCTTCGAATACTCTTCCCACTTCGTAGTTAGATACGCATTCGATCCGTAAAATTTGAGTAGAGGTAATAATTCTTCGGTAGTTTGGTAGCCACTTAGGGGTTGTAAGATGGCATACTTCTCATCCATCAATACAAAACTGGGATAGCCCATTTTTCCACTCAACAAGGATATCGCTAACTCGTTAGCTTTCATTTCGGGCTTAAAACAAAAACTTTATCGCGAAAACGAATGGTATCCTTTGTCTCCGCATTTAATTTTACCGCATAATAATTTTCGGAAATATATTTAGACACTAGACTATCTTTAAACGTGCCTGCATCCATCCGCTTGCACCATCCGCACCAGTCGGTATACACATCAATAAAAATTTTCTTGGGTTTCATATCGTTTAAAAACACGGCTTGTTCAAAGCTTATCCATTCGATGCCTCCGGACCCCATGGTCACTTTTTCGTTTTGTGCCGAGCAAGTATGGCTTACGCTCGTTAAGAGAGCGACTACTAGAAGATATTTACTAAATTTCATCATCTAAAGATTAGGAGTTTATTTTACTTCGCCCATCAATTTACGGACGAAAGGTGAAATTGCAATTAAGACAACACCCGTTATTACAGCATATATTGCCAGTTGCTGGTATCCATCGGTATAGGAAATTAATTTTTCTGTCAGGCTAGCATTTTCATTGGGAGATACCATTCCAGCCCCCAAGATTCCGGCTACATATTGACCGTATGCACTCGCCAAAAACCACATGCCCATCATCACCCCCTGTAAAGGCTGTGGAGATAATTTAGTCATGATGGATAATCCGATAGGGGAAAGGCACAATTCGCCGAAGGTAATAACGAAATAGGCCAATGTAAATATTTCCAGACTCGTCATTCCATCTGCACCAGCGAAAAAACGAGTGGCATAAAAAATATAAAAGGCCAAGGCTAAGAAAAGGAATCCCAATCCAAATTTTATAACCGTATTCGGCTCTTTATTTCTCTTGCTTAACCAAATCCAGATCAATCCAAGTATCGGTGCGAAAATGATTACGAATAAAGAATTGGCAGCGTTATTCACCCCATTCGGATCTAATTTTATTCCCACTACTGTATCGTTCAAATTATTTGCAGCAAACAATGCCAATGATCCACCACTTTGCTCGAAGAATGCCCAAAACAAGATAGAGAATAAAATAAACACCAAGGCGCCAATCAATTTTTTTCGCTCCGCCAAACTGAACTTACCCATTTCATAAAAGAGATAAATTAATACCGCTGGACCAATCGAATACATAAAGTAATCTGTGTATTCAGTCTTAGAAACCATCACCATGATGATAGGAATGATGGCTAATGAACCAAGGTACGTCGCATATTCCATCCACTTTTTTCCTTCGATGCCTTTACTTCTGAAAGGAGACAAGCCAATTGGACCTAAACTTTTTTGAGTGAAGATGAAAGTCACCAACGAAATGGTCATTACAATCGCTGCTAATCCAAATGCTAAATTCCAAGAGTAACTCTTGGCTATGGCGATACAGGCATAACCTCCTAACAATGCGCCTACGTTGATACCCGCATAGAAGAGTGAAAAACCAGCATCGCGTCGACTGTCATTTTCATGATACAATGCTCCAACCATCGTAGAAATATTGGGTTTGAAGAATCCAGTACCAATAATCGTGAAACTAATCCCCAAAAAGAAAAAATCGTGCGGGTTAAAGGCCAAGATACAGGAGCCAGTAATCATCAACAATCCACCCCAGAATAATGATTTTCTAAATCCTAATATTTTATCAGCAAACAATCCACCAATAAATGTAAATGCATACACAAAAGCCTGGGTTGCACCATATTGCAAGTTGGCAACATCTTCTTTCATCATGAGCTGACTCACCATAAATACGGTGAGCATTCCCCGCATTCCATAGAAGCAAAAACGCTCCCACATTTCGGAGAAGAAGAGATACCAGAGTTGCTTGGGGTATTTACCCTTGAAGTCTTGAATTTCGGCGAGAGTCTGCATGTTGTAATTCAGAATTTAGAATTCAGAATTTTTTTCTGAATTTGTTTGAATGTTATTTATTGCTTTTCAAAAAATGCAGAATTCAGACAATGAAACTGAATTATGAATTTATAGTTTGTTATAATGGTATAAACTTACGAATCAATTAATAAATAAATTTAAAAATCAAAAATCGAAGTAATAGATTCGATTCATTCAAGAAACCCACCAATTCTGAATTCATAATTCTAAATTCTTAATTAACTCCGTGCATCATCTTCTTCAACTTTGGTGTTAATGCAAACAGAATTACAGCTGCAACTCCCGTTAAGACCACAAACACCATAAAGAATTCGAAGAGATTATGAATTTCGAATCCAGCAAAGAATGGATTACTTGCTCTAATATTATTTTTCTCGAGGAATTCCAATTGATCTCCGGTGGGAACGATGGTTTTATCTAAAATTCCTTGAAGGTTAATTCCAGCTGCTTCGGCTTTGATAAACTTATCTCCTGTTGCAGGAAGAATAGATCCTAATGTACCGGCTAATGCGTAACCTGCAGCATTAGAAAGGAAGAATACACCATACAACAAGGAGGAGAATCTTTTTGGAGATAATTTTCCAACTAACGATAGTCCTATGGGCGACAAACACAACTCAGCGCAAGTTTGAATTAAATACAATAGAATTAACCATTTGATCGCTAATAATCCGCTGTTACCTAAAGCACTTACGTTATGAGCAATGATGAAATAACTCAATGCCATTAAAGCCAATCCAACTGATTGCTTCATGGGAGAAATGGGTTCTTTGCCATTTGCTCTTAACTTATCCCATAACATGCTGAATGGAACGGCGAAAGCAACCACAAACAAACCATTGAAGATTTGAACCATAGAAGGAGGCATATTCCATCCAAAGAAGTTTCGATCCGTTTGATTGTCGGCGATGAAGGTAAGTGATGAACCTGCTTGTTCGAAAGCTGCCCAGAAAAAGATAACGAAAAATGCTACAATATAAATTACGTAAATTCGATCTTTCTCAATTTTAGTTAACGATGAATCGGAAATGATAAGTCCTGCTAACGATAAACCACTCGCATAAATAATCGAGTAAATAATATTCTGATCAAATGCTTTTAAGAAAATAAAAGTAAGTGCTACAAATCCCAAACAAGCAAAAGTTAACGCTTTAGAAGAAAAAATAGCTTTTTGTGATTCGCCTTCTTCGTAATGGGATTGATCATTGTCTTTTGGTAATCCACCCAAGGCTTTTCCATCAGGAGAAACTACATATTTATTTTTCAAGAAATAAAATACCATCGTACCTAAAATCATAGCAACACCGGCTGCTAAGAATCCCCATTTGAAAGGGTGAATATCACGAGTACCATCTAGATCTTTCACATCTCCCACTAAAGGACAAATCAACTGACCTAAGAAGGCACCTAAGTTGATTCCCATATAAAAGATCGTGAAGGCAGTGTCTAATTTGTTTTTGTCTTGTTTTGGATAAAGACTTCCTACCATACTGGAAATATTCGGTTTAAAGAAACCATTTCCAAAGATGATAATTCCGAGCGCAACCCAAAGTAAATTATTGGCTAAGCCAAGGTTCTCACCAAAAATAGATTCGCTCGTAAATAATAATAATTGTCCGATGGCCATTAATAATCCACCCAACATGATGCAATTTCGATTTCCGAAGAATCGGTCAGCAATGAATCCGCCTAACATGGGCGTTAAATAACAAAGTCCCAAAAATGCTCCGTAAATCAATGAAGCTCTTTCTTCACTCATCATGAGTGAGTTTACCATGTATAAAGTCAAGATGGCTCGCATCCCATAGAAATTGAAACGCTCCCACATTTCAGTTCCAAATAATACCCACAATCCCTTAGGATGCTTTTTTGCGTCTTCTGTACTCATATAATCTTTTATAGGTTAATTTAGGTTAGTTATTACGGCTCTAATGTAACGAAAAGATTGAATCGACAAGGATTTCATCAATTTATCGATAGTTTTTCACTTTTTGTCGATGGATTTGTTGAATTTAGATCAAAATTAAGGCTTAATTAGAGATTATTACGCGCTAGAATTTATAATTTAGCAACTTAAACAATGAATTAATTATGTTTGATTTACTGGGAAAGATGGGCGAGCTAAAGCACAAAATGGAGGCTGCCAAGGAAAGATTAAACCATGTTCAAGCGGTTGGATTTGCCGGCGATAAGGAAATTAAAGTAACCATGAATGGTAATCGAAAACTCTTAGCAATCGAAATTGCTGATCATTTACTTTTTCCTGAAAGAAAAAATGAGGTACAGGAGCTGATTGAAGTGGCCATGAATCGTGCCCTCAACGATGTCGAAAAAGTTTTTGAGGCGGAAATGAAATCTGCAGGCAAGGGGATGATCCCTGGTTTTTAAAATTTTATATTAAGCACAATGCGTGTTCACCTTATTTATTCAAATAAACAAAAAGAGAATTAATTTATGGCTGTATGGTTTCAGTTTGAAAATTATTTAGATCAACTTAAAAATGAAATTGAATTATTTCCGAACGATGCAAGTCTTTGGATGATTCCAAAAGGAGTAAGCAATTCTCCTGGAAATTTAGCCCTTCATTTAGCTGGAAATCTTCAGCATTTTGTGGGCGCTCTCTTAGGAAAAACTGGGTATATCCGTGAACGTGAGTTGGAGTTTTCCACCAATGGAAAGTCGAAGGAGTATGTTTTAGCCGAAATTGAAAAAGCCTATTCTGTGGTAATGTCCACATTGACGTCGCTTTCGGAGGAGCAAGAAAACGAACTATATCCTGTCGACTTCAAAGGTAAAATCGTAAAAGTACATGTTGCGCTTTCTCATCTCTTAGCTCATCTGGCCTATCACAATGGACAAATTAACTATTTGCGACGTATGTTGTATGTATAAATCGTTTTTAAAATAATTGATACTCATCTCTCAAATTTAATAGAACCGGAGTACCGGAAGTATCGGTAAAAGAATCTGTATAATCCAATATAATTCTTTTGATAGAACCTTGTATGATATTTCCCTTTCCTACAAAAGTATGGGGCACAGTATCGATGGGAGTGATGCATGTAAATGTTTGAGAAGGCAAGAAGATTGTATCTTTAACTGGGTCATAAATCAATATAGGGTCGGCCATGAAACAATCCGAGATCTTGAAAATTTTAAGTTGATTGTTGATACTTACAGAGGCGGAGATAGTGGTGATCCAGTTTCGAGTGGCACCACTTGTTAAATCTGTCGTGATAACATTATGGCTTCCATTGAGGTAGTTTAATGAATTACGAACATTGATATTTCGAACCACACTGTCTTTTAAACCTTCCGAGTCTGACACTACATAACTGATGACGTATAGTCCCACAGATTCAACATTTACATTTCCAGTTACAACCACTTGAGATGTGATGTCGCCATCTTCTTCATCGCCAGCCGTGAAACCTGCATCAGTATAGGAAGAGTTTAGGGTAACAAAAAAATTAGGCGATCCATTCAAGATTACTTTGGGTGGTGTGTTGATGGGCTTCGTGACGTGCAGTGTAAATTCCCGAGTAATGAGTCCACCAGTCTTTGTAGTCCCACTTAAAACCATCGGGAAATAGCCCGTGTCAGCAGAAGCTACCGAAGAAATCACCATCTGTGTCGATTCACCGACTTCAATATTATTTCTGGTAAAATGGATACTTGTACCCGTTCCTTGGCCATTTACAGCCAATGAAACCATTTCTGATTCACCTCCTAAAAAGTAGATGGTCACGTTAAGCGTGGTTTGTTGCCCTAAATAAACACTGGTATCACGAACTCCGGTGAATTTAAATTGCATACTGCCTAGGTTATTCGTCTCTTCACAAGAAGAAATACCAAGTCCAAGGACAACCATCAAAAGAAAGTCAATATATTTTCTCATAATTTCATTCCTAAATTATAAAACAGAAAGGTGAAGATATCACTTTGCTCGTCGATTAGCTTTCCAGTAGGTTTTCCTGATCCATGTCCAGCATTTACATCTATCCGTATGAGCATGGGATTATCTCCTTGATTGGATGCTTGTAATTGTGCAGCAAACTTGAAGGAATGACCAGGTACTACACGATCATCATGATCGGCTGTAGTGATCAAAGTAGCTGGATATCTAACATCCTTCTTGATATTATGTAATGGAGAATATTTATATAGCGCGTTGAATTCCTCTTCATGATCACTGCTACCAAAATCTGTAGTCCACGCCCAGCCTATAGTGAATTTTTGGAAACGAAGCATATCCATCACACCCACAGCAGGCAAAGCTACTTTGAATAAATCAGGGCGCTGAGTCATAACTGCACCCACCAATAATCCGCCATTGGAACGACCACTGATGGCTAATTTATTGGGGTTTGTATATTTTTCTTGAATGAGGTATTCTGCTGCAGCAATAAAATCGTCAAATACATTTTGCTTTTTTAACTTAGTTCCTGCTTCATGCCACTCACTGCCGTACTCACCACCACCACGAATATTAGGTATTGCTAAGAGTCCGCCATTCTCTAAAAACACCAATCGTTCTGCCTTAAATTCTGGTGTTTTACTGATGTTAAATCCGCCATACCCAAACAAAAGGGTCGGAAGGTCCCCGTTAGGCACAACTCCTTTCTTTTTCACAAGGAACATGGGGATCTTGGTACCATCTTTACTCGAATAAAAAACTTGAGTGGTTTCAAAGTCCTTCTCGTTGTATGGCAATTGAGAATTAAAATGAACGGCTAACTGAGCAGTTTTAAAATTATAACGATACACAATTGATGGAGAAGTGAAAGTGGTATAATTAAAAAACATATTACTGTCAGCAATCGAAGCTGATATGGATTCAATGGTGCCAAATCCTTCCATTGGAATTTCATAGGGTTTTAATCCGTTCATATCAAAAACAAAAAGTCGACTGCTCGCATCCTTCATATAATGCGTAACAATATTCTTATAAGCCAGCGAGGCGGATTTTAAGATATCTTTTTGTTCAGCGATAACATCCTTCCAATTTGCTTCAGAAAAACTCTTTGTATCGATCGAAATAATTTTATTTCTACTTGCCTTGTAATTCGTCAAGAAGAGCAAGTGGTCACCTTGGTTTCCCAATAACTCAAAATCATAATCGAACTTTTTAACAATCGCTTTTATGTTATTTTCTCCCTTCGACAAATCTAAAAAAAGGACAGAATTTCCGGAAGTAGATTCGCTTCCAGTAATTACTAAAAATCGCTGATCTTCGGTAATGCTTGCAGAAAAATTTCTCTTTGGATGGTCCTTATCTTCCCAAATCAAGACATCCTTTTCCTGAGGAGTGTTTAATTTATGATAATAAATTTTATGGTATTCGTTGATGGCATTCAAGTTACCATTTGAATCGTACTTACTGTAATAAAACCCATCTTTATGCCAAGCGACATTACTAAATTTGATACCCGTTAAAATTTCAGGGAGAGATTTCAAAGATTTTACCTCTTTAATTCTAATTGTATTCCAATCACTACCGGCCTCAGAAACTTGAAAAGCTAAATAAACACCATCTGGGGAAGGGATGGTTTGAGTCAATGCAGTAGTTCCATCTTCCGATATTTTATTCGGATCAAAGTAGCCATAAGGTACATAATTTAAAGTCTTCATAAAAAATAAAACCGGTTGATTCTGCACACCGTCATGACGATAATAAAAATAAGATTGACCGCATCTGAAAGGAACTCCATATCGAACAAATTTCCAAAGTGAAGCCATTCTGCTTTTAAGTGAATCACGAAAAGGAATGGATGCTAAATACTTTTCAGTGGTGGTATTTTGTTGCAACACCCAACCTTTTGTCTCCAATGAGTGATCGTCTTCTAGCCAACGATAAGGATCATCAACCTTTTACCATGATAATCATCCTGTTGATCAACTTTTTTGTAGTTGGGTAGGTGAGAGGTTGCGCCCAAGCACTTGACCCTGCAATGAAAAACAAACTAACCAGTGCAATAATATTCTTCCTCATAATCTGAATCATTCAATAAGTTCCGTAAAAGTAAAGAAAATCGAGTAATTCGCATTTTAATTAAAAAGTTTACCAATGCGAAACAAAATGAGATTACTTAATCTTGACAAATTTTGCTGTTTATTTTCATATTCATGAACAGGGAAGATAAACATCATCAAATTATTCAACGGTCATCATTATCTTATGAGTATCCTTTATCATCATTCCATTTAAAATTGAATATTAACTATCTTCGCATAAATCTAAAATAGAAATGACGCTCAATCGTTCTAGAAGGAGCCTTGATATTCTATGTTTCTAAAAGCAAAGTGATTCGCACTCCTGATTTCCAAATTTACGATTCCATTGATGCATTGCAAAAAGAAATGCCGCCGCATCGCACACTTTTTCTTGAAAGTGATTACTTATTGTCGATGGAGGAGTCGTCACCATCCGCCTTGTCCTTTCGTTATGTCTGTTTAAAAGAAAATGGGAATTTGGTGGCCGCTTTTTATTTTCAAGTAATTAATTTATCGAGTAACCAACTCGGACAAATTATCAATTTCGAACCCTATAGTAAAATCGTATCGGGATTATCGATGCTTGTTCAAAATATGTTATTCGGCGCCAAAAAGGATAAGCCGCATTATTTGGTAATATGTGGAAACATGTATTTGAGTGGCGATTATGGGATATTATTTGAAAAGAAAGACCAACAAAAAGTGGTGCATTTATTGCCGGAAGCGTTTGAATTCGTTCGAAAAGAGTTAGAAAAAACGGGAAAGGTGATGGCGAAGATAGCGAAGGATTATCCGACTGAAAATGATGTTTATGGTGGATTATTGAAGTCAAAAAAATTCCATCCTTTAGTGATGGATCCTATCATGGAAATGGAAATTCGTCCGCAATGGAAAAAGTTCGAAGATTATGTTGCAGACTTAAGTTCGAAATATCGACAACGCTGTTTGCAAGTGAAAAAAAAGTTGTCATCCTGCGAAGTAAGAGTGATGCATACTGAAGAACTTATTGAAAGAAAAGAAGAGATTGATCGCTTATACCTCGCTGTGCAAATGAAAAGTCCTGTTCGTTTGGTCATGCATGATTCTGACTACCTGATTTCCTTGTCGAAAAGGTTAAAATCGAATATAGAATTCAAAGGTATTTTTGAAAATGAAAAATTACTTGCATTTATGGTAGGAATTAAAGATCACTTTCACTTTGAGGCTCACCACATAGGCATTGATTATGAATATAATAAGAGCCATAATCTTTATCAAAATATTCTTTATTTATACATTGAAATGGCTCTTTTAGCAAAGTCACCCCGATTATCATTTGGGAGAACGGCTTTAGAGATGAAAACAACAGTAGGGGCTGTAATTCATACCTATCATGCTTATATAAAATTAAATAATACTTTGGTGAATGGAATTGCAGGTCACATGTTGCCTAAAGAGTATGAAATGAACTGGATCCCTCGAAGTCCTTTCCGAAACTGACATTTAACTTTAGAATAAAGCCTTTTCGTGTATAGATTCTAGACATTCACAAAAATCCAAGCGAAAAATCCATCTCACTTTGTAATTTGGTTTTTTATAAGGGGATATGACAAAGGCAATGCACCTGATATTATCAGGATTATTTATAATTTCTTTTCAGTCGAAAGGGAATATAGATGATGTGCCTCATCGTCCAAAAGCACATGTGCATATTGTGGATGGCACTACTTCCGCATACCCCAATCCTTTTGATGAAAATACAACCATCTTTTATTCGGCTAAAGAAGATGCCTTCGTAAAAGTGAAGTTATATACCCATCAGGGAAAATTAATGGGGCAGTTGTTCGATGATTTAGTAGAGAAAGGGGCTACTTATCAATTTGAATTAGATGGCAGAAAAATGTTACCGGGCGTGTATTATTACACGATTGAAACGGACAAGAAAATAATTCATCAACGTATTGAATTAATTCGTTGAGAAAAAGATGTGTTTTATGGTTTGATTGGGTGAATGGGGTCTCTAAAGAGATCCCTTTTACTTTTTCCGAATTTGGCGATATAGGACGTGAGAATGAGGAAGGCTGTAAGATTTTTCAATTATTACTTTATTCTGCGATCATTAAATTTTATTATCCGAGGTCTATTTATTATCTTTGTACTCGATGAGCTCACGCTTAATTATTGCCATTGATGGCTACTCTTCTTGTGGTAAAAGCACTGTCGCAAAAGGTTTAGCCCGCAAACTAGGTATTCATTACATTGACTCTGGTGCAATGTACAGAGCAGTCACTCTCTATTTTCTTGAAAATAATATCCCAATTCCTGGTCCAGAAGAATTACAGGATAGTGTTTATGATTTTAGCGATGCACTTTCTAAGATCAACATTACGTTTCAATTTAATCCAATTTCAGATTTTAGTGAGGTCTATTTGAATGGCAGAAATGTAGAAAATGAAATCCGAACCATGGAAATCAATGAACAAGTAAGTCATGTGAGTGCTATCAAATCGGTTCGCGAACATCTGGTGAAATTGCAAAGAAGTGCTGGTAAAGAAGGGGGGTTGGTGATGGATGGACGAGATATTGGAACCACAGTATTTCCAAATGCCGACTTAAAAATTTTCATGAAAGCTGATCCCATGGTACGCTCCGAACGACGTTTTAAAGAGCTTAAAGCAAAAGGAGTGGATGTATTGCTCGAAGATGTCATTCAAAATGTAGTAGGTCGCGATTATGAAGATTCCCATCGTGAAGTATCTCCACTTAGAAAAGCGGAAGATGCCATCATTTTGGACAATACTTATTTAACGCATGAAGAACAAGTCGAATTTGTTATGGAAGCAGTTCGCAAACTAGCTTTGTCGAATTCAACTACCTCATAAACTATTAGTACCTTTTTATTGTTGTAATAGAGTCAAACTTGGAAAATGAACGTAGTAATCGATAGTAATTCAGGATTTTGCTTTGGAGTGGTTTATGCCATCCAAATGGCAGAGGATGAACTCGACCAGAACGGTAAACTTTATTGCTTAGGGGATATAGTCCACAATGGGGAAGAAGTAGATCGACTCAAAGCCAAAGGACTTGAAATTATCAATCACGATCGTTTAGCCACATTAAAAGATTGCAAGGTATTAATTCGCGCACACGGTGAGCCTCCTTCTACCTACCAATTAGCCATCAAAAATAATATAGAATTAATTGACGCTTCTTGCCCGGTTGTTTTGAAGTTGCAATACCGTGTAAAAACCAGCTTTGAGGGAATTGTAGAAAAAGGAGGGCAAATTGTTATTTATGGACAGCCCGGACATGCAGAAGTAAACGGATTGGTTGGACAAACAGAAGGCAAAGCCATCGTCGTTTTTTCAGAGGAGGATCTCGATAAAATCAACTTTAAGCAACCTGTACATTTCTTTTCACAAACGACCAAGAGTACATTAGGTTTTGAGAAGATGGAACGTTTGATTCAAGAAAAATTTATTCAGCACAATGGATCTTTAGAAGAAGGTGATTTTGTAAGCAACGATACCCTTTGCCGACAAGTTTCAAACCGAGAACCACAACTCAAGCGTTTTTCTGCAGCGCATGATGTAATCGTTTTTGTGAGTGGTAAAAAGAGTTCCAATGGAAAAGCATTGTACTCAGTTTGCAAGGCTCATAATGACAATAGCTATTTCATTTCTACTCCTAGTGAATTAGATATCTCATGGTTCGATGGCAAATCATCAGTAGGTATTGCAGGAGTTACCTCCACGTCAATGTGGTTGATGGAAGAGGTGGTTACCGCGATTCGAACCCAAACATTGGTATTGAATAATTGAATTATTAAATCCATAATCTACATTAGATTTATTTTAACTTATTAAAACCAAACTTTGGTTTTAATAAGTTGATACATTAATTTCTTTTTCAACTTCGATTTTTACCATTTAAATGATATTTTCATCCATTTGCCCAACATTTTGTTGCGTTCACCAAAATAAAAGTCAAGATTCGTTTTAGAAAGTATTCGAATCAAAAAAAGCAAACCCATGTTCGAAAAAAAACAACTATCCTAAAGGATAACTCTACTATTTATTCTCCAAAGTAGGAAATGAATTAATCTCAACTTAAACAATCAAAATATCAAATTACTAAAACCAAAACACAAAATGAAAAGTACATTCCTTATGCACTGCCCCTTGTTATTATACTTATGACAAGTTCCATCCTTAGCGAAAACGGAAAGCAGGAAGAACAAATTCGCCAGGTGAATCGAATTGCAGCAGTTGTCATGGAGATTTCGCGGCAAATACAGGAGGTGGATCTATTACTATCACAAATACCGGAATGAATAACTGGCAATATACCCCTGGACAAACCTATCCAATTACAGTTACTGTTTCAAAAACAGGAATGCCACTTTTTGGGGTAGATGTGGAGTGTTTAACTTCTACCAATGGAAATGCCGGAACTTTCACAATAACCAACACAGCATCAACTAGACTTTTATCTGCAACCGTTAGTGGAGTAAGCAGAGTTAATGTGACTCATAAAATGAATGGCGGATTAGCAGCAAATTCAAAATCTTTCACTTTTAACTGGACGGCTCCAGCTGCTGGAACCGGCCCTGTAAAATTTACTTTTCAGGAATTGCTGCTAACAATGATGGTGGTGAAGGAGGATTATGTTTATTTTGCTAATAAAGCTTTAACTGAACTTACCTGTACACCTCCATCAATACCTGGTGCAATATCAGGTAGTGCAAATAATAATTGTGGGATAATTACAAAAACATATTCTATTGCCACAGTCAGTGGTGCTACAAGTTATGCTTGGAGAACAGATATTGTTGGTGCTACTATCAATGGAACAACTGGAATTGTCACAACCACTACACCAAGTGTTAGCTTAACTTTTCCTTCGAATTTTGCCAATGCAAAACTCTACGTAAAAGCACAAAATGCATGTGGTGCAAGCCTTGAAAAAACTAAAACCATCTCCTCTAAACCTCCTGTGCCTGTGGCCATTACAGGCCCATTAAATCCATGCACTAACAGCACAAACCTAAGTTACTCAATCACTCCAGTTGCCCAAGCAACATCTTATTCATGGAAGGTGCCCTCAGGTCTCAGTTTAGTATCCGGTCAAGGAACTACAAATCTACTGATCAATTCAGGGGCTATTGCTAAAGTTTGCTCTTTAAAAGTTGGATCTACCAATGCCTGTGGAACAAGTAGTAAACGATTATTGGTTGTAAATGTAACCTCATGTATTCGTGAATTTGAATACAACAACAACGCACTTCACTTTATAGATCCACCAGAAAGAATTGATATCTTTAGTGCAGATGGGAGATTGGTTCAACAATTAGTTCACCCATCCAACGAAAATAGTTTAGCCGATTTACCCTATGGAATTTATATTATTTCAATGCGATTTAATGATCATATTGTCAATGAAAAAATATTTGTTCAAAACAATAATTAACCTAAAAGCCAATTTCAATTAAACCCTTGCTCTAGCGATCAGCATGATAAAAGATCAATGCTGATCGCTTTTTTATTTTAACTTTTTTCTGAATTAATAGATCAACTATTTTTGAAGGCCTTTTATATTGTTCAGAACAAATATTCTCCATTTTATCAAAAAACATTTAATACATAGGACTTTTTTAATAAAGTTGAATTAAGTTTTTTTTGTTTCATTATTATGTACCTAAATTGCAATAAATATTCTGAATATGAAAAAATGGGTACTCATCCTTATTCCTAGTGCAATAATAGTATTCACTAGTTCAATGTATAAGCAAACAGGAATCGCTGGAAAAACGGGTTCTCCTGGAGAGTCAACTTGTCAATCATGTCATGGTGATTTTGCCTTAAATTCAGGCCCTGGAACCATTTCCATTTCGAATTTCGGAATGAATAATTGGCAATATGTACCAGGTCAAACTTACCCTATTACGGTAACGGTTTCTCAGCTAGGTGTAACTAAATTTGGATTTGGTTTAGAATGTTTAACTAGCGCAAATTTAAATGCAGGAAGTTTTGCAATAGTTGATCCAACATCCAGTAAACTTTTAGGTAAAGTTGTGAGTGGAGTTAACCGTATTAATGTCACACATGTATTAAATGGTACTTATAGTCTGGACAGTAGATCTTTTGTTGTGAATTGGACAGCCCCGCCAGCAGGAACAGGTACTGTGAAATTTTATTATGCAGGAAATGCAACCAATGATGATGTTTCTACAAGTGGTGATTACATTTACAATGCAAGTCAAGAAGTAACTGAATTGTTATGTCAACCTCCCGGGCCTGTTCAACCGATTCAAGGACCAACCTCGGCTTGTACAGGAATTCAAGTTAATTTCTCTATTTCTGCGGTTGCGAATGCGACTTCTATTTATGGACACTTCCAACTGGATGGTCAGGTTCATCTACCACTACTTCTATAACGGCCACTTCAAATGGCACTTCAGGTACTGTACAGGTTGATGCAATTAATGCTTGTTCTACGACTTCTGGATTTTTAAATGTGAATTCTGTTTCTTCTGTTCCAGCTATTCCCGGAAATATTAAAGGATCGGCTAATAATAATTGTGGTATTAGCACCAAAACCTATTCTATAACTGCGGTTAATGGCGCTTCAAGTTACGTATGGAGAACCGATATTGTAGGTGCAACCTTAAATGGAGTAGGAGGTCCAGTAACCACAACATCTCCTTCGGTGAGTCTCACTTTCCCTTCCAATTTTGCCAATGCAAAATTATATGTAAAAGCACAAAATTCCTGTGGTGCAAGTGCTGAAAAATCAAAATCCATCTCATCAAAACCTGCTGTTCCCGGAGCAATCGCTGGTTCTGTAAATCCATGCACAAACAGCACCAATTTGAGTTATTCCATTTCTGCTGTGGCTCAAGCTACGTCCTATTTATGGGTTGTTCCTTCCGGACTTAGTTTAGTATCGGGTCAAGGAACCACCAATATACTTGCAAATGCAGGTGCTGTTGCAAAAGTTTGCTCATTAAAAGTGGGCTCAACTAATGCATGTGGTACTAGTTCTAAGAAACTATTGGTTGTAAATGTTACCTCTTGTATTCGTGAATTTGAATTCAACAACAATGCACTTTACTTTACAGATGCACCTGAAAGAATCGATATTTTTAGCACGGATGGAAGATTGATTCGACAAATAGTTCACCCGACTAACGAAAATAATTTAGCCGACTTGTCCATGGGAATTTATATTGTTTCTATGCAATTCAAAGATCATCAGGTTAATGAAAAAATATTTGTTCAACCAAATTAAAATTCTGTATGGACATACTTGAATACGTCTATACTTGATGCTACTCCATTAACAGAGTCTGCTCTTGCAAAAACTTAAATTTTCAATTATTGTAAGGAGGGCTCTTCCTTTAAATACAATTATACTATATTCATTCGTTGATTTTTCAATTTATGAATATATAGCCTATCTTTATAAAACTTCGATAACTGTTAGATACTAATCTACTTGAAAAGGACGGCATTTCTATACATTGTTTTTTCTATTTAACTGAATTTCAATTCATTAAAATATTTGCGAGTTTCATAAGTTTACTTAACTTTGCAACCCTTCCGCAGGCCATTCCTGCTGGAAGACTATTGTATAGATGGCAACAACTACAAATACACAGGAGAAACTCTCCAAAGTTAACTTTGCAACGCCTGATCCTAACGATTTCGATTGGGATAATTCAGGAAAAGGATTAGATGCTTACAAATCAGATGAGCGTTTAAAACTTGAAGCTTTGTGCGACAACACGCTAAACCAAGTATTGGAGCGTGAAATTGTGAGTGGGACAATCATTGGTCTTACGAGCAAAGAAGCAGTAATCAATATTGGTTACAAGAGTGATGGTCTCGTACCATTAACAGAATTTCGCCACATGCCCGATATTAAAATCGGTGATCAAGTGGAAGTTTATGTAGAAACGGCAGAAGACAAAAACGGTCAGCTGATCCTTTCACATAAAAAAGCACGCGCCATGAAATCATGGGATCGCGTGAATGCATCTCTCGAGAAAGATGAAATCGTTACTGGTTTCGTTAAATGCCGCACAAAAGGCGGATTGATCGTCGATGTATTCGGTATCGAAGCCTTCTTACCAGGTTCACAAATTGATGTGAAGCCAATTCGTGATTATGACGTTTACGTTGGTAAGACGATGGAGTTTAAGATTGTGAAGATCAATCAAGAGTTCAAGAACGTAGTGGTATCACACAAGGTGTTGATCGAAAATGAGCTTGAGAAACAAAAAGTAGAAATCATGAGTAAGCTGGAAAAAGGCCAGGTACTTGAAGGGACTGTTAAGAACATTACTTCTTACGGTGTATTCATGGATTTAGGCGGTGTTGACGGCTTATTGCACATTACGGATATCAGCTGGGGTCGTATCAACCATCCGGAAGAGATGTTAAAGTTAGACGATCGTATCAATGTAGTTATTCTTGACTTCGACGAAGAGAAAAAGAGAATCGCACTTGGTTTGAAACAATTGTCAGCTCAACCTTGGGAGTCATTAGATCCAAACTTGAATGCCAATGATAAAGTAAAAGGAAAAGTAGTTGTATTAACTGACTATGGTGCATTCATTGAAATTATTCCAGGAGTAGAAGGTTTAATTCACGTTTCTGAAATGTCATGGTCACAGCACTTACGTAGTCCACAAGATTTCTTGAAAGTAGGTGACGAAGTGGAAACAGTTGTATTAAGTATCGATCGCGACGAGCACAAGATGTCTTTAGGATTAAAGCAACTGACTCCTGATCCATGGGGTGAGATTTTAGAAGTATCCTGTTGCTTCTAAGCATAAAGCAAAGGTGCGTAACTTCACTAATTTCGGAGTATTCGTAGAGTTAGAAGAAGGTGTTGATGGTTTAATTCACATCAGCGACTTGAGTTGGAATAAGAAAATCAAGCATCCTGCTGAATTCACAAAGATCGGCGAAGAGTTAGAAGTTGTCGTATTAGAAGTAGATGTTGAAAACCGTCGCCTAAGTCTTGGACATAAGCAATTAGAAGATAATCCTTGGGATACTTACGAAGGTTTATTCGCATTGAATAGTCTTCACAATGGTACAGTTGGAAAAGTAACCGACAAAGGTGCTGCTGTAATCTTCACCACTTATGGTGTTGAAGCATTTGCTCCTTACCGTCAGTTAACGAAAGAAGATGGTACCGTTGCGAAAGAGCATGAGACCTTAGATTTCAAAGTCATTGAATTCAACAAAGAAAATCGTAGAATCGTAGTTTCTCATACTCGTATCTTCGATGAGAAGGCACAAGAAGTGAAGAAAGCAGAAGCGAACGAGCGTAAAGAAGAAGCTGGAACTACTGCTAAAGCAGTGAAAAAGTTAAAGGACAATCAAGAGAAATCTACTCTTGGAGATATCGCTTCTTTAGCTGCTCTTAAAACTTCTTTAGAAGGTTCTGAAAAGAAAGACGAGAACTAAAATTCCCGATCAATAAATAACAAAAAGGCTGCCGCAAGGTGGCCTTTTTGCATTTTGATGGTTATTGGTTTCGTCATGGAATTCCCTTCAACAAGAGAATTACGCAGTGATGTGCGACCCCGTCGGGGTCGGGTTATTTTTTTGGTTTTTTTTCTATCAACATTTGACCCCTTCTGGGTCATGATTTTTGAAAACACCATTTACATCCATTTCATAATGCTATATTTATGGATTCCATTCTGGGTCATGATTGAAACACCATTTACTTCCATAAGCTATATTTTGGATTCCATTCTGGGTCATGATTTTTGAAAACACCATTTACATCCATTTCATAATGCTATATTTATGGATTCCATTCTGGGTCGTGGTTTTTGAAAAAACAATTCGTATCCATTTTTTAAAGCTATAAATGTTGAACCGCTTCGGGATTATTTTTTTTAAAAACAATATTACCCCAACCAGAGAAATAGCGACGACAATGACCCCAAAGGGGTCAAATGTTTATAGAAACGAATTCCATTATTTATTTGTTGACCCTGAAGGGGTCATATATCCTCGCAGAACAAATTCGGCGATGTGCATAAATTCGTGATGATTTAATTGTAGAATTTTAGATCGCCCAACTGAAACGCATACCATATGGTGGCCTTTTTGCATTTTTAATGCTCTTTGCTTTTTCTTTTTTATTAATTTTGAGGCCATGCCAACCAATAACAAGCTCATTTTCAACAAAGAGTTACTGGCTATTACTATTGATCGACTTTGTTATCAGCTCATTGAAAACCACGATCTGTTCGCTGATACTGTAATTATCGGTCTTCAACCACGAGGCATTATTCTTTCTAAATTAATCTTCGAACGCATACAGCACATCCAACCTAACACCCAAATTAAATATGGGGAACTCGATGTTAGTTTCTTTCGCGATGATTTCCGACGACGCGATCTTATTGTTCCCAGCGCCAACAAAATGGACTTCATCGTAGAGGGAAAACGAGTGGTGTTGATTGATGATGTACTCTTCACCGGACGTACTATTCGTGCAGGAATGGATGCATTATTGGCTTTTGGTCGACCTGAAAAAGTAGAGTTACTCGTGCTCATCAATCGAAAATTTAGTCGTCAATTACCCATTGAACCAAATTACATTGGAAAATCCATAGATACCATCTCTTCAGAAAAAGTCAAGGTGAATTTGAATCCCGAAAACGAAGAAAATGGTGTCTGGCTAATCTCTGAAGAATAAATCCATGACCGAGCAGTTAAGCGTTCAACACCTACTAGGAATAAAGGACCTCACCAAAGAGGATATAGAACTTATTTTTAGAACTGCCGATAATTTCAAAGATGTCATTAATCGCCCCATCAAGAAAGTACCTTCTTTACGTGACATTACTATTGCCAATATCTTCTTTGAGAATTCAACGCGTACAAAGCTTAGTTTTGAGTTAGCTGAAAAGCGATTGAGTGCCGATGTTGTGAACTTCTCAGCTTCCGGATCTTCAGTGAGCAAAGGGGAAACATTAGTTGACACCGTAAATAACATCTTAGCCATGAAAGTAGACATGGTAGTGATGCGTCATCCAAAACCTGGTGCCGCTATGTTTTTAGCCCGACACATCAAGGCGAATGTGATTAATGCTGGAGATGGTACCCATGAACATCCTACACAAGCATTACTGGATGCTTTTTCAATTCGTGAAAAACTGGGTAGGGGTGAAAGGTGTAAAAGTGGTTATCGTGGGCGATATACTTCATTCGAGAGTAGCGCTAAGCAATATCCTTTGTTTGCAAAAATTAGGTGCCGAAGTAATGGTATGTGGACCCGTTACATTAATCCCGAAATACTTGAGCTCATTAGGGGTTAGGGTAGAACACGATCTTAAAAAAGCCTTAGCTTGGTGCGATGTGGCTAACATGTTACGCATTCAACTCGAACGACAAGATATTCGTTATTTTCCATCCTTAAGAGAATACTCAATGCTTTATGGGCTAAACAAACGTCTTTTAGATGGGATAGGTAAACAATTGATCATCATGCATCCAGGCCCAATAAATCGTGGAGTAGAAATTACAAGTGATATTGCTGACAGCGAACATAGTATCATTTTAAATCAAGTTGAAAATGGTGTTGCGGTTCGAATGTCTGTTCTTTTCCTCTTGGCACAAATGAGAGGGATTTGAACAATGCAACGTTAACAAAGGCTTTCGAAGTGCCTTGCTTCTTCCTAAAGCTTGACCTACATTTGAAAAAAATAGATGTATGCACTTTAGCTTAGACAAAACCGAAAAATACGTTGTGATCAAACTTCACGAACAAAAGCTAAACACTCTGATTGCAGCCGAGCTGAAATCGGAGCTTCTTTTACTGAACACACAAGGCTTCAACAACATCATCCTCGACCTTGTAGAATCCCTATACTGTGATTCATCTGGCTTAAGTGCTATTTTGGTAGGAAATCGCTTGTGCAGAAACGCTAATGGCTCCTTTGTAATCACCGGTTTAAGCGATACCGTGATGAAACTTGTGCAGATTTCACAACTCGATCAGGTATTAAACATAGCGTTAACATCCAATGACGCGATCGATTTCATCCTTGAAACTGAGGAGGAACAAAAAATTGAAAATAAAGTAGAGAAGAATATTAAAAATTGATTTAGTATCTTTATAGCTTGAAATTATAGGTTATGAAGAAATCCCTACTCCTGATCAGTTTTATCGTATTTAGTGCTTTTAACATCCAAGCTCAATGCGTTCCTAATACAAGCAATACAACACCTGGAATTACGCCAGATAGTGCTACTGGTTTATCAGCTGGTACCGTGGGTGTACTCTATAATCAGGTGTTGCAAATTTTTGTTCCTGCCACAACTCCTGTTGTAATACTTGGTCAAACTGTAAATGTTCCTGTGGTATCTGTTGAGCTTAATTCATTAACGGGTTTACCTCCCGGGTTAACCTACGCTTGTAATCCTTCGAATTGTTTATTTCCCTGGTAACAGCAATGGTTGCGCAGACATCAGTGGAACCCCAACGGTAGCTGGCAATTACACATTAACTGCAGTCATTACTTCCATCGGAACTATATTTGGTCAACCCACAACTCAAATTGATACATTAGATTATTACATGATTGATGTTACAGGTTCTGTTTCTTCAATCTATGAAAGCACTGGTTTAGTTTTTACATGAATCAAAATTCACCCAATCCTTGTGCTGAATTTACAGACATTCATTATGTAGTACCTGCTCGTGGGGAAGTTGATTTTCGTTTATTCAATCTCATCGGAAAAGAAGTATACAGAAGCTTATTAAATCCTGACCAGGGAGAAAATGATTTTCGCTTCGACACCCGAGATTTAGCTCCCGGTGTGTATATGTATTCCATGACCTTTAACGGTGAAACACTCACAAAGCGCCTGGTTATTTCGCGCAAGTAAGTATGGGGTTTGAACTCACCATCCTGGGGAGCAGTTCAGCCACTCCCATTTACGATCGTCACCCTACTTCTCAACTTCTTGTATTTCGTGATCGCAATTTTTTAATCGATTGTGGGGAAGGTACACAGATGCAAATGCTGAAGTACAAGATTCGTTATCATAGGATCAGCCATATTTTCATAAGTCATTTACACGGAGATCATTACTTGGGGCTGATCGGCTTATTGTCCACTTACCACTTACAAGGCCGATCTACCGACCTGCACCTTTTTGGGCAACAAGATTTAATGGACATCATCGAAATGCATCTGAGAGCGTCGCAAACGGTTTTAAGATACAATCTCATTTTCCATCCTATCCGACATTATGCTCCTGAAATATTGTTTGAAGATGATGAGATTTATGTTCGATCCATTGTCTTAAACCACCGCATACCGTGTACCGGATTTGTTTTTGGCGAAAAACCACGACCCAGGAGGTTAAAAGTCGAAAAACTACAAGAGCATAATATTCCCTTTACACAGTACACACGCATAAAGTCCGGCGAGAACTTCGTTGATTCCGAAGGCAATGTCATTTCCAATTTAGACTTAACAGAAGACCCACAACCCAGCAGATCCTACGCATTTTGCTCCGACACGTTGTACAATCCAGAATTAGCAGAAGACATTAAAGGGGTAGATTTATTATATCATGAAGCTACCTTCTTACACGAAATGAAAGAACGCGCTGTTGCGACTTTCCATTCTACCTCCTTAGAAGCTGCTCAGGTGGCCAAAGATGCGAATGCTGGAAAACTCATCATCGGACATTTCTCAGCGCGCTATAAAGAAATCGAACCGCTCCTCGAAGAAGCAAAAACTGTTTTTGAGAATACGGAGTTGGCGAAAGAGGGGGAGGTTTTTAAGATTGATTGATTCGAATAGTTTTTGTGGAGGTTTAGAAATTTATCTAGTTTAATGAATATCGTTTAAACGCAGCGGAAGCAGCGTTATCGCAACGAGCGCAGCGGATTTACATTTCAGCAAAAAAAATCTAGCAGCCAGAAGCTAGAAACCAGCAGCTTTTTTCTATCTTTCCAAAAATCTAACCTTCGCGAGACTTCGCGACTAAACCCATTAATTATGAAAATGAACTCTATTCTCAACACGACCTTTGCGGCTGTAGTTTTAATGTTCGCAGCTTGTTCAAATCCTGCTCCCGCTCCTAAAGCGGTTGATATGGATGCTGCTAAAACTGAAATTCAAGCCATGGAAGACGCTTACGCAGCCGCTGAAGCTGCAAAAGATGCCGACGCAGTTGCAGCCTATTATAGCGCAGATGCCGTTAGCTATACACGCAACAAAGAACCGCTTTCTGGTAGAGAAGCCATCCGCAACTCCATCGCCGAAAGATTAGCGAAAGACACTACCGGTACCGTTAACGTTTATAAAGTAGTTGATCTTTATGCTGAAGGTGATTTAGCCGTAGAAATTGGCTCTTGGAATGAAAATACACCAGCAGGTGTTGAAGTGGAGCATGGGTACTACATGAGCATCTTCAAAAAAGTGGATGGGAAATATACTTGTATTCGTGATATGAATATAACGTCGAAACCGTTGTCAGCAATTGTTGATTCGTTGAATACAGGAAATTAAATTAATTAAGAATTCAGAATTAAGAATTAAGAATTCAGAATTAGAGAGGAGTTGGATACGTCTAGCTCCTCTTTTTTAATTTGAAAATGATTTAATTTGATAGCGAAGCTTCGCTATGAAAATAATTTGATTTCCCAGAGAGCAAATCCGCGAAAATCCTTTTAATCCGTTTTATCCGCGTTCTTTTGATAAAGCAATACGCTACGTTAATTCTTCACAATGACTGCAAAGCGCAGCAATTCACCAATCCACCAATTTGCCTCCCGATAGCTTTCCGATTGCAATTGTAAAGAAAAATCCCGAGCGATAAATATTATCACCCGGGAATCTCATTCTATAAATGCTATTAGAATCGAAAGTTCTCCGGTTCGCCTAAAATTCCTCTTCCTTCTAATATTTGTCTCTTTGCGTTTTCGCAAATTTGGTAGGCATACTCCTCGCGCTTTTTGTCGATTAAACTTTGTTGGAAATTAATGCTGTTCTCGATGCGAATAACATATTCCTGATGAACCGCCGACATTAAATTGGCAATTTGTGAAAACTCGAAGCGCTGGGCTGCTTCAATCACAGCCGCCTTCCAGTCTTTGTTCGATTTTATATTGATATTGCAATTGGCCTGTTTGAGTGTTTCTAAGGCTTCTTCCAATTCCATTTGATCGTCCAGTTGCTGCTGAAAACTCTCCACTGCTTTACAATATTTCAAAAGCTTTCGGTCTTCAAATTGTTTTACGAAGTTTTCTACCGTTTCTACGTCGTAGATGCTGAGGTAAGGACGTGCGTCCACCTGTTTTGCTTCTTTCGACTTTTTCATCTTCTCTAATTGACGTTGACGTGCAATAGAACGATATCGATTTTCTTTATCGCCACGAACATCTGGTAACTCTAACAAAGTACTTGTTGACATATGCTCATCGTAAAAGCGATACCATGCCGGCATATGTGCATCATCTACATCGTCGATAGATGGAATATAATCTGCCTGATATTCGGCTTTGAAGGTCTCATAATCTTGCCAGTTATCGTAACTCAAATGCGATCCGGCCTGACCTGAACGCAGAAAACTTACATATAATTCCATCTCCGCCTTGCTCACCGGACTGATGTATGGACAATGTTGGATATTGGCTGATAATAAATGAAACTGAGAACTATGTTCAACGCCTTTCAATTTGATTAACTCTGCTCTCCATTGACACTGCAGATTGAATAATTTCTTCTGTTGAATAGCCCACAGCCCTTCTTCAGCGATCATTTTATGGCGAAAGGCTACTTGTTCTTCTTGGCTGATGTACTCTTGTCCACGAGTCATATAAAAGGCTTTGCGACGGGCATAGTTTCGGATGAAACTTTCCACACTGGCCTCATTATAATTATTGAAAAACTCCTGGTACACAGGGTTCGACTTCAACTCTTCTTCGGTCTGTTGGCGGATGATCTCCACCTTAATTTCTTCTTCAAATTTCTCCTGAATGTGAGGAGGCATTGCTGGTATCTGCTTCATTTTATTAGTTACAATTGCCTCTTTTAACCCGATTTTACCCCCTCAGGTTTAGAATAATTTGGGCAAAACATTACAAAAAAGCCCTTTTCTTTTTATCAATTTGAGGAAAATCATCCTTTTTTCTGGTTTCGCATGCTTTCTTATGCTAATTTTAAACCATCGATCCTACTTATCTTAAGTAGGAAGATGGATGTAACCCTAGCTGTTAAGTTTTAAAGCTAGCCTAAATGGAGATTATATACTTTATATAAGATGGGTGAATTCCGCTTTTTAAGAAATTCTTTTTACGAGTTCTTTATCCGTGGTATCAAATTCTTCAATATATGAAAACCTACGACGAAAAGCACATCAAAAACGTAGCCCTCATTGGCGCTGCGAAAAGCGGCAAAACCACCCTTGCCGAAACCATGTTATTTGAGGCTGGTATTATTTCACGAAGAGGAACGGTAGAAGAGAAGAATACGCTCTCCGACTATCACGAGATTGAGCATACCGCGGAAGCTCGGTGTATGCAACCCCACTACATACGGAATGGAAGGATTATAAGATTAACGTGATCGACACGCCCGGACTTGATGATTTTATTGGCGAAGTCATTTCATCTATCCGTGTTTGCGACACCGCCGTTATATTATTGAATGCACAAAACGGAGTGGAGATCGGTACCGAAATTATTTTTGATTACGTCGATAAATATCAGCGCCCCACCATCATTGCCATCAATCAACTCGATCATGAAAAAGCAAATTTTCAAAGTACGTTAGAGGAAGCAAAAAACTTCTTTGGTCCTGCCGTAACGGTGATGCAGTATCCGGTGGAGGTAGGTCCCGGTTTTAATGCCATCATTGATTTATTGAAAATGACGATGTATAAATTCCCCAAGACAGGAGGGAAGCCCGAGAAATTACCGATTCCAGAGAGTGAATTAGAAAATGCAAATAAATTGCACAACGAACTCGTTGAAAAGGCGGCAGAGAACGATGAGAAGTTGATGGAGTTGTATTTTGAAAAAGGCAATTTAGATGAGGACGAATTACGCGATGGAATTAAAAAGGGAATGATGAATCATCAGGTGTTCCCTGTATTTTGTTTGTCGGCAAAGAATGATATGGGCAGTGGCCGCTTGATGGGTTTCATTGATAATGTAGCGCCATCGGCAGTAGATATGCCTGCAGAAATTTTGGAAGATGGATCGGAAGTAAAATGTGATCCCAAGGCACCAACCAGACTCTTTGTTTTCAAAACCTTGGTAGAACCCCATCTTGGAAAACTATCGCTCTTTAAAGTGATGGCAGGTGAAGTGGTGCAAGGCAACGATTTTCAGAATGAAAAAACAGATACCACAGAGCGCATCGGACAACTTTTCATTTTAGATGGGAAAAACCGGATTCAAGTTGATCGTCTCAAAGCAGGTGATATCGGTGCTACCTTAAAACTAAAAAACACCAATACTTCCGACACCTTAAATGCGAAAGGAGCACGGGGCAATATCGATGAAATTCATTTCCCCGAACCCAAGTTGCGCACGGCCATCGTCATCAAAAATAAAAACGACGACGAAAAATTGATGTTGGCTTTGCACGACATTCATGCCGAAGATCAAACTATTCGTTACCGTTACGACAAAGAAATTCGACAATTGATTCTCTCTACGCAGGGCGATTTACACATGAACATTGTAAAGTGGAGGTTGCAGCATCTGCATAAAATGGAAATTGATTTTGAAGCTCCACGCATTCCCTACCGAGAAACCATTCAGAAGCCCGCTGAGGCCAACTACAAACACAAGAAACAATCGGGAGGCTCTGGACAATTTGGCGAAGTGTACATGCGCATAGAGCCGTATTTTGAAGGACTTCCCAATCCCAAAGACCTCAACGTAAAAAATACCGAGGTGCATGATTTACCTTGGGGTGGAAAGTTGGTATTTCTCAATTGCATAAGTGGCGGGGTGATTGACAATCGTTTTATGCCGAGCATCATTAAAGGCATCATGGAAAAAATGCTAGAAGGTCCACTAACGGGCTCGTATGTACGCGATGTACGTGTGGCCGTGTACGATGGCAAGATGCATGCGGTAGATTCTAACGACATCAGTTTCAAAATTGCGGGCATGATGGCATTTAAAGAAGCTTTCCACGCAGCGCAACCACAACTCCTCGAACCCATTTACGAAGTAGAAACCGAAGCACCCGAGCATGTGATGGGCGATGTCATGAGCGAACTCCAAACGCGACGCTCCGTCATTATGGGCATGGATTCGCGCGGCGGCTACCAAATCATAAAGGCGCGCACACCCCTCGCCGAACTCGATAAATTCAACGCCGCATTACGCAGCATCACCCAAGGTCGCGCAAAAGTAAAATCCATTTTTGCTGAGTATGCTCCCGTTCCCAATGAGATTCAGAAAAAGTTAACTGAGGATTATCGAAAGATTGAGGTTGATAATCATCATTGATTAGGAGAGTAGGAGATGGCTTGCCACATAGCCGAGCGAAGGAAGTGCTTCGGGGGAGAGCGAGGAGTAGCAGAGTGAGAAAGAGTTTAGAGAATGAGGATTTGAGAATACCAATTCCTCGCTCTCGAACTCATTCTCGCTCTGTTAAACTGAGGTTCTCGAAGGCAGCTTGGACAGAGTGACAATGAGTGCGAATTTGTGGAGTCTATCCCAATTTGATAGTCATACTTTGCTATTCTTTGATTCGGAATAAAGCAGGATAACATTAGCTTAATAATTTAAACTATTCGACAGTTTTCAGGTCGGTAAGATTTTACTATGTTTGCTTAAAAGTCAATGAAAATGAATAGAGTTGTATTAGATAGACTTGATGATTTAAAACGATTATGTAATATCTATAGTGTTAAGTCAATGTATGCATTTGGTTCTGTGTGTTCAGATAATTTTAACGAAAACAGTGACATTGATATATTGATTTCATTCGACGACCTTTCGATTGAAAAGTATTCAGATAATTATTTTGAGTTACACTATAAACTTCAGGACTTATTTGGCAGAAAAATTGACCTTTTGACTGACAAATCTCTTTCAAATCCATATTTTATTAAAGGATTAGAACAGACCAAACAATTGATTTATGCAGCTTGAGATTCAAAAATATTTGTTTGATATTCAAACCTCAATTAATTCGATTAACGATTACCTAGAAGGCAAAAGAGATTTTGACCATTATCAAAACAATAAGCTTCTAAGGCGGGGTATTGAGCGAGAGCTAGAAATAATTGGAGAAGCAGCGAGTAGAATTTTAAAGCTTAATTCTGATATTAAAATTGACAATGCTCGCAAAATAGTAGATTTGAGAAATTGGGTTATTCATGGTTATGATAAAATTGACGATATGATTATTTGGGAATAATTTCAAAGCAATTACCCTTATTGAAAATTCAAGTTGACGAATTGTTAGAATAAAATCAAGAATATCACAAAGGAGTAAAACTGTCTGTAATACGTTAAGTGCGGCGGCTACCAAATCATAGAAGCGCGCACCCCCCTCGCCGAACTTGACAAATTCAACACAGCATTACGCATCTGCCTGAGGCTCTCGAGGGCAGCATCACCCAAGGTCGCGCAAAAGTAAAATCCATCTTTGCCGAGTATGCACCTGTTCCTAACGAGATTCAGAAAAAACTAACGGAGGATTATCGGAAGATCGAGGTGGTTAATCATCATTAATTGAAGATTATAGAAAGGCTAGGGTTTTGATTGAAAGTATTCGGAAATTACTTGAAATGGTTTACTTTCGGATCTGTGTTAGACCTAAAACCTTTATATGAAGAGACTATTCAAGAAAATTTACAAGTATTTTCCTTTCAAACGCGAGTTGTTTATTGCTTTGAGAGTGATTTGGAAGCCGAAAGAATCGATCTATAAACACTTGCATTTCGTTGGAATTATTGATGTGAAAATTGACAAATCAAAGTCATTCAAATAAAACACTTTGGCTACCAGCTCGAAAATGAAATATTCTGGGGTGGTTTGACAGGTGGTTGGGAGAAAGAATCTTTAAACTTTGGATAAAACTTTGTGAGCATTGTGATTCTATTTTGATATTGGAGCGAATACTGGCGTGTATGCATTAATTGCAAAATCAATAAATTCAAAATCCAAAGTTATGCATTTGAACCCGTACAAAGAGTTTTCGAAAAATTAGTAGAGAACATTACTTTGAACAATTTTGATATCATTGCCATTGAAAAAGCAGCTTCTAATTCAAATGGGACAGCAGTCATTTACGATAGCCCACTGAACATATCTATTCCGTTACTGTAAATAAAAATTTGGCTTCTCCTGAAACTAAAATTATTGAAACGCAAATTCCTACTATAACCTTAAATTCATTTATCAAGCAAAACAATATTGATAAAATAGACTTAATTAAAATTGATGTAGAAACTCACGAGCCTGAAGTCTTGGAAGGTTTTTCAGACTATTTATTACTGTAAAGCCAACGATACTAATTGAAGTATTAAATGATGAAGTAGGAGAAAAATTAATAAACTAGTGGCGGGGAGTGAATTATTTATATTTCAACATTGATGAAATGAACGGAATTCGCAAAGTTGATAAAATCACCAAAAGCGACTATTATAACTATTTACTTTGCAGCCCCGATATTGCCCAAAAATTGGTTTGATAAACTAAAGCAGCTTATAAAATCAAATACGCAATTAATGGTATTTTCTAGAATATTGGTTTGTGGCTGTGAAAAAAGTAAAAGATCAAAATTCAGTTGACTTGCCATAATAATTTATTTTCATCCAATCGTTGTGACGAATTGAAATGGAGTCATTCATATTTCAATATTATATAACAAATTGACCATCAATATACTATATCCTTTTAAAAATAACATCATTCCGTTTATAATTATCCTCCGTACCTTAGAACGACATAGTCTTACGGGTTAATATTGTGTAGGAAAAATGATGAACGATCCCGAAGTAAAAGCCCTTATTAGTTTGCTCGATGATTCCGATCAGGAAGTGTTTACGCATATCGAAGAAAAATTAATTAGTTTGGGTACGCATGTTATTCCCATGTTGGAAGATGCATGGTCGCATGCGTTTGATCCTATCTTACAACATCGCATTGCCAACATCGTACACAAAATTCAATTTGATATGTTGTTGGAGGATATGAAGATTTGGATTCATACCAACACCGATGATTTATTAGAAGGAGCATTGCTCGTAGCACGTTATCAGTATCCAGAATTAGATCGTGATAAGATTTTGCAGTTCATTGCTACGCTAAAAAAGGAAATCTGGTTGGAGTTGAATGAGAGTCTGACGGCTCTAGAACAAGTAAATGTGATCAATCATATTTTTTTCACGAAGCACGGTTTCGCAGGCAACACCACCAATTACCACGCCCCACAAAATTCCTATATCAATTGTGTGATTGAAAGTAAGAAGGGAAATCCCTTGGCGTTATCGACCTTGTATTTACTTGTTACCAAATCCCTCGGACTCCCTATCTACGGAGTCAATTTACCCGAGCATTTTATTTTATCGTACCTCGAAGTGCGGGAGGGCGAAGAAGGGAATACAGGTCGCGTATTGTTTTACATTAATCCGTTTAGCAAAGGCTCGGTGTTCGGTAAAGGCGACATCGATCAATTTGTAAAAAAACTAAAACTCGATCCGCAGAATACTTATTACCAACCTTGCAGTAATAAGGATATGATTTTAAGGATGCTTCGTAATTTATCGTACTCGTATCAAAAGTTAGGGGATACGGAGAAGGTGGATGAGATAGGGCTAATGATTGCATTATTTTCTTCCTAACCACAAACTTTATTTAAACGCAGCGGTCGCAACGTTTTCGCAGCGTTCGCCGCGTTTAAATATGATTTCAATTTACCCGAAAATTTTTATAGCAGTCCTAAAAATAATCTTCAAATCAACCAAAAAACTCTGTTCCTTAACATACTTCAAATTCAACTTCAACTTCGCCGGCATAATTTCCTCAACATACATTTTCTCCGGATCATCCGCTTTCCCCAACAACTCATTTTCATTGGAGTATTCTATCGATGCATAATCCGTGATGCCCGGCTTTACCTCCAACACTTTCAGTTGCTCCACTGAATACATCTCCACATATCTTTTAACTTCCGGTCGAGGACCCACTAAACTCATCTCTCCCAACACCACATTAAACAATTGCGGGAGCTCGTCTAACTTATACTTTCTTAAAAAATATCCAACCCGTGTCACCCTCGGATCACGTCCACCCACGGTGAGCAATCCTTTTTTATCAGCATCGAGGAACATGGTTCTGAATTTGAAAATACGAAAGGGTTTTTCGTTTTTACCAATGCGTTCCTGCATATAAAACGCCGGACCCTTACTCGAAAATTTTACGGCCAATGCCAATACCAACAACAGCGGACTCAAGAGCACCGACATTATTAAACACACCAATAAATCGAAGAGTCGTTTGGCCATCATGTAGCTTTTACCAATACCGATTCAACCGCTTTCACGACGGCTGATACTACGCGTTGCTTTTGCTCCGTGGTTAAATCGTAAAAATAGGAAGAGAAATTTCGGTGGCGAAATTAGAATACGTTACAGGATAATCGTCAATATTAAATCCTTGCTTCTTATAAAAAGAAAGTTGGGGCAAGGGAATGAAATGCACATTCACACTTACATCCTCATCAAAAATAGCTTGAATGATGGCATCACGTTGCTCTTCGCTCACTCCTTTAATGCGCAATGGAAATAAATGATAGGAGCTTTCACGATGGGCATCCCTCAAGACGGGCAAGTGAGCCCAATCGAAGGCGCTGAGTGCATCGTAATAATAATCGCATACTTGCTTTCGCACTACTAAGGTATCGTCGTTATAACGTCTTAATTCAATGAGTCCGATGGCTGCTACCAAATCGGTCATATTGCATTTAAAGCCCGCTTCAATGATATCGTACTTCCAATTTCCTTTTTGCATTTTGGCCAAGGCATCTTTATTTTGTCCGTGCAAAGTGTAAATGCATAAGAATTTATAAATTTCTTCATTGCTGAATGGCGGTGGAAGCATTAAGGCAATAGCACCACCTTCGGCTGTTGTTAAATTTTTTACAGCGTGAAATGAAAATACAGAAGCATCGGCCCAAATTCCAGTTCGTTTTCCATGATAGGTAGCGCCCAAGCTATGTGCTGCATCCGACAAAATTAGGATTCGTCCTAATTTTTTCTGAACTTCGGTCTCGGCAGTAAATTTTGATTTTATTTCAGAAGCATTCACCACTTCCATTAACCTCGTGTAATCGCAAGGAAGTCCGCCAAAATCGACGGGCATAATCACTTTTGTTTTGACGTAATGGCTGCTTTTACATTTTCTACATTGATATTAAAATCAGATGCATTCACATCTACCAACACAGGTCGGGCTCCGCAATGTACCACCACATTGGCCGTAGCGGCATAAGTGTACGCTGGCAAAATCACTTCATCGCCTTCCTTCACACCAAACCAACGGAGCATAATTTCGAGTCCGGCTGTTGCTGAATTCAAGCAAAGCGTAAACTCGTTACCGTTATAAGCGCTCAATTCTTTTCAAATTGCTTGGTGCGCGGACCTGTAGTGATCCAGCCCGATTTCAAAGCTGCTGTAACTTCTTGGATGATTTCATCATCGATGCGGGGCGGAGAGAAGGGGATAAGGGCCATGATCTTATAATTAGAACAAAATTAAACAATACAAGCGTTCAGACTTTTATTTGTAAGAAAATTAACTGTTATCACCGTATATCAGTTTGAATATTATTACCTGATTTCAAGGAAGAAGCTTGATAAAACAACACGTAGAAAAAACTAAAAAACAATATCCCATATTGGTTCTCCAACACCGATTCGGTGAGTGAATTCAGGAAAATGATAATCGGGAAGAGGGAAAGGCAAAATTCCGGCAAGAAAAAAAACCTCCATATCGGAAACAAAAGGGCTAACAAATAAATTAAGAAACCGATTATTCCAACTGAAATCCAAATCTGAAGAAATTCATTATGCGGATTCAACTTATGCTTTAATCCATATTGAAAGTTGTTCTTCTCATATCCTTCCATTAGAACATCTTTAATATCTCCCGTTCCGGCACCCATGAGCCAATGATCTTTCAACAACAAAGTAGCTTCTTTCCACACTACGAATCGACTGCTGGTACTTGTAAATCCCTCCTTGGGCTTAACATCAGAGGTGATTCGAGTATATAATTTTTGCGATCCTACGAAAGTGAACAAGGTGAACACGATAATACTCAGTAAATGAACTTTTTTAGAAAATGTGATCTGTGCATATCTACTAAAGTAAAAGAGTGCAAGCGCATATGTCAATAGAGTTGTAGCTTGAGAAGTTCGAGCCGAAAGTTGAATCAAACTTAAGATGAAAAGCACATTTAACACTATAAAAATAACACCTTTTAACTTTATAAAGTTCTGATACAAGTAAAACTCGAGCAAGAACAAAAGGCTAAGGTTAATATACATACTAATATAGGTCGGATGACCAAATGAAGAAGAAAAAGTAGTGTAAAAATAGATCGATTGATCTCCATTATCTATGAAATTTGAAGTTGCGATTACCTCCATTAACAAACAGCTAATCATGCATCCCAAAACGAAAGCCAATTTCACAAAAAGTTTGGAAACTTTTTCCATAGGAACCAATACGAAAAAAATCGGTAATAAAACCAACGTTAATTTCTCTTCCATGATTGTGCCGCCCATCTTCAAGTTGCTCGACCATAACAATCCTGCCGCCAGTAAAAGATAAAGAAGAGGCAAAAGTATAGAAGGAAAAGAAATTGAAAACTGAATTTTCCGCGTATCCTTTAAAAAAAAAATCAAGCCCAATATCGCGGCCAGAACCCAACAAATAATTGAAACTTTTGCATAAAAAGGCAAAGCCAACGCCGAAACAATCATTAATTTTTGATCAATTCGTTGCGCTTTGAAACTTTTAACTGAAGCTATGTCAAGATATTGGGACATGAATAATTTCATTTGTTTTGTTAAATTTTAAAGGTGCTCTATTATTTCAGCAATTTTCATTGCAGCATTACCATCTCCGTAAAAAGAATTTTCAAAACCGATTTTCGAACCATTCATTTTAGCAACCATCCCTGGCAAATCAGCGATATCATTTCCTGCTAATAGATTAGCGCCACAATCAACCAACTCATTCCACTCTGTTACATTTCGCAAGGTGATACAAGGCTTTTGAAAAAGAAAGCTTCTTTTGAAGTCCGCCGCTATCTGTCATAACGAGGCAACATCTTTTTATCAAATCCAACATTTCCAAATATCCAAGTGGATCTACTACTTTCACATTAGCATTCACTTTACCATTCTCAAGAGCTTTCACAGTTCTTGGATGCATTGGCCAAACAACCATAGTACTCTTATGAATTTCATTCATGGCCTCGACAATCGTCTTCAGTCGCCCAACATCATCTGTGTTTTCCGCTCTATGCAGTGTAAATAAAATAAATTCATGAGATGCTAACTCCTTCATTGAAGCCGGCAATTGAACTGCTTTATTTCCATAATAACGTGCACAATCAAGCATCACATCTCCAGTTTGATGAATTGTTGCAGCAGAGAGGTTTACCGACTCCTTCAATAAATTGTTGACAGCTTGCTTCGTTGGGCAAAAAAGCAGCGACGACAATTGGTCGGTGATGACTCGATTTCGTTCTTCGGGCATTTTCAAATTATAACTACGTAATCCTGCTTCCACGTGAGCGAGAGGAATATTTGAGAAAGAAGCTGCCAATGCACCTGCCAACGTAGAATTTGTATCACCATAAACTAAAATCAAATCGGGACTCTCGGTTTTGCCACTTTAGTAATCCCTTCCAACATTCTCCCAATCATTTGCTCCACCGGCAATGATCCGATCCCTAACTCATGGTGAGGTGCTTTTAATTCCATTTCATCAAAGAAAAGTTGCGACATTTTATAATCATAATGTTGCCCTGTGTGCAAAAGTACTTCGTCACAACCTTTCATTTCATCAAAAGCGCGACTTAACATTGCTGATTTAATGAATTGAGGCCTGGCTCCAATTATGGTAAGTATTTTCTTCATTTTGCAAGTATGCTAGTAGACTCATCTCTGCTGCTTAAACTTTCATTTATTTTTTAAGATTTATTAAAAGCATTCAAAACCGAAAGATCATAATAATTATTGATTGGCAGTCCTGACCACTAAGTCTTGATCAACAACTCTGGTATCACCAATTACTTTGGCCTGGATTCCCAACAAGAATAGTATAATCCGGAAATGAACCTTTACCACACTTCCTGCACCCACAACACATCCTTTCCCAAGTTCAGTACCGGGTAGCAAGATACAACCTGTACCTATGAAGGTATAATCTCCCACAGCAACCTTTTCAATAACATAACCTGGTCGCTGACTTGCAGGAACCTCAATAAATTTATCACCTAGAAATCGAATGGCATTTTGGCTACTATGCGAATAGATAGCAGAATGAGAAGCGATATTTACACCTCTTCCGATTTTAATATTGCCAATTCCATCTAGCAGACAAAAATGACCAATCCATACATGGTCATCAATATCGATTTTAGAAGCATCCGTCATTTTTACACTGGATCCAATCCTTGTATGCTTATGATAAACTTTTGTTACTTTATTATAGTATCCATACACCATAAAAGGTTTCTGAAAAAAGGCCAGCAACCTTAAGCAATAAGAAATCAATATCCATAATGGGGAGAGATATAATTTACGGAACATCAGCGAGTAGAATTAGAAATAATTTCGTAATACTTGTATGCATTTTGTGGAGTATAATTCAAAGATGCTTTTCGGGCATTGAACTTAAAAGTATCGAGTAACTCTTTATTCTCTTTCAACTTTACGATAGCATTCGATAAATCGACGGGAGTATATTCTTCAAAGACGTAACCGCAATTATGATTCTTAATGATTGCACCTAATTCAGAATCGTTCGATGCAATTGCAAAAATGGAAGCGCCTGCCGCCATAGAATAATACGTTTTACTGGGGACAGAAACAGATTCTGCGCCTTTACTGAGTGTAACGATGCAAATATCAGCAGAAGTTAGAGAATATGGCAACACGGATTTATCTTGATAAGGAAGAATTAATACATTCGTCAACTGGTTTGCATTTACAAATTCTTTGATCATGGGAAGTTTGGGTCCATCACCAATAATAACAAATTTAATTGAAGTATCAAAAGCCAGCTCTTTAGCAGCAGATACAATGGCTTCAACATCATGTGTTAATCCCAGGTTTCCGGAATACAACACTACCAATTTATCTTGGAGATGGTGATCCTTAACAAATGAATTTTCTTCCTTCCGAAGGGGTACTATGAATGAAGATTCAACCCAATTCGGAATAATTACCGGATCAACGGTTGTATAATTTCGAATCGCTTTGTCCATACCCATTCCGAGTGTAAAGATGGAACTTGCATTGTGAAAAGCCCATTTATTCAACTTACTCCAACACTTGATCAACACATTATTTTTACTTAAAATCTTTAAATTCACCAAGACATCTGGATACAAATCCCAAACAACAAGATGATACTTCTGGCCTCTTATTTTCTTTAAAAACCAGGCAGTATAGAAGGAAAAAGGTGGTGTGGAAACCAAGATCAACTCATTCCTTCTACTTCTAAAAAGCAAATAAAAAAAAGTTGCTATCGTAAAATATATCCCGCTTACAATTCGACTGGTAAAAGATGCGTTCTTATATTTATTAAAATAACGAATTTTAATATCTTTGTTAGGAGCCTCATAATTATACTCTACAGATCCAGTAAGAAGTACGATTTCGGCGCCACTTCGCACAAACGCATTCAGAATATCAACCGATAACTGACGTGTAACTTGAACGACAAAAACATATTTCTTCTTCCCTTTCTTCATGCATCACAAGGAGCCAGGATATTCGCTGATCAATTTTTTCACATTGAATATATTAAATCTGAAAAATGACTTATAAAAAAACTTGAGCTTATTCTTGATGCCCTTGTCGTTGATAATTGAAAAGGGCTGCAGACTCAATTTATAATCGCTAGACACTAATTTGATCTTCTCATCCATCTGCCTTAACTCAATAATGTAGGGAGCATAAAGTTGTTTCACCACGGGTAAAGTAGGATGACGCCATCCTAAATCCACAATATCATTTTGAAAAAAGCGAACATGATGAAAATGGTAAAAAACTGCGTTAAAATCATTTTTATCAAGTGGATCATGAAAGATAATTTCATTTCCATTTCTCGATTTTAATGGCCATTGCTCTACGTTCCAGGATGCCAATCCACCCCAAGGTTTTGCAATACATGTACACCTTTAAATCGAGTGGTCCAGTCGTCGAGGTATTTTTGATCTCCAAACTTTCCATCTTCATAACGATTGTAACACCACTCAATGCATGCATCTCTCCACCAATTCAACGCATTCAAACCATCCACATTATTCTTAAATGTGATGAACTGCACACAATAGATTCCGGACTTTATAGAACGGTTAAATCGCGGTGGATAACGATGTAATGTGAGTAGGATAGAACAATCGCCCATCTCCTCCAACAAAATTTTAGGGTCTTTATAAAAAAACAAATCCGCATCTACATATGTGCACTCATCCACCTTAAATTTATCAATAACATATTTAATTGTGGAAGGAGTAGAGGTCCAGCAATATTCTGCTTTTGATCTACTGGGCTTCACACGCAGCAAATCGTCGTCTTCAAATTCTTTTAATGATATGATTGTTGCCTTTTCCAACGACATCTTTTTTAATATTGAAAAACAAGAATCATCAAAAGCAAAAATATATAAATGGAAATCTGCGCCTGTACGGATCAATGATTCGTACATCACAAGACCACGAGACATATAAAAAGTATCGAATAAGGTACAAAAATGCTTCATACTCAGAATTTATTTATTACTTCAACAACACGATAAATATCACTTTCCGAATGAATCGTTGAAACAGGAAGACTTAATGTAGTTTGATGAATGCGTTCTGAAATTGGAAAATCATAATGATCTAGTTTTCCTGAAGCGCTTTCTGACGAGATGGAGAAACAGGGTAATGGACTTCCGTTTTGATTGAATTCTTTAATAGGTAATCGCGCAACTCATCTCTCTTCTCATGGCGCACATTAAAAATATGAAAAACATCTTCAAAATCGGGATGAACTACAGGAAGAATAAAATCTTTCTTTAGCTCTTTAAAATAGATCGATGCTAGTTTTCTTTTATGATTATTTATATCATTCAAATATTTCAATTTCACGGATAAAAATGCAGCTTGCACTTCATCAAGCCTGGAATTATATCCAACTACTTCATTATAATATTTTACATCCGAACCATAATTTCTGAGTCGACGAATACATTTATCTAACTTCTCATCAGAACAAATAATAGCTCCGGCATCACCAAGTGCCCCTAGATTTTTTGTGGGGTAAAAACTAAAAGCACCAAAATCACCAAAGGTCCCGGTTAATTTTCCTTTATAGGTAGCACCATGTGACTGTGCGCAATCCTCTACCAACTTTAAATTATATTTTTTACAAATCTCAATTATCGGGTCCATCTTACAAGACTTCCCATAAAGATGGACGATTACTATGGCTTTGGTACGTGCCGTAATTGAATCTTCAATAAGCGCAGGGTCAATTGTGTAGGACTCAATATCAGGCTCCACCAAAACCGGCTTCAACTTATTTTGCATGATGCTGAGTATAGTCGCGATGTAGGTATTAGAAGGTACGATCACCTCATCATTTTCCTCAAAATCGAATGATTTCAAGGCCAGTGTAATTGCATCTAACCCAGAAGCAACGCCTATGCAATGCGACACTTCATTCCAAGCAGCAAATTCCTTTTCAAAAGTCTTTACTCTTTCGCCGAGTATATACCATCCAGAACGTAAAACCTTATCAAACTCCATCGAAAACTCATCAAAATAAGGCTTGTTTAAGAGTGCTAAGTTTTCGTAATCAATCATCCTTGTTGGTATTTATCGTATATATAATCGTCAGGATCAAAATATTCAGAAGCCAAGACCATTAAGATTGCGTCCTCCGTAAATTGATACATCTGATGCCAATCCTGAGGTTCCAAGATTAGGCATTGATCCGGCGAATTTAAATTAAAATCCTGTTGAACTTGATTATCGTCATTATAAATTAGACAACTACCTCTTAAACAAATAGCAGCTTGAATCGTTTTTTTATGACGATGTCCACCTCGTATAGAATCATCTACTCCGTAGATGTAAAAAATTCGCTTGACATCAAAGGGAATTACCTTTTCAATCACAGTTAAATTTCCGCGTTTGTCGGTGAAGGTTTTTAAATTAAGTATATAGGCCATACACTAAATGGTGAGGTAGGTTAAATTTTATTATTTAATTCTTCAATTATCAATGCGTTTAATAACTCAGTTCGCACTTTTACCGTATGGTCACGCAAGGTTCGTTGCTGTCCTGCTTGTGCTATTTGTTTACATTCATTTGGATGGCTTAGCAACCATTGTATTTTTTCTATACAATCCTGTAGTCCGGTATATGTGACTATTTCTTTTCCCGGCTCAAAAAGTTCATTTATATTCTGTTTATCATCCGTAAGCAAGCATGAACCAGCTCCTGTCACCTCAAACATACGAATATTTCCTGCGCAGTTCCCGGCTATATCGCCATGAATATTAAAAGTGATCGCTGCTTTTTGCATTAACTTAAATAAATCTAATCCGAAAATGGGAGGGTGAGAGGCCTTTCGTAACAACTTTGAATATCCTGTGACAGGTGAGTCACCATAAGCTTCCTTACTCTTTAAAAAGGATATTCTCTGGATTAGAAATCCTAAACCAAAGGCTCTCAACAACCGTATTAAGTTTCTAAATAATTTTTTACTTCCAATCTTAGTCGCTGACTCCAAGTTTCCATACAGCGACAAGGGAAATCTTTTTTGGATAAATGCCTCCAAATATTCTACGCGCTTATTGTGAAAACCAGCACCAGCATACAAAGATCCTGAAAATAAAAGCTGGCTTGGAGGAAAATGTTCCAAATTGGCCGATTTCAACTTATCCAAAATTTCACTATCGAAGGAATGATAAAGTAAATGCGACTTAAAACCTTTTTCACGTAATTCTGTAACCATACAGGGAATACAAGAAAAAATCAGATCGAAATGAATAAACTTTTTTTCAATAGTAGGACCGTAAGGCGCACAAATGTGGCCGACTATAAGTTTATTGTTAGGAAGTCTTTTTCTAAACAACGAAATCAACTCCTCATTTATCAAGTTAAAATCGTCAATCCAAACAACATCAGGTTGGAATTGAACTAACTGTTCAATGATTAAGAAATCACTCGAAACAGACGCCGGCACATTATGTTGTTCTCTCCATGTTTGTTGCAGGGGATTGGCATTCGATATAATATCTAAAGCTTCCACATGCTGCAGTTTATTTAAAGCCTTGGTGTACGAACTTGCCGACTCCAAAGAATCTTCAATTAATGCTGAATAATGCTGCTCATAGGAATGATTTACATAGGTTGAATGACTATAAAACCGTTCCAAATATTGCGGATAATAATTGGTTACTCTTGCGAAACGATATTTACTCATAGTCTAAATCCCTTTCATTTTTATTATTAATAAAAATTGCCATGATAAAGAAAACCAAAATTCCACCCGTAATAAAACAACTCAATAAGGGGGCACTTAAAAGCATGTAAATATACATAAAATACAAGCCAAAATATCCTGCATTCAATTTGAGTGAATTAATAATCCCAAAAAATAATGCAACAATTAATGAATATAAAATGACACCTATAATTCCCAAATTCATAAATCCATCCGAAACCACACCATTGTTAGCATATGTATCTGTAGTATGTAAATACACTTTTGATATTTGAAATCCTACGGGTAAATCGAAAGGGCTTTGAAAGTACAATCTAAAGAAATGGCTTTCGGCAAAGAAAAAGGGGCGGCCATCAAAATACTCAAAATACCACTGTGTCAACAACGCCGGAATAAACAGAAATCGATTTACAAAGGTACCCACCAATACAGGGCTCGGATTAAAAACCAGGTAATCTACCAACGGAAAAAGGAATAAGGCGGCAACTACCAATTGAAAATAAAAGATAATTTTTTGAACGAAATCGTGATGAGAAAAGTAAAAAAACAGATATATAAATATTGAAAAATACACGATCTTATTACCGGAAATCAAAAACAAATACAAGAATGTAATTAAAATAACTAGGGTATAAAATACCTTTTTGTGAATCATAAAATAAATTAAAGTTACTGGTAAAACTGTTTTTACGGACAAGTGATATAAATAATTAGTCGCACCTGAAATTTTATCAGAAAATATTTCGCGAGTTGAATAAATATCCTTAAGAAACAAAGAATTCCAATACAAATTATCTCTAAATAATATAATAAATATTAAGAAAATCAAGCTAGAAATTGTTATCAGAAAAACATCAACTTTCCTTTGCTTGCCCTCAATTTGAAGGCCTTTAACTTTGACAAATGTGGATAGATAAAAAGTTGCGAGAAAAAACAGTGTGCACTCAAATGGCTTAAAAGACGCATCAGACAATGCAAATAAGGTAGCGATGGGAAGGTAAAACAAAAATGTCAGGGCTAAATAGATAGCATAGAGTAGAGGGCTCTTGTCTAAAATAAAATAACTGATATAAATCAAAAAGCAAAGTCCTATCTTAGAAAGGAGGAATTTGATTGTATTCATCTTCCAAACAAATCCCAACTGGCTAAAGGAATCCACAATAAAAAAACCATAATACAAATCAATAATAAACGACAATACAATCAATAAACAAGTAGCACGTAAAAACGGGTTTCTAACTTTCCAAAAAGTCAGAAAATTGCTATAATAAAATTTTATGTTCATACTGACGAATCATGTAATAAATTAAAGCGCAATATAACACCTGAAATCCAGAATCAATGATAGCGAACACACTCAAAAATGTATCAATATCCACATCATTGAAATAGATTAAAGAGGTTATCCCACAAAAATAGAAAACTTGCCAAACGGCATTAAACCGTATTTTATCGAGGGAAATTAGGACACAGGAAAAGGTAGACGAAAATAAATTCATGGTAAAGCTAAACACCAAAATCTGTGCGAATTGTCCCGACAAGATATAATTATCTCCGAATACGAAGCCAAATAATGAAGGACCGAATGGTAATACAATTTGCAAATTCAATGAGTACAATTACAAATAAAATAACTAATACATTTTTTAATAATGCCGCAATGGATTTCTTCTCATTTTTCCGCTCTGTAATTTGCTGAAACAATACTTGAGTAATGGCAGCAGAAATAAATACGATTGGAATCGAAAGCACAAGGCGTGTTAAATCTAAATATCCTACCGTTTCAGTAGAGAAATATTTGTTGATTAATAAAAAAGGTAAAATATTGGCCATGCTGGATAGAAAGGTAGGGCCTACACTAAAAAAAGGAAATTCTTTATACTGCACAGCTACATTACGAAGGCTCGATTTATTGATAAAAGAAACCTTAAAGGAATTCTTTAACATCTGCTTCCACCCTGCAAAAACATTCGCTACATTTCCAACCAAGTCTCCCCAAAACAATCCACCCGGAATTTGCAATAGTCCCAGTGAAACTTGAACGCCGCCTTCAACACCTCTTCGTACAATCTTATTTTTTGTAGATGCCTGAAAAGCTTTTGTCGGGTTAGCCAGTAATTCACACTTTGATAGACACTAAAAAACAGGGAGGCTAATGGCAATAAATACAGAAAATGAGCATATTTAGCAGGGAAATTGATGAGAGTGATTATGGCATCCAGAAAAATATACAAGACAATCCAACCGAGAACCGCAAATGCTAAATTAATTAAGACAGATAAAAAGAAGACATTCGCAGCGTCTTTATCTTCTTTGGGAAGAAGTATGGCTACTTCATAGCGTAAAGAAGACACAATAGAAATTACAGCAAGTATACTTAGAAAGACTGATATCGCACCGAAGTCCTCTGGCGTATAAATTCTACGTAAAAATGGCTGCAAAAGAAAAGGGATGCTCTGTGCTATCCCCGTTCCTATGACTAACGTTAGGGTGCTTTTGGTGAACTCAGACGATTTCAAAGGAAATTTTCCGATCATAAACTTGCCCTAATAAATAATTAATAATGAAGAATTACTTCGCGTAGTTAACGGCTCTTGTCTCTCGAATCACCGTCACTTTAACTTGTCCCGGATAAGTCATTTCCGTTTGGATTTTATTAGCGATATCGAATGAAAGTTGCTCGGTCGCTTTGTCATCTAATTTCGCACTTTCCACAATCACACGTAACTCACGTCCGGCTTGAATCGCAAATGCTTTCTCCACACCTTTGTACGACTGCGCCACATTTTCCATCTCTTTCAAACGCTTCATGTACTGTTCCACAATCTCACGACGCGCGCCTGGACGTGCTCCACTGATTGCATCACATACTTGAATGATAGGAGAAAGGATGCTCGTCATTTCAATCTCGTCATGGTGAGCTCCAATGGCATTGATTACTTCTGGATTTTCCTTCGCACGCTCCGCCATTTTCATTCCGGCAATTGCGTGAGGAAGTTCAGTATCTTCTTCAGCTACTTTTCCAATATCATGTAACAGACCTGCACGTTTCGCTAACTTCACATTCAATCCTAATTCCGCTGCCATCAAAGCACATAAATTCGCTACTTCACGACTATGTTGCAACAAATTTTGTCCGTAAGAGGAACGATATTTCATTCTACCCACTACACGAATTAATTCAGGAGCTAATCCATGAATCCCTAAATCGATGGCGGTACGCTTTCCGGTTTCAATAATCTCTTCGTCTAGCTGACGTTTTACCTTAGCAACTACTTCTTCAATACGGGCCGGATGGATTCGTCCGTCCGAAACCAATTGATGTAATGCCAAGCGCGCTAATTCACGACGTACTGGATCAAATCCTGAAAGGATAATTGCTTCGGGAGTATCATCTACAATAATTTCAATACCTGTTGCGGCTTCTAAAGCACGAATATTTCGGCCTTCGCGACCAATCACTCGACCTTTCACTTCATCGTTATCGATATGGAAAACCGTAACCGCATTTTCAATCGCATGCTCGGTAGCTACACGTTGAATCGTTTGAATCACGATTTTCTTTGCTTCCTTATTCGCCGTCAACTTCGCTTCATCCATCGTTTCCTTGATGAATTGCATCGCTTCCGTTTTCGACTCGGCTTTCAACGCTTCTACTAATTGTTTTTTCGCATCATCAGCAGAGAGTCCAGCAATCTTCTCGAGTGCTTGTACTTGCTTCACATGCGCTTTGTCAATTTCCTCTTTTCTGCGATCGATCACTTCCAATTGTGAAGTTAAATTCGCTTGCAGTGTATCAAGTTCTGTTTGCTTGCGTTTATTTTGCTCAATCTGCTGATTCAGATTCCCTTCTTTCTGCTTAATTCGATTTTCGGCTTGCTGAATGTTCTTGTCCTTTTCTGCAATATGCTTTTCGTGCTCGGTCTTCATTTGATAGAAGCGATCTTTCGCTTCCATCGTTTTGTCTTTTAGAAGGATTTCTCCTTTTGAGGTGGCATCTTGGAGGATGGCGTTTGCCTTTTCCTGAGCTGCGGCGAGTAGAGTCTGATTATTCTTTCGAGTAATTAAGTATATGACCAGACCTCCAACCAACAAGCCTGCAATGGCTGCTATGATGATGAAAGTAATATCCATTTTTATTTTATGCTATTTATATATGTTATTAATCTAAATTTCTTCCAATAAAAAACCCGCATTCGTACTGATCTGAGTAAACCCCAAGTGACAGGGTCGGAGTCAGCCGGCTGATTTGCGCTTTCCCGTCGAGCGGGACATGCCCTTGGCAGCCTGAGAATTCTCCTAATTGATGTATGTTGAGTTTACATCGTCGACCAGTACGAATGCGGGTTTCCCGGAATTATTTCCGGTATCGCCCTTTATTAAAGAACGCTATTTTCTTTTCCGAATGATTTAATCAAATCACTCAAAACATCTAACTCCCGATTAATTTCTTCTTCGTTCGTTGACATTTCTTTTTGATATCCTAATTTTTCTGCAGACATATGCAATGCACACATCGCCAATAAATCTTGTAAGTCGCGAACACCAAATGCAGTTTCATATTCTTTTAAGCGCTGATTTACCATCACTGCCGCTTTTTCCAGTAATATCAATTCCTCTGCACTCCCTTTTAAAGGGTAAGTGCGGTTGGCAATTTGTAATTTTACAGATGTATCACTCACGGTATTAATCGCTATTAATGAGTTGAAGGCATTTATCGATCTCTCGTATATAACGGTTGATTTGATTTTTTAGTTCATGGGTAGACTGGTCGTTGCTACCTTGAATTGCCTGCGCTAATTTAATGGTTTTAACCTGTTCATTCAATTGTAAAACCTCTATTTCAAGATTTTGTTTATCAACTAAGCTTTGTTGATGCTTTTTCTTTTCATCACCCAATTGCCTGAGAAGTTGTTGATGCTGTTGATTTAGCTCTTTGACGAGCTTTACCAATGCTTCTATTTTCTCCTTTGTTGATTCCATAATATCCTGAAAATAAACTATCAATAAAGATAATCTCATCTTAAAGATCAAGCGAATATACAAATTATGAATTACAATAGTCAAGTAGGGTATAGTATAAATTTTCGCCAATTTTCTAATTAATGCTTTACAATTTCAAGAGATCCATTTCTTTTAATGGAATATAATGGACGAAATCTGCTGAAAGCCACTAAATTTGTTCGATGCTCAAAGGGTCTAAACTTAAAATATTGTTCGTTTTCGGCTGCTTTTTGATGCATTTTTCATCCGCTCAGGTAAATTTTGCCTTCCCAATCGATACTCCGTTAAGTTTTTCGGGGACTTTTGGTGAACTCCGATCCAACCATTATCACTCCGGACTCGATTTTAAAACCGAAGGCAAAGAAGGTCGATCCGTAAAAGCGGCTGCGGACGGATGGGTTTCCAGAATCAAGATGAGCGCCGTCGGATTCGGAAATGTCATCTACCTCGATCATCCATCTGCCCATACCACCGTTTATGCGCATCTTCATCATTTTCATCCTGAGTTAATGATGTATTTAGACTCTGCTTAATATGTAGCCGAATCTTTTGAGATGGAATTGTTTCCTGATTCAGGCCGGTTTTCTTTTTTACAAGGCCATGAAATAGGAATCAGCGGAAATACCGGCGGCAGTCAAGGACCTCATCTCCACTTTGAAATTCGCGATCGAAAAACGCAAATTCCCAAAAACCCATTTATTTTTTTTCCACATATAAAAGATTCCATTCCGCCGAGAACCAGGGTGCTATCGATTTTTAAAAAAGATCCTCGTTTCGATTTTTTCACGTTTCTTGATTCAAGCTCTGCAAACAACCCTCTCTTCCACGTAAATGCAGATACGGTGTATGTGAGTCTGTTTGTTGAAGATCCATCTGGAGAAAACAACCTAGGTATTTATGCGATGCAACTTTTTCAGGATGATTCTTTGCTGTATTCATTTAGTTACGATCAGTTCAGCTTCGACGAAACGAAATATGTGAATGCTCATACTCATCCTACTGGAATGCTGGGTACAGATGGCTTGGCACACCAACTTTTTAAGCTTCCAGGTGATCGGTTCTCCGTTTATAAAGAAGCAGGGGTGGGGAAGATGGTATTACAGGAGAATGATACCATGCATTTCCAACTAAAAGCATTCGATTATGTGGGCAACTTCACCACCTTGCTATTTGAAATTGTATATCATCCTGGCCTCCCTTCTCCGCGGCAACTCGTTCGAAAAGCGATTCCATTTGACCAACCTTTCGAGCAAAAAGGAGGGAGTGGCGTGAAGTTAAATGTTCCTGTCTTCGCCTTGTACCAAGATTTACCACTCACTAAAATCGGATTCAAAAAATCGAAAATATTGTTATCAGGAATTTATTCTTTCCTCGACTCACTCAAAGTTCCTTTGCATAACACAGCTAAAATTCAAATTCCCTTTCAATCCCCGCCCGAAATTGAACTTGAAAAAATTCAGCTCATACGAGTCAATGGCAAAACCAACAATATCGAAGAATATATTTCTCCAGATACAATTGTAAACGATGTATTAAAAGCAAGAATTCGAAAGGCAGGACTCTACTCCGTCGGATTTGATACCATCGCTCCAATCGTTGAACCTATCTTTCATTACGTGGATACCATCGATCAACAAGACTATTATTCCTGTAAAATTTCCGATAAACAATCAGGAATTAAGAAATATCGGGTAACAGAAAACCAACAATGGATTTTAGCCAGCTATGACGCGAAGTCAGGCCTGTTAAGATGGAAAAAATCACATACTGAATTTCGATTGAAAACATTCAACATCGAGGTAGAAGATATGTGCAAAAACAAAGTAGTGCTCGAATGGAGAGAATAAAGCATGACATTCATCAATATTTTTTCTAATGCTAATCAACTTTTTCCATCTCAAGGGATACGAATAATGACTAATTTTATAGCTAACAAAAACAATGCTCACACCCTTCATCGAACCAATCGCATTTGTAAGTTTACTTACTCGACTCATCGTTGGATTTCTTTTCTTTATTCAAGGTTATGATAAAATATTTAAAGTTGGGAAAAATGAAGTAATTGCAACGATAGAGCCCTCTTTTCAAAAAAATTGGTCTTCCTACAGCACTCACAAACGCATTCCTCTTTCTTACCTCTTGGATAGAATTTATAGCAGGCGGATTTTTAATCTTAGGGTTGTTTAAATACATGAGCATTTATTTACTCGGAATAGATTTGTTGTTAGTTGTGATTGGCATGGGTCTGATTACACCCGTTCTCGACCTAAAACATATTTTTCCGCGACTCATTCTTCTATTCTTACTTCTGCTTTTACCTTCGGAAGCCGATATATTTAGTCTGGACGCTCTCATGTTTATTAACTAGATGATTACATTCTATATTTTAGCCCTGATTTCAGAAATTATAGGAACGGTGGGCGGATTTGGATCGTCGGTATTCTTTGTTCCAATAGCAACTTTCTTTTTTGAACCAAAAATCGTTTTAGGTCTCACCGCGTTGCTACATGTATTTAGCAATCTCGCTAAGCTCATTTTATTCTGGAAGCATATTGATTATCGTATCTTCAAACTATTTGGAATTCCCGGGATAATAGGAGTCGCTATCGGCGCTTTTGCATCCGTCTATTTAATCTTTACCTATGGCTCATTAATGCTTGGTATTTTTCTATTAAGTTTTGCTATTCTCTTCTTAATTCGACCTTCACTCAAAATTGCTCCGACTCCCAAAAATGCAGTAACAGGTGGAAGCATTGCTGGTTTTTTAGCCGGACTTATTGGAACCGGAGGTGCAGTTCGTGGAGCGGCGATGGCGGCATACAACTTGGAAAAAAGCGCATTTGTAGCCACTTCAGCGGCTATCGATATGGGAGTTGATATAACGAGAACTTTTATTTACTTGGGGAATGATTATTTACAAGCCAAAGAGTTTTCTTACATACCGATGCTCATTGCTGTATCTTTTGTTGGATCATGGATAGGGAAAAGAATGCTGCAACAAATCAGTCAACTGATGTTTCGCAAAATTGTATTGATATTAATTGGACTCATTGGCATCGTTTCAATAATTCATTATCTTTATTGATCAAAGTAATGAGAAAAGCTGCACCTGTAAATATTAAGTCAAAAGTTTCTGCCATTCGGTGGGTGCTTTTCTTTTCAATAATTATCATGCTCATCAAATTTTCGGCTTGGTATTTTTCGAAATCAGAAGCAATTCTCAGTGATGCATTAGAGTCGTTTATCAATATTGCTACAAGTTTCTTCGCTCTCTACAGCTTGTTCTATGCTTCAAAAATTAAAAGATGCCGATCATCCGTATGGACATGGAAAAATTGAATACTTAGCAGTCGGATTTGAAGGCGCGCTAATTTTTGGAACTGGAATTTACATTATCATAAATGCTATTCAGCATTATTTTGATCCACATCTATTGCAAAATATTGATATCGGTATTGGTCTAACCATAGTCTCTACGCTTGGTATGTATTGGATGAGTCGATACTTACGAAAGAAAGGTGCAGAAAATAATTCTGCTATCTTGAAAGCCGACGGACAACATTTCAAAGCCGACGCCATTACCAGTGGCGGATTAATCATCGGACTTTTTGCCTATAAAATGACCGGATGGTCGTGGATTGATCCAACATTAGCCATTCTTTTAGCGTTACATATAATGGGAAGTGGAATAAAATTATTACGAGAATCCATCAATCATTTGCTCGACAAAGCGGATTTGGAAACCATTGAAAGCATCACCGTTTCACTTCAGCAGTATCGTGACGAATCATGGATCGACATTCACAATTTGAGATTGCAAAAGTTCGGTCATTATTTGCATGTGGATTGTCACCTCACTTTACCATTCTATTATCAATTAGATGAGGTGCATGAGCAAATTAAAAAGTTAGAGCGAGTATTGAATCTCGATGTCGAAAATCAGGTTGAGGTATTTGTTCACACCGATCCTTGCATGGAAATCCCTTGTAATATTTGCTCAGTAAAAGATTGTACTTTTCGAAAAACACCTCAAGTTTCGCAAATCAAATGGACCCGTGAAAACATAATGCTTAATAAAAACATCAATTAACCGATTAATAAATAACACCATGAAAACCATCTTATGTCCCACCGACTTCAGTAAAGGATCAGAAAATGCTGTTCGCTATGCTGTTGAACTAGCTCGAGTTTATAAGAGTAAAATCCTATTGATGCATGCGTACGAAACCCCTGTGATCTATACCGACGTTTCCGTTTCTACCGTACAACTCGACTTCAATATCTTGAAGGAAGATGCACTAAAGCAATTGAAAAATTCTATTCAAAGATTTTAGAAAACGTAAAAAAGACGTACCTTTTGAGCTGATCCTACAACAAGGATTACCTTCAGCTCGAACCATTGAAATTGCAACTGAAAAGAAAGTGGATATGATTGTGATGGCGAATACTTCTTCCACTCAAGTGCAAAGATTCTTTATTGGCAGTAATGCTTCTAGAGTCATTAAAGACGCGCCCTGCAACCTGATGCTCATCCCTCAAAAATCGAAATTCAACGGACTCAAGAAAATTGTATTCAGCACCGATCTCAGCGACGAAAATCTAATTGCCTCCAATGAAGTGGTTCTTCTCGCAAAAATGTTTAAATCCGAAATCATTTTCCTAAATGTAGACAATAAGAATTTAGTGCACGATGATTCAGACTTAGATCGCGTAACGAAACGTATCAAACAATTTGTATCCTATCCAAAGATGAAAGGTTTCGTTTGCACCGACCTTAATATCGCTGACGGAATTACCTTCTTCCTCAAAAACCAAAAAGCCGATTGTCTAGCCATGGTCACCCATCACCGCAAATTCTTACAAGCGATGGCCAATCCAAGCATCACTAAAAGAGTTTCGTATCAGGCGGATGTGCCGATGTTGGTAATTCACCTGGAATTATAGAATTTATAGCTTCGGAAAATAAAACGGGGACGCGAAATACGAATAATCACTAAATGCGAAAGATGCGAAATGCGAAAAATGAGTTTAGACGAATTCGCTAATACGCGAAATCAAACTCAAGTGCACTCTAGTGAACTCTTGTGTCTTTAGTGATGAAAAAAAGCAATATCCGAAGCTATAATTACTATTTAATAAAATTCTGAATTCTTAATTCTGAATTCTGAATTAATACGAGCCCGCGCGTTTGCGAATAAACCATTCCAATGAGATTAGCACTATCAGCAAAAAGAAAAACCAGGGTTCTTTGAGTAAGTCTTCGAGCTTTTTATGCATGAATGAAATGCTCTTTAGATTTTCGTTTGACTTGAGCTTTTTAATTAACTCATCTACCTGTCCAGGATAATAGACAGCGCCGCCCGTTTGAGCAGAGAGCGCATGCAATAAGGAATGATCAGCTACCGTCATGGCAGTTTCGATCTGCAGCGCACTCACACTGAATTCGCCTTGTTTTGATAGTATTTTATCGCCCAACTTGACTTCAGCTTTGTAACGATAATTTCCCACCGGAAAAATTCCAGCATTCAACGTATATGCTTTGTCGGTCTTCGACATCGCGAACTGAAATTCTTTACCTGACTTGTTATAGATTTTAACGGAAACATCCGGTTGATTGACTAACTGCTCTGTTTGATTATATAGTTGAGCATCAAAAAATTAAATTTTCATTCTCCTTGTAATTCATTTTTGCAATGAATTTAAACGGACTCCGACTTTCCTTCACGGATAAATACTGAACAATACTTAAGATGAATTCCTGACTCAAAATATGATTTCCATGATCATTGAAATCCGACAACCGCCATCTCCAAAATCCTTCTCCGGCAAGTACAGCTTGCTTTCTTCCGTTATTTTCATGGAAGAGTAGGAGAGGTTGAGTTGTACTTACCACACCTACCTTCTGATTTAGCAACGTATAATTATTCGAATTTGACTGATACACTCCAAAAAGGTGATTTCAAAGGCGGCCAAGTTTTTATAGTTTCTATTAACTCATCTGAAACCGTGAATAAACTGAAATTCTCGACCGGCGATGCCTGTATGTCATTAAGTTGTCCGTTCGATTGAGAAATAGTAACTCCAAATTGTCCTTCGTTAAATGCTTTGATGTTGGTGGAAGCGCCCAAGATGGTCCAAGTACTAATTCCCGACTCATTTATTTTACTCAACAACGCGGTTTCATTGCCAGTTGCAGATGGAATATTATGCAACACCAATAAATTGAAATCATTCAAACGACCATTGAAATCATCTACTTTTACAATTGAAATTTCATAATTGAGATTGCTCTCTAAGGTCTGACGCAACACTGCGAGATCAGGGTGTGGAGCAGCGAATAGTACCAACACTTTTTGCTTTTGTTCCACCACTTCCACAAACAAATCATATTGATTGTTGATGAGTGTAGCTTCGCCATCAACAGGACTCAACTTTACTTTATAGTGATGAATCCCTTTCGACTTCGCATCAAGAAAAGCAGGTACCGTAAGATGGAAATTTGATCCAAATATCTCTACCGATCGATTATAAATAACTACACTATCTTCTTCGATCGTTAAATTACTTCTGCTCCCTGCGGCTTGCTTTGCATCGATCAAGATCTCCAATGGAAAATTATTTCCTAAAAATGCAATCTTATTATGATTGACACGCGCAATTAAAACATCCTTTCGAACCGTAGAATCACCCAAAGCAATCGGATAAACCGGAACTTTAATTCTCGATGGACCATAAACCGGATTTGCTCCTTCGTTAAAGAGTCCATCGGTCCCCATCACAATAGCTCCCACATTCCGATTTGCAAATTGCACATCTAAATAACTATAGAACTGAGTAAAATTAGTTAGACGATCTTTAAATTGATATTCGATATTTTCAGAAACATGATCTCCAAAAGAAAATTGACGCACATCGTAATCCGATTTCAATTCGTTGAACAGTTTATTAAAATCTGATTTAATGGCTTCTTTTTGGGCAAGAGAATCTTTGCTATTGATGATGGATCTTGAATCATCCAACGCTAAAACGATAATCGGTTTTTCCACTTCACGACTAAATGTTCGAATCATGGGACCCAATAAAAGAAAGGCAAGCAAGGTCACCATTAAAAAACGGGAAGCGATTAAAATTCTTCCTGTCCAAGAAGATACTTCATTGAGCAGTGGTTCCTTCCGATACATGAGCCATGCATACACTGCACCACATAAAACACAAAAAATAGAATACCACCAAGGGTAAGAGAGAATCAAGGATATTTCCACAGTCTGCAAAAATAAGAGGATTGCGGGAACTTCAAGAATTTTCTCATTATAAATTTATTGTGCTAGAAATGAATCATTCTACAAGCGACAAACCCATCTTACATTAAAAAAACCAAACGAAGTCACTTTCCACTTCAACTCCTCAGAGGCATTGAATTTTCTATATTTGCGCCATGCTCGTTATTGCAAGAGGCTTAGAAAAATCGTACGGCGATTTAACCGTTTTAAAAGGAATAGACCTTGATATTGAGGAAGGTGAAATCGTTAGTATTGTGGGTGCTTCGGGAGCAGGCAAGAGCACTTTATTGCACATGCTGGGCACCTTAGATCAGCCCGACAAAGGAACTATTACCATCAAAGGAACCGAAATTCAACATTTAAAAGGAAAGGCGCTTGCGGCATTTCGAAATAAACATATTGGATTTATTTTTCAATTTCATCAATTGCTTCCTGAATTTACCGCCTTAGAAAACGTATGTATGCCTGCTTTAATCAATGGCGATTCCATGAAAGAAACAAGCGACCGAGCGATGGAATTATTAGGCATATTAGGCATGCAAGCAAGAAGCGAACATAAACCTTCTCAATTAAGCGGTGGAGAGCAACAGCGAATTGCCATTGCGAGAGCGCTAATGAATAATCCGTATTTAATTTTAGCCGATGAACCATCCGGGAATTTAGATTCAGCCAATGCTAAATCGTTACATGCACTCTTTTTTGAATTAAGAGATAAGTTGCAGCAAACTTTTGTGATTGTAACTCACAACGAAGAATTAGCGGGTATGGCAGATCGGAAATTGACGATGACGGATGGGAAGATTTCTGGAATTACTTCAACGAGAAATACGAATTAAAACGAAATGCGATTACGCGAAAAGCGAATTAACACGTCGCGAGGCTTCGCGATGCGAAATTTATTTGTTATCAGCAAGTTCGCTTCTTATAACAACTTCTCTCACGACAACCATGTTTCAACTTCGCTTAAAACAAGATTTCGTTTTCGATTTTCGCATTTCGTGTTAATTCGCTTTCGCGTTAATTCGTTAATTCGTCCGATAGCTATCGGGATCGTGTCCCCTAGTAAGCTCCCTCCGGCAGTTTCTCCTCTCCCAAAAAGTAAGGTTTTTGTATCAAATAAATAAAGATCGAGCAGCATAGCTACTCTTGCAAAGTACTCTCGCAACTCTACCGTCCATGTATATTCCGAAGGCGGGTCTTTGGCAACATAAGCAATTGCATCTATCTTATGAAAGCGTGCAATGAAAACGGCTCTTCTACCATGAAATTCTTGAGAGATAATAATGAAACGTTTCAACTTAAAAACTTTCTTTCCTCTGACAACTGAATCGAGCGTACGAAATCCTGCAAAATCCATCACGATAACGCTATCGGGTATACCCATTCGCATTAATTCTTTTCGCATTTCTCGGGGTTCATTATAACTAAAATATCGATTGTCGCCACTCAATAATAAATATTGAACCTTCCCCGAAAAATATAATGTTTTCGCGGCCTGTATACGATTGTAAAAAAATGGATTTGCTCTCCCAGAAGAAGTATACCGACTTGTCCCTAAAACAAGTCCTACGCGCTCTGTTGGAATGTCACTCAGATTTCTAAAAATAAAAGAATCTGTATCTCGATTTACTTTATTATTTGCAAAATAGAGAGCCAAAATTGAGACTATAAAAACGAAAACTGAAATAACACCAATTGCTTTTCTTCTTCGAAAAACAAATTGTTTACTGAAATTGTAAAAGTGGATAAACGATTCTTTCATATCAATCCTTGACCTCAAACTTCATCTCATCTAATGATTCATCTAAATATCAAAATGGTCTCTCAACAAATTTAACTCAAATAAGTACAAGATATTGCCAATTAAAAAATTGATACCAACAGTTTCGAATCAAATTGTGGAAAAATTGTCTATACAGTTAATAATAATTTAATCATAAAAGCTTTAAACCCGCTTTCTTGAAAAGATCATCCAGTTTATTGACACCGCAACCAGAAGAATTGCAGGTAAAGTTTGAAACTGAAATTCATGCCATACCGTGTACTCCCTGCATAAATCAAGCATAAAATAGGTAATTGAAATCCACATCAACTCAGAGGAAGCATATTTCCATTTAACTGAAAAATCTGTTTGGATACTTTCTGTCTTTTCACCTGTATTCATCCATCTTAATAAAATAGGTTGGGCAAACAGCAGCATTAAAATAGAGAACGGACTTATTATTTTATTCAAGGAATAGAGCAATGGACCTACCCACATTCCAAGAAAATTCTTTTCTTTTTGCACCCATCCTTTGGGATGAAACAGAACAATCAATAAGTGCGACAAACTTATCAAAAGTGCAAATCCAGAGACAATATTTGCCGTAATGGGATGCACTAAAGCATAGTTTGCTAAGAATATCGAAATCATAGCCACCACCATAATCATACTATAAATCAATAGTTTACGCATTTAAAAGCAAGAGAAATATTTCGTTTTAACAGTCCATAGATTTCGAATAAACGGGCCTTGTTCCTATTGATTTTTAACTATATTTCCACCCAAGCATAATTCGAATTAATAAGGGTAAATATGGCGTCTGCAAAAAATAAGAAGAAAGCAGTAGCGACAAAGAAAGTGATTAAAAAGCCTGCTCCCAAAAAAGCAGCAAAGCCAATCGTTAAAAAGTCGGTTAAAAAAGTCGCTGTCAAAAAAGTCGTGAAGAAAGCAGCGTCGGCAAAACCTGCAGCGAAGGTGAAGAATAAAATTACTACAAAGAAAGCAGCGACTTTGACAAAAAAATCTACGCCAGCTCCCAAGAAAAAGGTAGCATCGAAAATTCCTGTTAAAAAAGTTGCTTCTCAGCAGCCTACTAAAAAAGTAGTTTCTAAAGAATCAGTTCGAAAAGAAAATTCAAAATCAATTGCTTCTAAAGTGGCAACCAAAGTACCTGTTAAAGCAGAAAAGTTGGTGAAAGTAGAGCTTCCTAAAGTTTCAGTTAAGAAGGAAAAAAAACCACTCGATTCAAAGACGAAAAAGCAAGAAGTAGATAAAAAAATTGTAGGGAAAAGTGGAAAGCCAATAGAAACTATCGATCCTTTGCATGCAAAGGCAGCGAAAGTGATGAAGGAGCTTGAGGAAACAATGGATTTAAGTAAGATGCGGCCGCGTATTCAGGCAGGTACTGCACCCAAACCACTCCCTAAAAAAAGTGATCCTCTTCCGAATTTACCGGAACCCACCAATACCAATAAAGAAAAATATACTTTAGAGTTTGAATTCAGGTCTTCTCCTAAAATATTGTTTACGTCGCTAAGCGATTCAAGCGGATTAGCCGGTTGGTTTGCAGATGAAGTACGTCAAAGATAAACTTTATACGTTTGCTTGGGAAGGTGGGCATTCTAACGCCCGACTCGTTGCGATTCGTGATCTCCATTTAATTCGTTTTGAATGGGAAGAAGATACCGATGGATCTTATTTCCAATTCGAAATTAAAGAAGACGACATTACACTTGATGTTGCGCTAATCATTACTGATTTCGCTGCGAAAGGGGAGAAAGACACTAATATTCGATTGTGGGAATCTCAAGTGCAAAAGTTGAGAATGCTGTTAGGGAGCTTGTAGTTAGTAGTTAGTTGTTAGTTGTTAGTTGTTAGTTGTTAGTTGTTAGTCGCGACCAAAGTCTAACCTCTAAAACCCAGTATACCCAACAAATTACTTTTCTGAAATCACTTCCAATAAAATCCTTGACGCCTCTCCCATCTTTTTGGGTAAAAAATCGATTTCTTCGAATGAGAATAATTTCACGATTTTGATGAAATGATGGTTTTCTACGAGAATATGTATCGATTTTCCTGATTCCATAAATTGTCTGCAGGGAATAATATTGTCTTCTTCAAAATGATGTTGGAAGGGATCTTTATGAATACATATGTAGAAATCATTTTTAGCTAAGACAGAAAAATTATTCGCAAGAGCCGTGGAATATTTTTTAGCAATGTCGCCGCTGAGGTACAGACTTACGCTTATCCCATTTCCAAACCAGCAAAGGGTTCTTAAAGCAAAAGCATGTTGCTTACCAAAGAGGCGAGGGTAATCGAGAATTTGCCAAGGAAATGATAAATAGTTTTCTCCCCTGCTAATTTTGGGAGTGGAATCGAGCGAGTTTTGAGGAATGACAGATGAATTTCTTTCCAGTTCTTCTTGAATTACGGGAATGCACAGTGTTAATAAATCATTGATTTTTACTTCCAAACGCTTCTTCATTAGGAAGAATTCGGGGCGGATAAGAAGATCTAATTCTTCTTTTTCGAATTTTACTTTAGACATCTCCATCGATATTAGCCAAACTTAGGGTATTTTTGCAAATCAATCCCCACATGAGAAGTGAAGAAATTAGATACACTTATTCTTAAGTCTTTTATCAGTCCATTCATCCTAACGTTTTTTATATCACTTTTTGTTCTGTTGATGCAATTTTTATGGAAGTATATTGATGATTTGGTAGGGAAGGGGATAGATGGACTTGTTATCGCCGAATTACTATTTTACACATCTGCAAACTTGGTTCCTCTTGCGCTTCCTCTAGCGATCTTAGTTTCTTCCATCATGACCTTCGGAAATTTGGCAGAACATTTTGAATTAACTGCCGCTAAAGCCAGCGGAATTTCTCTTCAACGCATTATGCGCCCATTGTTCTTGGCGGTATTTCTAATAAGTGGCACAGCATTTTTCTTTTCCAACAATGTATTGCCTTATACTAATTTAAAGATGGGATCATTGCTGTATGATATTCGACAACAGAAGCCTTCTTTATCTATTCGAGAAGGCGTATTTTATAATGGGATTGAAGGATATAGTATTAAGGTCGGGCAAAAAGATGATGATGGAAAAACCATCCGCCATGTTATGATCTATGATCATACTGCCGGTATCGGAAATCGAAAGGTTGTCATCGCTAAGAGTGGTGAAATGGAATCATCTCCAGATCAGAAATTTCTGATTCTCTCCTTACATGATGGGAATTCTTACGAGGAGAAAAGTAAAAACAAAGGTGGGGTCGACACACATCCGCTTATGAGAAATTCTTTTAAAGATTATGTCATTCGGTTTGACTTATCTCAATTTCAACTGAACCGAACGAATGAAGATATGTTTAAAGGTGGACACCAAATGATGAACTTAAATCAATTGGGAAAAGCGGTGGATAGTTTAAAAAAAGAAGAGTTGTCAAATAACTCACTCGTCGCCATTAATATTTCTCATAATTTTTTATTTCTTAGAGATTCTGCACTGTTTAAATCAAAGGTAAATTCAAGTCCTGCCATTACATTGTTGGATACTGGATTCAAAGCGAATTCCAATCAACTTTATGAAAACGCTAAAAACCAAGCGCGCTCCATGCAATCATTCATCTTGGGAATTAAAGACGAGCAAGAGTCTAGAAACAGTCAACTGGCACGCTTTGAAGTAGAGTGGCACCGTAAACTGACCTTGTCGGCAGCTTGTTTTATCCTTTTTCTCATAGGCGCCCCGTTAGGAGCTATTATTCGAAAAGGAGGGCTAGGAATGCCATTGGTGATTTCAATTGTGTTTTTCTTAACCTATCATATTTTGAGCATCACAGGAGAGAAATTCGCTAAAGAAGGGATTCTTCCCGCTTGGCGAGGAATGTGGACATCCTCCATGATCTTATTACCTGTTGGATTATTTTTGATCTACAAAGCTACCCATGACTCGGTCATCTTTGATCGAGATGCTTATATCAGTTTCTTCAAAAAATTATTCAATCAAAAGAAAAATCCTAAACTGCTTTGAGAATTTTACAACTCTGTATTCGCGTACCTTTTCCGCCCGTTGATGGTGGCAGTATTGCTATGTACCATATGCAAAAATCATTGCATGAAAATGGTGCAAAATTAAAAGTACTTTCTTTCAATACTATCAAACAATTGACCGACTTGGATTCGCTCGATGAAGGGTATAAAAAAATGACTCGCATTGAAGGAATTTATCTCGATAATCGCATCAAACCTTTTGCCGCTTTGTTTAATGTTTTCACTGGAGAATCCTACCACATCATCCGATTTGTAAAGCGAGATTTTGAAGAGGCGCTCATCAACATCCTGAAAAAAGAAAAGTTCGATACGATCATTCTAGAAAGCTTATTCATGATTCCTTATATGGAGGTAATCCGACAATTTTCAAATGCTAAAGTAATTTTAAGAACTCACAATATTGAACATTTGATTTGGAAAAGATTGGCTCAGTCGGAGAAGAAATGGCTCCGAAAGTGGTATTTAAATCTCCTCGCAGACCGATTGCAACATTACGAACAATGGGCTCTAAATCGTGTAGATGGTATAGCAGCCATGACTTCAGATGACGAAAGTTATTGATAAAATTAGGAGCCGACTTACCCATTCATATCGCTCCAGTTGGTATTGACACGAATGATTATCCCATCAACAAAGAGCCTAACCCAACACTCGTTTTTCATATTGGCGCAATGGATTGGTTGCCAAACATCGAAGGAATCGAATGGTTTTTTGAAAAAGTTTGGCCCATCGTGAAAGCAAAATTCCCTGCAGCTCAATTGGCCTTAGCAGGAAAAAAGATGCCGGAGTCAATAAAAGCATATCAAAGTAATAGTATTGAAGTAAATGATTTTGTAACCGATAATATCGCCTTCATTGGAAATGGTGGAATCATGATCGTCCCATTGTTTAGTGGAAGCGGAATGAGAGTGAAAATAGTGGAAGGGATGGCCATGCAAAAAGCAATCGTTACTACTTCTATTGGGGCCGAGGGAATTGCTGGGGTAGATGGACGTGATTTTCTCATCGGAAACACCGCCGAAGAGTTTGCTTCTAATATCCTTAAATTACTCGAAGATCCATCTACAAAAATCAATGGGAATTCATGCAAAAAAATTCGCTCAGGATCATTTCGACAATTTGTCTATCGGAAAAAAACTAATCAATTTTTTCGATTCGATTGACCAAAAGACACCCTAAGATTAAGGGTATTTGCTTTTTAAGTATCTCCGGACCTCTTAAATTTTAAAAAAACCTCATGATAAATCAGACTTGCATGTTATTGTATTTCAATTTATTACTATTTGATGAAAACTAATAAATCTAGGGATCCAAAATTTTTCAAAATAAAATATATTCTTGTTCAAATTTTCACTAATATTGCAGCCCCAATTTGGGGGTAAAATAACAAGAATCATGGACTTACTTAAAATAGCGCAGGAGCAACTTATTGAAGCTAAATCATGGCCGGATTTCAGGTCAGGCGACACCATCACCGTTTACTACAAAATTAAAGAGGGAAACAAAGAGCGCGAGCAGCAATTTCAAGGTGTTGTAATTCAACGTCGCGGACAAGGTCTTACAGAAACCTTTACCATTCGTAAAATTTCTGGCAATGTAGGTGTAGAGCGTATTTTCCCTATCAATAGTCCAAAAATTACTCGTATCGATATGAACAAACGTGGTAAAGTACGTAGAGCACGTATTTTCTATTTACGCGATATGGTGGGTAAGAGTGCTCGTATTAAAGAGCGTAAGCAAGGTGCAAAGAAAGATTAATAACATCTATAAAGTAATTAAGCCTCGTAATTTCGAGGCTTTTTTTTGACCTTTTACTTTTTAGAATTCTATTTTAGATCTTATTTTGCTACCTTCGAGTCATGGAAATGCGAAAAGTACTATTTTTTTATAGTTGTTTGATAGGTCTATCCTTTTTACCATTTTGTTCTCTAGGTCAATTCTTTTTAATTTCTCAAGTCTACCCATCCGATAGCGAAGGTCAAGCTGTATATTCTATTTCCATCAATAATTCTTCTAACGACAGTATCATGGTTTTACATACTCACGAGGCTGAATTACCTCCTTTCATTAACCGCTATAAATGGGAAGAATTATCTGAAAACGGCTTTAAAGCCATCGTTTTTCTGGGGAAATCAAACAACCCTTTATTTCCTGAGCAATACAGAGCTACCAAAACTTTAAAGCCAAAAGGAAAGTTAGAATTATATTTTAATATGCCATCAAACTTTAACAGCGAAAAAAAGAAACTAAAAATTTACTATTCAATGCTGAGTAAAAAGTACTATGCTGATTTTTATAAACTCGAAAAAACCGGATCAAAATCTGCGTTAAAAAAATGCAAATCATTGAAGAAAAAACATGGTTTGGTATACAGTAGGGTAGTGGAGTTTTAGCTTCTAGCTTCTAGCTTCGTCTCATTGCGAAGCCCTGCGACACCATTCACCTCTGATAGCTTTCGGGATCGTCAATTCACCAATTCGCCATCGCGAAGCCTCGCGACACCAATTTGCCAATTCACCATGTCAAAAATGATTTATCGTGTTTACGTGATTGAGTTATCGAAAAAAGTATTTTCAGAAAATGCTAAATTTCGAGAAGCGAATCCTCAGTTTAACGGTGTGTTAGAATGTCTTTACGTGGGGATGACGAGTAAAGATCCTAAGGAAAGGTTTGAACAACACAAAATGGGCTACGTCAATAAAAAAGGACATAAACTAAGCTCGAACATCGTACAGAAATATGGAAAATATTTGCGTCCGAGTTTATACATGCATATTGATCCGATGACCCAGGAAGAAGCATTGGAGATGGAAAAAAATCTAGCGTTAGAATTACGCAGGCAGAAGTATGCGGTTTGGTTTAATTAAAAACTATTTTTCATTCATATTATCGAGCTACACCTTTTCCAATTTTTCATAAGGAGGATTAGGAAGTTGAATCAAAATATCATCGCCAACGAAAACATCTCCTCCTTGCAATACAATTCCCATAATACCAGCCTTACGTATCAAGTTCCCTTGTTCATCCTGATCTAATACGGCTTTCATTAAACCAGTTTTAATGGAATCCAATTGAGACAAGGGTTTCTTAATCCTGTTATTTGTATTGCTGCACTTGTTCCTATTTTAAGAATTGTATTCTTAGGCAAATTCAATAAATCAATTCCTTGTGTAGTGATATTTTCACCCATAGCACCGGGTGTTACTAAAAAATCTTTTTCTGCTAATTCATCAAACAACTCCGAATGGATCAAGTGAACTTGTCGTAAATTAGGCTGCATGGGGTCTACGGCTACTCTAGAACGATGCTTTACCGTTTTACCTGCGTGAGCATCGCCTTTAATGCCCAGGCCTTCTATTAGCGCAATTTTTTCGCAATTGTATTTTTTGAAAGTATGCGTATCACTTTTGCTTAAGGAAACTACTTGTGGTTTAATCATAAAATATGTACTTCGAAAATAAGAAAAAATAGATTAAAAAATATAGGTGTGTTTTCTGATAAAAAGATTCATTGCTGCCCGCGAGTTCTCTTGGGCAATGGATATAATAGAACGTTGGCTGAGGCTCTCGAGGCCAAGCAATATGCTGCCCGCGAGTTCTCTTAGGCAATGGATATAATAGAACGTTGGCTGAGGCTCTCGAAGTTGGCTGAGGCTCTCGAAGTTGGCTGAGGCTCTCGAAGTTGGCTGAGGCTCTCGAGGCCAACAATGCGAGCATTCCCAGACCTTCCTGAAACGAAAAAAGGCTCCCGAAGGGAGCCTTTTTGTTGGTTATTTATTAGTGGTCGCGGAGGGATTCAAACCCCCAACCTTCTGATCCGTAGTCAGATGCTCTATTCAGTTAAGCTACGCAACCTGTTCCTTTTCGGGAGGGCAAAGTTAGTAGAATATTAGATGTTCCCAAATTAATTTAATATTGGCTGGAATTTTATTTTTATTTTCCCCTAAAGTGATGAATATCAAGTAAAGGATGGTTGTTTTCGATCTTCTTATTATCCAGAAAAATTAAAATCATAAGAAAATAACTTTTACCTAAAATATGTAATGTAAAATAGGTAATTTTAAGATGATTTTTATAGATAAAATATTATCGTCTTTTTTTACCTTCACATCAAATAATATCAGATGAAAAAAATTCTACCTATATTTTTGATCCTCGCATTTATTTCAGATTTAAATGCACAAACACCTTCACTCTTTTGGGCAAAACAACAAAGTGGTAGCAGTGGAGAAACGGCAAAGACCGTAGTGGTGGATGCACTTGGAAATAGTTATATCCTCGGATTTTATAGCGGTACGATGGATTTAGATCCGGGACCAGGTGTTGTTTCTGTTTCAACCGTTGGCTCATCTGATGTTTATCTCGTAAAACTGGATCCCAATGGAAATTTTGTGTGGGGGAAGAGTTATGGATCATCGGGTACCGATGAAGGAATCACTCTTTGTTTGGACGATAAAGGTATATTGCTATGCTACAGGTTTTTAACTCAAATTGATTTTTCCTCAGGGGCAGGAACCTTAATGTTAAATTCTTTTGGTGACTTTGATGCGTTTCTTCTAAAATTGATACTGCAGGTAATGAACAGTGGGCTAAACAATTTGGCGGCTTTATGGGTATTGAAGAAGGGAGGTCAGTTGTAGTTGATGATTCTTCAAATGTTTATTTAACAGGTTTATTTACAGGCAGCGCCGACTTTGATCCTTCAAACAATATGTTTCTTCTCACAGCTGCTGGCGGTTCAGCTTTTGAAGGGTATGTCGTTAAACTTGACATAAATGGTGATCTTGTTTGGGCTAAACAATTAGGTGGAACAAATTCCGATGTTGGACGCGGCATTTCAATCAATAGCAATGGCGATTTATTTGTTACAGGTACCTATAGAGGAACCGCCGACTTAGATCCGAGTTTATCAGCAGCTAATTTTACTTCGAATGGCTCTGATGATGTTTTCATTGTTAAATTGGATCGAAATGGAAACTTTGGCTGGGCAAAATCAATAGGTGGAAGTGGTGCCGATTTAGCCAATGGAATCGCTGTTGATTCCTTTTCTAATGTTATTGTAATCGGTCAGTTTCTAGGAAATGTTGACTTCGATCCAAGTGTTGGAAATTCGTTTATTCAAGCGGGGGGATTTTATGATACTTTTATTCTAAAACTAGATTCGAGCGGAAATTTTAATTGGGCACAACGACTGAATTCAACTTCAAATGTAAATTCACGTTTTGTTAAAACGGATAATTCGAATAATATTTACCTCACTGGCGGCTTCACGGGTACTCTAGATATTAATCCGGATACAAACATCACACAAAATATTTTTAATGCAGGAAGTGATGATGTTTTTGTGTTGAAACTGAATGAAAATGGAAGATATCTATGGGGTTTTACGGCTGGTGGACTCAATTTTGATCAGGCTACTTCACTTGAAATAAGTCATAGTTCGCATATCTTTATTTCAGGCTTTTTTAATAGTACCATAGATTTTGATCCTAGTCCCGGAATATTGAGTTTAACACCTACGGCAAGCAGAGATGCGTTTATAGCGAAATATTCGAATCCAACAATTACTTCGCTCCAATCAGTGAATAACAATTCTATAGTTAGATTATCTCCAAACCCAACAAATGGTTCAGTTTTTCTTGACTTAAAAACTGTTCAGGAAAATATTAAATATTCAATTTATGATTTGAGAGGGAAATTAATTTCCACTGAACATTTGTTGAGTTCTACAAGTTCGTTTTCAATTTCTTTTGATGGGTTTCCGAGAGGGGTTTATATCGTGTCGATATCGACTCATCAATTTTCAACGCATCAAAGAATTGTCATTCAATAGAACGAAATCAAAACGAATGGTATTTTTTTGCCGAAAGCTAAAGTTTTATTTCTTATCACTCGAAGTACCACCCGGCTTAGCAATCGATTCTCTCATCGCTGTATCTGCCTGTACATTTTGTAACTTATAATAGTCCATCACGCCTAAATTTCCCGCTCACAAGCTTCTGCCATAGCCAATGGAATTTGTGCTTCGGCTTCGATTACCTTGGCTCTTGCTTCTTGTGCTTTCGCGCGCATCTCTTGTTCAAATGCAACTGCCATAGCACGACGCTCTTCCGCTTTCGCTTGTGCTACCTTTAAATCGGCCGAAGCTTGTTCGGTTTGAAGCTTTGCCCCAATGTTTTCACCCACATCGATGTCGGCGATGTCGATCGAAAGAATTTCGAAGGCTGTACCTGCATCTAAGCCTTTGCTCAACACTGTTTTTGAAATTTTATCAGGGTTTTCTAATACAGTCTTGTGATCATAAGCAGAACCGATGGTGGTAACAATTCCTTCCCCAACTCGTGCTAAAATGGTTTCTTCACCGGCACCACCTACTAATTGATTGATGTTGGCTCTAACGGTAACGCGTGCACGAACAATTAATTGAATTCCGTTTTTAGCTACTGCTGAAACCGGAGGTGTATCGATTACACGTGGATTTACGGATAATTGAACTGCATCAGCAACATCTCTACCTGCTAAATCGATGGCCGTTGCCATCTTAAAGGTTAATGGAATATTGGCTTTGTCGGCGGAAATGAGTGCTTTAATTACGTTGTTTACATTACCGCCCGCTAAAAAGTGTGTTTCAATTTCATTGGTGGTGATATCTAAACCGGATTTCGTACTGTTGATCATCGCATTGACAACGATGGAAGGCGGAACTTTACGAAGGCGCATCAAGATAAGGTTCATGATGCTGATACGAACGTTGCTAAATACTGCCGTGATCCATAGGTTAACAGGTACGAAATACAAGAAGAACAAAATGAATATAAATGTTCCGGCTATAATAAGAAGTATAAAGGGTAGTTGCATAAGAATTGAATTATTTTAGTTTGATTTTTTAATGTTTACACATCGGCACGCACAATGATTTTGTTGTCTTCGATGCGCACTACAATGATGGGATAATTAACAGGGATCATTCCCGTTTCAGAACTGGCTTCAAATCGTTTTCCATTTACGCGAATAGTTCCCATTGGGCGCAAACTGGATAGGGCTGCACCATGATCTCCTGCTTTGATGGATTCTGTATCGATTTCGTTGGCTCGACCTTTAATTGTCCCTGCAAACTGAAACGATTCCAGAATCCAGTGCGCAAGGCCGACCAAACAGTTAAGGCCGTAAGTAACAAAGAGGATATGGCAACGATCGACCCAGCCGTGGAACCATATACTTGCCAAGTCCACCCAATTCCCATGATGACAAAGATTCCTCCCAGAATACCTACAAGAAGTCCGGGAACTATAAGAATTTCTATATAAATCAGAAAAATGCCAAAGATGATAAGTACACAAATAAATAGAATCGACATTTTTAAACTGGGATTACATCTAAAAGACTAGAAAATACTAAGGCTTGTAATATTTTAATGCCTGAGGCATAAACTTATTTAAATCGTTTATACGTGTTGCATCACTGGGATGTGTACTTAATATTTCGGGCGGTTTAGCACCACCTTTTGCAGCCATACGTTGCCAAAATTTGGGTGCTTCTCTTGGATCATACCCAGCCATAGCGGCGAAGATCAAACCCATTTTATCCGCTTCTGTTTCATGTAAACGAGAGTAGGGGAGCATAACAGCAAGGGTACTTCACACGCCATAAGCCGTTTGAAATAAGGCTTGTGTCTCAGCGGTCTTGTTTTGAAGGGCCACTCCCAAAGCAATGCCCCCGAGTTGGGTTACCATACCTTGACTCATTCTTTCATTTCCATGACGAGCTACCGCATGCGCAATTTCATGACCCATCACAATGGCTAACCCATTTTCATTTTGGGTAACTCCTAAAAGTCCTGAATACACTACAACTTTACCTCCAGGCATACACCAAGCATTGATGGTTGGATCATTTACTAAATTAAATTCCCATTTATATCCTGCCAAACGACTGCTCAATTTATTTTGAGCCATGTATTTTGTCACCGCTTGTTGAATCTTATTCCCGACTTGCTTTACCATGATCGTGTTTTGATCATGATTTCCAGCAGGAGGATTGGTCTTTAAGAAACTTTGATACTCCGTTAAACTCAAAGAAATTAATTCCGACTCTGGAAGTAAACTCACTTGCTTTCTTCCCGTTATTGGCACTTTAGAACATGCAATAATGGTCGCTAGCAGTAGAACATAGCCAGCAAATTGGATACTGTTTTTTTTCACGATTTATTTTTATTCAATGGTTGCACTTAATCCTCGGTCTTGTAAAGCTTCGCACATAGGTCGAAGATGGTCAAAAGAACCCACTTTAACCGAACATTTGCCTTTGTAATGAACAATAACAGAGCATTGTTCTGCTTGATCGCGATCATGACTACAGATAGAAACCAGACTATCAATAACCCAGTCAAAGGTATTAACATCGTCGTTATAGAGGATGATTTGATTTTCATTCAAAATTTCCTCTTCAAGGAGTAGTTCCTCTTGCTCTTGCGGGGAATACGAGTTGCTCATAGTTTTAAGAATGTCTCAAAGGTAAACAGATTGAACTAGAGCAAAAACATTAATTGGAAAAATCTTATTGTTTATCTCAAAAAAAAAGCTCCGATAATTCGGAGCTTTTAACTATTAATATATTGATTGTTAGTCGTTATCGTTTGAATTGGCGACCAATTGAATGGCTTGATTCAATTTCATCGGTTTGTTTTTGTTGAAAGCAACAATGAAAGCATCTTCGAAACCAGCTTGTATTAAAGTTTCTCTCAAGTTTCTAGCTGAAGAGTACGTGTTTTCTCCGCCGATAAAAAATCGTAACCATGATAAATCATCAAAGCTTGTTAACATCGTTTTATCAGTTTTGCGTTCCAATCGCTGGGTTACTATTTCACGAGAATGTTTTCTAAAAGCTCCAATCTGAACTTTAAAAACAAGTCCTTCGTTGCTTCCTTGTATTCCTGATTGCTGCATAGCCATTATATTCGAGATGGATGTATTCGCATTGTTCGCGTTTTTATTTTTTGCATTTTCCTTTGCTTCTGCGATCATTTCTGGAGTATAGCCACTCGCTTTCATTGCCGCCATTTGGGCTTCAGAATACTTTACTCCCGACGTACTTAAATCATTTTCATCGTCAATTCCAGCCATCAATGATTCATCTACAAAACCTGATTCAGTTAAGCGTCGATTTGCGATGGCTAAGTCTTCCATTCCGCTTACGCTTTTACTTAGGAAGATATCCTGTACATAAATGTTATCACTAAATTCACCGAAACGGATATCCTCGGTGTGTGGTTGAAATCCGGGTGCTTCAACACGGAAAGAGTAGGTTCCTGGACCAGGTAATTCTACTGCATAAGCACCATTGGTTTCATTGGTCATTAGATCAGCAATTATATTTTGAGAACCATCGCGGGTAATAATTAAATGTACCGATTTCAAATCAGGTTGACCAACACAATTGAATTTTCCATTGATAGCAACGGGTAAGTCTTCAGTATTGGCGTAGCTCATGGCGTATACGGTAAAAGTCCCCGGAGCGGTTTCTCGTTGACTCGTAAAATATGCTTTTTGTTCCTGCGTGGAAGCTACAAAGCAGAAATCATCATCCGGCGAATTATAAGGACTCCCCATGTTTTCTGGCTGTGACCAAGTTTTTGTAACCGTGTTATAATATGATTTAAAAAGATCAAAACCACCTGTTGAACTGTGTCCGCGTGAGCTAAAATATAATATGCGACCGTCGTTATTACAAGTAGGAAATAATTCATCTTGTGATCCATTCACAGATTTATCTAAAGCAATTGGTTCTCCCCAATTACCATCTAAATCTTTTTCTACACGGAAAATATCACGGCTAGCCGTGGCTTCATGGGTTGCACTGTAGTACATTACTCTTCCATTTGCACTCAAGAAAATAGTAGGACCATCATCTTTACTTGCTTTAGCAGATTTAATGATTTCATCAGGCATGCTTAATAATTTACCATTAGGATTATCAAACATGTATTTATTGTAAAAGTCATAAGCCGCACTTTCCGTACGCTCTTTAATTGATGTCAATTTAGTGGTATCTAAATACTGCTTCCCATTATTACACATTTCCATAAGTTGTGGGGTTCCCCAACGACCTGCGTTTTTAACACCAATGATTTTGTTAAATTCAACAAATAACTGATTGGCTTCATCAAAGCGATACGTATAATGCATAGCACGACCCATATAATAATAGATATCTTCGGGTGTCTTTGGATTTTGAATTGCCATCTCTAAATAAGGAATCGCTTCTTTCTTATCCTTTCCAGCAATTAATATACATATACCATAATAGTAATTGTATTTATAATTTTTTGGGATTGCTACTCACCAGTTGAGCATAAAGAGGCGAAGCTTTTTCATACTGTTTCGCCAAGAAATATTTTTCGGCTGTTTTCGCTCTTGAATGTTCTGATTGACCACCCGCTTTTACGATCTCATTCGATGTACATATTATTGACAACAACAAGGTCAAGGCTACAAATGTATTTTTCATTTTCCGCTAGAATTAATTTCGCTCCTTCTATACGCTTTATTCAGAGCAGCGGTTACAATTTATTGCTAATTCTCATGAATCTTTTGGTGGATTTATAGCGAAACCATTCTATGGGAATTTGAAATTAATCAGGAGAAAATAATTGTAAATGATTTAATTTCAGCACTATTACAAAAAAAATAAATTGAATCTCTAACGAAATCTTACAAATTTAACTGGTTTTACTTCCAGGTTGAAAAGCAATTTTTCCTTCTTCGCCACTCAACAATCTTTCAATGTTTTTTTGATGAGTGATTAAAACCAAAACACAAACAAACATGGCAAAAATGTTGAGACCTGGTATGGTTTCATGATAGATAAACATAATTGAAATTGGAAAAGTTAATGCGGAAAGCATTGAACTTAACGAAACATAGTGAGTAAAAAAAATGGTAATCATAAATACTGCAATACAAATTAATGCGGCACCTATATGAACGGCGCATAAAATTCCAAGTAGGGTAGCCACGCCTTTTCCGCCTCTGAAACCTGCAAAAACGGGAAAGATATGTCCAATCAAGGCGGCTAATCCAAGACTTAATTCTAAGTTGACAAATTGCTGGGTGTCAGGTAAATATTTTGCAGTGAGCCAAACCAACTTTACGGCCACAAATCCTTTTAAAATATCTAATATTAATACGGGCAAACCCGCTTTTTTTCCGAGTACTCTAAAGGTATTGGTAGCACCTGCATTTCCACTTCCATAGTCTCTTACATCAACACCGTATAACAACTTTCCAATCCATACCGCTGAGGGCATGGAAGCCATCATATACGCAAGCAATACTAGACTTAGGTTTGTAAAACTCATCATACAGCTCCAAATATATCAATTTAATGTTAAGTCGATTATTGAAACGAACTTGCTTTATGAACAACTAATACTTAACCAATTAAAATTCAAAGCATTGATCAAAATAACCTACCTCAATCTTGAGTCTAGAAATCTGTGTCCAACAACCTTCTACTAATAACATCTATTGCCCCAAGAATTTCTTTATAAATTCCGCTTTTTTACGATCCGTACTCAACATATATTCATAGGTAGGAGTGTCTCCCTTTGCACTAGCTACCCGCTTCTCAGGCTTCAAATTGTTGATTGCATCGTTGTATTTATTATCCGATGAAATGGATTGCATAATACCTCTTGAGTAGTTAAAATACCACCAAGTTCCTTTATCCGATTCAAGGTACAGGTTAAAGACATCATTTCCTCGCCTTCTTTGAATTTCAAAATATCCAACCATCTGCCGACTAATTGCCTCTTTCCCAATAAACCCAATTCCGATGGGTCCGTTTGAGCGAAAGGCTTGAGCTTGCATATCCCAATATAATTTTAGATCGGAGAGAAAAATAGTCTGTTGCAATTCTTGCGGTATTTTTTCGGCGCTCCGTATAAGCTGTACTCTGAAATCATTTTATCAGCCTTTTCAATACCTACGATATCTTTAATTGCACGCACCCAAACGGTTCTTGTATCGTCTGTAGGTTTAAGCGTAGGATTTCCGGTGATGAGCTCCGACATACTTTTAAGTGCATCATTATTAAACATAAAATCAAGTCCGACAAGTACATCAAAGTGAGTGCTATCGTTATTGGTATTGTTTTTTACATTTCCATTTACTGACATGACAAACTGACCAAATGTCGAATTGAGATTTAATTTTCCTTCTCCATACACCACGCAATTCGCATCATTTAACATGATCATATTCCCGGGAGCATCAGGAGATAATATTTTCTCTGGCGAAGCAACCTTATACACTTTTGCTTTCGTATCATAACTTAATACACCAGAAGCAGAAATTAAATCTGTATCAGTACTACGTTGTTTCGGCGAGATGAAAGAGGAGTAAAAACCAGTACTATCCGATGAATGAGAAATCGCCAAAGCCAATTTTTCGCCATTCTCATTTTTGGGTTCATTGATAGGAATGGTCACACCTTTAGGGTCAATATCACTTTTAAAACTAAACCAATTCGCAGGTAATTTTTCTTCGCATAAATGATTCACTTTAGCAAAGCCATCAAAGTTTAACAGGGGATTCGCAGCAGCAATATAAACGCCACCTTTATATTGGATACTACTGCTTAACATGAATTGAACACTGTCTGGAATTACTCCGTTCGCATAGGTTTGCAAAGAAGTATCAATTCCGATGCGCTCCAATGCAATTAAATGCTTGGCTCCCGCAGGATCTGTATAAGCATACTTTCCAGTGGCTTCGTACTTTTTTCGTCCTAATACATTTACATCTGCTTCGTTAATATGATGCAGTTTAGTGGTTGTATTTGCAACTATTTTGGCATTCAGCAAAGGTCGCATCACTGCGTTTCTTTCGATCACAATGGTGGTAGTGTCATTGGGCTGGATGGATGCATCGGCTACTAATATTTCTTTAACTTTTCTGGCCTTTATTAAATAATCAATCAAACTATATCGTGCTAACCCAGCATTCCATCGTAAGGAATCTTGATAAGGATTGATGGACACGAAATCAGAACCCTCAATATTGAGTTTGGTATTGTCTTTATAGTCCTCACCAAATTCAACTTCTTGTTTATCGATAAACCATTTGAATTGTTCAATGTAGCAGATGTATTGGTTCAATGGAAAACTTACAAATGAACCTTTTCCGTTAGAGATAAAATCTCCAAACCGCTTTACCAAATAAATTTTTGATTTTACATTTTTGGTTTGAATGGCTAACACATTAGCATCATCCGACTTCAACTTGAAATCAGAGGTATCCGCTCCATATGCATCTTGTTTGAACCAAAAATCCTTAGAGTACAATTCGGACTCCAAGAAATAAGAATCGCCATTTCCGCCTAAGCCTTTTGATGCTAAAATTAAATTCCCATCAACAGTCACATTCTTATAATAAATTTCAAGTTTTGATGATTTTTTGAAGACATACATCTTATCTTCCCTTGGTCTCCAGTTGATGTACGTATCGGACCCGTTTGCCTGTGGAAATCCAATACCGGCAATGGTCTCTTTTCTCAAATCCCAAGAGGCTTTATCTAGGTTGGTTGAATCTGGGAAAAAGTTGATTTCTTTTGATTCAGAGGCGGAACTTAGATATTCTACTTTTCCTTCTCCCAATAGTCCTGCATAACTTAAATCAATATGGTTGTAATATCTTCCTTTACCGCCATACATGGGATACCCTTCAGTCGGACTTTCCCTTTCAAAACCGAAAGAATAATCCGGTCGAATGATTGCAGTTTCAGCAATGGTAGGGAATATGCCTCCCGATTCAAAATCTCCTTTAAATTTAAGTCCACCCGCCGAAAAATTGTCAAGCGAATCAATCGTAAACGGATCCATCTTGAAATAGAAATTATCACGCTTATAAACTGAATTAAAAATGGAGGGATGATCATAATAAACATACGCCTCCTTGTCGCTCACGAAAATTGGGTAAGCGGGGTAACTTTTTCGACTCGACTTATTCGTTAAACTATCAATATAAATTTTTCCTGCAACGTTTTGTAAGGTGCTTTTCAAAGGGATTAACTTAGGATTTCCGTTCGCATCCAACTCTGTTTCGGAAACTACTTTTAGTCGGATGGAATCTACATTGGTCAAATCGATTCTAAATTGATCATACAAAAATTTGAATTTCTTGCCGTAAAAATCACTTCTACCTGCATGAACACGACCACTAAATTCAAAATCTCTATTCTTCAACAAACGCATTTCTTGTTCTATCGGTGCAATCCACACTTGCTGTGAGTCGCTCAGTAAAATTCTTCCTACACCCTGCAAGTCCATTTCAAAATTCATCAAATTTAACTTGGCATTCGGTAAAGCGGAAATGACAGATTCGATTTCAATTTTATCGTAATCCGTTTTATTGCTTCTTGCAGCTAAGTAATAATACAACTTCTCATTCGCAGTTGCCTCATCGGTTTCAAAATCGTAACTTAGAAATCCTTTGTTAGCCAAATAAATTATCAATGAACGCGCTTGCTGTTCACTTACTCTCAAATAACGAGCAAAGTCAGGAACATATATAATTCTACTTGTCTTTTCTACATATTGTTTGATGGTGTAGAGCGGACTCACATCAGAAATTCCTTGAATCTTTTGATAACGCTCGTCGGTATACAGATTACTCGACTCTAGCACCATCTTGCTTTCGCCTTGACCACTCAACATCTTCAACTCCATAATGGGATCATCAATCTTCCAATAAATGGCATCTACATACATATCCATCTGATGGAAAGAATTGAAAAAAGGCATGGACACGCCCACACCAGAAGTTCGAATAAAACTCAACTCTCTATCTTTACTGATGTACTTCATTTCCACCGAAGGATGGTAGATACTATCTTGTTCATAATAACAAACAATGGCAGCATTATCGGAGCTAATTCGATCGGGACGCACCACAAAACTTAGGGAAGAAACCACTAAAACAATTTGTTATTTCTTTTAAAAGTAAGTGTTGCTTTTTGTTCCTTCGTTCCAGATCCAATCATCTTACTTCCTTGCTGAGAAAACCCACCTACATAATCTGCATCCTTCACAATTTCTTTAATTCCTAATTTCAAATCGTAGGAATAAAATCGGGGATACGTTGCTTTTTCAGGCGCAACATTGGCTAAAATTTTATCGACGATTTTTCCTTTCAAAGGATCCTTGAAATACTGTTTATTGTAAAATACAGCACTGTCAGTACCCCACTCAGTGCTCGTCAAGTCAACCGTAACCGAAAGGATGTCGGCATAAGTAGTAGCAGGATTCAATCCCGCTCTCGTCCAAGTCAATTTTCCACCTTTTCCAATAAAAGATTTACTCAACGGATAATAGTATCCACTGACACCAGTAATTACGCTGCTATCATCTTTCGCATAGCATGTTAAATCCATCTTCGGAAATTTGATGCGCGGCACGGTATCAAACTCGAATATAAAATCGCCAGTACTTGCCACCCATTTTGTTGAACTTGATTCGTAAAGTGTATTCGAGGCAAAAAGTCCTGCGACATCCTCAATATAGTTACTGTAACGTTTCGTGCTCCCTGAAATCACTTTATCCAAACTGTTATGCCAATTCAAAAACATATCTAAATTTCGGCCTGACTCGCTGAATGCCATCAAGGCTATTACATAATTGCTAAAATCGGGATATGGTTTCATTCTCTTTTTTAACATATCGTTTGCTGTTGCAACGATAGTCCGCATTTGCTCTCCGGTAAACTTGGGTGTCTTTATCCAAATCAACTCAAACTTATCCATTAACTTCCCAGTCTCATTTTTATTCGTCAATTCCATATAGTCTTTGAGCTCCTTAAAAATGCGACTGGCTCCGCGCTAAATGATTTCGGCGCTTGCGCAAATGATGAGTAATTGGCTAGAGTAAATAGCAGTGTAAAAATGACGAGTCTATATAATTTCATTCTTTGGATGTTGGATATTGGATGTTGGATGTTGGATGGATATTGGATGTTGGATATTGGATGTTGGATATTGGATGTTGGATGATGTTAGTTGTTAGGATTACATTGCATTAATCAATTAAGAAGCTTGAAGCTAAAAGCTAAAAGCTAGAAGCTAGAAGCTAGAAGCTAGAAGCTAGAAGCTAATAGAAACCTTGCACAGCACCAATCATTCTGTACTGTATTTTCAATAAATTCAAATCCAAATTCTTTGGCTTTCTTAGTGATGATGGTTAAATCCTGAAGATAATATCCACTCGTGATAAGCTCTCCACCATTCGTCATGGTTTCTTTATACAACGCAAGATCATTTAAAATAATATTTCGGTTGATGTTTGCGATGAAGATATCGCACTTTAAACCCTTTAATCCCACAGCTTCACCCTCAAAGACTTCAATATTTTTACAGGAGTTTTTTAGTACATTGTCGACAGAATTCTCAACAGCATTGGCATCGTTGTCTATGGCTATGGCATGCTCTGCACCCAATTTCATGGCCAAGACGGCAAGAATACCCGTACCGCAACCCATGTCAATAATTCTTTTTCCTTTAAAATCCATCTTCAACATCATTTCCATCACTTGTGAAGCAGTAGGGTGGTGTCCTGTTCCAAATGCCATTCGGGGTTGAATAATAATTTCTAATGGGTAGCCGGGGTTCTCTGGATGAAAATCAGCACGTACATATATTTTACCGGCAATTACTTCTGGTTGATAGGCTTTTTCCCACTCTTCATTCCAGTTTTGCCATGGAATAATTTTAGAGGAGAAACTCGCTTCACAACCTAACTCGATACCATCCTTGAAAATTTGATCTACACTTGATTCATTGTAAGCATCCGATGGCGAATAAGCCAATAAACCGTTTTCCGTTTCCGTGAACATTTCAAATCCTATTTCCGCCAAATGGTAAGACATATACTCCCTAAATGGATCCAAAGGACTAATTTTGATATCTAATTCAATATATTCCATTGGGCTAAAAATAAATTTTTGTCTGCTAAGGATTGATTAAAACGCTGATTGTTTATTAACATGTCGAAGAAAAATAATGCATTTGGAAAAGAAGTCATCCAATTCCTTTTGAGTCTGGAACCTGACTTCAAATGCCCACGAGGAGTGTCTGTTTTGAATCCTTACTTAGACCTCCCCACCCAAACTGTTGTGAATAAATACTACAATAAGTATTATTCCTCTATCGGGAAGCGCGTTTTTTTATTCGGAATCAATCCAGGTAGAATGGGAGCGGGCGTCACTGGTATTTCTTTCACCGATCCGGTGAACTTGTTAAATGATGCTAAAATCGATCATCCTTTCGCACTGAAGGCGGAGTTAAGTTCTCAGTTTATTCATGAAGTTTTTCAAAAGTTTGGAGGAATCGAAAAATTCACAAAGCATTTTTTCCTTTCCTCGATTTGTCCTTTGGGATTTATGATGGATGGAAAAAATTTGAATTATTATGATATTCCACTTCTTGAAAAAAGAGTAAGTCCCTATATTGTTGAAAAAATGAATCAGCAAGTTCGAATGGGAGCGCACACAGAAATCGCAATCTGTTTGGGAGAAGGCCAAAACTATAAGTATTTCAAGCGATTAAACGACCAAATGAAATGGTTCGATCAAATCATTCCATTACCGCATCCTCGCTTTGTACTTCAATACAAAAGAAAAGAAAAAGAAAAGTTCATAAATAAATACATTTCTACTCTGACTTCAATAAAAAATATCCTCGAAATAAGTTAGTTTTGACTCTTCAATGAAGAACGATAAACTTTATAAATTTGCTCACTTTCTAGCGGGATTCGTAGTGATTCTACATGGAATTGGAGAGTTGGATCATGCGCATGGATCACCACTGTTCTTTTTTATAGCTGGACTCTTGATGATTTTGGTTGCCGCTTTTCATCATCGCATTCAATCTATTGTAGGAAGTGGAGAAAGCATTTTGTTTTTTATTGAAGCCGCCGTCCAATTATTCATCGTTTTCATTATTTTGAACGAGGTAAGAAAGCCTTACCCATCGCTCACTTATTTGCAGCTTGTATGTATGTTTATGTTGGATATATTCGACTACTCGGACAAAAACCATTTTGGATTAAAAGAAAATGAATAGAATATTAATTATAAATGCAAAAGGAATTGTGCAACATGGTCGAAGTCATGTGGTGCGCGGAAAAGAAATGCGTAATTTGCCGGTAATGGAAAACGGCTGGATCATGATTGAAGGTGATAAGATTTGTGGTGTAGGGCATATGGATGAGCCGTTTCATGCTCCTGTAAATGATGTAGTAGATGCTTCTGGCAAATTCGTGTTGCCTTCATGGTGTGATTCACATACGCATGTTGTTTTCGCAGGATCTCGTGAGGCAGAATTCGTAGATCGTATTCATGGAAAAACGTATGAAGAGATCGCTCGAAATGGAGGAGGAATTTTAAATTCCGCAAAACGCTTGCAAGCTACCGATGAATCGGAGTTGTATGATGCAGCCTTTGCTCGCCTCGAAGAAGTGATTCATTTTGGAACCGGCGCCATCGAAATTAAAAGTGGTTACGGACTCACTTATGAAGCAGAATTAAAAATGCTTCGTGTTATAAAAAGATTGAAAGCATCTTCTCCATTGATCATAAAATCAACTTTTTTAGGAGCGCATGCCTTGCCTGTTGAATTTAAGGAAAAGAGATCGGAGTACATCGATTTACTAGTGAATAGATTAATTCCAGTGATTGCTGACGAAGGTTTAGCCGATTACAACGACGTTTTTTGTGATCGTGGATTCTTTACAGTTGAAGAAACGGATCGAATTTTAGAAGCCGGTGTAAAACGCGGATTGCGTCCAAAAATTCATGCAAATGAATTGGATTTTTCAGGAGGAATTCAAGTTGGAGTAAAACACAATGCGCTTTCGGTAGATCATCTCGAGTGTACAGGCGATGAAGAAATTAAATGTTTGCTCGATAGTGATACTATGCCAACGTTATTGCCAAGTACTGCTTTCTTTTTGAAGATTCATTATCCTCCAGCTCGTAAAATGATTGATGCAGGTTTACCAGTTGCGCTTGCCTCTGACTTTAATCCGGGATCAAGTCCGAGTGGTAAAATGTCATTCGTTTGTACGCTTGCTTGTTTGTATTTAGGCATGAGTCCTGAAGAAGCGATCAATGCCGCCACGCTCAACAGCGCCTATGCTATGGGCGTGATGGACCAAGCAGGAAGTTTTGTAAAGGGAAAGCAAGCCAACTTATTTATCACTAAAAAGATTCCATCCTTGGCTTCCTTGCCGTATTCCTTTGGAAGTGATTTGATAGAATCGGTTATGTTAAATGGTGAATTTCAATAGACAAATTGTACCATGGATTTAGTTGTTTATGATCATTTAAGAATCAATGAAATTACTCGACCTCGTGTTGGCGAAATCCGATTGGGCGAAAAGGTAAAGACTATTTCGTGGAATCAAAAACTCAATTGGCAACAAGCATTGGCGGATATGCCTGAGCGTTATGTTTTATTAGGTTTGCCCGAAGACATAGGAGTACGTGCTAATTTTGGAAGAGGAGGAGCTTATTCTGCATGGCAGCCAGCCTTAAGTACCTTGCTCAATATTCAAAGCAATGCTCGATTTACAGGAGAAGAACTCATTGTCTTAGGTCATGTTGACTTTTCAAAGGAGATGGAAGAAATGAAAAGTTTAGATGTTCAGAATACCGAGATGTTGCTGAGAGCTCGAGAATTGGTTTCTGAAATTGACGAAGTAGTGAATTCTATTTTAAAAAGCATTTTTGATGCAGGCAAGGAAGCAATCGTAATTGGTGGCGGACATAATAACGCCTATGGTTTGTTGAAGGGGTTGTCGAGGTCGATGAAAGAGAAAGGTCAACAAGAGATAGGTTGCATCAATTGCGATGCACATAGCGACTTCAGAAGATTAGAAGGAAGACACAGTGGAAATGCATTTAGTTATGCTGTGAATGATGATTATTTACAACGTTATTCAATTATAGGATTGCATGAGATTTTCAATATTTCTCAAGTGATGGATGATCTCATCCACAACAAAAAATTACAAGCAACTTGGTTTGAAGAGATCTTCGTGAGAGAAGAAATTACATTTCAGGAAGCTGTGATGAAGGCGGTGCAATTCAATAAAGGAATTCCCGTCGGACTGGAATTAGATTTCGATATTATTCAGAACATTCCATCCAGTGCAAAAACGTCAAGTGGAATTAGCACCATTCAAGCCCGGCAATATGTTCATTGGGTAGCTTCACATTCAAATGTTAAATATTTCCATCTCGCCGAAGCCGCGCCCATCTTATCACATATCAAAACCGATTTAAAAACCGGAAAACTCATTGCTTATCTGGTAAGTGATTACATCAAAGCTAGAAATCAAATACAACCAATATAATATTTACAATAGAATTCACGATCATTTCAAGGAAAAAAAAGTAGTCTTCATCTATACAAACTTAGTTAATCAAAAAAATCAATCATAATAAATCATGATAATCTGCGGCCTCTTTCATGTTTTTTCGACCGTAGATCAAATCTTCTAATGAAAATTCTATGAAACAACTTATTGAATGTGTTCCTAACTTCAGCGAAGGACGCGATGAAAAGATAGTACAGCAAATAGCAGATGCGATCCGCTCTGTTGACCGAGTTAAACTTTGAATGTAGATCCAGGTAAAGCTACTAATCGTACCGTAATGACACTCGTGGGAGAGCCAGATGCTGTTGTTGAAGCCGCATTCAAAGGCATCGAGATGGCGGCGCAACTCATCGACATGAGTAAACATAAAGGGGAACATCCTCGCATGGGTGCAACCGATGTTTGTCCATTCATTCCCATTGCAAATATTAGCATGGAAGAAACAGCGGCTTGGAGTAAGAAATTAGCCGAAAGAGTAGGGAATAAATTAAACATACCTGTTTACCTCTATGAAGAAGCTCAACCGAATAAAGAAAGAAGTAACCTATCCATCATCCGCGCTGGTGAATACGAAGGGTTTTTCAAAAAAATAAATGAACCACAATGGAAACCGGATTATGGTCCTGCCATATTTTCTTCCAAAACTGGCGCTACAGTCATTGGAGCGCGTGAATTTCTCATTGCGTACAATGTTAACCTCAATACAAAATCTGTAAAACGCGCAAACAGTGTTGCCTTCGATATTCGAGAAGCTGGCAGAGTGAAAGTGGATGACAAAGGAAAAAAAGTATTGGATGCTTCAGGAAATGAAATTCGAACGCCTGGAACTTTGAAAGGAGTAAAAGCGATTGGATGGTATATTGATGAATATGGCATTGCGCAGGTTTCTATCAACATCACAAAATTCAGGGAAACCCCACTGCATATTGTTTTCCAAGAGTGCTATGAGAGTGCTTATAAACGTGGACAAAGAGTTACCGGATCAGAGTTAGTAGGATTAGTTCCGCTTTCATCGATGTTAGATGCTGGAAGATATTTTCTCAAAAACAAAAGTTAAGTGCAGGTGTCAGCGATGAAGAACTTATCCATATTGCTGTAAAATCCATGGGTCTTGATGAACTCGGACCTTTCAATCCTAAAGAGCGAATTATCGAATATCAATTGGAGGCAGAACATAAGAAACTCATCGATATGAACCTCGTTGCTTTTGCCAATGAAACGGCGAGTGAATCTCCGGCACCGGGAGGAGGATCCATTTCTGCCTATGTAGCAACGCTGGGTGTGTCTTTAGGAACCATGGTAGCGAATTTGAGTGCCTCTAAAAAAGGATGGGAAGACTCATGGGAAGAATTCAGCGATTGGGCGGAGAAAGGGCAACAATTTAAGAAACAACTCATGCATTTGGTGGATGAAGATACGCGTGCATTCAATATGATTTTAGAAGCTTTTAAATTGCCAAAAGGGACTGATGAGGAGAAAGCAATTCGCAAAGAAGCGGTGCAAGCTGCCACTAAGTTTGCCATCGAAATTCCATTTCAAGTGATGGAGGTGACACTTCAAAGTATGCAAGTCATGAAAGCGATGGTGGAAAAAGGAAATCCAAATTCCATCACCGATGCAGGAGTAGGTGCTCTCTGCGCAAGAACTGCTGTATTGGGTGCACACATGAATGTTCGCATCAATGCTTCAGGATTTAGTGATAAAGTTTATTTAGAAAAGATATTAGCAAGAGCTGCAAAAATAGAGAGCGAAGCTGTGCAGATTGAGAAAGAGATTATTGAGAAGGTGAATGTAGCAATAGGGTAAAGGATACGAATTACGAATCGATACGAATGTACTAAATTCGAATCCGCTAATCCGCGAACTTCTTGCCTGAGTGTTTCATTGGGCGAATGAACATGTATACTAAATCTAAAACGGTGGTGCAGGCTCCATGCTTCGACAATGCAAACATTGCATCTTGCAGCCAGAAGCTAGCAGCTATGTAATTTTCGGAAGCGAAATTTTAATGATGGTGAGAATATAAATTACAGAAACTATCCTCCAATCAAAAACACACATGGCAACTTATGCAACTCGGGTTTATTGTTTTTCCATTCTTTTACTTTTAATGTGCGGATCATTTCATCCGGAGTGTTGATGGAGACCGCTAGGCAAAGTTTTGTTTCACCTCCAAGATGTTGAAGTAAATCGGATAGCACTTGATTATTACGATAGGGTGTTTCAATAAAAAGTTGGGTTTCTTTTCTTGATTTTGCGGCTTCTTCCATTCGCTGAATTTTCTTCATGCGTTCGGTTTTATCAATGGTGATATACCCATGAAAACAAAAACGCTGTCCTTCCAATCCAGATGCCATCAAGGCGAGGAGTAGGGAAGAGGGTCCAACCAAGGGAACTACTTTCACGCCCATTCGATGTGCTTCTGCAACGACCAAGGCGCCTGGATCCGCTACCCCTGGACATCCAGCCTCACTCAAAACGCCCAGAGAAATGCCCTCCTTAAGCGGCAACATCAATTGAGCTATATTATGATTCGGATCGTGTTTGTCGAGCACCTCGACGCTTAAATCGCTTTGTGCGTAAACGATATTGCATGTCTTCAGAAAAGCACGAGCCGTTTTTGAATCTTCAACAATAAAATGTTTTAAGTTGCGAATAATGTTAAGGTGCCTTCGGGCAAAAAATCATTTACATTTTCAGCACCGAGGAAGATGGAATTAAGTAGAGTGTAGGAAGCATGGGCAAAGATATAATTCAGAATGCAGAATTCAGAATGCAGAATTATTTTCTAGGATTTATCTACCGAATTCACGAGAAAAACTAATTTGAACCACAATTTGAAATATTGCTTTTGAAAGTATTGCTATGATACGCTACGAAGCGAATAACAAGATGACCTAGGAGAGAATTTACTAATTCTGAATTCTGCATTCTTAATTCTGAATTGAATCAATCCTCAACAATGAATTTACGAGTAGCCCTTCCGTCTTTCGATTCTACATGAACTAAATACATTCCACTTGGTAAATGGCTAATATCGATGGATTCCTTTGCAGATGAATTTATGCTTGATGAATAAACAATTTGACCATATGCATTCATTAGCGTAATTATATTTACTTGGTTTTGGGTTCCTTTAAAATCGATATTTAAAACATTATTTGTAGGATTTGGGTACAAGTTAAAGTTGAGATTGAACGTTAGTTCATCTTCTCCTACCAGAGGAGCTAAAAGAGTTTTCCATACACTTTTATCCCACGTGCCTGCAAAAAGATATCCATCATGAGTGGCAATAGATCTAACTGCACTAAATAGTGAATTTGAATACACATTACTCCAAGTATACCCATAGTCATTAGATAATTTTACCCCGCCACTTGTTGCAACAAAAGAAAATTATTATAACCTACCATGTCATAAGTAGCACCAAACGGTGTAGCAATGCTTGGTGTCCAACTCACTCCATTGTCGGAAGAAGTAAATACCCCTCCACCAAAGGTTCCAGCAATTAAATATCCGTTATGCGATAAAATTTTGAAACGACGGCTTGCGAAAATCCACTACTGGTGAGTGACCAAAAGCTCCATTATTGCTCGATACATAAACACCATTGCCATAAGTACCGGCGAATATGCTGGTTCCATTTTTTGCCATGGTCATGACTATTGGACTTCCCAATCCTGAATTCATCGTAGTCCAAGTAATTCCGTTATCATTAGTATGCAAAATTCCAGAATTAGTTCCTACAAAATATTTGCTCCGTCTACCAATACTGTATTTAAATAGAGGTTGTTTAATCCTGTGTTTAATGATGCCCATGATACCCACTGTCTATAGAAGAAAATATACCATCTCCCCAAGTTGATAAATACATCACAGAATCTACATATAAAACTTGTGTAATGTTACAAACTGGTAAACCGTTATTTTGACCTGTCCAAGTAACCCCATTGTCATTTGTGGAAAACAAACCTGCTGATTCGGAACCAGCAAGAAGATGAACCCCATCGGTAGCAAGAGATGATATAGCACTATTTACTAATCCAACACTTGAAGGATTCCAATTCAATCCACCATTTACAGATGAGTAAACTCCACCGCCATCAGAACCTACAAAAAGAATAGAATTATGAATGCTTCCCGAAGTAATGGTACTGTTCAACAATCCAATATTGCTTGCCGACCATGAAGCCCCATTATTGTTCGAATAAAATAAACCGGAGTCATTTGTACCTACAAATAGATCTGAGCCATTAATAAAAATTGTTTTTATTTGTAAACTAGTCAGTCCTGAATTAAGTGAATTCCATTGCGCACCTCCATTATTAGAATGAAAAACACCTCCTGTGGCACTAACAAACACATCTTGTCCATTTAAAGCAATACAGGAGAAATTAGAACTTGAAATTCCATTATTTAACAGATTCCAACTAGCACCATTGTCAATTGATTTATATAGTCCAACTCCATTTACACCCGCATAAATCTCAGATCCGTTGGATGCCAATGCCCACACTTCTGGATTAGCAAAGCCCATATTTATTGGACTCCAAGAAACTCCATTATTGTTTGAAACAAACATCCCGCTGTCATATGTCGCAGCAATAATTGATACGCCATCTAAAATCAATGAAGTTACATAGGTAGAAGGAATTCCATTACTAAGTTGACTCCAAGAATTACCACTGTTATTGGTGGTGAAAATTCCATTATCGGTGCCTGCAAAAATCGACGTGCCGATTGTCAATAGAGTATAAATACCAGTGCAAAGTAAGCCCGCATTTTTTGGTGTCCATGTAGCACCATTATTTGTCGAAAGGAAAACTCCGGCTCCATAATATCCAACACCGCCTAAAGTTGTCGCAACAAAAAGGTTATTTCCATTAGAAGCGAAAGAAGAAATATATCCTCCTCCTGGTCCACTGGTCTGCTGCCATTGTGCTGAAACATTGAGCTGGCAAAATATTAAAATTAATAGGATGTAAAGTCTTTTCATAGAATAAAGATAGGGGATAATTCAGAATTATAAATGCAGAATTCAGAATTATTACAATAAAGTGAAGATTTTGTAGAAAACTGAATAATGTATTGAAAGCTACCGTGAGGAGGAGGAGGAGAATTCAGAACGAAGTTCCAGATGTTATCGGCAGAATAAGGTAGAGTTAACGAGCGTTAGTATTCGAGAGCGAATTAAAGAGGGTCTGTGAAATGGAAGATAAAAGATAAAAAAGGTGATAGGTAAGGGGTAATTCTGATCTGGAAGCCTCATGACTGAATTCTTAATTCTACATTCTGAATTAACTCCGGTGCAGTTCAAGCACCGTAATCTCAGGCAATATCCCAACCCGCCCAGGATAGCCTAGAAAGCCTAAACCTCTATTGACATACAGCTGTTGCTTTCCTTCTGTGTAAAGTCCTGCCCATTCTTTGTAAACATACTGTACTGGACTCCATTTGAAATTGGGAAGTTCGACGCCGAATTGGAAGCCGTGAGTATGTCCGGCTAAGGTGAGATCAATCTCAGGAAAATCTTTGATGACTTCACCGCGCCAATGACTAGGATCGTGAGAGAGCAAAATATTGAAATCACTGTATTGAATATTTTCAGTGGCCTTTGGCAAACTTCCATATTTAGGAAATCGTAAATGCATACTGTAATTCTGAACACCAATTAGGGTAATTCTCTCTCCGTCTTTTTCAATATGTCGATGTTCGTCCATCAAGATATTCCAGCCCATCTCTTTATGACCTGCAATTAAAGCAGCTAAATTTTCACGCTTCAGCTCCTCTGTATCCCAAGGTACATAATCACCATAGTCGTGATTCCCCAGAGTAGAAAATACGCCGTGCTTTGCTTTTAATTTTGACAAAGCTGCTTTATGCATATTCAATTCATCCGAGCGATTATTCACTAAATCACCTGTGAATAGAATGATATCTGCATTTTGTTCATTGATGATGCGCACCGCTTCTTCTAACGGTTCCGAACTAACGAAACTTCCACATGCAAATCAGAAATCTGAATGATTTTATATCCGTGAAAAGCTTTTGGCAAATTCGCTAAATTCAATTTTATATTTTTTACTTGATAATCATAAGCTCCCTTTACCATTCCATAAATCAATCCTACAAAAGGAAGCGCTGCCACCACTAAGCCACTTCGCACTAAAAAGTCGGAGCGAGAGATTCCTTTATTGAGAATAGCTGGAATTGCGGACGGATCTATGGCTTCTTTACCAGGAAATATTTTTTCATACGCCCATTTTACTCCTCTAAAAATATCATCTGTTAATAAAAATAAAATGATAAATAATTTAGAAAAAGTAATGATGAATACCATCGCTCCAGCATAGGTCTTTATCACTTTTGGCCAGGTCGACCAATCTTTGATTAACATTGCTAGTAAGACAGAAGTCGTAAAACTGTTAAACTCCAAAAAGCAATGCTCACGACTTTTGAGTGGTTATGGATGTATTTCTAAAGGCGAATTTGAACCCTTGAAAAACGTAGAAATCGATTGCAAGAAGGACGAGAATGAAGATAATAATTCGTAACGACATTTTTGGAATTTAAATTATAGCAAGGTTTAAGCTTTTTTAAACACGAAGGCACTAAAGGTCACTGGAGAGTACTTAAGCAATTTGTTTATTGATGAACTTAAAAGGGTGCACTATAGTTTTTTTAGTTTCTCTATTGATCTCAAGATTTCTCTTAAATTCTCTAGGGTTCTCAAGTGTTCTCAAGTGTCTCTAGTGTTTAACCTTGAGTCTATAGGTAAACGAACGTCTCCAGTTTATATTTAATAATACTTGTAATTTTAAGGCGACAATCTAAATACCATCCACCCAGCTGGTGAATCTTCATAGAGGAAACGATCGTGAAGCCGATTGGGGCGACCTTGCCAGAACTCAATTTTCTCAGGAACTAAACGAAAACCTCCCCAGTGCGCAGGTCGAGGAATCTCTTTCCCTTCGTATTCCTTCTCAGAATTGAGCCACACTTTCATCCAAAATAGCTCTATTCTTAATCACTCGGCTTTGGGTGGATGCCCAAGCTCCAATTTGGCTCTCCCTTGGGCGGGATTTGAAATATTCATCGCTTTCTTCTGGAGTCACTTTCTCGACTCTCCCTTCAATTCTTATCTGTCGCGCTTGAATTTGCCAGAAAAAATTAAGGCAGGCATATGGATTACTAAGCATGTCCTTGCCTTTCTTACTGTCGTAATTAGTGTAAAAAACAAAACCCTTTTCATCGACCCCTTTTAACAAAACGATGCGAGAGCTTGGCTTGCTGTCAGATACTGTACTCAAATCCATAGCATTGGTCTCCGGTTGATTCGTCGCAATAGCCTCCTGCATCCAAATTTCAAACTGTTTCAATGGATTCTCATGTAATTGATTTTCAAGCAATACACCTTTATCATATTGATTTCTAGTGTTTTGAAGATACTGGTTGATATGGTCCATGATCTTGCAAAGGTAAGCCATAATCGGTCAAAATAAATTCACTATTCATTATCAATGCTATTGAAGAAATACCATTTATGTTGATTTTTTACAAACTGTTGGCGAAGCATTTCCGTATTAAGTACAAATTGGCATGTTTTTCGTCGGGCTAAAATCAAGAGAAGTGTTTAGTTTCACCCTCTCAAAGAAAGCTCGGGAGGACTAGAAACAGCGATTGTAGAACAGTGTAATAATCAAGAGATATGAAAAAGCTAAATAAACCGGTCCAAGGAAGTTTGCTAATATCTGAACCCTTTCTTTTAGACTCTTATTTTAAAAGGGCGGTGGTACTTCTTAGTGAACACGATGACAAAGGAACCCTTGGTTTTATACTGAATAAGCCAACCGATGTAAGCTTGAACGATGCGGTTGATGATTTTCCTGAGTTTAAAGTTCCCTTTACTTTGGTGGTCCAGTGGAGACCGATACGTTGTTCTACATCCACACAGTAGGACATCTTTAGAAGGATCCAAAGAAATTCTAAATGGTATTTTCTGGGGTGGGGATTACGATCAGTTAAAGTTCTTAATAGATACAAAACAAATTCGACCTGATCAGATACGTTTCTACGCTGGTTACTCTGGATGGGAACCCAAACAGTTGGATCATGAGATGAAAGAAAAATCATGGTTAGTATTTAAAGCGAACATGGAATTTACATTTGCAAACAATCCACGTTCATTATGGAGTGAAGTTTTGAGAAGTATGGGCAATGAATATGCGATTCTCGCTAATTTCCCAGAAGATCCCAATCTGAATTAAAAAAAATTTCCCGTAATTGGGTTAACGATAGGGGAGGACCGGGGGGTTCTCCCTTCTTTTTTTAATGGCAATTTAACTACATAATAATTTTGTGTTTTAGTTTCTGTTGTTTACCTAGATTTGCAACATGTCAGTGAAAACACTTCCCATTGAAAAATTTTTAGAGCAAAGAAGAGTGAGAAATGCGATGCTTTTTGATACCCGTAGTGAGAAGGAATTTGAAAAGCATGTATTCCAGGAGCTATTTCATTACCTCTTTTGAACAACGAACATCGACATATCATTGGAACCATTTACAAGGAGCAAGGAAGAGAAGCAGCCGTTTTAAAAGGATTTGAATTGGTGGGTCCTGTATTTCATGAGAAATTAAAACTGTGCGCGATTTAGCAGGAGATAAGGAAGTGTTTGTTTACTGCTGGAGAGGTGGCATGCGGAGTAATATTATGGCTTGGCTTATTCAGATGCTGGGCATTAAGGTGACTTTACTGGAGAAAGGTTATAAATCGTATCGCCAATGGGTGATTCAACAATTTGAAAAGCCTTATCAAGTATTAATTTTTAGGAGGGATGACAGGCAGCGGGAAGACGGAAGTTTTGCAAAACTAAATACACTGCAAGAGCAAACCATCGACCTTGAACACCTTGCTTGTCACAAAGGTTCTGCATTCGGTTTATTAGGAATGCCCGAACAACCCCGACAAGAATATTTTGAGAATATGCTGGCAGAAAAATTAGCGTCTATTGATGCCAATGAAATTCTTTGGCTAGAGAATGAAAGCAGAAATATTGGACAAATCACCATTCCGAAGGATTATTTTCTCAAATGCGAAAATCCAAAGTGGTGGAAATGGAAGTATCCACAGCAGAAAGATCCCTACGAATATTAAATGAATACGGTATTTTTTCAGTGGATCAACTCGCTGAGCAGACGAAGAGAATAGAAAAACGATTAGGGGACTGCAAAATGAAACGAGCACTCGATTTTTTAATGGCGAATGACCTTTCGCAATGGCTAGAAATTGTGTTGGATTATTATGATAAAACTTATGCGCACAGCAATACAAAACGAGAGAACAATACTTGCATGAAAGTCGCTTTCAAGTGGACCGATCCCGATGTGAGTGTTCGGAAAATTTTAACCGCGAAAAAAGAAATTATAAATTAGTAAAATCAGAATGCAAATGAGTGAGCCCATCAAATTAACACAGTTTAGTCATGGATATGGATGCGGTTGTAAAATTGCACCAGCTTTGTTAGATGAAATTCTAAAAGGAAATGAAAGCACAAAAGATTTTCCGAATTTGTTGGTAGGCAATGCAACGCGCGATGACGCTGCCGTTTTGGAAATTGGAAATGGCTTTGCACTCATCAGCACTACCGATTTTTTATGCCCATTGTAGATGATCCCTACGACTTCGGTAGAATTGCTGCTACCAATGCTATTTCTGATATCTACGCGATGGGCGGTCAACCGAATCTAGCCATCGCAATCCTCGGTTGGCCTATCGATAAATTAGCTCCTGAAGTTGCAGCAAAAGTAATTGCTGGCGGAAGAAGTATATGCGAAGCTGCGAACATACCACTTGCCGGCGGACATAGTATTGATAGTCCTGAGCCAATCATCGGATTAGCAGTCAACGGTATTATTCAAACGAATCAATTGCTTCGAAATGATACCGCACAGGGAAGGTGATTTACTTTTCTTAACAAAAGCACTAGGAGTAGGTATAATAACCACAGCTGAAAAAATGGGCAAAGCGAAGGCCGTCGATATGCAAATTGCCATCAACTCCATGACTACATTAAATAAAATTGGAGCGCAATTAGCAGGATTTGAAGGTGTACATTCCCTGACGGATGTTACTGGCTTTGGTTTATTTGGTCATTTACTTGAGATGGCTCGGGTAGCGGCCTTGCTGCCCATCTTGATTTAAAAGCCATTCCTGAACTAGATAATTTGGATGCCTACATGGATCAGTTCACCATTCCGGCAATTACCTACAGAAACTGGAACAGCTACGGACATTTAATTCAAGAACCTGGAGCGCGTGAATTGCACTTAGGATGTGATCCTCAAACAAGTGGGGGATTACTCATTGCCATCGCAGAGAAAAACGTTCCGGCTCTCTTAGATTTATTCAAAGAGAATAACATCGATCCACGATGTTGGAAACCGATTGGGAAATTAGTTCAAGCTTCGGATGTTGAAGGGAGTAAAGTTATTACTTTCTAAGTATTAGAAATTACGCTTCGCATTAAACTTGATTGGACACGAAATGCGAATGAACACGAAATGCGAAAATCAATTTCGCACCGCTTCGTATATTTTAATTTAATATTCTATTAATTATAATATTTTAGTCGTAATAAGAGGATCCAGAAAAAAACGAAAATCAAATTTCGCATTATTTCGCATTTCGTGTTCATTCGCATTTCGTGTTCATTCGCATTTCGCGTCAGTTCGCATTTCGCGTCAGTTCGCATTTCGCGTCAGTTCGCATTTCGTGTTCATTCGCATTTCGCGTCAGTTCGCATTTCGCGTCAGACCGCATTTCGCGTTACAATGCTTTCAACTCCGCCACTAATTTTGTCAGAACCGTTTTCGCATCACCAAACAACATATTCGTTTTGGGATTAAAGAAGAGTTCGTTTTCGATACCGGCATAACCCGCATTCATCGAACGTTTGTTGACGATGATATGGGCTGCGTTTTCTACATCTAAAATTGGCATTCCATAAATTGGGGAAGCCGGATCATTATGTGCAGCTGGATTTACAACGTCATTTGCTCCAACGACCAACACAACATCGGTTGAAGCAAACTCAGGATTGATGTCTTCCATCTCCACCAACTTATCATAAGAAACATTGGACTCTGCTAAAAGCACGTTCATATGTCCAGGCATACGACCAGCTACGGGATGAATGGCATATTTCACACTTACACCTCGTTCTTCTAAAATCATTTCTAACTCATGAATTACGTGTTGTGCTTGAGCTACTGCTAATCCATATCCAGGTACAATCACTACTTTCTTAGAATAGTTCATTAGAACAGCCGTATCGCTTACGTTGATGTCTTTGATATTTCCACTCACTTCACGATCTCCAGTCGCACCAGAAGCTCCAAATGCACCGAAAATGACATTACTCAATGGACGATTCATCGCCTTACACATCACGAGTGTTAAAAGAGTTCCTGCGGAACCTACCAGGATTCCACCTGTAAGCATAATTTTATTGTCGTATAAGAATCCGCCGAATGCTGCAGCGAGTCCAGTGAATGAATTCAGCAACGATATAACTACCGGCATATCTGCACCACCAATGGGAATCGTAAATAGAATTCCATAAACGATAGCTGCAAAGAACAAAGCATACAAAATCGCCATATTATCTGGTTTCATCATCACCATCCAAGTTCCAAACGCCACTAAAGAAATCATGAAAATTGTATTGATGATATTGTATTGCGGCAATCGAATAGGTTTATTCATGGAACCATTCAATTTTAAATAAGCGATGATTGATCCACTGAAAGAAACGGTTCCGATCACCATTCCGGCAATGATAGCAGCCAATGCTCCGGTGCTATCCAAATTGTGCTCGTACTCCATTAATCCAATCAATGCAGCGCATGCACCACCCATTCCATTGAACATAGAAACCAGTTCAGGCATCTTGGTCATTTGAACACGCTTGGCGGTCAACCAACCGATCACAGTTCCAAGAGCTATGGCACCAAATATGAGATAATAGACTATTGCAGGAACTACAAATGCAGTATCAATATTTCCGGCATGATCTTTCTTTTCAAAAGAAAAATCGTTCCGAAAATGGCGATCACCATTCCTAATGCACCTAATAAATTTCCTTTACGGGCTGACTTCGGATTACCCATCATTTTCAATCCAACGATGAAAGTGACAGAGCCAAAGAGGTAACAAATTTCGAGCAGGGAGCTCTTCATAATCTTTAAATATTAATCGTTATACTATTATTTTTTCTTGAACATTTCCAACATACGATCGGTCACTACAAAGCCACCCACCACATTTAATGTTCCGAGTAATACCGCTAAAAATCCAAGCACTAAAGCGAAGATATTAGTAGGGTCGATGTTTAACATCACATAAATGGCTCCTACGATTACCACACCGTGAATGGCATTTGCACCACTCATGAGAGGGGTATGCAAAACGGTAGGCACACCGCCAATTACTTCAATTCCGACGAATACGGATAAGATGACGAAATAGAGCATTTCGCGGTGATCAGATACGAGGTTGATTATATTTTCCATATTAATTTTTAATTGGTGGATTGGTGAGTTGGTGAGTTGGTGGATTCTTGATTAATATTAATTTAAATCAACCAACTATTATTTAATCTAATTCTTTAGGATTTATTTTATTTCTTAGTGTGCTTTTGCAGCAGATAATATTTTCAATAATTTATTCATTTTTTCCATCACTGGCTGCACATCTTTTGAAGAATTAATTCAATATCTTCTGTTAACTCTAACCAAAACATTGATTCATCTAGCTCTTCAACAACAATACATAATTTAGAATAGAATTCTCGATCACTTCTTCCTCTACAAGCCGACCTGTAATTGGCTGCCACCGAAGTAGCGGATCTTATGAGTTGTTTTTTAATTGTCCATCCCTCGTCGTTTTGAGGAAGTTTCCTTGTTAATAAGATGGCGCTGATCGCCATTTCTTTTGTTTGTTTTCGTAATTGTTCAGATAATTGAGACATTGTTTAATTAAGTTAAAGTGTTTTATATAAAAGTTCATTTGTTTGTTCAATTTTAATATTCAGATTTGCTTTCAGCTTCTATTAATTCTATTGTATAATTATAATTTATCTTCATTTCCTATATCGATCTGAGTAGCGAATCAATTTACTATCGAGAAGACTTGCGACACTAACCCACCAACTCACCAACCCACCAACCCACCAACTCATCAACCCACCAACTTGCCAATTTGCAATTCAACTCGTACGTGCAGAAGTATCACTATGCTACTACTTACTTCGTAGCGGTAGAAACGCCATTATGTACCAACAAGGAACCTTTCGTAATTTCTTCATCCATCTCCCATTTAAACCCGTCTTTGGTGGCTAAATGGAGAAGGAATGTTTGTATGTTTTTGCATACAGATCGCTGGCGTTTAAGGGTAGGGAGAAAGGAATGTTCGATTCTCCTATGATGGTTACACCATGTTTCACTACCGTTGCATTCAACTCGCTTAACACACAATTACCACCTTGCTCCACGGCCATGTCAACGATGACTGATCCGTATTTCATGCTTTTACCATGTCTTCCGTAACGAGGACAGGCGCTTTTCTTCCTGGGATGAGGGCGGTGGTGATTACTAAATCTGCAGTGGCAACATGTTTAGAAACGAGTTCTTGTTGTTTTTTCAAGAATTCATCTGACACCCCTTTCACATATCCACCTTCAATTTTGATAGAGTCATCATCACTTACCATGATGAATTTCCCTCCTAATGATTCTACTTGCTCTTTTGTTTCTGGGCGGATATCCGTTACTTCTACGATGGATCCCAATCGTTTTGCAGTAGCAATCGCTTGGAGTCCTGCCACACCAGCACCAAAAATCACCACCTTTGAAGGTTTAATTGTACCAGCAGCGGTCATCAACATCGGAAATATCTTTCCAAGAGCATTGGCTCCCATGATTACACTCTTGTATCCAGCTAAGTTGGCTTGAGAACTTAACGCGTCCATCTTCTGTGCTCTCGATATACGCGGAATCGCATCTACCGAAAAAGCGGAGATACCTTGCTTCGCGCAATTTTCAATTAACTCAGGATTGGTTCCGGCCCACATAAATGAAATTAAGGTGGCCCCTTTCTTCATTCCTGAAATTTCAGAGGTGGAAGGAGCATTTACCTTCAATACCACATCCGAACTGGAGTAAATTGAGGAAGCGCCATCAACAATTTTAACACCTTTGGCGATATACTGATCGTCAGGATAGTAAGACTTCAATCCGGCTCCTTTTTCAAGTTGAACTTGAAAACCGGCTTCAATTAATTGTGAACAAATATCGGGAGTGAGGGCTACTCGACACTCTCTTTCTTTGGTTTCTAAGGGGATACCCAATAACATAGTAAAGAATTTCGTTTTATTCCGAAAATAATTTCGTGGTGCAAAGGAATATAAAAAGAAGGAATTAAAGAGCCAAAATTTGAATACTTCGAGTGTTAATAATTAACAATCTTCTTTTTTTTGTTCAGAGTATAAAAATCACGACTTTTGTAGAATAGCTATGGCAAAATTTACCCCCGCATATTTAAAGAAACTAGAAGAGTTATTGGAGTCTTCTGGTTATGATGTACGCCTACGAAAAAGGAATTTCAAGTCGAACTTTTGCATCTTAGAAGACAAGAAAGTAGTGGTTATCAATAAGTTTTCTGTTTTGGAAAGTAGAATACAGTCTTTGTTGGAAATCATCCAAAGCCTTGTTGAAAGCAAGACCATCGAGGTAGATTTGAGGACCATCGGACTGAAAAATAAAATCCAAAGCGACGAATTGAATTTTGATAAGGAGTTTCCAGGGACTCCCGATGAATTAGGGGTGACCGATGAAGCAGTCTCATCAGAAGAAATTCTTGCTCAGAACAGCCTCGAAAACCCTACAAACCCATAGTCCCTTGTTGAAGATCACCTTTTTAGGCACCGGTACATCACAGGGTGTTCCTGTTATTGCTTGTGCTTGTGAGGTCTGTAAAAGCACCGATCCCCGCGATAATCGCTTGCGCACCTCCATCATGGTGGAAGATGAACATACCACCGTTGTGATCGATTCAGGTCCTGATTTTCGTCAGCAAATGCTAAGAGCAGGAGTTTTGAAGCTCGACGGCTTACTATTTACACACGAGCATAAAGATCATATTGCAGGGATGGATGATATCCGCGCATTCAATTATATCAATCAAAAACCGGTCGATATTTATGCAACCAAGGAGGTGCAGGATGCCATCAAAAGGGAGTTCCATTATGCTTTTGATGCAATTAAATATCCAGGGGTTCCCGAGTTGAATTTACATACCATCATCAACGAACCTTTTCAAATTGGGACCATCACGTTTACGCCTATCCGAATAAAGCATTATTTACTCGAAATCTTCGGATTCCGTATTGGCGATTTCACTTACATCACCGACGCGAAAACCATTCCCGAAGAAGAACATTCCAAGATTTTCGGCTCCAAATATTTAGTCTTAAATGCACTTCGCAAAGAGCCTCACGTATCTCATTTCACGCTCGACGAAGCCATCCAAATGATGAAATATTTCGCTCCAGAGCAAGGCTTTTTAATTCACCTCAGTCACCAAATGGGTTTGCATTCAGAGGTGGAAGCCGGTTTGCCGGATGGAATAAAAGTAGCGTACGATGGACTTGTGGTTGAGAATTAGAAGTTACGAAATTTGATTTGAAGCGAAATGCGAATGAACACGAAAATGCGATATGACGCGAAATGCGAATGAACACGAAATGCGAAATTTGCTATTATGGGTGTTAATTAATTCTTCGCTAATTAACTTGCTATATAAAATTAACATTTAATTAAACCAAGAATATAATATCGCGAAGCGGTGCGAAATTCACTTTTTCGCATTTCGTGTTCATTCGCTTTTCGCGTCCTTCGTGTTCATTCGCATTTCGCGTTATTCTTTCCCACTGATCATCCCACCTAACACCCCACCTAACCCTCGGGATTCTTCTCTACCGCCACCAACACGAGATGCGGCAACAATTCGATCGGCCATACGAGAGAAAGGTACGCTTTGTAAGTACACAAACCCGGACCTTTAATCAAAGCATAAAACAAGCCTTCGCCGCCGAAGAGTGAATTTCGAAAACCACCGATAAATTTAATGTCGTATTGCACAGACGGCTCGAAAGCCACTAGGCAGCCAGTATCGACACGAAGCGTTTCTCCAGGCAGTAGTTGTCTTTTTAAGATGGTTCCCCCAGCATGAATAAAAGTATTTCCGTCACCGACAATTCCTGAAGGATAAATCCTTCTCCGCCAAACAGTCCCGCACCAATACGTTTTGTAAAAGCAATATTAATTTCGATTCCCTGAGCTGCACATAAAAAACCATCTTTCTGACAAAGAAACTTGCCACCAAAATCTTTTGGATTAATCGCAATGATTTTCCCTGGGTAGGGCGCTGCAAATGCCATTTTCCGTTTACTATTTCCATTGTTGGTGAAACTGGTAATAAAAAAACTTTCCCCTGTGATCATCCGCTTCAACCCTTTAAAAATTCCACCTCCTGTATTCGTTTGCATTTCAATATCATCTTCCATAAAAAGCATGGCTCCAGCCTCCGCGCGAACAGCTTCTCCGGGATCCATTTCTACTTCTACTACTTGAATATCGTCTCCAATTATTTGATAATCGATGTCGTGCGCCATAATTTTTTAAAGATTAAATACGTTGTCTAGAGTGTTCGGGATGACATCCGTTCATCCCAATTGTTTCGCATAAAAATAAAAAACGAATGAATATCCACTAGAAAATGTTCAATAAAAATTAATTTCATAACTTAGACCAATGAAGAAAATCATTTTCGCTTTATCTTTTTTACTATTTATTGCCTTAAACCATGCTATTCAAGCACAAAGTTTAAAAGGCCGATACGATTTTATGCCCGATCAATTTCGCCAATATCAATTCCAATTAGAAGAACCTGTAAAGTCGATTGATGAATTACGCTATGAGCAAACCGGAGAAAAGATTAAAGGAGCACTTTCTCCCGATGGATTGCGCGTGGTGATGGAAAATTATAAGAAAGGTCAGCGTGTGAAGTTAAAAATAGAACATGCCGATGGGAAAGTGGAAGAGGTAAGCAGAGTCCGTGTTTTATTCATGCGGTGAGCTACGAGCTTTGATATAGTTTTTAGAAGCATTGAAATCTTAGCTACATATTACTTTTTGCTACATCATGTTTTTGCTGCTAGCTTCAAGCTGCTAGCTTCTAGATTGTTTATTCCTTATTTAAAAATCACACTTCGACTATTGCTTTTTCAACACAAGAGCACAAGAGGTCACTTTAGTGCACTGAGACTTTTATTTGAATATGAATTAATCCGCGCCAATCCTATTGATCCGTTTTATCCGCGTTCAAAAATCCTAAAGGCTGGTTGAAGAGAATAAAAAAAGGCAGAATTTTCATCCTGCCCTTTCTCTATCATGTTACCCGCGAGTTTCCTCAGGCAGCGTTAAAAATGTTGGCTGAGTCACTTGAAGCCAACATTTTTTTACAAGCCCATAATTTGTTTGTCTTTTGGATATTTCACCTTAAACGCCAATCTCTTTTTAACGGTTTCACCTGGAGCTAATGTAAGCATCCATTTTATTTCTCCAGTTTCGGAATTGTATTCTGCACCGCTCATCTCTTCAATTTTCACTTCAATGTCTTTCTGATTACTTAAGGGTACTTGATCGTATAAAACCATCGTTACGGCTTCTTTCTTCCCATTTTTCACACTGATGTCGAAGGCTAGCGTACGTTCCTTATTTCCGCCGAAGAATTTATTTCCACTGATATCTTTTAACTTTTCACGTTTCATAACGATGCGTTTGTCTCGACCTAATGAGATTTCCAAAGTGTCGCTGGTTTCGGCAGGATTGATGAACGATTCTCCTACAAATGCACCATCAAAATAAACATTGGCTCCACCCGGACTCAAACTCAACTCTTCCCAACCGGTAACCGATGCTGTTAAGAATGCATCTCCGTCTAGTTTAGGAAGTCACAACATAATTATACGTCGATTTTAAAGTGAACTTTTGAACTTCTACTTGATATTCTTGTCCGTCAGATGGAATAGAGTAGGCCCCTTGAATATCGAAACTAGTTGACAATTGATTTTCATTCATCATGACAGGGATTGTGGTCATTTCTTTTACACTTTCATCTGCTGCATATCCAGAATTCACGACTCCAGGTACTTGTCTTAATTCCATCGATTTAGATCGAACTCCTTGCAGCTGATGATACGGCTGGTAGAAATTTAAAAACCAAGGACTCATTTGCGGACGATCGTTTCCGATAGATGGATTTCCCGTACTCAATCCAATTTTTACTTGATTCCAATCTTCGCCTGTACTTTGGCTTACTTTAGCTTTGTAAATTAATTCGGCAGGAGAATTTACATCTTTCACTTCATCGTAAAAAGGATACCATGAAACATTATTTGAAATGACATAACTGAATTCAGAAATTGGAATTTGTTTTTGCGTTTACATTTACCTTAACAATAATATTTCAGTAGACTGAATCACATTTAACTGTTGTTGCAACTTTTTAATTTGATCGTTCAACTTTTTCTCTTTACCCACAGAGGCTAGTTGCTCCTCTTTCAACTCACTCATTTTCTTTAAAAAATAATCGAGAACAAGTTCTAATTCATCTACCACAACCCCGTTCGTTGCACCACCAATAGCTTTGTTGGCTAAGAGTAAATTTTGTGCTTCAGTCAACGCAACATTTCTATTTTTTATTTGTTGCAATCGATTATTTAGCGAATCGAGGTCTTCTTCTAGATGGACGATTTCCCTCGATTTCTTTTGTTCGGTTAGATAATTTTGCTGAAAGGAAACCGCTAAAATAGTGGCATCACCCGTGCCCTTTAAAATGATACTCTGGGGATTAATGTATGGTGATAAGCCATCTATAACGACTTCTTGTAGTCCAGCACTTAAGTTGGCCTTTGCAGTTCGGGAAACCATCGCTCCCGATTGATAAATTTTTACTTCTTTCACTTCTGAATTCGAAATCCAGATGGGCTCTTGTGCTTGAACACTACTGGTGGTAACGAGCAAGATAACGAGCATTCGAAATGTATTCTTCATAGTTTTCGCTTTTAATTTTTCAGGGGCAGAGATGCATTCATCTTTTCCATTCCATAAATTGGTTGGAATTAATTTAGACCAAGCCATCAATCACATCTGAAAAAAATAAATAAATTAGTAGTACAAATTAAAGGAATTGATCAATTAGCCACTATTTTTGAGGAATGTTTTTAAAAAGTCTAACTCTCTTCAATTTCAAGAATTACAGCGAAGCCGAACTTACTTTTGCTGAGGGAGTTAACGCTTTTACAGGCAATAACGGAAGCGGAAAAACAAATATTTTAGACGCTATCTATTATTTATGCCTCTGCAAATCGTATTTCAATTCAAGTGATACTCATTCCATTCGGCATGGAGAATCTTTTTTTTCGATCAAAGGTTCATTTGAATTGAACGAGAAAGAAGAAGAAATATTGGTGGTTGTGAAAAGTGGACAAAAGAAAACCATCAAGAGAAATCAAAAAGAGTATCCTCGTTTGGGTGATCATATTGGTTTTTATTGCCTGTGGTGATGGAAGCACCCATTGATCAAGAATTAATTATTGGTGGGAGTGAAGAGCGACGTAAATTGATGGATAGCATCATTTGTCAATATGATCATAACTATTTGGATGATTTAATCGCTTACAATCGCGTTTTACAACAACGCAATGCCTTGCTCAAACAAACCGCCCGAGGCTCGTTTACCGACGCTTCTATGTGGCAAGTGTGGGACGAACAACTAGCAGGATACGGTCATAAAGTGTACGATGCCAGAAAGGAATTTGTCAAGAATTTCTTACCCCTTTTTCGGGAGTCCTATTCTTACCTAACTCAAGAAAAAGAAGCTGCGAATATTGATTATGTGAGCAGCTTGGAAAAGGAAAATATGGAAAACTTGTTGAGTAAATCTCTTCAAAAAGATTTAGCACTGCAATACACCTCCACAGGCATTCACAAAGACGATTTACAATTTACATTGAATGATCATCCCGTAAAGAGAGTCGGATCGCAAGGCCAACAGAAATCGGTGATCTTAGCATTGAAGCTGGCTCAATTTCAAATTATCAAATCAGCGTGCGGACTAAAACCCATTTTATTGCTTGATGATATTTTCGATAAGCTTGATATCAATCGCATCACTCGATTGATGGAATTAGTGAGCAAAGAAACCTTCGGGCAATTATTTATTACCGATACGCAGGAAGAACACGTAAAGTCGGTGTTTGAAACGATAGGGTTTCCCTTGACGGTGTTTCCATGCAGGAGGTAGCTTCTGGCTGCTAGCTTCTAGCTTCTAGTTTTTTTCGAAACGAATTAAATTCACCTCCGAAAATTAATATTTAGACCCTTGAACCCTCCGCGTAACCGCTTTACACTTAACTCGTCAAGAGTTCCACCCCGTGCTAAACAAGATTCATTGATAGAAAAACGATTTCGGTTTTTATAAAAACAACTTTTACCACTGAGACACAAAAGTCACACTGAGAACCACAGAGTTTTTTTGCAATCGAGAAAGAGTTTAGTTACAATATGACCTTTAATCAAAACAGAATAAAAAAAATAAATTCTAGCAGCTAGCAGCCAGAAGCCAGCAGCTACTTCCCGCTTCTCTGTAATACAGTTTTGATCGTATAAAAAAGGATTTTAAAATCCAACGACAATGACATATTTTCGATGTAGATGATATCGTATTTCAAGCGATGAATCATCTCCTCTACATTTTCAGCATACCCATACTTAACTTGTCCCCAGCTGGTGATGCCGGGACGTACTTTATGCAAGTGGCGGTAATGTGGTGCGCGTTGCATGATTTGGTCGATGAAGAATTGGCGCTCTGGACGCGGTCCTACGAGTGACATATCACCAATGAGGACATTGTAAAATTGTGGGATTTCATCCAGACGAATGCCGCGCATAAACCTTCCAACGGGAGTAATGCGATTGTCATTGTCGCTGGATAACATCGGCGTTCCCTTTTCAGCACCTACAAACATCGATCGAAACTTATAGATGGTGAATGGATTTCCATGCAAGCCAATTCGCTCTTGCGCGAAGAAGATCGGACCACGAGAAGTTGTTTTAATGATGATAGAGGTAATTACATATACCGGACTCAATAACATCAAAAAGAAAGGTAAACTAGAATATCCAAAATCCTTTTCAAAGATTGTTGCCAAAACCGGCATCAAGGAGGGATTGATGATAATGAGGAGATCCGAAAATAGAAGTCATCTTAACAGTCCCTGCAAGGATATCGTACATATCGGGAATGATTTTGATGATGACATCTTTATCTTCCAATTCATTGATGATTCTACCGATAAATTCATGCTCCGAAGATTCGATAGCAATGATCACCTCTTCAATTTTATCCGCATCTATAATTTGAGTAAGATCTTCAATTCCACCTAAGTGCGGAGAAGGTCGCCAAGTATTTACCGTTGTTATGATCAACATGTATAAAGCCAATAAATTTATATCCCAAACTTAGTTTCTCGGCCTCATACTCTTTGAAGAGGTTTACCGCCCGCTCACTACTTCCGATGATGAGCGTAGGAAATCAATTGCCGACTTTTTATTTTACGTGCGGTATGGGTTTGTAATAAAAAAGCGAACCATCGAGGTAATTCCAAATTGCAAGAAGAATAAGACAAAAAAGATATTGTAATAGCTCTTATAAGACACGATAACATCATCTAATAATAGTGAAAAGAAAATAATAAGAACTCCTATCAACGATACGTATAAGGTTTGTCCAAATTCACGCAACCTCGATTTCCTGTAGATATCATTATAGGTACCAACCAAGGCATAGATTCCCACCCAAGCGATCGGAAGCACCGTAATCCCTAAATAGAAATTTTTGTCGGGCTGAAAGGGGAGATGATCGCCATACAAAGCCGACTCAATTCCTATTTTACGATAATAATAAAATAAAGCCCACGCGAACATAGCCGACAAAAGATCAGCGATGACATACTTAATTATTTGACGGGGTTTATTCATCAATTCGAAATCAACTTCAGATTGTCGAGATATACTACACTTTCTGTTTTTCCTGCATTTAAAGCAAGCCGGAAATACACTTTAAAGAGATAGGCATCAAAATTAAAATTCACATAAGGTCCAAGTCGAACATAAATCTTATTCCAATCAGACTTTGGATTGAGACGAATAATAGGAATTAATCGTTCTCCATTAATGGTAACACCAATCAATCCCATGATAAAAGGATCTGAGCATTTGTAATCCATTTCCAAATAAACATCTCTACCTTTTGGTAATGTATACCCGCTATTTATTGTTCGACACTCTAAAAAATTCCGAGCTGTATCCACCAACATTCTCAAGCTACGCTTCCCTTCAAACACCTCCACTGAATCGGTGAATATTTCGGCCAGACTAATGCCTGTTGTATCCAAACTTATACCTCCACCACTGGTATCTTGTTCAAAATCTTCGAACCATGTATACTGCAAAGCCGGGAAATAACTTACTGTAAAGGTATCAACAACCGCTATTTTGCCTGGTATTAAATCCACTTCAATATCATGAAACTTATACAGATTATAGAATTCGCTTGTCGATGAAATGCCATTTGCCTTTATTCCTGCTCCTAAAGAGATTTTATGTTTTCCCTCTAATAAGATCGGAATCCGAGCGGGCAATTCAAAGGTTCCAAGATATGATCCACCAACATACACCCAAACATCTTTGACATTACTCGATGCAGTTCCTTGTGTCGTATAATTTGAACTTACCGAAATTCCTTTCACTTCGAGGTAAGCTGGTATTGGTTCGTCAGGGTTACTTAAATTACTACCAGATCCAGTAATGACGACTGCGACAAACAGTATTTTAAGCAATACCCTTTTCATTTGAATCATAGAAATTTGTTTTTTATAAGACTTCCCAATTACAAAACCATTGATGGCAACATTTTTAACTTATCTGCAATTTGATGTGCTATCTGTAACGCAGCAAAGCCATCTTCAATATCAACCAAAGGTAATTTATCATCATTGATAGCATTGGCAAATGAAAGTAGCTCTTCCTGAATGGCATTGCTTTCATCCACTTTTGGATTCTCAAAGTAAATCTGCTTCGTAGGCTTTCCTTCACCCAGCTCTAATAAAACGGCCAATGGATCAGGATCCCCCTCCACTTCCTTTAGTCGAACGACCTCGGTAGAGCGTTTGAAAAAATCAACAGAAATATAGGCATCGCGCTGGAAGAAACGACTCTTGCGCATATTTTTAAGTGAAATACGGCTTGCAGTTAAGTTCGCGACACAACCATTGTCGAACTCGATACGAGCATTGGCAATATCGGGTGTATCACTCACCACAGCAACTCCTGATGTACTAATTTTCTTCACCGATGACTTCACCACCGACAAAACAATATCGATGTCGTGAATCATCAAATCCAGCACTACCGACACATCGGTCCCACGAGGATTAAACTGTGCCAAACGATGGGTCTCGATAAACAAGGGTTGATTTAAATAAGGAACCGCTGCTTTAAAGGCCGGATTAAATCTTTCTACATGTCCCACTTGCACCTTCATCGCTGCTTCCTTCGCGAGCTGAATCAAATCCTTCGCTTCTTGAATCGTATTCGCCAATGGCTTTTCAACAAACACATGCTTCGACGCACGCAAGGCCTTACTTGCACAATCAAAATGATTGAGGGTAGGTGTTACCACATCCACCACATCCACGGCTTGAATTAAATCATCCATAGAAGCATAGGCCTTCGCACCTAATTCAGCTTCCACCTTAGCTGCCGTTTCTGGATTCTGATCATAGAATCCTATCAACTGATACACCTCAGGAAGGCTTTGGATTTGCTTAATATGAATCTTTCCTAGATGCCCTGCACCTAAAACACCTATCTTCAACATGCTGGAAATTTTCTGCAAAATTATCCCTTTTTTGCGAGTGAACTGTTGAAAAACTGAGAGGAATTTATTGTTCTTGCAAAATTATTACTCTTTATCCTTCTTATTTTTGCTTCAGATGTTACAGGATACGTTTAGACACCAAGGACTAAGGAGACAATTAGTTGTACAATTAAAAGAAAAAGGTATTGACAATGAATTAGTTATTGAAAGTATCGGAAAAGTTCCGAGGCATTTATTCATGGACAATGCCTTCTTAGAGTACGCTTATCAGGACAAAGCATTTCCCATCGCTTGTGGACAAACTATTTCACAACCGTACACTGTTGCCTACCAAACTCAGCTTTTAGATCCCAAAAAAGGAGAGAAAGTGCTTGAAATAGGCACGGGGAGTGGTTATCAAACCGCAGTTTTAGCCGAGATGGGCGCCAAGGTTTTTAGTATTGAGCGTCACAAACCTTTGCATGAAGGCACAAGAAAACTGCTCGATTCCTTGAATTATGTTTCGGTAAAAACTTTTTATGGAGATGGGTTTAAAGGATTACCAGCCTTTGCGCCGTTTGATAAAATCATCGTTACCTGCGGTGCGGAAATGATCCCGATGAACTTGGTGGAGCAGTTGAAGCCAGGAGGGATGATGATTATTCCGGTGGGGCCCTTAGCAGAACAAACGATGACCATCGTGTTGAAGAAATCGAATGGGGAAACGGAGGTGATAGAAATGGATAAGTTCAGGTTTGTGCCGATGTTGAGTGATAAAGCTCGTTGAGAAAATTTGAACCTTGCTGCAGGCGGGTGAATCGGATAAATCGTATTTTCACGGATTTAATTTCGAATTATAAAAACAACTTCTCTATTTATAAAAATTCAATTTAGTAAAACTTCTTTTTACCGCAGATTTAAATGATATTTTTATCCTAAGCATACTGCCAGGCTTGGAATTTTTTACAAATTCCTGGTAAAGAGTCTTTAAAATGAAATTCCATGAAACTGATGTCAATGTGTACGTTTGTCAAAAAAAAGGCCCATCGAATCGACGGGCCCAATCTAACCAAACTAAACTAAAATTACTTAATACTAATCTCTCTCGCTACTGGTTTTGCTTCCGCTTTTTTGGGAAGGTTTAAGACCATGATTCCATTTTCGTAGTTCGCGCTGATTTGATTCTCGTCTACATTTTCGGGTAGATTGAATCGGCGAGTGAAGGAAGAGAAGGAGAATTCTTTGCGGGTATATCGCTCAGTTTTTTCTTCGTTCTCTTTTTTGTTTTCTGCACTTACCACCAACATATTTTCTTCGATGGCAATCTTGAAATCTTCTTTCTTCATGCCGGGTACTGCCAGTTGAAGTTTGAATTCTTTGTCGTTTTCACTGATGTTAACTGCGGGCGCATTCCACTTGCGGAAATCGCTGCCGTTAAAATCGTTGAAGAATTCGTTGAACATGTCGACTGTGCTTGGGAACATGCTGCGCGCTGGAGCGTCTTTTTGGAATTTTAATAGTGTCATTTTTTTTCTGTTTTAAGATTTCCCCTGCATTATCAATGACTATTCCATTGCAAAAAAGACATGTTTTTGAAGACATAATGACATTGATACCAATGTTTTACATGAAATTTTGGCGGAGTGGGTGGATAAGGACTGCTAAAATGTCTTGATTTCGACTTTTATAGTGCTTTAGGATGGAATCTACCTCCACTGAAGTTTCGGCAGGCAGGCACGGATGACACGGATAAATCGGATAATCACGGATTTGATTTCGGGAGATTCGCTGCGACCGCTGCTAAACGCTGCGCCGTTGCGTTTAAACTTCCATTAATCACGGATCATTTACCTTTGTCCTCAATTCTATTTATGGCTACTGCAAAGAAATCCCCAAAGAAAAAGTCAACCCGACCTATCATCCTCGTAACCAACGACGACGGCATCACCGCTCCTGGCATTCGTGCCTTGGTAGCGACGATGAAGAAGTTTGGTGAAGTGATTGTGGTAGCTCCCGATAGTCCGCAATCGGCGATGGGACATGCCATCACCATTAGTAAGCCCTTGCGACTCGATAAGGTGAAGGTTTTTGAGGGTGTGGCTTCCTGGCAATGCTCGGGAACGCCTGTCGACTGTGTGAAGCTGGCCGTGAATCAGATCTTGCATCGGAAGCCGGATCTCTGCGTATCGGGAATCAATCACGGGAGTAATTCCTCCATCAATGTGATTTACTCGGGTACGATGTCGGCAGCGATGGAAGGTGCTATAGAGGGCATTCCGAGTATTGGATTTAGCCTCTTGAACTTTAGTCTCGAGGCCGATTTTAATCCATCTATGAAGATCATCGAGAAAGTGGTCAAGAACGTATTGAAGATTGGTATTCAAGAAGGGACCTTGCTCAACGTCAATATTCCCAATTTGCCCATCAGTAAAATCAAAGGCATTAAGATTTGCCGACAAGCCAACGCCAAGTGGAAGGAGGAGTTTGATGAGCGAATGGATCCGCATGGAAGAAAGTACTTTTGGCTCACCGGGAAGTTCATCAACTTTGATGCGGGCAAAGACACCGACGAATGGGCTTTGGAGAACGGATACGCTTCTGTGGTGCCCGTTCAATTCGATTTTACCGCCCATCATGCCATTCAGCACCTGAACACTGTTAAATGGAACGATTAATTGCCTCATGACGAAAAAACCATCTTACAAACTCAAAGACGAATTCAAATCGGGATTTGTGCCAGGCATGCTCCTGCCCATTCTAGGTTTCTATATTTATTACCTGCTATTTTTCAATTATATGTCCTTTGATGGGTTCATCGATCACGTGACAAAATCCAACAAAGCCATTGCGGTGTTGAGTCTGGGTGTGATCTTAAACTTAGGCTTGTTCTATCTTTTCTACATCAAGGAAATTGACAGAGCGGCGAAGGGCGTCATTGGCGCTACCTTCATTTATGCATTCATCGTGATGTACTTTAAAATTATTGCATGAAGTACTATGTCATAGCCGGGGAAGCATCGGGCGATTTGCACGCGAGCAATTTGATGAAAGCCATTCGTGAAAACGATAAGCAGGCTTCCTTTAGATGTTGGGGTGGCGATCTGATGCAGGAGCAAGGCGGTGAGTTGGTGAAGCATTATAGAGACCTTGCTTTTATGGGATTTATCGAGGTGATTGCCAACCTGCGAACCATCCTCAAGAACATCAAGTTTTGCAAGGAAGATATTTTAGCATGGAAGCCCGATGCGATGATTTTTATCGATTATCCAGGCTTCAATCTACGCATAGCGGAGTTTGCCCGTGAACAAGGCATCAAAACCATCTATTACATCAGTCCGCAAATATGGGCTTGGAAAGAATCGCGGATCCATAAAATCAAGCGCGACATCGACAAAATGATGGTCATTCTCCCTTTTGAAAAAGACTTTTACCAAAAGTGGGGCATGGAGGTCGACTTTGTGGGACATCCTTTGTTAGATGAGATTGGCACTCGAAATGGATTGACGATAATTGGAAAAAGAAACACGGCATCCCCGAAAACAAAAAGCTCATTGCCCTCTTACCGGGGAGTCGGAAGCAAGAAATCGACACCATGTTGCCCATCATGCTCGAGGCGACGCGGGACATGCATGACTACCACTTCCTCTTAGCGATGGCTCCTTCGCAAGTCATGGATGCTTACACATCCCACCTTGACAATAGATCAAATATCACTCATATTCAAGGAGAAACGTATGCTATCTTAAGTGCTTCTTCAGGTGCTTTAGTTACTAGTGGGACGGCGACTTTAGAAACTGCTATCTTCGGTGTACCCGAGGTAGTGTGCTACAAAGCCAACAAAGTGAGCTATTGGATTGCTCGACAACTCATCAAAGTCAAGTTCATATCCTTGGTCAATTTAGTGATGGATCGTGAAATCGTAAAGGAGCTTATCCAAGCCGACCTCAATCCGAAGCAAGTGAAAAGTGAGTTGTTAAAGATTTTAGAAACGGATGAGCGTGACAAAATGTTAGCATCGTTTGAGGAATTGAAAATGCGTTTAGGAGGAGAAGGTGCGTCGTTTAATGCAGCTTCCGTGATACAAGGATTTTTAAACGCAGCGAAGCCACGTTAAGCAGCGACCGCAGCGACCGTTGCTGACCGTGGCGCCGCCGCGTTAAAAAAAGTTTCTATCGAAGCTAAAATTTACATAGTTTAGCAATCCCATCTCCCCGAATTTTATGTCCCACCGGATCTTCGCCTTTCTTTGCTTGCTTTTTTCCTCTCAAGGGATCACCTCCTGCCATACCGAAAATCCCAAACCACCCCAAGACTCCCTCTTTGCCACCGTAGAGCTTCGTCCCGATTTCAAAGCTTTATACGACTCCTTCAATGTCTCAGGCTGCTTCATCCTTTTCGATCCCCAGGAAAACAAATACAGCATCTACAACGACAGCTTAGTTGATGTTGGATTCACGCCAGCATCCACCTTTAAAATCTGCAATTCCTTAATCGGGTTAGAGACGGGTGTCATCAAAGACGAAAACTTCGTGCTCCCTTGGGATAAAAAAGTACGCAACAATACCGCTTGGAATGCCGACACCGACCTCAAAACGGCCATCAAAAACTCTACCGTTTGGTACTACCAAGAGTTAGCGCGTAGGGTAGGTGGCGAGCGAATGAAATACTGGCTCGACACACTCCAATACGGCAACCGCGACACTGCGGGCGGTCTCGACCAATTTTGGCTGCGAGGAGGCCTTAAAATCACGCCTCGACAGCAAATAGAATTCGTTCAAAAGCTCTACAACCGCACCTTACCCATAAGCCCACGCAGCATGGACATCGTGAACCAAATCCTCTTCGTAAACGATACCCTCGGCTACGAGTTGTATGCAAAAACAGGCTGGGGATTCCAAGATAACACCGACATCGGCTGGTACGTAGGTTATGCAAAAACTACAAAAGGCATCTACTACTTCGCCAATTTAGTGCTTTGTGATGATCCAAATAATCTGGATTTTGCGAAGGCTAGGGTGGAAGTAGTGAGGGGGTGATGGGGCAGAGGGAGAATGAGAAAGAGAATGAGAAAGAGAATGAGAGGGAGAATGATAAGGGTATTCGTGAATAGTTGAGTTTAGAGCAGTGATAAATAATACATACACATTGACAGCAGAAATAGAAACAGAAAAAAAAGACAGAGACGAGGAACTTTGGAACAAAGATCTTATTGAAGCAATTTCAGCTGAGATTAAGACCGAATTTCCTAATGCAACAGTATTTAAAGGCAAAGTTCTCAAAGACATTTTTCTTTACAAGGACGACAGATTTGGTTATCAACTTCAGTTCGGTTTCGTAGATCAAGACATTGTAATATATGATGAGACAATGGACATCTCAGACTTCAAGGGAGTTAAAAATATTTTCTTGCATAACAATAAAAACAATCGAGACAAACTTGTTATCCCTAAAATTATTTGTGAATTGAAGTATAACGGCATTACTTCTCATGGACTAATTACCTATTCAAGTTATGCCGCAGACATCAAATCAATTTTTCCAGAATGCAAATATTTTCTTGCACTTCGTCATAAAAAAAGCAGCTCTGAGAATAAGCTTTTTAGACACGGGAAATATTTTGACAAAATAATTTTTCTTGGAGACTCTTCATCTAAACAAAAATATGTTCAAGGACAATTTTTGCAAGAACTTTCGACAGAAGTAAATTTAAAAAGAGAAATTCTCGGAATTTATTGACGAAATAAAAATAGTATTAAGGAAAAAGAAGACTCACTTTGTAAAATGACAAACGAACACAATAAAAAATAATTTAAATAAATATAGTATAAATTAATGAATAGCTACATACATTTATTGCCTTAGGCTTAAAGGTAAAAGTGGTTTCACCTTTGCTTCAAAAAAGCTTAAAAGACAATCAAACCGACTTAATTTAAAATATGAGTAAGATTTTTTGCTAAATATTGTCCGAAATCGAAAAACATAAGTAAAATCTATTTATATAAATGATTTCGAACTAATTTTAAGTAGGAATTGGAGTCTTTAAATAATTCGAATATCTTTGATTGGGTAATTTCAAGATTTATTAACAAAAGTATAAATGGATTTAAATGAATTATTTCAAAAATTAGACTTGTTAAAGTCTGAATTAAATACTCTTAAGCCATTAAAAGAGCAAGATGAGAAAAGGCTTTGGAAAAAATTTCTTTTAGATTGGAATTATAATTCTAATCATATGGAAGGGAATACACTTACATATAGTCAAACTGAACTTCTTCTCATTTTTGATAAAGTGTCAGGTGATTTCACGGGAAGAGAAATCGAAGAAATGAAGGCTCATAACGTTGCAATTATGATGGTAGTTGAAACAGCTTCAGATAAGGAAAGAGAATTAAGTGAAGCTTTTATTAGAGAATTAAATAAATTAATTTTAGTACGTCCTTTTTGGAAAAATGCAATTACATCAGATGGACAGCCTACAAGAAGGGAAATTGCACCTGGGGAATACAAAAAATTTCCTAATTCAGTTCAGTTAGAAAATGGTGAAATCTTTAACTATACTAGCCCTGAAGATACTCCATCAGAAATGCATGAGTTAATTAAATTTTATTTGACTCATTCAAGAAGTAACGAAACTCATAAGGTATGGTTAGCTGCCATGTTACATTACAAATTTGTTCGGATTCATCCATTTGATGATGGGAATGGTAGAGTTGCGAGATTATTAATGAATTATGTGCTACTAAAACACGATTATCCCCCTTGTATTATTAAAGATTCTGAAAAAAAGGACTATTTGTTTGCTTTAAACAAAGCTGATGTCGGAGATATTGAATACTTTGTCCAATATATTATAGGACAGTTAAATTGGTCTTTTGAAAAAAGTATCCTCGCTGCTAAAGGAGAAAGCATAGACGATGATGGAGATTTTGATAAAGAAATTTCTTTAATTAAAAGAGGTAGTCAAAATAATTCTCTTGTTCAAATAAAAAAATCACGTAAAGTTCTACAATTATTATTCACGGAAACTTTAATTGAATTGCTTAGTTTAATCGAAGAAAAATTAGGAAAATTAAATGAACTCTTTATTGAAAATGAGAAATTATATAAAGTAGATAATGCTTATGAGACTACCACACTAAAATCACCAGGCAGAGATTTAAGATATGTTGAAAAACAAATATTTTTTGACTCCAATGATGTTCAAAATTTTGGAAATATTATTGGTATAATATATTCAGGTGGTAAACCTAACACACCAATTCAGGAAAAAGAAATTAATAAAATATTTGTAACATTTATATGGCGAGGTTATAAATTTAATAATACAAAACTTTTTGACTTGTATGAAGATTTAGTATTCAATTTGCTAGATTTTAAATATACTGTGAAGATTGATAGTGAGCAAACGATTTTGACTGAAAAATTATATAATCAAACTATAACCAATGTAGAAATGAAAGAAATTGCAAAAAAATGTGGGGATATTGTACTTGCTCGTTTGAAAAACTCGATTGAGACCAGTAAAAAATTCTAATTGTTTTGTAGAAAATATTTTAAACCAGTATTTGATAATTTTATTGAAGCGATATGATACTTAAAAATGTTTACGAAGAAACGCCTACATAAATTTTGATCTTTTGGTGTGCCTAAAACACAAGCCAACCCTTCGCAAAACCAAAAGAGCCATTTTTTGCCAACGCACCAATGACCATTTTCAGTAATATAAAACTAACTTTACAAACGAATTTTAAGAATAGAAAATGACACAAAAACAATTAGAAGATTATCTCTGGGGAGCAGCCAATATCCTACGTGGAATGATTGATGCGGCTGACTTTAAACAATATATTTTCCCTTTGCTATTTTTTAAGCGCATCAGTGATGTTTGGGATGAAGAATTTGAGCAGGCTTTTATTGACTCTGCTGGGGATAAAAGCTATGCGGAATTAAATGAAAATCACCGGTTTCAAATTCCAAATGGTTGCCATTGGGAAGATGTGAGAAAAAGGACCATTGATGTCGGAGCCTTTTTACAAAAAGCACTTACAAGGTATTGAAAAGGCCAACTTTGAAATGCTTCATGATGTCTTTGGCGATGCGCAATGGACGAACAAACGCCGCATGAGCGATGAGAAAATGCTTGACTTAATCGAGCATTTCAGTAAAATGGACTTAACAGTGGCCAATGTGCCTCATGACATTATGGGCGAAGGTTACGAATACCTAATTAAGAAATTTGCAGACGACAGTGGACATACCGCAGCCGAGTTTTACACCAACCGAACAGTGGTGAAACTGATGACACAAATTACCGACCCTAAAAGCAGTGAAAGCATTTACGACCCTACCTGCGGTAGTGGTGGTATTTTGCTGAGTGCCGCTTTGCACCTAAAGGAACAAGGCAAAGAATACAGAACATTAAAACTTTACGGACAGGAACTTAACCTCATTACCTCTGCCATTGCTCGTATCAATATGTTTATGCACAATGTAGATGAGTTTTTGATTGTGCAGGGAGACACCTTAGACAGCCCGCAGATATTAGAGAATGACGAACTTAAGAACTTTGATGTGATAATGGCTAACCCTCCATACAGCGTAAAAAAAGTGGAGCCAAAGCAAATGGATGAACGACCCTTTTGGACGCAACATTTGGGGAACACCGCCACAGGGTTGTGCCGACTATGCTTTTCAGCAGCACATTATGAAAAGCCTGAACCCTGAAACTGGCCGTTGTGTAGTGCTTTGGCCGCATGGCGTTTTGTTTAGAGACAGCGAAGCCGAAATACGCAAACGCATGATTGAAGAAGATTATGTAGATGCCGTAATTGGCTTAGGCAAAAACCTGTTTTACAACAGCAGCATGGAAAGTTGTTTGCTGGTATGCCGAATGAAGAAGCCAAAAGAAAGAAAAGGTAAAATTATTTTTATTGATGCCAAAGAGGAATTACATATAGAGCGCACTAATGCCTGGCTTGAACCACAGCATATAAAAAAGATAAGCGATGCTTATTGGAAATTTAAAGGTGATGAAGGATTTTCAAAAGTGGTGAACAACAAAGAAGTGCTGGAAAATAAAGGCAATCTAAGTATTCAATTATATGTTAAGCAAACTGCAATAAACAGTGAACACAATACGGAAGATTTAATTTCACAAATAAAAACAGGACAAAAAGAAGTCAATACATCGTTAGAAAACCTTTTTTCTCAACTCAAAAATATAGGAATAGAAGTATGAAGTTGAGAAAAGAAATATGGAATAAAGTAAAGATTGAAAATGTTGCTTCAATTGTTGGCGGTGGAACACCTAGTCGTTCTAAACCGGATTATTTTAAAGGAAATAATCTTTGGATTGGGCCAACAGAAATTCCGAAAGATAGAATTAGAATAATTACAGAGACTAATGAAAAACTAACTGATGAGGCAATTCAAAAGTCAAGTGCAAAAATGCTTCCAATTGGAACTATTTTATTTACGACTAGGGCAACAGTTGGTGAGGTGGCAATAGCAGGTAAAGAAATTGCTACATCTCAATCATTAGAAAATTTTGTTTGTAATCCCGAAAAAAATTGATAATTGGTACTTGGCTTTTTGGCTAAAGGGAAATCAAAAATTAATACATTCCTTATCAGCAGGGACAACTTTTAAAGGGATTACAAGAACTATACTTGCCAAAATTCAAATCCCCCTTCCCCCACTCGAAGAGCAAAAACAAATAACCGCACTTTTTCAATCTATAGAAACTGCAATGGAGCAGGTAGATGTGCAGGAGAAGAATTTGAAAGCGCTGCAAAAAACAATGATGAATGGCTTGTTAAGCAAAGAACCTGAGTTTGGAAATTTATTTAGCAGCAAGAATTGCACAGCAACCACTTTTTGCGAAATAGCAGAATGTGATAAAAAATATCCCGAACACGAAAAAGAAGTAGAACGATTTGTTGGCTTAGAATTTATTGAAGCAGATAATTTTCAGTTACAAGGTTGGGGCGAAATTGCAAACGGCACAACCTTTTCAAAACGGTTTGTGAAAGGCGATGTGTTGTTTGGTAAACGTAGAGCCTACTTAAAGAAGGTTGCTGTTGCTGATTTTGATGGAATTTGTTCAGGTGATATTTTGGTAATAAGAGCCAAAGCAAAAAAGATGTTGCAAGGGTTATTGCCGTATTACATTTCGGCAGATGCTTTTATTCAACATGCAGTTAGCACTTCGGCAGGTTCACTTTCACCAAGAACCAAATGGAAAGATTTAGCAGAATTAGAAGTTTCCATTCCAGATTTAAAAATACAGGCAACCATTTTGGAAGTATTGCAGCAGTTGGACACAACAGTTAAACAACTCAAACAACAGAAAACAACTTTGAAGAATTTGAAGCAGAAATTATTAAATGAAATTTTAGGATAAATGCGTAAAATTGCGTTTTCAACATGCCAATGGATATAGATAAAATATGGGTCTTTCGAATTGTTCCAATTCAAAATCTGGAATACATTCTTCGGGATGGCTTGTATTGTAAAAATGCAGGCAAGAAGGATAAAGGATTTGTAACCATTGGTAGTAAGGAAATTATCACCCAACGTGATACCAGAATTGTAAAATGTTATCCTGAGACTGTGGTAAATGACTATGTTCCTTTTTACTTTTCTGTCCGAACACCGATGCTTTACAATATTGTAACAGGTCATGGTGTGCCTGCCAGTCCTCAAAAGGACATTATCTACCTTTGTTGTAAATTGAGTGAATTAGCGATTGAGGATTTTCAATGGTGCTTTACTGATGGAAATGCAGCAAAAAAGATTTCAAAATTCTCAAACAACATCAAACACCTTGAACATTTAGATTGGCGTTCAATTAATACAACTGATTTTAGAGATGAAAATGCTGATGGTGATGAAGACAGGGTAAGAAAAAAACATGCAGAGTTTTTGGTAAAAGACCATGTGCCGGTTGATTATATAAATGGTATTGCAGTCCTTAACCAAACAATAAAAGAACAAGTTGAAGCAATACTTAAAGACCTTGACTTGAATATTGACATTAAAATAAAAACAGAATATTACTTCTTATGAAATATATAACTGGAAATATGCTTGAAGCTGAAACGGAAGCTTTGGTAAACACGGTAAACACCGTTGGTGTAATGGGTAAGGGAATTGCATTGCAGTTCAAAGAGCGTTTTCCAATGAATTTTAAAATTTATGCAGATGCTTGTAAAAAGGGCGAAATGCAAGTAGGTAAAATGTTAGTGGTTAAGGAGAACACTCTAAATGGAGAGAAACTCATAATCAATTTTCCGACTAAAACAGAATGGTTTAAGAAATCACAATACAGTTATATTGAAGATGGGCTAAAAGATTTGGCAATAGTGATTGAGGAATATAAAATTAGAAGCATAGCTATTCCGCCATTAGGCTGTGGTAATGGAGGTTTAAAATGGGAAAAGGTAAAACCAATGATGGATAAATATCTTGGTCAGTTATCGAATGTGGCTATTCAAATTTATGAGCCCAATGATGCGGTAAAAGAAATTCTCCAGAAAGAAGAAGTCAAGAAAGAAGTTGGCTTGACAGCTGCAAGAGCAATGCTGCTTTATGCTTTATTCAAATATGAAAAATTAGGCGAAGTGGCAACCATTTTTTCCGCAAACAAACTTGCCTATTTTTTGCAAAAAAGTGGTGAGCCAATGCGATTGCAATTTGTTCCATATAAATATGGGCCTTATGCACAGGCTATAGAAAAAGTTTTATATGCCTTGAATGGAAAATATCTAACTGGAATGGAACAAATGAAGGCAAGAGCATTTGAACCGTTGCAATTGAATTATGAAAAATATGAAGAAGTAGAAAAATATGTAAACGCCAATTTGAATTCAGACCAGAAACAAAGATTGGAAAGCATATTTAATATTATTGATGGTTTTGAAACAACACTATCACTGGAAATTCTTTCTTCGGCCCATTTCCTTTTAAGTGAAAATCCGAAGTTAACAGAAGACCAACTATTTGAAAAAATTCAGGAATGGAATCAGAGAAAGAAAATTCTAATTACCAAAGAATACATAAATATTGCCATGGAGCATCTTAATAATTATGGTAGCAAATTGAATTTTGTATAAACTTCTCATGGCATTTAACGAGCAAAATACCGTAGAGCATTTCATCATTCACCAACTCACAGGGGTGAACTTAAATGCTGTGCAAGGCAATGTAGTAAAAGAAGATGCCGTAGAATATGAAGGTGGCGTAAAATGGAAATACATACAAGCCGATTTGCTGCAACGGGATATTACCGAAGTGTTTGTAGAAAAGGAATTGAAAGAAGCCCTTTGCCGCCTCAATCCTGATATTGCTGCCAATCCTGACAAAGCCGAAGAAGTCATTCATAAACTCAGAGCCATTCTCATTGCGGTAAACAATGTTGGTTTGGTAAGAGCTAATGAAGAATTTGCCAAATGGCTTCGCAATGAAGTAACGCTTCCAATTGGCAAAAACAACGAACATGTTGCCATTCGCCTGATTGATTTTGAAATATTGAAAAACAACAGTTTTGTGCTTTGCAATCAATTTAAGCTACGAGCCAGAGAAACCAAAATTCCCGATATTGTAATGTTCGTCAATGGAATTCCTTTGGTGGTTGGAGAAGCCAAAACCCCTGTGCGACCTGCCGTTACTTGGTTTGACGGTGCACATGATATTAATGTGGTGTATGAAAATGCAGTTCCGCAATTGTTTGTTCCTAATGTATTTTCATTTGCAACAGAAGGTAAAGAAATATTTATTGGTGGCGTAAGAACTCCATTAGAGTTTTGGGCACCTTGGCGTTTAGAAGATGAAAAGGACGAGTTAAGTCATTTCATCGGTTTGCAAGATGTAGCCAAACAATTAACGCATTTACTCAAACCTTCAACGCTGTTAGATATTTTACAGTATTACACAGTTTACGCCACCAACAGCAAGAAGAAAAAGATAAAAGTTGTTTGCCGCTATCAGCAATACGAAGGAGCAAATGCCATTGTAGAACGGGTAAGAGAAGGCAAAATAAAAAAAGGATTGATTTGGCATTTTCAAGGTTCGGGAAAATCGCTGTTGATGTTGTTTGCTGCTCAGAAATTAAGAAAGCAACAAGACTTAAATAATCCAACAGTAATGATTGTGGTAGATAGAGTGGATTTAGATACTCAAATCACAGCCACTTTCAACACAGCCGAAGTGCCCAACATGATTACCACCGATAGCATAAAAGAATTGCACAAGCTATTAGAACAGGACACACGGAAAATCATCATTACGATGGTGCACAAATTCAAAGATGCTTATCCCGACATGAACAAGCGGGAAAACATTATTGTAATGGTGGATGAAGCACACAGAACGCAGGAAGGCGATTTGGGACGCAAAATGCGAAACGCTTTACCCAATGCTTTTCTGTTTGGTTTAACAGGAACACCAATCAATAAAGCAGACAAAAATACATTTTGGGCTTTTGGAGCAGAGCAAGACAGTGGCGGTTATATGAGCCGTTACACTTTTCAGGAAAGTATCAGAGATAATGCAACTTTGCCTTTGCACTTTGAACCACGTTTGCCGAATTATCACATTGACAAAGAAAGTTTGGACATTGCTTTTAAAGAAATGGCAAACGACCTGAGTGAAGAAGATAGAAACAAACTAAGTCAGAAAGCCGCTAACATGGCGGTGTTTTTAAAATCACCTGAACGGGTAAAAACCATTGTTGCCGACATTGTAGAGCATTTTAAAGCACACGTTGAACCCGAAGGTTTAAAAGCCATGATTGTAACGCCAGATCGTGAGGCCTGTGTTCAATACAAAGAAGCATTAGACCTCTTGATAAATCCCGAAGCCAGCGAAGTTGTTATCAGTTCATCAGCCAATGATGATTTTGATTTCAAACAGAAGTATGCAATGGACAAAGACAAGCAAGAAAAAGTTGTTGAGAAATACAACGATGCAGATTCGCCTTTGAAATTTCTGATTGTTACGGCAAAACTCTTAACTGGTTTTGATGCTCCGATTTTGCAAACCATGTATTTGGACAAATCGTTGAAAGACCATACCCTTTTACAAGCCATTTGCAGAACCAATCGTTTATTCCCAAATAAGACATTCGGCAGAATAGTAGATTACTTTGGTGTTTTTGACGATACTGCAAAAGCCCTGGCATTTGATGAAGAAAGTGTAAAACAAGTGATTACCAACTTGCAGGAATTGAAAGACAAACTGCCTGAATGGATGGAAAAATGCTTGAATCATTTTGTTGGAGTTGACAGAACTCTTTCAGGTTTTGAAGGATTATCAAAAGCACAAGACTGTATCAATACCAACGAAAAACGTGATGCCTTTGCAAAAGATTTCAGCAGCCTGACAAAGTTGTGGGAAGCACTTTCACCCGACCAAGTTTTAAATCAATTTGAAAATGATTACAAATGGTTGTCGCAGGTTTACACTTCGGTAAAACCAGCATCAGATGACAACGGCAGATTATTATGGCATGCTTTAGGTGCACAGACAACAGCACTCATACATGAGCACATTCATGTTTCGGGCATCAATCACGACATGGAAGAAATGATTTTGGATGCAGAAGTGATTGAAGATTTGATGAATAAGAAAGACCCAAGACAAGCAGAGAAAGTTTTGAAAATTCTAATCAGTCGTTTAAACAAACACGGTAACAATCCAACATTCAAACGCCTAAGCGAAAGACTTGAAGCCATTCGTGATAAAGCAGAAAAAGGACTAATCAATTCAATAGAATTTATTAAAGAGCTATGTCAGTTAGCCAAAGAAACATTACAAGCTGAGAAAGTATCAGAACCCGAGTTAGAACAGAAAAATGCAAAAGCCGCATTGACAGAATTGTTTCTTGAATTAAAAACCGACACAACACCAGCTATTGTAGAACGCATCGTAAACGACATTGACGAAATTGTAAGAGTAGTTCGCTTTGACGGTTGGCAAAACTCGACCGTTGGTGAACGAGAAGTAAAAAGAGAATTGCGAAAAGTGCTTTGGACAAAATATCAAATTAAGGACGAGGATTTATTTAATAGAGCATACGACTACATAAAAGAATACTATTAGGAATTAATTAATGCAAAAACTACCATTCATCCCTAACCAGATTTACAACCGTAGAGCGGATATACACGCTTTGTTTGGTGGTAGTTGGCAAAGTGGTATTGCACCTTCTGCTAATTTTCCATACATATTTATTTTTTCAGGAAAGTCAGGACATCAACATGGATATAAAGATGGCTGGGACAATCCCAACGTGTTTTCCTATACAGGCGAAGGGCAATCTGGCGATATGGAATTTTCTAGAGGCAATTTGGCCTTGAGAGATCATCTAATAAATGGCAAAAGAGTTTTTTTATTTGAAAGTGAGTCAAAAGGTTTTGTACGATTTATCAGTGAAGTAGAATTCTTTGACGCAGATTATTTTGAAACGCATGATACTACTGGGAATACAAGAATCGGAATTAAGTTTTTCTTTAAAAGATTAGGTGCTCATGTTCCTTATCAAGCTACTTTATTTGATCACAATGCAAAATATGCTGCAGATCCTTTTGAAGCATTAAAAATAATACCTCCAAATGAAACAGAAAGAAAAGGCTTAGTTACTTCTCGTGTAGGTCAAGGTGCATATCGCAAACGTATAATTCATAGATGGGAGTATAAATGTGCAGTTACAGGATTTGATAAACTTAATGTTTTAATAGCTTCTCATATTGAGCCTTGGGCTACTTCAAATGACAATGAAAAATTAGATGTTCACAATGGAATTTTACTTTCACCGACTTACGATGCCTTATTTGATCGTCACTTAATAACATTTGAAAATTCTGGCAAGATCATCCTTTCAGACACCATCGAAACAAGCGCTTTTGAAAAGATTGGAGTAACAGGCAAAGAAAAAATCAGAAATCTAAGTGAATTTAACAATGAGTATTTGGATAGGCATCGAATACGATTTAACAATAACAAATAATAGCAAGCTGCCATCTTAATTTTTTCAAAAAAACAATTATAAAAAACTATAAAACTTTTCAATCGACTTCCTTCACATTTTATATTACTGCATTAGTCTAACCATAAAAGAATACCACAGCACAAAAAAAATCACCGAAGAACTCTGGCAGCATGAATCCATAATCTTAAAACCAAAATCCACGGATTCGAAGTTTAAGGATATTGTGGTGAATGTTGAAAACGCAGAAGAATTTAGAATTTTGGGAATATTTGAAAGAGTGCTTTGAGAGTGGGAGCCCAGAAGCAGAGCTACGCACGCTTCTGGGCAAGTATCCAGAAGCAGAGCTTCGCACGCTTTTGGGCAAGCATCCAAAAGCAGAGCTACGCACGCTTTTGGGGGAGAGTAGCAGCCCCGATCGTGATAAGCTCAACTTCGGGGGATTACCCGATTAATAAGTTAATAGGGCGACCAAGTCCAAATTCAAAGATTCGATACAGTGTTGATAGTTGAATGTCACATTTTCCGTTTTCCAATCTGGAAATATAACTCTTCTTTGTTCCTACTTTGTCTGCCAATTCTTCTTGCGTCATATTAGCTTCTTTTCTGGCTTCCTTCAACATTACGCTGATGACAAAGTATTGTGCCTTCTCTTCGAATTTGTCACGCTTTGGGGTGCCAATGATACCGTATTTGATTTCCAAAAGTTCATCGAACGATTTGGCCTCTTTTATATTTTTCTTTTTCATTACTTTTAATTTTGCTTGCGAAATATTCGCGCCTGCCTGCAGCAGGCAGGTTTAAGTTTTTCTGCAGTTTCCAATTCTCGCTTGGGCATCTTTTGCGTTTTCTTTTGAAACCCATTAAACAATATTACCAAATTGCCTTTGTCGAAACAACAAAATATTCTGTAAATATCACTTGCCACCTCCACTCGAATCTCATAAAGTCCGTCCGTACCAGTCATATGATCCAAGAACTTTATGGGAACCCTTTCAACGGTCCGTAATATTTTAAAAACAAATTCTATTTTCTCTTGAACTTTATTTGTTTGCGCCAAATAAAACTTGGTAAAATAATGTTCATAGAAAATGATTTGCCTTTCAGTCTTCACCACACAAAGTTAACTATAAAGTTAACAAAATCCAAATTAATATTGGTAGACTTTCGCAAAATTTGAATAAGATTCAAGCATCGAGCATCGAGTATCGAGATCGAGCATCGAGTATCGAGATCGAGCCTCCCAATGCAACAAATTATCCATTTTTACGTATGATATATAATTCACTAATTTAATTTATTGAACTTAATGAATGTTAATTCATACATATATTTAAAAAATATTCAGATAAATTACAAATTTTAGGGTGCACTTCGCAGGTTGTGGGTATAAAATTTGGAAATTTTATCGAATTAGCTTAAATTTGCATGAGTTAGCATTCACTAATAGTTATAATTTTAATTTATACATGATATGTCATACAAAAATTGGAATGCAATGAGTGATCAAGCCTTGGCTTCGCATATTGGTGCTTTTGTTAAAACGAAGCGGATGGAGCAAAATAAAACGCAGGCAATTTTGGCGTTTGAGGCGGGTATAAGCAGGTCTACCTTGAGTTTGTTGGAGCGCGGTGAAACCGTTACGGTAGCCACCTTAATTCAAGTGTTAAGGGTATTGGATGAGCTCACCGTATTGGACATCTTCACTATTGAACCCATCATTAGTCCGATGGCCCTCGCCAAAATGGAAAAATATAAACGGCAACGAGCCAGCAATAAAAATCAAAAGGCATCCCCTAAAGCAAATCCCAACGCATGAATACGGCCTTTGTAAAGATTTGGGACGAAGTGGTGGGCGCGGTCATCTGGGATGAGAAAACAGGATCTGCGAGTTTTGAATATGATGTTGCTTTTAAAAAATTGAATTGGGATTTGTCGCCGCTGAAAATGCCCATCGATGCGCCTAAAAATATTTTTTCTTTTCCGGAGTTGCGCAAAAATAAAAATTCGACAACCGATACTTTTAAAGGACTGCCGGGATTATTGGCGGATGTGCTCCCCGATAAATACGGAAATCAACTTATCAATTTGTGGCTGTCGCAACAGGGTAGAGCCCCCGAAAGTATGAATCCCGTAGAAATGCTTTGTTTCATTGGGAGTAGGGGGATGGGCGCACTGGAATTTGAGCCGGCTTCCATCAAAGAAAGCAAACATACATTTTCGCTGGAGTTAAGTCGACTGATCGATATCGCTCAAAAAATTTTAAGTCAAAAAGAAAACTTCGTGACTCAACTTCATCAAGAGGAAGAAAAAGCCATGTTGGAGATCTTAAAAATTGGTACTTCGGCATGTGGTGCCCGACCAAAAGCCGTAATTGCCTTCAATGAAAAAACGGGCGAAGTGAAGTCGGGGCAAACCAAGGCTCCACAAGGATTTGAGCATTGGCTCATCAAATTTGATGGAGTAAGCGATGTGCAGTTGGGCAGCAGCAAGGGTTATGGCAGGGTAGAAATGGCGTATAACCAAATGGCATTAGCGTGCGGAATCAACATGATGCCTTCACGACTCTTAGAAGAAAATGGAAGAGCCCATTTTATGACCAAAAGATTTGATCGAGAAGGAAGTGAAACGAAACATCATATTCAAACTTTTTGTGGACTCACACATTTCGATTTTAATTTAATAAACAGCTTTAGCTACGAGCAATTATTTCAAACCATGCGGGAACTAAAATTAACGTATGCTGATACGGAACAAATGTTCAGAAGAATGGTGTTTAATGTACTTGCTCGAAACTGCGATGACCACACCAAAAATTTTGCTTTCCGATTAAAGAAAGAAGGGAAATGGGAGTTGGCACCCGCCTATGATATGTGCCATGCCTATCGTCCAGGCAGTGCATGGGTGAGTCAGCATTCATTAAGCATAAATAACAAACGAAAAGATATTACCCTAGAAGATCTACTCCTCCTTGGTGCATCCATCAAATGTAAAAAAGCGGCAAGCATTGTTGAAGAGATCAATGATACGGTGAATCAATGGAAGAAATTTGCGACAGATTTGGGGGTGTCGACGGAGTTAAAAAATAGTATTGGGAAAACTTTATTGAATTTGAAATAAATGAAAAGGGAGGTGATTATTTGAAAATATGGATGAATTTAAGAAATATTTGTCGCTCTATTGAAACACACTTATTATTTTATCCTATTTCTCCACCCAAAACCGCAATCTACCGCCTAGTCCTTCGCTTACAATACGCATGAGAGTAGTGAGACGAATATCGCTCGCGTCGTTTTCGATGCGCGAGATATACGTTTTTGTAGTGCCACATTTTTGAGCTAATTGCTCTTGTGTGAGACCTATTTCCTTTCTTAAGTCTTGGAGCATGACGCCTAATTTGAAAGCTTCAAATTCTTGCTCATATTGCTCGCGTTTTTTGGTTCCTCTTTTTCCATATTGGGAATCTAAATGTTGCGTGAACGAAGTGAGGTTAGGATTCTTTGTTTTCATGGTAAAATGATTTTTACAAAGTTAGCTAATTAGGTAACATTTAAAAAGTTTAATTTGTAATTAGTGTTTCGGTTCAATAATAATTACCGAACTTAAACGCAGCGACCGCAAAGTTTTGCAGCGGTAGCAGCGGAAGCAAAATTTTGTCGCGGCTTTGCCTAATTCACCAACTCACCAATTTGCAATTCCCACTATGCTCCAACCGAACATAATTTCACAAAAAAACCGCCACACGAAGTGGGCGGTTTTTTCATCTGCAAAGCAAGGGTTTAGTTCTCCACTTCGGATTCTTCGTCGTTGAAGTTGCTTAGGACCAGGATTTCGTTTACCTGCACTTCCGTGATGTATTTTTTTGTCCTTGTTTGTCGGTGTAGCTTCTGCTCACCAGCTTGCCCTCGAGGGCGATCTTGCTTCCCACTTTGGTGAAGCGCTCCATAATTTCAGCCGTCTTTCCGAACGCTACCAAATTATGCCATTGGGTATCGGTTATGCGTTCGCCTTTGGCGTTGCGGTACGATTCGTTGGTGGCGATGGTCACTTTAGCGTGTTTCTTGCCGCTGTCCAACATTTTGATTTCGGGATTGAACCCGAGGTTGCCAATCAAGTTGACTTTGTTTTTTAATGAGTTCATTTTTTTCTTTTGGTTTTATAGTTAGTTGCCAGGCCATGGCGGTGTCGACGATGCAAAGATGGAGTAGGGGGTTTCAATTAGTCGGTAAATAAACATTTATAGTCGACTAAAAGTGTTTGCAAATTGGTACGAAGGGGATTTTTTGTAAATAGTGCTTGTCGAACGCTATAGGGTGGCTGCAAGCTTCTAGCTTCAAGCCGCTAGTTTTTTTTGAAAGATTTAAACAGAATGATCAATAAAAAACCGCTGCGACGGTTACTTCCCGAAGTTTCGGGACGTTGCTACCGCAGCGTTTAAACTGTAATTTGAGTATTCAGGAAAAGCCTTAATCAGAAACTAAAATTCCATTTGCAAATGTTTAAAACCACTTAAGTTTAATCATTTAACTATCTACTATTTAGTAATTTAACACAAAAAGTATTGCTTTTGACTTGGTTGAAATTTGGAAAAAATTAAATCCGTATTACTTTAGCACTTCGTTCTTCATTCTTGGGAAATTTTTCAAACACCCAGAGACAGCATTTGCTAAGCATATTAACTTTTAAATAGCTCTATAATGACAAAAAAATGTAATGAATGCGGAGACCTTATTACAGGTAGATCCGACAAGAAGTTTTGTTCCGATATGTGTCGGAACGCGCACCACAATAAGTTTAATGGCTATCGAAATGCCTTAATCCGACATGTGAACCATAAGCTTCGGAAGAACCGGTTTATCTTGGCAGAACTGTCTAAAGGAAAAGAAACCGTATTTAACCGTGACGAACTGATTTATCATGGCTACGATTGGCAGTTCTTTACAGAAGAGATGGTTCTGACGAATCATACGCAACGGTTTTGCTATGATTTTGGCGTGGAGTTCGATGTTGAAAATCAGGTAAGGATTATCACAAAGCAGTATAATAAAAAGACTCGAAAAGCGAAGTTGATGCCGATGGCAGCGGAAGGTTAATTCAGAATTAAGAATTAGGAATTAAGAATTAAGAATTAAGATCCGATAGCTATCGGATTCAGTCCCGATAGCGTTCGACTGAGCTCTCGCCGAAGTCTATCGGGATAAGAATTCAGAATTGATAGGTCTTTTATTGTCCTTCGATTAGAGAAGCGGATTTTAACACTAGAGCCACTTGAGAACATACGAGGACACTTGAGGTTAGTCGCGAGTCATCGCGATTAGATGTTAGATAAGATCATATGAAAAACCTCTGCGAACGTTGCTGAACGTTGCGATCGTTACGTTTAAAGAATCCTCGATCGAACTGCCTGAAGCTGAACGTTGCGATCGTTGCGTTTAAAGAATCCTCGATCGAACTGCCTTGAACGTTGCGATCGTTACGTTTAAAGAATCCTCGATCGAACTGCCTAGCTGAACGTTGCGATCGTTACGTTTAAAGAATCCTCGATCGAACTGCCTAAGCTGAACGTTGCGATCGTTGCGTTTAAAGAATCCTCGATCGAACTGCCTAAGCTGAACGTTACGATCGTTGCGCCTGCCTGCTGCAGGCAGGTTTAAAAAATCCTCGATCGAACTGCCTAATTCGAACACCCCTTATTAAGCAGTTAACTTAATATCTGTTCTATAATGTACGATTTTATGACTTAACATAGCTTAGGTTGTGCGCTGATTTATTTTCAAGTTGCCCCCAAAACCGAAGTGGTTACGAATGTTCAAGACACTGAAGGTCAACTGGTCATCTAACGGAATTTATGGCTGATGCAACGTCAGGAGAATATCTTAGATGTGATTCCGCTATTCTAAAAGCATTTAATGAGGTGAAGTTTCAGAATAGAATCTTTTCTAGAGTTAAGTACTAGTTCGCGTCTATCTAAAGTAGTTTTGGCTTAGGCTCTTAAGGGCTACTTGCCTTTTTTTTCCACTATTTACAAATCTACAAAAAACTTAACATAAAATCTTTTCGATGAACCACCCCAATACGGTAAGAGGTGAGGCGAAAAGATTATGTTAACCAAGACGAAATATCCATCCCTAATGTGTGGCTATTTATCATAAAATGTAATATAACAACGGGCTAATCTTTTTAGATTAGTTTGTTTTATATTATATATTATGTTAAGTAGTATATAACTGAAAAAGAGGACTATGTCCCCTTTTTCTTCATTTTACTTAGTTCCTTCTAATTTCTTTTTCATCTCACCCGACTTGACTAAATCACCCAGTCTGGCGTACAATTGTCGCAAACTTTCCATGGTTGCTTTGTCAGTTGAATTAAGCTGGTGAGCCTTTTCCAAATATGGTAATGCTTCCTTGAATTTAGCTTCGAACTTCTTCTTCGCTGCATCATACTCCGCTACCTTATTGGCTGGAATTTTATTCGCTTTATTAGCCATTTCAGCACCGTCATTAAAATACATGGCTCCTAGATTGTAAACGGCATCAAAGTAATCAGCTTTGAGCTCGATAGACTTCTTATAAGCGGTTACTGCTTCTTCCATCTTTCCTAACTTATCCGCTAAAGTTCCTTTAATATAGTACAAGACCGCATTACTGGGATCCGCTTTAATGGCTTCTTCGTTTTGCGTATAGGCTTCTAAATCACGTCCGCTACTCAAATAAATATTGAGTCCTTGCGTAATTAAGGTTCCATCCTCCGGAAACTTCTGGCGTCCTTCATTAATGGTTAATAAAGCATTAGCTGTATCTTTTTGATCCAAATACATATTTGCCATAATACTATATAACCTTGATCCTCCATAGTTTGCAGCGGTTAATATCTTGAAGTTGTTTAAGGCTGTAGTAACATCACCCAATTTATCAGCCGCGAGTCCGGCATTGTAAATTGCCAATGTATCGGTGCGTTTAAAGAACTTTTTATTGAGATCAACTGATGCTTGGAATGATTTCAATGCGTCAGCATATTTCCCTTCCTTATAGCTGTCGACACCTGTATTCAAGCATTGTGACGCTACAACTTCTAAACGTTTCATTACATCATCTTTAAACTCGTTCTTCGTGTCAAGTTCAAGCGTTTTCTCATAAGAGATTCTGGCTTCATGTAAAGAACCGGGCTTCAACGCAGCAAATTCGGGTTTGGTAGACTCATAAATTGCATGGTAAATGCTTCCACGATAATACCAGGTTTTAGGGTATCCAATCGTAGATTCCGAGATCGCCGCGCCATCAATAGCTTCCTTGGCTTTGTCTAAATCGTCGTAACGTAAATAGTTGAATGCAGTTTGTACTGCCGATTTTTGGCCATAAGCGCTAAGTGAAAGTATCACTCCAAATAAAATCAATATGCGTTTCATAATGAATATATTATAAATTAAATTTGATTAATTATTTTCGTCGTTTTCATTGGTTTCATCGGCTCCTGAAGCTTCGTCATTTCCTTCAGATGGGTTGATCAATTCATCTGAATCCTTAACCTCAGATGGGTTTTCATTAACTGAATCAACATCTGTTATTGTATTCGAAATTTCGTTCACGATTACATTTCCATTTTCATCCAATATTTCGGCGCTTTCAACAGCACTTGCTTCTTCGATGGCTTTTAGGAGATGCTCTTCCACTTTTGCAATGGATGCAATTTCATCTTCCCCATCCAAACGAATTAGCTTCACGCCTTGTGTGGCACGACCCATAACGCGCAACTCATCCACGGGAGTACGTATGGTAGTTCCCTTCTTCGTAATGATCATCAAATCATCACCATCCACCACCGATTTAATTCCAACCAGCTGACCGGTTTTCTCCGTTACTTGTAAGGTCTTCACTCCTTTTCCGCCACGATTAGTAACACGATAATCTTCAATGTCAGTACGCTTTCCATAGCCTTTTTCAGATACCACCAGGATAGTTTCCGGTGATGTAGTATCGATACAAACCATTCCAATTACCTCATCATTCTCGCTGTCCAAGTTCACCCCTCTTACTCCCGCTGCGTTACGGCCCATTGGACGTACTGTAGACTCATTAAAGCGAATCGCGCGACCCGACTTTATGGCCAATAAAATCTCATTGGTTCCATTGGTCAATCGTGCTTCAATCAACTCATCACCCTCATTAATGGTGATGGCATTGATTCCATTTTGACGTGGACGAGAATAAGCTTCGAGCAATGTTTTCTTGATAGTTCCCTTTTTCGTGCAAAGGATGATATGGTTTTTGTTCAAATAATCCTCCTCATCCAAATTCATTGCATTTACAAACGCCTTCACTTTATCATCCGGAGTAATACTGATCAAGTTCTGCAGTGCTCTTCCCTTGGTATTCTTCGCTCCTTCTGGAATTTCGAATACACGCAACCAGAAGCACTTTCCTTTCTCGGTAAAGAGCAATAAATAGTTATGATTCGTTGCAATAAACAGATGTTCAACAAAATCCTCATCACGGGTAGCCGCTCCAGAAGAACCTCGACCACCTCTGCCTTGAGTCCGGTACTCATCTAAGGAAGTACGTTTGATATACCCCAAGTGAGAAATGGTAACTACCACAGGCTCATTGGCAATCATGTCTTCCATGCTCAAATCATCGGCGCTATAAACGATCTCTGTACGACGCTCATCGCCATATTTATCGCGCATTTCCAACATCTCATCCTTCAGAATTTTCATTCTCAACGACTCATCTGCCAACACCGACATATAGAAATCGATCATCTTCTTAATTTCAGCATATTCTGCTTTGATCTTGTCGCGCTCAAGTCCAGTTAAACGTTGTAAACGCATCTCCAAAATAGCCTTCGACTGAATCTCACTCAATTGGAAAGTCTCCATCAAACCTGCTTGCGCATCATTTGGAGTTTGAGATTTACGAATTAATGCAATCACCTCGTCTAAATGATCCAAAGCGATCAATAAACCTTCTAAAATATGCGCTCGCCTTTCCGCTTCGGCCAATTCGAACTTGGTTTTGCGGATCAATACTTCATGACGATTCGCCACAAAACGAATGAGCATATCCTTCAAATTCAGCATCATAGGTCGACCGCCAACTAAGGCGATATTATTGATACTGAACGAATTCTGTAATTCTGTATGTTTATATAGATGGTTTAACACCACCGAAGCCATCGCGTCGCGCTTAATCTCGTAGATAATACGCATACCGGTACGATCTGACTCATCGCGGATATCACTAATTCCTTCGATCTTTTTATCGTTGATAAGATCCGCGGTTTTCTTGATCATGTCCGCCTTATTCACTTGATAAGGAATCTCTGTAACGATTATACGCTCACGTCCACTTGGGGTAGTTTCAATCAACGTTTTGGCACGAATTACCACGCGACCACGACCTGTCTCATAGGCATCTTTGACCCCTGAATGACCGTAGATAATTCCACCCGTCGGGAAATCAGGAGCTTTCACAATTTTGGTAAGCTCTTCTATGGTAATATCGTTATTGTCGATATAGGCGATTACTGCATCCAAAGCTTCCGTCAAATTATGCGGAGCCATGTTTGTTGCCATACCAACAGCGATACCGGATGCTCCGTTCACCAAAAGACAAGGAATCTTTGCTGGCAAAACCGTTGGTTCTTCCAAGGTATCGTCGAAATTCAATCTGAAATCGACCGTATCTTTATCAATATCGGCCAACATCTCCTCTGCAATTTTACGAAGTCGAGCCTCCGTATAACGCATTGCTGCGGGACTATCACCATCAACCGATCCAAAGTTACCCTGCCCATCTACGAGCATATAACGTAAAGACCATGGCTGAGCCATACGCACCATCGCATCATAAACGGAGCTATCTCCATGAGGATGATACTTTCCCAACACTTCTCCTACAATTCTTGCTGATTTCTTATGAGCGCGGTTAGATAACACACCCAAGTCCAACATTCCAAAAAGCACACGACGGTGAACTGGCTTTAATCCATCTCTTACATCCGGAATTGCCCGAGAAACGATCACTGACATCGAATAATCGATGTAAGCGGTTTTCATTTCATCTTCAATGTTAATACGGACGATTTTTTTCGCCTTCTGCCATTTTATTATTTTTAGTAAGATCTTATTTATTGAGTGATTTCCTGAATGCGCAACAAGGTGCTGAACAAGAGTATATTAATTTTGTTAATCAGGATGTTGATAAAGATTTTCAATGATGCACGAAGGTAGCGAAAGTGTAGCATATTTTTGGACAAGTTCGGTCATAATTATTAACAATGTAAGATTTATGTAAGAAGCTAAATAAAAGTTTGGTTTACGAGCATAGATGGTTGTAAATTACACCGGGAGGACTACAATAATTCACACGATTATTCGTCCTAGAATTACCAAAATAACACACATTAAAACTTTTTTTATTCCCTTACGTTCAAATTATATAAAGCAGTCATCCTTATGGAAGCAAAATTCTCACCCAGAGTAAAAGATGTGATCACGTTTAGTCGTGAAGAGGCCTTACGCCTGGGACATGATTATATCGGTACAGAACATTTATTGTTAGGACTCATTCGCGAAGGTGAAGGGATGGCGATAAAATTCCTAAAATCGTTAAATATTAATTTAGTGGAACTTCGAAAATCGGTTGAAAATGCTGTAAAAGGCAATGCTGGGTCGGTGAGTAATCTCAATAATATTCCACTTACAAAACAAGCAGAAAAAGCCTTAAAGATCACCTATTTGGAAGCAAAAATTTTCAAAAGTGAGATCATCGGCACCGAGCATTTATTGTTAGCTATTTTAAAAGATGAGGACAATATTGCTACTCAAATCTTAAATCAGTTTGGAATAACCTATGATATTATGAGAGAAGAATTAGAATTATTTAAATCAAATTTCAAATCAGAAGCTCCACAATCTTCCAACGATGATGATCCGTATTCAAAAGACGACGAAGGTCCATCTTTTGGTGCTTCACAAAAGAAGCCCGGTGAATCAAAATCTAAAACTCCGGTTCTCGATAATTTCGGGAGAGATTTAACCAAAGCAGCTGAAGAAGGAAAACTAGATCCCATTGTAGGTCGTGAAAAAGAGATTGAGCGTGTTTCTCAAATCTTATCACGCAGAAAGAAAAACAATCCGATCTTGATTGGAGAACCTGGTGTCGGTAAATCGGCAATTGCTGAAGGACTTGCCCTTCGTATTATCCAACGTAAAGTTTCACGTGTTTTATTTAATAAACGTATTGTTACTTTAGATTTAGCTTCGTTGGTTGCCGGTACCAAATACCGTGGACAATTTGAAGAGCGCATGAAAGCGGTGATGAATGAATTGGAGAAATCTCCGGATGTGATTTTATTTATTGATGAGATCCATACGATCATCGGTGCTGGCGGTGCTTCCGGATCCTTGGATGCATCCAATATGTTTAAGCCCGCTTTAGCTCGCGGAGAAATTCAATGTATCGGTGCTACTACTTTAGATGAGTATCGTCAATACATCGAAAAGGACGGTGCCTTAGATCGTCGTTTTCAAAAAGTAATAGTAGATCCTACTTCTATCGATGAGACCATTGAAATTTTAGGAGATATTAAAGAGCGTTACGAAGAGCTGCATCATGTAAGATACATGGATGAAGAGATTGCCGCTTGCGTTAAATTAACGGCTCGTTATATCACCGATCGTTTCCTTCCAGATAAGGCAATTGATGCTTGAGACGAGGCCGGTTCACGTGTGCATATTTCGAACATTCATGTCCCACAAAATATCATCGAACTTGAAAACAAAGTAGCCGATATTAAAGTAGAGAAAAATCGTGTTGTGCGCAGTCAGAAATACGAAGAAGCAGCGCGTTTACGTGATACTGAAAAACAACTCTTGGAACAATTAGAAGCTGCAAAAGCTACTTGGGAAGAAGAAACAAAGAACCAACGTTACAAAGTTGATGTGGAAGATGTGGCGCAAGTGGTAGCCATGATGAGTGGAATTCCAGTAACACGAATTGCACAAGCAGAAACCGCTCGTTTAATTCAGATGCCTGAAGAATTGAAAGGAAAAGTGATCGGCCAAGATGATGCAGTGAAGAAAGTGGTGAAAGCCATTCAACGTAATCGTGCTGGATTGAAAGATCCGAATAAGCCGATTGGTACATTCATTTTCTTAGGTCCGACTGGAGTTGGAAAAACGGAGTTAGCTAAAGAATTAAGTCGATACTTATTCGATACTCAAGATGCCTTGATTCGCATCGACATGAGTGAATACATGGAAAAATTCGCGGTGTCCAGATTGATTGGAGCGCCTCCGGGATATGTAGGATATGAAGAAGGTGGACAATTGACCGAAAAAGTTCGTCGCAAGCCCTACTCTATCGTCTTATTAGATGAGATTGAGAAAGCCCATCCGGATGTATTCAACTTGTTATTGCAAGTTTTAGACGAAGGACAATTGACGGATAGTCTTGGCCGTAAGATTGATTTCAAGAATACCATCATCATCATGACTTCTAATATTGGCTCACGTCAGTTAAAAGATTTTGGTCAAGGTGTTGGATTTGGAACCTCTGCAAAAGCCAATCAAGTGGATGAGCATTCACGCAGTGTGATTGAAAGTTCATTAAAGAAAGCCTTCGCTCCAGAGTTCTTAAATCGTATTGATGATGTAGTGGTATTTAATAGCTTAAGTAAGGAAGATATCTTCAAGATTATCGACCTCGAATTAGAGAGTCTTTACAAGCGCGTTGGTGAATTAGGCTATAAAGTAAAATTAACGGATGATGCAAAAGAATTCCTTACCGACAAAGGTTATGATTCCAGCTTTGGAGCACGTCCGTTGAAAAGAGCCATTCAAAAATACATTGAAGATCCAATGGCAGAAGAGATCATCAAAGGTCAACTTGCAGAAGGCGACACCATCGAATTAGGATGGGTAAAAGATACGCAGCAGTTGAGCATTAACATTGTGAAACCGCCAAAGCAAAAGAAGAAGAAGGAAGAATCTTAATTCAATTAAGAATTAAGAATTAGGAATTCAGAATTAAATAAATTATTTAAACAAAAAAAGCCTGTTCTTCGGAGCGGGCTTTTTTATTGAATGTAAATAGCAATAAATTAAAGGACAGAATATTTTCTGCCCTTACGTTATGCATTTTTTACGTATTCGGGAACATTTTTTCCATCACTTCCTGACTCACTCCGGTATAAGAGAATCCGCCGTCGTGGAAAGATTTTGCATGGTGACGTGTTTGGTTAAATCGGAAAAAAGCGTGACGCAATAATCAGCACAGGCTTCTGCAGGTGCATTTCCTAATGGTGACAATGCATCGGCATAATTGTAGAAATTATCGAATCCTTTTACACCTTGTCCGGCTGTAGTTTTGGTTGGCGATTGTGAGATGGTGTTTACACGTACTTTCTTTGCTTTTCCGTAGTGATATCCATAGCTTCTCGCAATGCTTTCTAACATGGATTTTGCATCGGCCATATCGTTGTAATCAGGGAACACACGTTGAGCGGCGATATAAGTTAATGCGACAACACTCCCCCACTCACTGATGGCATCTAACTTCATTGCGGATTGTAAAACACGATGCAAAGACATCGCAGAAATATCGAGTGTCTTATGGTAAAAATCGTAATCTAAATCGGTATAAGGTTTATTCTTTCGAACGTTGGGCGACATTCCAATTGAATGCAACACGAAATCTATTTTTCCACCTAGCTCTTGCATCGATTGCGTGAATAATGCTTCAAGATCAGCGTTGGAGGTTGCATCGGCACCAATTACTTTCGCGTTACATTGTTCTGCCAATTGGTTGATGGCACCCAGACGTAATGCCACCGGTGCATTTGACAATACAAATTGAGCTCCTTCCTCATGAGCGCGTTGTGCTACTTTCCATGCGATCGACTGTGGATCTAATGCGCCGAAGATGATTCCTCTTTTTCCTTTCAACAATGAGTTTGACATAGACTTAGTTTAGATGTCAAAAATAATAATTTGAATCGATGTAGATGAATTCATCTTTAACTTGTTGATATTTGGTTCATTGGCTCAGTAAAACTCGAGCATTGTCTAAAGCAGCTTCGGTGAGCACTTCTCCACTCAACATTCTTGCGATTTCATTCAATCGTTCTGCTTCGTTCAGAATACGCAATTGAGATCGTGTTGTTGATTTTTTTACTTCTTTATAAACGAGGAAATGTGTATTTCCTTTAGATGCTATTTGGGGCAGATGGGTGATTGCTAACACCTGATGATCTTTTGCCATTTGTTTTAAGATGGCTCCTACTCTAGCCGCTGTTTCTCCTGATATTCCAGTATCGATTTCATCAAAGATTACAGTTGGCATAGCGGTTAATCTTGCCATAATGGATTTGATGCAAAGCATCAACCTCGACATCTCTCCACCGGAAGCAACTTTGGCCAATTCTTTGAATTCTCCACCCTTGTTTGCTGAAAAAAGAAATTGAATTCTTTCCATTCCATCAGCGGTAAATATATTTTCATTTTCCTCGATGAGCGCGATACGCAATACGGCATGTGGCATTGCTAATTCTGAAAGTTGTTGGGTCACCTCCTTTTCTAAAGCAGGAATTGCTTTTTTACGAGATGACGTTCGAGCGTCTCCTGATTTTAAAAGTTGAGATTTTTTCTCATCCACTTCTTTCTTTAAACGCAAAATTTCATCTTCAAAAGAACTGATGCGTTGCAATTTTTGAGAAAGCTCTGCCTCAAATTGCAACAATTCTTCGACGGTATTGAGTCGGTGCTTTTTCTGTAGATTATAAATAAAACTCAACCGTTCATTGATCTCTTCTAATCGCTTAGGATCGAGTTGCAACTTATCGATGGAATCTTCTAGTTCCGAATGAATATCTTTTAATTCGATTAATACTGATTGGAGTCGGTCACTTTGTAAAGCAAATTGCTCATCGTATTTTTTTAATCCGCTCAGCAATTGATGAACAACATTTAATTGGGCAACAACATTCTCATCTCCATCACGAATAATGGAAACCGATCGATTCAACTGTTCAACAATTTCTTCTCCGTGTTCCAGCTTTTGCTGTTCCGATTCGAGTGCCGATTGTTCACCTTCTTTTAGCTTTAAGGCAGAAATTTCGTTATACTGAAAATTCAAATAATCGAAATCACTTTTGCTCTTTGCTTCTTCCTCCAGAAGTCCTAGATACTGTTTTTCCGCATGCTTCCAAGAGTTGAAACTTGATTTATAAGATCTTAATAAATCGGAATTACCCGCATAAGCATCTAATACATTCAGCTGGAAACTTCGATTGCCAAGTAACAAAGATTCGTGTTGACTGTGGATATCTACTAGCTTTGAAGAAAGTTCTTTTAGCGTAGTCAGATTTACGGGTGTATCATTGACAAAAGCTCTGGATTTTCCTTCCGGATTAATTTCTCTACGGATGGTACATTCCTCTGAATAATCAAGTTCTTTTTCTTCAAAAAAAGAATTCATCTGATAAGCACGAACATCAAAAACACCTTCAATGATACACTTCTTTTTTTTATCGAGCAATTCACCTACATCCGCACGCTGACCTAACATCAATCCAAGAGCACCTAGAAGAATTGACTTCCCAGCTCCCGTTTCACCGGTGATGATTCCTAAACCTTTATCTAGACGAATATCCAGCTCGTCAATTAGAATATAATTCTTAACAGAAAGTTGCTTTAACATGAATGGTAATATTAACGAAAAAGATTATTTTATTTTCTTAAAAAGTCTAAAGACTTTTAATCGCGTTGCGATGAATCAGCGGTAATAATCAATAAGTAGTATGTAAAACTACTTTTGTTTTATTCAATGATTCGATATGGAATTTAATTTCCTGTTATTTTCTGGTATTTTGAAGTATTAATAGGATCAATATCACTTAGCACTTGTTTGCGGCATTTTTCACATCAGCAGGTGCTCCTGTGAAAAGATTCACCATCTCATCGGCTTTTGCATCGAAGGGTTTTCAAAAAAAAACGGATAAGGGTTTATCCTGATGAACTTTTCTTAGCTTCTCTAAACTTGTTCCAGCCAATCGAGCCGACTCATCCGTTTTTTTAGACATAACATCTAAACATTTTCTATGGAATTCATAGTAGAAAGTACGAATTGGTTTATAGATAGGATTATTGATATTTTCCATCAGCCAAAATCGATTTCTAAGACCTTCAAATGCTTTCCATCCCGGCTCACCAGCATTTGATGAATTGGCAACAATCGCTTGTGCTTTTGCAAAATAAGGATTCCCTCCATTGGGCGCATAAGTTTCCGCATCAAATCCAATGATTGTATAAGCGTAAAAAGCCAAAACCATTAATAAATTTGGATTAGTTTGCCCATCGTTATACTCGAAGGGTTGATACTCTATATATGTAAAATTGAAATCATCGTCTTTATAATTCAATATTGGAGAATTATAAGAAGTACCATAAATCGGTCGACGTGAGCTCACTTGAATAGATCCTTTATAATCAGAAGTACCGTTTCTTTCCGACAATTCAATTTGAATACTACACTTCTATTTTTCTTCGTTTTGTATTTATCAGTGGTCCACTTAGTATTGTTTAAAACTCAGTTACTGAAGTTTGTAAGGTAGTAAAAACTCTTCGATCAGAAGTTTGAATTCGCGGTGCAATTACAGTGACTGCACAGTTCAATTCCTGAGCAAATACATCTGAAAGAGCGGAACATAGGACAAGTCCAATTAATATGAGTTTACGCATGCATCAAATTTACTAATGATTCTACAATATTAGACGCCACTTTTGATTTTGGCATTAATGGAAGTTCAATTCTCTTGTTTTCATTGAATATCAAGGTAACTTTATTCGTGTGTCAGTACCGAAGCCAGCACCTCGGTCATTTAAAGAATTCAAAACGATAAAATCAAGATTTTTATTGATCAACTTTTTCTCTGCATTGCTTAGTTCGTCGTTTGTTTCCAAAGCAAAACCGATAAGGTATTGTTCCTAGTTTTCATTTTTCCTAACGTTGCTGCAATATCAACGGTTTTGCTTAACGGTAATTGTAAATCATCATCCGACTTTTTCCACTTTTTTTTTCAGAAACCGAACTTGGACGATAATCGGCTACCGCTGCAGTCATAATAGCAGCATTTGCAGATGGGAAGTGTTGAATACATGCCTGAAGCATATCATCGGCGGAAATCACCGGGATGTGAATGAGTCCGGTCGGAATTTTTTCCTGGACAGGACCTGCAATCAACTTCACTTCAGCCCCCATTTCCACCAACGAATTTGCTATGGCAATACCCATTTTCCCTGAGGAGTGATTGGTAATAAATCGAACCGGATCGATCGCTTCTCGAGTAGGTCCGGCGGTTACAATAATCGATTTTCCAGCTAAGGGTTTGTTCGCAGAAAAGTGCGCCACCACCCTTTCAAAGATTTGTTCAGGTTCTTCCATTCTGCCTTCACCAATTAATCCGGAAGCTAATTCACCGTGAGTTGGACCGATAATCGTTTGACCACGCTGACGAACAATTTCTAAATTTTGTTTTGTTGCCGGGTGCAAATACATATCGTGATCCATTGCAGTAGCTATAAATACCGGGCAGCGTGCAGAAAGATAAACGGCTTGCAATAAATTTTTCGCAGGTGCCCGTAGCGAATGCAGAAATGAATAATGTGCAGAAAGAGGAGCGATTAAAAAGAGATCTGCCCAAATGCCTAACTCAATATGGTTATTCCAGGTATTCTCAGATGAGATCATATCAGACAACACCGGTTTTCCCGACAAAACGGAAAGGGTTAGAGGGCTAACAAAAATCCTCTGCCGATCTTGTTGTAATAACTTGCACATCAGCTCCTTTCGCCTTTTAAAAGACGGCAAAGAGGTGCTGATTTATATGCAGCTATGCTGCCTGTAATTCCGAGAATAATCCTTTTTCCGGACAGGCGCATATCGATAAATTATTTCTCGTTGGAAGGATTGCGGTAATAAATTTTACCGTCAAGGAATTCTTGAGTATGATTCGCTCTCTTAGAGAGAACAACAAGACTTTCATAAATATTATGCGTCTTATCTTCAAAGCTCAAAAGATCTCTTGTTACTGTTGTGTTGGTTGATGATTTGTAGTTTGCCATGGATACTATATATATGTATACGATTTTCGATTAAACTTAAAGCTTTGCAGCTTCATTGATAACAGCCAGTTCTTCAGTAATATTTTCAAAGATTCTTTCTGCGTCGCGAAGATACCGACTTTGACTGAAATTATCCACTAATTTTTGATACTCTTCCAAGGAAGCTTTTAAACGCTCAACACGCTTAGAATCAATTGAATTGATCGCATAATCATACGAAGCACGTAAAGCCAAGTACATTGACTCCTCTATATATAAGGAGTAAGGATAGTCTTTTTGGAAATTTGCGAAGGCTACAATGGCAGCTTTATAGTCGCTAGTACGGTAATAGAGTTTTGCATTATTAAATGTTTTCTCCTCAATTTTTGCTCGAAGTTCATCCATCATTTTGTTAGCATCCACAACGCGCGTACTTTCTGGAAACTTATTAATAAAGATTTGAAACTTATCGATGGCTTCTGCTGTGCTTGTTTGATCAAGGCTTGGGATGGGTGAATCCAAATAAAAGCAATAGGCATACATATATTGCATTTCTTCTGCATGCTTACTATTTGGATAACTTTGCACAAAATTATTCAAGTGATAAGCGGCCATTGTAAAGTCATCCACATAATAAGTACAATACGTATAATAGAAATAAGATTGTTCCGCTTTTGAAGTTCCGCGATAAACGGTTATCAATTCTCCGAACAATTGAAGTGCGTGATAATAATCTTTTTTCTCATAATAATTCACAGCTGCATTATACTTTGCTTCCATATCTGTGCTCTTCATCATGTGTTGAAATTTACTACATGATGAAAAAGTGAGAACGATAAAAATAAATAAGAGTAGTCGTTTCATTGATTTTTCATTGGTGATACAAAGATACAGAATTGAAATTTGTAATTAAGTTGATTAACAAATGAATGTTGAAAACATTATGAATCGCCATGCTTTTGATCTTAATAATGTTATGATATTTCGGTCACATTCTTGAGCAGAAATTCTTAAACGTAAGCAAAAGAAAAAAGTATATAATTAAGAGATGGTAGATATATTCGAAAAGATCCAGAAGAATAGGGGTCCGCTTGGAATGCATGCGAAGGATGCACATGGTTATTTCACTTTTCCAAAATTGGAAGGTGATATATCTAATAAGATGGTGTTTCGTGGAAAAGAGAAATTAGTTTGGAGTTTGAATAACTATTTAGGATTAGCAAATCATCCAGAAGTAAGGAAAGCAGATGCAGAGGCAGCGGCGGAGTATGGATTGGCTTTGCCGATGGGTGCTCGTATGATGTCGGGTAATTCTAATTTGCATGAGCAATTAGAAAGTGAATTGAGTCAATTCATGAAAAAAGAAGATACCATACTTTTAAATTATGGATATCAAGGAATGGTTAGTGCCATTGATTGTTTAGTTGATCGTCATGATGTGATTGTTTACGATTCTGAATCACATGCCTGTATTATAGATGGATTACGCTTACATATGGGAAAGCGTTTTGTATATCCGCATAATGATATTACCAGCCTTGAAAAGCAATTAGAGCGCGCCACTAAGTTGGTTTCGGAAACCACCGGAGGAATTTTAGTGATTACGGAAGGTGTTTTTGGAATGTCGGGCGATCAAGGTAAATTGAAAGAGATTGTAGCATTAAAAGATAAATTCAACTTCCGATTATTTGTTGACGATGCCCATGGATTTGGAACGATGGGAAAAACGGGTGCCGGCGTTGGAGAACAGCAGGGATGTCAAGATGGTATTGATATTTATTTTGGCACATTTGCAAAATCCATGGCATTAATAGGAGCATTTATAAGTAGTGATGAACAAATCGTAGAATATCTACGTTATAATATGCGCTCTCAAATTTTTGCAAAAGCATTACCGATGCCATTAGTAGTTGGTGCTTTAAAGCGATTAGAATTATTAAGAACACAACCTTCCTTGAAAGAGAATTTGTGGAAGATCACGAACGCACTACAAAGTGGATTGAGAGATGCTGGATTTGAAATTGGAAATACGGATTCACCGGTAACGCCAGTTTTCTTAAACGGAACAATTCCGGAGGCAACGAATTTAATATTAGATTTGCGCGAGAACTATGACATCTTCTGTTCGATGGTAGTTTATCCGGTTGTTCCAAAAGGTGTAATATTGTTGAGATTAATACCAACAGCCGTTCATACGATCGAAGATGTAAATTATACAATCAGCGCATTTAAGGACATTCAAACAAACTTGAAAGCCGGAAAGTACAACGTAGATAAAATAGTGACTCAAATATCATAACCTTGATGAAGAAAAGTATAACACCATGTCGTTGGAATTAATGAGCAGATGTGAGGTGAAAAGTGTCAGATCGAAAAAGGTTACAGAAAATGTAACAAAAAATTATTAGTGACAGTATAACCACAACAAATAATCGTTAACCCAATTCAAAACAAAAATCATCATGAAACAAAACATGGAAATGAAAACAAGCACAACTCCAAGTGCAGCCGGCGCTACTCGCGTAATCGGTTTCAAAATGACAAATGTTGATGCAATGGCCGCTCCTAAAAAGAAAGCAGCTAAGAAATCAGCTAAAAAAGAAAGTTGCTAAGAAAGCTGCTAAAAAAACAGCTAAGAAAGCAACAAGAAAAGCAGCTCCTAAGAAAGCAGCTAAGAAAAAAGCAGCTAAGAAGGCTACTAAAAAAGCAGCTCCAAGAAAAGCAGCTAAGAAAACAGCTAAGAAAGCAGCTAGAAAAGCAGCTCCTAAGAAAGCAGCTAAGAAAAGAACAGCTAAGAAAGCTACTAAAAAAGCAGCTCCAAGAAAAGCAGCTAAAAAAGCAACTAGAAAAGCTTCCAAGAAGAAATAATCTTCTTGGGTTAACAGAAAAGCCTCTGCTTGCAGAGGCTTTTTTTATGCACGGATGTTAGATATTAGATGTTGGAGTTGGACACGGCTTCTCTCCCGCAGTTCTGCGGGACAAATGTTGGATGTTAAAAGTCTAATCCCGATAGCTATCGCATTAGCTTCAGGCTAAGAAGTGATTTTTTAGGAAAAATTAACAGTCTTTTCACTCTTAAAAATTATAATTTTCTTTGAAAAATATTTGCCTTGTCATGCATCTAAAATAAATTATTGATTGGTTCTGTTGAGCCCGCCTTCCATAAAATTGGATTTCATCCAATTTTATGGAAGGCGGCTCTATTAAGGGGTGAATTTCAGTAGAGACGCCATTAATGGCGTCTCTACAAATTGGATGTTAACAGTCAAAACCAACTGCAAATTGTTGCTAAACCTTAAATTTAGCCTGACGCCTATGCGATAGCTATCGGGACTAAAGCCCAAAATCCAAAGTCTAAAATCCAAAGTCTAATATCTAGAATCCGCAGCGGACTACTTCAATGTCGAAAATAACAGGCGTGTTCGGCGGAATTGGATCGAGTCCTACAGTTCCATAAGCATTGCTGGAGGTTAAAATAAGGCGAGCGACACCACCAGGACGCATCGTCGCAATGGCTTCCTCCCAAGCAAACAAATGCGTTCCATCACCCAATGTATAAATCAATTTTTCCTGGTTTTTTCCAGAAGCATCAAACATTTCACCATTTAAAAAGCTTCCTGTATAACTTACTTCCACTTTATCCCCCGGTTTTGGATATTCTCCTTTTCCTTCTTTGAATACAATAAAATAAATACCTGGTTTTACTGGCGCCACAGAAATTCCGTTGTCGCCCATGTACAATTCAATCTTACGCAGTTCTTCAACATTATTATTTTCACTCGTCCGTTTTAAATCCATTCTATACTCTTCTTTGGACATCACTTTCTTTAAACGAACTTCGAAGCGAAGTAAATCGTTTGCGTTTATATTTGAAGGTCTAGGTTGCTTAAATGTTTTAACAAATATTGAATCTGCAGGAACTAAAAAAACGGCGGAATCACCTTCTGCCATCATTGCAAATCCTTCTTCTATTCCACCTACGAATGTCGGATTTGTTAATTCCAGTACAAATGCTTCTCCCAGCTCCGAAGAATTATAAAGTACTTTCCCGTCTTTATCTTTATAGGTGAGATGCATGCGAAGCATGTCTCCAAAATCAGGTTTCCGTCCTCCGCCCTCTTCTATCAAATTATACTTTAGTCCCGATGGCGTAACTGAAAAACCATCTTTATTACAAGATGAAATCAAACTGCCGACAATCCACAAAAGCAATAAACCGAATGCATTTTTCCTTTTCATTTTCATTGAATACTCACTTTTTCAAGTTTAACATGATATAATATGGATGAACTTCCCGGAATACAAATACCATCTCCTGTTATTCCATATCCTAGGTAAGAAGGAACTATGAAAATAGCAAGCTCCCCTTCTTTCATTTTTAATAATCCCTCTTGTAATCCACTGGGCTGATTGGATTGACCAATAGTGAAACTCAAAAATCCACTCGAATCGCTCGAATAACATAAATTCCCATTTAACAAAGATACGGAGTAGCTTAAAGTAATATCTTTCATTAATCTTACTTCTCGCCCATTTGTCTTCTCTAAAATTTTATACCGCAAACCAGTTGATGTAGTATCCATGACTAATCCATTTCGATCAACATAAGCATCGATCAATTCAATTTCTTCAGCAATTAATTGACGATTTTGTTGGATCAAAGCATCATTTAATTCTCTCGAATTTGGGCGCTCTTGGGCTGACCTTTCCTGATCTTCAGACGAAGGTCTGCAAGAAATAATAGAGGATGAAGCAAACAATAAAATCAAGAAAACATATCTAGTCATTACTTATTTCTGATTGCAATTCTGTCTTATATAAGGGCAAAATATCGATGAACTTTTTAACGGTTTCGGCCAACTTCAATTTAGAACGTCCGCCCGCAGCATTTCTATGTCCACCTCCTTCGAAATACTTCTCCGCAATATCTTTTACCGAGAATGTTCCTTTAGAACGAAATGAAATTTTTACAAGGCCATCGCGTTCACTAAACAAAACGGCCACTTTTATATTCTTAATACTCAAACCAAAATTAACTATACCCTCCAAATCCCCAGGCTCATGTTCAAAGCGATCCATGTCTGACTGAGAGGCAGTGAAAACGATAACATTATATTCGGATAACATTTGCATTTTCTCATTCAATGTATAACCTAAAAACTTCATCCGCATAAACGAATTGGTATCATAGATTAACTCATGAATACGATCGTTACGCACTCCTTCCTTCATCAAGCGAGAAATTACAAGATGGGTTTGATCCGTTACAGAATTAAATCGAAAACTTCCTGTATCCGTCATAATTCCTGTGTATAAACATTCTGCGCTATCACGATGAAGGTATTGATCCCATCCAACATCCATTAAAAGGTGTACGATTAATTCAGCCGTAGAACCCATCGAGGGATAAGAAAATTGAAAATTACAAAAGCCTGCTTTAGGATCTAAATGATGATCGATTAAAACCATGGGCACTTTCACATTTAACAATTCAACTTGCATCTTTTCCACTCGAGAGGGGTTGTTGAAATCAAGACAAAAAACGACTTCTGCTTTTGACAAATGATCTTTGGCAGACTTTGGATTTTTAATGAAATCAACAACGTCCTTACTGCCGTTCATCCAATTCAAAAAAGCTGGAAATTCGCTGGGAACAACAACCTTTACTTGGTGTCCCAAGGCTTTTAAAATGTGCATTAGACCCAATGATGAACCGAGCGCATCTCCATCCGGTTTGTGATGAGTAGTGATTACCACCTCTTTAGGTGAAGACAAGAGTTCTATTATCGCCTTCTTGTCTTCTTGATTAAATTTATAATTGGACATTCCAGATCAAAATTAAACCAATTACCTTTGCACTCGCAAAAAGACAAATAAAAAAATAACAATGAGCACAAACAGAACATTTACCATGATTAAACCTGATGGGGTTCAAAATGGCCATATTGGCGCAATTTTAAACCACATCACCCAAGCAGGATTTAAGATAATCGCAATGAAATATACTCGTCTAACTCCAGAGAAAGCCGGTGAATTTTATGCAGTTCATAGCGCAAGACCTTTTTATAATGATCTTGTAAAGTACATGTCTTCAGGACCCATCGTAGCTGTAATTCTTGAGAAAGAGAACGCCGTAGAAGATTTCAGAAATGTAATTGGGGCCACGGATCCAACGAAAGCAGAGAAAGGAACCATCCGTAATTTATATGCAAAGTCAATTGAAGCAAACGCGGTGCATGGATCTGATAGCGACGATAATGCTGCCATAGAAGGTAATTTTTTCTTTTCCATGTTAGAGCGATTTTAATTCGAATTCACTTAAAAACACTAAGAAAACCTCGGATAATGTCCGGGGTTTTCTTTTTTATAGTCGAGGGAGAACAAAAAACATAAAAAGCATACTCAGAAAAAAAACCAGAAGCGCTGTCAACACTACTTTTTCATAAAACGAGTAACCATGACCTTTTGCGTGTTTTCTCATTCTAAAAAAATTTTATCTCTATTATTACCTCTTTCTTCAATTCGTTATTCAAAGAGGTAATAATATCGTTTTTCAGTAGCTCCAATTCATTCCTCACCACTGAAGAATTCAAATTTACGGTAAGTACACCTTCCATGAACTTCATACTTAAGGTACGTTGAACGATAGGTTGAGCAACACATTTATCCCATGCATCTCTTATTTTCTCATTCCACAAACCATTCTCTAGCTCATACTTTCGAAGCATATCTTTAATAACATCTCCTAAAGAACTTTCATTGGTGGGTCTCATTACTACAAAAATCTAAAAAATAAATCTATTTTGCTTGATAAAATCCTTCGTGAAAGTAAATTATTTGGATATTTTTGACGAATTGATGGGAATAATAACATTTACAACCGATTGGGGAACGCGAGATTATCATATCGGCGCCATCAAGGGGTCATTACTTTCCTTTCAATCTGATTTGCAATTTATTGATATTTCACATCAAGTTGCACGTCACAATATTCAACAGGCCGCTTATATCTTTAAAAATGCTTATCAATTTTATCCGATAGGTACTTTACACTTTGTTGGGGTTCATAAGCAAAATCGTCATCAATCTGAATTGATTGCGATCAAGAAAGATGGACATATTTTTATCGGAGTGAATGATGGCTTTTTCAGTTTAGTTTTTAATGATCCACCTGTAGACATGGTAAAAATAGCGATTGCAGAAGGATCAAAACATCTATTTGATCTTCCCACGCTTGTCAATAGTATTAAACATTTGTTAACTGGAAAGAACTTATACGAGTTGGGTCCTCGTCCGGAAAGATTTGTAGAACGTTCGGCTTTCATTCCTACTATCGAAGATGAACTAATTCATGGATTAGTAATTTATATTGACGATTTTGGGAATATTGTAACCAACATTACCAAAGATTTATTTGAACAGCAACGCAAAAGCAGAAAGTTTGAAGTTGTGATGCGCAAAAATCAACATACCATTGATACCATCAGTGATCGGTATATGTCAGTAGAATCAGGCTCTGCTTTGGCTCTATTTAATGCAGCTGGCCACCTCGAAATTGCCATCAACGAGGAAAATGCTTACAAACTGATGAACTTACGATTGAATGATAATATTAGAATAGAATTTAAATGATCACGCGAATTGTTCGATTGAGTTTTAAGAAAGAATATGTTGTTGATTTTATCAATGCATTTAATGCGTCCAAAGTTCAGATTTGTTCCTTTCCTGGCTGTACCAATTTAAGGTTGTACAAAGATTTTTCTGACGACACTATCTTTTATACCCACAGTAAATGGAATTCAATGGAAGATTTGGAGAATTATCGAAAATCAGAATTATTTGCAGCTACTTGGAGTGTGGTAAAACCATTGTTTAATGAATCTCCGCAGGTATATTCACTTGTTGAAAGCATACATTCGCCTGAGGCAAGTCTCGCTCTTGCCCCTAACTAAAATGTATTTTGTCGAACCTGGTTATTAGGAATATCGAGCTTTTACCAGAGTGGGCAAACGCTTAATTTCATTTTCAATGATAGGGTGCATCACCTTAAACCATAAAGGTGGAATCAAAGCCAAAATAATCATACCGGGGTAGCCAGTTGGCATTTGTGGACTTGCATCGTGATGATTTAAGAGTTGGTATTTCTTACTTGCTTTATCATGATGGTCGCTATGGCGTGAGAGTTCAAAGAGCGCTAAGCGACCTAACACGTGATTAGAATTCCAGGAATGGCAATGCTTAACTTTTGCGAAAGTTCCATCTTCCATCTTTTTTCTTCCCAGCCCATAATGCTCAATATAGTTCACTGATTCCAGAAGAGAAATACCAAGAAGCGCTGCCATCATAAAATACAGCAATACCATCTTCCCGAAAAAGAAATAAATAGCCAGGAGAAGGAGAAGTTGAATAAAACTGAAATGCATCATCTGATTAGAAAAAGATAAAGAAGATTTCTTCACCTTTTTCAGTCGCTTAGATTCTAACATCCAGGCCGAAAAAAAAGACTGGACAATACTTCGCATCAAGAAAAAATACAAATTTTCTCCATAGCGGGCACTGGCAGGGTCAATCCTAGTCCCTACTCGCTTATGATGTCCTCGATTATGTTCAATGTAAAAATGCATGTATAAAGAAGAGAGTAAAAATGTTTTAGCAAGAATCACCTCAAAAGTGTTCGTTCTATGCCCAAGTTCATGACCCACATTAATTCCAATAATTCCGCAATTCAATCCCATGCAACTAATCATCACGATTCGGTCAAAATTCGACACCTCAGAATCTCCCACCTGGTTTAAAAAAAGAAACAAATTAAAAATCTGAAGAGGCAATAATAAATACAAAAGTCCATCATACATCGGATTTCTCTCTTCCAATTCCAATTGTAATGCATTCATGTTGGATGAATCAGGTGGAATCAATAATTCGAGCAATGGAATTAAAAGGAATGAAAGGAAAAGAGGAAACAATAAAAACCATCCGCCCGCATAAAAGCCATAAATGGTATGGAGTGGAATGACTAAAGCCACTAAATATTTCAACCATCGCCAATTTGAAGTCATCATTTTCAGCTAAAGTAAAAAAATAAACCATTGCAATCAGCGTTATTAAATTTTAAAAAAATCATTGACTTGCGATGAAAAAATCGTACATTTGAATAATCAGGAATTGACGTATGCCAAAAGATACCGCTGGAAGAGATACAGGTAAAGTATTACTTCCTATTTACAAAGAAAGAGCTGCGCCTTATAGAGCATTTCTATTTTATGCTTTATTGGGTTCTGGTTTATTATTTCTTTCCTTGTCGTTGATGTTTATTATTTGGAATTCACAACAGATACCTTCCATTTCTATTCAATTTCCAAAATCTTTTGTGATCAGCACCCTTGCTTTACTTTTTAGCAGTTACACCCTATCCATTTCACGCAATTATCATTTACAGGATCAAGCTAGTAAAATGTTATTTACCTTAACCGCTTCCCTTCTCCTCGCTGTGGTTTTTGTTGGATTTCAAACGCATGCTATTCTGTCAATTTTGCAACAAGGAATCTTTGTAAATATTGAACTTAGTTTAGTGTTTTTATACATCATCACAGCGTTTCATTTTTTACATATTATGGTAGGAGCCATCTATTTGTTCTATCTCAACTTAAAAACTTTTGATATTTGGAGAGACCCTGTAAAATCGCTTATTTATTTTTCAAACAAATTTGAAGGACTTCGGTTTGAACTCTTTTGCTCCTATTGGTATTATAGCACCGGACTTTGGTTATTTCTCTTTTTAGTATTTTTTTATACTTTATAAGAAACCCAATCATTTCGTACCTTTGCGTACTATGTTACTGCGAAATTCCATAATCCTTGTGCTGCTCTTTATTAGCCTAAATGAGCAGGCAAATGCACAAAAAACTCACTCAGACCGATCTTATTCAAAGCATCCACACTGGATAGAGATGATGGAGGACACCCTCTCTAATTTTAATGAAGTGCGACATGCTTATGATTTATATTTCTCCAATCACGAACTTCCAAAAGAAGAAGACGAAATCATCGGGATGCGCTCCGCAAATGAAGATGAAAAGAAAGAAAAAGAAAGTTGGTTGAAAAGACTTTTTAGCAGCAGCCGAACCATGAGTGAAGCTGAATTAGCATTTGCCGTTAAAAAATACAAACATTGGGTGATGCTCATTGAACCATGGATACAAGAAGATGGACGTATTCTATATCCTTTTGAAAGAAAACAAATACTTGATTCAATTCGTCGCTAATAAAGTCACTTAGAAACAATGAAATTTATAGTCACATTAATCATATCAACAAGCATTCTTTTAAGCACCTCGTTGCTGGGGCAAACTGCAGCTAGCTGGCAGCCGGTTGGACCTATACAGTTTCCAGTAAATGTTAGTGGGCAGATCAATGGAATCGGCAGAGTTTGTCAAATGAAATTCCATCCAACTAACCCACAAAAAGTTTATGCGGTGAGTGCTTCTGGCGGATTATGGATAAGCCATGATGGAACTAATAATTGGAATCGAACAGGATCTGATCAGCTTCCTCGTACTGCATGTGCATCCATCTGCATAGACCCAACAAATGACAGTATCCTTTACTTAGGTACCGGAGATCCCAATTATTATTCTTCGGATTATGGGATTTATAAAAGTATTGACGCAGGAGCGACTTGGTTCCCCGCTAATACTTCTATTGGAACCAGAATGGCTATCGAATTAATTATGGATCCATTGGACCATTTAATTATTGTTGCATTCACCAATGCTGGAATTTGGAAAACATATAATGGTGGTGTTAGTTGGACGGTTAAAAAAAGTAATGGACAATTTACCGATGCCGTTATGAAAGCTGCCACGGGAACACGAACTTTATATGGGGTCACTTTATCGGGAGAATTTACCAAATCCGAGAATTTTGGAGAAACATGGACCACAATTACGAATGGAATAGCCGTTCCAGGAGGCGGAAGTGCTAATGGAATGCGTTTAGCGGTTTCTTCTGCTGATAGTACTATTGTTTATGCCGGAATGATTAGTGGAGAAGGAACCATCTTCAAATCTATAGATGGTGGAAATAGTTTTACAACCGTATATTATAATCCAGCACAAAGTTTAACAGGGTATGACGCCAACGGAAATGGGCAGGGAAACTACAATTTTAGCATGTGTGCTAATCCAACTAATCCGAACGAAGTATATGTAGGTGCACATGTTGTTTGGAAGTCAATAGATGGCGGTGTAACATGGACTCAACTTACACAGTGGTGGTTAATGTTACATACCGATATGCATCAAATGATATTTAATCCCCACAACACTACCGAGCTTTATAATATAAACGATGGTGGGGTTTGGAGAAGTATCAATGGAGGTTTACAGTGGTGGCCGAAAAGTTCAGGATTGGGCGCAACTGAAATTTATCATGCAGGATTAAATCCTCTAAGAAAAGATATGATCAGCATCGGAACACAAGACAATGGCGAATTATATATTAGCAATGGACAATGGAAAACGAATCGTGGAGGTGATTGGGGAAGTCGAATGACTTATGACTATAGTAATTTAAACATGGTCTATTATCATGAAAATGGAAAGCGGAGAAACGTCATCTCAGGTGGAGAAATTAACTTTGGTTTACCTTTCACCTCAAGTAATAGTCTCCGAATAGCTTTTACTTCACAGGATCAAGAAATAAGTTTGGCTGGAATAACTGATGTATATTTAACATTCGACTTAAGCAGTCCAGTTCCATTTTGGTCACAAGCAAGTAACTTTGGTTCAGCGATCAGGTCCATTATATTTGCACCTATACACCAGATGTTGCTTATGTCCTAGCCTCTCCCAATCTTTTTAGAAAAGCTAGCAACCTCACGAGCGGTGTTCCTATTTGGACCAGTTCAACTTTACCAAGTAGTATAAACACTGCGGGATCGATTTGTGGGATAAACAGTGATACGAATATCGTTTATGTTACAGCGGGATCCAAGGTTTATCGCTCTAGCGATCAAGGAGCAACGTGGTCCAATGTTACACTGAATTTACCGAATGTCAATATCATCAATATCATTAATGATCCCTATTCAAGCGATGAGTCTGTTTATGTTTGTAATGCTTTTGGCGTATGGTATAAAAACAATTCACTAGCAAATTGGATCGACTATTCGCAAGGATTACCTTCCGTTGCCAACATCACCGACTTTATGTATTATGATGATGGACCAATTAATAGTGTGCTTCGTGTCTCTTATTATGGAAGAGGTGTTTGGGAAACACCAATGCATCCTGTAAGTTCAGGGATTAATTCTGGTCCTACTCCACTCTTGGTTTTGGAAGTATCTCCGAACCCTTCAACAGAAGCTATCACTGTTACGCTACCTCTTGTGAGAGATGAAAATTCATCGGTACAGATCACGAATTCCATAGGCCAAATCGTATTTGAAATGAAATGTCCATCTGCTATTCAAGAGAAAATGAAAATCGAAATTCCTCAATTACCTGCTGGAGTTTATCTTATTCAGCTATTAAATTCGAAAAACAACATCTATGCTAATGGCAAATTCGTCAAGAATTAATAATTACCTATTTTACGTAATGTATATCAGGTAATTTATTAAAATTTCGGATTAATATCGATTTCCGAGGAAAAGACTAAACACTGTGGAATAAGCTAATAAATCGCAAAACAGATTTCAAATCAAAAAAAAATCATTCATCGAATTATGTAAGAGCATAATTTGAAAAAATCACAAATAAGAAAAGTATTATGCAAGAGATAGCAGTAATTGGTTCGGGTCAGATGGGCAATGGTATTGCACATGTTTTTGCGCAAAATGGGTATTCTGTTTCATTAATAGATATTCAACAATCCGCACTAGACAAAGCGATGGAAACCATCAGTAAAAACCTCGATCGACAAGTAGGAAAAGGAGTATTAACAGAGGCTGAAAAGGCAGCTGCTTTTGGTCGGATCACTACGCATACAGATATGAAAGCTGCAGTGAAAAACTCCGATTTAGTAATTGAGGCAGCTACTGAAAATATTGATTTAAAATTGAAAATTTTTTGGAGATTTAGATGTTGCTTGTAAGCCATCTTGTATTTTAGCCTCCAATACTTCGTCCATTTCCATCACAAAAATTGCTTCTGTAACACAGCGTGGTGACAAAGTAATTGGAATGCATTTTATGAATCCTGTTCCGGTCATGAAAATGGTGGAAGTGATTCGTGGATACAATACCAGTGATGAAGTGACTAAGGAAATTTTTGATATTTCAAAAAAGCTTGGAAAATCTCCTGTCGAGGTAAATGATTATCCTGGATTCATTGCGAATCGGATTTTAATGCCCATGATTAATGAAGCGATTTATAGTTTATACGAAGGTGTTGCTGGTGTTGAAGAAATCGATACCGTAATGAAATTAGGGATGGCACATCCGATGGGACCGTTGCAGTTGGCTGATTTTATTGGTTTAGATACTTGTTTGAGTATTTTGAGAGTGTTGCACGATGGATTTGGGAATCCAAAATATGCACCATGTCCTTTATTAGTGAACATGGTTACTTCTCGAAACTTAGGAGTGAAAACGGGAGAAGGATTTTACAAATACACAAAGGGGTCGAAGGATCTTGTCGTTGCAGACTATTTCAAAAATTAGTTTTATTTACTGTTTATCATTTAAAAAATATCGATGGCCGAAACTCAGTTTCAAGAAGGAGATTATGTACGCTTTCTCAATGAGAAGCAAGAAGGGACTGTTGCAAAAGTTCTTGGAAATGGAAATGTAATTGTCGACATTGAGAATGATTTTCCCATTGAAGCCACTCCCAAGGAATTGGTAAAAGTTCAAACTAATTCCGAGCAAAAAGCTTCGCTCTCCCCCTACTCCAATTGCCGTTGCGCCCACACCTGTATGGGAAAATTATAAGGAGTTTCCTGCGTTATTTGCATGCAAAAATCAGCTTTACCTTCTCGTTGTTCCTACCCAAAATCAAGTAAGTGCAGGTCCGGTAAAATTGTATTTGGTGAATGCAACTTCCAACGGAATTGCGTACAGTTTGCACTTCAGAAAAGATAAAACGCTTACGGGAATTCGTTATGGAGGCATTGCGAATGAAGAGTGCATTTTCCTTGGTGAAATTAAACGGGAGAAGTTATTTGATTATGATGATTTACAATTTGAAGGAATTCATTTCTTTTCAGAAGCAAACCCATCTAAAAGAAAAATCAGTTTAAACTTTTCATTAACCTTACCCGACCTTTCACAGCAGTTTCCCCATCTAACGACTCCACTTTCCTTTTCGAAGTCGATGGTATTATTTCACGGAGATGAATTATCGGAAGAAAACATGGATTTACTCTTGGAGAAACTACAAAACGAACATCGCCAAACACCCATCCAAAGAGAAGAAAAGAAAATCATCAAGCGGGAACATGGTGGCAATGATTTACTGCGAAAACATGGTTTGTCGCCATCGTTGCTTGAGATTGATTTACATATTGAAGAGATTACACATTCCATTGAAGGGTTAAGCAATGCTGAGATCATTCAAATTCAGTTGGCTCATTTCAAGAAGGAGCTCGACAAATGTTATTTGCGCCAACAGAAGAGCATTGTATTTATCCATGGCATTGGCAATGGTAAACTCAAAGCCGAAATCCGACGGGAACTGCGAGAAGCTAATTTAAAGTTCAGTGATGGCTCCTATGAGCGTTATGGAAGTGGGGCTACGGAGGTGTTTTTGTAAAATATGCAGTAGCATTCTGTTTTATAATTTTTTTATTTGTAATATTGTTTTAAGAAGTAGAAAAACTAATTAATCAATTTGAAATGAAAAAGCTCTTTACTCTGATTATTTTATTAACCTCTACTGCATCTTTCGCACAGAACTATTACCCTTTAATTAGACCCAATTTGGTGTGGCAAATTTTACATGGTAACGGCGCATATATTTGCGATAAAAAAGATGGACATCAGTATTTTTTTCAAGGTGATTCTATTATTTCAGGATTTACTTATCAAAAAATATATTTTAATCCAATCATATCTCTAATTGTCAATCCCTATTGTCCACCATTTGCCGTTGATGGAAGCTCTACGGCTTTTTATGGTGGCTTAATGAAAGAAGATACTATTTCTAGAAAAGTTTTTATTTATAATTACTCCATCAATTCTGAAGAATTATTATATGATTTCAATTTAGTAACAGGCGATACTCTAAATTCAAATTTGCCGGAGGTTCTGGTTATTGTAGATAGTGTTGGTTTGATTTCCCTACCCAATGGTGGTTTAAGAAAAATCTTTTATCTGGATTCAGGGGAAAATTACATTGAAAGTATAGGTGGATCACAGGGAATTCAATTTCAATTATATCAAGGTTTAGGTTTTTGGGAAATTCCCATTTGTATTAGCGAAAACAATATTCCGATTTGGGGCGGACAATGCTTTGGAACAGTTGGAATCAACGAAAATTTGTTAAAGAATTAAAAAAGGTTTATCCAAACCCATTTATGAATGAAATATCTTTTAAGGCAAGCAATGCTGAAGAAACAGAAATCATTCTCTATAATGGCATTTCAAACGAGATATTTCGAAAATCATTTAGCAATTCCACAACCATCAATACGGAGAATTTTGTAAGTGGAATTTATGTTTATAAGATGATTAGCAAAAGCGGATTGACTTCCTTTGGGAAACTCGTCAAACTTTAAGTAGTAGCATTATATAAGAGGACTGAATCATTGAATGAATCGCACTGAAAATCTCCTTCCTTGGCTTTATTTTTCAACCGTTGGTACAAATTATCACTGCAATTATATTACAATAATTAGAGGTATTAAAAAGGCAAACTAGTTCATACATCTATCATTAATTTTTATTCTATTTTTGCAGAGCAATTAAAAATGCTTTTATAGAAAATGATTAAAGAAAAATACTTTGAACTAATAGATACTATTGGCTCAACCATTCAGAGAGCTCGAGAAAATGCAATACGGGCTATTAACACAGAACTCGTAAGAGCAAATTGGGAAATTGGCAAACACATTGTTGAATTTGAACAAGGCGGCCACGAACGAGCTGAGTACGGAAGTGACTTATTATCAAATATTTCCAAAGATTTAAAGCTACGTTTTGGCAAAGGATTTGGCAGACGAAATGTGTTGGATATGAGAAGATTTTACCTTTCCTATCCAAAATGGCAGACAGTGTCTGCCAAATTAAACTGGAGTCAATTCATTGTACTTATCGGTATTTCAGATGAGTCCGCTCGTAAATTCTATGAAAAGCAATCTATCCACGAAAATTGGTCGAAGCGCGAGTTAGAACGGCAGATTAATTCTTCTTTATATGAACGACTTGTTCTTAGTAAAAATAAGAAGGATGTTTTGCATTTATCTGTAAAAGATAAACCAACGAGTACACCAGCTGAATTAATTAAAGACCCTTATGTATTGGATTTTTTAAAGATTCCACAAAGCAATAAGGTTACAGAGAAACAACTTGAGCAAAAGATAATTGACAATTTGCAATTGTTCCTTTTAGAATTGGGAAAGGGATTAACTTTTGTTGGTCGACAATACAAAATCTCTTTAAGAAACAAACATTTTTACATTGATCTTGTTTTCTACCATCGCATTTTAAAATGCTTTATACTAATCGATTTAAAAACTAAGGCGGTTCGACATACTGACATTGGTCAAATGAATCTCTACCTTAATTTTTTCAAGAAGGAGGAGAATGCAGAGGGCGATAATGATCCAATGGGTATCATTCTTTCAGCCGATAAGGATGAAGTACTCGTAGAATATGCTACCGGAGGAATTTCCAACAAAATATTTGTTTCTAAATATCAGCTTTACCTTCCAAATAAAAAGCAATTAGAAAAGCAGGTAAAATCTATAATGGAAGAAGGCTAGTATATCACCGCCTCAAATTTATACTTTTATCGGCATACTGATTTAACTCACGCAATTGATTGGTGATCCATATTTCCCATTTGCGTTCTACTCCTACTTCGCCGTGATGATCTTTGTCGAAATCGGCTTGTTTTTTTAATAGTGACTTAAACATTTGCTTGTACTTCTTTTTTGCTTTCTTTAAATTCCATTCATTGCGTAAATCATATTTGAGTTTACGTGAATATATTTCAGAGATATTAAAATGAGCTTGTTCATGCTCCAAAGTTCCTACATTATTCTTGTCGCGAATCCAGGATTGCGCAGGCTCCATGAATGAATAAATCTCGTACTTCAAATTATTTCCTCGTTGCTCATAGGAGAATCTAATTCCGCAATATATATATCCTTCTAGCTGAGCATACGTGTTACGACCTACTTTTTGTTTTTTAGGGACATTTGCTAAATTCCTTTTGAAATCAGCTGTGGTGAGTCCGTTTGGTTGATTCCACACTATTTCTCGATTATTCTCTTGGGCAAAAAGGTGGAACCCCATTAACAGGGATAAGTAGATGAGGAGAAATAGCTTGATTTTAATCATAGGTTGATTCACTAACGAAAATATGGTGCAATTTAGTACTTTTCTTATATTTACACAGTAAATTCATCTAAGATGGGAAATTTCTTGTTAAAATTCCAATGGTTCAATTTAAATTTTGATTCTCCATTTCTTTCTAATTCCCTCTCCTCTGGAGAGGTCACGAAGGGAGTGGCTTGAATTTTAATTTGACTATAAACTATCATCAAATCTTGAAGTTCATTGTTGCATGATAATATTAATTCTATAATTGGTACAAATGTCGTAGGAACAAATTCTCGAAAAGATGAAGATGTAAATTGTCTCGCTAAGGCGCAAAGTCGCAAAGTTCGAGGAAATAATGTTCTTTACAATTGCTTGGAAACTATTAGTAACAAAAACACAGAGAAAATATATTATGCAAATAACATTTCATGGTGCCGCGCAAACCGTTACGGGAAGTAAGCACCTTATTACAACAGATAGAAATAAAAGAATATTGCTCGATTGTGGTCTTTTTTCAGAGTCAAGGAGGAGACAATGCAGATCTAAATCGACATTTTGGATTTGATCCGATGCAGGTGGATGATATGATTTTATCCCATGGTCATATTGATCATTCTGGGAATATCACTCAACTAGTGCGACGAGGTTTTAGTGGACCCATTTATTGCACCAAAGCAACCTTTGATCTTTGTAGCATTATGCTCGAGGACAGTGCACATATTCAGGAAAATGATTTAAATTACCTGAATAAAAAAAGGGAAAGAAATGGTCAAAAAAAACTAGATCCACTTTACACCTTGGAAGATGTGATTGAAGCATTAAAATTGTTTGTCCCGGTGGATATGAATGAAAACGTTGAAATCGATAAGCATATTCGTTTTCATTTTACAGATGCAGGACATATTTTGGGTAGTGCGGCAGTAAATCTGGAAATTGAAGAGCCTGATAAGACCATCAAAGTTTTCTTTTCAGGTGACACTGGAAGATTTAATGATTACATCTTAAAGGCACCTCAGCCATTCCCGCAAGCCGACTATATCATTACAGAATCTACTTATGGTGATCGTTTGCATGAAGATGTAGAAAATACAGAATTAGAATTATTGAAAGTAGTCCATCAAACATGTATCCTCAATAAAGGGAAATTAATTATCCCAGCATTTAGTTTAGGTCGAACCCAGGAAGTAGTTTATGCGCTCAATCGATTATTCAATCAAGGATTGCTTGAAAAAATACCGGTTTATGTTGATTCTCCATTGGCCATCAGTGCTACCTCTATTATGCGAAAACACAAGGAATCGTTCAACCCTGAGATCCTTGAATACATGAAAAAGGACGACGATCCTTTTGGGTTTGAAACGTTGCATTACATCCGGGATGTAGAATTATCGAAAGAACTTAATGAAAAAGCAGAGCCCTGCATTATTATCTCTGCTTCAGGAATGATGGAAGCGGGTCGCGTAAAGCATCATTTAAAAACAATATTATTGATGCAAAAACACAGTGCTCATCGTTGGATTCGTCCCTCCCGGATCTTTAGGCGATCGAATGATAAAAGGAGAAAAGGAAGTTAAGATTTTTGGAAAAATGGTGCCTTTAAAAGCGAGCGTAAAAGTAATGGGTTCGTACAGTGCACATGCAGATTATAAGGAGTTGATGAATTACCTGTCGTGTCAGGATACCACCAAAGTGAATCGCTTATTTTTAGTTCACGGAGAAAAAGAGGCTCAGCTTGCCTTTAAAAATCACTTACATGGAATGGGCTTTAGAGATATCGTCATCCCCATGCTACACGAAAGTTTCCAATTATAGTTTACTGATATATATCATTTACTCTAGTGACTTTTGCTAAAGTCCTTTGATTTCAAGTAGGTTATTTTTGATTAAAATTAATCTGTATCATCATGAAAGCAAATGAAAGTTCGAATGACCGTGTATTCAGGGTATTTCTAGGCGTGACCATCGCCATGTTTTTTGTTTATCAAAACAGTGCTTGGGCGCTCATAGGACTCGTTCCATTCATTACCGGCATTGTTGGAATTTGTCCATTGTATAGTATTTTAGGGATCAACACCTGCAAGGTGAAATCGGGAGGTGCTTGATTTGATTGGAGTTCTGCATTGGTTGACTTTCTATGAATTTATTTACATTTATGCCTGAACATTATATGGGCAAAATGAATGAAATTAGTAGAAATGAAATTATTGATACTGTTTTTAAAGATGCAACCGAAGGTATAATTGTTTCAGATGTAGATGGCTATATTCGGATGGCGAACAGTTCTGCAGCCCGAATGCTAGGCTATAGTGACGGAGAGTTACATGCTTTAAAAATTGAAGATATTGTCCCTTCCCATGTACGTGGTCATCATCAGTCGCATCGTGAAAAATACAATAAAGATTCGCATGCTCGACCCATGGGTGTTGGGATGTATTTGTATGCAGAAAGAAAAAACGGCTCTCAATTCCCAGTAGAAATTAGTTTAAGTCCTCTGCAAATAAAAGGACAGAAGTTTATTGTTGCTTTCCTGATCGATATCAGTGTAAGAAAAGGAATTGAAAATACTGTAAACGAAAAGCAACAGGAGTTGGAACGTGTAGCAGCAGCCTTGATTTCAACAAATGAAGGGTTGGAGAAAAAAGTTTCCGATAGAACTAAAGTATTACAAGAAGCCATTCGAGAACTAGAAAAATCAAGAAATGATTTGAGTAAAGCACTCGAAAAAGAAAAGGATTTAAACGACCTAAAATCCCGATTTATCTCTATGGCATCCCATGAATTCAGAACTCCACTTACTACCATATTATCTTCTGCTAGCTTAATTTCTGAATACAAAGAATTGTCGCATGATGAAAAGCGCGAAAAACATATTTCTAGAATAAAATCGGCAGTCGATAATTTAAACGATATCCTAAGCGATTTCTTATCACTCAGCAAATTAGAAGAAGGGAAAGTTAACACAGAATTCAGGAAATTCGACCTTCCTATTCTGGTCACTGAAATCGTGAGTGATCTACAACTAAATACGAAGAAAGGACAACAAATTGAATACCTACACATAGGCAATCACGAAGTGAATTTAGATAGTAAATTACTAAAAAACATTCTCATTAATTTAATCAACAATGCCGTTAAATTTAGTCCTGAGAATAAAAAAATCATAGTTAACTCAAAGGTCACTGAAAAAGAAATCGAACTTGAAATTATCGACCGAGGAATTGGTATCAGTATTGAAGATCAAAAGCACCTTTTGAGCGATTCTTCCGTGCTAAAAACGCTTTTAACATTCAAGGAACGGGATTAGGATTACATATTGTGGGGAGTTATGTCGACTTATTGAGTGGACGATTACAATTAAACAGTGAATTAGATAAAGGGACTACACTAAAAATAACTTTTCCTCATCAAAACTAAAAGAATATGAATAAGAAAATATTATTGATCGAAGACAACGCCGATGTTCGTGAAAACACAGCAGAGATTTTAGAGCTTGCGCATTATAAGGTCTTTACAGCTCCCGATGGAAAAGAAGGTGTAGAAATGGCACGTACCGAAAATCCAGATTTAATAATTTGCGATATTATGATGCCTGGATTAGATGGCTATGGTGTTTTACATCTATTAGGAAAAGATCCTGCGATGGCCGCTATCCCTTTTATTTTCCTCACTGCTAAAGCGGAAAGAAGTGATATGCGTAAAGGAATGGATTTAGGTGCTGACGACTATATCACCAAACCCTTTGACAAGACGGAATTATTGAATGCAGTTGAGAGTCGTATCCGAAAAGCAGAGATACTCAAAAAAGAATACGAAAAAGATTTTGATGGACTCAGTACCTTTATCAGCGATATAGCAGGTAGTAATGCTTTGAAGAAATTTTTAGAAGGCAAAAAGATCAATCACGATAAAAAGAAAGAAACCATTTACCTGGAAGGTAATTATCCAAACGGATTGTATTATATCAACAAAGGGAAAGTCAAGATTTTCAAGACGCATGAATATGGCAAAGAACTAATCACCGACTTATTGAAGGAAGGAGATTTCTTTGCCTACACCAGTTTACTTGAAGAAAATCCCTATAATGAATCGGCGGAGACCTTAGAAGATTCTGAAATTACATTTATTCCAAAAGATGAATTCCACAATTTTATTTTTGGAAATGTATCTGTTACAAAGAGTTTCTTGAAAATATTAACCAAGGGAGTTGTTGACAAACAAGAACGACTTGTGGACTTAGCCTATAGTTCTGTTCGAAAAAGAACAGCCGAAGCCTTGCTCCTACTCCAGGAAAAATATCAAACTAAAGACGAGGGACAGTTTTCCATGGCCATTGCTCGTGATGACTTAGCGAACATCGTGGGAACCGCAACAGAATCGTTAATACGAACCTTGAGTGATTTTAAAGAGGAGAATTTAATTGAAATAAAAAGCGGAAAAATTAAAATCATCAATGAAAATAAATTGAGATCATTGAAGGGATAATACTTGTATAGAATAAACTTTAAACGCAGCGACCGCAGCGATCCCGTTGCGAACGCTGCGTTTAAATTTTCCAATATTTAATAAGGATCGATATTATCTAAATTTTCACGATTCTCTTTTATTTGCGTAGACAACTCCGCACCTTCATTATTTTGTTGAAGTAAGGTCCAATTGTCGGTTGCAGAGGTTTCTAGCCACACATTCCCAGATTTTCTAAATACCTGAGCAGCGAGTCCAAAACTGGTATAACACAATTGCTCTAGTTGATTCACAGTCATTCCTTCCTTGATTTCCAGAAACCCAGATGGCTTTAATGTCCTGCAATCTTTTACAAATTTATGAGGTGCGATAATTAAATCTTTTGCAGAACCCTGTCCAACTCTATGAGGTGTTTTAAAAAACTCTAGTTTCAAGAATGGGAAATAAGAGTTAAAATCGCTCTGAATTTCCTTAAGAGTTCTTTCATCACTGATTTGAATTTTTAGCATTTCATTTTGATTAAATCGACTGTACATTTCAATAGTTTATTGGACAAAAATGAAGGAATGAAAGAAGTAATGCTATGACAAATGTCAATTCTTTTGCTGACAATGTCCACTTTGAGTTTTATCACTTTGCAAAATGATTTTCGTCACTTACTTTTTATTCCGGTCCAAGTAAAATTGCATATCGAGATAAGACATGCAAAAAAATACAATTTTTACTGAAACTCAATGCTATCACTGCGGTGAAAATTGTAATGAAGAGGTTGTTCACCTATCCGAAAAATCCTTTTGTTGTACTGGATGTAAGTTAGTATATGAACTTTTACTCGAAAATGATTTATGCAACTATTACAATTTACAAACTGCGCCTGGAAAACACAAACACTTCTTGGGGATCGTTACGCTTATCTTGACCAAACTACTATATCCGAAAAACTAATTCTTTATAAAGAAGGTCGTACAACACATATTCAATTCCATATACCTGCCATGCATTGTGCAAGTTGCATATGGCTATTAGAACATATGAATCGTTTGGATGCTGGAATCACGAGCTCTAAAACAAATTTCATACAGAAAGAACTACATCTCACTTTTGATCATACAAAAACAAGTCTACGAAGAATTGTAGAAAAACTCCATGAAATTGCGTATCCACCCGAACTCAATTTAAAGGAATTAGAAAAAACCGAGAAAAACAAAACGAGTAAAAGTAGAATTTACAAAATCGGAATCGCAGGATTCGTATTTGGGAATATCATGTTGCTCAGTTTTCCGGAATATTTTGCGAATGGAACTTACGAAGGCGAAGACTTCCATCGCATTTTCGGGTATCTAAATTTATTGCTCTCAATTCCCGTTTTCTTTTACAGTGCCAACGAATTTTTGGAAAGTGCATTGAGGAGCTTCCGGCAGAAAGCCATCAATATTGATGTACCCATCGCCATTGGCATTGTGGCCATGTTTTCAAGAAGCGTTTATGAAATTGTATCGGATTCAGGTCCGGGGTATTTTGACAGCATGACTGGTTTAATTTTTTTCATGCTCATCGGAAGAAACTTTCAAAGTAAGACCTATGAATGGTTAAGCTTTGAACGCGATTACAAATCCTATTTTCCCATAGCTGTAACGCGCTTGAAGGGCACTCAAAAAGAAGTAGTTTCGGTTCAAGATGTAAAGCCAAACGATCGACTTTTCATTCGAAATCAAGAGATCATTCCTGCGGATGTTTTACTTGTGAGCGAAGAAGCACAAGTAGACTACAGTTTTGTTACGGGTGAATCGAGACCCGTGAGTTGTCATCACGGTGAACGCATTTATGCAGGAGCTCGGTTAGTGGGAAGTCCGGTTGAAGTATTGGTTCAAAAAGATGTTTCGCATAGTTACATCACACAACTCTGGAATCAAAGTTCCGGGAAACAAGAATTGAAAAGCAAATATGCATTGCTTACTGAAAACATCAGCAAGTGGTTTGTCATCATTACCATCAGCATTGCTACACTTTCTCTCCTCTATTGGTATTCGACAGATCCATCAAGGGCCATGCTGGCGTTCACTTCTGTTCTTGTGATTGCCTGTGCTTGCGCGTTGGCTTTATCGGCTCCCTTCACGTTCGGAAACATGATCCGTATTTTGGGGAAACGAGGAATCTATCTAAAAAACACGCAAGTACTGGAGCGATTATCTACCATTGACAATATCGTATTCGATAAAACAGGGACATTGACATCTGCCGAAAATTATCATGTGGAATATGATGGGATACCCTTATCGACGGAGCAACAGGAAAAGATCTATACGTTAGCAAATGCATCCACACATCCTTTTTAGTCGTATTCTTTCGAAATATTTGTCTGCGCCACAGCAACAATTTCCAATAATGCAATTAAAAGAAGAAAGCGGAAAAGGAATTTCGGGATTCGTTGATGGTGTCTATCTTCAATTAGGAAGTCGGAGTTATTTAGGGTTAGCATCCGACCAGTTTTCCTCTAAAAAAACATCAGAAGTTGTTGTTTCCATTGACGGAAAATTTTACGGTGCATTTCACTTTGAAACTTCTTATAGGAATTCTTCGACATCCTTGCTTCAAAAGCTGAAAAAAGATGGATATCAAATTTCTATAGTAAGCGGAGATTACAATTTCGAACAATCCCATCTGCAAAAAATATTAAATCAAAAAGAAGGATTACTCTTCGAACAAAAACCCATTGACAAGTTAAATGCTATTAAAGAAAAGCAAAATTGTGGTAAAAAGTAATGATGGTTGGTGACGGACTAAATGATGCTGGAGCTTTGATGCAAAGTGATGTGGGCATAGCTATTTCTGAAGACATCAACAACTTCAGTCCGGGAAGTGATGGAATCATTTTGTCTAAAAACTTTGGGCAAATACGAAACTTGCTTCGTTATGCGAAATCGGGACATCGCATCATCATAATCAGCTTTATCATCTCCATCTTTTACAATTTGGTGGGATTATGGTTCGCTGTGCAAGGAACACTTTCTCCCGTAATAGCGGCCATCTTGATGCCTATTAGCACGAGCAGTTTAGTTATTTATACGGTTTTGGCAAGCAGCTTCAAAGCAAGAACCTTAGGACTCACAAAATAGAGAAAACTGATAATTGTCAATTCCTATCATAAGCATAGTCATAATGATTTATACCCATCAAAAGTAGTTTTGCCCATCATGAGTGTCATCTTGATATTAATCGCATTTAGCCTTCTTATTGCAGGCAGTTTTCTTATCGGTTTTTTATGGTCGGTAAAAACGGGGCAATACGACGACGATGTATCTCCGGCAGTGCGCATACTTTTGAAGACGAAATGTCTACCACAAACAAACAACCTAATTCTAAAAATACAGATACTGTATGACGATTGAAAAATTCAGCTACGACAACCGCACCGTTAAAAACTTTGCGCTGGCCACCATCATTTGGGGGATAGTAGGTATGTTACTAGGGCTCATCATAGCGCTACAAATTCCGTTTCCAGGACTTAATATTGGCGAGTACCTGACCTTTGGTCGGGTTCGACCGATTCACACCAATGCAATCATCTTTGCATTCGTTGGAAATGGAATATTCATGGGATTATATTATTCCTTACAACGGTTATGTAAAACGCGAATGTTTAGCGATACATTGAGTAAAATTCACTTTTGGGGATGGCAATCCATTATCGTATTGGCTGCAGTTACTTTATTAACTGGACATAGTACCGGAAAAGAATATGCTGAATTAGAGTGGCCGATTGACATTCTAATTGCTCTTGTTTGGGTAGTTTTTGCGATCAACATGTTTGGAACGCTTATCAAACGACGAGAGAGGCATATGTATGTTGCCATTTGGTTTTACATTGCTACTGTTGTAACAGTTGCCGTTTTACATATTGTTAACTCCATCGAAATTCCGGTAAGTATCTAAAAAGTTATTCGGCATATGCCGGTGTTCAAGATGCATTGGTGCAATGGTGGTATGGACATAATGCGGTTGCATTTTTCTTAACTACACCGTACTTAGGATTGATGTATTACTTTGTACCGAAGGCAGCAAATCGACCAGTTTACTCGTATCGATTATCCATCATTCACTTCTGGGCGCTTATCTTCCTATACATATGGGCAGGTCCGCATCACCTTTTATACTCTGCGCTACCTGATTGGGCGCAATCATTAGGAACCGTATTTTCTATCATGCTCATCGCCCCTTCTTGGGGTGGAATGATCAATGGATTGTTAACCTTACGTGGCGCTTGGGATCGTGTTCGTGAAGATGTGGTGCTGAAATTTATGGTGGTAGCAATTACTGCTTACGGTATGTCAACGTTTGAAGGTCCGATGCTCTCGTTGAAAAGTGTAAATGCTATCAGTCACTTTACTGACTGGACTATTGCGCACGTTCACATTGGTGGAATGGGTTGGAATGGGATGTTAACATTTGGAATATTGTATTGGTTAATTCCACGACTTTATAAAACAAATTTATACTCAGCAAAATTAGCGTCGTTCCACTTCTGGATTGCCACGTTAGGAATTCTCTTTTATGCTGTGCCGATGTATTGGGCAGGATTTACACAAAGTTTAATGTGGAAAGAATTTACTGCAGATGGAATCTTAAAATACCCTAACTTCTTAGAGACCGTAACGCAGATCATGCCGATGTACAAACTTCGTGCATTAGGAGGGGCAATGTTTTTGATTGGTGCCATTGTCATGACCTACAATCTAGTGAAGACGATGAAGCAAGGAAACTTACATGCTGAAGAAGAAGCAGAGGCTCCTGCGTTAGAAAAAAATGAAAAAATTCATGATGGACATTGGCACCGTTGGATTGAGCGCCGCCCTACGCAGATGATCATCTTAAGTGCTGTTGTTATTTTAATTGGTGGTATTGTCGAGTTTATCCCAACCTTTTTGGTCAAGTCAAATATTCCAACCATCTCCCAAGTAAAACCCTATACTCCATTGGAATTACAAGGAAGAGATATTTACGTACGTGAGGGATGTTATACTTGTCACTCACAGATGGTTCGACCTTTCCGATCCGAGACCGAGCGTTATGGCGAATACTCCAAAGCAGGTGAATTTGTGTACGACCATCCATTCCAATGGGGATCGAAGAGAACAGGTCCTGATTTACATCGATTAGGTGGAAAATATCCTAACGTATGGCATTATCATCATATGATGGATCCTACGATAATGTCACCTGGTTCTATTATGCCATCGTATGCATTCATGGCAGAAAACGAATTAGACATCAGCAATACTCCAGCTAAAATCAGAGCTATGCAAACCTTGGGCGTACCTTATCCTGAAGGTTATGATGCAAAAGCGAACGATGACTTAATGAAGCAAGCGCAGAGCATTACCGACGACCTTAAGAAAAACAAAGTAAGCATAGACTCTAAGAAAGAACTCATCGCTATGATTGCTTACTTACAACGATTAGGTACCGACATCAAAGCATCTAAAACTGAATAAAACGAAAAGATATGTTTAGAAACAACCTTGAAAGCATTACAGGTGTGAGCATCTACCCAATCATCTCCTTAATAGTATTCTTCGCTTTTTTCGCAGTGCTAATTGCCTATTTAATTAAATGGACAAAGAGCATATTGAAAATGCAAGTCGAATTCCCTTACAAAATTCAGAACCTAACAACGATTAAAAAATCATCTATGAAAAATAGATTTCAATACATTCTCATCACAGGAATTCTGCTCTCCGTATCCACCAACTGTCTTTATGGACAAGGCGTTCAGGCAGGTGATCCTGCTACAGCAAAAGTACCTGAGATATTCTTTCAGACTGAATTATATCTGTTGATATTCCTATTCCTTATCATGCTAATTGCAATCATTTCTTTAACAAAAGTTTAAAGAAATTGACGTATGGAATGCTACCTGCTGAAAAAAGAAGAGCCCTACAACTCGAGAAGGAAAAAGCTGTTGAAGAAGAATTACACGCTCCTGGGTTTTGGACACGATTTGATGGAGACATTTTAACGAAAGCTGTACCCATAGAAAAAGAAGTGGATATCATGTTAGATCATGATTATGATGGTATCAAAGAATTGGATAATAGCTTACCACCATGGTGGGTGTGGGGTTTTTATATTACCATCATTTGGTCTTTTATTTATTTAGGACATTACCATCTTTTCAGAACCGGTGCACTGCAAACGGAAGAATATTCAATTGCCATGCAAGAAGCTGCGGATCAAGCGAAAGAAAGAGAGGCGAAAATGAAAGATTTTGTCTCTGCTGAAACCATTACTGTACTGAATAATCCAGAGGCATTAGGAGCAGGAAAGGGAATTTATACAACAAACTGTGTGGCTTGTCATGGTGCGGGTGGTGAAGGCGGTGTGGGTCCTAACTTAACCGATGATTTCTGGATCCATGGAGGAGGCATCAAGAATTTATTTAAAGTCATTACGGATGGAGTTCCCGCTAAAGGAATGATTTCTTGGAAATCGCAATTATCTCCCAAGCAAATTCAACAAGTTGCAAGTTATATCATGACCATGCATGGAACTAATCCAGCAGGAGGAAAAGAACCACAAGGTGAAAAGTGGGTTGAAGAAAGTGGTACTACCACTGCCCCCGACTCTACTCAATCGGATAGCACTGTGACAACACTTTAGAAAAAAAAAAATTGTTGGAATCGGGAAATACATCATTTAAGCCATTCGATCCAGAAGGCAGTTTTCGCGATACCGTTGCGACGATTTCTCAGGATGGAAAGCGGAATTGGATTTATCCAAAAAAACCGAAAGGAGCTTTTACAATAAACGAACTGCGGTAAGTATTTTCTTCTGATCCTGCTTTTTACCGGCCCGTTCATGAAATTGAACGGTCACCCGTTAATGCTCTTCAATATTCTGGAACGAAAATTTATTCTGTTCGGGATCGCCTTTTGGCCACAAGACTTCCATCTCTTCGTCTTGGCCATGCTTACGTTTATTGTATTTATCATTCTTTTTACAGCACTCTTTGGTCGTATTTGGTGTGGATGGGCTTGTCCCCAAACTATTTTTATGGAGATGGTATTCCGCAAAATAGAATACTTGATCGAAGGCGACTACATGCAACAAAAAGCGTTAAATGCAGAGTCGCCAAACCCCATAAAATTCAGAAAGAAATTTTTAAAGAATAGTATTTTCTTTCTCATTTCTTTTATCATCGCAAAATACTTTCTTGGCCTATATTATTGGGGTAGATGAGTTATTCAAAATTATAAGTGAAGGTCCTTCTCAGCATATGGGGGACTGATAAGTTTAACCATTTTTACCTTTGGTGTTTTATGGTGTGTATACTAAGTTTAGAGAGCAAGCATGCATCGTCGTTTGTCCTTATGGACGATTGCAAGGGGTGTTGTTGGATAAAAACTCTGTTGTTATCGCTTGATGATTATAAACGAGGCGAACCTCGTGAAAAATTGCACAAAGGTCAAGAGCGCAAGGCAGGTGATTGTATCGATTGTCACCAATGCGTGCAAGTATGTCCAACGGGAATAGACATCCGACACGGTACTCAATTGGAATGTGTTAATTGTACAGCCTGCATTGACGCATGTGATTCCATTATGGATAAAATCCAAAAGCCACGTGGACTCATTCGTTACACCAGTGAGAATGCGATTGCAAAAGGCATTAAATTCAAGGTAACACCGCGCATCATTGGTTATTCTGTGGTACTCTTTATTTTACTAGGTGCATTAATTACTTTACTAGCAATACGAACAGATGTGGAAGCTACCATCTTAAGAACCCCGGAATGCTATACCAGGAGTTGCCCAATCAGAAAGTAAGTAATCTTTACAATATAAAAGTGGTGAATAAAACATTTAACAATTTGCCGATCGAAATTAAAATTGTAGAGCCACAGGGAACGATTCAATGGGTGGGGAAAAAGTTTACAGAATTAAAAGAACAAGATATTGCGGCGGGTGAATTCTTTGTGATCCTTGATCAAAAAGACATTGTAGTATCAAAAACAAGAATTAAAATACAAATTATCTCAAACGGAAAAACACTCGATGAAGAGGAATCCAACTTCATTGGACCAACACCATAATACGATGAACTGGGGACTAAGAATCATACTACTCTATACCGCATTTGTTGGCGGCATGCTTTTTTTAGTTTACAAATGCACACAACAGGAGGTTGATCTCGTCAGCGTTGACTACTATGCGCAGGAATTAAAGTTTCAGGAGAAAATCGATCGAATGAACAATAGTGAACAACACGAAGCAAAACTAGCCTTTGTTTACACGCCTGAACAAAGCAATATTCAAATCACTTTCCCTGAAAACAGTACTCCCAAAAACACAAAAGGAGAAATTGTGTTATTTCGTCCTGACAACTCCAAACTCGACTTAAAAGTTCCGGTAGATATTAGTGAAGGTGTTCAAAATATTTCCACCGAAAATCTCACTAAAGGCTTATGGAGATTACAATCAACGTGGAGCACCGATAACACGCCCTATTATCAGGAAGAGCGCATCATCATTCAATAATGGATATTTTTCTTTGGTCAGCATTAACCATTGGCTTTTTTGGAAGCTTTCACTGTGCAGGAATGTGTGGTCCCATCGCCATGGCATTGCCCAATCCCGACCAACACATGACTTCCTTGTTGGTTTCAAGAATGATGTACAATGTGGAAGAGTTACTACCTACTCTATTTTTGGTGCGCTTGTGGGACTATTGGGACATTCAATATCCATCAATGGATGGCAAAGTGATATTAGTATTCTAAGTGGAATTATCATCATTCTTTTTGTTTTGTTTAATACACAAGCGGTACAAACAAAAATTAACCATCGCCTCTATAAATTCACCACGTATTTTAAAAAATCATTAGGGGCAATCATGCAAAAAAAGTCCTTTGCGTCCTTGTATTTTATTGGTATACTAAATGGATTTTTGCCTTGTGGATTTGTGTACTTAGCCTTAGCAGGTGCAGCAAGTAGCCATAGCGTTTTAGAAGGGATGAGTTATATGGCCTTATTTGGATTAGGAACCATTCCCATGATGTTGGTGATATCCTTATCGGGAAGTTTTATCAGTATAAAAGCAAGGAATTGGGTGCAAAAAGCTAGTCCGATAGTTGCGATTGTACTCGCCTTATTTTTTGATTCAGCGTGGGGTGATGTTGAAAGAGAATCCGGATGCATGTTGTGAGCGGGTGGAGAAGAGTGCTGCAATACGATAGAGACGCCATTTAACCGCGGGGACGCAAGGGAGTCGCAAGGGGCGCGGGGATTCTCAAAAATAAAGTATCGCTTTAAATAGAGTCTTATTTTTACCACGGAGATTTCTATGGTTAAATCCAAATTTTATTTCATCAATTTGCTTTGATAGCAAATTCTTATATTTCTCCTAATGCATGACATGGCTGCCATATGCAACAGTTTCTTTAATTTGTGATTTGCCAAGTTGGAAACACGATCCCTTTTAATACTTATTCCAGATTGATTTGGAAAAGGCACTACTCCCGAGTAACATGCTAAGTGATTTGCACTCTCAAAATTTTTGAAGTTATTCGTATGAAGAATGAACTGCAATGCATTTTGTTTACCTATTCCTGGTATTGAAGTTAACAGTTCAATATTCTTTTTCACGTCGGGATTTTTCTTTGTTAACTCATCGATTTGCTTTTCTACTTTGGCAATTTCTGCTAACATTGTTTTTAGTGTTGCTTTATAGCAAGCTGACAAGGTTTTATATCTTTCTGGATACATTGCTTTGCTTTCGGTTAACTGATTCTCTAAACCGACTTTTTGAGCAATGAGCGTATCCCGTACTTTTAATAAGTCATCCAACTTTTGAGTAATTTCATCTTGAGGCACAAAACGATACTTTCTATCTTCATAACGAATGGCATATTCAGCTATGCGATAAGCATCTTTTCTATCACTTTTTCCTCTCAAATCTGATGCGGCTTTTTTTATTTTTAGAGCATTCTCTACCCACAAAAAGATGTCCATTTGCGTGCAACTCACTTCCAATGGATGATTGTAAATTCCAGTTGTTTCGCAACAGACTAAGATATCTTCCTTCTCAATCTTTAGTTTTCGAAAGAGCACTCTGAAAAAACGATTCAGTGTCTTTACTTCATTTTTAATGATCTGCTCCAATACCACTTCTTTAGTAGCATTTAATACAGCAATGTCGACTTTTCCTTTGGAAACGTCCACTCCAATGTAGTACATTTGTTTCATACTAATTAAGTTTAGTGTTACCGTAAAGGATGCTCTCTCTATGCCCTTGATAATAGGTCTTGAACCTGAATTTCTATTTAGAGCTCTCATCCAAAGAAGCAGGGTGTCATAATCTCCGTATAGGCCTCAACCTTTGTCACGAAAAGACGCGCCCTGCTTCTTACGGTAACTGTTTACAACTATAAATTTAATACTTTTTGCAAACTAAAGGTTCACTGAGATTTACACAAAGAGCACAAGTAATTTTGATACCATGTGTTTTGCAAAAAAATAGAGAATTTATTTGAAGTTTAATTTATTAAAATCCGTGGAAATCGTATTTATCCGGGTCATCCGCGTTCAATTTTTTACGGTTTCATTCCTCCAAAAACTTCTCATTAAAATTGAGCAAATACAATTTCGAAGAGGCGCGCGTAAAGGCGGTATAGAGCCAACGATAATATTCTACGCCTAACATTTCGTCTGTTAAATAACCTTGGTCAACAAAAACAACGGGCCATTGTCCGCCTTGGGCTTTGTGGCAAGTGATGGCATAGGAGAATTTTACTTGTAGCGCATTGTAATGCGGATCAATTTTTATTAACGCATTGCGTTTGCGTTTATCAGGTTCGTCGCCTTCGTAGTATTCGTGCAAAGCATCGAATAGTTTTTTCTGATCGATGGTAGAGAGTGCGGGAGCTTCACTCGCTAAAGTATCGAGAAGAATCATGGCTTCAAAAACGGGTTCGTCGGGATAATCGGGTAATCGCGTAAACTCGCCATCGCAAAACGAAATCCATAGCGCTCTTCAAAGCGAAATACTTTTAATACTTCGAGCACATCTCCATTGGCAATGAATCCCGCAGGGTGATCTTCCGGTAGACTTGTGTAATTATTTTTTACCACCATCAAACTATCGCCCCCTCCTATTTCATCTTCCATCCACAGCGTTTGATAGCGAATCAATTTATTGTATTGAATGGCGGATTTGTTAGAACGAGTTACCACCATCACCTGATCTTGCCCATAGTCTTTAAACAAGGAATGTAAAAGCTCGGGTAAATCGCGCGGATTCACTTGCGCCACATCCCCTTTCAACTTGATTTTTAGACTTCCCTCCTCTCCTGCACCCTGAGCTTGTTGAAGGGTGAGATCTTTCGTAATTAAAGTTCGTATATCCGTAGCGTTAGTTAAAATTTCGCTTTGCTGCTGTTGTCGCACTACTTCTTTTAACTCTGCGGTGTACACTTTCTTGTGATATCTATAGCGAAGATGCTCGGGATCTAATGCCGGACTTTTATCAAAATGCACGGGCGGAAGTTGTGCATCATCACCCACTAACATCAAACGGCAACTTGGACTGCTGTACACATATCGAATTAAATCGTGTAAGAGATTCACTCCAGGAAACGGACTTGTACTATCATCAATCGCCGCATCCGGAATCATGGAGGCTTCGTCCACAATGAACAATGTTTTTTTGTACGTATTATCCATCAACCGCAACATCATGCGTCCGTCGCTAGTGAGCGATGGTACATACAAATGCTTATGAATGGTGAACGCTGGTTTGCCCGTATAAAATGAAAGCACTTTCGCTGCTCGACCTGTTGGTGCTAATAAAACTATGTTCTTATAAGCTGAGGTTAATGCGGCCATCATCGTCGTTTTTCCTGTACCTGCATATCCTTTTAAGAGAAAGAGTCCGGGCTCTTCCACCGACGCAAATTGAGAGAATTGATGAATGAAATTTTCTTGTCCGGGAGTGGGCGGAAACTTCAAATATTCATGAATTCTTGATTTAACCTGGAGGCTACGTTCTTGCAAAGTCACGGGAAAGATTCTTTGGGTGAAGATCGCAAATTTAGGAGTGTGGGTTGATGAGTTTTATAAGTGCATGATTATAAGTTAGTAAGATGGGATTTCTAATGAAATCCGATTCCTATAACTATCGAAGTCAAAACAGATTTGATAAAGGCTAGATTCGTTATTTTTGCCCTATGGTTCAAAGTGAAATAGGCATCAATCTGAAAAATCAGGTGACCGATGAAAGCTATTCTCAAGGCATGGTGAAAAGTGCATTGCTGTTGATGGCTGCGGAAAAAGGTCGATTTTTATACGGAGTGATTGATCAAGATCGACAAAAAGCGGTGGTGTTGCGCGATTATCAAATGGTGAATGATTCCGATACAGAAGAAGATTATACACCTGGATTTTTTAATCGCATTTTAGAAGAAGATGAGATCTTGCAAGAATTGAATCCTGATAAAATTGTGTTGTCAGTTTATTCTCAACAACAAAGTCTTGTACCCAATCCACTTTTCTCTAAAGACCATCTCAAAGAAATTTTGGGACTCACTTGCCATGTTGGAAAAGATCAAGATGTGTATGCCGATGCAATTTCATCTGCCAATGCGTTTAGCATTTACGGAGTTCCTGCAGCATTGTTAAAGGAGACAGGCAATCGATTTAAAAATGCATCCCTCTTTCATGCTGGTAGTGCTTTCATCGAAAGTCAAATTCGTTTGAACAAACACGAATCGGAAGCCAATGTCTCTGTATTAATTCGCAATCAATATTTCGATGTAGTCATCACGCAAGGCAGTGAATTGAAATTATACAATAGCTATCGTTTTCATTCGAGCGAAGACATCATGTATTACCTTCTATTTACCATGGAGCAATTACAACTCAACCCCGATCAAATCGCGGTGCGTTGTTATGGCGAGATTGAAAAGATATCGAGTCACTGGATGCTAGCACGAAAATACATTCGAAATATCTCCTTAGGAGAAAAACCAGAAGGTGTATCTTATAGTTACGGTATCGAAAAGTTTTCAGCCCATCAGTATTATCCCTTATTCATTCAGGAACTGTGCGTATCATAAGCGGAACACATCGAGGGAAACAATTGAATATCCCTAAAGACTTACCTGTTCGTCCTACAACAGATTATGCTAAATCGGGATTGTTCAACATCCTTGCGCATCGATTCAATTTAAAAAATTTATCAATTGTTGATTTATACGCTGGCACGGGAAGTCTGAGCTATGAATTTATTTCGCGGGGCTGCACCAACGTTATAGCCATCGACAAAGATCCAGCTTGCATTCGATTCATCAAACAAAGTTTTGAATTATTAGATCCCACTCGCAAAGCAAAAGCCGTTCAGTCTGACGCTTTGAAGTGGTTAAGAAATCAACCTGGAAAATTCGATATCATCATTGCCGATGCTCCGTTTACTGAAACACCTGCAGAAGAACTTTGTGAAATAATTATTGAGGGTGATATGCTAAATAAAATGGACTACTTATCATAGAGCATGCTTCAAAAAATGATTTGTATTTAATTCCTGGCCATCTTGAAACCAGAAAATATGGCAATGTGAGCTTTTCTTTTTTCGACAATAGCGCACTTCAGAAAACAGTTGAAATCAATTCACCAAAAAATAATTACTATTTCAAAGATCGCACTCTTCCCCGGCAGTTTTGATCCCATCACCATCGGACATGTCGACGTCATTACTCGCGCTTTAAATTTATTTGACAAGATCATCATCGGTGTGGGTGAAAACAGCTCTAAGAAATACATGTTTCCTTTGCAGGATCGTGTACAATTTATTAAAGATAGTTTTTCAGAGTATGATCAGATAGAAGTGATATCGTACAGTGGCTTAACCATCGACTTTTGCAAAAAGATACAAGCACGATTTATTTTAAGAGGATTACGCACTTCCGCTGATTTTGAATTTGAGCGTGCCATTGCGCAGATGAACCATTACCTCGATAATGGCATCGAAACTACATTCATGTTAGCTTCGCCGCAATATTCTCCCGTATCGTCCACCATCATTCGCGACATCATTCGCAACGGTGGAAATGCAACCCCTTTCGTTGGCGAAGGTGTTAAGCGTAAAATAATTTTACTTTTGTTTCTCGAGTTCCACAAAATGCTGCATCAAATCATCGATAGGCTGCTTGATGATTTTACCGATGGTAAAGCCAATTCGTTGGCAACCTGCTTCAATTCCGCAGAAAAAATAAACGCTACGGATCCTACGAAATGTACTTTTTCGGTTTTGTAAGAGGGGAAATCACATACATACAAATTGCAAAAGTCACGCATGCCTTGCAATATCATTTCTTTGATGTAAGGATGTTCTTGATGCTTCGTTAAAAAACGCGAGAAAGAAGCCAGCCATACATTGGGATTCGGTTCCTTGTATACCTTATCTATAATATCATTCTTGGTCAGATGGTAGGTCTCTTTAAAATCTTGCTGCAAATCGGAAGGTAGTCGTTCGTACAAAAAGTAAGTCAATAATTTTTTGCCGAAATACGATCCACTTCCTTCGTCACCTAAGATATAACCCAATCCATAATTTCTTTCGTGCACTTCTGCTCCATCAAAATAACAAGAGTTACTTCCTGTTCCGATAATACATGCGATACCTTTCGTGTTTCCACAAGTTGCTAAAGCGCAGGCAAGCAAATCGTGTTCTACCAACACATCTGCCTTATTGAAAAATTGACGCAGTCCGGCTGCAATAATCTCATTACGTTCTTCACTGGAACAGCCTGCGCCAAAAAAATTCACATTCGTTACTTGATCACGAATGGCTAACATCTCCTTCGACTTCATTAAACTCTCCAACACAAACTCACTCGAATGAAAAAACGGATTGAAGCCCATGGTATGAATGGGACCTGTAATCTTTTCACCATCAAAAAGCAACCAATCTGCTTTTGTAGAACCTGAATCTGCGACGAGGAGCATGTTTTTTTATCGTTTAATTATATTTATTCTAATATTAAATTTACAACCATCAAATAGACTTAATTAAGAATTCAGAATTTTTAGAATTTAGAATTATTTTTTAATCTCATTCTTGAAAGTTGCACACGGATCATAATTTTATTTTTCATCAGAAAGATGAGTAATATTTCGATATCAAGTAAAGGAAAATTGCAGAATTCCGATTTTCATTCCAGCAATCAAACCCCAATTCTGAATTCTTAATTCTTAATTCTGAATTCTGAATTATTTATTCAACGCTTTCTTATGCGCTTCTATTTCCATAAAGAATGTATTCTCCGTCAAACTTTGACCATTCTTAAAATAAAAGGACCCGCCATAACTATACAATACTTTTATATAGGTAGACTTTTCGACCTGCGACTTTACAATCGTTCGATACACTGTTCTGTTTGTTTCAACAATAGTATCCTGAGAAATTCCTTCAACGATAAACTGCTTATCAAAATCAATTTTATAATCGTTAATATCCTTTACACCTTTCTTTTGGATCATTCTTTCCAGCTTCTGCTAAAGCAGCCTTCTGTTTTTCGATATCAGCAGCACGCTTCTTTGCAGCTTCTTCTTCTTGCTTCTTCTTCATTTCAGCAGCCAAACGCAAGGATTCCTCTTCTTGCTCCTTTTGTACTTTGGCTAGAGAATCTTTCTCGGCTTTCAATTGCTCTTGTCGAGCTAAATCCAATTCGAAAGCTTTTTTCTTTGCATCGGCTATAGAATCTTGTGTAAACTTTGTTTTTACTTGCACCAAAGAATCTTGAACCGCTTTTTCACGCGCAATCTTTGCCAACTCTTCTTGTCGAGCTTTTTCTTGTGCATCCGCAATTGCTTTTTTGACGTGCGGCTTCTTCTGCTGCAGCGATCTTCGCTTTTTCTTCCTTTTCCTTCGCCAAACGAGCAGCTTCCTCTGCACGTGCTTTCTCTTGCTCCTTAGCCAAAGAATCAGCTACAGCTTTTTCTTGTGCTTTACGTTCAATCTCAGCCAGTCTAGCTTGCTCCGTTGCTTTTGCCAGCGAATCCTTTTCAGCCTTCTCTTTTGCTTCGGCTTCTAATCTTTCACGTTCCTTAGCGGCTTTTAATTCTTCCTGACGTTGTTTCTCCTGCGCTTGAGCAATTGAATCCTGCTCTGCCTTCAACCTTGCTTTATCTGCAGCTGCTGCGGCTGCTCGTTCCTTCTCTATTTTCGCTAAACTATCTTGCTTCGCTTTTTCAACAGCAGCCAATTCAGCGGCAGCAATTCTTTCTTTTTCTTTTACCACTGCTAACGAATCAGCAATTTCTTTTTCTCGCACTTTGCGAGCTAATTCTGCAATTCTTGCTTCTTCACGGGCAGTATTGATGGAATCTTGAACCGCCTTATTTCTAGCTAACGTTTCTTGTTTTTCACGCTCTTTAGCTGCTAGAATTGAATCTTGTTTTGCTTTTTCTTCTACGCGAGCCAAAGAATCCTTTTCAGCTTGCAAACGCGCTTTCTCAGCAGCTTCCGCTTGGAGTCGAATCTTCTCAGCTGCCACTATACTATCTTGTGTAGCTTTTTCTTTAGCAGCAATCATTGCCGCTACTGCAGATTGTCTGGCATTCTCTTTTTCAACAGAATCTGCTTTCGCTTTTTCGATCGCAGCTAACTTTGCTTCTTCAATTTTTTGTTGTTCTCTTACCTTATCTAATGAGTCGCGACGTGCACGTTCTGCTGCTAGTTCTTCTTTCTTAGCTTGAGCGATGGAATCCTGACGTGCTTTCTCCGCTGCTAATTCTTCCTTCTTGGCTTGTGCAATAGAATCTTGTCGGGCTTTCTCGGCTTCTCTTGCCTTCTGTGCTTCTTGCTTGGCTACTTCTGTTGCCATCTTCTGTTTCACGACTTCCATCTCCACTTTTCTCGACTTCGAATATTCCGGATCGTAATCAAAATCTTCGTAAGCATCACTGTATGTTAATTTCGTTACAGGTGGTGCAGCTTCTTTAGGTGGTTCTACTCCTTCCGGTGCTTTAAACAAATCAATTTTAAATTTAAAACTGAAAATTTGAGATTCATAACTCTCCGGTACTTTTGTATCCACCAAAACCGATTTAGTGATGGTGCCATTTTTTGAAAAAACGATGGTATACACATAACCCAAATCCAAATTGAAAATAAATTTACCACCTGCCGAAGTCAATAAATTATCAGAATTCTCTGCACCTTTCATCACTTTAATTTCTGCTCCTTCTAAACCTTTCCCATCTTGTTGTACATTTCAAGGAGTTCAAGATACCCTGGACGTTGTGCAGAAGCAGAGGTTACTAATAAAATTGAGAAGAGGGCAATGGTCCACAATCGGACATACTTTAAGGATGTATTCAATGTATTTTGTTTTATCGAGGAAATATTCATCATGTTTAAACGAAACTAAATTAATTATGTTGCTAATGGCTCTTGAAATACGGCGGAAGCCATCATCAAGGCTTTCGCAAATTTTGTTGTATCTATATTACTCTTCACCTTCCTTTCATGGAGGAATTGCAAAAAATTTTCGGAAGCTAGGTTTCCGACGAGTACATCTTCCGCCATGGGGCAACCACCGTAACCTTTCATTGCAGAATCGAAACGTCGACAACCACTGTCCCATGCGGCTGTCACTTTCGATTTCCAATTATCAGCACTGGCATGAAGATGAGCTCCAATCTTCACGTTGGGCAACGATGGAATTACTGCATCAAATATTCTTTTTACATCAGATGGATGAGCAAGTCCGACAGTATCAGACATAGCAATCGTATTTACACCCAAAGAAGCGATTTTTTGGGTCCACCCCACTGCTATTTCCTCATTCCACTCATCTCCGTAAGGATTTCCGAAGGCCATACTGATATATACTACGAGTTCTTTGCGATGACGTTCACATAAATTTTGGATAGATTCAACAGTCAACAAAGAAGACTCTATACTACTGTTTGTATTGCGCTGTTGGAAAGTTTCAGAGATCGAAAATGGAAATCCGAGATATGCGATCTCATCAAACTCACAAGCGTCCTCTGCTCCTCTTACATTAGCAACGATGGACAATAATTTCGTTTGGTCATTCAGGGTGAGCTGGCGGAGTACTTCAGCCGTATCTCGCAGTTGTGGGATGGCCTTGGGAGAAACGAAACTTCCAAAATCGAGCACATCGAACCCTACACCTATTAATGAATTAAGATACTCAATCTTCTGCGCAGTAGGAATGAACCACGAAAGGCCTTGCATAGCATCCCGAGGACATTCAATCCATTCCACATTTTCATTTTCCATTATTCAAGCAAGAACCCATCTTATCGAGACGGGTTCCATACCATTAATTTTTTTTATTTAATAATTACCCCATCAGCCTCAAACGATAATGCATACTCAGGCTCTGTAATTTTTTCAATTTCTTCTTTAGATTTTCCATCATCCTTTGCGTAGTGACGAAGATCTTCTACTGAAGTCGTATCAACAAATGCATGTCCTAACATCACTGCTGATTTACCAGCACAGTCTTTTGGAACAAAAAATCCATAATCTTTAAAACTCACACGCATCGTTGAACCATCGCTTTTGTCTACAGTCATCCAGCATCCTTTCGTTTGACAAGCTGCATTGATCTTACCTTCCACCTTCACATTCTCAATTGAAGTAGCGCCGGAATTAATCATCGCTACAAGAGAATCCATAGAAATAGATCCTGCTTCATCGATATCAGCACCAAATTTTGCTGCGATTACGGTGGAATCAACTTCGGCATTTACATTTTCCTCATTCGATTTTGAACCACAAGAAGACAGCGCTACGATGATCGCTCCAAACAATACTAGTTTTTTCATTTTATTTTTGATTTTTTAGACTGTTACAAAAGTAGAAATTGAAGAGATAAAAAGAGGCGTAAGAGAGGGGAATTACCAACACTGGAGATAGTTGCAACCAACTGAATACTAATTAATTAAAAATACACTCATTAATTATTAATTAAAAGCAAAAAAATGAAGAGGCATTAATGGGTGGAAATATGAATTATCAATTTTTAAAAAATTATTCTTCAGATGAAAAAGGAAAAATAGAGATTAAAATTCTGGGCATGAAGAAATTCCATTGAACCGCAGCGGGCGCAGCGTTTTGGCAGCGATCGCAAAGAAAAAGATGTAGACAATAAAAAATAATAACTTAACTCTTTAATTATCACTTAGCAACTCTTAATTCCCTTCAAAATTCGTTTCACCATTCCTGGACCTTCGTAAATAAATCCAGTGTATACTTGAAGCAAGTCGGCACCCGCTTCTAATTTTTCCTTTGCATCATCAGCATTAAAAATTCCGCCTACTCCAATTATCACCAATTCTTTCCCTGCAATTTTTCGAATGTATCGTATCACTTCGGTACTTCTTTTAGTAACTGGTCGACCACTTAATCCGCCCATTTCACTCTTAATATTTTCCGCTGACTTCAAATTTTCACGGGAGATGGTCGTATTGGTCGCAATGATTCCTTGGAGTCCTACAGTTTTTACAATATCAACAATTTCATCCAATTGTTCATTCGTTAAATCGGGTGCAATTTTTAAAAGTAAAGGCTTAGGCTTCCTTTGTTGATTTAGATTATACAGTCGTTGTAATAATTTAGTAAGCGGCTCTCGCTCTTGCAATGCACGTAATCCGGGTGTGTTCGGCGAACTTACATTCACCACAAAATAATCTACCACCGGATATAATTCTTCAAAACAAAATTCATAATCGGAAATTGCATCTTCATTAGCTGTTGCTTTATTCTTTCCAATATTTCCACCGATGATAATATTGCCGGGACAATTTTGCAAACGATTTTTTAATGCTTGAACCCCTTCGTTGTTAAAACCCATTCGATTGATGAGTCCATTATCTTTTGGCAAACGAAACATCCGCGGACGATCATTTCCAGGCTGCGGTTTAGGCGTAACCGTACCCACTTCGATGAAACCAAATCCAAAAGCAGAAAGCTCTTTGTACAACTTACCATCTTTATCAAATCCTGCAGCTAAGCCTATTGGATTCGGGAATTTTAACCCCATAACCTCTTTTTCAAGAGAAGGGCGATCTCCTACAAACATCTGTTTTGCAATATATTGCACTCCAGGAACGGAGAAAATCACCTTCAAGGTTTTGAAAGTAAAATGATGTGCGGCCTCGGGATTCATCTTAAAAAGTAGTGGGCGAATGATGCTTTTATACATACTGCAAGATTAGTAAATATTCAAATTATAGGGCTCAAATATTAATTTTAGACAAGTCTAAAATATTTTTTATATTTGTCGATATTTAGTTGTCAAAATGACTACATCCACCGAAGAAAATTACCTCAAAGCGATTTATCATTTGAGTACTGGAAATCAAAATTCGGTACTTACTTCTGCCATTGCCGGATCCTTATCAACAAGTTCAGCATCTGTAACCGATATGATCAAAAAATTATCGGATAAAAACATGGTAGAATACGAACGTTATCGAGGGGTTAAAATAACACGCAAAGGAGAAAAAGTTGCTTTGAGTATAATTCGTCGTCACCGTTTATGGGAAGTTTTTCTCATGGACAAACTAAAATTTAAGTGGGACGAGGTGCATGATTTAGCTGAGGAATTGGAACATGTAAGTTCGGATGAAATGACTAGGAGATTAGATGCCTATTTAGGATTTCCAAAGTTTGATCCACATGGCGATCCCATTCCCGACACTAACGGCAAGGTACATACGAACGGACAAGTTTTATTATCGGATATTATCAAGAAAGGAAAATACATCTTATGTGGTGTAAATGATCATAGCCCATCATTTCTACAGTACTTAGAAAAAAAAGGATTGGTTCCCGGCAGTGTGTTTTCCATTGTCGAGATGGATGAATATGATAATAGTATGCAGATCATTTTCAGCAATAAGAAATCCATCTTCATCAGTAAAGAAATAAGTAAAAACCTTTTAGTAAGAAATCATGAGTAAATTAAAAGAAAGCCATCCGCACACTTCACTTTCTGAAGTACATGGTTCGATAAAAGTCGATAGCAGCATGTCTTTCAAAAAGAAACTTCTTGCGTTTCTAGGTCCAGCATATATGGTGAGTGTAGGTTATATGGATCCAGGTAACTGGGCGACTGATATTGCAGGTGGTAGTCAATTTGGATATTCCTTGATTTGGGTATTGTTGATGTCGAACTTGATGGCCTTACTCCTGCAAAGTTTATGTGTTCGCTTGGGCATTGTTCGTGGTCTCGATCTTAGCCCAAGCATCTCAGGAATGTTTCCTGGCTTTGTAAATTACTTCTTATACTTCCTTGCTGAAATTGCCATTGCAGCCTGCGACTTAGCCGAAGTATTGGGTATGGCAATCGGATTGTATTTACTTTTGATTTACCCTTGATGTATGGAGTCATCATTAGCGCACTCGACACCTTTTTGCTTCTCTTCCTCATGAATTATGGTATTCGAAAAATGGAAGTTTTTATCATCAGTTTAGTTGCTACTATTGGATTAGCATTTTTGCACAGATGATCATTGCGCAACCCGTAATGTCCGATGTGATGAGCGGATTTATTCCGACCACGATGAACGATACAGCATTGTACATTGCTATTGGAATTATTGGAGCGACCGTGATGCCGCATAATTTATATCTCCATTCTGCGTTAGTTCAAACTCGAAAAATTGAACGCAGCGAAAAAGAAATTTCGAGTGCCATCAAGTTTAACATCCTCGACAGTGCTATCGCTTTAAATGCAGCATTTTTTGTGAATGCAGCGATACTCATTCTGGCTGCCAGCACTTTTTATCAGGTTGGAATGCACGATGTAGAAGACATCATGGACGCACATCGCTTACTCGAACCCTTACTTGGATCCCAGTTGGCACCTGTTCTATTTGCGGTCGCACTTTTATGCGCAGGACAAAGCAGTACCATTACTGGAACCTTAGCCGGACAAATTGTGATGGAAGGATACTTAAATTTAAGAATTGCACCTTGGATTCGTCGACTCATCACACGACTTATTGCCATTATTCCGGCTGTATTAGTAATACATATTGCAGGAGATGATGCTACGGGTGAATTATTAATTTTTAGTCAGGTTGTGCTCTCCCTTCAACTGGGATTTGCAGTCATCCCATTGATTCACTTTGTTAGCGACAGAAGCAAGATGGGTAACTTCACCATCTCCATTAAAACCAAAACAGTTGCTTGGCTGAGTGCGTTGATCATTGTTGGACTCAATGTTAAATTAGTATACGGTTCCGTAACAGGATGGCTGAGTGCAGATGATAGTATCTGGCTCAGATTAACTGTTGTTCCTCTGTGCATTTTCGTTTTATTCATGTTATTCTACATCACCTTCGTTCCCATTTTCCGTAAGATGAAATCAAAGTCCATTTACCTACCACACGGAAGTTTCCAGGATATCCAAATAAAAGAAGCATCCGTCTATAATCGAATCGCGGTTACATTAGACTTCGGTAACATGGACGCCATCGCGCTTCAAAATGCCGTTAATCAAGGAGGAAATAAGGCAACGTATATTTTAGTTCATATTAGCGAAAGTGCCTAGCGCATTACCTTGGTAGTGAGGTAGTGATTTTGAAAGTATAAAAGACACAGAAACATTAATAGAGTATAAGAATCAGATGATCAAAAATGGTTATTCCTGCGAGATCGAATTAGGATTTGGAAATCCACGAAAAATAATTCCAAAAATTGTGAAGGCAGTTAACGCAGACCTTCTTGTCATGGGGGCTCATGGACACAAAGCGTTGATGGATTTCATCCTCGGATCAAGTGTAGATGCAGTAAGGCATCAACTGGATATTCCAGTATTAGTTGTCACTAAAAAATCTACTAAAAAATAACTCTTCAAAACAAAGCACCAAAGCATTTTACATTTGCTTACTTTTGCATCTTATGTCAAAGATTGCCGCGACGGTAAATATTACTAACAAGAAAGCAAGTTTCAACTATTTCATTACTGAATCTTGGGAGGCGGGTATTGTCTTGACCGGAACGGAAATTAAAGCGATCAGAGAGGGAAAAGCCAATTTGACGGATGCTTATTGTGTTTTTAAAAACACGGAGTTATGGGTGAAAAACTTGCATATTTCCGCTTATGAAAAAGGGGGGTATACTAATCATGCGCCCAGAGAAGATCGCAAACTACTACTTCATCGTTATCAGCTAAAGCGCATTTTGGCGAAATTGAAAGAGAAAGGAGTCACATTAATCCCAATTCGTTTATACATCGAAGAAAGGGGTTTTGCTAAACTTGAACTTGGTCTTGCCAGAGGAAAAAAATTGTACGACAAACGCGAGAGCATCAAGGATGCCGAATCAAAAAGAGAATTAGGAAGGGCGATGAAAAAGGATTTTTAGCTTAAAGCTATAAGCGATAAGTTTCAAGATCATTCTAGGAACAAATAAAATATTCTCGCCACTAACTATATAACATTAGCCGCAGATTCATTATGATTTATTATGATTATCGCTGCGACCAATTCAGATTATCTTAATCGACAATTACACTTCGTTTTAGATTTGTGGAAATAGTAAAGTGATTACTGCCACCTGCAGGATTAAATATTGAATTGGCATAGGAAATCTGGAATCGGTTTATTTTAAATCCAAATCCCAAACTAAAACCACTCAATCCCTTTTTCTCTGGGAATCGCAATTCATATCGTCGTAAAAATTATAACCAACTCTAACATTGAAATTTTGGGTGAAAAGAATTTCTAAATTAAGTATGGCATGCTTCGAAAACTTATTGAACGTAGAAAGTTTTTCCTCTTTGCTTTCACCTGTTAAGGGATCAATACCGGAAGAAGAAGGGTCCTTATAACTCAAATCAAACTTTTGCATTTGTTGAAGAATCAACGAAAAACGAAAAGGTGCTTTCGGTAATTTTCGAGTCACTCCTACTTGAATTTCGAAGGGTAATTTTTCTCGTTCAGCGCCATCGTATGTTTTAAGTTGCATTCCTACATTTTTTACTACCACAGCCGCCGACCAAAATTTATCATCATTAAACCAATTCAATGCTACATCTGTAGCTACTCCGTTGGAGGTATTACTTCCAAAACTGGATAGAATATATTTTACATTCGCTCCGACAAATAAATTACTGTCGAGCGCTTTTGCCCATGCAACATTAAAAGCATATTCTCCAGCTTTGTAAACTCCGATCTGCTCCGCGTTTATATTTGTCTCTTCAAACTCACCGTAGCTTACGTACTGCATATTAAATCCAAAGGTCCCTACTTTAGAAAAATCTTTAGCAAACATTACATTCCCAAACTTAATTCCAGCCAGATGCCCCACATAACTTGTCGAAACTTGCAGATCCATAGCAGGACGAAGTAAAGCCGGATTTTGTGCAAACAAAACAATATCATCTGCACGAGTAGAAATTGCATTCCCACCCAACCCAGCTGCTCTTGCGGGAGCTACTAAGTTTAAAAAATCGAATGTAGAATTTCCTCCGCTCTGCGCGACTCCTTGAAAATGGAATCCCATCATAAAAAGACCAGTTAAAAATAGTAGTTTTCTATTCATATAGTGGAGAGAACGTAGTTATTGGATTTCTATTGTTTTGAATTAATAAATCGGGAATTTCTCGTAAAGCGGGAATTTGCTCATAAATTCATGCACATCTTCCTTCACCTTTTGAATCACTTTTTCATTGTCGATATTCATCAAAACCTTGTCGAGCAATCCTACAATCTTTTTCATATCACGCTCTTTCATTCCACGGCTGGTAACTGAAGAAGTACCCACGCGAATTCCGGAAGTTACAAATGGACTTTTATCATCAAAAGGAACCATGTTTTTGTTTAAGGTTATATCAGCAAGAACTAAAGCATTCTCCGCGGCTTTTCCGGAAATATTCTTATTTCTAAGATCAATTAACATCATGTGATTATCCGTTCCGCCGGAGATAAGCTGATATCCTTTTTCATTCAAAGCCGCTGCTAATGCTTTTGCATTCTTAGCTACCTGAACGACATACTGCAAATAATCATCGGTAAGGGCCTCGCCAAAAGCAACGGCTTTGGCCGCAATAACATGTTCCAATGGTCCGCCCTGTGTACCTGGAAAAACGGCACCATCTAAAATTGCAGACATCATTTTTATTTCACCCTTTGGTGTTTTTAATCCCATTGGATTCGGAAAATCGGCACCCATTAAAATCATTCCACCTCTTGGACCTCTTAACGTTTTATGCGTTGTTGTAGTGATGATATGACAATGAGGAACAGGATCATTCAACAATCCTTTTGCAATGAGTCCGGAAGGATGCGATATATCTGCTAACACCAATGCTCCTACTTTATCAGCAATTTTTCGGATGCGCGCATAATCCCAATCGCGAGAATAAGCAGAAGCTCCACAAATAATTAATTTTGGTTTTTCTTTAATAGCCGTAGCTTCCATCTTCTTGTAGTCAATGAGTCCGGTCGCTTTTTCGACACCGTAAAAACTAGGAACATACAATTTTCCACTAAAATTTACAGGTGAACCATGTGTCAGATGTCCACCGTGTGAAAGATCAAACCCTAAAATTTTATCACCTGGATTCAAGACGCCCAACATCACAGCTGCATTTGCTTGTGCTCCCGAATGGGGTTGGACGTTTGCCCATGCTGCCCCAAACAATTCTTTCGCACGATCGATTGCAATTTGCTCAATCTGATCCACCACCTCACAGCCGCCATAATACCTTTTTCCAGGCAGACCTTCTGCGTACTTATTCGTTAGGCAAGAGCCCATCGCTTCCATCACTTGTTTAGAAACAAAATTTTCAGAGGCGATCAACTCAATTCCTTTGCGTTGACGGCTTAACTCGGTTTTAATGAGTTTGAATATTACTTTGTCTTTTTCGATCATGTTTTGAATCCATGGAATGAATTCCATGGTTATGGTATAGGGTTAACTAAAATCAATTTCGGTGCTATCGCCAATATTGAGACTTTGACTGAGACCTTTTAGAAACGCATCGCTACCAACAATACTCTGGTGCAAGATGGCTGTTTCAAGTTGTGCATAAGCGCCGATGATAGAATCTTTGATGATGGAATGACGAATGATGGTATGTTCACCAATTGAAACATTAGGGCCAATGATAGAATCAGAAATATCACAATGCTCGGCAATACTTACAGGCTGAATGATAATGGTATTATGGAAATTAAATTTTCGTTGATTCCTATCGACCTGCTTTTTCAACAGTACTTCATTCGTCTCTAATAAATTAGCTTTACTACCGCAATCAAACCAATTTCCTACTTGGAAAGTAGTAATCTTTTCTCCTTGAGTAATCATTCTTTGAATACCGTAAGTAAGATGAAATTCTCCCTGATGACGAATATTATTTCGGATAATATGATCCAATGCATCCATCAATTTACCGGCTTCAATGAAACGATAAATCCCGACTAATGCCAAATTAGATTTTGGTATAGAAGGTTTTTCCTCTAGTCGTGTAATGAATCCGTTTGAATCTACATCGGCAACTCCAAACTGCCTTGGGTCATCCACTTTTTGCAAACCCAATGCTGAATGCGACATCTTCACTACATCCGCTAATCCAAAATCAATAATTGTATCTCCTAAAACTATTAAAATTTCGTCGTTGGGTTCTACATGATCCCGGGCCAACCAAACAGCATGTCCGGTACCTTCGCGTGGCTCCTGAATGATGAAAGAGGTTTTCAGCTTAGGATACTTCGACTTCACATAATCTTCCACCTTATCACCGAGATAACCAATGATAAAAATGAACTCATTGAATCCACCATCAATCAGATAATCCACAATATGGGACAAGATGGGTTTCCCGGCTACGGGAACTAAGAGCTTTAGGCTGTGTATGAGTATGGGGTCGAAGTTTCGAACCAATACCGGCAACAGGAATGATGATTTTCATACCGGTGTAAAAGTAAATCTTTATCTTCAATTACTGCTTGAATACTTTCAAGAAGTAAAAATCCTTAGACCCTGTAAATTTCAACACATTGAAAGATTCATTTTAATGAAAACCTTGATTTCGATTAATTTATTGCCTAATAGTACAGAATCCCAACTAATTTTTGATGAATTTATATGAGCAAACGACTCCATTTTTTGACTGTATTTGAAGAAGATACAATCCATTCTTCAAGTTACTAACATCAATTGATGTTTCGTTTTCAAAAGATAAACGATCCCCAAAAACTTTTTGCCTTCAACGGTATAAATTTTGAATTCAGCAGTTTGTTTAGCTTCGAAGAGAGAATTGACATAGAGAAAGTCGTTTGTGGGGTTAGGATAAATTTGAAATTCACTCTCAGATGAAATCGCATTCAAACTTGTTGATCCAGTAAGACTAAAGTCATCCAAAGAAAATCCATCCAAAGAAGTAAAACTATCACTTTCAAAAATAAATCGAAAGCGAAGATCATATGCATTTAGCATATAATTGGTTAAATTCAATTTTACTTCTTGCCATCCAAAAGAATATCCGGTCCAAGCAGCTCTACCGCTTAACATTACACCGCCGTATGGATATAATTGGAGGAGAGTATCCACATTTTGCCATCCAGTAACATTTGTTTTGTATTGAAGATGTACTCCTGCATGTTCAAAGAGCGTATTATAATTAATCCAAAAAGACAACTGCAAATTATTTAACCCAATCGTTCTAAATACAGGCGAGTAGAGTGTATCTTTTTGAAACTTTTTATAAGTTGTATCGAGAGCAATATCCCATACATTACTGCCACTATTAGCGCTGTTAGTAGTCCCATAACTTGGCACACCTCTTTCCCAATTCACTTCGTTAAGGGATGAAGTAGCAAACCATCCATTGGTAGTGGGTCCTTCAAAGGATTCGATATAGGGTATTGAAGCTCGAGTAAATCCATAGAAATTTCGTACAATGGTATCGTTAAAAACATTCATATCTGAACTATCGTTAACGTACACTTTCAATTTATTTACACCCTCTTGAGCAACAACACCAGGAATATTTCTATTTAGTGGAAAAAAAGGAGAAAAGGTTCCATTAATAAGTGTAGAGTTTACAATTCCGTTAACATCGTAAGTTAAATTCAAGCTGATAAAATTTTGAGAACCCCTATTTTCAATACGTACTTGAGTTGGGAGAACATTTCCGACCATCGCGGTGTCAGATGAATTAACAAACCCAATTAAAGCCGCATCCTTTGCATATAAGTTACCAAAATAAAAATCATCGACACTTACACCGTCAGAATTTACAACTGCATCAGAAGTAAAAACAAATCTAAAAATCATCGAACTTCCAAGTTGCGTAGGATTTAAATAATAAGAGCAATTTGTCCAACCATTTGAATTTCCTTCCCATGCAGGCAAACCAGAAGAATTTAATGAATTATCCGTATACCAATTAAATCCTTGCGGATCATTAACAACACCTAGAACTTGCCATGTAACAGCATTATCCTTGGAATATTCCAATCGCAAACCATCCCATCCCGCTTCAGTTTTATAGTTCAACATAAAGGATAAATAATGCTTTTGTGCGGTATTGGCAATTGGAAAAGAAGCTGTATACAATGAGGTATTGGCTGAATTACCATATCCTGAATTCAAATTTACATCCCATGCATTTGGAGCAGAAAAAGCACCTGTGGTGGATCCATATGCTGGAGTCCCCAACTCCCAATTTGTCAATTGATTTGAGACATTATTGATTGGAATCCAATCCACAGAACCCGTATCGAAGGATTGTGAATAATCAATATTTTGAGATTTTAGCACGTAAAGATCCATGCAAATAGTATCATTAGAAAGATCTGTATCACCCACCTTGGAAACGAAAGCACAAAGTGAAGAAGCGATTGCCGGACAAACTATACCAGGCAAGATAAAGGTACTTATACCTCCAGGAGAAATATTATTTGTGACAGTTGTAGAATATACTGTAATCCCATCAATTGCATAGCCAATGTCAAAAGTACCTGAACTACTCGTTCCTAAATTTTTCACGTGTAAATTCAAATCAGGGAGAGGAATTCCACTCACAGTTAACAGAGGCCCTGAAGGTGTTACTAGATTGCTTCCTAAATTGATGGCAGGAGTTTGACGTACTGAAAAATCATCTAAACTAAATCCATCATAAGTAAAAGATGAATTTGAATTAAAAATAAAGCGATATAAAAACACGATTTACTCCGCTTACATTTCTTCCAATAAGAGAAGCTTTTATCCAGGAGCCTGAATTTCCGGACCATGCAGGCAATGAACTTGAATTTAAAAGTGTGAGATTATACCAATTACTAGAATGAAAAGATAAATTAGTATCTACAACATTCCAAGAAATACCATCATTGGTACTTTCTTCCAATCGAACACCATCTGCAAGCCATTCTAATTCTGAATTATACCAAAACGACAAATCGATAATATTTAAAGATGCACAATTAAAATAAGGAGAATACAAAACAGAATTTGCGTTGTGTCCGTAGACTGAATTTAAATTAATATCCCATGCTTTCACACCCGAGTGTGTTGAATTTGTTAATCCATAATTCGGAAATCCCCACTCCCATTTTGTTGCATCTGTATTTAATCCCACGAACCTCCAATCTGAATTTACAGATTCAAAATCGGTGGCATAGGAATAGAAACTGTTGGTTGATTATAAGTAAATACAGGAATACAAAGAGTATCATCACTCTGGATGGTATCACCAGACAAAGTAGCAAATACACAAACACTAGAATGATTAGCGCTGATTGGAAAACTACCCAAATTAAAATTCAAAATAGCATTGGGATTCAAAATTGTTGAATCAGTCTGAGTATTTATAACCACACCATCCACCATATAACCCACTTCAATACCCGCTATTGGAATAGTACCTCTATTTTGCACATTCATAATTATACTTGGACTAGAAGTACCAGGAGCGCCTACGACGATGTTTACAGGAAAACTGGACACTGCAATATTTAAACTATCAGAAGGAGTAATTCTAAAATCATCAATACTTACACCATCTATAATTGGATTAGAACCATTACCAATGTTAGCAAATCCAAACCGTAATAAAACATTTGATTGTTGATTAACATAGACATTTTTTAATTCGCTCTTAATCCATCCCCCAGAACTGCCAAACCATCGAGTAGTACTCGTATACCAATTTTTCGCAAAACCAAAGGAATCTAATTGATGTTTCCACGTTATTCCACTGTCTAAACTTATTTCAAACTGTAGGTTCGCAATATCTAACAAACTCCTATTTTGATAAAAACTAATATTAACTCTATTTGTATTACTGCAATTTAATAGAGGAGAATATAAATAACATCGTGCACCTATTGTAATGCTCGAATCCAAATTAACATCCCATGCATTAACACCAGAGTACGCAGAATTAGTTTGACCGAATTGAGGCAAACCTAACTCCCAATTCGTTTTTAAATCACCATCAGTTAGTGTTGACCATCCTGAAAAACCATTTTCAAAATCTGTAAAATAGGGCACTTGTTTTACGGAATCAATTCCAACTCCATTTACGCAAACTGTATCATTAGGAATAGAATCTCCCGAAGTAAAAACATAAATACATGTTGAAAAATATCCAGATGGAATCAAATAATTATAAGGGAGATAAAATTGGTTTAGCTCTCCTGGAATGAGGGTATCAACAAGTATTGAATCAAAAACCAATACATCATTTACTTCGTAACCAGCATTATAACTAAAAAGAGTGTCTTTACCTTGGTTACTAACATTAATTGTAAATAAGCCTGAATTTGCAACACCTTCAACTCTTAGAATTGAGGTGGGTAAATTTGACACTGAAAATTCAAGATTTGTTGATGGAGATCCTTTTATCAAAAAATTATCGAAACTGAAACCATCTCCACCCGTTCCTTTTGGCTGAATGGATTTAAAATTAATTCTAAACTGCACTGCATTTGAATTATTCACGGGAACAAATTTTTGGCTTGATATCCTCCAACCATTCGAGCTTGTACCTGTCCAAGTATTAAAATTAAGAAACGACATGTTTCCCCAATTTATTCCTACCCCACCTAATGTATCAAAAATAGCCCATGTCAAGCCACCATCTTTACTGATTTCCATCCAAAATACTTCTTTGTTATAAAAAGAAACAAACTTTAAATAAAAAGAAATATCGATTTTATCATAACTGCTGCAATCAAACACAGGAGAGTACAAAACACAATGATTGGTAGAATCCAATCGAGAAGTTAAGTTAATATCCCATGCTTTGCTTCCTGAATAAGCAGTGTTCGTTTGGCCAAAAGCGGGAGTGCCCCATTCCCACATACTAACATTATAATTAGTTAATTCGTTGTACCATCCCGCGGTATCAGTCTCGAAATCGTTAAAATAGGGAAGCGAAACTACTTGCGCATTGGCACAGAAAAAATTCAACATAAAAGGCAATAACAAACTTAACTTAACTAATTTCTTCATACAAATTTTCTTTTATTGTCAAATATAGTCTTTAATTCAAAATCAAGAACAAACGCTTTTTAATGATTACCTATGGTTCAATTCAATTATTAACACATCGCCCTAAATTACTTGTAGATTCTCTATTTTCGCGTTCAATGAAACGATTGAAACTCTTACTTTATCTTTCTACTGGATTTATGATCGTCGCCCTTTTAAACTATTATTCATTTTCCAACTGTGGAGAAAAACATATGGTAAAAAAGGAACAACTCGATTCCATTCGTTTTATTTTGGTTCCGGGTGCTGGTAGATATTATCCCAACGGAAGTCGACAGAATTATGCATTTCTAGGACGCGTAGATTCTAGTGCGTCGTTATGGCATCAATATCCACACATGAAACTGATCCTCAGCGGCTATGAAGACGACAGATGGTATCAAGAAGCACATGACCTTTTGGATGCATTAATGCTAAAGGGAGTCCCAGATAGTGTTTGTATTTTAGACCCCAATAGTGCTGACACCTATGAAACATTGTCGAATTATAAAGAACGGTATGGAAAAGAACCCTTCGTCATCATTTCTCAAGAAATTCATCTTAACAGAGCGTTATGGATGGCCAGTGAAATGGAATTAAATGCCTTCGGATATAAAGCAGGTGAGTATCCTGAAGGTAATCCCAGATGGTTTGTGATCAAAGAAATTGGTTCACGATTAAAAGCGCGATTGGAAATATGGGGATGGATAAGTCACCAGAGAATTGTAGATCCTTTATCATGAAAAATAGAATTACTAAACTTTTTGAAATTGAATATCCCATTATCCAAGCAGGAATGATTTGGTGTAGTGGTTGGCGGTTAGCCACAGCCGTTAGTAATGCTGGCGGACTTGGATTACTCGGCGCTGGATCCATGTATCCGGATGTTTTGAGAGATCATATTCGAAAATGTAAAGCAAATACTTCGAAACCTTTTGGAGTGAATGTGCCTTGCTTTATCCGAATATTGAAGAGCATATGGACATTATTATCTCTGAAAAAGTACCTATTGTATTTACTTCAGCAGGGAATCCTGCTACATGGACTTCAACTTTAAAAAAAGAAGGTATAAAAGTGGTGCATGTGATTGCCAACAAAAAATTTGCAGAGAAATCGGTGCAAGCAGGTGTTGATGCCATCGTTGCAGAAGGATTTGAAGCAGGTGGACATAATGGAAGAGAAGAAACCACTACACTATGCTTAATTCCGATGATACGCGATCACGTTTCCATTCCACTCATTGCAGCTGGCGGAATTGCAAGCGGTAGAGCCATGTTAGCCTGCTTTGCCTTAGGTGCAGAAGGTGTTCAAATTGGTTCCCGTTTTGTGACTTCTTTGGAGTCATCGGCACATGAACATTTCAAGCAAAAAGTGGTGGAAGCAAAAGAAGGTGATACTCAGCTTTCCTTAAAGCAATTAACTCCCGTTCGACTCGTAAAAAATGAATTCTACCAGCAAAATTGCGGCTGCTGAATTAAAAGGTGCATCGGCAGAAGAATTAAAAAATATTTTAGGAAGAGCGCGTGCCAAAAAGGGAATGTTTGAAGGTGATATGGTTGAAGGCGAATTAGAAATTGGTCAAGTATCCTCTTCCATAAACAACATCTTACCCGCTGCTGCTATTGTAGCAGAAATATGGAATGAATTTAATCAAGAAAAAAACAGACTGTGTCAACTTTAATCGATCGAAATTAATATGATAGCATACGAAAAATTTACTCTTTCAAACGGACTTACTGTGATCGTTCATGAGGATCACTCTACACCATTGGTCGCTTTAAATATTTTATACAAAGTAGGAGCGCGTGATGAACAAGTTGACAAAACGGGATTTGCCCATCTCTTTGAGCATTTAATGTTTGGTGGTTCCATCAACATTCCATCTTACGACGAACCTTTACAAATTGCTGGCGGAGAAAACAATGCCTTTACGAATAATGATATTACAAATTATTATTTAACCATTCCCTCTCAAAATATAGAAACCGGATTTTGGTTAGAGAGTGATCGCATGCTAAGTCTCGCCTTTTCTGAAAAAAGTTTAGAGGTTCAAAGATCTGTAGTTATTGAAGAATTTAAACAGCGTTATTTGAATCAGCCTTATGGAGATGTATGGTTAATGATGCGTCCACTTGCCTACAAAGTACATCCTTATCGTTGGGCAACCATCGGCAAAGAAATTTCACATATTGAAGACGCTACCTTAGAGGACGTAAAAGCATTTTTCAAAAAGTGGTACGCGCCCAACAATGCCATCCTGAGCGTATCCGGTGATTGCACCTTAACGCAAATAAAAACACTCTGCGAAAATGGTTTGCTCCCATTCCAATGGCAGATGTGCCAGCAAGAAATCTACCTTCGGAACCCCACAATCAGAAACTAGAATTCAGGAAGTAGAAAAAGACGTTCCAAACTCGCACATCTACATGGCTTGGCATTGTTGTTCACGTACCGATGCAGACTTCTACGCAACAGATATGCTTTCTGATCTGTTATCCAGAGGAAAATCATCGCGACTCCATCAACAACTTGTCAAAGACAAAATATTTTCACGGAAGTCCATGCATATATGTCGGGAGATTTAGATTCAAGTTTATTCTTCATCGAAGGCAAACTTGTCGACAACATCAGCATGGAAGAAGCCGAAAAATGTATCTGGGAAGAACTCGAAAAAATTAAAATTGAAATTGACGCAAGAGAACTCACCAAAATAAAACATAAAGTAGAAGCATACCTTGAATTTTCAGAGATGGGGATTGCCAACAAAGCACTTAACTTGGCTTATTATGAACTTCTGGGAGATGCAAACGATTGCAACAAGCAAGCAGCGTATTATAACCAAGTCAATGCTGAACAGATAAAGCAAGTTGCTAAAAAAATTCTCACCAAAGAAAATTGTTCCATTTTAAGATATCACGCAAAAAAATAAATATGCTCGACAGAATCCATCCACCCCAAATATCTATTCCTTCTTTAATAGAAATTCAGGAACCACAAAAACTCTTCCTAAAAAACGGAACTCCCATCTATAATATTTGTGTTGGAACACAAGAAGTAGTTAAGATTGAATTGATATTTGCCGCAGGTAATATCGCATCAAATTCCTCACTCATTGCAACCGCAACCAATGATTTAATGGAAGAAGGAAGCGCAAAACACAACTCCTCCGAAATTGCAGAGGCATTGGACTTTTACGGTGCTTATTTACATGCTGAAAACGGCCCAGATTGGTCAAGCATCAGTTTATTTTCACTCAATAAATTTGTCAGCGAGACACTCCCTTATTTTCAGGAAATCATTACACAACCTTTGTATCCCGCGAAAGAAATTCAAACTTACAAACAACAGGGGAAACAGCGCCTATCTGTTAATCTTACAAAAGTAGATTATTTGGCACGAATTAATTTTAGTCAATCTTTGTTTGGGCAAGATCATGCTTATGGAAGAGTGACATCGCTCGAAGAATACGACCTACTTGACTCAAAGGCATTAGTTGATTACCATGAGAAAAAATATAAAAATGGTTTAAGAGCAGTTGTTATTTCTGGATTAGCAAATGAACAATTAGTTCAAAAAATAATTAACACCATCGATTCGATGGATTTAAAAAACGGAAGTCTACCAACAATTCCTCTCAATTCGTATGTCCCAGCCAAAAATTTATCGAAAAAGAAGATGCTATTCAATCCGCAATTAGAATTGGTAGGCGAACATTTACTCGACACCATCCCGATTTCTTAGCATTTAGCGTTTTAAACACCCTACTTGGAGGATACTTCGGTTCCCGATTAATGGCAAATATTAGAGAAGACAAAGGGTATACCTACGGGATTGGTTCTGGCTTGGTAAGCAACAACCAAGAGGGTTATTTTTTCATCACAACAGAAGTTGGAGCTGATGTTCGGGAAGCCGCAGTCAAAGAAATTTACAATGAAATAACGCGTTTGAGGACGGAAGATATTAACAATGAGGAATTAACGCTAGTAAAAATTATTTAACGGGAGCTTTCCAAAGAAGTATTGACGGCCCCTTTGCGTTGGCGGAGAAACATAAAATGCTATTACTTAATAGTCTTGATATCAGCTATTTAGAAAATTATTTACGAGAGATTAAAGACCTTACTCCATCTCGATTAAAGGAAGTAGCCAACCTCTATTTAAAAGACACTGACCTAAGCGAAATCGTTGTTGGCAAATAAGGTTTTGTCAGTTTGGATTTTTTTCCTAAATTTGATGCTCACGCGTTATCCAAAATCCAAAATGAAAAAAATTCTAATTATTCTTGTGCTCCTCCTATTTGGTTGGAACCATGAGACACAAGCGTCCCACCTAATGGGTGGAGAAATTACATGGGACTGTGTAAAGACGGGACCTGATGTTGGTAAATTTATATTTACCGTAAAACTCTACCGAGATTGCAACGGTGTTGCTGGTCCAGGAAACATTAGTTTAACTACTAATGCACCAGTTGGAAACATTAATTGTCTACTCGTTTCTCAATTGGATATTTCTCCAAAGGGTCCTGGTTGTCCTACCTGTGCAAGTCCTGCAGGACTTGCCAATGCAGTTGAAGAATTTGTTTATCGTTCTGCACCAATTTTTATCACCGGAGTACCGCCAGCAGCTGGTTGGAATTTTTGGTGGACAAGTTGTTGTAGAAATGCTGCGATTGTAAATTTAGGTGCTGGCTCTGGTGATTTTACGCTTCGTGCCTATATGTTTCCATACAATGCGACCAATACTAACCCTTGCTTTGACTCATCCCCACAATTTGCTGAAAAACCTCAATTAGGTACATGTACTAGAAATTTAACTTCTTATAACCATAATGCAATCGATGCGGAAATTGATTCTTTAGTTTATTCATGGGGTAACCCACTGCAAGCCACATTAGGAAGTAATTATCCATTTGCTGCTGGTTATTCAGCAATAAGCCCATTACCTGGCCCGGCGCAAAACCCCTCCAATGTTGCTGCAGTCATGAATCCAGCGACTGGAGTGGTGACTTTTACAAGTTTTACATCTGGTGCCTTTGTAACTGTAACCAAAGTTACAGCCTACAAATGTGGAATTAAGGTTGCAGAAATATATCGAGAGATTCAAATTGCTCTCATCAATAATTGTTGGATTGTACCGCCGCCAGCTGTTCCTGTATTTAACACACCTCCAAAGGTTCAGGATTTATTGGGCAATCCGCTAAGTGTCATTATTGATACTGTATTTGCTGGTGACACGGTTGAAATAGACATTGTAGCATTTGACTTTGAAGGACTGCCTGCATCTTCAGGTGGAGGAGGCCAAAGCGTATACCTTAATGCTACCGGATCGCAATTTGGAACCAATTTTACGAACGCATCTGCAGGATGTCCATTTCCTCCTTGTGCCACGCTTACACCACCGCTTATTGATACAGTACCTCCCATTGCTCCTGTTTTTTTCCCAGGATCTTTACAAACAAAATTTCGATGGATAACCGATTGTAATCACTTACCTAGAAATATTGGATGTATCACGTTATCGAGTACCTACAATTTCGTTTTAAAAACATATGATAACTTTTGTCCTTCTCCTGCTGTTAATTTTAATACATTATCCGTAGTTGTTGTAGCACCTCCTGCCGTAAAAGGAGCCAGAATGAAATGTGCTGATGTTTTACCTAATGGCAATGTAAACTTAACACTGCTCCCGCCTGTTGATACTGGAGAAGCAGATACCAATCAATTCTTTAAAGCCTTTTACATCTTTAGATCTACAGCAGGAACAGCTGGACCTTATGTACTAATTGATAGTTTAAAAGGATTTAAGATAACAAATTATGATACGGTTATTACCTATTCAGATTTAACGGCCAATGCTAACCTTGGTTCGATTTCTTATTATACCACAACTCGATCAGGTTGTGATTTGGAACAAAGAATGGTAAGTGATACTATTAGTACCATTTTTTTACAAGTTAATCAAGTTGGATTTGATGCCTCACTAACCTGGACACCTTTGAGTACACCTTTAGGATTAAGTACTCAACGTGAATATGAAGTATGGAGAGAACAACCACCGGCTGGAAGTGGTAATTGGAATATGATAGGAACTACGACCAGCTTAAGTTATTTAGATCCTGTTTTTGTATGCGATGATTCGATAAATTATAGAATTCAAGTCGTTGATACTTCTGCTGCAAATTGTATTTCACATTCAAATATTGACGGAGCTCAATTACAGAGTGCTGTGCCTAATATCACGTCACCTAGTCTTCGTTCTACCGAAGTATTAGCGAATGGAGATGTAGCTTTATGTTGGGTCGGTACTATTGATACCGCTGGATATTTTTCTCAGTACAATATTTATCATTCACTAAGCAAATCTGGACCTTATGTAAATATTGGAAATGTTTCAATTTATGCAACAAACACGTTCACGCATGTTGGTGCTAATGCGAATAACCAAATAAATTATTATTATTTAACATTAGTGGCTGGTTGTGATGCAGGTAGTTTGATGAAACCGACCTCACTACTAGTGATACTTTAGCTTCGATGCTTTTATTACTGGATAATAGCACCATTGGATTTGCAGATTTAAATTGGAATGCTATTCGCAAACCTTTGCCAGCGACAAGCACGGGTAGTTATATTATCAACCGACGAATTGCTCCAGGAGCATGGGCTGTAATTGGAAATACAGTAGATACATTTTACCGTGATGTAGTCATTCTTTGTGATACAGCTATTCAATACAGAGTTGATATTGGAGATGCTTCTGCTTGTTTATCTAAATCATCGGAAGAAGTTGATCAATTTACATCGCTTGGAGATATCATTGTCAATCCTGAATTAAGATGTTTAGCCGTACAAGCAAACGGTGACGTTCAAATTTCTTGGATTGCACCACCAGATCCTAATAATTTTTTCGCAGGTGTGGAAATTTACCATTCTTCTGCAGCAGGCGGACCATTTGCCTTGATAGGAACCGTTACAAATTATGCTACAACATCATGGATACATGTAGGCGCAAATGCTAATAACGCTATTCAATATTATCGTTTAGTTTCTTTATCTGGATGTGATGGGTTACAAACCAACGGAACGACTAGCGCCACGCTGGCAACCATGTTATTGACAGTAAATAATGCCACTTTGGGTTCGGCTATCTTGAATTGGAACGCCATGATTGTTCCTGGCTTAGGAAGCGCACCGGGTCCTTATCGTGTTATGCGAAGAACTACGGGTATTGGTGGCTATATTCAAATTGGAACCACTGCTGCACTGACCTATACCGATGCTATTACTACGTGTAATGTTCCATTTGAATATAGAATTGAATTAGACGACAATGCTCCATGCACCTCTATTAGTTCTGCAGATAATGACGTCTTCACCTATCTAGGAAATATTATTCCCAACCCGAATTTAAGATGTGTAAGTGTATTGGCAAATGGGAATATTCAGTTGACTTGGGAAAACCCAACTCCTGCATCGTTCGTAAATTTCAACGAGTATGAAATCTGGAGAAACAATGGAGCTGGATTTACCTTGATTGACTCCGTTGGAAATAATGCGTTGAACTCATATACCGACATCCTCGCAAACGGAAATACGCAGTCCTACTCCTATTATTTAGTAACTCAAAGTGGATGTACTGGACAAGTAGACAATGGAACAACTAGCAATACCTTGAGTTCTATTTTCTTGACCACGGCAGGGGTTTTAGGTCAAGCTAATTTAAATTGGTCCGCACTTTCATCACCACTATTACCTTCAACGGTGGGTGGACAATACAATGTATTCTCAAATTACAATGCAGTGGGTACGCTTCAAGGAATTGGAAACACACCAACTCTACTTTTTAATCATCCGATAAACGATTGCGACACGGTAATAAATCATCAAATTTCTGTGGATGATAATATCGGTTGTACCTCACGTTCAAATATTGCGACGAATAACTATACTTATATAGGAAATGTAGTTGCAAATCCTGATTTACGTTGCGTAAATGTTTTACCTAGTGGACAAATTCAATTAACATGGATTGCTCCTGCTGGATCAAACAATGAGTTTAATGAGTATGAAATTTTCAGAAACAATGGAGCTGGATTTGTACTTTATGACTCCGTGAGCAACTTCGCTCAAACTTCATGGACAGATGTTCTCGCTAATGGAAATACTCAGTCGTACAGTTATTACATGCGTTCACAAAGTGGATGTACAGGACAAATAGACAATGGAAGTACAAGTGCAACACTTAGTTCCATCTTCTTAACTGCAACTCCCGTATTAGGAAATGCTAATTTATCGTGGTCAGCATTAGCTTCACCGCTACCGGGTTCGGTTACTAGTGGACAATATGATGTATGGTCTAGCTATAATGCTACAAGTACGTTAAGTGTATTTGGAAGTACTGCCTTATTGACTTACCAACAACCCATCAATGATTGTGATACTTTATTAAATCATAAAATTAGTACTACCGACAATAGTGGCTGTATTAGTAATTCAAACATCACCACTAATAACTATACTTATATTGGAAACATCGTTGCTAATCCTGATTTACGTTGCGTAAATGTTTTACCTAGCGGACAAATTCAATTAACATGGATTGCTCCTGCTGGATCAAACAATGAGTTTAATGAGTATGAAATTTTCAGAAACAATGGAGCTGGATTTGTACTTTATGACTCCGTGAGCAACTTCGCTCAAACTTCATGGACAGATGTTCTCGCTAATGGAAATACTCAGTCGTACAGTTACTACATGCGTTCACAAAGTGGATGTACAGGACAACTAGATAATGGAAGTACAAGTGCAACACTTAGTTCCATCTTCTTAACTGCAACTCCCATATTGGGAAATGCTAATTTATCGTGGTCAGCATTAGCTTCACCGCTACCGGGTTCGGTTACAAGTGGACAATATGATGTATGGTCTACCTATAATGTTACAAGTACGTTAAGTGTATTTGGAAGTACTGCCTTGTTGACTTACCAACAACCCATCAATGATTGTGATACTTTATTAAATCATAAAATTAGTACTACTGACAATAGTGGCTGTATTAGTAATTCAAACATCACTACTAATAACTATACTTATATTGGAAACATCGTTGCTAATCCTGATTTACGTTGCGTAAATGTTTTACCTAGCGGACAAATTCAATTAACATGGATTGCTCCTGCGGGTTCAAACGATGATTTTAATGAATATGAAATTTTCAGAAACAATGGAGCTGGATTTGTACTCTATGATTCAGTAAGCAACTTTGCTCAAACTTCATGGACAGATGTTCTCGCAAATGGAAATACACAGTCTTACAGTTACTACATTCGTTCACAAAGCGGGTGTACAGGACAGGTAGATAATGGAAGTACAAGTGTTACCTTAAGTTCCATCTATCTTACTACTGTACCAACTCTTGGAACTGCTACCATGAATTGGACAGCATTACCACTCATTGCTTCATCCGGACAATATGATGTATGGTCGAGCTATAATGCCGGTGGTGTGTTAACCGTTCTTGGTTCAACAAGTTCTTTAACATATAATGAAAATATCAACAATTGTGATACTACTTTAAGACACCGCATTACTGTCACAGACAATAGTGGTTGTTTGAGTAATTCAAATATCGATACCAACACCTTTACCTATATAGGAAATATTGTTGATAATCCTGATTTACGATGTGTAAATGTACTTCCTAGTGGTCAAATAGAATTGACTTGTATTTCACCAGTTGGATCAAATATCAATTTCAACGAGTACGAAATTTATCGCGACAATGGCGCTGGATTTACTTTGTACGATTCTGTAGGAATTTTGCACAAACTACATGGACAGATGTTTTAGCAAACGGTAATGCTCAATCTTATGGATACTATCTTAGAACGCAAAGTGGTTGTACGGGTCAAGTAGACAACGGAAATACAAGTTCAACTTTACGTTCGATCTATTTAACTACAACCCCAGTATTAGGTCAAGCCAATTTAAATTGGTCAGCCTTGAGTGCTCCTTTACCGGGCACCGTTACCAGTGGCCAATACGATGTATGGTCAAGTTATAATGCCGGCGGTGCAATGTCTATATTTGGCAATACAGCTTTACTTAGCTACAATCAGCCCATCAACGATTGTGACACTAACCTAAATCACCAAATTAGTGCAGCAGATAATATTGGTTGTGTAAGTCGATCAAACATTGCTACCAATGTATTTACATATATAGGTAATGTAATAGACCATCCTGAATTAAGGTGCGCAAGTGTAAATGCGAATGGTCAAGTTCAGTTAACATGGGCGAATCCAACACCTGCTTCATGGACAGACTTTAATCAATACAATGTTTGGAGAAATACAGGTTCAGGTTTCGTTTTAATTGATTCAGTTCAAAACAATGCTGTAAGTACATATTTAGATGTTACTGCGAATGGAAATGCGGGTTCAATCAGTTACTATTTACAAACGAAGTCGGGATGTACAGGACAAACGGATCCATCAGCCATTGGTGGTTCTGCAAATGGAAATACTCTTAGTACGATTTATTTGGTGGTGAATGGCGGAAATTCTACTACAGCTACTTTAAATTGGAATCCAGTGAGCAATCCTTTGCTTCCAACATCAACTGCAACTTATGTCATAGAAAGAGAAAATCCAGGCGGATCGGGTAACTGGTCAATAGCAGCAAACGTTGCGGCAACTACATGGACAGAAAATTTAATACTTTGTATTGATTCTATAAATTACCGCGTAAGTGTTGGGGATGCATTAGGTTGTAATTCATTATCGAACCGAGATGGAGAAATTTTTGTGGATCATACTATCCCTGTTGCGCCTGAGCCACGTTGTGCAAATGTTCTTCCGAACGGAAATGTAATCCTAAATTGGATTGCACCGGTTGATACAGGAATGCGTTTTGCAAACTATACGATTTATCGTTCTGCTGCAATTGGTGGACCTTATACAACTGTAGCAACTATCACCAACTACAATACACTTTCTTATACTGACCTTACAGCAAATGCACAGGCCGGCTCTTACTTCTATAACATGACTACTCAAACAGCATGTGGTGGTGAGGTTTCTCCGAGTTCAATTACTTTACAGACAATAAAAGTAGATGTATTTAACAATAATGGTGTTGCAGTAGTGGTTTGGAATCCAATTCATAATCCTGAATTAGCTACTGCTACTTTGAATTACGATGTTTATAAAGAATACCCAACTGGTAGTTGGAGTAAAATTGGGACTACTACTGCTCCAGTTTATTCATGGAACGATACCATTAATGTTTGTGATGCCGTAATTAATTATCGTGTTCAAACAGGTGACTTATCGGGATGTATCAGTAATTCTTCTACAGACGGTGACTTATTTAAAGACATTACTCGCCCTACAGTTTCACTTCTCGATACAGCGAGTTTGGATCCATTTAATCCCTCTCAAGTAAGCGTGAGTTGGTTGCCGAGTCCATCAGGAGATGTGGTTGGTTATATTATCTATCATTTCAATGGTGCGTCCTGGGATTCGATTGGAAGTGTTGTTGGAATTAATGCAAGTTACTTCTTAGATAATAATCCAGCAGCAGAATTCAGTTCACAACGTTATAGCATTGCTGCATATGATAGCTGTAGAAACATCAGTAATATTGGTACACTTCACAATACGCTCTTCGTAACTGCGAAATTGGATATATGTAGAAGTGCCATTGATTTACGCTGGAATCCATACATCAACATGGTGAATGGTATGGGTCAGTACAATATTTATGTAAGTGAAAACGGTGGACCTTTTAGCTTCTTAGCATCTGTACCTGGCTCCAACATTACCTATAGTCATACTAACCTGACCAATGAATCTGAATACTGTTACTACATTCAAGCGCAGGGAAATACTAGTTCACGAACCGCTTCCTCTAACCAGGCTTGCGAAATTGCGAATCTCCTAACACTTCCTCAGTACTCATATTTGAAGAAAGCAACGGTTGTTGATTTGAGAAGAGTAGTCGTTGAATGTTTAGTAGATACTGTTGGTAATCCAGATGTATCGAAATACAAACTTCAAAGAGCTTTTGATAAGAACGGTCCATTTACTACTGTTGGGGCAATCACCTATTCTGGGCTTCCCATCATTACCTTCAACGATTTCTCTGCGAGAACGGATCAATACAGCTATTACTATCGTGTAGTTACCGTAGATTCTTGTTTGAATGATGTGCTCATTAGTAATGTTGGGCGTACCATTTTGTTAAAAGGGCAACCAGATTATAATTTAGTTAATAAATTAAATTGGAACTTCTACGAAGATTGGTTGGGCAGTGTAAACAATTATTCATTGTTCAGAAGTGTTGATGGAATTTGGAGTCCAACTCCAATAGCAACCCTTAGCAACGGTATTCTTGACTTTGACGATGATATAGCTGCTCTATATCTATATCCGAATTATTCTGGTCAGTTCTGTTATCGCATTGAGGCTTATGAAGGTAGTGGAAATACTTATGGGTTTACAGATACGAGTATCTCTAACATCTTCTGTTTAGTACAAGAGCCGCATTTATTTATTCCTAGCGCATTCACCCCTACTGGAAAAAATCCTGTATTTAAACCAGAATTCATCTATATTGACGCAAAGAATTATTTCTTTGTAGTATTCAATCGATGGGGACAAAGAGTATATGAAACGCGTATCCCTGGCGAAGGCTGGGATGGTACGTATGATGGCAAAATCGCTCCTGAGGGTACCTATGTGTATTCCGTTCGAATTTTTGGAACCAATGGTCAGGAGATTGAGAAGAGCGGATCCGTAACATTGTTACGGTAAATTCCGGTCAACGCGTGGTGAGGCCGCTCAGGGATGGGCGGCCTCCATTTTTTTAGTCCAGCCTGCAATCTATTTTTTTCCAAACTAAAAACTCGTATACTAGCAAAGTGATGAGCTACTTATACGTATTCTAGATTTGCTTTTTCTAGTTGTAATCGACTCTATTTCATTTTATTTTTATGAATTAGCACCCGTCTCAGTTTTATCTCCTACTAAAAGATTACTTTTGCATGCCAATATCAGAGATCAACCTATGAAAACAGATCAAAAATTTATTGGTGAAGGACTTACCTACGACGATGTTTTATTAATCCCATCTTACTCGGAGATAATGCCGCGGGATACAGACACATCCAGTCTTTTTACTAAGAAAATACCCATCAAAGTACCCATTGTTTCCGCTGCTATGGACACCGTTACCGAAGCTGCTATGGCTATTGCTATGGCCCAAGAAGGCGCGATCGGTGTTTTACACAAGAACATGAGCATCGACCAACAAGCTGCTGAAGTACGTAAAGTAAAGCGCAGTGAAAGTGGAATGATTCAAGATCCCCTTACCTTGTTAGAAGATGCTACCATCGGCGAAGCACTACGGTTGATGCGCGAAAATAAAATTGGAGGTATTCCCATTATCGATATTAAAGGAAAGCTGAAAGGAATACTAACTAATCGTGATTTGCGATTTGAAAAAGAAGTGAAAAAGAAAGTGCATCAGGTGATGACCAAGGATAATTTAATTGTGAGTATTGGTGCAACAAGTCTGCAAAAAGCCGAGTTGATTTTACAACAACATAAAATTGAAAAATTACCGGTTATTGACAAGAGTGGAAAATTAATTGGACTCATCACCTATAAAGACATCTTAAAATTTAAATCACGTCCTAATTCCAATAAAGATGAACTTGGTCGACTGCGAGTTGCTGCTGCTGTGGGTGTTACGGGTGACACTATAAATCGCGTAGAAGCACTTGTAAAAGCTGGTGCAGATGCTATCGTATTTGATACAGCACATGGCCATTCTAAAGGTGTAATTGACACACTTAAAAAAGTAAAAAAGCTTTTCCTAAACTTCAGGTCGTCGTGGGAAATATTGCCACACCAGAAGCAGCAAAAGCACTCGTAAAAGCAGGTGCAGATGCTGTGAAGGTGGGTATTGGTCCGGTTCAATTTGTACCACTCGTGTTATTGCCGGAGTGGGTGTTCCTCAGTTTTGGGCAGTGTATGAAGTAGCTAAAGCACTCAAGGAACCGGTGTTCCAATTATTGCAGATGGTGGAATTCGCTTTACCGGAGACATCGCTAAAGCCATCGCAGCTGGTGCAAGCACGGTGATGATCGGTTCTCTTTTCGCTGGCACGGAAGAGTCGCCAGGTGAAACCATGATTTTCGAAGGTAGGAAATACAAAGTTTACAGAGGGATGGGCTCTATAGAAGCGATGAAAGAAGGATCGAAAGATCGTTACTTTCAAGATGCAGAAGATGACATCAAAAAGTTAGTTCCAGAAGGCATTGTGGGTCGTGTTCCATTCAAGGGCGGTGTTGCCGAAGAAGTGTACCAAATGGTCGGCGGTTTGAAAGCTTCGATGGGTTATTGCGGCGCCAAAAATGTGTTGAAACTTCAGGAAGCAAAGTTCATCCGTATAACGTCATCGGGTATCCGCGAAAGTCATCCACATGATGTGACCGTAGTGCGCGATGCACCGAATTATTCGCGATAAATAAAAATTTCTTTTTTATTTGTGTTTCTTGACTGAGGTAAAAGGGAAAAACCAAAATATTTATCGAGACCTTTTTAGCCCGTTAATCACTCAGTAGGAAGACCTTTGTTTTTTCAGTTTTTATCAAAATTGATAGCGTTGATTGATTTCCTTAAAATAGTTACAAACAATAAAGGAAATGTACTCCTATTTCACCAATTTTTCATTGTAAAATCTAGTTTTAAAGCCCTAAAAGAGTAGAGAATTATTACATTTGCCTCCCTATAAATTAGGTGAATTATGACAAAATCAATTCTTTATTCTATTCTTCTCTCGGTAGCTGTTATTTCGCAGGCGCCTGCTCAAACACAGAAATCAGCGCCTAAAAAAGCGACTTCTGCACCTGTAAAGACTTCTAAATCAACAAATCCGAGCCCAGTATTAACTGATCCTATTTTAATGGTGGTTGCTGGAGAAAGCGTTCCTAAGTCGGAGTTTGATCGTGTTTTTCGTAAAAACAACAAAGATTCGGTCTTCACGGAAGCTTCCGTGAGAGAATATTTAGACCTCTACATCAATTACAAATTGAAAGTAAAGGAGGCGGAATCCTTGATGATGGATACCAGTGAGACCTTCAAAAACGAGCTTTCTGGCTATAACAAGCAATTGGCTCAACCCTATCTTACGGACAAAGAAGTAAGTGAAAATTTGGTTCAAGAAGCTTATGAACGTCTTGGCAAAGATGTGAAAGCAAGTCATATTCTATTGAAATTAGGTCCTGATGCTTTACCTAGAGACACTGTCCAGACCTACAATCGCATTATGAAGATTCGTGATATGATCATGAAAGGAAGTGATTTTGGAAAGATGGCACGCGACTCCAGCGAAGATCCATCTGCCAAAGAAAACAATGGCGAACTTGGTTATTTTACGGGTATGCAGATGGTTTATCCTTTCGAAACGGCCGCTTACAATACAAAACCTGGAACCGTATCCATGCCAGTTAGAACTCGTTTTGGTTATCATCTCATCAAAGTGCTGGATATCCGAACTGCTCAAGGAGAAATTCAAACCGCACACATCATGATTCGTAATCCAAAAGAAGCGAATGACAGTTCGATGAAAGCGAATGAACCCCGAATGAATGAAGTATTTCAAGCACTTAAAAGTGGAATGGTTTGGGATTCTGCTGTCACCATGTACAGTGAAGATAAAGGTTCGGCGAAAAAGGCGGTGAGCTTCCTTGGTTTGGTACTGGAAAGATGGTTCCTGAGTTCGAAAAAGCAGCTTTTGGGTTGAAGAACAAAGGAGACATGAGCGGAATCATTAAAACCAGCTATGGATTTCATATTATCAAGCTACTTGACAAACGCGGAATTCCACCTTTTGGGGAGAAGAAAGCGGAGTTAAAACAAATGATCTCTCGTGATAGCAGAAATGAAGCGAGTCGCCTAAGCATGGTAACAAAAATTAAAACTGCTTACAAGTACAAAAGAAATTCCAAAGATAAAAGAAGAGTTCATCAACAGCTTAGACAGCAGCGTATCGGAAGGAGATTGGGAACTTACAAAAGCAGATAAATTCACCAAAACATTTTCTCATTGACTGACTCAAATGGTGTTGTTACCTATTTTACTCAACAAGATTTTGCGAAATATGTAAGTACTCATCAAACTAAGAGATCCGGAAATAACCCTCAATCGATTGGATATTCGATGTACGATCAATGGGTGGGGGATGTAGTTTTAGGATTCTTAGAAGAAAGATTAGAAAAAATTTATCCCGACTTCCGTAATTTAATGCGTGAGTACAGAGATGGAATTTTACTTTTTGATTTAACTGACAAAATGGTTTGGAGCAAGGCAGTAAAAGATACAACTGGATTAGAAGCCTATCATGCTGAAAATAAAAACAACTACAAATGGCCTGAAAGATGTGAAGCTACCATCTACACATGCAGCGATGCAAAAGTAGCAGCAGCATTAAGAAAAGCACTTACAAAAAAGAAGAAAACATCAGAAGAAATAATCGCAGAACTTAATAAAGCAAACCCAAGTGCAGTTACTACCCGTGAAGGAAAATTTGGTCATGGTGAAAATGAATTTGTAGAAGCAGCGAAGTGGACTCCAGGATTAAGTGCCGACATCGTTAAAAACAATATGGTTTATCTCGTGGATGTAAAAGCTATACTTGCCCCTACAGCTAAAACGCTAGAAGAAGCAAAAGGAGTGGTGACTGCCGACTATCAAACCTACTTGGAAAAAACATGGTTGCAAAGTTTGCACGACAAATACAGTGTAAAAGTAAATACTGAAGTTTTAGAATCCATGTGGAAATAATTTAAATGTGTAATTGTTGAATAAAGTTATATTCATTCGAAAAGAGCAACGTATGCTCGCAGTGATTTGCGGCTGCTTGCTCTTTTTTGACTTTTAACGGATGTAAAAAGAAAACTGTTAATTCAGATGCATCTGAAAGAGTGATTGCCCGTGTTTACGATAAATACTTATATGTTGCAGATATTCGAAACGTAGTACCGAAAGGCGCACCAAAAAATGATAGTCTTACCATCATACGTTCATTTGTTCACAATTGGATTCAACAACAATCAGTTCTTAAACGTGCCGAAGATAATTTGGATGATGAAAGAAAAAATGTAGATAAAAAACTTGAAGAATACAGAAATTCATTAATCACGTACATTTACGAGAGTGAATTAATCAATCAAAAGCTCGACACTTCCATCAGCAGCCAGGAAATTGAGAAATACTACCAAGAAAACCAAAACAACTTCCAGTTAAAAAATAATATACTGCAGGTACTTTATTTCAAGCTACCAAAATCAGCACCTAAACTTCCGAAAGTAAAAGCTTGGTTTAAAAGTACAAATACTAAAGACCGAAAATTACTGGAAGAATATTGCTACCAATACGCCACTGACTATTATTTTAATGATGAAGAATGGATTCTTTTTGATGATTTGCTCAAGAAAATCCCCATTAAAACTTATGATCAAGAGCAATACCTAAAAAATAATCGATTCATCGAAATTCCAGACTCTTCAAATATATTTTTTGTAAATATTAAAGGGTTCAAAATAAAAGAAAGCTTATCTCCGTTGAACTTTGAGCGAGATAATATGTGGAATCTCATCATCAACAATCGCAAGTTGGAATTAATCCGAGAAATGGAAAAAGACGCTTATCAAGATGCACTACAAAACAAAGAAATTGAAAATTGGATTAATTAGTTTTTGCTTACTCCTTTGTAGCATGACGTTAAAGGCTCAGCCTAAAGATGAACTCGTGGTCGACAAAGTGGCTGCTGTAGTTGGGAATCACATCATTCTACTTTCTGATATTGAAACTCAATTTCAGCAATACCTCTCACAAACAACATTGGGTGAAGAAGAATTACGATGCAGAATCATCGATCAACTCCTATTGAACAAACTTTTGTTACATCAAGCAGCCATAGACAGTGTAACGGTAACGGATGATCAAGTGAAGCAAAAAATCAACCAAAACATGGCCTACTATATTTCACAGATCGGCTCTGCCGAAAAACTAGAGAAGTATTATGGGAAATCAATTGCACAACTAAAGGAAGAATTTCGACCTATGATCAAAGATCAATTAGTGTCGCAACAAATGCAGAGTAAAGTGACAAGCCAAGTGAATGCAAATCCATCCGATGTAAAAGCATTTTTCGAAAATATTCCCAAAGACAGCTTGCCGTTAATCAATGCAGAAGTAGAATATTCTCAAATTCTGAGAAACGTACCCGTTGGTGAAGACGAAAAAGCAAAAGCAAAAGAGCAAATCACCACATTGAGAAATCGTATTCTGGCAGGCGAAGATTTTGGAACTCTTGCCCTACTCTACTCGCAAGATAAAGAAAGTGCTAAGCAAAATGGTGAATTGGGTTTTGTAAATCGTGGCGATCTCGTTCCTGAATTTGAAGCGGCTGCTTTTCGACTCAAAAATGTAGTGGATGTTTCGCCAGTAGTAGAAACACAATTTGGTTTTCATATTGTGCAACTGATTGAAAGGAGAGGTGAAAAAATAAATGTTCGACATATCCTCATTCCTGTAAAAGTAACCAACGAAGATGTAGTGCGTACTCAAATAGAGATGGACACTTTAGTTTCAAAATTAAGAACTGGAGCAATGACATTTTCAGCAGCTGCCGAAAAATACTCAGACGATAAGGACACCAAACTCAATGGTGGATTAGTCGTAAATCCTGCTACCGGATCTTCACATTTCGAAGCTGACATGGTGGATCCAGTGATTTTATTTCAGCTCGACAAAATGAAGGTTGGCGAATATTCCAATCCGATTTCTACTACTACACGTGAAGGTGGGCAAGGATTTAGAATACTTTTCCTTAAATCAAGAACAGAACCACATCGTTTAAATTTGAAAGATGACTATCAAAAACTCCAGGAATTAGCATTGAGCGATAAACAAAACACTGTTTTAGAGCAATGGAGAAACAAAAAGAAATTGACAACGTATATACGAATTGGGGAAGACTACAATACCTGTCCTATCATAAAAAGATTGGGTCCACCAATAAATACTTTTACAAAACAACTATGAACCAAAAATACAATTCAGACGTCGAAGCCGTAGATGGTTTACGGGATGCCTATCAACAGTTAAGAAACGAAATTGGAAAAGTTATCATCGGACAAGATCAGGTGGTAAAAGACTCCCTTATTTCTATTTTTAGTAATGGTCACTGCTTATTAGTAGGTGTTCCAGGACTGGCAAAACTTTATTGGTAAATACCATAGCCCAAGTTTTAGGATTGAGTTATAATCGCATTCAATTCACTCCGGATTTAATGCCGAGTGATATTATTGGAACTGAAATCCTCGACGAAAACCGTCATTTTCGCTTTGTAAAAGGTCCTCTGTTTGCGAATATCATTCTTGCCGATGAGATCAATAGAACTCCGCCCAAGACGCAAGCAGCCCTATTGGAAGCCATGCAAGAACGAGCAGTAACTGCAGCTGGAAATCGATATGAATTGCCTAAGCCCTTCTTCGTATTGGCCACTCAAAATCCTATTGAACAAGAAGGAACTTATCCATTACCTGAAGCACAACTTGACCGTTTCATGTTTAATGTTATGCTCGATTACCCAAGTTTAGAAGAAGAATTGCTCGTCGTAAAAAACACAACCAGTAATTATTCTCCTACCTTAAATACCATACTCACAGGAGAAGAGATAAGTTATTTTCAACAACTCATCCGTCGAATTCCGGTTCCGGATAACGTAATGCAGTATGCAGTTTCTCTATCTGCCAAAACTCGTCCAAACACTGCACATGCAGCCTCGATTGCGAATGAATATTTAAATTGGGGTGCAGGTCCACGTGCTTCTCAATTCTTAGTGGTAGGAGCAAAATGCAATGCTGTATTGAACGGGAAATACTCTCCCGATATTGAAGACGTTAAAGCCATTGCACCTGCTATTTTAAGACATCGTATCGTGAAAAACTTTAAAGCGGAAGCGGAAGGAATTAGTGTCGAGAAAATTATTGAGGAGTTGATTCGATAGTTTTATTTGAGGTTAGATGTTGGTTTTTAGTTTTTGGTTTTTGGTGGTTAGATGTTATTCCAGAAGCGAGAAGAAGCCGCAGCGCTCGCCTCAATCTATTCAATAAAAAACGCTGCGTTCGCAGCGTTTTTTATTGAATTTAAATGTGACTAAGATTTAATAATCTTAGATGTCGTTCGATCCAACTCTGTTCCCAGAAGAATCAATTCTTGCTATTTCGCTTCTATTTACGAATAAGCTTAAACGGTTCGGTCGTTTTATCAGCGGTTGACAATTTCAGGAAGTAAATTCCAGGCGGTAATTCTCTATCCAAAGTGATATCGATTCCATTGGAACCAGTATTTAATGCAACTTGTTGGCGGTAGGAAGTATTGCCAATCGAATTATAAATTATTATATCTGCATTCACATCTGCTGGCGAAAATAAATTTACACGCAACTCATTTACGAATGGATTCGGTCCTACACTTGAAATTTTAAATTCATCCAACGCACCTTCAAAATTCAACATCACTGGTCGGAATATTTCAAAGGCACCATTAAAATCCGTTTGACGCAAACGATAGTACGATGTTCCATTGAATGGATTATCATCGATGAATTGATACTCTCGTTTTGTACTTGAGTTGCCATACCCATTCACTCTTCCTACTTCCACAAAATCATAGTTATTCTGGCTTTTCTCAACTGTGAAGTAATCGTTATTTTTTTCAGAAGCTGTAGCCCATTTCAAAAGGGCAGCATTTCCCTCCTTCACTGCTGAGAAACTAATGAGTTCAGCAGGCAAAGAGTTCGCAGCACTACTACTCCCCAAGGCAAAAATAGAATACGGAGCGGCACCTAAATTAGAAGTAATCGTCCCACCTATTGTATTTCCGGTCACACTTCCATTTCCAAGATCTTTCCATTGTGATGCGGTTGTATCCCATCGAGCAACACGCAAATCATTAATATTTGTAATTTCGCAACTCACAGGATCGCGCCATGACATCACCATACGAACATTTGCTGTCCCTGCATTTCGCACGAACGACCAATACTCGCATCTACTTACAGCATACAATGAAGATTCTTTATTCGCAATGGGATAAGATGCATTCGGATTGGCAGTGAAATATTCGGCTGTAAAACGATCGGAAGCAGCAACTGGCGCAGTCATTCCTATTGGACGATATAAGCCACCCATTCCTGTCGGAAAAGTGAATGCAGCATTTCCGACTTTCTCGACCGGGCCTTCCACATAACTTGCATCAGAAACTCCCAATACATTTGTCACACTGGTACCAATCGATAATTTACTAGCAGATGAAGTTTTTATTACACCTGTATTTAAAGTTAACGCATTACTTACTGTCACTGGAATATTCAATTGGAGCCCATCGCTAGTATTATTCATTTCCAGTCGTCGAATCGTAAGGGCCATCGAAGGCAATCCAAATAAACGTTGCAAGGCATTTCCATCAAATACGACTCCACCATTGGACATATTCGCCATTGTTAAAGAAGCAGCACTTCCATTCACAGTAATATCACCTGCGAAAGTACAGGCAGCATTATAGGCAGGATATAAAATTCCCGTATTGTTTTGTGAAAAAACCACATTTTCATTAAAGTCATCCGCAAAATTATTTGCGAGTGTAAAAGTTGATGTACTATTATTTACAATTGTAGCATTTCCATTAAACACATTTCCTCCTACTGAAGTATTATTCCCAGCACCATTTTTCTCCAATGAAACGGCATCATTAAACAAAGTTCCATTCAAAAACATTTGTGGGAAACTCGCATTCACAGTGCCGTTAAAGACAGATCCAGTGTTAAAAATCAATGCCGCATTCCCGGTAGAAGTTATTAAATTTAAAGGAGTATTTCCTGCCTGTTTAAACCGTTTAAAATTCAACTCACCACCTGTAAATCCATTTGATCCAATGATTACCTCTTTTCCCGCGGCCAATTGTGCAACACCATTGCCACTTCCAAAGCGAATACCACCGGCGCCGGAAGAATTTACAATTACATTTCCATTAAATAAAGTAGCTGAATCGTTATAAGCGAAATAAATAAAACCATTTCCATTGCTATAGGCAATTACATCATCATTAAAGACATCTGCATTAGTGCGAGCGAACGATAAATATCCTGGGCCAATATTGGTTATACCTATCGCTTGCATGAAAGTATTTGCGCCAGTACAATCATCATTCATGGATCCAGTTTTAAGCAAAGCAACAGACTTATCAAAATAACAATTGTTCAATCGAATTCCGCCACCCGCAAAATCCAAGGTTCCGTTCATCGTGAGAGAGGGACCCAAATTTATTGTTGTTGACGTACCCATCGTAAAATTTTGTGGATTTGTACCAAAGGTCATTCTAGCAATCGCTAAATACCCATTTGTAAATTCAGAACTATCTGTAATAATTCTTTTGCCCTCAGCCAAAACAGAAGTTCCTGTCGCAGTTCCTATACGAATGCTACCATTTCCTGAAGATTTTAATTCAAGGTCTTCATTAAATTGTGTATTTATACCACGATGAGCTAAATAAATGATTCCGTATTTGTTATTCAAGGCAGTAACTTTACCATGATAAACATCATTGGTAACATTAGAACTCAAGAAATACCCAGTACCATTGTTCGTAACCGATAGGCTTCGGTGAAACGTGCATCCTCCTGTACCGGCATCATTTGATGTTCCCACTTTTACAAAAGAGACATCATCGGCAAAAGATCCCCCATTCAACGTGATTCCACCAGCTTCTACATTCAGTTTTCCTTCTATACTTACATCTGGTCCAAAAGTAGCAATCGAGGCTCCACCCAAATTCAAATTCTGCGTTGTATTTCCAAGTTGACTTACTCTGCCGATCATTAAATTCCCACCTGTAAATCCTTCAGCTCCTGCGGTAATTGTTTTTCCTGCAGCCAACGTTGCTGAGCCCGTACTTGTGCTAAAACGAACACCACCACCACTACTACTGTTCACTTCAATATTTCCATTAAATTGAGTATTTGTTCCTCGATGAGCAACGTAAATAATTCCAGTGCTTGCACTATTAAACGAAGAGAATGAATTAAAGACATCATTCGTTGAATTAGAAAGCAATAAATACCCGGTTCCGTCATTTCTTAAACTTACCGAATCGTTATAAACATTTCCGCCTGAACCTGCATCATTTGTAGATCCTGTTTTTACGGAATTCAATTTACCATTAAATACTACTCCTGAAAGATATAGTCCACCGCTGATTGAATTCACATCTCCATCAAATTCTGTATTAGGCCCAAGCGTTAGTGTAGCCGAAGAACCTAAAACAAATGATTTTGGTGTAGCATCTGCAAAAGTAAATCCAGAAAGTTGCAAAGTTCCACTTTCATAACCTTGTGCTCCTACTAGCAAAATTTTATTTGCTGCAAGAATTGAGGTTCCATTCGATCCTCCAAATCGAATAGCACCTGAAGAAACGCTATTCACATAAATATTTTGATTAAATGCATTTCCTGTACCGCGGTAGGCAATATGTATATGACCAGAATTTACAGAAGAGAAAGTCACATCGGCATTGAAAATATCAGGTATAGAATTCGACATTAAAAGATATATCCAGTTCCTGAATTTGTTATATCAGTAGTTCCATTAAAAATATTTCCTCCTGTCCCTGAATTACTCACAGCACCATTTTTTTCTGCCGTAAATTGACCATTAAATATGGCTCCATTCAAGCATAACCCTGGTGAAACTATCGTCACATTTCCATTAAATGTAGTTGATGGTCCTAATTGTAGTATACCTGTCCCTGTAAGTTGAAAATCTTGATCGTTTGACCCATCAAATGTGATCTTACTTTATTTGCAATAAACCATTTGAAAGCCTAGGCTTCCTGGCTTAATTGTTTTTCCGCTTGCAATTGTTGCTGTACCTTGGCTTGCTCCAAAACGAACTCCACCTGTTCCTGAACAATTCACCAACACATCATCATTAAATGAAGTATTCACACCATTATACGACATGTAAATAGCTCCATTGCCTTGAGCATTTATTTCAGCGGAGCTGATAAACATCGCGGGTGCTATTTGAAAAAATAATATAAGATGAACTTGTGTTCGTAATTGAAGTGGCTGCATTAAACGTATTATTACCAGGGCAAGCATCATTCCCAATATTATTCTTTGTAAAATCGATAACTCCATTAAAAGTAGAATTACGAATAGATAATCTTCCTGTATTTACAGTTAATTTCGAATTCAACGTTGGCCCGCCGGATCCATTTCCAAAAACCGTATTGTCACCAGAAACAATAATTTCAGATCCTGAAACATTCTCATTAAATGTTCCGCAAAAAAATTAGCTATGCCGTTTATTGTTAATTTTCTTCCGCGTAATTGAATTACACTGCCGGCATTTGAAGTAAATGAATTCGTAACGGTAACATCAAATCCATTAAAATCGATTTGAGCATTTGTAGATAAATTTAATCCATTCAAAGTCACATGATCATTCACAATTGGAATTCTTGGTGTTGATGGAATGGTAATATCATCTGCACTAGAAGGTACACCAGATGGCGTCCAGTTAGAAGCATTCGTCCACAAACTATCCGATGAACCATTCCATGAGTAAGAAATTCCTGCTTTTGCATCTGGAGTTCATTCCTAAATTCCAATACATCAGAGCGCAAAAAATCCAAAAACAGATAACACAGATCCTGCAATGATGTAACGCTGAACTTGACGCGTTTTCTGCTTATTGGCTACAACTAACCTAACTTTCTTTTCTTTTCATACCTTAAAATTCGAAATTTTTTACTGCAGTTTACGTAAATCAGAAACGAAGGTTTCGACATAATACACTGATAAAGTATTATTTACAAATTATACATTTTCATTTAATGAAAAGAGGCTGAAAGAACTCAAGACTTTCATCATATATTCCCCAAAAAAACGGATGAATGCATGTACTTTTTGCATTCCAATTTCAACAACATCATGACTACAGAAAAGGTTCAACTACTCATTATAGGTTCAGGTCCAGCAGGTTACACAGCAGCAATTTACGCAGCCAGGGCAGATTTAAAACCTTTGCTTTATCAAGGTTTACAGCCAGGTGGACAATTAACCATTACAACAGAAGTTGAAAATTATCCAGGCTATCCAGAAGGAATTCAAGGTCCGGAAATGATGATGGATTTTGAAAAGCAAGCCAAACGTTTTGGCACCGACATCCGTTTTGGATATGCGAGCTCCGTTGATTTTAGTGGAAAACGAAAAAGTTGGTATTGATGAAAACCACACTATCGAAGCGGATGCCGTAATCATTGCAACAGGTGCTAGCGCAAAATGGTTGGGATTAGAGTCTGAAAAAAATTCAATGGATTTGGAGTAAGTGCTTGTGCGGTTTGTGATGGATTCTTTTTCAAAGGGCAAGATGTTGCCATCGTAGGTGCAGGAGATACCGCAGCAGAAGAAGCATCCTACTTAGCTAAGCTCTGCAAAAAGTTTATTTATTAGTTCGCAAATCGGAGATGCGTGCTTCTAAGGCCATGCAACATCGTGTATTGAATACACCTAACATCGAAGTAATGTTCAATCACGAAACCGTCGAAATTTTAGGTGACAAAGGAGTAAACGGAGTAAAAGTGGTGAACAATATCAGCAAGGAAGAAAAAGTTTGGATGTAACAGGATTCTTTGTAGCCATCGGACATGAACCCAATACACAAATTTTTAAAGGTCAGTTAGATTTAGATGCGAACGGATACATCATCACTAAACCCGGATCTACTTACACCAGTGCTGAAGGCGTTTTGCAGCTGGGGATGTACAGGATCATGTGTATCGTCAAGCAGTAACAGCGGCTGGAACTGGATGTATGGCAGCGTTGGATGCGGAGCGTTGGCTCGCCATTAATTCAGAATTCAGAATTCAGAATTCAGAATTCATTAATAGAGTTAACAAAATTTAAACTAATAGCTATCGAGTCTGAATTAATCATAGCGCAAGAAATCTGAATTCTGAATTAATCAAAGCGCAAGCAATTCTGAATTCTTAATTCTGAATTCTGAATTACTCTTAGCGCTAGCAATTCTGAATTCTTAATTCTGAATTCTGAATTCTGAATTAAATAAAGTCCATCACCTTATACATCAAAATTCCAATCCACTCATGCAACAGCAAATCCCATTGTGTTAGGCATTCGGCATCGGGCTGAATGATTTTATCGAGTGTATTGATGTACGTGGCGGAGCGAGTATCTACAGAATAGGGATCCACTTTTAAATTTACTTTTTCAAAACAAAGGAGTGAACGACGCATGTGAAATGCAGAGGTAATTAACAAAAGCGGCTTCCATACTTTACCTTTTAAGATATTATTCGAGAGTGTTGCATTTTCATAAGTATTTCGACTCCCATTTTCGAGTAGGATATCCTTTTCTGGGACACCACTTTTAATAAAACAGAAGCAATTAATCCCGACTCTTTCCAATCCTGAAAATTCACAAAACCAGATCCACCCGAGAGCAAAATCTTACTAATTTTTTATCGTGATACAATTGCAGTGCTTGAAGGAGTCGATCCACGCTGGAAGAATATACTACTCGATCAACACCTGATCATAATAACGCATGCTTCCTCCCAACACGATACCCACATCATAAGGCTCCGAAATTTTTTGAGCGTTCACTGCCGGAACTTCCCAGGCTGACATCACTCTACTGATGAGCCAAGGATTAGTGAAAACGAGAAGAATTGCTAAAGAAGCAATTCGTAACCGCGACTTCCATTTCTTATTCTTCAATACGACTGAAAATAAAATACACAGGAGTATCCAAGCCAATGGCGTAATGAAAAAATCTAGAATTTTTGAGAGCAAGAAGAACATTTAGAGAATGGTTACGAATTACGAATCGATACGAAAGTACGAATTACGAATCAATACGAAAGCACGAATCTATACGAAAGTACGTCGAGAGGCTTCGCGATACGAATCAATACGAAAGCACGAATCTATACGAAAGTACGTCGCGAGGCTTCGCGATACGAATAAATACTAAAGTACGAATCTATAAGAAAGTACTTCGCGAGGCTTCTCGATAAGAATCATACAATATCCGAATTTATGAATGCAAGTTTCATACAATATTCGGAACTAACTAACCTTTTAGACTAAGACGATGACTACTAGCTGGAATCACACTCAATTTAAACTTCTAATTCGCTTCTAAAAAGCAATCGAAACGTTCACTGTTCCTACCGATAACTGTCAGGAAACCAACTGCCATCACGAAACCTCGTGACACCCAAGATGTACCGAACTTCGTATAGAATTCATGGCGTATCAATTTACCAATTAGCAACCTCGCCAATCCACCAATCCACTAATCCACCATCCCGATAGCTATCGGGACACCAATTCCTTTGAAAGCGTATCTTTGCCCGATGAACATCGGAAGTAAGAGAAGACACCATCTGCGCCTTGGCAACGGCTCCAGGCATGGCTGCTTTGGCTGTAATCCGAATATCTGGTCCAAAATCATTTTCCATTATTGAAGAAATCTTTACATCCATAAAAGGAAAGAAGAAAGATTTTAAAAAAGTAAGTCCCTACTCTATTCACTTTGGAAAAATTATAGATGGAGAACAGGTCATCGACGAAGTGCTAGTCAGTGTTTTTAAAGGACCGCATTCTTATACGGGCGAAGATACCATTGAAATTTCTTGTCATGGCTCTACTTACATTCAGCAATCCATTCTTCAATTGTTGATTCGTAGCGGCGCTCGGATGGCCGATCCGGGTGAATTCACACTTCGTGCCTTCCTCAATGGAAAATTAGACTTGAGTCAGGCTGAAGCAGTTTCCGACTTAATCTCCTCCCAACATGCATCCGCACATAAAGTCGCATTGCAACAATTACGCGGTGGCTATAGTGATACCATGCAACATCTCCGACAACAGTTGGTCGACTTTGCTTCCTTAATAGAACTTGAATTAGATTTTGCGGAAGAAGATGTTGAATTTGCAAACCGTGAAAAATTAACAAGTTTAGTGCAAGGATTACTCATTGAAATTCGACGTTTACAAAAAAGTTTCATCGAAGGAAATGTATTAAAGTCGGGAGTGAGTGTATTAATAGCTGGTAAACCCAACGTAGGAAAAAGTACTTTATTAAATGCATTGCTCAATGAAGAGCGTGCTATTGTGAGTGATATTGCAGGTACCACGCGAGATGTCATTGAAGATTATTTAGTCATTGATGGAATCCAATTTCGTTTTATGGATACAGCCGGAATTCGACATTCGGAAGATGTGATTGAACAAATGGGTGTTGAACGAACCCATCAACATGCAAGTAAAGCGGCCGTCATTGTATATGTAGCCGATCCCGAACAAAGTGATGTTGAAAATTGAAAGTGAAATTAAAGAACTTCAACTGCGCAGTGGAAATAATGATGCGCCGGTAGTGACAGTCATCAACAAGAGTGATCAATATGCTTTTGAAAAACTGCTCAAGCAATACGAAACGCTTCCCGGCCTCGTCATCCTTTCTGCGAAAGAGAAGCTGCATATCGAAACGCTCAAAGCCAAATTAGCGGGCGCTGCCATGATTTCAACCGACCAAGCAGGTCAGACCATAGTCACCAGCGCTCGACACGCTGAGTCGCTCCATTTAGCAGCTGTAGCACTAGAAAAAGTAATTGCAGGCATTCAACAAAACCTAAGCACCGATTTACTCGCCTTTGAATTAAAAGATTCCATTTATCATTTAGGAATGATCACAGGTGCCATTTATACAGATGACCTTTTGGAGAATATTTTTAGCAAGTTTTGTATTGGAAAGTAATATTCCAAAATTCAAAATATTCCCTATTTTCGTACCTGTATTAAAATAAAAATATTTTTAAAATCTTCTATTATGCATATACAACAAATCGAATCTAAGATTCATGAAATTCGAGGGCAAAAAGTGATGCTCGACTATGATCTGGCTGAACTTTACGAGGTAGAGACTAGAGCATTAAATCAAGCCGTCAAACGTAACATTGACATTTTTCCCTCAGATTTTATGTTTCAACTTACTGAAAATGAATGGGAACGGATGTCATCACAAATTGTGATGACATCACTAAATAAGCGCCCAAAAACAGCATTGCCATATGCTTTTACTGAACATGGAGTTACAATGCTTGCCAACGTTTTAAAAAGTAAAAAAGCAAGATTGACAAGTATAGCCATCGTCCGAGCATTTATTACACTCAAGAAATTTATTTCGAATTACAATGAAATTTCAGAAACACTGAAGGAATTAGAGAACAAATACAATCAACAATTTAAAGATGTTTACGAAGCCATAAACTATCTACTAAACAAGGAAAAACAAGAAATATCACAAAAAGAACGGAAAAGGATCGGATATAAACAAGTATCCAACTATCTAGATCAAAAACTCAAATCAAAATTTACAAAGTCAGAAACACATAAACTTTCAATTTTATAATATACTTTTTACAATTGTATTGAAGAATACAAAACTAAAAAGTATCGTGGTCCTAATTTAATTTTTTATCACTCGATTTTATAAAACAATTCTTTAAATAATATTATGCAAATCATTCAACTTATTCAAAACAGAATTTACGAAATCAAAGGAGAAAGAGTCATGCTCGACTTTGATCTAGCTGCACTATACGAAGTACCCACGAAAGCACTGAACCAAGCAGTCAAAAGAAACATAAAAAGGTTCCCAAAGGATTTTATGTTTCGTCTCACCCTTTTAGAGTGGAACAGAATTCAAACACATCTCTATAGTAATCAACATGATAACGATGAACATCCACAAAATATGCGGTCACAATATGTTACCGCATTCCAAATAAAAAGAAACAACACCACTCCCCCCTATGTCTTTACGGAACAAGGAGTGGCAATGTTAAGTGGAATTTTAAACAGTGAAAAAGCCATAAGTATGAATATTGCCATCATGAGGGCCTTTGTTGAAATTAGAAAAATTGTATTAATGCAAAATGATTTAAAAGAACAACTCAATGAAATTAGAGAAACGCTAGGGGAACATGATGCGCAACTCAACCAAATCTATGATGCCATGGAAAACTTATTGGATGAAAAAGCAGAACAACGGAAATTTGAAGAACGGAAAAAGATTGGATTTTAGTGGGAAGATGCTGTCTTCAATTTAGGATCTCAACTAAAATTTACTGTTGAATATGTCACATAATTCCTTCTAAAACCAAACACAGACTTAAATTTCTTTGAATTTGGGAAGTAAGTGACTTCAGGAAAAAATAATGAGAAAAAATCAGTAGATTTTGTACTAAAAACTTTTATCTAAATTAATTAAAATAAAAAATCGGGACATGTAAAACATGCCCCGATCTCTAAATCAAATTACTTATTTAATGATATTAAATTTAGCTAAAGAATACGATGAATTCATCGATTGAATAAAATACATTCCATTGCTCACATTCGACAATTTTAAATTTACTAAATCTTGTTGTTGAACAGTGAATGAAGTGATCATACGACCTAATGCATCCACTATACGATATTGACCCGCTTGAATTCCTTTTAAGGTAATATTACCATTCGATGGATTTGGATAAACAGTGATCACTTGTCCACCAGCAATGGGATCAAATAAACCAACTGAAGAACTAACGGTGATGGTAGTACTAAAAGTACAGCCATTCGCATCTGTAATCACTACGGTGTAATCACCAGCAGCTAATCCAGAAATATCTTCTGTCGTAGCGCCGTTATCCCATACAAATGTATATCCTGCAGTACCACCCGAAACAGAAAGGTCGATGCTACCGTCGTTGCTTGTCATTTCATTCGTAGTAGTTGAGCTGGTAGCAATAGCTGTAGGCTCCACGATTACCGCAGTAATCATTTCTGTACAACCATTTTGATCTGTAACCACAACATCATAAGAACCGTCCGCTAGGTTTCCTTCTGTATCCGAGTTTCCACCTGTGATCCAAGCGTAAGAATAAGTTCCCGTTCCACCATTCGCGATAACCGTTGCAGTACCTAAATCTCCATTACAGTTAGGCTGTTGTAAAGATGTCGACAAAGTAATTGCGCTTGGCTGGGTTAAAACGGCTGTGCTAAGGAAAGTACATCCATTGGCATCGGTTACCACAACATCATAATTGCCAGCATTTACTCCAGTTACATTAGAAGATGTATTTCCATTTGTCCATGAGTAAGAATATGCACCAGTTCCCCCTGTTGTGTTCACGGTGATATCACCCGTTCCTCCAAAGCAAGAAGGTGAAATCATTGAAAATGTATTTTGAATTTGTGCAGGTGCTGTAATAGTCACTAATTCCTGACTAGTACATCCATTATCATCAGTAATAACTACGGTATAAGTTCCAGCTAATAAATTAGACTCACTCGGAGTATTACTTCCAGAAGACCAACTATACGTCAAGTTTCCAGTACCGCCCGTTGCATTTATAGTAGCGCTTCCTTCCCCACCAAAACAAATTGGTTCAGTAACAGAAACGGTAGCTGTTATTGTATTTGGTGCCGAGATCGCAAACAATGATTGTACAGCACATCCATTTGCATCCGTTATGGTGCACGTATAATTTCCTGCAGTCAAATTATTTTCTGTATCCGTAGTTCCTCCATTAGACCATAAAAAAGTGTACGGACCATTTCCACCACTAACGCTTACACTTGCAGATCCATTGGTTCCTGTATTACAGGCTACGTTTGTTGAAAATTGTGTAATTGCAATTGCAGTTGGCTCAGCAATCGTCACCAATTCTGTAACTACACATGAATTTGCATCTGTAATCATACAAGAATAATTTCCTGCTGTTAATCCGGTGGCTGTAGCAGCCGTTCCGCCTGAAGGTGTCCAAAAATATGTATAACCTGCTGTACCACCTGATGGAGAAACAGAAGCAGAACCCGTTGCTGCACCGTTACAATTTACATCATTCGATGATGTTGTAGCTGCAAGCACTGATGGTTCCGTAATTGTGACATTTTGCGAAGTTGTACAACCATTTGCGTCAGTGACATTACAAGTATACAATCCAGCAACTAATCCAGAAGCAGTTGCTCCTGTACCGCCTGATGGAATCCAAGAGTAAGTATATCCTGATGTACCTCCAGAAACATTTACAGAAGCCGCAGCATTTGATCCGCTGTTACAACTTACATTCGTAGATGCAGTGCTAGCCGATAAAATTGCGGGTTGTGTAATGGTAACTACTTCTGTTGTTACACAAGAGTTGGCATCTGTTATCGTGCAAGTATAGGTTCCTGCGGATAAATTATTTTTAAACGAAGCATTTCCACCATTCGACCAAGCGTAAGTATAGGATGGAGTTCCTCCTGAAGGAGTCATAGAAACTTCTCCAGTTGAATTTCCATTACATGCAACATTTGTTATTGTTTGAGAAACTGAAAGCGTTGAGGGCTGTGTTAAAGTAAAATTTTTAGCAGATGTGCATCCATTTGCATCTGTGATAATACAAGTGTAAGCACCGGCTGAAAGATTAGAAGCACTCGCTGTAGTGCCACCACTTGGCGACCATGAATACGTATAAGAAGCTGTTCCACCAGAAGCAGAAACAGAGGCTGCTCCTGTTGCATCTCCATTACAAGCAATATTGGTTTGTGAAGTAGAGGCAGATAATACTGAAGGTTGAGTAATTGTGTAAGACTGACTCGATGTACATCCTGACGCATCAGTTACTACACACGTGTAAGAACCAGCACCAAGATTCGTAGCGGTTGCACTTGATCCACCAGTTGGTGACCATGCGTAAGAAAAACTAGGCGTTCCTCCGCTTGCTAAAATACTTGCCGATCCATTGGAAGCACCATTACATGAAACATTAATACTCGATGCTGTTGATGATACCGCAGGGTTTACTGTGATTGCAATGGCTGCCGTTGTATCGCTCAAAGAACCTGAAGTGACCACACGGCGAAACCATGTAGTTGAAGCTAATGTTCCAGGTGAATAGCTCACTGTATTATTTGTTCCAGTTGCATTTCCAAATCCAGCAGTTGCACTGGTTGTTGAACTAATCCATTTATATGTATAAGTACCATATCCACCATAAGGTGTTGCACCAGTAATGGTAGATGGAGATGTACTTCCACAAATAATTTGTCCAGAAGCAGTAGTATTCGAAGAAATACTTGTGTAAATAGTTGTATTTGTACTCAGTGTTACAACAGGATCACCAGTCATTCCTCCATACTCAACTACATAGGGCAAATTCACACTGTTCGGTAAATCATTCCAAGCTCCGGGTGTAGACCCTGAAGAGTAAATTTCGCCGTAATGTTCACTACCCGAGTTATTCGGTTCACCGCTGTTCCAGTTAGCATATTGTCCGGATTGCGTTACTGGCGACCCATTCCCTACAGAAAACATTGTCCCTTTTTCTGGACCCGTAACCCAATACCATTTTCCCTCTGCGGCAGCTTGATTGGCATAGGTAGTAACACCGGTTGCTGCATTAATTTGTGTATATTCATCGGAACATCCTATCCATGCATCGGCATTTAATACTTGACGGATAAAAGCATTTTCAGCTGCAGATGTGATCGTAGCTAAATAACCCGTCATACCTAGGTATGTTCTTGCTGCTGCATTTGCTTTTGTAGCAGTCCATGTTCCATTTGAAGAAACTAACTCATAAAAGTGACCATTCGAATTTGCCGATAAATTTCCAGCACTAAAAGTAATTGTACGATCTCCATACTGAGCAGTATTTGAATTCGAATACGTAACTGTACGTAAAAACGTTTGCCAGTCAGCAGCAGAAGCTGAACCATTAAATGTAATTACCCCAGTACTGCTGTTGTAAGCAGTTACGGTAATTCCACTTGGTAATGTTCCTGTGTAGGAAAGAACATCCGACGATTTTAATCCGCTGGAGATGGTTACTTTAAATCCAGTAATGTTTGAAGACGAAGTGATGACCAAACCTGGATCAACGGCTTGTGCTCCTGTATTCAATGAATACCCAGCATTGGTTACACCACTAGACACAGATGTTTGTGCAATTAATGCAGGCGAAAACATCGTTAACACAAGTAGTGTTAAAAGATAACGTGTAATAGAAATTTTCATGTTGTTGTTTGTTAGTATAGAATATTTATTCTTATTTCGAACTTGAGACCGAGGATTTAAATTTAAATTCACACCAACCGTCTTCGTTTTGATCAAGTTATACATGATTAACAATTGGTTTGTTTCGGTAAGATGGAATTAAACATTCACAAGTATTTAAATATATTATATTGATTATCATGTATTTAAAACTATATTTTAAAACAAATAGTCCATCATTCTTTTAATTAAAAGCAAATTAATCTTCAAACAAACATATTTCGCTCCACCCGATTCAATTGAACCAAAAGGAAATGAACTATACTTTGAATGCAATAAATTTTTCGAGATTTCTTTAAAAAAATAAAAATTAATTCCACTTTCGAAGTTTAAAAAAATGTCTTGGAAGGATTAAAAAAATTTAACTGTGTTTTGCTGACACAAATCCAGGAAAATTAATTCTACAGTATAAAAAAAGGAAGATATGATGCTTTGCATATATAATAGCAGGAAAAGAAATTGATCAACTCAAAAAATAACTCTTAACTTTCTGTGTACTAAAAAATCCAATATTCCAATTTTTCAATGTAGTATTAATACTTTTTTACTGAAAGAGGGGAATTTATTTGATGAATTGGTAAATCGGAATTGATAGGTACCAGAAACTAATTCCTGCAAAGATAAATTCAAAATTACATCATCGATAACGCGTGCATCAATTACTCTTCCAAACATATCAAACACTTCTAAACGATCATAGAATAAAATTTGACCCTGATTAATTTCTATTTTATTCATTGCAGGGTTAGGAAATAATTTTATTTTTTCATTTTCTGTTTCTGTTATTCCAGTACATAGATCAACATAAATGGAAATGCTTACGGGTAGAGAAGAGCATCCGATAGAATCGATATACATATAAGAAACAGTGTAAGACATCCCGGCTGTCAAAGAAGCAGGATTGAACTGATTATTTAAAACTCCTGGTCCAGAAAAAGTACCTCCTGCAGGCGTTGCAGAAAGTGCAGCTATTTGATTCACACAAACTGTATCTGGATTATTTAGTGTACTAAATACAGGTGCGGTAACTGAATGCGTTTGAACAAAGACTCTTGAAGATGAAAAGCATTGTCCCAAAACGGAAGGCGGAGCTGTCACATAATACCAACCTGGATTACTAACATAGATGGAATCGTTTGTTGAACCATTACTCCAAGTAAAACCAGGAACGGTGTCGGTAATGTACAGTAAAACACTATCGCCATTGCATACTAATTGATATGGGGTATTTGGATAAATAAGTGAAATACTATTCAACGTAACTCCGATATCCTTACTATAAACATTCGCATAAGCCAGATCTAGTTTCTGATCATTATTCAAATCAGTTGCAACAAACGAGGATGACTTTGAACCAGAAGCCAAGTAAATGGGTGAACTAAAATTGGAAAGTGCAGGATAATACAAACTAACGGTTTAAAAATCCACTCATGCTATTTGTAATAATATCGTTGTAACCATCTAAATTAATATCTGTAATCGCTAAATGATAAGGAGATTCATACACCGATACACTCCCACCCGCGGTTAAAGCACCAGTTCCATCTCCATGATAAATAATAACACGGTCAGGAAAACCACAATCGTAATCTGTAAATGCCACATCCATATGACCATCGTGATTCAAATCTCCACATGCTACGGCGGACAAACTACCATTGATACAGCTAACGAAACCTGAACTCGCCGTAAAAACACCACTTCCATTATTCAGATATAAATTTCCAGCAGTAAAATTATTTGTACAAACGATATCATCATAACCATCTTCATTAAAATCCCCTACATCCAGTCCCATGATATAACTTGTAGCACCGAGGGTACTTCCTTGTGAAAAAGTTCCATTTCCACTATTGAGTAAGATTTTTATTGCAGCACTAACACCATAAGCAATATCGGGTAAGGTATCATTATTAAAATTCCCAACAACCATAGCTTCGAAAAATGTATAATCAGGTGCAAGAATAATTACTGGAGATAAAAAATTTCCATTGCCTTGCCCTCGAAATAAAAAAAACTGTTGCATTGCATTAGCAACAATCACATCTAGATTTCCATCTGCATTAAAATCAGCTATTAATATAGGCGAATTATTATTACCTGTAGGACCGACTGTAAATTTAGTTGGGGATGCAAATCCACCTGAACCATTGTTGATGTAAACTAACACTGTATCGTAACCATATGTCACTAAATCTTTGAATCCATCACCATTCAAATCACCGGCAACGAGAGTTTCAAAGTCTGAAGTCAAACCATGCCCAGAGTTGATGTATTCATTCGCATCAAATGTACTACCTATCTCGCCCATCATCAATGAAAAATAGCCATCAGGACCAGAACTTGATGTAACGATGTCCGGTAAACCATCTAGGTTCATATCTTCTAAAGTCAAATGATCTGCACCACCAGTGCAAGCATACTGACGCATCGTTAGTGTTCCATTCACATTATTTATGACAGCTACATTCGAATTCCATTGTGAAGAGAAGATCAGTTCAGGAAAAAAGTCTTGCTCCAAATCGGATACAAGGAAATAATCTGGATATAAAAATTCAGAAACTGAGGTATTAGTGATGATTTGGCTTGTTTGAGAAATACTGCCAGACGCATCCCTATAATGAACAGTAAGATCAAATGAAGTTCCAGATATTACATCCGTAAATAAATCATTATTCATATCAGCCAAAGTCATGGTAAGGATGTTTGAAGGAAAAGAAACTCCTGTGCTTTGTGAAAACAAACCACTTCCACTACCTAAGAGTGGATGAAGGATGCCATTATCGGTTACTAAAATATCAGGAAAAACATCGTTATTCCATTGGCCGATGCAAGCTGCATCGGGAGTATATGGCATGGGTATGGACTGAGGCGTAAAATTCCTTAATCCATCATTTAAGAAAACAGTTGAATTTCCAGCGATCATCATCACTTCTTTGAATCCATCGTTATCCATATCCTCGACGAACATCTTACCGGTGCCAAAGAGAGAACCACTCGCGTAAATCGAATCGGCAAAAGTTCCATTTCCATTATTATAAAAAATATGCAATTTACAATAAATACTTAGTACAACGATATCCTCGAAACCATCGTTGTCCATATCTGCGGCTTTCATCTCGTAAACATTATTAGCTCCTATAGTAAGCAATGGACCATTCAAGAATCCACTGTTTCCATTTCTTACTTTAATTCGAATATTATTGGTATAAGCGATCGCTACGTCGGGAAGGGAGTCCGTTGAAAAATTCCCAGTCGCTACTCCATTCAAAAAAGGAATTCCAGTACTAACACCATAGTTGATGGGATTATCACTGAAACAAATTTGTGCTTGCGATTGAAAATGCAACGCAAGTAGGACTAGGAAAACTTTTATAGATTTCATAAATTTAGTTTTAATTGGAAGGCGTAATTGCTAATTGAATTTACTAATTTTTTCTTGATATTGAGATGGCTTTAAAATGAGATGCACTAAACGAGTTTACTAAATTCCGATCTATATAAATATTTTCTATGCAAAGGATATAATTCGCTTTATTGTAGTTCAAAGGTAAACATACGATGTGAAAAAAAAATAAAATAAAAACAAATTATTCGTTTATTGATCCTTCGCCTATAATTAAACTAAACAGCTCATTTCTAAAATCATACAAAAAGTATTTTAATTCACTACTTTCGTAGTCCGGAATAGTTCCACCGGATGAAATAATATGCTCCTTATTGCAAAAACATTTGCCGGCTGTGAAGAAATTCTTGAACAAGAGCTCATGGCGCTGGGTGCCGAGAATACCAATATCCTAACGCGCGCAGTCCAGTTTGAAGGGGATTTAGCGTTGATGTACAAAGTAAATTTGCATTGCAGAACGGCTTTACGAATTTTAAAACCCATCTGCACTTTTGAGGCTTATGATGAAGACATGCTCTATAATGAAGTGAAAAATATTGATTGGAGTGAATTATTTTCACTGAATCAAACATTCGCCATCAATGCTACTTTGAATAATTCGAATTTAACGCACTCTTTATATGTTGCTTTAAAAGCCAAGGATGCCATCGCGGATCAGTTTCGTGATAAGTTTGGAGAGCGCCCCAATGTCGATGTAGAATATCCCGACTTTAGAATTCACTTACACATCTATGAAAATAATTGCACGCTTTCTTTAGATAGTTCAGGTGACTCACTTCACAAACGCGGTTATCGTGATTATACCAATCAAGCACCTATTAATGAAGCTTTAGCAGCAGCATTAATTATTCTGAGTGATTGGGATCGTAAAATGCCGCTTGCTGATTTTATGTGCGGCAGCGGAACCATTCTCATTGAAGCTGCTCTACTCGCTCTTAATATCGCTCCTAATAAACAAAAAGATTGGTTTGGCTTTCAGGGGTGGCGCGACTATGACAAAGCCTTGTGGAAGCAGATTTATGACGATGCGATTAAAGCCGAATTAAAACCGAATGGTCTCAAACTTTATGGATCGGATATTAGTGGTGCCGTATTGGCCAAAGCAAAACAAAATATTGATCATGCTGGCTTGGCAGATGTGATTCAATTGCGCAAATGTTCTTTCGAAAAATTCAAAACACCCGCCGACCAAGGCATGATGATATGTAATCCCCCCTATGGATTACGTATCGAACCCAAAGATATTTTAGCGATGTACCAAGGATTTGGCGACGCCATGAAACAAAACTTCAAAGGCTGGACCTGTTGGTTCCTCACCGGCAATTTAGAAGTAGCAAAACATATTGGTTTACGTCCATCGAGAAAAATGGTGATGTATAATGGTCCGATTGAATGTCGGTTTTTGAAGTTTGAGATTTATGATGGAACGAAGCGACGGGATAAGTGTTTGTCGGTTGAGTAGAACTTTTAGTGGAATTTAATTTATTTCTTTGATCTTGTTTTGGGCTGCTAGCTTCTAGCTGCTGGCTTCTGCTGCTAGCTGCTAGCTTCTAGCTTCTAGATTTTTTTCGACTTGGCAAGTAATTTATGATACGAGATACTTTTTTTAACACTAGAGACACTTAAGGTCACTAAGTGCACTATAGTTTATTCTCTTGTGATCTTTTGTGTCCTCTTGTGCCTCTAGTGTTAAAAAAATATTTTATCAATTCTAAAAATACTATGCAACTATAAAAAACTAGAAGCTAGCAGCCTGAAGCTAGAAGCCAACATCCTCCATTGATGCAGTGGCATACTCTTCTGACGATGAATTATCAGCTAACGCCTGACTCTTCGTAGCTAATTCCCGTTGCAATTCTTTTGATGTTTTAGTACTTCCATCATGACTCCAACCCGGTGCTTTGAAAATATAATTTAGCTTATGATTGAGATCTTTCGATTTTGAAACATCGCGAACAATATTACTAAACTCATGCGTAATACTTTTTACAGGATGAAAAGGATGTTGTGGCATCGTGGTGATGCCAAACTTTACAGGCTCCTCCTCTACTTCTGGTTGGTAGGTACCGAATAGTTTATCCCAAATAATTAATACCATGCCCATGTTTTTGTCGAGGTACAACACGTTGCTGGCATGATGCACTCGATGATGCGATGGACTCACCAACACCGACTCAAACCATGCCGGCATTTTTTGAATGTATTGTGTATGCACTAAGATTCCGTAAACCTGAGTCAAGGAAAACATAAAGAGGATATCGATGGGTTGAAATCCTAAAAATACAATGGGAACAAAATAAATAAATCGATACAAGGGTTGTAAAACCGAAGAACGAAATCCAGTACTCAAATTAAATTCAGGAGAGGAATGATGGGTGACATGCACGGCCCAAAACAAACGGCTACTATGATCTACAGTATGTTCCACGTAAAAAGCAAGGTCTTGAAGAATAAATAATAGGCCCCAATACACATACATATTTTCGGGAGCATTAACTACTTTGAACTCATAACATAAAAACAACACCACTAAATAAACGCCACGAAAGAAAAAATCGACTGACATATTCGCCAAGGTCATATACACATTCATGATGGTTTCTTTCACAGAGTAAAACTTTCTTACCTGCCAATTACTCATGATGATCTCCAACAAGATCACCACCGTGTATAATGGCACAGAGAACATCAACAAATATTTTTCAGCGAGCGAAATCATTTCTTACTATTACGATTGAGTGGGATGAGGTTTTCCTTGCATCACCGCAAAAATATGCAAGAGGTGTGGGAAGATGGCGTCCATGCTTTCTTCAGCGCCTCGTGTTGATCCAGGCAAAGTAAGTACTACAGTCTCGCCGATCATGCCTGCAATGCCGCGAGAAAGCATCGCGTAAGGCGTACGACTCTGTCCATAACCTCTTGCGGCTTCCATGATGCCTGGAATTTCACGGTCTAATAAAGGTTGTATCGCTTCCGGACTAACATCGCGTTCCGATAATCCCGTTCCACCTGTTACAATGATTAAATCGAAATTATTTTCAGCTAAAGATTTTACGGTGGATGCAATTAATTCTTTTTCGTCGGGGATGATGGTATAGGAAATATCATCAATATTTAAATCGTTTAATTTTTGAATGATGGCTTTTCCAGCTCCATCCTCTTTTTTTCCTTGGGAGATGGTATCGGAACAAACAATGACGGCGGCTTGCAATTCAAAAGATAATTCATTTTTGAAATCGCTCTTCCCACCTTTCTTAGAGACTAATTTGATGGTAGAAATCTCTACTCTCTTATCGATGGGTTTGAGCATATCATAAACCGTGAGCGCTACGACAGATGCACCATGCATAGCTTCTACTTCGACACCGGTTTTATAAATCGTATGCACTTCCACTTCAATATGTAATTCTAATTTTTCAAATCGATATTGAATGCTTGTATATTCAATGGGCATGGGATGACAATCGGGAATCATCTCGCTGGTTTTCTTTACGGCGAAAAGTCCTGCAACACGCGCGCATTCCAACACATCCCCTTTGGGAACGGTTTTATTTTGGATGGCTTCCATCGTTTCAGTTTTACTCACTGTAACCACGGCAGAAGCAATCGCTTTTCTCAACGTAGAATGTTTATGCGTGATGTTGATCATACCTTCTCTTTATATTTCCCCTTGCTCTTGCGAATATTCACAGCTACAATTTTATATTCTGGACACATCGCTTCCGAATCGCGCTCGCTCGATGTAATAATATTCAAAGTTAATTCTGGAAAATGGAATGTGGTACTGAGCACGCCTGGTTTCACTTCATCTGTAATTCTAGCTTTGATGTCTACTTTTCCTCTTGGTGATTCTACACAAACCATATCGCCCTGCTCAATAAAATGAGAAGCGGCATCGTCAGGATGAATCAAAATCACATCTTCCGTCAAGATATCGACATTCCCAGTACGGCGTGTCATGGTTCCTGCATTGTAATGTTCCAATTCACGATTCGTGGTGATGATATATGGATACTGTTTCCCGTTTTTCACCAACTCTTCCGATTCCTTCCAGTCGAAGTAATGGAATTTTCCTAATCCACGTTTAAACGTATCAACGTGTAAGATTTCGGTATCTGTTCCATCAGGTTTCACAGGCCATTGCTTGCCATTCTCTCCTAAATTCTCCCAAGTCACCCCGGCGAAAAAAGGAACAATCTTGGAAATTTCTTGTAACATGGTATCCGGTTCAAATGGAGGTTGCGGATAACCCATCTTGTTTAAAATATCGACCATGATATCACCATCGCTTTTTGTTCCTGCGATAGGCTCTACCACTTTTTGTACTTTCTGAATGCGACGTTCTCCATTGGTGAATGTTCCGCTTTTCTCGAAGAAGGTAGCAGCGGGTAAAATCACATGCGCATAATGGCAAGTCTCCGTCATGAAAATTTCTTGCACCACCAGCAACTCCAAATTTTTCATGGCCGCAATCACGACGGAAGTGTTTGGATCGGTTTGCACTAAATCTTCACCCATCAACCACATGGCTTTTAAATTTCCGGCAATGGATGAATCGTACATCTCGGGAATTTTTAAACCTTTTCCAACTGGAATTTTTCTTCCATAAAATGATTCGTACAATTTATTTATTTCAGGATCGTATGAATCCAAATAGCCGGCTCCTTGATGTGGTTGACAACCCATATCGGCTGCTCCCTGTACATTATTTTGTCCTCGCAATGGATTTACGCCTACTCCTCTTCTACCGATGTTTCCAGTGATCATGGCTAAATCAGAAATCAACATCACCGTGTATGAACCCTGACTGTGTTCAGTCACTCCCAAGCCGTGATACGACATCGCATTCGGAGCTTTTGCATAAGCAAGAGCAGCAGATTTCACTAAATTACGATCGACACCTGTAATCTTTTCCATTTGATCGATGTCGATGTTGAGAATTTGCTTTTTGAATTCGTCGTATCCTTCTGTTCTGCTTTCAATAAACTTTTTGTCTTCCAATCCGGAAGATGCGATGTAATACAACATCATATTCAACAAAGCGACATTCGTTCCAGGTTTTAACTGCAGATGATAGGTGGCATAACGCGCCAATTCAGTACGTCTAGGATCAATGACGATAGTGGTCTTGCCTTTCATCGCAAACTGCTTCAACTTCGCTCTTGTCATGGGATGTGCATTGGTTGGATTCGCCCCAATGACCATGATGGCATTGGTGTAATTTAAATCGATCACCGAATTCGTTGCTGCTCCAGTTCCAAAGGCGCGTTGCATTCCCATCGCTGTGGGCGAATGACAAACACGTGCGCAAGAATCAATATTATTCGTTCCGATAACAGCACGGAAAAATTTCTGCATCAAATAATTTTCTTCGTTCGTACATCGAGCTGAAGAAATTCCGCTGATGGAATCAGGACCGTGTTTTGCCTTTATAGTAGTTAATTTATCGGCGATATAATCATACGCTTCATCCCATGATGCAGGTTCCAACTTTCCATTCTTACGAATAAGTGGAGTCGTGAGTCGATCGGTATGATTGTAAAACGAAAATGCGTAACGTCCTTTCAAACAAGTATGACCTTGATTCACTTCGGCATCAAACGGTGCTTGAATTGATTTTACTTTTCCATCAACCACCGTCACGTCCAAATTACATCCCACGCCACAATACGTACAAATCGTTCTCACTTTTTATCAGCTACCACCGACTTCGACTCAAAAACATCGGAAATTGCAGAGGTAGGACATGCTTGTGCACAAGCACCGCAACTCACACAATCCGATTCAGAAAAAGTATCATTATAACTTTTCACAATATAGCTATCAAAACCGCGACCTGCCATACTTAATACCATCTCCCCTTGCACTTCATCACAAGCACGAACACATCTTCCGCAATTAATACATTTAGAAAAATCGGAGGTCATGTAAGGATGTGATAAATCCTTCTTCTTATCTAGATGATTTTTTCCATCGGGATAACGTACATCTCGAATTCCTACATTAGCTGCTACCGTTTGCAACTCACAATTATTATTCACTTCACAAGTGAGGCAATCGAGCGGATGATCGGTTAAGACCAACTCAATAATATTTTTGCGTAATCTTTTTATTCTTTCAGAATCGGTATAGATAAAAGATCCTGCCATCACGGGCGTATGACAAGACGCTTGCGCTTTGGCAGGGCCATCTTTCACTAAGGCTACATCGACGCTACACACTCTACATGCACCAAAAGGATCTAAGTTGGGAGCATCACACAATGTAGGGACGATATCCTTTCCAATATGTCGACGCACGAAACTTAAAATTGTTTCACCGTCCTTTATTTCAAATAACTGATCGTTGATAAATGCTGTTTTTCCCATGTTCTTATTTTTTGAAGTAAGGAGCTAATTCTGCATCAAAATATTTCAATGCATTCTTTACGGGTAATGGCAATCCGCCGCCCAAGGCACAGAGAGAACCTGTCTCTAAGGTTTCTAAGAGATCATCCATCAGTTCGCGATCCATTTTATAATCACTCGTTCGCGCTTTATCAATCATTTCATATCCGCGTGTACTCCCGAGTCGGCAGGGGAAACATTTTCCACAGCTTTCATGGGCAGTAAAACGGAATAAATGTTCGAGGTAATCTATCAACGGATAGTCTTCTGGAATACAAACAACAGAAGCATGTCCCAATAAAAATCCTTCCTTCGCGAAAGAATCAAAATCCAAGGTAAGATCATCAATTTTAGAAACGGGAACCAATCCACCTAAAGGTCCACCAATATGCATCGCTTTCACTGGATGTTTGAATCCACCACCTAGTTTATCAATGATCACACGCAATGGTGTTCCCATATCGGCTTCGTAAATTCCAGGTTTATTGAAGTGTCCATCTAAAGAAATTAATTTTGTTCCTGTAGATTTTGGGGTACCGATACTCGAATAAGCCTTTCCTCCATTGCGCATAATGAACGGAAGATTTGCTAACGTTTCCACGTTATTCACCACGGTAGGTTTATTAAACAATCCTTTCTGCGTTGGATACGGAGGACGCACGCGTACTTCAGGGCGTTGTCCCTCTAAACTCGACAACAAAGCAGTTTCTTCACCGCAGATATAGGCACCTTGAGCTTTGATCACTTTAAAATCGAAATTAAAATTCGATCCAAGAATATTTTTTCCCAAGAAATTATGCGCATGCAATTTTGCAATAGCATCGGAAATAATCTTCACCGACTCCGGATACTCACCGCGGATATAGACGACACCTACAGATGCCCCAGTGATATATCCAGCGATCATCATGCCCATCAACAAGGCATGCGGACGTTGTTCCATCACGTATCGATCTGAATAAGCGCCAGGGTCACCTTCATCGGCATTGCAAACGATAAACTTCATATCATCTTCTACATTTCTGCACGACTCCAATTTAAATGCTAATGAAAATCCTGCTCCGCCTCTGCCGCGCAAACCTGAATCTTTCAATTCAGCTAAACATTGCAGTGGATCCGTTTGCAAAACTTTTACAAAAATTTTATAGTAATCATCGAAGGGAGCATGTGTATTTGTCAATATGGGCGAACCCATATTTCCTACATTATATTTTTCGGCTGTAGAATATTCTTTCTTGCAAATTGAATCGATAGAATCAATATCAGTGCCTGAATAATTCGTTCCATTCACATGAAAAGCTGCATTCTCATGACAACGGCCGAGGCAACACATCTCACCTACTTCATGCGCGCTAAACTTTTTCCTCAGCTTTGTTTTTAATTCATCTTGTGTACCTGCGGTCAAACAAGCACTTCCGTTGCACACATACACTTTCTTTCCCTGATTTTCGGGACGCAGAAAATCATAAAACTAACCGTGCCATACACCGTCGATTTACCCACTAAGAATTCATTGCGCAACTTTTCCATTTCCTCCAACTCAGGAGTTCCTGTATTTTCAGCAGCTTTTCCTAATTCTTCGAAGAGGTTTCTATCGAGACCTTTTCTTCTAGCGAGATCACTTAAGTTTTTCGACATATCAATCTTATTTTTCTAATTGCATCATTCTTTCCGGATGCGTGTACACTGTCAACTTATCATTTCTACAAAAAGCAAGTAGTGTTATGCCTGCTTTGTTGGCTGTTTCAACTGCTAAAGTAGAAGGTGCAGATACAGAGCCGAGAAAAGGAATTCCAGCAACGAGCGCCTTACTTACAATTTCGTATGAGATACGCCCACTCACCGCTAGAAATTTTGTTTGATCCAATTTCCCCTCGTTGATTAGGTTTCCTATCACTTTATCGACGGCATTGTGCCGACCAATATCTTCTTTTACCACCAACATCTCTCCTTTCAAATTAAAAGCAGCTGCGGCATGAGTTCCCCCACTTTGATCAAAGGCTGATTGTTGATTTCTCATTTTCTCAAACATTCCTTCAACGAATGAAGCATCCAAAACTCCATCTTCCTGTAAACAAGAAATAGAAGAAACATCATCAAGCTCCGTCTTCCCGCATATGCCACAAGAAGAAACCGAGGCCATATTTCTTGTTCCACTGAACGCTTTCAATACACTTTCTTCAGGAATTTGAACATCCATCTTTAACGGATATCCATCAACGTTACACTCCAATACATTTAACTCAGGATGAACATCAAGATGCTGATAAATACCTTCAGTAAAAAGCAACCCGCGCACTAAGTCAACTTCACTCCCAGGTGAATGCATTGTTATGGTAAAAAGGAACATCGTTGATTGAGATACTCAACGATTCTTCCAGCGCCAAAAGGTCTTGAACAGGAGTGAAACTCCCTTGCTTGTAAAACATTCCTTCATAGCGTTTTTCTTCCATCCAAATCAATTAAGATAATCCCGTAATATATCCTTCATCGTCGATATCCATACCTTCCGAAGCTGGAATCGCAGGGAGTCCGGGCATGCGCATGATGTTACCTAAAATAGGAACTACGAATCCTGCGCCAGCCGCCAATTCAAATTCTCTAACATTCACTATGAAGTTGGTAGGTCTACCAATTTTCTTTTCATCATCCGAAAAAGACATTTGTGTTTTTGCCATACAAACAGGAAGATGATTATAACCCAATTCAATATACTCCTTCAGCTGTGTTTTTGCCTTTCCACTATACGTAACATCGGATGCGCCATAAATTTGCGTAGCGATCGTTTTAATTTTTTCATCGATAGACAAACTCATATCGTAAAGAGGATGATAATGATTAACTCCACTTTCAATCGATTCCACTACAGCACGTGCTAAATCCTTCGTTCCTTCACCACCGAACTCCCATCCTCGAGAAATGACTGCCTTCACTTCAGCTTCCGCGCATTTCTTAATGATATAATTTACTTCTTCGTCTGAATCACTGAAGAAACTATTGATCGCAACCACTGGGGTAAGACCAAACTTTTTACAGTTTTCAATATGTTTTTCTAAATTCCCAATTCCTTTTTCGAGATACTGCATATTGGGTGTATTGTATTCTGCTTTTTTTCGCACCACCATGGTGACGCAATGCACGAACTGTAACCACGAGCACCATAGCAGCAGGTTTCAATCCAGCAATAGGACATTTAATATCTAAAAATTTTTCAGCACCTAAATCAGCACCAAATCCAGCTTCGGTCACTACGTAATCGCAAAGTGACAATCCCATTTTTGTAGCAATGATTGTGTTTGTTCCTTGTGCAATATTGGCAAAGGGTCCACCGTGAATGATTGCAGCGTTCCCCTCTAATGTTTGCACCAAATTGGGTTTGATAGCATCTCTCAACAACAAAGCCATAGCACCTTCCGCTTTCAACTGACGCGCATATACCGGCTTTTTATCATAAGTATATCCAATAAATATATTTCCTAAACGCTTTTTCAAATCATGAATATCTTTCGACAAGCAAATGATCGCCATCACTTCAGAGGCTGCGGTAATATTAAATCCATCTTCACGTACTACTCCGTTAGCAGAACCTCCAATACCAACGATGATGTGACGTAGCGCGCGATCATTCATATCCATCACACGCTTCCAACTTACAGTACGTGGATCAATATTCAAGCTATGTGTTTTCGATTGAATATTATTATCAATTAAAGCTGCCAAAAGATTATTTGCTTTTTCAATGGCTGCAAAATCTCCGGTGAAATGCAAGTTGATATCGATCATTGGAATCACCTGGGAATACCCACCACCGGCTGCTCCGCCTTTCACACCAAAAACAGGTCCGAGAGAAGGCTCCCTAAGCACTACTGCACAATTTTTTCCAATTTTATTGAGACCATCGCTCAACCCTATTGAGACCGTAGTTTTCCCTTCTCCTGCAGGCGTAGGGCTTACGGCAGAGACCAAAATAAGTCGGCCGGCAGCCACTTTTGCCTCATTTATCATCGATAAAGGAAGCTTCGTTTTGTACTTTCCGTACTGTTCGAGTTGTTCCAAATCGATATCTAATCCACGAGCGATATCTCGAATCGACTTAATATCAGCACGCTGTGCAATTTCAAGGTCGGTTAAATGTTCAGTTGTTAGCATATCTGCCATAGCATCTATTTATTTTCTTTCCAAATATAAGAGTCATCATTGAGAATTTCCTTTCCCCAAACAGGAACTTCTGCTTTTAATCTTTCCACCAGTTCGGCGCAAGCATCTTGGGCTTCCTTTCTATGTGCGGATGAGGTGAATACGAAGAGAGATATTTGCCCTACGTCTACCCTTCCCAAGCTATGATAAATATGCATGCAAGTCAAGGGATATTTTGCAAAAATGGCTTCTCGGATCTCCTGAAGAATCTCTTCCGCCATGGGCACATAACTGGAATAATCGATTGCCGTAACGGTTTTATCGTTTAGCACATCGGCACGTACTTGCCCTAAAAAAATAGCATGTGCACCCACATCCGTTTTACTTTGATGATTAGCGATAGACTGTGCAATAAAATCGGGGGAGATGGGTCCCTCGATAAAAATATTTTTCCGCTTCTTCTCTGACATTTTCTATTTTTTCAAATTTTTATTGATTATGAAAAATTATTTTCTGACACCTTCTCTATACTTCCACAAAACAAATTGTAGTCAAAATTTTCCGATTCATTTTGTGTAGATGGAATTTTCAGTGCGTCATTTTTCTCCACGTCAAAAATGGTTGAATCATACGTTGACAAATTAAAAACAAGTAATTTATTTGACAAATTATTTTCAGACTTTGTAATAATCTTAATTACTTCATTTGCTTGCAGCAAGCCGATGGTTCCCGGCAATACTCCAATAACGCCTAATTCCACACAGGTAGGCACTTCTCCTTTGGCAGGTGGCTGTGGAAAAAGATCTCTGTAATTAGAAGAATAATCATTTCCAATTTTCAAATTAAAAACTGCAACTTGACCTTCTTCGCTGAAAATCGCTCCGTAGACAATAGGCTTTTCTAATAGCACACATGCATCATTCAATAAATAACGAGTTGCAAAATCATCAGTAGCGTCTACAATAACATCCCAATTACGGATAATCTCAACTGCATTTTTATTATTGAGATACGTAGGAAATGTAGAAATTGAAATGGAAGGATTCATTTCAATTAATTTTTCTGCTGCGCATTCCGTCTTCAATTTTCCAAGATGGAATTCAGAAAAAAGAATTTGTCGAGGCAGATTAGATTTTGTCACCACGTCTCCATCCACTATTCCTAGCATTCCGACACCGGCGGCTGCCAAATACTGGAGAATGGGACAACCAAGACCGCCAGCACCCACTACCAACACTTTAGCAGCCTGCAAATGTTGTTGCCCGTTCACCCCAACCTTAGGATGCGAAATCTGTCGTTGATATTTTTCGAAATCCATCATCAACTAATTATCCGCCAGAGAAGGGAGGAAGCAATGCTATTTGATCGCCCTCAATTAGATCTGCGTTCTCGTTATAAATTTTATTGTTCAAGGAAATCGCAAACTGAATGTTAGCAATTGAAGGAAATTTATTTTCCAATTCTGATTTCAAAGAATGTAGATTTGGACAAAACGGAATTGAGATTTCATTGCTTCCCAATACATCCACCAGCTTTCCAAAAACCCTTATTTTCAATTTTACTTTATCCATTTTTCTGCCTTCAACAATTCATCGGAAGAATTAATATTGAGAAATGAAAATTCGTTTGCATGCAAATCCTTTTCAGCATTCAGCAATTTATAATCGAATTGCTCAATCAACCTTTGCAATTTTAATTCTCCTTCACTTAAATTTTGCTTCCATTTTTCACAGATCGATTTTGAATACACGCCTACCATTGGCTCCCAAAATCCCTTTAATTCTGCAATACAAATTTCGTGATCTTTTGCCAGATTAAAAATTCGCAATATAAGAGATGAGTCAAGAAAAGGAGTATCGCAAGAAATGACAAAGTTCTGATTCACAGTGGAATGTTCAAGCGCAGAAAAATCCCTACGGCGGGACCTTTCCCCATCAATAAATCAGGCACTAAGGGTAAGTCAAATTGCTTGTATAAATCATTAGAGGTAACAATGAAAATTTGATCGACGCATGGTTTGAAATTATCGATCACATACTCCACAATCTTCTTATTCTTTAGCATTAACAAACCTTTGTCGGTTCCCATACGAGAACTTTTACCGCCTGCTAAAATATAACCATTTCGGGGTTGGTCTATCACCCTGTAAAGATCAATTTATAAACGGCAATAACCAAGACAAAAGCCAAGACTCGTTCTAAAACTTTCTTATTCCATTTGGCAGCACCAAAATAAGCACCCAAAAAACCGCCACCCATCACAACACCAGCTAATATTCCCATATTCAAATCCATTTGCATCCCCACCATTTTCTGTCCAAAGATTCCAGCAAGGGAATTCACCAAAATAAACAATGCGGAAACTGCAGCAGTTTCTTTCATCTTCCCCCAACCAAAAAGTAAAATGAGAGGACTCAACATAATTCCGCCGCCAATTCCAATCAACCCACTAAAAAATCCGATAATTCCTCCGACCAATAATAAAACTATAAATGATGAATCCACTTTTTTCTCTCTTTCTCCCATCTTTAGCAACCCTGATAAGGTGAATATAGGAATGCATAAAATCGCGCCCAACAACATTTTATAAATATGCGCATCAACATCCATCATTCCTCCAATAAATGCAGCCGGAATAGATGCGATGGCAAGTGGAATAAATAATTCCTTTCGAAAATATCCAGTTCTATGAAAATGATAAAACGACAATCCAGACACAAATACGTTCATCACTAAAGCTGCGGGGCGAATCACATCCGGCGAAAAAGAAAACAACGTCATCAACGCAATGTATCCACTAGCACCACCATGTCCGACACTAGCATACAAAAAAGCAATGGCAAACAACAAAACATAGAACAAAATGGGCCATTCCATCAAAATCAATTTTTAATTTTCAACAAATCAACTTGACCACCTTTTTCTAAACTACTTTCCGCCTCACCCATGATAACGATCACATTTGACTCTACAAAAGAGTTCAACTTATAACTTTCTTGGTCTTTCAATATCGTCACGCCCTTTACATTGGCAGAAGCTTTGAGCAAATTGGTCATCCCTGGTTTCTTCTTATACTCATTCAACAAAACAGAAGGCATATAATCCCGCTTCGATTTCCCCATCCATTTATAAATCGCATCGAGGACATACACATAAAAGCAAGTCAAAACAGAGGCCGGATTTCCTGGAAGTCCGAAATACACTTTATCCGTTTTGATTCCGAAAAAAACAGGTTTACCGGGCTTCTGCTTTACTTTGTGAAAATATTTCTTTACCTTATTTTCTTCCAACGTAGCTGCTACAAAATCAAAATCGCCAACAGAAACTCCGCCGGTAAATAAAATTATATCCGACTTCATTTCCGCCAACTTTAATTGTTTATGCACATCTTTCTTATCATCCTTCGCAAACAAAACTATTTCAGGAACCAATCCATAATTCAACAATCCGGCGGTCAAACTAAATGAATTACACTCGTAAACTTGTCCAGCTTTCAATTTACTACCCGGAGAAGCCAACTCATCACCTGTAACGATGATGCCTATACGAGGTTTAGCATAAACTTTCACTTTTGCAATACCGATAGAAGCTAAAAAAGCGATACTTCCTGCAGAAACCACATCACCTTTCTTCAACACCATCTTTCCCGATTTCACATGCGAGGCTTTCTTTCGAATATTTAATCCTGTTATAGCAGCTGGATCAAGGATAAAAACATATCTACCCTTTACTTCTACCTTCTCCTTCATCACCACGCAATCAGCACCTGAAGGAAGGGGAGCTCCTGTAAAAATCTTTGCTGTTTCAAGTTTCTTTAATTTCAATGATGATGATTTACCAGCTTGAATTGTAGTCATCAAGTGCAACGGTGATTTTTTATCCCAAGTTTTATAATTAAATGCAAAACCATCCATTGCCGACTGATCAAATGGTGGAGCATCCACAGGAGCAAATACATTTTCTGCCAATACATGGTGCAGACTATCTGTCAATTTCAAAGCAATTATTTTTCCCTTCGGTGTATTTAGAATTACCGAAGCGCGTGCATACTCAAAAGAAATCATTGCTGTCTTTTGCATTTATCCACCAATAGAAATCATTGACCGATTCTCAATTTCATCTGTAGAAAGAGTAGATATATCCCCCGTCATTTGTCCACCGCGTGCCGCTTTCTTTTGCCAAACACATTGTTGAATGATCGGAACAATATCTTCACCACTTCTCAACGCCGAAAGAATGTCAGCTTCTCCTTTTGAAAACAAACAATTCTTCATTTTACCATCTGAAGTCAAACGAAGTCGGTTACAGGTATCGCAAAACGGATCGGTCATAGTACTGATGATCGCAAAAGTTCCGACATAATCATTCACTCTAAAATTTCGAGCCGTATCATTCGGACGATCATTTAATTTTTCAAAATCAAAGTGATCTTTTACCAAGGAAAGAATCTCTTCGGAAGAAAAAACTTGTTGATGATCCCAGCCATTCCCAGTAAAGGGCATAAACTCAATAAACCGAACATGCAGATGCGCATTTTTTGTCATCTCGATAAACGCTGGAATTTCAGGATGATTCACATCCTTCAGCACCACCATATTCAACTTCACATGAAAACCGCGATCAAGCAGTAATTGAATATTTGCGATCACCTTATTAAAATGCTCACGTTGTGATAAAATTTTAAATGTAGCTGAATCTAAAGAATCTAAGCTTACATTCACTGAGCGAAGTCCGACTTCTACGAACAGATCGATAAAATCATCCACCAACACTGCATTGGTGGTCAATGCCAGTTGTACGGGAAGTTTAGACAATCTCGAAATAATCTCACGCACTTCCTTTCGAACCAGTGGTTCTCCACCTGTCAAACGAATTTTCGACACGCCTAAATCAACAAACACTTTTGCGATGGATTCTATTTCATCCACGCTCATCATCGAACGGTTTGCCAAAAAACTTTCAGGAAGATCGAGTGGCATACAATACAAACATCTCAAATTACACTTATCGGTAAGTGAAATCCGGAGGTAATCATGTTTTCTATTGTAGGAATCGACCAGCATAATTTTATCTTCTGCACTTTAAAATCTTAATTCAAAATTAAACAATTTAGATTGAAACACAACAGGGTAATTATAATCCTTCGCAAATTTCTCTGCACCGAACAATACAGCCGTTTCTTGATTCAGAAAATTCATCCAATACGCTTTCTTCACATTGCCTGGAGACTGATCAGTTCCGAAGATAAAAGTAGAAACTTCATGTTGTGTTTCATCAAACACCTTTTTCACATCCTTAATGGCAATCATGCGTAATCCATATTTTCCTCGTGTCGCACGCATCTTCACATCAAAAAACTGATTAGACAAAGGTTTATAAATCGCTATACTATTATGTTGGATCGCATCATCAATTCCCACAGCAAACAACTCCCAATTATTAAAATGTCCACCGGCCATAATCACACTTCGTCCTTCTTTGAAATATTTATTCATCACTTCCGGATTCAAAAACTTCATTCGCTTTTTCACTTGCGATTTAGAAATCGTAAACACCTTCAAGCTCTCCATAATGAGGTCACAGAAATGCGCATAAAATTTCTTTGTAATTTCAGTGTGCTCCTTCTTTGTTTTCTCAGGAAACGATCGTTCAATATTTCCAGTAATCACTTTTTTCGATAACCCAACACATAGTAAAAGAGAAAATATAAGAAATCTGAAATGCGATATAAGATAAAGTAAGGCAATGCGGAGATCGGCAAAATAATAAGGTAATAGAATACGGCGGAAACAACTCTGTTGATCATACTTACGAAGTAGATCGCAAAATTACAATTAATACTTTACCAAGAGCAAATCACGTCTTAACCCATTCTTTAAGAGCACTCTCACCATGTAAGATCCGCCGGAAAGTTCTGAAATATCTGTAACACCAATAAAATTCCCTTGCTTTAAAAACACTCCTTCCATCGAATATACCTGCACATTTTTCACTTCCAAATCACGGGCATCAATTTTAAAACTATCGTGTGTCGGATTGGGAATAATTCGAACTGATGGAATTAAATCAGTTTCTCGCGAAATACGAGGCGATGGACCAGTCACCGTAAAATTCCACACTTGACTCAACACTGAATTAGTCCCATCATTTACTTCCACATACCATTCATAATTGCCTACATCTAAATTTTTCCAGTTGAAATTTGCATTAGATCCACTAGCAACAGTAGTAACAGATCCAAGTAATTCAAAATTCTCAAACAAATCAACAGGTAAATCAAATTCGCTATTCTGATCCGTTTCATAAATATTAAAAAATGGTGAATATGTTTTCACTTTCATTCGATTTTCAGCAGGAATAAACTGCAAAATATTCATCCACCCCGTTCCGCCATTTAATCGAGTCTGATAATCGGATAACAAAGTATGAATCAAATTTCCGTTTACTGTATCGGTTCGATGTGCTTCTCCACTGATATGACCGCACAACATCAAAAAAAGATTAGGATTATTTTTCAGATAATCAAATGTAGCAAGTCCTTGAAAGCTAAAATTCGCTTTAATATCGAGTAAGAAATGACTGGCAACAATAGCTCTTCTATTAGAATAAGTTTTCAAAAAGTGCATCAGCACATGCCAGTACGGCGGGGTTTGCAGTTTCGTCATATTCCAATGATATCATTATAAAATCATACCCATTTGCACTGAACAGCTCAAAATGATTATCAAAATTATTTCCATAATAACCGCCATAATAATTCCTTCCCATAAATCGAGAAGCTCCAAAATATTGATTATAAAAAGTGGTAGTTCCATTCGGATCTCCAACTGGACTTTGATCATGATTTCCAACGCAGATGCTATAAGGAATACCATGCGGTAACTGTGTTGTTGTGGGATTCTCAATGATACGGAAGGATGTATCTGCACGTAACCATTCCATATTATTTCCGCTATTGTCACCATGCTCAACACAATCTCCATAGTGCGAAACGAAAGCAATCTGCAAAGAATCTTTCTTTGACACCGTCCAATCCATTTGCGAGCGAAACATACTGTTTGTTCCACCGTTTTCCTCTGCTGTATAAAATTGAGTGTCGGGCAATCCTACGAAAGAAAAAGGGGCAGGGGGATTTGCCTGAAAAGGTCTTTTCCTTCCATAAAACTTAACAGACATTGGATTTCCGTCGGGGTCAATTGGACGGACTTTAAGTCCTACATTAGAGGGATTACAACAACTAAAATTAGCCGGAGCTTGTAAAATGATTTGAGAAGGATCTTGCCCCATCAAATTAAAATGCCAGGTATATTGAATACAGTTCAGACTGTCTAAAACAGTTTCAAAAGATGAATTATTGATTACTAAACTTTGCGACTTACTTGTAGAATCAGAATTCACCCAAAGATAATCACCGTACCAAGGTGCTTCCAATTTTATTTGCTGCCCAGCATTTACTGGAATAACAATGGTATCATTTACACCTTTGAACATAGTAAATCGATCGCCTACCACTCCATCTTCTCTTACCCAGGAAGCATCCAGCCGATTACCTATGACTTCTAAAATTAATGATCCAGCGAGATTCGTTTTAGAAGTTACCATAGCAGGGTAAGGAAAATCTACTTGAGCAGTACCACGCTGTCCGGATGTTCCCAATGTCATATAAATCGTACCTTTCGCATTAGCGTCAATTGATTTTACATAAGGGCAAGAATTATTGGTTCCATTATATTTCCCGCTTGAAGAATTCATTCGATGCTTCCAAGGTTTATAATCAGACGATTTTCCAGTATGCCCATTTAACAAATAACTTCTTTCATAGGCAGCGCTTCCTCCGCTTATCACTACATCAACACCGTATCGCTCCAAAATTGGTAGGATAGATTGTCGCAATCGCAGGACAAGAGAATCTGTATCTCCATCAAAACTACCCTTTGTATAAAAAGGTAAGCCCAAGGTCACTACTTTCCACTTTAAATTCGTGCTCGCTAAATCATTCTTCAACCATTGCGCTTGCACAGAAATCGTGTCCATTAATTTCAAATTTGTTTCAATTCCAAACACATCCAACACAACAAAATGCACATTCCCGTGATCAAAAGAATAATATTCTTTGCGATTACTTTGCAATCCAGAATTTTCATTTTGCTGTACATGAAAAATATCATTGAATGGAATTGCATGATCCTGTTGTTTTATAAGACTACTATTATAATCCAACAATCCTACAGTTGGAAAAACAGATACTTTCTTTAGCCAATCGGAAAAAGGCGCAAAAAATTTAGACTGGTACTGCGCATCGCTTCCTGAAGAATAGGCCAAATTCCCGGCACTCAACCATAAGTCAGGCGTTCTTCCTTGCAAATAACTTTTTGCGCTAGCATAGACTTTATTTGCTACTCCATTCCCAGTACCTAGCTCGCCAGTAACCCATGCAACTGTGGAAACATTTTCCATGATTTGGGGTGTCGTGGTGAAAGTATTATTCGTATCCCTTTGCAATAATTGCGTGTTAGATCCAATCGAATAATAATACTTTTTACCCGGAATTAAGTCCGTTAAAATAATTTTATGATCAGTCAAACAATTATTATCAACCATTAAATCTGGCAACACTTGCCAATTGGTGCTATAACGAACTAAACTCGTAGCAGGAACATTTGTTCTCCAACAGATAGTAGCTGAGGTAGGAGAGATTTGTTGGATGTAGGGATTACGAACGATGGTCAAGGGGGTGTTAAAAGGAGAATCCTGCATCCATGAGAATTTTAAACCTTCAATGACACCATTTCGATTATTACCGGAGCTATCAACTACGATCAAATTCATTCCATCATTCATTGGCCATCGGGCTACGAGTGCTGCATTTTGAATGGTTTGAGTAAACAAATTTGCTTTAATCGATGTAGCGCTTTGAGCCGCATTCCACAGCCTTACTTCGCAAATTTGTCCGATGAATGATCCAGCCGATGCCTGTGATGAATTCTTTGCTGAACCAATGCAAAACTTTTGCTGACCTAGTGTTTGCGGAACACTCGATACCGATATTTGCGATTCCAAATTACCATTCAGGTACAAACAAAAATTTGTTCCATTGAAAGTAACGGCTGCATGGTACCAAACATCGTTCGCAATGCGAGTAATTCCAACTAAGGGATGGTTTTTTCCAGGGATTGGAGATGAATTATTTGCTTCAAAGTCGGCACACAAAACCTCCTTATTCACTTCAATTCCTAGAAAATAATTAATATCTACTAAGGCACCATCGCCTTCAGCTCTTCCTCTGGAGACCAAAGGATATGCAACTAATGGTCCAGTACTCGATGTAGCACCTGATGAAGACTTTTTAAACCAACATTCAATGGTGAAATGAGTTAGCTGCAAAGAGGAATGCATTGGAACAACTACTGATGTTTTCGAGCCGTTTAATTGCAAAGAATTTTGTGCAGAAGAATTGAGGCCGATGCATGTTAACATCATCAGAATTATCAACCACCACTTAAAAAAAATCGAATTCATTTGAGAAAGAAATCTATCGGTTAGAGTAAATACAAGTATATAAAAAAAAATTAACAAAACCATCAACTTTCATTCAGTTTCAATACCCTTGTCTAGGTACTCTGTTAAGTTAAAAAAGAGAACAAATAAAAATCCTTCTTATAGTCCTTTCAATAAAAGGACTATAAGAAGGATTCTCTAATAAATTATTTAAATGTGAATTATTTCACTAATAAACGTGATGTAAGCACAGAACCATCAACATTTACACGAACTAAATACATTCCTGAATTTAATCCATTCAATGGGATATTGAAGTTATTCTTACCAGCAAATCCATTAAACTTTTGAGAATAAACATTCTTTCCTAATACATCAAACATTTCAATTGTATAAGCAGAATTATTTTTCAAGTTCACTTCCAACTGAGTTGATTGACTAGCAGGGTTAGGGTATATTGACATTGAAAATGCATCAGCTACTAATTCATTAACAGTTGTTGTAATTCCATATGCACCTCTGTTCACATTCAAAACCGTTGACAAATCAGCATCATGTAACATACCAATTACTCTCATGTTATTTGCATTCCACGTTGAAGGAATCGTAGTAGAGAAAGTGTATGAATACGTTGTACCATTCGTTACAGTAGCAGGTATTGATCCTACTTGACCATCAAATGTTCCCATGATATTACGACCGACAAAATTATAGACCATATTAGAAAAAGGTACAGGATTTGGTTCAGTTTGCCAGTTATGTCCAGCACCCACTAAAGGTAAGTTTTGAGAGGTAGAGCTATAATAGTTTACTTGACTATAATTAGCAGTTGTTCCTACAACATTATCTTCAACCAATACAGCATTTAATCTGAAATTTCCAGTCAACTCAGCCGCAAAAGTTGCAGATACTACAACATCTACTTGACGTGAATTGGAATTAAAGAATGCACTAACAGCTACATCTGCAGGTGGAACATCATTAATTCTGTTCAAATAACTCACTCAAAAATCAGAAGGATCCACATCATTATCCTTTCTATCTACAGCTCCACTAGGGTAACCTGAAATCAAACTTCCCAAACCTGGATCATACACAGCATCAGTCATAGGATCTGAATTATGGACAGCTACAACGATGGCGTAATCAGCATAAACGGTATCAAACTGCTCTGTAAACACAGCACCACGAGGACACCATCCACACCAAGTTCCAGTTCCTTCTTCCATTAATACACGTTTAGTCGGTTGGAATGAAAGTCCAGTTACAACTGTACTTAAAGTATCGTCGTTATGATTTGCATCACCCGTAACATCAACCCAAATTTTAGTTGGATATGCTGCTGCAGTCGCCACATTAATTGGCGTATTATGAATGAAAGAATAAGATGTATTTGATAAAATATTTAGATTCGTAATTGAAGAAGTATATACAGTACCACCAGTTTCATATTTAATATCCATACTTGTAATTGGACTTGCCTAAATTTTGAACAACTCCTTCTACGAAAGTTGAACCTGGAACGATGATATATTTGTCAAGTGTAATTGAACTCATTTTAGCTTGAACAGCTGGCTGAGAACCAAATATAAACTCATAATACGAATTATCAGCTGGTGTAGGATCCGCTGCAGCAACGTTTGCTAATGAAGGAGAACCTGCTACTGCAACAGCTGTGGTTGAATTTAGTTGAATTCCAGCAGAAACTGTATAAGTTCCACTGTGTCTCTGATCAACAATATAAATATTATTAGAAGATTCTTCTAAAACGATTGACCAATACGTCCAAGCGTTAGTAGTAGCATTGGAATAAGAAGAAAAGAAAATCCAAAACTGACGGTTGGGAGCACTACCAAATGTCTGATATACCACATTATCACTAGTAGTAGTTCCACGAATACCCAAAACACAAACTGAATTATCAGGTATTGATGCATTTGGAAGAGTCGCAGCTGTAAAGCCAGGAACTGTAACAGCGCTAGTAGTAAAAGTTAATACTCCACTATTAGAAACTTTAAATTGAGAAACTGGATTGCCATTAAAATTGAAAGCAAAAGGCAAATTGGTTACTGGTGACCAAACTGGAGTAGCAGATGGTCCTTGCAATACAGCCCAATTCGCTCCTAAACCACCGCCAAGTGGATATTCAGCATCATTATTCAGTCCGCCCGGATTCGTTCCCGCATTTTGGTATGGGATGTAGTAATATTGTGCACTAGCAACAGTTGTTAATAAGACAAATGCTGCAATTAAGTTGTAAAACTTCTTCATTTGGTTTTGGTTTAGATTTTTTTTGAAGTACCAAAGATAAAAAATCTATTCATAATTTCAATATAATTTATTTGTCATATTTTGACTTCAATTATATTTAGTAATCAATCACTTACGAATAATCGCATTCACTATTAAAATGAAGATCATAATTTTAGAAGGCTTGAATGAGATACTTCTCAATGAATTACTCCTCTTTTTTTGAAGTAAATTCAACAGTGAAATTGGAACAAATTTGATTACCATCAATATCAAAGATCAGATAATTATCTTTGGAGCAAATTAAAAATTATTCATGAACAAATTCCACTTCAACCTCATTATAGCTTTTATTTTTTCTTTTAAACAAATTTCTGCTCAAAGTTCAACTGAAATATTCCAATCGCTTAAAAAATTAGAAGTAACCACAACAGTACTATACATTGCTGCTCATCCCGACGATGAAAATACGAGACTAATTACTTGGATGTCGAAAGAGAAATTGTTTCGTACCGCATATCTTTCATTAACCCGTGGTGATGGCGGACAAAATTTGATTGGATCTGAACTGAGTGAGAATTTAGGACTCATCCGTACGCGTGAATTAATGGCAGCTAGAGCTATAGATGGTGGCGAACAATTTTTTACCAGAGCCTATGATTTTGGATATTCAAAGACATCAGAGGAGACATTAGATTTTTGGGAAAAGGAAAAAGTGCTAGAAGATATGGTCTATGTAATCCGTAAAATCAAACCCGATGTAATAATTTGTCGATTTCCTCCTGACAAAAGAGCTGGGCATGGTCATCATAGTTCCAGTGCTATTTTGGCAAAAGAAGCATTCGATGCAGCCTCAGACCAAAAAAAATTTCCATACCAAGTTGCTGAATTTGGAGTATGGCAAGCAAAACGAATCTATTGGAATACCTTTCGCTTTGGATCAAATAATACCATTACCGAGCAACAATTAAATGTAGATGTAGGTGGCTATAATTTACTAGATGGCAAAAGCAATGGTGAACTCGCAGCTGAAAGTAGATCGCAACATAAGAGTCAGGGGTTTGGTGTCCCAAGTCAACGAGGAACATTATTAGAATACTTTAGTCCTGTAGCAGGTGATACATTAGTGACGAACCCTTTTGCAGATATACCCTCCTATTGGGAACAATCTGACTTAGGTAAAGAAATTTCTTTAGCCATTAAAAAAACAATTCAGGAATATAATTTCCATGATCCAGCTGCTTCTGTTCACCCTCTTTTAAAAATACGATCACAACTTCACCAATTACCAGCAAGCTCCCTCAAAACTCGAAAGCTAATAGAGATTGAAAAAATAATAATTGAATGTTTAGGACTTTGGACTGCTGCTTATTCTTATAAAGAAAGGTATGCAGAATCGGATACAGTTCATGTAACTTTTCAGTCCATCATCAGAAACTATCCGGAAGCTACACTTAAGGTTACCTCTGGGATAAATCCAGACTCCTCCTATTCCATCTCACTTAACAAACAAATTTTTCAATCGAAAAAAATAATCCTCGCAGGAAGTAACACGAACTCGCAACCCTATTGGTTAAAAGAAAATCATCCCAACGGAATATTTACACTACCCGACTCGAAAGAAATTGGGAAACCTTGGAACGACGCACCTCTAAATGTAGCTGCTGAACTGTATATTTTGAATGATTCCATATCTTTATCAATACCCGTAACTTTTAAAGAAACGGATCCAGTAAGAGGGGAACTAATTCATCCATTGATTGTATCACCCTTACTCACTGCGAAATTATCCGAGAACAATTCCATCTTTTCCGATGAAAAAAGCAAATCCTACGAATTGAGTATTTCTTATTGGGGATCGATTGATACTACGATTACCATTCGATCAACCCTTTCGAATGCCGATTGGAAATCTACTTTTCGAGACACCACTCTCATCCTTAAGCGAATTCAGCTTCTCCAATTTTTCGCTTCACCATACAACCTACACAATCGCATTCAAGTAAGGCCAGTTTATCCATTCAATACAAAACAAACAATGGAAAATGGAATGTATTAAAAGGAAATACATCCATCAACTACAACCATATTCCAAGAATTACATGGTTTCCATCTTTGCAAATCGAACTTCAAAAAGAGGATATTAAGATCGGGTGTAAAAACCTACTTTACATAAAGGGTGCAGGAGATGAAGTAGCCTCTTCGTTAAGAAAAATAGGTTATCATGTTGAAGAAGTAAATGCCATTTCACTGCATGACTTAGACCTCCATCAATTCGATGCCATTATCACTGGAATCAGAGCGTACAATACCGATGATGAATTAGCCAATTTACATCAACAAATCTTTAAATACATTGAAGAAGGCGGTACCTACATTGTCCAATACAATACCAATTCCAATTTACATCCATCAACATTCAAAACACCCTACCCATTTTCCATCAGCAGAAATCGAGTGACAGAGGAAGTTGCAAAAGTAAATTTTACCGATCCCAATCATCCCATATTTAATATTCCCAATAAAATAAACGAAAAAGATTTCGATGGATGGGTACAGGAGCGGGGGCTTTATTTTGCCACTAAAATTGATAGCAATTACACCAACTTTATCTTAATGAATGACAAAGATGAAAAGCCAAAAGGAAGTTTAATTCAATGTAATTATGGCAAAGGAAAATTTATCTATACCGGATTGTCCTTCTTCCGTCAACTTCCAGCTGGTGTACCTGGAGCCTACCGACTCTTTTCAAACATAATTGGACAAAAAAATTAATGGAACACACTAATTCGAATAAATTCTGGAACAAGAAATACGGTGCCCTACTCCTCTTTCTTCTTTTACAAATAATATTCTACACCTACTTTAGTCAATACTTTCAATGAGCAGAATCGATTGGCTTGTACTATGTGTTACGATGCTTTCCATCATCGTGTATGGAATGATGAAGAGCAGAGGACAAAAAGACCTCAATAGCTATTTTCTTAACAATCGATCTATGCCATGGTACTTAGTTCTTTTTCCATCATGGCTACGCAAGCAAGTGCCATCACCTTCCTATCAGCACCCGGCCAAGCCTATACAGACGGAATGCGATTCGTGCAATATTACTTCGGTCTACCGCTTGCTATGATATTCATTTGTGTATTTTACTTCCAGTATATCAAAAATTAAATATTTATACAGCCTACGAATATTTAGAACAACGATTTGACCGGAAGACTCGATTATTAACCTCCTTTCTTTTTTTACTACAGCGTGGCTTAAGCACTGGAATAAGCATCTATGCTCCTTCGATAATATTGTCGTCTCTGATGGGATGGAACATCTATCTTACCAACGTTATTATGGGTGGATTTTTAATAATCTATACGGTAAGCGGAGGAGTAAAAGCTATTTCATATACACAAACGCAACAACTCATCATTATTTTCATTGCAATGTTTTTAGCGGGTTATATGCTCATCCATTTACTCCCCGACGACCTAAATTTTGTAGACTCACTTCGCATTGCTGGAGCTTCGCAAAAATTAAATGTGATCACCACCGGTTTTACAGAATCGGGATTCGACTGGAAAGACAAATACAATATTTTTAGTGGTATCATAGGAGGATTCTTTCTGGCACTCTCCTACTTTGGAACCGATCAATCGCAAGTAGGACGTTACCTCACAGCAAAAAACTTAAGTGAAAGTCGAAGAGGATTATTGATGAATGGGTTTGTTAAAATACCTATGCAATTTCTCATTTTGCTGGTAGGTGCAATGGTATTTACTTTTTATACTCTCTTTCGGGCCCATCAACTACAATAGCAAACAACTTGAATTGGCCCGAAATGGAGTAGCGAAACAGGAAATCATTAAACTCGAATCACAATTTGCAGCATTAAACGAAGAGAAAAAACAGACCGCGCTGTATTTTCTTGAAGCCAAGAAAGCAAGTAATACCGACTTGATCGAAAAATATAAGCGTGAACTTTCCGAACAAAATGAAAAAACCGTTGCATTGCGACAATCGGCAGCTGCAGAGATCAAGAAATCTGATCCGCTAGCCGACACAAACGATACCAACTACATCTTCCTTCATTTTGTCATACACCATTTACCTCAAGGACTTGTTGGACTGCTCATAGCTATCATATTCCTTGCGGCCTGGGGTTCTATAGCAGCCGCTTTAAATTCTCTCGCTTCAACCTGTGTTGTGGATTGGCATCAACAGATCAGACCTAAAGAGAGAACCGATAAAAAGAATTTATTTTTATCCCGTTTCTATACTTTTGGATGGGGATTATTCTCCATACTTGTTGCCTCGGTTGCAGGAAAACTAGGGTCATTAATTGAAGCAGTAAACATTCTAGGTTCTTTATTTTATGGAACCATCTTAGGCATCTTTATGGTCGCGCTTTTCTTAAAATCAATTAAAGGCCATGCCGTCTTTATTGCTGCATTAATCACTGAATTGATGATCGTTTTCATTTACTTTTCTGATACTATATCCTTCCTTTGGCTCAATTTAATTGGGTGTTTTGGGGTGATTTTAATCAGTCTATTATTGAAAATCTTGTTTAAAAAGTCTCAAATACAATCGTAAATAAAAATTCACTTTGATATTTCTTTATATATAGTTAACTTGCATCGAAATTTCAACAAAAAAAATCATGAAAAATCTACTTAGTATCCTTCTAGTATTCATGTTTATTACCCTCTCTACATCCTGTGACGATGAAAACTTAACAGGATTTAGTTTTTCACATGACTACTCCACACTCACCATAACGGTTGATCCTACCACCATGCAAGGAGATTTAGAACTTGGAGTCCTTGAAATTGAAAGCGACATTCAAGGCCTTGTTTCTGGCCAAGGAGTAGGTGTTGATAATCTAAAATCAATAAAAGTTACTGCGGTAAAACTTGAAATTGAAGATCCTGACCCTAATCCATATACCTTTGATCTCACCACCAAAATTAAGAGTGAAATTAGTAACCTTGCGGGAACCTCTCTTATCGAATTTGCAGGAAAAGATCCAGTACCCACGGGAGGTCTAACCGAATTGGATTTAGATGTTCAGGATGTTGAATTGATCAACTATTTCAATCAAACGAAATTCAAATTTAATCTCTCTGGATTTACAACAGCACCCATTGATCATAGTTTTAATGTGAAAATCACTTTATCCGCAACGTTTAAAGGCGAAGTCTTAAAATAAACCATCGTTAAATAACAAAGCCTAGAGTTGAAACCCTAGGCTTTATATTATATTAATCTATTATTTTTTTACTTTAAAGATTCAATCAATTTTTTTCAAGTTAACATAATTATCATCCTTCGCTTCTGTGGCGATCGCGATTGATCTGTTTGCAGTTTCGATAGCTTCTTTCACCATGCCCATCTTAGCATAACATTTTGCTTTAGCATGCACATTCCAATAAGCTTTAGGATTACTTTCGATTGCCTTATCGTACCAAGCCAAAGCTTGCTTCATATCCTTTCCGTTTTCTACATAATAATTCGCTGCTGAACTATATGGACGTGTATCTTTGATAACATAACGCTCAATATCTTTCATGATGCGAGCATCATTCTCTACAGAAATTGGCATACTTACCATTGAATTCGCCCAAGCGATTTGAACATCACAAGTAGAAGCCGTAATATTACCAATATTAATAGTAAAAGTTTCCACTTTATCTTTTAACGTTGTTACAGAAGATTTAACACGAACAACATCCTCTTCCATTTTATAATCTTCAGGGCCAGTAACCGTAGTATTACTTGAAATAATAATTGTCCAATCGGTAGTGCCTGGCATTGTCAACAAACCGTACTTTCCTGGATTTACTTTCTTACCTGCTATCATTGTTGTATCAGAAAATGTAATTGTGGTAGCACTGTTCGCACCTGTTCTCCATACTTTATTATAGGGAACAAGATCACCAAAAATCACCCTACCTTTTACACTTAGGCGAGAATAATTTACTTCCACTGTCCCTATAACCAAAATCTTGCTTAATGGTTTGAGTTGGAGAAGGCGGAGTTTTCAATCTTAAGCTTGACTTACTGCACATAGACCGATTACGATAAATGCACTTAAAATAATTTTTTCATGTTTTTATGATTTAGATTTGAATAAGGTTTTAGAGATTACAATTAATCCATGTAAAAATAAAAAATCCATATAGAATCAAGCAGCTTCATCGCATTTGAAGAAACAGTTATACTTAACTAACACATACTTAAGTGTTACAACAATCATTTTATTTTATAGTTTAGCCACTTATGAACAATAATTTACATAAATCCCCATTCAATCTTGCTGTTATTGTTGCAGGACTTGGATTTTTTGTTGATGCTTTCGATTTATTTCTCTTCAATATTTATCGAGTACCTAGCTTAAAAGAGATGGGATTTTCCGGAACACAATTATCACATCAAGGTGAATTTTTATTAGCCATACAGATGGCAGGTATGATGGTAGGTGGAATTCTAACGGGAATTATTGGCGACAAGAAAGGACGAAAGACCGTACTTTTTGGTTCTATCTTATTGTACTCCTTAAGCAATATTGCTAATGCTTTTGTTGATGATACTACGTGTTATGCCATCATACGTTTTCTAGCGGGAGTTGGACTAGCAGGTGAATTAGGAGCAGGAATCACCATAGTTTCAGAAAGTATGACTATTAAGAATCGAGGATACGGAACCATTCTCGTTGCGACGCTGGGAGCATTAGGAGCCGTTACAGCTGGTCTTATAGGTAATATTATTCCATGGCGAATCGCATTCTTCATTGCCGGTTGCATGGGACTACTTCTTTTACTTTTAAGAATGAAAATTTCCGAACCGATCATGTTTCAAGAACAACAACAATTAGCAAATCAAAAAAGGTTCATTTAAAGTACTCTTAAAAACAAAAAAGAACAACAAAATATATTGCTTGTATCTTGATGGGTGTACCCATTTGGTACAGCGTCGGACTGCTCATTTCTTTATCTCCAGAAATTGCACAACTTTACCACATTGATAATTTAGAACTCGGAACATGCTTTATTTTATTTCAAATTGGAATAACATTGGGAGATTTAAGCTCAGGGTTACTAAGTCAACTCATTCAATCTCGAAAAAAAACATTGATACTATTCATGACCCTTGCTATTTTAGCAACGACAAACCACTTCATAAATATATGGAATGGAATCGGATTAAACACAACTTCATTCTTAATGGGACTTGGTTGCGGATACCTTAGCGTTTTTGTAACCACAACGGCTGAGCACTTTGGCACAAACTTAAGGGTATTGGCTACTGCAACCGTTACCAATTTCATGCGAGGTTCAATTACCTTGCTCGTACCGCTACACCTTTGGATTCAAACCTCGTTTCAAGTGGATCTTGCAATGGGTTTACTCATTACGGGAGTAATAGTATGGACATTTGCCATTGCTTCAACAATTTATTTACCAGAAACCTATGGAAAAAATTTAAGTTTCGTAGAAGATTGAATAAAATTAAAAATTAAACATGAAAATATTTCCAGAAACCTTTATTCAAAACATGCAAACACTTTTGCCCAACGAGGCTGAGTCTTTTTTCGTTAGTCAACAATTAGCACCACCAATTTCTTTACGACTTCATCCGATAAAATCCACTCCTGACCTTTTCGAAGATGCGAAGAAAGTGGATTGGTGTAATCTAGGAAGGTATTTAAATGAACGTCCAATTTTTACGTATGATCCACACTTTCATGCTGGCGCCTATTATGTTCAGGAAGCAGGATCGATGCTTCTCGAAAAACTTTTGCTTCCATTTTTCGAAGAGAACAAGAACTTAGTCGTTCTTGATTTATGCGCTGCACCCGGAGGCAAGTCAACGCACCTTTTGAGCATGATGAATGAAGATGGAATATTAGTGAGCAATGAATTAATCCCTACAAGAAATAAAATTCTAAGACAAAATATTGCTAAATGGGGATTTTCCAATTGCATCGTCACTCAAAATAAAGCAGAAGATTTTTCAAAAAGTAAAATTCTGTTTGATGTAATTTTAGTGGATGCTCCATGTAGTGGTGAAGGATTATTTCGTAAAGATGAGCATGCCATTTCGGAGTGGAGTATGGACCAAGTGAATGTATGCAGTATTCGACAATCGCAAATATTGGAAGCCATCCTTCCTGTCTTAAAACCAGGTGGACTCCTCCTCTATTCCACTTGTACTTATGAAGAATCGGAAAACGATTTACAGATTGAGAGAATAATTCAAGAATACGACTTGCAAATGATCACTCCTATTCCACCACAAGGAATTGTTTCTACTAAATATGGTTGGCAGGCTTATCCACACAAAGTAAAAAGCGAAGGGTTTTACTGTTGCTTGTTACAGAAAAATGGAGAAAGGAAAGAAAACAACTTTTCCATTCAAAAAATCACTTCTAAAAAAAGCAATATTCCTGATCTAAGTGCATGGACTACCCAGGATAGATTATTCAACTACGTACAGCAACAGGACTTCATATATGCTACCACCAACGGGGTTCAGGATCTTACAAAACAATTAAGTTATTCCGCTTATATTCGCATGAGTGGAATCTTAATGGGAGAAATAAAAGGCAAAGATTTCATCCCGTCTGCTGAATTATCTCTGAGCAATTCGATACATCCTGAAATACCAACTGTACAATTAAATTTAGACCAAGCTCTTCAATATCTTTGCGGTGATCCACTTCAATCCAAGTGTGAAAATTCAGGATGGCATCTTATCAAATACGAACATTCCATCTTAGGGTGGGCAAAAAAATGCAAGTCGCTGGAATAATTATTACCCTAAAGAGTGGAGAATTCAAAACAAACCAAAGAAATAATACAATCGCATCAACATGAAATGGGACATAGAATTAGCTTATAAACATTTGAAAAAAGATCCTAAATTAAAAGCGATCATCAAGCAAACCGGAAAATTAGAACCAGCACATCAAAAAGATTTATTTACTTCCTTATTAAGTGCCATTGTGAGTCAACAATTATCTACTAAAGCGGCTGCAACCATTTGGAATCGATTTATTCAACTATTTCCTGATGAACAACCCACGGAGAAAGCCATCATTAAAATGGATATTGAACAATTGAGGGCAGTGGGTCTCTCCTACCAAAAAGGAGGCTACTTAAAAAACATTTCTACCTTCTCACTTGAAAATACACTTGAATACAAACGACTTTATCGAAAAGTGATGATAATTTAATTGACTATTTATCGAGTATTAAAGGTGTAGGTAGATGGACGGCGGAAATGATTCTCATGTTTAATTTGAACCGTCCTGATGTATTACCTGTCGACGACTTAGGAATACAGCAAGCCATGATTAAACTTTATGACCTACCGTTTAAAGGAAAAGAATTGAAAACAGAAATGATTCGTATATCCCTTGCATGGCAGCCATATCGCAGCCTAGCGTCTAGGCATTTATGGAGATGGAAAGATAATGAATAGCAAAAAAAAGCGAACTTGTCGATTCAGGTCAAATTAATAAATAACAGACCACCTCAATACATTTAATCCACCAATATTATCGCCCTTTTTATTAGTAAAACACAATTCTAAATACTTCTTCCAAATTATTTTTTTATTATTTGGATAAAAGAATTTTACTCCTCACCTTAGTGGTGCACTTCCAAAACGTGTAAATTTTATGATTTCTTCCTTAAGGGAGGCAAACTACCTTATTACAAAGTAGTTTTTGCCTGCGCCCTAAGCATTGTATTTACTTACATGTTTAGTAAAAATTCGACCACAAATGTAGGTCGGGAAAACGTTGTTGCAACCAATATTGGCGACGAAAAAATGAATTTTGTCCGACTAAAACGACATCGGCTTTCACAACCTATATTGTTTGGCGATATTTCTAAAGAGAGTTCAAAATTTACGAATTTAAAGCAAGAGTTACTCAATAAAGTCTCGCTAGAAAAAGCATCAAATAAAGTAAGTAATGTCTCCATATATCTGAGTGAATTTAACGATGGCAGCTGGATGGGCATTCAACAAAATGATTTGTTTGACCCAGGTAGTATCATGAAATTACCCATCTTGCTCGCCTATTTGAAAAGACTAGAAGTATCACCTAGTTTTTTTGATAAAAGAATAAAATTTGATATTGCAAATGATGCGATGCCTAAACAAACCATCGTTACAAACCATATAGAAAAGGGAAAAACATATACGGTTCGAAATTTAATAAAAGCAATGATTATTGATTCCGATAATCAAGCCAATATGTTGCTGAATCAAAACATCGAACCCGAATTTGTTTATAATGTTTTTACTGATTTAGGAATGGAAGTTCCAAAAATTCAACAATCAACAGTGAAAATGTCGGCTATAGATATTAGTAAATTCATGAGAGTATTATACAACTCGAGTTACACAACCCAAAATTTATCTGAATTCGCTCTTGAATTATTGACCGACACTAAATTTAACAATGGAATGAAAAAAGCGTTGCCCGATTCCATTATAATTGCACATAAATTTGGAGAGCGAGGATATAGAGATACCACTTTTCAAGAAATTCACGAAACTGGAATTATCTATTTACCTGACAATACCATTGTACTTACCATTATGACAAGTGGAAATGATCAAACCTATCAAACTCAGTTGATCTCAAATATCACTAAATCGATATATGAATGGTATCTGGCAAAACCAACCACTAATCTGTAAAAATTAAAATAATATTTCTCGATCATTTTTGAATTCCTTACTTTTGCTTTTCAACCACGGCAGCATATTCCTCGCATAGGCATTTGCAATAGCCTATAAAACAAAAGAATATGCAAATTGGACAAAATACTGTTGTAAGTGTTACTTACGTGTTACACAGCAGTCAGGAAGGAAAAGAAAAAAACAAAGTTGAAGAGACTGGAAATGAAAATCCATTGGTATTTCTCTTTGGTTCAGGGCAATTAATTCCTGCATTTGAAGAAAACCTAGCTGGGCTTTCAGTTGGAAATAATTTTACGTTCAGCATCAATGCAGAAAATGCATATGGCTTAAATGAAGCGGATGCATTAGTCAATGTTCCGGATGATATGTTCAAAGTAGATGGAGTTTTAGACTTAGAAGTACTTCGCATTGGTAACATGGTTCCACTTCTCGACCGTGAAGGCAATCAAATGGTCGCTAAAGTTGTAGAATTCAAAGATGGACATGTATTGCTGGATTTTAATCATCCACTAGCCGGACAGGATTTGCATTTCAGCGGAACAGTAGTAGAGGTTCGTGAAGCGTCGCCAGAAGAAATTGAACACGGGCATGCGCATACCCCGGGGATGCACGGCCATTAATTTTAGTTCAGAATTAAGAATGTAGAATTAAGAATGTAGGAATTAAGAATTAAGAATTAAGAATTAAGAATTAAGAATTAAGATTTAAGAATTAAGATTTAAGAATTAAGAATTAAGAATTATGAATTAAGAATTATGAATTAAGAATTAAGAATTAAGATTTAAAATTTAAGCAACGAGGCTTCGCGATAAGAATTAACTTTAGAAATTTTCACATAAGTACAAGCCTAATTCTGAATTCTACATTCTGAATTAATAAAAAAAGGATGGATCTTTGATCCATCCTTTTTTTACTCAATCATTTTCCCTTTCATCATTTTGTTCCAATACAGATAAGGAAGTCCGTATTTTTTCAAAAGCCACATGCTGTATTGCTCTTTGGATGTATCCCAGAATTTACTTAGCAAAGGATCTGAATCTCGAATATTATCATATTTAAATTCCGCTAATACCATCTTCCCATAACCAGTAACTAAGGGACAGGAAGAATAACCATTATAAGTTGTTTTTTCTGCAAAACCATGATCTATCTGATTTAAGATATTACTTACAACTACGGGAACTTGCTTTCGAACTGCAGCACCCGTTTTAGCAGTTGGTAATGCCGCAACATCGCCAATCCCATAAATCGACGGATAATTTACATGTTGCAAAGAATGGATATCCACATTCAGCCATCCTTTTGATGGACCTTCTTGATGAGCCAGCGAAGAATTACGTATGAAATCAGGAGCACTTTGAGGAGGTGCAATATGCAACATATCGTATTTCAATTCGATGAGATGTTTCTTCACCCAATTTTCTCCAATGGTATTTCCAACTAGCACATGCGAAATATCCCCGTCAGGTTTTGTGTACTTAAACCAAATCTTCTTCTTCACAGAATCAATTTTTACAGGGCTATAAAAGAAACGTGTTAAAATTTTTTTTCGCTTGATGACTTCATCCAATGTCAACGCAAAATCCTTCACTCCAAATATCACAGACGCTGGAGCTGCAAAGATCACTTTTGTTTTATCTCTCACACCGTGTCTTGAAAAAGCTTCCTCCGCCAAATACATTATTTTTTGTGGAGCACCTCCGCACTTTATAGGTGTTGATGGTTGAGAAAAAACTGCATTTCCCCCTTTGAAATTTTTAATCACCTTCCAAGTATGCTCAGGATCTATATAATTACTACATACAGAATCAGTAGCAAGCGCCTCTTTCAATCCTGGCAGAGCATCCATGTCCATGACTAAGCCAGGGCAAAGCACTAAATAATCAAAGGTATGAACACCCGATTCTTTTGTAAAGACCTTCTTCATCTCTGGATCCACCGAAATAGCATAATCTTTAATCCATGTTACTCCACTTGGAATAAGTGCTAATTCTTCTCTACGAGTATCCTGATATTTAAAAGTTCCTGCTCCCACTAAAGTCCATGCAGCTTGATAATAATGGTACTTAGAAGGTTCTATAATACTAATCTTTAAATCGGATTTTTTCCTCTTTAAAAAAGCGGCAGTCATTATTCCTGCTGTTCCACCTCCTACTATTAATATCTGATGATGCTGGTTCATGGTAACATAAATTACTAATTAAACAAACAATTATTTAGGCCAAGCTGCAATGCCGCCTCGTAAATTAATTACTTTCAGTCCAACCTTCGACATCATTTTTGCTGCCATTCCACTTCGAGCTCCACTCCTACAAAAGACAAAATATGTTTTTGCAGGATCCAACTTTCCAATTTCAGTAGAGAATGAAGGACTCATCATATTAGAATTTTTTGAACCCTTAATTGTTCCAGACTTAAATTCAGCCGCAGAACGTACATCCAACAATACAGCATGTTTATCATTCAACAACCTTGATTTAAAATCTGTGCCTTCACAATCTTCATAATTTTTCTTAAATAAGCCCTGCAAAAATTTTATCATATTTAATTATATTTTATTTCATTAATTCATTTATCTACAACAATGAAGTGGGTGCATGAAAGGCAGAAACATTGAACAACCCCGAATCTTTGATAGCATTAAATCCACCTTTCACATTGATTAAATTTTCAAATCCTCTTGCTTTAAGGATAGAAATAAATATCACGGAACGATACCCACCTGCACAATAAACAAATGTATCTTGGTTCTTGTGAATTTTACTCATGCTTTCATTGATATAATCTAATGGCGCCACCTCTGTGTTTAATACATGTTCTGCATCGTATTCACTTTTTCTTCTAACATCAAGAAGTGCTGTATGCGGATCTTTGTCTACTCTTCTCCTTAATTCTGCTACGTCGATGGATTCAATCGAATCCACTTTCTCACCACTGGCCAAATACGTTGAAAATCCCCCTTCCAAATATCCTATTGTATAATCAAACCCTACTCGGGAAAGTCGAGTAATTACTTCCTCTTCACGACCAGGTTCAGTTACCAATAAAATTTCCTGCTTCAAATCAGGAATCAAAGCACCTGCCCATGGCGCAAAGTTGCCATCCAATCCAATATTGATTGAACCCGGAATAAATCCATTCACGAACTCCTCAGGTTTTCTGGTATCTAAAATCAATGCATCTGTTTCCTCAGCAATAAATCGAAATGATGCAACATCCAAAGGACGAGATCCGCGTTCCATCACTTCCATGAATGATTGGCTGTCCATTTTATTCATGGCAGCATTTTTTGGGAAATACGCGGGCGGAGGCATTAATCCGGTTAATACTTCTTTCACGAACTCTTCTCTAGTCATATTCGCACGTAAAGCATAATTATTCTTCAGTTGATGTCCGATAGTATCGATCGTTTCGCTCGACATATTCTTCCCACAAGCAGATCCAGCGCCATGACCAGGATAAACAATGACATCTTCCTGCAAGGTCATCACTTTGTTGCGCAAGGAATCGAACAAATATCCGGCAAGTACTTCTTGAGTAATATCTCCCTTTTGTGCTAAGTCAGGACGACCAACATCTCCTATAAACAATGTATCCCCTGAGAATAACGCATGTTCTTTTCCATGTTCATCGATCACTAAAAAGCAACTTGACTCCATTGTATGTCCAGGGGTATGTAATACTTTAATGAAAACATTCCCTAACGGCAACATTTCATTATCCTTTGCTTCATACAAATCGAATTCTGCTTTAGCCGATGGACCATACACAATTTTAGCACCCGTATGTCGAGCTAGATCGAGATGACCAGAAACGAAATCTGCGTGAAAATGAGTTTCAAGAACATACTTTAATTTTGCTTTGCTTTTATGCAATCGATCAAGATAAGGCTTGTATTCTCTTAGTGGATCGACAATGGCAGCTTCACCATTCGATTCAATGTAATAAGCTCCTTGAGCTAAACATCCGGTATAAATTTGTTCGATTTTCATAAGGTTCGTTTTTCTGTTTTAACTATAGCAAAAGTATATTGAATGGTTCTCTTTAAACGTTACTAAAGTTACATAGGAGTCATGATATTCGTCATTGATTTTGTGATTAAACAAATATTAATTTTCATCCCATCTGCGGAAGTTTCAACCTGCTAAGCGGGCACTGGAAGGGAGGGAAGGCAAGGGAAGAAAAACGCAGATTAGAAAGGGGAAGGGGGGGCAGGGGACAGGGGGCATAAAGGGAAACGCCAAAAGAGAAACGGGAGCCAAAGCTTTAAAGGACCACAAGGAAAAACAAGGGCGAGACAAAGAACGGGGCAAGAGAAGGGAAAAAAAGGACCACATGCAACAGAGCAAAGAAGAGCAGACGAAGAAACAAAGGGACGCGGACAAAGAAGAAGGTAAAAAGAGCAAACACAACGAAAGGGGGCAAGAAAACTTTATCGTTGGAGAGGTAAGCAGCTCAGTAGAAAGTCAAAAGAAAAGCGAGAATGAACAAAAAAAAGACCGAAACAAACCCAGACCCACCCAACTACAGCAGGCAGGCACTAGAGGGCACAAGAGGTCACAAGAGGACACCTTAGTTCACTTGCGTTTCTTTGTGTTCTTTTGTGTTCTCTTGTTTCTCTAGTGTTAAAAAAAATCACTATTAGGAAATAAATTTATATCAAAAAAAATCCCGTTGCAAAGTAAATCGCAACGGGCTACTATTAACCACAATTTTACTTTGTTAACGTTGAGGGGCAAACATAATCTGTTAAATCAAACTTGCCTGAATTTTTAATTGCATTATACCCGCCTTTGATATCAATTAAATTATCGTATCCTCTTGCTCTAAGAATCGATGTAAAAATCATTGAACGATAGCCACCGGCGCAATGAATGTAAACGGTTCATCCTTGCTGATGGTTGGCATCGCATCATTCACAAAATCAAGTGGAGCATGTGTAACTCCATTGATATGTTCAGATACATATTCGCCATGTTTTCTTACATCTACAATTTTTGTTTTATCGTTTTTAGAAATAATTTCAGCCAACTCATCTGCAGAAATGGAAGTGATGGTATCAACTTCTTTTCCTGCTTTCTTCCACGCCTCTATTCCTCCTGACAACAACCCTAAGGCATTATCATATCCTACACGCGCCAAACGTGTCACTACTTCTTCTTCACGGCCTTCATCAGCAATAATTAATATTTCTTGTTTCACATCTGGAATTAATGCACCTACCCATGGAGCGAATCCACCATCGATTCCAATATTAATCGAATTCGGAACAAATGCTTTTGCAAAACTTGAGGATCTCTTGTATCTAACAACAAAGCTCCTGTTTCATTAGCTGCTGCTTCAAAGGCATCAGGCGATAATCCCTGATTACTACGCTTCATCACATTGGAAATGCTTTCATAACCTTCCTTATTCATCATTACATTCTGTGGAAAATAAGCAGGCGGAGGTAATAATCCATCGGTAACTTCCTTGATGAATTCTGTCTTCGTCATGTTCGCACGTAAAGCATAATTCACTTCTTTCTGATGCCCAAGCGTGTCAAACGTTTCCTTACTCATGTTTTTTCCACAAGCAGAACCCGCACCATGTGCCGGATATACTAACACATCATTCGGCAAAGTCATTACTTTGTTGCGCAACGAATCAAATAATAATCCCGCTAAATCATCTTGAGTAACATCAGATTTTTGAGCAAGGTCGGGGCGACCTACATCACCAATAAACAAAGTATCTCCTGTGAACAAAGCAACTTCTTTTCCATGCTCATCCATCAACAGAAAACAAGTCGATTCCATCGTATGTCCAGGAGTATGCAACACTTTAAAACGTAATTTCCCTACTTTAAACTCCTCACCGTCTGTTGCAACATGCGCAGTAAAGTTGGTTTTGGCATTCGGACCAAAAACTATACTTGCTCCTGTTGCATTTGCTAAGTCGATATGACCTGAAACGAAATCAGCATGGAAATGCGTTTCAAATACATATTTAATTTTTACGCCTTCTTTCTCTGCACGATCCAAATAAGGTTGAACTTCTCTCAATGGATCAATCACAACCGCTTCATTTTCGGATTGGATGAAGTAAGCACCTTGTGCTAAACATCCTGTATATATTTGTTCTATTTTCATTTGTATTTTATATAATCGTTTTCAATGCTATTTTATTTTAACCAAACTTCTTTAATAATGATATAAATTCCGGTAATAAGCACAAACCATCCAAACCCTTTCTTCAATTTTGCTCCATCAAACTTTTTCGACAGTGCATTACCAATAAAGATTCCAATCACTGCAATGGTAGTTACGGAAATAAGAAGCACCCAATTTAAATCATAATGTCCAAAATCACCCGTAAATCCAATCAATGATTTTACAGCAATAATTAACAACGAAGTTCCAACGGCTTCCTTCATAGGTAATCCACTTAACAAAACTAAAGCGGGAATAATTAAAAATCCACCTCCTGCTCCTACCATACCGGTTAATGTTCCTACAAACAAACCTTCCAAAATAATAATGGGATAATTATACGTTCTTTCACTCTTCGAAACTTCTACTTTCTTTAAACCATTACTGCGAATCATAGAGTAAGCAGCAATGACCATCAACACAGCAAAAAGGAGCAACATAAATATCGATTTAGTAACGATAAATCCAGAAACCGTAAATACTTCTTCTGGGATGGCGGGCACCAACAGTAATCGAGTCAAATAAACGGCGATCAATGATGGAATTCCGAATATGACAGCGGTTTTCAGATCGATCATTCCTTCTTTAAATTTCGGAATGGCGCCAACTAAAGCGGTAGTACCTACGATGAATAAAGAATAGGATGTAGAGACAACAGCATCTTGGTGAAACAAATAAACTAAAACTGGAACGGTGAGAATACTCCCACCACCACCAATCAATCCTAAAGAAATCCCAATTAATGCGGAGGCGAGGTAACCAATTATTTCAAGCATATCATTTTTAACTGGTGCAAAGATGGGGCATCGAAACTAAATTGTTGGTAACATTCATTACACAGAAAGATTTTTTAAGTCGATTGCATTTCGGTTTAACTTTAGCTTGCCAGCTTGTTCCATGCTTTTTAGTAATCTGGATATAACAACTCGTGATGTACCCAAGTCACTCGCTATTTCTTCATGCGTAATTTTCAATTCATCTGACTTAAAAGTATCTCTTTGTTTCTTTAAATAAAATTCAAGACGCTCATCTAAACCCTTAAAAACTGTATGATCAATCAAATTCAACAATTCCTCAAACCGATTTCGATAACTTTCTAACACAAAATAATACCATGTTCGATAGGTAGCCATCAAATTATCCATCAAGGCAATGGGAACTAATATTACTTCAGTGGACTCTATCGTTTTGGCTAAGAGCTCACTCTGCTCTTGGCGAGCAGCGCAAATCATAGACAATGCACAGGCAGTTCCCGGTTCGAGGTAGTACATAAAGAATTCGCTACCTTGGTCTCCTTCCTTGTAAACTTTTACTCTACCCTTGGTTATCAGCATGGTAGACTTAAAAAATTGTCCAGGTTTCATTAATATTTCGCCTGGGGAAAATTCTCGAATCATGGAATTAGCTGCTATCTCATGCATTAATGCAGGCTCAAGCATGGGGTAAAAAACCTTCAATTTATCTAGGATTTCCTGTTTTTCGGGGGTGGAAACTTCATTCATAAGCACCAATTTAATCAAAATTTTAGAATATTTGATTTTACCTCCAATAATCATAGGAAAATCTTCGTTCAGTTTTACACATTCATATGTTCAATAAGCATACAGGATACAGTGTGAAACAAGTACGAATTCTCGGTACTTTTAACCGCTAAACCAATTGACATGGCTGGAAAGGGAAATAGAATAAAAGAACCCATCGTGAAAGACGATGTGGAGATGGAAGAAGAATTGGTTACAGAGAAGCCACAAAAAAAAGTACGTCAGCGTAAAGAAAAAGTTTCGGTGGATGAGCCGCATGCGGTAAAGTTGTTTTTAACAAACGAAAGAACGCATAAAATTTTTGGATTGTTTTTGTTGTTGGTTTCCGTCTATTCATTGATTGCATTTACTTCTTATTTTTTCACCTGGAAAACGGATCAGAGTTTAGTGACCGGATCATGGTTCGATCTCATCCGTTTCTCCGATAAGCAAGTGGATAATTGGTTAGGGAAGATTGGTGCTATTGTATCGCATCAATTCATGTATAACTGGTTTGGATTGGCAGCTTATGCTTTTGTATTGTTGTCATTCATTTCTGGATTTAAAATTTTATTTCAAGCTTCTTTATTGCCAATCAAGAAAACTTTCAAATACAGTTTATTTTGTTTGTTGTTCTTCCCACCTGCGCTTTCGTTTTTGTTTAGCAGCAAACCCGATTTACTCTTTTTAGGAGGAGGAATCGGTTATCAAATCAATATGTGGTTGAATCTTTCGATTGGAAAAGTAGGTACTGGATTTTTGTTGGGCTTCACTGGATTTTCTTTTTTAGTGGCTGTATATAATTTCAGCTTTAAACTTCCATCTAAAAACAAAAACAATGAAGAAGACGTGGATGCCTTGCTATCTGATGAAGAAGATTTTATTGCTGGAAATAAATTGAAAGATTTTGCAGATGATTTGGGCGATGATGACATGGAATTAGAATTACCCGATGATTATTCGCATCGTGATGAAATTCCCGACTTAACTCCACCGGTTATCGCTGCTAATACTGCACCCCAGCCTGAAATTCATTTATTAGATGCCGATATTCCAGAAAATGAGATGGAATTGGATGTGAATAAAATTGATGATCTCACACTTGAAATTGAAGCGCTGAAAGAAGGTGATGAATTGTTACAGGGAGATGGAATTGTCACCAGTGCAGAAGATGTGGACTTAGTTGAACAACTCGGAGAATACGACCCTAAATTAGATTTAAGTCAATACCAACATCCTACTCTCGACCTACTTGAAAATTATACAAGCAGTCGTTCACAATTGAGCCGTGATGAGTTGATGGCGGAGTTGGAAGCGAACAAAAAACGAATTATTGAAACACTCGGACATTATTCGATTGAGATTGATAAAATAAAAGCAACGGTAGGCCCTACGGTTACTCTTTTTGAAATTGTACCCAAAGCTGGAATTCGAATTTCGAAAATTAAAAATTTGGAAGATGATATCGCGTTGAGTTTGGCAGCATTAGGAATTCGTATCATCGCTCCTATTCCTGGCAAAGGAACGATTGGTATTGAAGTACCGAATCAAAATCCCGATATAGTAAGTATGCGTGCGGTGATTGGTTCGGAGAAATTCCAAAATACCGATTACGATTTACCCATTGCATTGGGTAAAACCATCTCCAATGAAATCTTCATCGCCGACTTAGCCAAAATGCCTCACTTATTGATGGCCGGAGCTACAGGACAAGGGAAATCAGTTGGATTAAATGCAATCTTAGTTTCTTTACTTTACAAAAAACATCCTGCTCAAGTAAAATTCGTTTTAGTAGATCCAAAGAAAGTGGAGTTAACACTTTTCAAAACCATTGAACGACATTTCTTAGCAAAACTTCCTGGGGATGAAGATGCGATTATCACCGACACAAAGAAAGTGGTGAATACATTAAATTCACTTTGTATTGAGATGGATGATCGCTACGAGTTATTGAAAGAAGCGCAAGTAAGAAATATTCGTGAGTACAACGCGAAGTTCATCTCCAGAAAATTAAATCCGAATAACGGACATCGTTTCTTACCTTATATTGTGTTGGTGGTCGATGAGTTTGCCGATTTAATTATGACTGCGGGCAAAGAAGTAGAAACTCCCATTGCTCGTTTAGCTCAGTTAGCGCGTGCCATTGGAATTCACTTGATCATCGCTACACAGCGTCCGTCTGTAAATATTATTACAGGTACTATCAAAGCCAACTTCCCGGCTCGATTAGCATTCAGAGTAACATCCAAAATCGATTCCCGTACCATCTTAGATACGGGCGGTGCCGATCAATTAATTGGAAGAGGTGACATGTTATTATCGACCGGTTCCGATTTAGTTCGAATGCAATGCGCTTTTGTTGACACACCTGAAGTTGAGGCAATTACTAATTTCATCGGAAATCAAAGAGCCTACTCACAAGCTTACCAACTCCCTGAGTATGTGGGCGAAGGAGAAGCATCGGGTGGATCAAACGATATGGGGGCCGATGATTTTGATCCATTATTCGACGAGGCCGCTCATATGGTGGTTCAATTCCAGCAAGGCTCTGCTTCTTTATTGCAAAGAAGATTGAAATTAGGCTATAATAGAGCTGGCAGAATTGTGGATCAGCTTGAGGCAGCGGGAATTATAGGACCATTTGAAGGAAGTAAAGCTCGTGAAGTTCGTTGTAAGGATATGGCAAGTTTGGAACAGTTATTGAAAAGCGTGAGATCTCCTTCGGGAGTTTAAGTTTCGAAACTTTATCTTTACAGCCTACAAAACCTATGAATAGATATAAATTAGCGAGCGCATGCTTAGCGCTCATCTTATTAGTAAGCACTTCCCTCTTCGGGCAAAGCGATGCAAAATCGACCCAAATTCTAAAGTCGGTAAGTGCGAAATACAAATCCTACAAATCACTATCCGCTACTTTTAAATTATCGCGTGTAGATCAAAAAACAAAAGCTTCCGAAAATTTTACGGGCTCCATCATTTTAAATGGTCCCAAGTTTCAGTTTGTTTTAAATAATCAAACCGTGATGAGCGATGGTGCCAGCACATGGACCTTCTTAAAAGAATCGAACGAAGTACAAATTTCCGAAGCGAAATCTTCGGGAGATGCTATCACACCAACCAATATTTTCACCTTGTATGAAAAAGGATTCAAGACAAAATACATTGGTGATAAAAAAGAAAAGAGTGGCACCGTACAACAAATTGAATTAACACCAGACGATACCAAGAAAAATTATTTCAAAATTTTATTGTCCATCGACAAAGCGGGTCAGTTTGTGAAAGAAGCAAAAATTTATGAAAAGAGCGGTGCTATCCTCCCCTACTCCATCGTAAAGTTTACACCTAACTCACCTGTCAACGACAATATGTTTGTTTTTGATGTGAAGAAATATCCAGGAGTTGAGGTGATTGACTTGAGGTAGTTTTTTTTCTAACGAGATGGTGGGGTACTAAAAATTTCACTTCGGATTGAGCAAGCTGCAAGCCCCAAGCTTCAAGCTTCAAGTTTTTTTTCGCTGCGCCTGCTGCATAAACGCTGCGCCCGTTGCGTTTAAATGATTATTTGTATGTGACTAATATTTCAAAATTTTTCCTTGAACTTTATCCTTTCTCCGTAACTAAAGAAACAATATATACCCAGCTGCAATATCATTCATAACAATTTCAGATGTAAAATACCCACCATGTATCACATCCACCTTCCTCTCCACCACCACTCGCCCCTCCACATCAAACAACCGCAACACCCCAATCTTCCCTTTTAACTTCGACGCATTCACATGAATCATATTCCACTCGGAATTGTACCAGGCTTGAAAGAACACATCATTCTTTACATCATTTTCGGTTAGGCCTACCGTTAGCGTATCGCACGGACTCCCCGCCCATGCGCCCATTTCGTAATTTGGGTTATGAGGTAAACCTCTATATGTGCGGTGGCCCCCTAAAGGAAAATGAAAATAATTGAAAATCACAGGCGGAGCCTAGACTATCTGGGTGGATTGATTACTGTTAAGGCTGTATTGACGGATTATAATGGCCAACTGGATATGGGTAAGCATCCAAAATTACCTTGACCAAGAACTTATATAGATTTTGTTATCAGGACCCAATTTCATCACATAACCGCCGAAGCAGAATCTTGAATTGTACCTACTACCAAGTTTTGAATTAGGAATACTACTTGCCGTTAAATCAAATTGAAAATTGTTGCATCAGCAATGCTCAAATTACTGAATACATACAAAAACCGATCATTTGGTGAAAAACACAAACTAAAATAATACTTATAGGGTCCTCCACTTGTGTTTGGTAATTCAATATTTAAAGCATTAGAAATTGTTCCTGTGCAACGGTCGAAATCATAAAGTTCAATTAGATTGCCCCAATCAGAAACAGCCATTTTCGTCCCATCAGAATTAAAACTTATTTCTCCTCCATTAGAAGTCCGCATAGTTCCAACGGTTTGAACAGGCAATGCACTGATGCCTAATGAATCTACTAAATATACATAAAACTCGTTGTTATAACTTTGACTTACATTGTCCCAGTGCCGTGTAACTAACCACCAGTCCTTGCCATTACCGTGTTTTACAGCCATTAATCCATCATACATTGGGCTGGTATCAATTTGAATATTCTTTTAGGTTACTTCCAGTCCATTTTGTAATTTTAAATCAACAATATTATAATACAAACCATAGGGCGGTCCCGATACACCGGCAACAAAAACGAAGAAGGTACTATCCAAAACTGATTTTGGCACTATTAGAATATCGTGATACCAACCTAAACAAAATAATGAGTCTCCGTTCACCATTTTTTGATGACTTCTATTTATTAGTTTCCCCCTTTTCGTATTAGAACTATTATAGGCAGTGGCATTGGTGGATGACCCATAAAATAGTAAGTTGTTATTCATATCCGCTATACTTATTGATGCTGTTAAATAAGCTTCACTTATAGTAAAATACGAAACTGGATTAGTAAAAATCACACCCGCACTATCACCAAAACACCATACTTTGTTGGAGTATTGCCCATGTATCTCCCCAAAACCAACAATGAAAAAAAACAAAAGAAGGAGGGGCTGTTTCATTAAGTGAAGGTAGGAAAAATATTGATTTGCGATGCATAAAAATTGGGCTTCGGATCGGGGCTGCTAGCTGCTAGCTTCTAGTTTTTTTAAAAAAAGCGAATTGATTTTGCTTCGAATCGTAAACAAGCTGATAGCCTCAAGCTCCAAGGGTAATTTTAGAAGCATGTTGATTTCGCAACAATTTCGCATTTCGCTTTAATTTCGCATTTCGTGTTCATTCGTATTTCGCGTCCCCGATAATTCGTAACCTATTAAAATTTATCTGACCAAATGCACATGCCCCACTTTCTCATGTTGCTTACCCCATACGTCTATCACTTTTACTTGATAAACATAGGTTCCTTCTTGTGCAAGTTGTGATTCGCCTTCTACACTACCATCCCAAGGGCGATTTGTTTTTCCTGTACTTTGGAAGATGCGCGCACCCCAACGGTTGAAGATGCTCAATTCAACATCCACAATATATTCTCCTTGAATGTTGAATCCTTCGTTAACACCATCACCATTCGGAGTAAAGGCATTTGGAATCCACCAGCTGAAAATAGGATCTACACGTACCCAATGTGAAACGGAATCAGGACAACCGTATGAATTCACTACCCATAAAGTTACTAAATAATTTCCAGTATCGCGATACGTGTAAGATGGTTCAAATTGTGTTGAAGCTCCTCCATCACCAAAGGTCCATGCATATGTGAGTGCACCTGAAGAAAGATTTATAAAATCGAAATTCGGATTGAGAATATTTTGCAAGGCTGGATCGGGTTCAAACTGTGCATCTGGTCCAGGGTAAACAGTAACGGCGTTGTTGATGCTTACCGTATTGGTACATCCCGAGTCAGAAACAACAGTTAATGTTACATTGAAGTTTCCACTTGCTGTATAGGTATGCGTTGGATTTTGTAGATTAGATGATCCACCATCACCAAAATCCCAAGCCCATGATACTACATTTCCAGAGCTTACAAATGATGAGTCGGTAAATGGCACTACGATAGGACCACAACCTGGATTACTCATCTCTGTAAAATGTGCTACCGGTAATGGATTAACGAGAACTGTTCCAGTGATGGTATCGTTACAACCATCATCACTCGTTACAATTAACGTGATGGTGTAAGTTCCTTCTTGAGTGTATACATAACTTGGGTTAGCGCTGACTTGAAGTACCTACTCCATCTCCAAAATTCCATGAATAACCTGTGATGGTTCCACCAGGAACAAATGAAGTACTGTTAAATTGAACAGGACTATTTAAACAAGGCGTGTTGGCTGTAAATCCAGCTACGGGTAAATCGTTAATGATTACATTCGTATTGGCCGTTGCTCTACAACCGTTCGAATTGGTTGTTGTTAATGTGGCTACATAAGTACCCGCGTTTGTATAAGTACTACTCTCATTCGCTAATGTTCCTGCACTTCCGTTTCCGAATGTCCAATCCCAATTTACTATGTTGTTGTTTGTACCTGAACTGGTATCAGCAAATGGAATATTATCGCCCACACATCCTGTTCCTGCTGTAGGTTGAGGAGAAGGTGCTGCATATACTTCCACTGAATCAGTAATGGTATTCTTACAACCTTGGTTGGAAGTCACCTCTAACGTAATCGTATAGAATCCAGCAGCCGGATAAAAAACTGTTGGATTTTGTGCTGTGCTCGTGCTTCCATTTCCTAAGCTCCACGACCATCCCGATAAATTTCCAGGAATTACCGTAGAGTTATCGATAATTTGCACCGGGAAATTCAAACATACATTTCCAGCTGTGAAATCAGGAACAGGTAATGGATACACCGTAATACTTCGCATTACATTAGCAGTACATCCATAAGGTGTAGTAATCGATAAATTTACATTGTACGTTCCTGCCGCAGTGTAAGTATGTTGAGGATGCATTAAAGTATCCGTAGTATTATCACCAAAATCCCAAGCGTATTGGAAGGTTCCGCCGCCTACAATTTGTGATTGATCGAAGAAGTTGGTGCTACCATTTAAACAAACATCATTACTAGAGAAATTGGCAGTTGGCACCGGGAAAACATTGATACTTCTATTCACAGTATCAATACAACCATTTGCATTGCTCACGATTAAACTAACGGTATAGGTACCCGTTGAATTATAAGTATGAGTAGGATTTTGAGTAGATGATGTAAGTCCATCTCCAAAATTCCATTCCCAATTCGTGATGGCACCTGATGTTCCTGATGTAGTATCATTAAACACCACTGGACTTCCTAAACATGCATTCGCAACTGTAAAACCTGCCCTAGGAATATCGTTTATTGTTGTAGAACGATTCAATGTATCGCTACATCCTTTGTCGGTGCTGGCTACTAAGCTCACATTATAGGTTCCAGGATTTGCGTAAAGATGATTAGGTTGTTGTGTAGATGAGAATGAACCATCACCAAACTCCCAATACCATCCATTCACAACACCCGTTGGAACATTAGAATTATCGACGAAGATAATTGGAGAGCCATTACAAACAGGGCTTGCAATAAAGTCGGCTACTGGTTTTGGATTTACTACAATTGTTTTTGCGACGATATCTTCACATACTTGATCCGATCCAACACGTAAAGTTACAGTGTATGATCCAGGAGAAGTGTAATAATGGATAGGATCGCTTGATGAGCTTGTATTTCCATCTCCAAAATCCCAATTGATGTCACTGATGAATCCGTTTGATATTTGAGAGTTATTGATGAATTGAACTGAATCTCCTTCACAAACATCATTAGCTATGAAGTCCGCTTCGGGCATTGGATCGATGGTGATGGATTGTAAAATAGTATCATTACATCCTGCAGCACTGGAAACAATCAAGGAAACATTGTAGACACCTTCGTTCGAATAAGTATGTTGAGGATTTTGCAAAGCAGATGTACTACCATCTCCCAATTGCCATGCCCAAGAAGAAATGCTTCCACCTCCAACTACTGATACATCATTTAATTGCGTTGCATTTCCTTCACATACATCAGGAGCATTGAAAGCTGCCGTAGGTAATGGATTTACGGTAAGGCTACCCGTTAGTGAATCGACGCAGCCAAATCCAGATGTAGCAATTAATGTGACCGGATACGTTCCTGCAGCTGGTAAAGTAACAGATGGACTTTGCACCACCGATGAAGCATTTCCATTGATATTCCATTGCCAGTCGATTATATTTCCACTGCTGATGGAAGAAGTATTTACAAATGTATTGGCATTCCCTAAACAAGCAGGATTCGTAGCAAAATTAACTAAAGGTAAAGGATGCATGGAAACATTATTTGAAAACGCAGCCGAACATCCACCTGGATCTGTAACCGTCACGGAATAACTTCCAGTACTGTTTACATTAATGGTTTGTGAAGCAGCGCCTGTCGACCATAAATAAGTCATACCCGGATTTCCTGCATCTAATAATACATTCGTTCCCGAACAAGCGTTTACATTGATGGGTGCAGCACTTAAACCTGTTCCACCTTCGGTCACATTAAAGGTTCCTGATCCTTGACAACCAAATGCATTGGTTACTACAACAGAATAAACGCCAGGATCAGTAACACCTATTGTTTGGGTGACATCTCCACTCGGCGACCATAAGTAGGTCATACCAGGGTTTCCAGCATCTAATGTTGCACTAAATCCAGTACAGAAAAAGGCATTAGTTCCTACTACAGTTGGTGTTGGATTCGTGTTTACAACCACCGTATCCCTTCTTGAACATCCCGCAGAACTTGTAACGGTAACTATATACGAAGATGTAGTTGATGGATTTACGTAAACTGTTGCAGTAGTAGCACCACTATGCTGCCATAGATACGTGCTTCCTCCAGATGCAGTTAATGAAGTTGTTGTTCCAAAACAAATCGTTTTATCAGGACCTGCATTTGCTGTTGGAAGTGGATTCACTACTATTCGTGCTGTATCATTTCGCGTACAGCCATTTGCAGCAGTAACTGTTACAATATAATTCAATGTTGAAGCTGGAGTCACCGTAATGGTAGGCGTAGTGGCGCCTCCCGGATTCCAGGCATACGTTCCACCACCAGTGGCGGTAAGAGTAGCACTATTTCCAACACAAACTGAACGATCAGGTCCGGCATTGGCAACTGGCAAGGCATTAATATTTACACGAACACTGTCTCTTGACGTACATCCATTGGCGTTAGTAACCACCACATAATACATTCCACTCGTTACTGGTGTAACGGTAATTGAATTTGCAGTAGACCCACCAGGTGACCATAAATAAGTTCCACCTCCTGTTGCTACCAATACGGTTGACGTTCCTGCACAAATAGCACGATTAGAACCTGCATCGGCAGATGGCAATGCATTAATAGTTACAGCTTGTGTTAAGGTATCAGAACATCCATGAGTTGTAATACCGATCAATGTGATGGTATAATTTCCAGCAGTACCATAAGTAACAGTTGGACTAATCTGATTCGAAGTAGTTCCATTTCCAAAGCTCCACTGCCAATTACTGATGACACCATTACTTGAAGTACTTGTATTATTTAAGGTTACTGATCCACCTAAACAAATAGTTGTAGGTGTTGAGGTGAATGACAATACTGGCTCTGGGAAAATTTGAACAACTCTACTTATTGTTGCTCTACATCCTCCAGGAGTTGAAACTTCTAACGCCACATTATAATTACCAGCAGTTGCATATGTATGCTGAGGATTTTGTGAAGTAGATGTTGATCCATCTCCAAAATTCCAATTCCAGCTCACAATATTTCCAAATCCAACGGTGGATTGATCTGCGAAAGGAATCGTTGTACCTATACATCCTTGCGTGAAATTAAATGCAGCAGTCGGCATCGGGTAAATATTTAAGGTATCGGATAAAGTAGATGTACATCCTTGATCGGAAGTGATGGTAAGAATTACATTATAAGCACCTGGCGTATTGTACACCAAAATTGGGTTTTGAGCATATGAAATATTTCCATTTCCTAAATCCCAACTCCAGGAAGTGATACTTCCTCCATTTACAGAACTGGCATCAAAGAAAAACACGGAATCATTTAAACATTCGTCATTCGGTGTAAATGCTGCTTGTGGCAATGGGTTCACTTGAACTGTATTGGCTACAGTACCCGTACATCCACTGGCATCCGTCACGGTTACCGAATAAACTCCGGCAGCATTTACGGATATAGTTTGAGAAGTAGAGCCCGTACTCCATACATAAGTAGAACCCGCAAATCCTGCGTCTAAAGTCGCCGATTGTCCCTGGCAAATGGAAGTTGTATTATTATTACTAATGACCTGTCCGCCTACAGTAACTTGTGTCGATGCTGTTGACGTACATCCGGCACCGTTAGTAACGGTTACTGAATAGGAACCCTGAGCATTCACGCTGATGGTTTGACTCGTAGCACCTGTACTCCATAAATAACCAGTACCTGTAGCACCAGGATTCAATGTAGCACTTACACCACTACAGATAAATACTCCGGCAGGTAAACTAATCACTGGATTAGGATTCACTGTAACATTCACGAATGCGGTGGCTTGACAACCGTTCGCGTCGATCACATTCACTGCATAAGTAGTTGATGAACCGGGAGTGACCGTGATGGTTCCCGTTACACTTCCTGATGGATTCCAACTATAGGAAACACCACCACTTGCTGTTAAAGTTGCACTTTGTCCTTGACAAATACTCACATTCGGACTCACGGTTGCTGTTGGCAATGGATTTACAAACACACTAACGGTATCTGTAGCCGAACATCCATTGGCGTCAGTAACAACTACCGTGTATGTCGAATTTATTGATGGAGAAACTGTAATCGTATTACTTGTACTTCCACCAGGTGTCCAGTTAAAGGAAACTCCACCATTTGCAGTAAGAACCGCATTGCTACCAATACATATCGTCACATCGGGTCCTGCAGATGCAACAGGCGGACCATTAACTTGCACTGTTTGCTGAATCGTATCGTAACAACCAAAAGCATTCATCGCGATTAAAGTGGCAGTATAAGATCCATTATTGGTATAAGTATGAGATGGATTCTGAAGGGTAGATGTGGATCCATCTCCAAAAAGCCAAGTATACCCAGTTGCACCTGTTGACGTATTCGTAAATACGATGGGTGCTCCTTGACAATTATTTCCGCTTACCGTAAATGCAGCCACGGGTTGTGGATTCACCACTACATTCTGAGTTATAGTGTCGGTACATCCAGCCGAGTCAGAAACTACCAAGGTTGCAGTATATGTTCCTGGCGCACCTAATATCACAGATGGGTTTTGAGAACTTGAACTCCCTCCATTACTAAATGACCACGACCAACCTGAACCTGCAGGTGTACTTGTATTCGTAAAATTGATAAACGATCCGGCGCATACAGTATCTGTACTAAACGAAGCCACTGGTAAAGGGGCAATGACAACAGGTTGCACGATGGTGTCAGTACAGCCATAAATATTTTCAACAATTAATGTCACATTATAGGTTCCGCTTCCAGGAAATGTATGTAAAGGATTTTGTAGATTTGATCCTGTACCATCTCCAAAATTCCATGTCCAACTTTGCATTCCACCAGCTGTAGAACTAAGATCGGTGAATTGAACAGGAGCATTTCCGCAGGCACCGTCCCAGATAAAATCAGCGATGGGTTGAAAAGCAGCAACAATTTCTACGGTATCTGTACTCGAACACGTACCGTCAGAAACGGTAACCACATAAGTTCCTACTCCAACGGTCTGAGTAGGATTCGTAAATCCATTACTCCATAAATACGTGTAAGGCGGATTTCCTCCACTAGCATTCGCCGTGACTGTGGCAAGATCACTACAGGCTATATATTGATCGGGCCCTGCATCTACAGTAATTCCAGTAACCGTTATACAATAGGAATAAGTATTCGATCCGATATAAGGACAAGCATCATCACTTACACGAACGGTAAAGCAATGTGCAGAGTTGCTGATATCGGCTTGTGTAGGTGTCCAACAAAAGGTTCCAGTTGGATGTGGACTACCCGCAGAATTAAATGTGGCATTGGGAATAGCATTATTCCAATACAATCCTACTTGTTGGCCTGCATTAATATCGTTTGAGAAAATATCAAAACACAAATTTTCATTGGCACAAACCGTTGTATTAAAACTATTGGTTCCATTAATTCCTGTTAAAGTTGGAAGATCATTTGTACAATTTAATACAGTGATTTGAATATCACGTACTACATATCCAATCAACACTCCATTTCTATACTCTTGAACTAATACTGCCATTACAGTAACTTGCAACTGTGTAGGCGTAAAACAAATATCACCGGTTTGAGAATTAAATTGAATAGGTCCTGCAGTGGTGAGTGGATTAGTTGCATTATAAGGATTTATATAACTTACGTCATTCGATACAGTTTGACGCGGATTCACCAGTGAATACACTAAAGAATCACCATCTGCATCCGTTGCACCGTGGTTAAAACATAACTGCTGACCTAAGCAGGCAAAAGGAACTGGCTTATTCGTAAAAGTAGGTGAGCTATTACATGGAGTGATGGTATTATCTAAAGAAGCATATATATAAAAGGTATTAGAACCCGGACTGCTAATTGTATTGATCGCCGCATTTCGACAACAAAGCGAATAAGAAAATTGCCAATCGTTACATTGCATAGGCAACGTTACGATTCCTTCATAAACCCATTCTTGAATTCCAGTAAACGTTCCTCCGTTGCATGTACTTTGAGCGGTAGGACATAAATAGGTTACTTCTTGACCTGTTCCTGGGATGGGATTACAGGTTACACCTAATGTTTGACCACAACTTACTGAACGAATGTTTACATAAATATTAGCCGGAGCTAAGATCCCGATACAATCTCGATAAAACGACAATCGCACTTTGTAGGTGTTACCACCAAGGCATTCATAAGTCAAGTCGGCACCCATCGCATGACTCGCCTTTGCTGGATCAGCCCGAAGGATGAACAGCAGGGCTGTCAGGATAAGTAAACTCTTTCGTAGATTTAGACTCATAACATCTCTTTTTTCGTTTCTACCACCTGTTAGTTGGGACAATTTCACAGGAATACTTTTATGGTAAAAATAAAGCTATAGCGAGAACAAGATGAGTATTGAGTTCATTCCATCACTATATATACGATGTAAGAAATACGAAGTAAGAAGTGAAAACAATCTATGTAAATATATGATTAACAATAACTTCTGTTAACAAAAGTTTTATATTTAGACAAACCAGTTGCAAGGTCTTCATCAAAACAATTCGATAATTGAAAATTAAAAAATGAATGAAGTAAAAAGCCAACATTCATTACAAGTATCCTTTCACTGAAATTAAATAAAACCTTACTATTACCTAAAAGAAATGTTAAAAAAAGACATTCAAAATATCGTGCCATCGCGAGGTTTCGCGATCAAATCACATCAACCCGCGGTTGAAAATTTCTTTCAACCAAAAAGTAAAATGATTCGGGTTCATTTCAATTTTGGCTTTCAGATCTTCCAAAGAAATCCAACTAAAATCTTGTGCTTCTTCTGGATTTAAAATTGGAGTATCTTCAGAATGACCGATTAGAATATAATCAAGTTCATGTTCAATTAATCCATTCGAAAACTCAGTTCTATAAATAAAATAATTTTTGACAATAAGATCATCCACTTTTAAGCCCATCTCTTCCAACAAACGTTGTTTCCCACATTCTACCAAATCCATCTTAGGCAACGGATGACTACAACAGGTATTTGTCCATAAACCAGCACTATGATATTTCCCTTCCGCTCGTTGTTGAATGAGCAATTCATCTTTTGAATTAAAAATAAAAATTGAAAAAGCACGATGCAAAAGTCCGTCTTGATGAGCTTTTAATTTTTCTGAAGTTCCAATTTCAACATTGTGCTCATCGACTAGAATTACATTTTCCATTAGACCAATATAACATACTCACTTTGTAAAAGTTTTAATATCTGAATAAATGATTCCGAATTGCTAGATTTATTTTTAAAAACTACCTTTTGGTAAATTTCTTTATTGAAATATTTTTTTGAGCATCTTCAAAGATAAAAGTATATAACCCATCCGCAAAATCACTTACATCGATATCAATCGATGAACCATCTATCTTAGATTCAAAAACAAGTGCACCGAAACAATTCATGATTTTATAATTTCCTTTTAACGCTTTTTTTAATTCAAAGTGTAAAATATTGGAGGTAGGATTCGGAAACAAATTAAAAGCTAAATCATCTGGTTCTTCAAGATTACTTGCCAGATTTACTACAAAAGTTAAAGAATCCATGGGTCCAGGTACAATTCCTGGATTACAAGGAGTTGTACCAAATCCAATATCAACTTGATAAAAGAATTTATAGGTTCCAGCTGGAAGAAGACCAACATTAAATGTATCCTTATCATTACAAATAAAGGAGGCTGCTCCTAAACAATGCATTGCATATCCAGAGATCGAGTTTCCCACCTGCATCATATTCAATGTCTTGTCAATACAATCACCTGATGGAAAATCTACATCCACCATTAATTGAATGGGTGTATTGGTAGTGATGGTAGCAGGATTTGTCCAAATTTGTTGGATCCATTGACTTTGACAATTTTGTCCAGCAATGACACAAATGAAACAAATGAGTAAGCAGTTTTTCATGACTATTTGATTTAAAGAATAAAGGTAGCAAAAGTGATTTATAAATTTTCTTTCCGCTAGACGTAATTATCATGAAAATGTAAAAATTTATGTTTCAGGTATTTACGTTTAATTGTAGGTTCAATCCCTGTAGGATCAATCTGTAGGATCAATTGTAGGATCAATTGTAGGATCAAGGCATGCCTTGATCCTACCTGCCTCGGCTTAAAAAATGGGATTACCCAGCAGTTGTGCAAAGCACACTGCTGGATGATCCCTATAGTTCCCATCGTCAACATCAAAAGAAACGCTGCGCTATTTTTATTTTTTATCCAAGGCATTGAAAGCGATGCTTTCTGCCTCGGCTAAAAAAATAAAAACCCCGCCGATGGCGGGGTTTCTTTTGATGCATTCTGCGGAGAGTTAGGGATTCGAACCCCAGGAAGTGTTACCTTCAACAGTTTTCAAGACTGCCGCAATCGACCGCTCTGCCAACTCTCCGAGTGCGAAATTATATGATTTTCTATTACCAAGTTTAAGAAAAATAAAAATTCTTGCAGAAACTATGTATATCTAGGTTGAAACATGATATATTCGAAAATGACATGAACTTTCGAATTTTAATAGACTTCATTATTAATGGATTGATGCATAAATGAAGATTAATAATAAAGGAAGAAAATCAATAAATCTGAAGTCTAAAAGAAATATTATTCTTCAAGAAAATCGTTATTACGAATCAATGACAACGCTTTTGTATTAATTAAATACCTTTGATCTCAAACCTAAGCTCATGAAAAAGTCAACCCTAATTCTGATCTTCTCTTGTTTGATGAGTTCGTATACGATTGAAGCTAAGAATCTTCAAGCAAATTTATCTTATTCCACTTTTTTAGCCCCGCAGAAAGGACCCTATATAGAAACTTATTTAACCGTAGATGGTCACACAGTTAATTATAAAAAAACCTCAGATGCTCTTTATCACGCTTCTATAGAGGCTAGTATCGTCTTTTATCAAGGAGATAGCATCCGCTTCTTTGATAAATTCAATTTGTTGAGTCCTGAAACCGCAGATACGATTAATGGATTAAGCAACTTTACCGACTTACATAGGATTTCTTTACCCAATGGGAGTTATACGATGGAATTGAAAATTAAAGATAATTATGCCCCAGGGTCAAAGCCCTATTTGGTTCGTCAAAATGTTATTGTCAATTATTATAATAATGTAATTAGTATTTCTGATATCGAACTGATTAATTCTTATACAGTATCTGATAAAGAAACACCACTCTCTAAAAACGGATTTGAAATAATACCTTATGTAGACAATTTTTATGGTCCCAATAAAAACACATTAAAATTTTATTGCGAATATTATCATACAAAATCCGTTCTAGGCAACTCTGATTTTCTTCTTACCTATCAAATAGTAAATTTTGAAAGCCATCGAATCGTTGATGCCAACTCCGATTTTTCAAAACAAAGCCCAAAGGACGTAGGCATTTTATTGACAGAATTCGACATCACTGATTTGCCCTCTGGAAACTACAATGTAGTGGTAACTGTAAGAGACAAGGAAAATAATCAGTTGGCCTCTAAAGAATGTTTCTTCCAAAGAAGCAGGCCGCTCATGTTAGCGCAAGATGCTGGAGATATGAATTATATGAAATTGGATGTATCGAACACCTTTGCTGCACAGATCACGCAACGTGACACTATCGCAGAATACATTCGTTGCTTATGGCCAATCAGTAGTCCGAATGAAAATACTTTTGCTTTGAATCAGCTAGAAATGGCTGATACCAAATTAATGCAACAATATTTCTATGATTTCTGGCAAAAGCGCGACGCTCAAAACCCACAAAAGGCATGGTTGAATTATAAGCAAGAAGTTGATTTAGTAAATGCAACTTATACAATTGGTAAAAAGAAAGGTTATATGACAGAACGAGGTCGAGTTTATTTAATTTATGGAGCACCCAATCAAATTTCCAAAGCATATAATGAGCCTAGTACATATCCCTATGAGATTTGGCAGTATTACACGTTAAAAAATCAGAGTAATCGTAAATTTGTATTCTATTGCCCTGAGATTGGTGGTCACGATTTTTCACTGTTACATAGTGATGCAAGAGGTGAAGTTTTTGAATCGCAATGGATGGTCATCTTGAAAAAGAGAACCGAAACCATGAATGATTTTGATAAGACAAAAGCTCGCTCAAATTATGGAAATAATTTCGAACAGATCTTCCAAAATCCAAGATAGGACTATTCTCATTATTTATGATATTTTTGCAGAGCCGGACTTTCCGGCCCTGTGTAGTTACTATCCACTGTGAAAAAAATTGCAATCGTTATCTTGAACTGGAACGGGAAAGAATTCTTAAAAAAATTCCTTCCTGCAGTGATAAAATATAGCGATTCTTTGGCTCGTATTATAGTAGCTGACAACGCTTCCAGCGACGATTCTATTGCTCTTTTATCTCAACAATTTCCATCTATTGAAATTATTCAACTTGATAAGAACTATGGTTTTACTGGAGGATATAATCGTGCGCTACAAGGTATCAATGAAGAATTTTATGTGCTTCTTAATTCAGATGTAGAAGTTACTCCAAACTGGCTGCAACTGCTTCTAAGTTTTATGCAAAATCATCCTGAAGCAGCCGCTTGTCAACCTAAAATAAAATCTTATCAGGATCGAAATTTATTTGAACACGCAGGGGCTGCAGGAGGTTATATTGACTATCTGGGTTACCCTTTCTGCCGAGGCAGAATTTTAAATTGCCTGGAAGAAGATTTAGGGCAATACGATAGTATTCAACGAATCTTCTGGGCTACCGGAGCTTGCTTATTCATTCGCTCGAAGGTATTTCATGAACATGGAGGCTTTGATGATGACTTTTTTGCACACATGGAAGAAATTGATTTGTGTTGGAGAATTCAACAAACCGGAAAAGAAATATATATAGTCCCAGAAAGTCAAGTATTTCATGTAGGTGGAGGCACATTGTCAAAGAGCAACCCAAGGAAAACCTATTTCAATTTTAGAAATAATTTATTCATGCTTTTTAAAAATCTACCCGGACATCAACTTATTTGGCTTATACCTACCCGTCTTTTTTTAGATGGATTAGCAGGCTTAAAATTTTTTATGAATGGTGATTTCAAAGATACGACTGCTGTATTAAAATCTCACCTTTCCTTTTATCGATACGCCTTTACTAATTTCTCAAAACGTAGCAAACAGCAGCACCAAGTATTAAAGCACCCTTCTCGTGGCATCTATAGGAAGAGTATTGTTTGTGAATTTTTTATTCATAAGAAAAAACACTTTAAAGATTTACCCTCTAATAACTTTAGCTGATTCAGTCATGAAAATAATTTGTGTAGGAAGAAACTATGAGGCTCATGCCAAGGAATTAAATAATGCTGTGGAAGAAAGTCCAGTCATTTTTTTAAAACCAGAAACGGCATTAATTCCAAATAAACAACCATTTTTTTATCCTTCCTTTTCGAATGATGTTCATTATGAAACCGAATTGGTCGTAAAAATTTGCAAACTCGGAAAACATATTGACGAAAATTTGCACATCGCTATTATCAAGAAATCACATTGGGAATTGACTTTACGGCGCGTGATGTACAGAGTCAACTAAAAACGAAAGGTCTACCGTGGGAACTCGCAAAAGGATTTGATGGCTCCGCACCTTTGGGGAAATTCATTGCATTTGAAACTATGCAAAAACCCATTCAAGATCTTCATTTCCGCATGAAATTAAATGGGGAAATCAAGCAAGAAGGTCACACAGCTAACATGATCTTTAGCGTCAACAAAATCATTGCTTTTGTTTCCGAGTATTTCACTTTAAAGATCGGCGACTTGATCTTCACCGGAACTCCTGCAGGGGTTGGACCCGTGAAAAAGGGAGATCATTTGGAAGCTTGGTTAGAGGAGGAAAAGGTTTTATCCGTAAAAGTGAAATAGTCTTTTTCCTTGTTGAAATATTTTTACAGAAAAATCCAAATTTACAGGCTGATTTTTCTTAATATTGAGTAATGTTTCTGAAGCGATTTCTGAAAATATTTTTAGTTCTGTTGATCACAGGATCTGCACTCCCATTTCAGAGCACGGCTACACATATTGTGGGCGGAGAGTTGAATTACAAATATCTTGGAAATAACATTTATCAAATCAATTTAACGGTATATCGCGATTGCTATAATGGAGTTCCCCCATTCGATAATCCTGCTTCTGTGGGTGTATTTGATGCATTAACGAATTTGTTTATTCGTCATAAACTTTTTACGTTCACCTCGCTCGACACAGTCCCTCCTACTATCAACTCCCCTTGCTTTCTTCCTCCCTTAGATGTTTGTTATGAAGTAACAACATATACAGACACGATGATTCTTCCGCCTTCTAGTGGCGGATATATTTTAGCTTATCAACGATGTTGTCGAAATGTAACTATTCTAAATATTGTAACACCCAATTCGGTAGGTGCTACCTATGAAGCATGGATTGCGGGAACGAACACCTTTTCCCAAAACAGCAATCCAGTATTTAATAACTGGCCACCACCATTTGTTTGCGCAGGAACACCATTTATTTTCGATCATTCAGCTTTTGATTTTGAAGGAGATTCCATCTTATATGAATTGGTTACACCTTTTGATGGAGCAACTCCTCTTGATCCAATGCCACAACCACCTGCAGGCCCACCCTATCCAAATGTCACATTTGATTTTCCATACTCTCAGAACGATATGCTTGGAGGGACTCCCCCTTTCACTATAGATGCTGCAACTGGTTTACTCAATGCATTTCCCACTACTCTGGGGCAATTTGTAGTAGGTGTTAGAGCCAAGGAATTTAGAAATGGAATATTGGTGGGTTATACTCGAAGAGATTTTCAACTCAATGTGGTTCCTTGTCCGACCTTGGTAGTTGCTGCTCTTCAAAACCCGTTAATCAGTTGTGGGAGCAATTCAGTTACCTTTCAAAATTTTAGTTTTAATGCAGGTACTTATCATTGGGATTTTGGATTGAGCTCAAGTACCACGGACACATCCAATTTATTTTCGCCTACGTTTGTTTATCCTGATACAGGAGTGTATACGGTTACTTTAATTGCATATTCCAATTTGGACCCTACGTGTACGGATACAACCACAGGAACCGTAACCATCTTGCCAGACTATGCACCATCCTTTACTTTTTCGATGGACACGTGCTCCAATACCATTACATTCAACGACTCATCCAATAGCATAAGTGGAGTTAGCACTCAATGGAACTGGAATTTTGGAGATGGAGGAACCGCAACAGTTACGGATCCCGTGTATCAATATAACACAGCAGGAAATTATTTAGTGTCACTTATTGCTACTTCTTCCAGAGGATGTATTGATACCATAACAAATCCAATCACCATTTTCCCGAAATTAAATACTGCTATAAACAATCAATCAGTTCGTTGTTTCGGAGAATGCAACGGAGTAGCCACAGCGAATCCAGTGCATGGATGGCCTCCTTATTCTTATCTATGGAATGACCCACTTCTACAAAATACGAATGCTGCCGACAGTCTTTGTATTGGCAACTACAATGTAACGGTGACGGATAGCCGAGGATGTACAGTAATTACTCCAGTACAAATTTCTCAACCCTTGCCACTATCGGTATCGGCAACTTCACTACCCGATTATTGCGGGGGCATTTGTGCCGGACAAGCTACCGTAATTGCTGCGGGCGGAAACGGTAGTTATACTTATGCGTGGAGTGATCCGCAGAATCAAAGCTCAGCCACTGCAACAGGGTTATGTCCTGATACACTTTCGGTAGTAGTTACCGATCAATTAGGTTGTACAATCCAAGATCAAGTAATCGTAATTTATGTAGATTCATTTCCCACCGTAGATGCAACTGCCAATTCCACACTAATCTATCAAGGTCAGTCTACATCACTCCACGGAATTATTCAAGTGGGAGGATTACAATTTCAATGGACACCATCAAATTCATTGAATGATGATCAAATTCAGCATCCCATTGCCACTCCGCCCTCTACAACTACCTATACGGTGATGGCTACCGATGCCAACGGGTGTACGGCTGAAGATACAATCACTATTCAAGTGATCGAAGTGCTTTGTGACGAACCCGAAATATTTATCCCTTCTGCGTTTTCTCCAAATAGCGATCAACAAAATGATATTTTATATGTGAGAGGCAATACTATCGAAAAAGTATATCTAGCAATATACGACCGTTGGGGAGAAAAAATATTTGAAACAAATAGTACTTCCTTCGGTTGGGATGGAATGTACAAAGGGAAATTATTGCCTCCGGATGTTTATGTATATTACGTGGAAATCACCTGCTATAACAAAGTCGAATTTAGAAAAAAAGGAAACATAACTTTGATACGTTAAGTGAAAAATATTATTTACATATCCATAGTCATTTTATTATTATCACATTCAAAGATGAATGGGCAGGATATACATTTTTCTCAATTTCCACAATCAGCTTTAAACTTGAATTCCTCAAATGCTGGAAATTTCCCTGCTGATTTACGTTTAAATGGCATGTTACGTCGACAATGGAATTCAGTCACCGTACCTTATAAAACAATTTCGGTGAGTGGAGATTTAAAGTTAACGATGCTTAATGATCGACTCAAAGGATTAGGTGCTGGTCTTCTCATCAATCATGATGATGCTGGTGACGGGCAACTTCGCACGCTTGACATTCGCCTTTTTACCTCTTTCAATAAGCCCATCAACAGTGACTCCATAAATTTTTTAAGAGTTGGTATTATGCTTGGAGGAAGTCAACGCAGTGTTGATTTCAGCAAATTAACATTCGACAACCAATTCAACGGTGACGCATGGGATCCTCTTGCTCCTACTGGAGAAAACAGTGCTGGCGACAAAGTTATCTGGATGGATTTAGGATTAGGAATGGGTTGGGAAATGATTAAAGATAATTACACATGGGATATTGGATTATCATCAACACATATCAATAGACCTAACCAAAGTTTTTATTCTGAAAAAGTGCGAAGGCCAGTTTTATGGCAAATACATTCTACACCAACCTTCAAATTAAATTCCAATTTAACTCTTTTGCCATCAGCTGTATTTATGATGCAACAAGAATATCGTGCACTTAATTTTGGTGCTGAATTGAAAATAGATTTGATGCAAGAAACTCGAAAAAATTATGCTTTTGGAATTGGACTCAATGATCGCTGGGACGATGCGCTCATTCCTTTTGTTGCTGTGTATTGGAATAAATTTAGAATTGGATTCTCTTATGATGTAACTACTTCGTCACTCAAAACGGTGAACAATGGTCGAGGTGGACCGGAATTTAGTTTAGTCTACCTCACAAAAACATAAAAGCTCGTCCACAAAAACATGTAATTTGCCCTGTGTACTAATGAAGACGTTAAAATTATTTATTGGTTCACTGATTTTCCTTCTACTGATCGATTGCACAGCCTATTCTCAATCCAAACTGGCTTACATAAATGCAGGCGATGAATGCATCCAAAGAAATGATCCATTCTGTGGAATTAATAATTATCGATTGGCATTGGAATATGAGGAAGATGCTTCACTCTGTTTCAAGATGGGAAGTGCTGAAAAGTTATTGCATAACTATGCAGCTGCCATCACCTGGTTTCAACGTTGTATTGTTCATCAACCCGAAAAAGAAATTAAGATTAAAGCATTTATTGAAAAGGCTGATTTGCAAAAACGGTTGGGCGACTTCTCATCGGCATTTACAAGTATTGATAGCTTGAAACAGTTAGATGCTACACAAGAAAGCAATTGGAACAATTTATTTCTTGACTATAAGAATGCAGAATTACTGGCATTAAAAAAAGCATTGATTGAAGTATATCCTGAACCCGGGGATGTTAACACTGCCTACTCTGATTTTGCCCCAGCAGCTTTAGGTGATTCACTCTTATATTATTCTTCGCTACGCTACGCACTCATAGAAAAAAATGTTAAAATTTCTACCTCGCGAATTGCAAGTATGAAAACGGATGAAGCTTCGAGAGAAAAATCTAAAATTCTTCCAGAATCCATTAACATGCCGGCCTTTAATGATGCAAATTCATCCATCAGTCCGGATGGAAAAATAATGGTCTTTAGTCGATGCTTATACGATGAAAACGGAAAATTGAAATGCGCTCTTTATGAATCTGAACTAGTAAATGGGAAATGGAATGAGGCAATTAAATTAACTACCAATAAATCCGAAGGCTATTTACTTTTTTTTAGCAGCAACAGGACAGGAGGATTTGGAGGTATGGATATTTGGATGAGCCATCGAAAATCAACCAATAAATATGATACGCCTATCAATTTGGGCAGCACAGTAAATTCTAATAACGATGAATGGTCGCCTTTTTATGATATAGAGGTAGATAGTTTATATTTCTCTACTGAAAAAAGTGATGGGCTCGGCGGTCTCGATTTATATCAAATTAAATTTACCGCCATCAATCATCAAACGGCACTTTGTTTACCACCTCCCTTTAACAGCGGGTATAATGATTTGTATTATTCGAGAAGCTATGGAGAAAATCATCAAGCATTTCTTGTAAGTAATCGTCCGCCGGCAGCTAGACTTAATGGATCATCTTGTTGTTACGATATCTTTAGAATTTCATCCATAAAACCATCTACCGACACCCTATTAATTGCTCAAAAAGACACCATCTCCAATAGCAATCTTTCAACATCAACCATTGACTCAACATTTAACAAATCCAATATTTCTCAAATCAAACTCAATTTTCCTATTCGATTATACTTCGATAATGATTATCCCGATCCAAAAAGTAATCGGCCAACCACCAATAAAAAGTACGATGATTTGGCGTTTGATTACATAAAACGAACTCAAAATTATGTTGATCAACAGTTAAATGACTCCCTGAAAAAAGTAATTACAGTCTTCTTCAAGGACTCAGTCACGCTGAATTTCAGTAATTTAGAAGAATTTACAAATCAACTATTTTATCAATTAACTCATTTCACTTCTAGATTAAAAATAACTATATTAGGAAGTGCGAGTCCTTTGGCAGAACGAGGTTATAACTTAATTTTGTCAAGTCGCAGAATCCGGAGTCTTGAAAATTATTGGAAAGTCACAAGCGAAGGTCGTTTTGAAAAATGGATAAAAGACAAAAAACTTGAGATTGTCTTTTTACCCAAAGGAGAAGATGATGCTGATAAATCTATTAGTGATCAATTAAAAGATGTTCGAAAATCCATTTACAGTAAAGAAGCCGCGATGGAAAGAAGAATAGAAATTGTAGATATTGAAATAATGCCATGAGGAAGAATGTAATTAAGTGCTATTTGATATTGATGATGGCATTAATCGGTGGTGAGGTCGATGCTCAAAATCTAGTTCCAAATCCTGGATTTGAAACCACCATAGGCACACCTACAACTGCCGGATTATGGAGTTTAGCACAACCTTGGTTAGGATTAAATGGAACTGCCGACTTATATGTTAGAAATCAAACCAACTTACCGGTTGCTCCTTGTGATGTAATTAATATCCCTTCCAATGTTGCGGGTTATTGCGATGAACGAAATGGCGGAAAAAATTACATGGGCTTGCAATTTGATTTACTAAATGATTATCGTGAATATATTTCCATTCCTTTAGCGATTCCATTGGTTGCAGGTGGCGTTTATAGGTTAGAATTTTATACTCAATTAGCCGACAGCGCGAGATTTGCATGCAATTCTTTAGGCATGCTACTTTCAAATAATATTCCAACACAGCCGGGAACTGGGGCTATCACATTTACACCGCAGCTTGAAAGTACGATGCAAATTACCGATACCAATAATTGGACATTAGTAACCGGAATGTATCAAGCTTTTGGTGGAGAAAATTATGTGACACTTGGTATATTTAGAGACGACAATGATCCAGCTTTGCAAAAAACTAACTACGGAACGCGGGCCAGTAATTGTGCAAGCATCGACAACAGCGCTTATTATTTCTTTGATGATGTTGTCGTAAGAAAAGTGGATGTGACGATAAATATTTTAGGAGATACCATTATTTGCCCCAATGAATCCACCATCCTAATTGCCGATTGCAATGTACCTTATTGGTGGAGCGATTCCAATGCCCCAAATGATACTTTAAGTCTAGCTTCATTTATTCAAATCACCCCTTCCTTTCCTACCACTTATTATCTCAATACAGATTTTGGTACAGATAGCGTCCGCGTTTTAATCGTGAATCCACCTTCTTTTGATTTAGGGCCGAACATTCCAATTTGTGAAGGCGATACCCTTTTAATAGACGCAACTACTCCTGATGGAATTTTATACACTTGGTCGACAGGCGACTCAATACCTATCATTGGTGTTTCGGATACAGGCACTTACGTTGTTACGGTTGAAAATTTAGGTTGTTCACGAACAGATTCAATTACGATTCCTTCTTTTTTAGAGAACCCCGAAATATTTCTGGGTGAAGATTCTTTGTATTGCTTTTTTTATAACGACAGTTTAACGTTAGATGCAGGCGATGCTTTATCTTATTTATGGACTCCGACATTAGAAACCAGTAGAGAAATAACTGTATTGTATCCTGCGGTTTACACGGTAGAAATTACGAGGACAAATGGTTGCAGGAGATATGCGAGTTTGGAGGTTGATGAAATTTGTGAACCTACCATTTTTGTCCCGAATGCTTTTACTCCTGATGGAGATGGGATCAACGATCTCTTTAGAGCATATGTAAACAACGCACCCGCATTTAATTTTAAAATCATCAACCGTAGAGGTCAACAAATATTTTATACGGAAAACCCTACTGAAGGATGGGATGGAACTTACGAAGGACAAGATGCTCCTATCGGCGTCTATGTTTACCGTATCAATTATCAAGGATTTGATAGTGAAGGAATAAAAGTTAAGAAGAAAAAACTAGGTACTTTCACCTTGCTTCGTTAATTTTAACTACATATTGCATTCAAAAAAGTTTATAATGACTGGAGAAGATAAAGACCAACAGACCTTGCTAAATTCAGGATTGAGGGTTTTGCTCGTGGATGATAATAAAGTAAATCAATTTTTAGGAAAGAGAATATTAAGCAATCTTGGAATTCAATGTATAGACATTGCAGGTTCCGGTGAAGAGGCTTTATTAAAAGCTCGTAACAATCATTTTGATGTAATGCTTACTGACGTAGAAATGCCTGGAATGAATGGCTATGAGTTAAGTCACCAAATACGAGCAGAAGAAAATGCGGGTTCACATCTTACCATTATTGCACTCACTGCAAATGCATCGGATGATGATCGTGAAAATGCACGCGCTGCAGGCATTGACGACTATTTAACGAAACCTTATAGTCCACAAGATTTATTTGATGTGCTTACCAAAAACACCAAGCTTAAAAGAGATTTTCAATATGAAAAATTAGAGCAAGAAGAAATTATTGGTATCGCAAAAGTTTACGCTGTCTTTAATCATAATGAAAATGACGTCCAGCAATTTTTACAAATGCTCCGACAACAGTTACCTGAGTTAATAAATGAAGTTGAAAATGGAATCAATGAATCTAATCACGAAAAAACATATCACGCTGCGCACAAATTAAAATCGCCAGTTAAATTATTAACGACATCCGTATTTGCACAACAATTCAGTGATTTCACAGAAGGCATCCGCAGTCAAAACGACTTCAAATTTGCAGCAAATCAATTTGAAAAATTGAAAATCAACTTAGATGCATTGATTTTAACCATCAACATGGAAATAGAAAAAAAATCAAATTTAAGTTAATAAAAAAACCTTCCCGAAAACGAGAAGGTTAGTTATCCATAAGGATATTAATTATTTCCCAAGATCATCGAAACTTAAATCCGTAAAATTGGAGTTTTGTTCAATGAATTCTGGTGTATTAAGTGTTGTTTCGTTCGATGATTCAGGCATTGAATTCATTTCAGAAGTATTCCCCTCTTCATCTCCGCGTTTTTGCTTAATAAAGCCTAGTGCTTCATGTAGTCCTTCGGTAAATTTATCAAAATCTTCTTTGTACAGAAATAGCTTATGCTTTTCGAAGAAAGGTCGATCTTCTGACTCACCTGGTTTTCTTTTACTCTCGGTTATCGTCAAATAATAATCGTTTCCACGAGTTGCTTTTACATCAAAATAATACGTTCTCTTACCCGCTCTTACTCTTTTTGAGAAATGTGCTTCGCGGCTAGAATTGTCAAATTCATTCATATCTTTTATCGCTAATAGAAAGCAAGATTAATTAAAAATAGTTGAACAAAAAAAATTAATACTTAGAAATTCATCATTTTAATAAAATACTATTGATTTATTCAAAAATTCTATCCTACTTAGAATCTTTTATTTCATCTTCCATCAATTGTGAGTCAAAGAGATGGCGATAAAATCCATCCTTTGCTAAAAGATCATCATGGCGTCCAGATTCAATAATTTTCCCATCTTCAAACACAATAATTTGATCACAATTTTTCACGGTAGCTACACGGTGACTTACAAAAATCGTTGTTTTATCTTTCATAATCGATTTAAGATTAGTCAATATTTTTTCTTCTGTGATGGTATCCACCGCCGATAAACAATCGTCGAAGATTAGTATATCTGGATTACGAATGATCGCTCTGGCAATAGACAATCTTTGCTTTTGTCCTCCTGAAAGTGTAATACCTCTCTCTCCCAATATCGTCTTAAACTTCAACGGAAAATCAATAATATTTTTATAAAGTTCTGCATTTTTGGCAGCTTCAATGATAGCTTCTTCCGAATAAGGAGTATTGATTCCAAAAGCAATATTCTCTTCAATCGTATCCGAAAATAAAAAAACATCTTGAGGAACACATCCAATTCTCTTTCGGTACAAATGAGTATTATACTTTTTAATATCGATCCCATCTACCTTTACCACACCATCGACGATATCTACCAAACGCAGGAGTACATTGACCAATGTAGATTTACCTGCACCCGTTTTTCCTAGTATTCCTAACGAAGTTCCAGCTGGAATTTTAATAGAAACATTATTTAAGGCCGCTGTTCGATTTGTTTCGTATCTAAAAGTTACACGGTGCAGTTCGATCTCACCTTTCAATTCACCACAATTTAATTCTCCTTGTACGATAGAAGGTACTTCTTTTAAAAATTCGTTGATGCGTTGCTGTGAAGCGGCTGCTCTTTGAATGATGGTAACTACCCATCCTAAAGAGGCTACGGGCCATGTCAACATCGTTACATAGATTACGAATTCAGCAATATTTCCAACTGTTAAACGGCCGGCAATTACCTCTAAAGATCCGATGTAAACGGTTAGTATGGTACTTAATCCTACCAATAAAACCATGGTTGGCATAAAGAAAGCATTTATCTTAACTAATTCCATTGAGTAATGATGATACTGACGAGTTTGTTCTTGATAATAGTCTTGATAATCTTTTTCACGAGCATACGCTTTTATGAGACGAATTCCGGAAAACATTTCTTGCAAAAAAGTAGATAATACGGAAAGTTGTTCCTGCACTTTTTCACTGCGCTTATTGATACGATCGTGTACAAAATACACTAAATAAGTGAGTAAGGGAAGAGGCAACAATACATAAGTTGCAAGTCTAGCATTCACATTATACATTGTCCAAATCAAGAGGATAAACAACACTATCATATTAATAGAATACATAATCGCTGGTCCTACATACATTCTAACTCTGCCTACATCTTCACTAATCCGATTCATTAGATCACCTGTATTATTACGATTATAAAAATCGAGTCCTAATTTTTGATACTGATTGAAAATTTCATTTTTTAAGTCGTATTCGATGTGTCTCGACATCACAATAATTGTTTGCCGCATAAAAAACATAAATACTCCCTTCATCAATGCCATGGAAAGTACCAAAACTCCAAAAATCAATATATTGAATATCAGCATATTATAAACTTCCGTTTGTGCATTAAAACCATCAAACAAACGATAAGTGTCTATATTACTGAGCACTACATCCAATGCATTTCGAGTAAGCTGCGCAGGAAAAATTCCAAATAAATTTGAGACAGTCACAAATATAATTCCACCCAAAAGGTGTCCTTTATATTTGACAAAATACTTATTTAATGTTCTTAATTCTTTCACACTCTGCTATTTGGTAGTCCAAACTAATAATTCTAAGAATACCTTTGGTAAAAATAGAAATACATCCATTAGTCCAAAGGCATTTAATAGGTATTTATTTTACAAAAAGACCTAACTTTGCGCACTCAATAAGAACTCCTGTACATGATAGATGTGAAAGAAAAGAAGCCAGCAATGGCACAGGTCAATACCAATCTTTTCGAAAGTATTTCTGAAAGCAACCACGAACAGGTGGTTTTTTGCAATGACCCAGCTACTGGCTTAAAGGCCATTATTGCAATACATAACACAGTATTAGGTCCTGCTTTAGGCGGTACTCGTATGTGGAGTTATAAGTCGGAAGCAGAAGCAGTGAATGACGTTTTGAGATTATCACGTGGAATGACATACAAAGCTGCAATTTCCGGATTGAATCTAGGAGGTGGTAAAGCTGTGATAATTGGTGATAGTAAAACACAGAAATCAGAAGCTTTGTTTCGCAAATTCGGTCGTTTTGTAAATAACCTGAATGGTAAATACATTACGGCGGAAGATGTTGGCACTAGTACCAAGGACATGGAATACGTGGCAATGGAAACAAAGCATGTAACCGGTCTTCCTGAATCGATGGGTGGTGGTGGTGACCCCTCTCCTGTAACTGCTTATGGTGTATACATGGGAATGAAAGCTTCGGCACAATTTGCTTGGGGTAACGATAACCTAAAAGGAAAAAAAGTAGTTGTTCAAGGGGTGGGACATGTAGGCGAAAATCTCGTAAAAAACTTACGAAAAGAAAATGCTATTGTATACATTACCGATATCAATGAAGAACAATTGCGTAAAGTAAGCCTTGAATACGGCGCTGAAGTTATCCGTCCTGAATCTGTTTATGATATGGATATGGATATCTATGCTCCCTGTGCTTTAGGAGCAACGTTAAATACAGAAAACATCAACAAATTACGTTGCCAGGTAATTGCTGGAGCTGCCAACAATCAATTAGCGGATGAAACCATTCACGGACCCATGTTGATGGAAAAAGGAATTATTTATGCTCCTGATTTTTTAATTAATGCTGGAGGATTGATCAATGTATATTCTGAGCTCATAAGCTACAACCGTCAACGTGCTTTAACGCAAACTGAACATATTTATAGCGTTACTTTAGAAATATTAAAGATTGCGCGTGCAGAAGGCATTTATACGCAGTCAGCAGCTACCAAATTAGCGGAAAAACGAATCGCTGATATAAGTAAAGTAAAATCGAATATGTAATCAACCGGCATCCTGCCGAATTGAATAACCATTAACGTTCTTAAAAAAATCCATGTTAAGCAGAAGGCATCTACGCATACGTGTTATGCAGGCATTATATGCCTTTTACCAATCAGAACCCAAAGATATTCGTCGTACAGAGCAAGAGTTGTTAAATGGGACCGATAAGATTTATGAACTTTATTTGACGCAACTTCAATTTTTATTGGAATTAGGCGCATCAAGAATTAATGTATTATCAGGATTTACCTGCATCCATGGTGACTGGTAAAAGAAAAACAGCTGTTTGTACTTTAAAGAGTTTAGCGTTTATTCAATGGCTAGAAGAAGATAAGAACTTTTTAGACCAAATTAAAAAAAGAAAAATTAGTTGGCAACACGATATCGATTCTATCAAAAAGGCTTTTCATCATCTCAAGAACCAAGAAGTTTATAAAACTTTTACGCAAACAACTGAACATTCAAAAGAGGAAGAATTGATCACCTTAAAATGGATAATGAAGGAGTTTTTTTCAAAAACAGAATTTATTCCACATATACTGGAAGAAAAAAATATTTATTGGGCAGAAAGCATTGATCTCGTTGAAAGCATGGTAATTAAAACCAGCGAAAACGGTAAAACAAGTAATAATTTTCAACTTCTTCCCCTCTACAAAGACGCGGAAGATGATGTTCAATTTATGCAGGATCTGGTTCAGAAAACTATTCGCGACGACAGCTATTTTCATCAGCTCATCGCCGACAAAACCAAAAATTGGGATGCAGATAGAATCGCTATGGTCGATATCATTTTAATGAAGATGGCACTTTGTGAAATAATGAATTTAAGTACAATTCCAGTAAAAGTAAGTATCAACGAATACATCGATATCTCCAAGGATTACAGCACACCAAATAGTAAATCATTCATAAATGGAGTAATAGACAAATTGGTAATTGAATTAAAAAAAGAAGGTAAAATTCAAAAAATAGGTCGAGGACTTAAAGAATAGTATTCAACATGAAAACACAACTATTAACCATAGCTATCGTTGCGAGCATGCTTGTATCGTGTGGGCAAGATAATTCAAAACAAAACCAAGAGCAGGTATCTCCTGAAATTGTTAATATAGATGCCACTGCATCTGATGTGAATGTAAAATCAAAATCAGGAAAATTTCAATTTGAAGAGAATAATTTTGAATTCAGCACCATAAACTCCGGAACGGAAGTAGTGCATGCATTTAAATTCAAAAATATTGGTGATGGCGATATTGTTATCTCACAAGCGAAAGGTTCCTGCGGTTGTACCCAACCCGAATATCCTCAAAATCCTGTCAAGCCCGGCGAAGAAGGTGAAATCAAAGTTACTTTTAGAAGCAAAGGCATAGCTGGACAAGTAGTGAAAGACATCACCATTCTCGCGAACACTGTTCCCACCACTAAAATATTAACGATTAGTGGCGAAGTATTAGCAACAGCAGAAAAATAAATAATCCTTAAATAGAACTCCTTGAAATTAAAATAATTTAGTTTATGAATACATTATCCATTCTCCTTCAATCAGCCGGTGGCGGTGGCGGTGCCATGCAACAAATGATGATGATCTTGATGATTATCGTTGTATTTTACTTTTTCATGATTCGTCCTCAAATGAAAAAGACAAAACTTGAAAAAGAATTCAAAGAGAGCATAAAAAAGGGAGACAAAGTTGTAACCATCGGAGGCGTGCACGGAAAGATCCTTGAAGTGCAAGAGAAAACTTTTATCTTAGAAATTGCTGAAAACATTAAGGTTAAAATTGAGAAGTCGGCCGTCTCTGCTGAAGTTACCAAGCAATACGCTCCTACTGCTGAAGTAAAAAAAGTAATTCTTTACTGTTGATTAATTTCAATACTGCTACGTTAAAACTATTGTGAATTTCCTAGCATTACCTGTTAATTTAGTATCCAATGTAGGAAGATGAAAAAATTAATCCGAAAATTAATTGGAGGAAGCAACAAACAAGGCATCAGTTTCTTGCTTTGCGTTTTGTTAGCCGCCTTTATTTGGGTGATTAATGCGTTAAATGAAACACATAGTTCATCGGTAGTTATTCCGATTGTATACGACAAAGAGATTTCCAAAAACAGTACACATCCACTACCACCTTCTATTCAAGTAGAAGTGAAAGGAAGAGGATTTTCTTTGTGGGGATTCAATAGAGAAGCCAGAAAATATACAATTCACACTCCTTATCTTACTTCTCGGACTAAAGACACCATCATTTCAACAAAAGATGCAATATTTGGTTTGATGCATAATTATTCGAAAGACATAAGTGTAGTAGATATCAAACCTTCGCAGCTCATTTTTTCTGGCGTAGAATTCTACTCTAAAAAATTAGCGGTAAAGGGAGCGTTTGAATTAAATTTTCAAACGCCATACATTCAATCTGGACCTTCCATCTACTATCCCGATAGCATATGGGTTTACTCGAACGAAAAAATACCTACTGAAATTTCAGATATCATTGCAGAAACTGTTATTGTAAAAAACGTTTCTCATCAAGTTTTCAAAAAAGTAAAACTAAAAAAGCCATTTCCAAATTACAGATTACTGCAAAACAATGCTTGGTTATTGGTTCCTGTAGAAGAAGGAACAGAAATATCTTTGGAAGTTCCCATTCAAACTCAATACGGAGAAACGTTTATTCCTTCTTCAGTAACGGTGACTTGTTTAGTTCCCATGAGCAAATACCCTCTTACCCACCCTAAGAAATTTAGAGTTTCTCATTTAAAAGATGTCGGCGATCATGAAAAAGCCTTTGTTCAAGTGACACATGCTCCCTATTGGGCCAATCGCATAATGTACACTCCTCAACTTGTCCATAAACTCACAAAATCTTTCGAATAACATGCTTCGTGTCGGAATCACTGGTGGAATTGGTGCCGGAAAAACTACTGTATGTAATATATTTCGCGCACTTGGAATTTCTGTTTACGACGCTGATCAACGTGCTAAGAAAATGATGGCAGAAGACCATGAGTTAAGGAATCAACTTATCTTGCAATTTGGAACTTCAACTTTTTTAGAAGATGGAAAATTGAATCGAAAATATTTAGCCGAAAAAGTTTTTACCAATGAGGATGATTTGAATCGACTCAATCAACTGGTTCATCCTTTCGTTTTAAAAGATTATAAATCCTGGCTCCAGAATATTCCAGATGCCCCCTATTCGATTCGTGAAGCGGCCATACTATTGGAATCAGGCACCTACAAAGATTTAGATGTTATTATTGTTGTTGACTCACCAATGGATTTACGCATTAAACGTGTGATACAGAGGGATAAACGCACAGAAAGTGAAGTTTTGTCAATTATTTCCAAGCAATGGTCTATGGAAAAGAAACAGAAATTCGCTAGCTTTATCATCCAAAACAATGAAAAACAATTTCTGATTCCTCAGGTATTGCATTTTCACCAACTTTTAAAATCGCAAAGTGAACAAAACGAGTCCGCTTGAAACTTCCAGCATTGGATATAAAGTTCCAGGAAGTTCTATTTATATAGACCCTAAAGAACCTGTAGCTTGCGCCATCATTTGCCATGCTCATGGTGATCATGCTGTTGAAGGTCATGAAACTGTTTACTGTAGTGAAGGCACTGCTGCTTTAATTAAATCGCGTTTTAAATATGCAGCAAAAACCATTCACATCATTCCATACGGCGAAATTTTTGAAATTCAACATATCAAGTTTAGCTTGCATGGGGCCGGACATATGCTTGGCTCTTCGCAAATAAAATGGGTTAAAGATGGCGTTACCGTTGTTTATACGGGCGACTATAAACGCGAGAGTGATAAAAGCTGTGAACCTTTTGAAGTGGTAACATGCGACGTACTAATTACCGAAGTTACTTTTGGAAAAGAAAATAAAGTGCATCCTCCTGCTGAAGAAAGTGTCAAAGAATTACAAATACATAAAGATGTAAATTTAATGTTAGGCGCATATAATTTGGGTAAAGCTCAACGTCTCACCCGACTTATCAATGACATTCATCCACATTTACGCGTTATGATTCATCCTAAAATGGTAGCCTACCATAAAATATACGAAAGTTTAGGATTTGACTTAGGCAAATGGGAACCGTACAAACGCGAACAATTCAAAAATGAAAAAGGAATTGTTTATTTAGTTCCTCCGCCCGTACTTCTAAATTTCAGACCTGGCACACATTTTCTCAGGGCATTTGCAACAGGATGGGATGAAAAACATGTTCGATTTGATTTTCCATTTTATGTCAGTGATCATGCCGATTGGCCGTCCCTCATAAAAACTATTTTAGAGAGCAAAGCCAAAGATGTATATACCATTCATGGTGATGGTGAAGATTTAAAAACGGCACCCGAATTATCCAACATAGAAATTCATACGCTTTCAGAGTGATTAAAGTATTTACGGCCGAACAAATTCGACAAGCCGATGTAGCTACGCTTCATCAAGAAAAAATTTCTGAACTGGCGTTGATGGAACGCGCTTCCACCTTATGTACGAAGTGGATTCTCGAACATATACCGCCCGGAATTTCATTTGCTATTTTCTGTGGGAAAGGGAATAATGGCGGCGATGGATTAGCAATAGCAAGACAACTTTTTCATCGTGGTAAAAAAGTAGATGTATTTATTATCGATCCGACAGGAAATGAATCGAATTGCTTCGCCGAAAATTTAAAAGCTTGGCAATCGATTTCTAAGAATACTCCGACTTCCCTCTCAAATTTCAAACAAGTTCCCGATTTTGATTCATCGGTTATTATTGTTGACGCTATTTTTGGAATTGGATTAAACAGATCTATCGACTCACCTCTTACCGAAATAATTCAAGAACTAAATTCCAGATCATGCAAAATAATTTCCATCGATATACCCAGTGGATTATTTTGTGACAAAGCCACTGAAGCATTAAAAAATGTAATTGCCGCCCAGCACACTTTAACTTTCTCACATGCTAAACATTCTTTTTTCTATCCCGAGTATGCTTCATATACTGGACAAATTGAAATTCTGGATATAGGTTTAAACAAAGAATTCGTAGCTAACACAACTGCTGTAGCACAAATCCCGACTGATTTAGACATTGCAATCATGCTGGGAGTCCGACCCTCGTTCGGACATAAAGGAACTTTCGGTCATGCGTTGCTGTTAGCTGGTAGTCATGGTAAAGCAGGTGCAGCAATATTGGCTACTCAAAGTTGTTTACGCAGTGGTGTAGGGTTGGTGACTATACACACACCTAAAGAATGTGTTATCCCGCTGCAAACCGCCGCTCCTGAAGCAATGTGTAGTTCCGACGAACATACCCACTTCTTAACCGACATCGTGAAGCCTGAAGGCTACAGTGCTATTGGAATGGGGCCTGGAATAGGAATGGACGCACAAAGTGGAAATGTACTCAAGCGATTAATTCAAGATTATAAATCGCCGATGGTGTTGGATGCGGATGCGCTCAATCATTTAGCTGACAATCCCACTTGGCTCAACTTTCTTCCAGCAGGATGTATTCTTACTCCACATCTAGGAGAGTTTAATCGTATAGCAGGTAAAATTGCGAATCCGTTTGAGCGCACCAAGAAGCAATTAGAGATGGCGAAAAAATACAATTGCTATATTTTATTGAAAGGAAAATATTCTGCGTTAGCTTGTCCAGATGGGCAACTGTTTTTTAATCCAACGGGAAATGATGGAATGGCAAAAGGAGGTTCGGGAGATGTGCTTACGGGTTTAATTACCGGATTATTAGCACAAGGACTATCGCCTCTCAAAGCAGCATTATGTGGTGCTTATTTGCATGGATTAGCAGGGGATTACTGCGCACAAAAAACTCATCCAAACAGTATGACATCAGGGGATATTATCTCTTATTTTGCAGATGCATTTAGGGCGGTGAAAAGATAATATTAATCACTATTTAAAATTCAGAAATTGATTCAAGCTCTTAAGGTGATTTTCAAAAATCATAAACGCAAAAATTGCTCGCAACCCTCGGCAAGCTCAGGTTAAAAAGGCGCAGAGATTTCTATGTTTAATTCCAAATTTTATCAACTAAAATTAATTATTTAATTCCCTCTCCCTTGGAGAGGTCGCGAAGCCTCGCGAAGGGAGAGGCTTGAACAATAGGCTTACAATAATTTAATCGCATTCGAATAATGCTTTTTTCTTCGACAGATTTCTCTTCGCCAAATTTTCTCGCAAAGGCGCGAAGTCGCAAAGACTGCGCTCAGCAAAATTTTCTCGCAAAGATTTCTATGTTTAATTCCAAATTTTATCAAATAAAATTAATTATTTAATTCCCTCTCTCCTTGGAGAGGTCGCGAAGCCCTCGCGAAGGAGAGGCTTGAACAATAGGCTTACAATAATTTAATCGCATTCGAACAATGCTTTTTTTCGCAATTTCTCTTCGCTAAATTTTCCGCAAAGGCGCGAAGTCGCAAAGACTGCGCTCAGCAAAATTTTCTCGCAAAGATTTCTATATTTAATTCCAAATTTTATCAAATAAAATTAATTATTTAATTCCCTCTCGCTTAGAGAGGTCTGAAGCCCTCGCGAAGGGGAGGCTTGAACAATAGGCCTACAATATTTAATCGCATTCGAACAATTCTTTTTTAATTGCCAATTTCTCATAGATAAATTTTCTCACAAAGGCGCGAAGTAGCAAAGACTGCGCTCAGCAAAATTTTATCGAATAGATTTATATATTTAATTCCAAATTTTATCAAATAAAATTAATTATTTAATTCCCTCTCTCTTGGAGAGGTCGCGAAGCCTCGCGAAGGGAGAGGCTTGAACAATAGGCTTACAATAATTTAATCGCATTCGAACAATGCTTTTTTCTTCGCCAATTTCTCTTCGCTAAATTTTCTCGCAAAGGCGCGAAGTCGCAAAGACTGCGCTCAGCAAAATTTTCTCGCAGAGATTTCTATGTTTAATTCCAAATTTTATCAAATAAAATTAATTATTTAATTCCCTCTCCCTTGGAGAGGTCGCGAAGCCTCGCGAAGGGAGAGGGCTTGAACAATAGGCTTACAATAATTTAATCGCATTCGAATAATGCTTTTTTCTTCGACAGATTTCTCTTCGCCAAATTTTCTCGCTAAGGGGCAAAGTCGCAAAGTTTTAAGTCGCTAATTTTTCTCGCATGCGCAAAGTCGCAAAGTGTGAAAGAATAATTTGTCCACTTAAATTATTCTATAGTGCACTCTAGTGCCTTTCTTTTTCTCTAGTGTTTAAAATAAATCTATATCATCATAATAGCATTAAAATAGAGATAGTTTTTATGCTTCTTTCGAAGCCGATTTAATTTTTTCCTAACTCCACAGCGCGATCAAGTGCTTTATGAAGTCCATCGCCAATCAAATCACTAACTTTATTTTGAGAAAAAGAAGCTATAGCAGCTTCGGTTGTTCCTCCTTTTGAAGCTACGCGTTGAATCCACTCATCGCAATTTAATTCTGACTGCTGATACAGTGAAATGGCACCAGAAAAGGTTTGCATCACCAATAAATCCGCTTCCGACTTCGCAAAACCCATCTGCATCGCCGCCTTCACCATCGCATCCATAAAATAATACACATAAGCAGGTCCTGATCCTGATACTGCAGTTACTGCATCGATCATTTCTTCATTCTCTACGTACAATGTTTTACCTGTGGTAGACAAAAGATTTTGCACCATCGCCTGCTCGTTTCTACTAACGGCATCAGTAGCCGTAAAAGCGGTCATCCCCTGCCCTATTTGCGCAGGAAGATTCGGCATTGCACGAATTACTTTTGAAATATTTAATCCTTCACAAATCGTACTCATTTTCCCTCCAGCCATAATGCTTAAAAAGACCTGATGCGACCCAACATCCATATGTATACTTTCCATCAACGAAGGGAAATCTTGAGGTTTCACTGCCAAAATAATTAGGTCAGCATGTTGAATGCATCCTGCTGAATCGTTAAAAATTTCACCGACATTCAAACTTTTGAGATCGGCGGTCTTACTCACCGTTTTCTCCAAAATCATCAATTGACTTCGGGTGACTACATGTGAATTAATAAAAGCCTTTGCATAGGTTAATCCCATGATTCCGCCGCCTACAATTAAAATTTTCATACTATGACCTTTAAGATTGAATTAAAATAATTTGTTTTCCATTTACAAAATATCACTGCTTCCTGCCCCTTCTCTCAAGAGAATTGCTTCGCCACTGGTACAATCAATGATCGTACTCGCAACAATATGTCCGTAATCTCCGTCCACTACTACATCCCCCACCGACTCCCATTGTTCTGCAATTAATTCGGGATCGCTTGGATACTCGACAATTTCATCGTCCACATGCAATGACGTAGACACTAAAGGTCGGCCAAGAGCATCTATCAATGCCATGATGATAGGATGATCTGGAATACGGAGTCCGATTGTTTTCTTCTTCGACCTAAAAAGGGAAGGCACTTCATTACTTGCTTCCAACAAGAAAGTATATGGGCCTGGAAGGGCTTTGTTAAGCAACTTATAGATGGATCGATCAAATGGCTTCGTATAGGTGCTGATATTACTTAAATCTTTACACAGCAGAGAAAAATTAGCTTTCTCAGGCTTCACTCCCTTGATACGACAAATCTTTTCAAATCCTTTATATTGTGCCAAATCACAAACAAAAGCATAGATCGTATCAGTCGGAACGATCACTACACCGCCCTTAGTAAGAATTGCTGCAATTTCAGCAATCTTTCGTGGTTCAGGATTTTTTGGATGAATTTTCAGAATCATAAATCAATCTTATACATTTGCAATTCAGCAAAGATAAAAGGATGAACGAAGAATTAGGAATTGGATCGAGGGTTCGACACCCTGAATTTGGAATTGGAGTCGTTATAAACGTAAAACCCAAGACCTACACGGTGGTATTCAATGAAAAAGGAAGACTAGAAATATCAAAAAGTTTTAACGCTCTCGAAGTGGTGGAAGCTGTGGAAGCCGACACCGACTTAATCAGCTTTTCGGAAGTGGAGCGTATCTTCACTAATATCATCAAAAAACACAGCGATTTACAAGAGACCGTTCCCCTTGGAAACAAATGGCTCGGTGGAAAAATAGTTCTAGTTCCAGGCCAAGCAGGACTGCAACCCAAGGAAGTTCCCATTGACGCTTTCTTTAATAAAATCATCATGCTTCGCGATCGATTACGCGTAATGGAGCAACGCATCAATGCAAGTGAAAATTTAAACGAAGAAGAGAAAATTAATCTTCAACAATACCTCACTAGAATTTATGGGAGTTTAACTACGTTCAATGTTCTATTTAAAGAAGACAAAGATCATTTTGTAGGGGAACGCGGGAAGTAAGACCAGAGAGCGCTTGCCCTGAAGTCGCAACAAAGTGAAGTACTTCGGAGGAGAGCGCTGCCCTGAAGTCGCAACAAAGTGAAGTACTTCAGGGGAGATGGGCGCGAAGAAAAGTTAAAAGCCAGAAGCAAGTCGTGAAGTGTCGCGACCAGAAGCCAGAAGTCAAATACCAAAATTTGGTTCTTCAAAACACTCTAAAAATAAGAAGTTCGTTTTAAAAGAATTTACAACTTACTCACGTCAATCTTGAACAGTTTTGCCGCATTCTTCCAAAGGATAAGCTCTTTTTTCTCGTCTGGTAAATCGAGCTGATTCATGAAACTTAAATAGGATCTCATAGAGGAGATGGGCCAATCTGTTCCATAAAGTAAGTATTCGGGTTCGCCTGCATAAAGAATCATCTCTTCTAATTGTCCTTTCATGTATCGCTCAAACTTTTCAGAGAAATCGCCTAAGACTAACCCAGAAAAGTCGGCATAAACATTTTTATTTTTATATACGACCTCCATGCAGTCTTTGATCCAAGGATTTCCCACATGACAAATAACAATTTTCAAATCGGGAAAATCGACTGCTACCTCATCGATATGGATCGGATGAGAATAACGTATTCTTCCAGAAGGAGCGTATGTATCTCCAGAATGAAACATAACGGGAACGTCGAACTCCAAAGCCAAATCATAAATCACTTTCAATCTTTCATTATAGGGGTAAAATGGCTCGTATCCTGGATATAATTTCAATCCTTTAATTTGACCTTCTTTTAAATAATCACTGATTTCACGAAGGTCCTTTTCCTTGTAATTTAAATAACTTATCCCAGCAACTACACCCAAATTATTCCGATCACGAGTAGCTTCCACTACTTTTTTTATTCCAGGTCGATGTTCATTCGTTACATAAGAGGTAAGAATAAGTGAATAGTCAACTTTATTGTTGGTCATGGATTCTGTTAACTTATCCAAACAAGCTTCAAGAGAAACAACTTTCTCTACGTGGTAATTATTAATATGTGTATGTACGTCTATAATCATAAATTACTTTTTATTTTTTAAAATATTCTAATACTGTACTGAAATAAAAATAAACAAAAATTAAATACCTTCTTTCGAAAAATTCTCTATGTCGAATGACTTAATGAAATCATCATCTAAAAAAATGTCATTTATAAAAATATCACCTTAATAAACTGGAACCTAGTCATTAAATCAAAAAGAACAATATATTTATTCATCCTTGAAACCATCATTTTCACCCAAAAAAGAGACGTTTTAATCCAAATAAACCGTATTAAAACTACACCTAAGAGTAACTTCATTTTCGTCAAACACAAATTACTTACAATGATCAAATCACACAGAATTCTTTTAGGATGTAGTCTTCTTGCTTTCAGTTTAAGTTCATGTAAAAAAGACGAAGAACAAACCCTTCCAAACGCAAGTCCGGATGCAAGCGTTTACAGCGCTGATGTTGCGACACAATGGAATCAACTCGAAACAAGACTTATTAAAACAACCAATGGATTTGTACCACCCGTAGCAGCCAGAGCTTTGGGCTATTCAAATTTAGCCGCCTATGAAGCCGTTTCTCCGGGGATAGAAGGCAAGAGGAGTTTGGACGAAGTCATGAATTACTCCTATACATTACCTTATGCGAACATTACTAAGAAATACAATTGGGCGCTTGTTTCAAACGCCGCCTACTTTCAAAGCATAAAAGCTCTTTTTGTGAATACAAGTACAGCTAATATTATTGTCATCGACTCACTTTATTTGTCATTTCGCGCAAGCCTAGGTGCGAATGAAACCGAAGAAGTTATCAAACGCTCCGAAAGTTATGGTGCTGAGGTAGCAGATGTAATTTACAACTGGAGTAATAGCGACAACGGGTATCAAGCATACAATAATTTATATCCAACGTCATATACAACACCAACCGGGTTAGGAATGTGGGAGCCGACTCCTCCTGCATTTCAATCTATACCGTTGTTGCCTTATTGGGGAAATAATCGACCTTTCTTGGCAGCAAACGTTGGAAGCGCGTGTTTGCCACCACCTCCACTTCCGTACTCTACTGAATCCACATCAGCATTCTATCAAGAAGTCTTGGAAGTGTATACCGTTTCTCAAAATTTAACGCAAGATCAACGTGACATCGCGGTTTTTTGGGCAGATGGGGCAAATACTTTTACGCCTCCCGGACATTTGATGAATATTACAACACAACTGATAAAAGAGGACAACTTTAATTTGAATACAGCCGCAGAAATTTATTTACGAATGGGGTTGGCAGTAAACGATGCATTCATTGCCTGTTGGAAAGCAAAATACACACACAGTCTGCTTCGACCTGTTTCTTTCATCCAAAGAAACATAGATGCCTCGTGGACTCCTTTAGTGACCACTCCTCCCTTTCCAGAATATACCAGTGGACATAGTTCCGTTTCAGGAGCAAGTAGCGAAGTACTCACTTATTTTTTCGGAAACCATCGAAATTTCACTGACAATAGCAATACAGAGTTTGGTTATCCGGCGCGCTCATTCAGCAACTTTTACCAAGCAGCAGAAGAAGCTGCTAACTCCCGATTATATGGAGGAATACACTACAGAAGTGGAAATGAAAAGGGTATTAACTGCGGAAAACAGATTGGAAAAAATATTGTAAGGCTGTCCTTAAATAAATAACAATAGAAGGAATATTATAATCTTTACAACCCAACTTAATATTCAATTAGAAATTAGAAATTAGGTCTTATCAAGCTAAAAGGCGATTCAGAATAATGATGTTAGTCCAACTTTAAAAATACTTGAACTAATATTATATAAAAAACTATTACATTAAATGTAATTTAATGTAATAGTTTGAGAATACAAACAGAACAACTCATGAAAGGTAGCTTTACAAAATGCGTACTGCCATCAACAATTTCAGAACGCCAATTTATTCTATGAAATCTATAAAAACAAGATGAGAAGCACGACAATTAGTATTGCCGCTCCAACAGAAATATAGATACCACCTTCATTTTCCCGTAATTGTTTCTTTGTTTCTCTTACTTCATTTCGGAGCCCTTTCTTTTCCACTCGACTCATCGTCGACATATCCATTGCCTTCATTTCTTCCAATCTTGCGAGAAGCTCCTTGGAATTAGTAGAATCAACTGGATTCGTTAAAGTCAATGAATCGGTAGTTTTTACTCCATTTGCATTTATACTTGCGGGAAGCAAAGTGATTGTATTGACAATAAGAAGAAGACACAATATTAATTTTTTCATAATTTAAAGATTAGTCAGATGAAGTATATTCAATAAGCAAAGTTGAACTTAAAAAATCAGGAAATCCTTACATAATCTTAGAGAAGATTTACATAATACACATATTTCGAAGCATTATTGATTAGGAATTGGAACCTGCCTGCGGCAGGCAGGCACGGATCCCGCAGTGCAGAGGGACAGGTGACACGGATTAATATGATCCTTCAGTGCAGCGGGACAGGTTTGCACAGATTTTCTCATCCGCTAGTATTGATTTCAGTTAAAATTTTGATAGAATACTAATGATGAAATAGTACACGGATCCCGTAGTGCTGCGGGACAGGTGACACGGATTATTATAATCAATACTGATTAAATTTTTTCCACATCTAAATTTCAGAAGTAACAAAAAAAAATGCCTATCAAGTATTCCATACTCAATAGGCATAATCTTAATATATTAATTAAAAACTTTTCTAGATATTAATTCACATTCACCTTCACACTCTTTTGCATGGAAGCATTTGAAAGGTTTAAAATATACATCCCCGATGATAAGCCTTGTAAATTGATGGTAAATACATCATTCGAGTTGAAATTTTGTTGTTGGACACCCGATTGAACCTCTCTACCACTAAGATCTTGTAAACGCCATGAAATAGATTGTTCGTTTGTTTCCTTAATTGAAACATTTAAATATTCTGTAGTTGGATTCGGCCATACTGCAATACCATTTTTACGGGTAATCTGAGTCACTCCGGTGACCTGAGTACCGAATGGCAAACGTATATTGTCTAACCATGCTTGATCCGAACCTGAACTGAAATCAGAATCTTTATCATAACTCCATCTCAATGTATGCGAACCGGAAGTGATTGGAAATCCTGTGTAGATCCAAGAAGTGATACCACTCCAAGCACCAAGTTCATTTCCATCTTCTGAATAGCGCAAGTAATCCCAATCCTGCTCACTCGACATGCGATACCAAAAAGTAACGGAATCATCTGCCATCACGGTGATGTTAAGTATTAAATCACTGCTCTCACTGTCGTCTATATTATCATTAGTAGCACAAAAAGTTCCATCAAATGGTGCATTCGAACTCATGATCCAAGGCTGATTACCACCCATGACCCAATTGAACTTATTAAAATTTCCAGTTTCAAAATCTTCCAATATAATTCCAGCACTTCCAATATAAAGTTTATTGGCCATGTAAGCACCGGAATTAAAATCCAAAGTGATGTCATAATTTGTACCAACAGCCACATTCGGAAGCATACTTACCTGGAAAGTAGCATCAACAAAATTTTGCTTCTGAATTAATCCAACATTGAATGTAGGCACAGTAATATTCAAGAATGAACTGATGGTGCTGATCACGGCAGCAGATAAAGGCGCATCGCTATGTCCGTTATTCAAGCAACGAATAATTACACTTGCTGACTCACCAGCTTCTAACATTCCATCTCCATCCCCTCCTTGCGTGTCATCTATAGTAAGAACTCCGCCTTCCAATGCAGGAGCATTCGCAACTTGAGAAAACGACGAAAACCATGAATTACCATTTCCATCCGTGATTGAGACTACAAATGAAATCACGTGTTGATCAGGAATATTATTAGCAACTACAAATTGGAATGCATTCGCAATAAAGGCAGAAGAGCTCGACAATACATCTCCAAATAGACTGGTTGCATGCGTAATCGTTACGTAAGGATCAGTAGTAGTTAATGTAGCAGAAACACCAATTGCATCCGCAATGCCTACGTTTTGCACACTGAAATCTACGTCTATAGTTTCACTAAAGTCTATTTCTCCATCGTTATTTCCAGTGTTATCATGAATGGTATTGTTCTGATAAATCACATAGGGACCCGAGGCCGGAACTACAAGTACTTGACCGAGATAAGGAATTTGATTAAATCCGGTTACAGTCACAAAAATGGTATCGGGAGATGAAAGTGCGGGAAAATTAATCAATGCAGAACCACCAGCAACTAATCCTGTTCCTAAAATTTGTCCGTTCATCGTCAGACAAACCAAAGCTCCAGTAAAATTACAATTCACATTTAACGAAGATATTCCCATCGGCATACTTCCTGCGTGACTTATCGTCAGGGCTTGCGGAGTTGCTGTTCTTACATTCAACGTAGGATCACCGAAAAGATGCCAGGTATCTGTCATTTCAACACCAGCAATTCCATATTGATCATTCATATGCATACAGCCTGCTACAGATAATCCGCCTAATGTATATTTGATATTACTTGAATAACTCTGCACTAAAATATCTACCATTTCATCCTGCGCATCCATTGGCGGATTCCAACTTTGGTTGATAGAAGACATAAAAGTTCCAATGGCACCTGTTGGTTGTCCATTATTTTCTTCTCGCATTAATTTTTCTGCAAAGCAAGGACCACCTGTCATATCAAACTGTCCATTAACACAAGCAACTGACCAAATGAAAGGTAGTTTATTTTCATTGGTCATATTTTCAACATCGCTATTGGATAATCCTGTGGTAGAACATGATGTTGAACTACCATGACCCGTATAGGTCATTAATCCAATTCCACTTTGAAAGAGATTAAACAAATCCAAATTTGTAGGGTCACCAGGAGCATCTCCTGTTCCAGGGTGTGTACCATCGTATAATTCAGCAACTGAAGAATAAGTAAAAGCCAACAAGTCACTTCGCATATTGAAAGCATGCTCCCAATCCATTTCTCCATCATCTCCCGGGCCTTGATTACTTCCGACTACAACACCTTGATTATACCATGTACCCATTGGGTCCGGATTCATTTCATAATTAAGAACTCTGTCTACTTGGGTTTGAAGTTCCTGATCAGTTTCAGCAGAAAATCTACCGACCATAACTTCAGCGTAAGAATCACCTCCTAAAACATATCCAAAACTCGGATCAGAAGGTCCACCTTGAGCATAAAGACAAGGCAACTGTGGTGCATCACCTACTAAAAGCACATAGGCGATACCGTTATTATTGTATTTATTTGCTATAAAAGCCTGAATATTGGTGGCTGTCCCTCCTGCAGTAAGTACGTCGACTACTTCTACTTCAATACCCTTGCGGATTTTCCAATCCACCAATGGTTGTATAATTTGCTGCCAAGAAGAGGGGCAAATCACCAGCATTTTACCAGTTTCAGTCAAAGGCACATAGGCGACAGAAGGAAAATTCCCAAAATGTCCTTTATACAATGCCGCAAAGCCTGCATCCATTATGTTTAATGGTTTTGAGCGGGTTAATTCATTCCAACCATTAGTTGTATTCTTTTGTTTAATGTCTATTGTCAACTCAGAATACACTCGAAGTATTTTTGTCACAGGATTATATTGAAAGGTTGAAACAAGAATGTTTGTCCACGGTAATCTCTGAAAATATGCGGGAGTCGGGTGTCTACAATAGCACTTGGGTAAAAAGCATTATTCTGATATTCCTTTCCATAACGGTAAGGCACATCCGAAATATCAATATTGCGATATACATTTCCTTTAGAAGGGGCAATCATCACATTAGGATAATCCGTAAATTTCGAATTCAACACAATTACCTCCATTTGCCCGTGATCCGGAATCACCAATGAAATTGAAAATAAAGGTAAGTCGGGAGCACCTTCCTTCAACATAGAACTACCACCTGGGCTATTCAAGGTATAAGCAACTCCTTTTGATGTATTCACCTCTTCCAAGAAATAACCGTTCAAAGAAAACTGAACTGTGCTCGAAGTGACATTCGACTGAATCACTACAGGCTTAGATTTAGCTGGCTGAGAAGCGGAAACAGCATTCCATTGTTTAGCTTGCGAAGTAGTATGAATCCATACAAAGAGGGTTAAAATCGATAAAATTCGGGGTATCATTTGGTTCATTTTGGATGTGTTTTGGTGATACTAAAATATAAAACTTAATTCAAATTATGCATTTTCCATCAAAGAAATATCAACAGGAATTTCTGACGATGTCTGAGGCTTCGGGAAAACAGGCGAATAAGGTTTATTATTCATTTTCGCCTCAAACCATTGATCAAAAATGATCAATTCATGGCTGCGGGGTACCCAAAAGCAATCGGGTGTCTTAGAGCGCAAGAGAGCGAAATCCTTCTTCCTCTCCTCCCAAGTTTCCTTAAAATCGAATCCCGAACGGGAAAGATGGCTAAGAATTCGGAAGATAATAATGTCACGTTTTCGCAAATTCCGCATTTTGGAGGTCCGTTCGATATGTTTTCGCATTGCATTAATGCGTTGATCGGCGAGATCTACTTTTTCGGTAGAAAGAGTTAAGTAAATATTCAACATTCGAATGCCGAGATTCCACCCTTCACGGTCGGTTTCCACTTCCTTGGTAAATTGTAGATGCTTAAATGCGCCTTTAAAATCCCCTTGCAAATATTTCAATACACCCATCATCAAAGGGCGCTTACTTAACTGTTCGGGACTATTTCCCACTGCTCCCGACGAAAGAATTTTTTGCAAGCCAAGTTTCAGCTTCAGGATAACGGTTTAAGTAAATTAAAGCGAATACACAGGCTTCGCGATTATTATTCAAAACAAAATCCTGTTCTACGTATTCAGTGGTAGCTGTTAAAGCATTTAAGTAGGCCTCTTCATACTTATTTAAATAAAATTGGGTGTATGCCAAGTTCATATAATTCTGCATTAATTTACTTTTCTTTTTCAAAGTAGCATACCGTTCTGAAATATTGATGATTTCTAATATAATTTGTTCTGCGAGTTCATACTTTTCTTCATAATGAGCCAATTGTAACTTCAACATTAGAAAAATAAAATTAATTGACTGCAAATTAGTAGCTATAAAATATGATTTCAAATCCAAAATTGCCTTTTGAATGTCGCTAATTTTAGATTTATCGTCTATGGACTTATGTTGTACATGCTCAATATACTTATAAATATTAATTTCAGCTGCATTTAAGTATATCGAATTCTGAATTCTTCTTTTCAGGTCGAGATGACAAGCTTCTATTTTATCTAGATCTCCAACTGCATAATGAAACAACAAATTATTCTTCTGCATTATAATTCCCTCCTCAATAAACTCAAACTCATCACAAATTTTTAAGGTATTCTGAGTTTGCTTTATCAACCAATCTAGCGGCAACTTTTTAACCTTTAAAACTTCTAATAAATGAATATTTCGGTTCACAAAAACTTTATTAAAATAAAACTCGGAGTAATTAACCTTGTCTAATTTAAAATTCTCAAAATTTACCATGATATTTAATAGCTTATTCAACATCCGTTCGCAAAGTTTCCGATAGGATTCGATATTATTCTTATCAAGATTTTCATAGAGAACTTTGATTACTTCATTCTGTTCGATCTCTTCATTCCTTCTTATTAACTTAAACATCTTCAATAACTTACCTCCAACTTCCGTCCTTTGACCTAAATCTCTAAAAAAAGACTTAACTTCATTTGTGGTCAAGTTTGTGATTAATATAGAAATCACTTTGTGGTTACTCATAATTTTGGTAATTTTACAATATTATAAATTGAACACTCATGTTAGAAATAATTATTTCTCTCTTATTAGCTATTGGAATTAATACTTCAGACTCAGAAAGCAGTGCTATTGTAGTTGATCAACAAACAGGAATTGTTTTTGGGGTTGGATCAACTGTTGGATATACTCAATCTGGAACTATCAATAACGAAACTCCAGTGTACTATTTAATTCAAGACGCTGAAGGCAAATATCATTTAGTTCGAAGATAATTATAACTTATCCTTTTTTACTACTTTTTGCGCATTTATTTTCTCCTGTAAACCAATCAATTAAATTTAAATATTATTAATTTTGTCTTGAAACAGGCAATTTTTTGCGTCCACCACCACTTTCTTTGTCCCTTGATATGAAATAACGACCCTTTACTTTAGCAGAAGTAAAGGGTTTTTATTATTCAACAGTAATTGTTTTGGCTTTTCTGTGTAGACCGAGTCCCGCCATGGCGGGACTTTGTCTTTTTAAACACTTTCATAAAAATGCATTATTATAAAAATCAACTAATTATAATTTTTAGAATGCAACTATTTTTCCAATTTTTTTAAATCAATTTCCAAAAGCAATATAGAAAATACTAATCTAAACAATTGAATATAAATGGATAACCATGATTTTAAAATTCAAAATTCGGATATTTTGCTGCCAAAAACCTCCACAAAACTAAAACTTGTCCCTTGATTCTGCTTCTTAACCCATATACATTTGTTCTCAGTAAGGGTTTTGTTGTTCCGACCGCTAACCCGGTGGACGGTGAAAGGGCTTCCAACAGGAAGCCCTTCACTATTGGTGCTTATGCCAATTCTGAATGTCTTTTCTATTTTAAGAAATAGATGTGCATTAGAGTTCGGTTTATTCCTGTGATTGAAAAGCTTGACCGCAATTTTGAATTGACTTTTGGTATTATAAAATCTTTATTTCATCGATTTGCTTTTCTTAGCCTTACTTTTCTTTAGAAGAAAAGTAACAAAAGAATCGCCCTGTGCAAGCCCGGCGGGGGAGCATTCCACAACAATGTTTGGCAACCCTAGGCCTGAACAGTTATCATTCAAACACCGTTTTCACTTTCAAATTTATAATTGTAATAACATCAATCCTAATTGCAGTTCAGTCTGGGTTACCACTAAATAATATTCCTCTCCATCTTAAAATTTCATCTAACTAATTGGCTCCCTTTTCCGCCGTACTTGCAAGGGGCAAATTTCGGAGTGCCGCAGTTTTAAATTTAGAAACAAAATGATTTGTTAGAAAAGAAAAAAAGCTTATTTAATAATATAATGTGAGGATTCATTTTATAATTTCTATTTACTTTCTTTTGTGCGAAAAGAATAATTTGTATATTATTGCTATATGAAGCCGCTCTCCCCTCTGCTGTTGAAAGAATTTCTTGAGGAGAAAGTGCTTCAATTCAATACAACATCGTTCATTTCAGATGATCCCATCTCCATTCCACATCTATTCCATCAAAAGGAAGACCGAGAAATAGCAGGATTCCTTACTGCTCTAATTGCTTGGGGTCAACGAAAAATTATTTTAAGGAATGCACATGAAATAATGCGACGAATGGATCAACAACCGCATCACTTTATCCTACATCATTCCGCCAAAGAACGAAAATCATTTAACGATTTTGTCCATCGTACATTTAATGGAATTGATGCTATGTATTTGTTAAAAGCGCTGCAATCTCTCTATACATCGCATTCAAATCTTGAAGATATTTTTTCAAATGAAATAATTCAGAAAAAAGATTTATCCATAGCGATCCATCAAGCGAGAATGGAATTACTTTCCTTTTCTGCTCCTGGTCGAACTGGAAAACATATTGCGGATCCTCTTCGCAATTCATCTGCAAAAAGAATTTGCATGTATTTAAGGTGGATGGTAAGAAACGACAAAACGGGTGTCGACTTCGGTATTTGGAAAAAGATTAAACCGAAAGATCTATATTGTCCGCTTGATATTCACTCCGGAAGAGTGGCAAGAACACTCGGACTATTAACCCGAAAACAAGATGACTGGAAAGCAGTAAATGAATTGACCATCAACCTAAGAAATCTGGATAAAAATGATCCGGTAAAATATGATTTTGCTCTTTTTGGGTTGGGTGTGAACGAAGGATTTAAATGAGCTTACGAGAGGATACGAATTACGAATAGACGAATAGAATTAATAAACGAATGTGTGAAATTCGAAAACGCTAATTGCAATAACTAAAGTCTAACTTCGCAGATCTACATTGACGCGAAAGTGCGAAAATCACGAAAATCACGAAAATCACGAAAATGCGAAAGTGCGAAAGTGCGAAAACTGATTCACATAATTAAAAAATGAGTTCAAACTCTCAAACTTCGTTCTCACTCTAATTCTCCTTTTCCATCTAACATCTAACAACTAACAACCAACCTCTCACTTCGCAAAGGTGGTATTGATTTCTTCATCGGATGGAAAAACAATGGCATCATCACCTGTTCGGCGGACCCAGTATAAATATTTTCCGGTTCCATTGCAAGCATAACCAACGATGGTATCATTGGGATGCATATTAAGTCTTGAAAATGTCTTCCAGCGTTTGTCTTTTTCTTGTGCAGCTACTTTGACATCTAACAACTCCGTACAATCGTTTCGAAAATAGGCTCTATAACTTTTAGAATAATCCGTGCATTGAGAACAGGGTTTCGACCATTCACTTTTGTATTTTACGAGGCATTTATTTAAATCATCACCTGAATCTGCAAAACTAAAAATACACAATAAGAGCGTAAAGCCCAATATGGTACCGAGTGAATATGTAATTAATTTTTTCATTTACAATAATTATTTTTTAATATGATTTTCGCTTCCGCGTTTCCTTTTTGCTTTGACTTATTCCAGTCTTCACAGGCACCCTCTTTATCTCCCATCCCTTTCTTTGCAAAACCTCTATTATTATAGGCTTCTTGATTATCGGGATCCAATGCTAATGCTTTATTGAAATCAACGATTCCTTTTTCATATTCAGCTAATCGATTAAAAGCTCCACCACGAGAGATGTAGGCATTTGTATGGTCAGGGAAAGCTTCTATCACATGATTGTAATCATTCATCTCCCCTTCAAAATCACCATTCATAACTTTTATAAATCCACGCTTTATCTAAACGTCTACATAAGTACTGTCTTCCTTGATAGCAATATCAAAAGATTTGATTGCTTCTTTTGATTTTCCTTGTACTAACAATTGCATTCCCTTTTTATAAGCAGCATCTGATTTCTTCTTATCCTGTGCTTCTAAACTGGATGTAGCAATAACAAACAGTGAAAGACTAATCCAGAACAACGGCTTCTTTATATCCATTTTCAGAGGTAGCTCTAATTAAGTGTTCAAATGCAATTTTTAAAGAATTGAAGGCTTTTTCGTCTTTAACCGGAATACTGAAACGCCCATATCTTTTTTTATTTTTTGTAAGGTTAAGACCCTTGTTAAACATTCTGGCTGATCTTTCATGCAGGGTATGCATAATAATCCATCCTCGGCTTCGTAGGTGATCTTCAAATCTAAATCTGGAGTAGGGACTTTGTCTTCACGAACGATCTCTCCATTTTCATTGTAAAATGTCACGACAAGCGTTGTGTTTTTACAAGTAACTCGATAACGATCACCTAATATTTTATTGATATAAGCAACAGTCTCGCCACGTTCTGGGGTCTGACTGTAAGATTTCAATGAAAATAGATTCATTAAAATGAAAAGGCATAGTAGTTTGCCTAGTAGAAGTGGAAGTAGAAGTTGGGCTCTATTCATAGATGTCAAATTTCAACATTAAACTTCAAATCGCGAGAGAAAGTTGCCTTAAAAAGCAATGATCTGGAGCAAACTAACCAACTATTGCCTTATGTTATACCTCATGCCACATTTTAAATGGCTGAAAATTCAGCTCTTACTTGGGCTTATGCTCATTGTCGGACCATCATTCGCACAACAAAATTTCCTTGAAATTCCCGTTAAACTGGAGATTGAAAAAGGAAACATGTCGGATGTAGTCATTAAAGTCAAAAAAGAAGGTAAAGATGCATTCACCCAAAGTGGAGCAAGCAAAATGCGCTTTAAACTTGATTTTAACAAAAAGTACACACTAATTTTCACGAAGCCCGGCTATATTAGCAAGACGATTGAAGTGAATACAAAAGCGCCATCAGGACGTATTTCTGCTGGATTTGACCCCTATAAAATAGGAGTAAAGCTTTTTCTTCAAAACCAGGAAAACATGGTCATTTATAATCAGGCTGTGGCTCAAATTAAATTCGATCAAAACTTAGATGAATTTAATTTCGAAACCGATTATTCCAAATCGATTTTATCTGCTGTTACTCGTGACGAAGAAGGAGAAAAGCAAGCAGAAGATACTGCTTCAGCAGCTAGCACATCTCCCAGCACTCAGTCGGGAAGTGATGAAGGTATGATCCCTGTGACTGCAAGCACATCTACAACTCTTGGAGATGTTCAGGAAAATGCCAAATCGACAGAAGCAACGGAGATAAATCCTGCCCTAGCAGCCAACCATCAAGCCAACGAAGAGTTACCCCCTACCGGAACAACAAATGTTGGCAATGAACCGCCGCCTAGTGGAACTGTAAATTCAGGCGATGAACAACCTCCCAAAGGAAGTGTAAATGGTGGTGACACGCCTCCGCCAACTCAAAGTGGAAATGGCGATCAAGATCAACTTAATGCACCTACGTATGCAGCTAGCAAGGATTCTAAAGGTGGTGGTATTTTACCCGCATCAGGAAGTGAAAACAATTCACCTGCAATAACGGTGAATTCTTCAGCGGAAGCACCCGGCGACGGGCCACAATATTCAGAGTCAGAGAACATCACTCGAGAAGATATCGTGGAAAGAAATCGCATAATCACCAAAATTAAAGTCACCAAAAATGGTGTAGAAACAGAATACAGCCGTGTAAATTATAGTTGGGGAGGAAGATATTTCTTTAAAAATAATGTAATGTCGATTTCAGAGACGCTGTTTGTACAATGGACGGGGGTCCGCAATTAATTCAGAATTAAGAATTAAGAATTAAGAATTCAGTCGCAAGGCTTCGCGATCAGAATTGGATAGCAATGTGGAAAATTAGACGAAAGGCTTCGATAATTACTGATAAATTTAGATGTTAGATAATTGATAATTACCCATGCTAACATGAATATCACCCTTTATCCTTTCCAATTCATCAAAAAGTAAAAGGTGAAGGTAATTTTGGAGTATAGCTTTGTTCTTTATAGAATAAAGCCATGAGAGTTCAAGAATTTAATGCCTTGCATTTTATTTCGTTTTCAGAGGAACAAAAGGAACGTTTAAGAGAGTATTTTGAGCTTCGGAAAGAACGCGGTGAGCCATCCCGGTTTCAAATTTTACGTCGTTTGGTGAAAACAAAAGCTTATACGAGATCGGTTTATCCACCAGATTGGAAAGTAGCGTGAGAATTAAGAATTAAGAATTAAGAATTAAGAATTAAGAATTAAGAATTAGGTATCGAATAGCTACCGAATCAAAATCAGAAATCTTTTTACAGAAGGCAAGTTGTGAATAATAATGGTCAAGGTTCAAATCCGCGAACATCCGATTTATCCGCTTTATCAGTGCCTGCTTGCTGCATCGCTTTTGCTATAGCTTCAACGAAGCAAAGCATGCAAGTTCAAAATAAAATAGTTCAATCTACCAGATAACAATAAAAAAAGGGCTAGATTTTCATCCAGCCCTTTCATACTTTCAATGCTTTTTATTTGTCGATAGAAATTAATTCTACTTCAAAAATTAATGTTGCATTTGGACCAATCTTACCTCCTGCTCCACGCTCACCGTAAGCAAGGTTTGAAGGAAGGAATAATTTCCACTTAGATCCAACGGGCATCATTTGTAATGCTTCTGTCCAACCCGGTATTACTCCGCTTACTGGGAAGCTTGCTGGTTGTCCACGCTCTACAGAACTATCGAAAACAGTTCCATCTACTAAAGTTCCATGATAGTGTGTTGTCACTTTATCATTTAAACCTGGCTTAGCACCTGTACCTTCTTTCATAACGATATATTGCATACCGCTCGCTGTAGTTTGTACACCTGGCTTAGTTTTGTTTTCTGCTAAGAATGCTTCACCTTTCTTTGATTCTGCTTCTCCTGCTACTTTTTGTTTTTCTGCCATAAATCCTTGGATAATACGATCAGCATCTTCTTGTTTCATAGTTGCAGTTCCTGCAAATACATCTTTTAATGCTTGAGACATCACATCAACCTTCACAGAATCAAATCCGCTTGTTTTAAGGTTATTGCCAATGGCTACGCCGAGTCCGTAGCTAACTGAATCAATTGTGCTGCTCATTTTAATTTCTGTTTTTTTGTTTTGGGCGTTACACGAAGCGACCATAAAGGCGGCTGCCAAAACTGGTAATATGCTTTTTTTCAAGTTCATTGATTTGATTATTGGAGGGGCGAAGGTATAAAATTCATTCATGTAAATTCAAAAAAAATATGAAGTGTTTGTGAAACAGTTTGTGCTTTATTATAATTCAAACACTTGGACATGCTATCTTTGGGTCAATGGATTTCAAATTAATTTCAGATTTCTCTCCCACGGGCGACCAACCAGATGCTATTAATCAGCTAACCAACGGATTAGAAAATGGTGATTTGCACCAAACGTTACTTGGAGTAACGGGATCTGGAAAAACCTTTACGGTTGCTAATGTGATTAATAATGTTCAAAAACCAACGTTAATTTTGAGTCATAACAAGACTTTAGCTGCGCAATTGTATAGCGAATTCAAGCAATTTTTTCCGGATAATGCAGTGGAATACTTTGTTTCTTATTACGATTATTATCAACCGGAAGCGTATATGCCCAGTAGCAATACGTATATTGAAAAGGATCTTGCGATTAATGATGAAATCGAAAAGCTGAGATTAAGTACTACCTCCTCATTGCTTTCCGGGAGACGTGATGTTATCGTTGTTTCGTCAGTATCGTGCATTTATGGAATGGGGAATCCAGCAGATTTTGCAGAAAATATTATTCGGATTCAAGTAGGACAAAAAATTTCGCGAAATGCGTTTTTACATTCCTTAGTAAGTAGTTTGTATTCACGCGCTGGAGATGAATTTAAAAGAGGAACATTTAGAGTTCAGGGGGATACAGTAGATGTGTTTCCTGCCTATTGCGATGTTGCTTATCGAATAAGTTTTTTTGGTGATGAAATGGAAGAACTTTCCACAATCGAACCATCCACCGGAAAAAAATATGAGAAACACGACCATTTAGCCATTTTCCCTGCTAACTTATTTGTGACGAGTCCATCAAGACAACAAAAAGCAATTCATGAAATTCAAGAAGATTTGGTAAAGCAAATTGAGTATTTCAAAAGCTTAGGAAGACATCTGGAAGCTAAACGACTAGAGGATCGGGTGATTTTCGATTTAGAAATGATTCGAGAATTGGGCTATTGCTCAGGTATAGAAAATTATTCACGTTATTTTGATGGTCGGGATACAGGTAAGCGTCCTTTCTGTTTGATGGATTATTTTCCGGAAGATTTTTTAATGGTTATTGATGAAAGTCATGTTACCTTACCACAAATTCGAGCCATGTATGGTGGTGATCGTTCGCGTAAAATCAATTTAGTAGAATATGGATTCCGTTTACCAGCTGCAATTGATAATCGCCCATTACGATTTGAAGAATATGAAGAAATTCCAAAGCAACATATTTATGTAAGCGCAACACCTGCTGATTATGAATTAGAAAAAAGCGATGGAATTATTGTAGAGCAAGTGATTCGTCCTACAGGCTTATTAGATCCTCCCATAGAAGTAAGACCCGTGCATAATCAGGTAGATGATCTATTAGAAGAGATTGAAAAAGTAATCAAGAAAAAAGAACGTGTACTGGTTACCACGTTGACGAAAAGGATGGCTGAAGAGTTAGCCAAATATTTGACAAAATTGGATATCCGTTGCCGTTATATTCATTCAGAAGTCGAAACACTAGAACGTGTTGAGATATTAAGAGATTTACGATTGGGAGTGTTTGATGTGTTAATCGGAATAAATTTATTGAGAGAAGGACTCGACTTGCCGGAAGTTTCACTCGTAGCTATATTAGATGCCGATAAAGAAGGATTTTTAAGAAGCAATCGCTCCTTAACTCAAACAGCGGGTCGTGCGGCGCGAAACTTAAATGGAAAAGTAATTATGTATGCTGAAAAAAATCACCAACAGTATGCAGCAGACCATTGACGAAACAGAGCGAAGAAGAATCAAACAAATGGCCTATAATGAAGCCCATGGAATCACACCAACCGCACTCAACAAAGCGAAGACAGGTATTTTTGGACATCTAGAAAGCAAAAGTGGAAATCTTTCAAAAGCTTATTTAGAAAAAACTGAAATGAATGCCGCTGCCGACCCAATTGTTCAGTTTATGAGTAAAGAACAGCTTGATAAATCCATTCAACTGGCACGTAAAAACATGGATAAATCAGCGATGGAACTCGACTTCATGGATGCAGCAAAATACCGGGATGAGTTATACAGTTTAGAAAAACTCCGTGCAGAAAAATTCGGAAAAATATAATGAGCCCTACTCTACTTATTTCAAGTATTTGCCTTTATTTAATGTCCTTGGTAGCTTCATTATTAATCGGAATGGCTTCCAAACGATTTTCGCCCACAGCCATTCGAATTCCGATAATCATGCACTTACTTTTATTCATCTCGACGTTGCTTTTATTCTTTTTAAATGTGTCACTTCACCATACCTTTACGCTTATCACATTCTGCAGCGGACTTCTTATTTCTGTCTGGGCATTAAGAAAAAAAGAACATTCCAAGATTATTAAAATATACTTTGGGCTTTTCTTATTCAGCATTTTTCTATTTATTGCTTCACCGGGAAAATTATTCTATCTGATAAGCGCTAATATTCACCAATACAAAGCAGAAAAGAAAATTGACTTACAAGAAAATTACTTTCTCATTGAGCAGCGAAGTATGTTTTCTTTGCCCTCCGATTCAACTCCCTATAAAATCGTGAAGCAATATGGATTTTATAAAAAGACTTTATTGAGAGATGTTTACTTTGAAGATGAAATCAATGAAGGAAGGATGATACTCGCTAATGAAGATACGATTGTCGTAGACCTAAATTTTAATAAAACAGACAAAACTAGGTTTGGTTTTAGACCTACAACATCTAAAACTAGTATTTACAAGAAGTCTAAATAATTTTTTACTCCATCACAAACTTCCCCGTACTAATAATCCGCTTTTCATTGGAGATGGTATAAAAGTAAAATCCGGGAGGTGCATTGTTTCGATGAATTGCATGCGGCCAGGAGGTAATATCTTCTTCCCGCATTAATACACCCCGGCTATCATACAATCGAATGTTATTGTTTTTTAATTCAGTTAAATTAATATCCGAAAAAGTAATTTGTGTTGTTTGTAGCATGGGATTGGGGTAACAATAGCTTCTTAAAAGTTGATTTTCTACTTCGAACAAACCTGTGGTTACCAAACCCAGCGAGTCTGTTTTTACTACATATAAATTTTGGACACCGAAAGAATCAATTAATCCACAAAGCATGTAGCCCCCGTCGCTGGTTTGGATCACGTCGTTGCTCAAATAACCAAATCCAATGCTAGGCGTGTAAAATGGGTAATAATGAGCCCAAATAAGACTCCCGGAAGTATCCACTTTTGTTAAGCTCATTCCAGTTCCTGACATAATTAAATTACCATCTGATGCAGTGGTTATTCGAGTATATGCAGGATAAACATTTTTTTTCCAAAGGCTATCACCTAATGCAGAGATTTTATAGATATTCCAATTGTCGCACAATGCAACCACTCCTCCATCTGGAGTTGGTTCTATATCTGTAAAAATAAACATGCCACTATTATAAAATGTTTTATACCAAATTACAAAACCCATAGAATCCAATTTAGCTACATACATTGGATCAACAAATCCGCTACCGGCATTTCCACAAATAAAATACCCGCCATCTAAACTGTGCTTCACCGAATACAATCCGCTCAAACCATAACTTCGACTCCAAATGATGTTTCCAGAGCTGTCTACTTTTAAAAGATCGGGGTAGGAGTCGTTGTAGCAGGCGATGACAAAAGTGGAGTCGTTTTCTATCAGAATGTCAGTTCCTGAATCAATTCCATTGTTGCCGAAAGTATATTTGAATAGTTCATTTCCTGATAAGTCTACTTTTGAAATAAATACATCACCACCGAGAGGAACATTGCAAGCAGTATGCATGCCAGTAATAATTAATTTGTTTTGCGTATCAATTTCCATTCCTTTTACACCTAAACCGCATATTTTAAAAGTATTTAACGTATCACCAATTGAATCAAGTTGCCATACCATTGTTTGATACACAGAAGGTTTTACTGATCTTGTTCCAACTATTATGTTTTTATTTGAAAGTTCTCTGATAATTGTTCCAAAATGATTATTGCCGAGTCGATAAATATGTTGAAATGTAGTTTGCTGACCAAAAAGGTTGGTGCAAAACAACAAGATTAAACCAATTAAATTTATTATGATTTTCATCGCCTCTGAAAGTTATTAAAAATAATTCTACTAAAACTAGTTTCGCTTTTTAAAATATAACTTCCTTTAGGCAAAGCTAATATTTGGTTATAATTTAATTTGCCAAAGTCTTGCCCTAAGTAAGAGTAAACAAAATAAATTTCATCTGGTTCTAAGAATGATGTTACATGATTAGTATGATTAGCTGTTTCTGCTTCATGTAGTAAATTAGGGTTTGCATATCGAGCCGAAAAACAAGCAGGGCGGGTATAAAAATTAGGAGCTCGATCTTGGATTCTTAACGTGTCTAATGTGGCTAGTCCATATTTAAAGAAAGCATAGCCTTCGATTATATTACTGTTATGCCATCCAGGGAAATCATTTGCTGTAATAATATTGTAAACCAGCAACTGATCCCTAAAAATATTCTGAGCTTCGGTTATATAATGTTGTTGAGGCCAAGTTCCAGTACCTTGTAACCATCTACCTAAATAAATGGTAGTATCGTTTACATCTAAAGAATCCTCCGCCGAAAACATGGGCCAAATATTACTCATGGTGGTATTGTTTCCATAATGGTAAATGCGCTCGGCGGTTTGGACACTCATTATTGTTTTTGCTTTTAAGTTTTTGACGTTTCTGATTTACTCCATCACCAACTTCCCCGTACTAATAATCCGCTTTTCATTGGAGATGGTATAAAAGTAAAATCCGGGAGGTGCATTGTTTCGATGAATTGCATGCGGCCAGGAGGTAATATCTTCTTCCCGCATTAATACACCCCGGCTATCATACAATCGAATGTTATTGTTTTTAATTCAGGTAAATTAATATCCGAAAAAGTAATTTGTGTTGTTTGTAGCATGGGATTGGGGTAACAATAGCTTCTTAAAAGTTGATTTTCTACTTGAACAAACCTGTGGTTACCAAACCCAGCGAGTCTGTTTTTACTACATATAAATTTTGGACACCGAAAGAATCAATTAATCCGCAAAGCATGTAGCCCCCGTCGCTGGTTTGGATCACGTCGTTGCTTTCATATCCGATACCTGGAGTAAAGGGATAAAATGAAAATTGTTTTCCCCACATTATAGTCCCGCTAGTATCCGCTTTTACTAAAGCCATACCCATTCCAGCACCTGTCATTATTAAATTTCCATCTAGCGTTGAAGTAATACGGCTGTAAGCGGGATAAACATTTTTTTTCCAGAGACTATCTCCTGTTGCAGAAATCTTATATAAACTTGCTTGATCACACAATGCAACCACACCTCCATCTGGAGTTGGTTCTATATCTGTAAAAAATAAACATGCCACTATTATAAAATGTTTTATACCAAATTACAAAACCCATAGAATCCAATTTAGCTACATACATTGGATCAACAAATCCGCCACCGGCATTTCCACAAATAAAATACCCGCCATCTAAACTGTGCTTCACCGAATACAATCCGCTCAAACCATAACTTCGACTCCAAATGATGTTTCCAGAGCTGTCTACTTTAAAAGATCGGGGTAGGAGTCGTTGTAGCAGGCGATGACAAAAGTGGAGTCGTTTTCTTTCAGAATGTCAGTTCCTGAATCAATTCCATTGTTGCCGAAAGTATATTTGAATAGTTCATTTCCTGATAAGTCTACTTTTGAAATAAATACATCACCACCGAGAGGAACATTGCAAGCAGTATGCATGCCAGTAATAATTAATTTGTTTTGCGTATCAATTTCCATTCCTTTTACACCTAAACCGCATATTTTAAAAGTATTTAACGTATCACCAATTGAATCAAGTTGCCATACCATTGTTTGATACACAGAAGGTTTTACTGATCTTGTTCCAACTATTATGTTTTTATTTGAAAGTTCTCTGATAATTGTTCCAAAATGATTATTGCCGAGTCGATAAATATGTTGAAATGTAGTTTGCTGACCAAAAAGGTTGGTGCAAAACAACAAGATTAAACCAATTAAATTTATTATGATTTTCATCGCCTCTGAAAGTTATTAAAAATAATTCTACTAAAACTAGTTTCGCTTTTTAAAATATAACTTCCTTTAGGCAAAGCTAATATTTGGTTATAATTTAATTTGCCAAAGTCTTGCCCTAAGTAAGAGTAAACAAAATAAATTTCATCTGGTTCTAAGAATGATGTTACATGATTAGTATGATTAGCTGTTTCTGCTTCATGTAGTAAATTAGGGTTTGCATATCGAGCCGAAAAACAAGCAGGGCGGGTATAAAAATTAGGAGCTCGATCTTGGATTCTTAACGTGTCTAATGTGGCTAGTCCATATTTAAAGAAAGCATAGCCTTCGATTATATTACTGTTATGCCATCCAGGGAAATCATTTGCTGTAATAATATTGTAAACCAGCAACTGATCCCTAAAAATATTCTGAGCTTCGGTTATATAATGTTGTTGAGGCCAAGTTCCAGTACCTTGTAACCATCTACCTAAATAAATGGTAGTATCGTTTACATCTAAAGAATCCTCCGCCGAAAACATGGGCCAAATATTACTCATGGTGGTATTGTTTCCATAATGGTAAATGCGCTCGGCGGTTTGGACACTCATTATTGTTTTTGCTTTTAAGTTTTTTGACGTTTCTGATTTACTCCATCACCAACTTCCCGTATTAATAATCCGCTTTTCATTGGAGATGGTATAAAAGTAAAATCCGGGAGGTGCATTGTTTCGATGAATTGCATGCGGCCAGGAGGTAATATCTTCTTCCCGCATTAATACACCCCGGCTATCATACAATCGAATGTTATTGTTTTTTAATTCAGGCAAATTAATATCCGAAAAAGTAATTTGTGTTGTTTGTAGCATGGGATTGGGGTAACAATAGCTTTTTAAAAGTTGATTTTCTACTTCGAACAAACCTGTGGTTACCAAACCCAGCGAGTCTGTTTTTACTACATATAAATTTTGAACACCGAAAGAATCAATTAATCCGCAAAGCATGTAGCCCCCGTCGCTGGTTTGGATCACGTCGTTGCTTTCATATCCGATACCTGGGTAAAGGGATAAAATGAAAATTGTTTTCCCCACATTATAGTCCTGCTAGTATCCGCTTTTACTAAAGCCATACCCATTCCAGCACCTGTCATTATTAAATTTCCATCTAGCGTTGAAGTAATACGGCTGTAAGCGGATAAACATTTTTTCCAGAGACTATCTCCTGTTGCAGAAATCTTATATAAACTTGCTTGATCACATAATGCAACCACACCTCCATCTGGAGTTGGTTCTATATCTGTAAAAATAAACATGCCACTATTATAAAATGTTTTATACCAAATTACAAAACCCATAGAATCCAATTTAGCTACATACATTGGATCAACAAATCCGCTACCGGCATTTCCACAAATAAAATACCCGCCATCTAAACTGTGCTTCACCGAATACAATCCGCTCAAACCATAACTTCGACTCCAAATGATGTTTCCAGAGCTGTCTACTTTTAAAAGATCGGGGTAGGAATTGTTGTAGCAGGCAATCGTGTAGCTGCCATCTGAATTATTTATAATTCGCTTTCCTTTATCAATTTGGGAATCTCCAAAGGCATATAACCAATTTTGATTCAATGCGCTATCCACTTTTGAAACAAGTAAATCAAATTGAACATTTGGAATGCATAATGATGCAATACCTGTTATAACAAAACCGCTATCAGGAGTAAAGGCAAAGTCAGAACCTTCAAATCCGCAAAAATTTCGCAATTTTACTGTATCACCAAAATCATTTAATTGAACAATTCTAATTTTATCTAAGGAAAGATTTGCTTGTGAGCCTAAAACATAATAACCAACACCAACTCTTTCTTTTAAAGAATATCCTATCATCCCATTTGGGAAATAATAAATTCGTTGAAATGTAGTTTGCTGACCAAAAGGTTGGTGCAAAACAACAAGATTAAACCAATTAAATTTATTTTGACTTTCATCGCCTCTGAAAGTTATTAAAAATAATTCTACTAAAACTAGTTTCGCTTTTTAAAATATAACTTCCTTTAGGCAAAGCTAATATTTGGTTATAATTTAATTTGCCAAAGTCTTGCCCTAAGTAAGAGTAAACAAAATAAATTTCATCTGGTTCTAAGAATGTTGTTGCATGATTAGTATGAGAAGCTGTTTCTGCTTCATGTAGTAAAATAGGGTTTGCATATAGAGCCGAAAAACAAGCAGGGCGGGTATAAAAATTAGGAGCTCGATCTTGGATTCTCAATGTGTCTAATGTGGCTAGTCCATATTTAAAGAAGGCATAACCCTCAATTTTAAGTGTTGCGTTCCAACTAGGATTTAGATTTGGAATTACAATTTGATAATAATAAGGAAGCTGATCCCTAAAAATATTCTGAGCTTCGGTTATATAATGTTGTTGAGGCCAAGTTCCAGTACCTTGTAACCATCTACCTAAATAAATGGTAGTATCGTTTACATCTAAAGAATCCTCCGCCGAAAACATGGGCCAAATATTACTCATGGTGGTATTGTTTCCATAATGGTAAATGCGCTCGGCGGTTTGGACACTCATTATTGTTTTTGCTTTTAAGTTTTTGACGTTTCTGATTTACTCCATCACCAACTTCCCCGTACTAATAATCCGCTTTTCATTGGAGATGGTATAAAAGTAAAATCCGGGAGGTGCATTGTTTCGATGAATTGCATGCGGCCAGGAGGTAATATCTTCTTCCCGCATTAATACACCCCGGCTATCATACAATCGAATGTTATTGTTTTTTAATTCAGGCAAATTAATATCCGAAAAAGTAATTTGTGTTGTTTGTAGCATGGGATTGGGGTAACAATAGCTTCTTAAAAGTTGATTTTCTACTTCGAACAAACCTGTGGTTACCAAACCCAGCGAGTCTGTTTTTACTACATATAAATTTTGGACACCGAAAGAATCAATTAATCCGCAAAGCATGTAGCCCCGTCGCTGGTTTGGATCACGTCGTTGCTCAAATAACCAAATCCAATGCTAGGCGTGTAAAATGGGTAATAATGAGCCCAAATAAGACTCCCGGAAGTATCCACTTTGTTAAGCTCATTCCAGTTCCTGACATAATTAAATTACCATCTGATGCAGTGGTTATTCGAGTATATGCAGGATAAACATTTTTTCCAAAGGCTATCACCTAATGCAGAGATTTTATAGATATTCCAATTGTCGCACAATGCAACCACTCCTCCATCTGGAGTTGGTTCTATATCTGTAAAAATAAACATGCCACTATTATAAAATGTTTTATACCAAATTACAAAACCCATAGAATCCAATTTAGCTACATACATTGGATCAACAAATCCGCTACCGGCATTTCCACAAATAAAATACCCGCCATCTAAACTGTGCTTCACCGAATACAATCCGCTCAAACCATAACTTCGACTCCAAATGATGTTTCCAGAGCTGTCTACTTTAAAAGATCGGGGTAGGAGTCGTTGTAGCAGGCGATGACAAAAGTGAGTCGTTTTCTATCAGAACATCTCTTCCTCTGTCGATACTACTATTTCCAAAGGTATGTGAAAACATTAACGCACCTTGTGTATCAATTCCAGTTAAAAAACATCGCCAGCATTGTCCGTTACAAGCCGAACTAATTCCAGTGACTACTAAATTCCATCGATTATCAATTTCTAATGCATCTACACCACCTCCACAAGGTTCGAAAGGTCTTTATAGTGTCACCAAATATGTTTAAATGCCAAAATAATGTTTGGGATGTAGTTGCAAAAACAATTGACCACCTCCTATATAACTACTATCAGGAAGTTCGCGTACTACAGTACCATAAGTGTCCATTTTTCTAGGATATTCGTTGAAACGTAGTTTGCTGACCAAAAGGTTGGTGCAAAACAACAAGATTAAACCAATTAAATTTATTTTGACTTTCATCGCCTCTGAAAGTTATTAAAAATAATTCTACTAAAACTAGTTTCCTTTTTTAAAATATAACTTCCTTTAGGCAAAGCTAATATTTGGTTATAATTTAATTTGCCAAAGTCTTGCCCTAAGTAGGAGTAAACAAAATAAATTTCATCTGGTTCTAAGAATGATGTTACATGATTAGTATGATTAGCTGTTTCTGCTTCATGTAGTAAATTAGGGTTTGCATATCGAGCCGAAAAACAAGCAGGACGGGTATAAAAATTAGGAGCTCGATCTTGGATTCTTAACGTGTCCAAAGTAGCAAGTCCATACTTGAAGAAGGCGTACCCATCAATTTTCATTGAACTAGCCCAAGTAAGATTTAATTGTGGAATAACAAATTGAATAAAATAAGGAAGCTGATCCCTAAAAATATTCTGAGCTTCGGTTAAATAATGTTGTTGAGGCCAAGTTCCAGTACCTTGTAACCATCTACCTAAATAAATGGTAGTATCGTTTACATCTAAAGAATCCTCCGCCGAAAACATGGGCCAAATATTACTCATGGTGGTATTGTTTCCATAATGGTAAATGCGCTCGGCGGTTTGGACACTCATTATTGTTTTTGCTTTTTAAGTTTTTGACGTTTCTGATTTACTCCATCACCAACTTCCCCGTACTAATAATCCGCTTTTCATTGGAGATGGTATAAAAGTAAAATCCGGGAGGTGCATTGTTTCGATGAATTGCATGCGGCCAGGAGGTAATATCTTCTTCCCGCATTAATACACCCCGGCTATCATACAATCGAATGTTATTGTTTTTTAATTCAGGCAAATTAATATCCGAAAAAGTAATTTGTGTTGTTTGTAGCATGGGATTGGGGTAACAATAGCTTCTTAAAAGTTGATTTTCTACTTCGATCAAACTTGTGGTTACCAAACCCAGCGAGTCTGTTTTTACTACATATAAATTTTGAACACCGAAAGAATCAATTAATCCGCAAAGCATGTAGCCCCCGTCGCTGGTTTGGATCACGTCGTTGCTCAAATAACCAAATTCCAATGCTAGGCGTGATAATGGGTAATAATGAGCCCAAAGTAGTACCTCCTAGTATCCACTTTTGTTAAGCTCATTCCAGCTCCTGACATAATTAAGTTTCCATCTGATGAAGTGGTTATTCGAGTATATGCAGGATAAACCTTTTTTTCCAAAGGCTATCACCTAATGCAGAGATTTTATAGATGTGCCAATTGTCGCACAATGCAACCACACCTCCATCTGGAGTTGGTTCTATATCTGTAAAAATAAACATGCCACTATTATAAAATGTTTTATACCAAATTACAAAACCCATAGAATCCAATTTAGCTACATACATTGGATCAACAAATCCGCCACCGGCATTTCCACAAATAAAATACCCGCCATCTAAACTGTGCTTCACCGAATACAATCCGCTCAAACCATAACTTCGACTCCAAAATGATGTTTCCAGAGCTGTCTACTTTTAAAAGATCGGGGTAGGAATTCGTTGTAGCAGGCGATGACAAAGCTGCAGTCTGTTTTATTTCAGAACATCTCTTCCTCTGTCGATACTACTATTTCCAAAGGTATGTGAAAACATTAATGCACCTTGTGTATCAATTCCAGTTAAAAAAACATCGCCAGCAGGTCCGTTACATGCAGTACTCGCGCCAGTTATTAAAATTTCATCTTGATTATAAATCTCTAAGCCTTCAACTCCTCCACCACAAACGTGAAAGGTTTTTATAGTATCTCCATTGAAGTCTAAATGCCAAATAAATGTTTGCTTTAAAGGTAAGAGCAATTGTCTTCCTCCTACGACAAAACTGTTATTTGGTAACTCGCGAATTACAGTGCCATAATTGTCATTTGATAAATTATAAATGCGTTGAAACATAGTTTGCTGACCAAAAAGGTTGGTGCAAAACAACAAGATTAAACCAATTACATTTGGTATAACTTTCATTGCCTCTGAAAGTTATTAAAAAAATTCTACTTAAACTAGTTTCATTTTTTAAAATATAACTTCCTTTAGGCAAAGCTAATATTTGGTTATAATTTAATTTGCCAAATTCTTGCCCTAAGTAGGAGTAAACAAAATAAATTTCATCTGGTTCTAAGAATGATGTTACATGATTAGTATGATTAGCTGTTTCTGCTTCATGTAGTAAATTAGGTTTGCATATCGAGCCGAAAAACAAGCAGGGCGGGTATAAAAATTAGGAGCTCGATCTTGGATTCTTAACGTGTCCAAAGTAGCAAGTCCATACTTGAAGAAGGCGTACCCATCAATTTTCATTGAACTAGCCCCAGGAAGATTTAATTGTGGAATAACAAATTGAATAAAATAAGGAAGCTGATCCCTAAAAATATTCTGAGCTTCGGTTATATAATGTTGTTGAGGCCAAGTTCCAGTACCTTGTAACCATCTACCTAAATAAATGGTAGTATCGTTTACATCTAAAGAATCCTCCGCCGAAAACATGGGCCAAATATTACTCATGGTGGTATTGTTTCCATAATGGTAAATGCGCTCGGCGAGTTCCGCAAAATCGCCCCAGCCAGACATGAAAAGAGTGGGGTCTTTTAAAATATCCCACTTTCTTAAATCAGGAATATAAAAAAATAAGTACACCCTGCCAAATGTACTATCTGAAAAATTGACTATTATATTTTCGTCTTCTCCATTGAGACCTGTGTTGATGTCTCCGTCAATATTGCGATCCATTCTTCCTAGAATTGTACTAATAGTAGTAATAAAATTACTTGAATTCGTTTTCACCGCTTTCATCCGATTAGCGATCGCTCTATAATGTTGCCAACCTTGAGATAAGAAAGGGTATTGGACTGAATCGATGTTGCCAGGATCACCATATTGATCACGCCAAAATTCATAATCTAAGGTAAGTTCATTGATTCGTGAAGAAACATTATGATTTTGATTGTAAGTAGCAATCAGATCAATTAATTTCATATTATTTGTTGTATCAGCAATGTCTTCGTCGGTATTATCACGCAATACGGCTGTGATGTCAACCATGTTCGGCAATTGGCGCAAACGTGTGATGAGGCTTGCTAGGCTATCCCTCAAAACATTTCCATCCACACTAGGATCTTCATCAACAGTGCCCTCATCTTCAAAAAATATTTTATTAATATCTCCAAGAAGTAAATTACTGATTTTATTGTACTGTACATATGAAACCAGCGAATCCGCCGCAGCCCCTGTAGTATCGGTGAGTATTTCGGGAAGATTTGGATAACAGGTGCCGTTTTGAGAGGCACACCATAAATTATTAATCTGTAAAGCGCGAGGATACCATACAGGACATGGATTTTGAATGGCTACCATGAGTACACTACTTAGTTGTGCCTCATTCAAGGTTACAGTACTTGAAATGATGATAGACTCTTCGTCAGGTTTGGCAGTAATGGAAATACCTGATCCAATTCCATCCACTGGAATGATTCCAGAAGAAAGTGTATCACCCCAACTACTCATTTGAACCACCCATGGCATGGATACATTTTGATCATCGGTGATGGTTCCAGTAAGCATAAACTCGCCTTCGTCGAGGAAAGTAATTTGATTAAACTCCTCGTTGTTTCGGGAGCCAAAATGTCTGTCCCAAACTACATCGCCACTCAAATTTAGTTTCACAATATGTGCATCATAATAATTTAGGGTATCTATATAACTTTTTCCACATATCAAATAACCATTGGAAAGTACTTTTATATCAAAAATGGATTCGCTGCCAGGTCCGGAAATTTGTTTTTGCCACACAACTCCTCCTTCTGAGTCGAATTCGACTACGATCGATTGCAAACTATCATATGTGCCTACAAAAATACCACTTGTTATATAACCTCCCTCAGGCAAAGGTTCTACTGTCACACCTTGGGTAACACCTAATTCTCCAAGAGAAGTATAAGATTCATTCCAATCCAAATCTCCATATTCATCAAATTTTACCAGTAATAAGGTAGGGTCGTTTTGTGATATTTTAAAACCAGAAGCAATATATCCATCAGCCACCTCCCGAATACGACAGGCACCCTCATTTGCTTCCGTTCCATAAGTCTCTTGCCAAATTAAATCACCATCATCCTCCACCCGAAGTATAAAAATATCATTTTCTCCATTTCCATAAGAAGAGGTACTTCCACCCACCAAAAACCTCCAGTAGAGAGAGGGACTACCGATTGTCCTTCTTCATCTTCTTCCCCGCCATATAAGTGCGACCATACCTCTTCACCACTTTCGCTTAGTCGAACCAACAAAATATCGCTTTGCTCCTCTTCCGTATTATAAACGGTACCTACCATAATCACATCACCATCGGCTAGTATTTTTATCTCTCCCGATGTATAAGACAACTCGTCACTGGAAAGAAGCTGCTGCCAATTTATTTGGGCTTCTTGAGCAAGTGATTTCGATATAGAAGATAAGGTTGTCACAACAACCACCATCATTAAAACTAGATTTTTCATGAGTATATATTTTAAAATTATATTAAAATGGATGGGAATATAAGATCAAATATACAAAAACTGCTTATTTTACAACTATTTTATTCATTCGATTTTTTAATTAAAAATTCATAGCGAAACCTCGCCATAATAATAAATCAGTGGCCGCCAACTGACATGACTATGCGTAACTACAGCGAAGTAATGAACTTGCACCGACTTTTTTACTTTAGCGTACACATCTTCCCAAGGCAGAGCCCAAATTAACATTGATTAACCAAATATTCATCAATTGGACGATAAATTGTTGACAAAGCCGTTTAAATCCATTAATATTGTAACATGCAAATCATTATGAAAAAATTAGCACTTGGGGCATTACTCGTTGTCCTTTCACTCCGCGTTTCCGCTCAATCCAATTCGTCAGAAATATATCTTCTTGATATTATTCAAAAAGACGGAAAACATTTGGCGACCTCTCCATACCGTGTCACACAAAACGATTACTACGATAATCAACCTTGTTTTAGTGCAGATGGGCAATTTTTATATTTCGTTGCTCGTCCCGACACGATCCAGAGTGATATCTACGAATTCCACATCAAGAAAAAAATAATGCGTCAGGTCACTAACACTCCTGAGAGTGAATATCAACCGCAACTTATTCCTTTTGCTAAAGATAAAATTTCAGCTGTCATCGTAGAGATGGAAGGTGCGCAAAAATTATATGGAATGAAGTTAGATGGATCTAACTACGTATTATTAATGCCCAATGAAGATTCTCTGGCATACTATTGCTGGATGAACGACACAACCGTTGGAGCCTTTATGTTAAATGGCGCGGGAGGTACTTTACATCAATTTGACATGATTCCACAACAAAGTATTATTTTGATGGAAGGTGGTTTTGGTAGATGCCTCGCCGTTATACCAGGCACTAATATTCTTACGTATGTTCAGAAAGGTAGTGATGGTAAAAACACCTTGATGCGCTATGACATGAGCAACGAAGAACGTATGCCCATGCTTGAATTCCCAGAAGGAGTTGAAGATTATTGTTGGGGACCAAAAGATTTAATTTTCTGCAGCGACAAAGGTATTTTGTACATGTACGACACTAAAATCGAAGACACGAAATGGATTCCAATTGGGGATTTTTCAGAGACGATAGGAACATTTTATCGCATGTCGATGAATGCAACCGGCGATAAAATTGCCATCGTTACCTACAAAGGGGAAAAACCATAACTGTTTTATACCGAATGCGGAAAAACTAAATTTATTTTCTTGAATAAAGAATACGATTTCATCATTACCGGCCAAGGCATTGCGGGAGTTTACTTGCATGGTTTTTAATACAGACTGGCAAGAGGGTTTTAGTCGTAGATCCACAGTTTGAAAATACTTGTTCGCGTATTGCTTCCGGAATGATTCATCCAGTTACGGGTCGTCGCATTGTGAAATCGTGGAATGCCGATATTTTTATTCCGTTCGCAAAAGCCACTTACAAAGACATTGAAGACAAACTGGCTGAAAAACTCTTCGAAGATTATCCGGTATTTGAAATCTATCATGATATCGGTCATCGCAACGATTGGGCGGGACGCAGTGCGAGCGAAGGAATGTCGGAATATGTCAAAGACGAATGCGATGCTACTTCCGCTCCTAAAGGTGCTAAAGCTCCCTACGGTGGTCGTTGGGTAGTAAATGGCGGCTGGCTCGACACACGAAGATTTCTAGATACTATTCAACGTTATTTACAAGGAAACAATTCATTTCATAAAGGCATCTTAACATACGAAGAAGTAGAATTCGGTGAAGACTTTATCACTTGGGGAGGATACAAAGCCTCAAAAATAATTGATTGCAGTGGTGTCAATGCGATTTCATCCCCTATTCAATCATCTTCCGTTTAAGCCCTGCAAAGGGAATTATTGCAAATCGAATCGGAGGAGTTACCGAAAGATTGTATCCTTCATGGGCATGTAAAAGTTATTCCTTTGGGTGGATATCAGTACATATGTGGAGCTACATATGATTTTAATACAATAGATGAAATCCCAACACAAGAAGGGAAAGAAAAATTAATCATGTCGGTCGAAAAAATAATCACCCCCACTTTTCGTGTATCGGGACATTTTGCATCCATACGTCCAAGTACGATTGATCGCAGACCGATTATTCAACAACATAAAGACCACCCCTTGCTTTATATCTTTAATGGCTTGGGATCTAAAGGGGTGATGATGGGTCCGTGGATGGCGAATATGCTATGTCAGCAATTAGTGAAAGGTGAGATTTTAGATTTTAGATTTTAGATCCATCAATTCTGTTTGATAAATTTTAGACGCGAGAGTTCAAATATTAATGATATTTTTTCGGAAAATTCGAATTTAAATTTCGCCGGGTATTAATTTCTCGCCAAGAATAAAAAGTTCATCGCCTACTTTAATTTTTTTTCCAACCTCTGAAGGCGGTATCAAGCAATTCACAGAGAAATGATAATGGTGTCCATAATCTTTCAGCTTTGATCCGAGAGGTTGAGTAGCTTTTCTTTTTTCGGAAAATGCTTTTTGAAAAGCAGGTAATACTTCAGCTGTATCCGGATTTCGAGATGGGACTACACATCGCGCACAAGGACTCATTCCATAAACAGATACATCACCAACTTTAAATTCCACACAATGACCTTTACCGGAAAATAACTGATCTTCCCAAAAAGCGGAAACCCCATCGAATTCCAGTGTTACACGAAACCTTCGTCTTGTTTCATCTACACTCAGTGGCGGAAACCAGGTTGCTGCCGATCGCAAACTTTCAGCGGACACTACAGTAACACCACCATTATCGGGTACATCCAAAAAACGTCCGGTTTTATCTCGAACTAATTTAATAGGTTCTCTGAAATAATCCGAAAGATAAGACTCTACCTTCGGCAAATCATTTTCGAAATCAAACTCATTCCAACTAGATTCCGTTGGCGCTTTAAAAGACATCATCTTCCTCTCAAAATCAACCGAAGAATGTAACCTATGCACCAAAGGATTTGCCTTTCCATTCACATACTTCCCATGCACATCAAACATTGCAAACTCACGATCATGCAAGAGGCATCCACCCTCTGAAATAAACGCTTCTTGTAAAGTTTGACCACTTAATGCTTTGATGGGATGAATGGTGATTTTTTGAAGTATGGGTAAACTCATAAGATGTGATTAGGTTTAAAAATAAAACAAACTTAATGATAAACTCCTAAATTATCGGTTTAATCAAATCGAACAACTTTGTATAACTAGCTTTTGACTTAATGCAAGTCAACAATTTATTAGACGATCGTCTTTAATGGATTCTCTCCGGCATCCATTAATTTAAGCAAGTCATCCATCAACATATTCCCAATTTCCTTTGCTCTTTCAATTTTCGGGATGGGCGTATTGATATGCCACACGAAAACATTATTGTGGACAAGACCATCATACTTCCAATTGAAATCACCATACCGTTCTATCACCACAAAATCAGTTGAACATTGTGCAGCACTATCAAAATGCAATCCTTTTGCAACGAGCAATTCAACTTGAAAATCACCAACATTCATTGCCGCCAGCGAAAAAAGAAGATCGTCTTCTTGATTAACGCTACCTTCTCCAAAATTATAATCCTGTCGAAACTGCTCCATTCCACCCTGATACTTTTCCAGGATCGTCTTTTTTTCAATGATTAAATTAGCAAGATCAACATAAATAGGCATGATAGATTTTTATTTAATTATTATGGATTCAAAAATACAAATTCATTAATAAGCGATAAATTAAAACATCTTACTTATCCCAATTTCTCGCTCAAAAATTCCGAAGTAATGGATCTTTTTTCTTTAATTAAATCTTCGGGAAGTCCTTGGAAGATGATTTCCCCACCTTGATTCCCTCCTTCTGGACCCATGTCGATGATCCAATCGGCGCATTTGATGACTTCTAAATTATGTTCGATAACGATGAGTGTGTTTCCATTTTTTACGAGGGCGTTAAAAGCTGCTAGTAGTTTACGAATATCGTGAAAATGTAAGCCGGTGGTTGGCTCATCGAAAATGAAAAGTGTATTGGTTGCAAAATTTCCTTTGCCTAAAAAGCTGGCCAGCTTAATGCGTTGCGCTTCGCCTCCACTGAGTGTAGAAGAGCTTTGCCCTAGACGAATATAGCCGAGTCCAACATCCGCTAGCGGTTGAATTTTATTACAGATTTTTTGATGGAGACTTTTGTATTTACTCGGTCCTTCGTATTCTGCAAAAAATTCTAAGGTTTCATCCACAGTGAGGTTTAGAATATCATAGATAGTTTTTCCTCGATATTCAATTTCCAAAATCTCCGCCTTAAACCTTTTCCCTTTACAATGTTCGCACTTGAGGTGGATGTTGGCCATAAATTGCATCTCCACGGTAATCATTCCTTCTCCCTGACAAACTTCGCATCGTCCGCCCTCCACATTGAATGAAAAGTGGGAAGGCTTCAAGCCTCGTGTTCTGGCTAGAGGCAAATCGGAATAAAGTGTTCTCATTTCATCGTAGGCTTTTATGTACGTTACGGGATTCGATCTTGAAGATTTACCAATTGGATTTTGATCGATCATTTCTGCTCCAGTTATATCGCCATAGTCACCCAAAAGATGATCAAAATTTCCTGTGCTTTCATTATATCCTCCGAGTAATTTCTTGATGGCTGGATACAATATTTTCGTTACCAATGATGTTTTCCCCGAACCACTTGCTCCTGTTACAACGGTCATGATGCCCATTGGAAACTTCACATTCACATGTTGTAGATTGTTCTCACGCGCGCCTTTTATTTCAATGTATTTTTCCAGCGGCGGCGTTGAGCAGGCACTTCTATTTCTTCCTTTTTATTGAGATATTGAGCCGTTAAACTTTCTTTATCTTTTAACAACTCTGCAAATGTTCCCTGAAAGACCATCTCCCCGCCATGTGTACCAGCCATGGGTCCAATATCAATGAGTTGATCGGCAGCACGCATAATTTCTTCGTCGTGCTCCACAATAATCACCGTATTTCCTACTTCTTGTAATGCCTTTAAGACTTTGATGAGACGTTGCGTGTCGCGAGGATGCAATCCAATGCTCGGTTCATCCAAAATGTACATCGATCCAACAAGCGTACTACCCAATGAAGTTGCTAAATTGATACGTTGCGATTCTCCTCCACTGAGTGTATTACTCAAACGATTTAAGGTAAGATATCCCAACCCTACATCATCCAAAAACTGCAGTCGACTTAATATCTCGGTCAATATCCTTTTCGCTACCGCAGCATCTGTTTCATTCAACTGTATGGTTTTAAAAAAGCTAAACTTTCTTTTACCGGCATTAATACGATATCCGTTACCGAACGTCCTGTTATCTTTATGAAGTTCGCGTCGGCTCTAAGTCTTGTTCCTAAACATTCTGGACATAAGGTTTTCCCTCTAAAGCGAGATAACATCACCCGATATTGAATTTTAAAAGTTTGCTCTTCTAATGTTTTAAAAAAGTGATTTAATCTTTTAAAAAAAGTATTCCCTTTCCAGAGCACTTCCTTTTGAGATGGGCTTAATTCGTAGTACGGTTTATGTACAGGAAAGTCGAATTTGTAAGCAGCCATGATGAGTTTGTCGTTACATGTTTTCATCTTCTCCCCTTTCCAACAAACGATTGCACCGTCGTACACCGACAAACTTTTATCAGGGATGACAAGATCCTCATCAATCCCAATCACCGATCCAAATCCTTCACAACGTTTACAAGCACCAAAGGGATTATTAAAACTAAAAAGGTGAACGCTTGGTTCTTCGAAGGTAATACCATCCAACTCAAATTTATTGGAAAAATCGTAATCGATTGTTGAACCATCTTCGTCCATTTGAAAAACTCGACAGATCCCATCGCCCTCGTTAAATGCAGTTTGTACTGAATCAAACATTCTCGCCAACAAATCCTCATCGGGTTCGGGGTTCATCGCTATTCGATCTACGAGAAGATAAAAGCCAGAAACGACTTCATGCTGGAACATGTCAGGCGCTACTGCTTCTATTTTCTTTTTAGATGATTTTTTAGCAGCTGTCTTTTTTGCGGCTACTTTCTTTACGGGCTTTTCAATTACGTCGACTTCCACCACTTCGGATAGAAAATCTTCAATGTCTTTTACCTGTCCATCTACCAGCAACCTGGTAAATCCTTTTTGCAATAGGGAATTAAGATCCTCGGATAAATCACGTCCAACGGTTTTGAGCAATGGAGTAGTAATAAGAAATCGACCTTCTCTAAAATTCACAATAAAGTCGACCACATCTGCTACTGTATGTTTTTTCACTTGTTCCCCTGAGACAGGCGAAAAAGTTTTGCCAATTCGAGCAAAGAGCAATTTGATATAATCATAAATTTCAGTACTTGTACCTACGGTTGAACGTGGGTTACGAGAATTCACTTTTTGTTGGATCGCCACAGCAGGAGAAATTCCTAAGATATAATCCACTTCGGGCTTGTCCATCCGGCCGATAAATTGTCGGGCATAAGAAGAAAGACTCTCTACATAACGACGCTGTCCTTCCGCATAAAGAGTATCGAATGCTAAGGATGATTTCCCGGATCCACTGAGTCCGGTAATAACGACAAACTTATTTCGGGGAATCGCAACATCCACATGTTTCAAATTATGCATAGCCGCGCCTTTAATAATGATAAAATTTCGCGGATCGAGGGAGCTAATGTCGGGGCTTTTAAATGGCATCTTGGCTGGGTACTTTAATAAGAAACGGAGGGCGAAATTAGTGTTTTAGCCACAAACTTTATTAGATGTTGGATGCTCGACGCTGGATGCACGACGCTTGATGCTCGAGGCTCGATGCTCGATGCTGGATACTAGATGTTGGAATGCTTCACTTTGATGCTTAAAACGAATCTAGAATCAAGAATCGAGAATCGATCATCTTGAAGCTATTTCCTCCACTTAATCGTACAACCAATAGCTTTGGTGGTTGGAGTGGCAACTTCCTTTCCGGCTAAAATATCGTTGACCGCATTTTCAACATACTTCTTTGTCACTGCTTCGGGTTGATCCGTATTATCGTCAATGGCTCCTATATACTTTAACTTAAGATCCGATTTCTGTTTTTCAACGATAAACACATGAGGCGTTCGAGCTGCTCCGAATTTTTGCGCAATTTCCTGAGAGCTATCGTAGAGATAATCAAAATTAAACTTTTTCTCAGCGGCTCTTTTGATCATTTCTTCAAAGGAGTCTTCAGGAACAACATCCTTATCATTTGAGTTAATCGCTACAACTGGAAATCCTTTAGCTTTATACTTGTCTTGAAGGGCGATGATTCGATCTTCATAGGCTACTGAGAAAGGGCAATGATTGCAAGTAAAGACGATAATAAATCCTCTTGCGTCTTTATAGCTATTCAAAGAAACCAATTCACCCTTTGTATTCTTAAGGTTGAAGTCAGCGATTGTATCGCCTATTTGATATCCTTTTTTATCGGAGGAGAAGGAAAGTAGAAATAGACAGACAGCCATTGTTAGGAGGAATGATAGTTTTTTCATGGTAAGTATGTAGTTATTAATTTTTTCAATTCAATATACGACAGTTGACCTTCGTGGAAATTGCGATTCTCGGCTTTCGGGGTTAGTATCAAAGTAGCTGGAATAGAGCCTTGCCAAGTTGGTTCAACCATGTTGATCCAAGCATCATAATCGGGCTCATCCAGTAATAATACATCGCTCTGCATCTTCCTTTTTTCAGCAAAAGGTTTCAATTTCGTTTCAAAATCACGCTTAAAATCAAGACTCAAGTAAATGAATTTAATCTTCTCATTTTCAAACTCTTGTTCAACGCGTAGAAACTCCTGCATTTCCTCCGCACAGGGTTTACACCAGGTTGCCCAAAAGTTAATTACGAGCAAAGAATCGGATTGATTATTAAGTAGGGTTAAGAGTTGATCGAGTTTGATCACCTCTCATTTTTGCGCAGACAACGACATAGGGAATAACCATAAAAAAAATAGAATAAGAAATAGAGCTTTTGAGTTCATCTTCCAAAATAACGGATAAAACGGGAAAAAGATTTTATTAAAAGATTAATTGTTGAAATCTTGGTGATTAAGCTTCAAAGCCAAGTTACAAACCCTGTAGAAGGTTGAAGTTTGTTCTTTGTATAAATTATTGTGGGTATAAAACGAAGCGACCGCAGGGTTTAGACTACGGTCGCTCAAGGAAATATGAGAATATGTGTTAAGAATTCCTGCTTCTAAGGGATTGTACTAATTGCCTGAAGCAGGAACGAAATGCTTCACAATTTCTAAAGACTTTGAAATGATAAATTCAATGAGAACATTAAAAGTTTGACGAGCATTAACTTGCATAGCACCTTTTGCAATAGTAGTATGAGCAGATACTGTTTGTGTATTCATGTTGATTGGAACGGCAAAGGCTTCGACTTGAACTTCATTCAACTGAATCATAGGAATATATTCACCATCATATAAAACTACTTCGGTTAAATATTTACCTCTGTAAGGCTCTACGAATCCAAAAGAGTGAATATCAGAATTATCATATATACCTGAAGCTTTAATAGTTACTTCATTCATTTGAATTGATGGTATAATACGTCCCTTATACTTCACAGCTTCTACTATTTTATTTTCTGAACGAGACGCGGAGATCTCAATTTCTGCTAATTGAATCGATGGGATCCAAGTATCTTCAAATCGGGCCGCATTCACTACTTTTTTCTCAGAGGTCATTGCTGCTTGTACCTGATATGTTAATGAGGAAAGAAGCAAGAACATTAAAACTACACGGGGATTGAGGGTTGTTTTCATGGCTTTATTTTTTTTGAATACCGCATTTCTGCGGGATGAGTTTGGTTATCATTTTTTGACACTGCAAATGTATGGAAACTAAAAGGTACTTTGCAATACATAGTACCTTTTATATTTACAATTAATTGATTTTCAGATATATTATTTTTAAATTTAAATTTGACATAGTCATTTAAGCGTCATTTTTTGGTCATTTACTATTTTTATAACGTTTAAAAAACGGAATAACGTGTATAAGATGTTCAAAGGTGTGGGTATGTTACAAGAAATGGGGTTATCAGAAAGTTAAATAATAGGTTTCTGTTTTTTTTACTTCTAAATTAAAAAGGAACAAGCAGGAAAGACGGCGAAATCAAGAACCTAAATACATCAATTCCTCCGACTCATAAAACTTTTGATTATTGAGAGAATTAGAAATGCTAATCATTGCCTTAGCGACCTTGTAATCGGAGATTGGCTTATACTTGGCAAATCGACCTATCATCAAAAAAGAAAAAAGAACAAGAAAGAATTGAGCGATTCGTTCACCCAAACGAAATTCATGACGTGTTCCGAGTAATAATGAAGGGCGCAAGAAAGCTAGTTTTTGAAAAGAATAATTTACCGCTATATCTTTCTCCATTTCTCCTTTAGTCTTTAGATAAAACGTATTGGAATTCGGATCGGCACCTAAAGAAGAAACAATGATGAGTTTTTTAATTCCTGCTTTCTCAGCCATTGCGGCAAGATTCAAAGGTATTTGATAATCCACCCTTCTAAATGCTTCTTTAGAACCTGCTTTTTTAAGAGTAGTTCCGATGCAACAAAATAGAGCATGAGCATCCTTAACCTTTGAAACACTTTTTTCTAAATCTTCAAAATCTGTAATAATGCATTGTACTTTTTATGCTTCCATTCCACTTCATTACGCGATAATAAGATCAACTTGTGCACTGTAACATCAGCTAATAATAATTCCATCAACTTTCTGCCGACTAATCCAGTGGCGCCAACCACTATTATCACTTTCAGATGGTTATTGTGCATATTGCTGTTTCAGGTTGAATTATTTAACCCTACAAAACTACAACGGATTGAATCATAAATTGTTAATCCATCAATTTTTTAGTTTGACTAGAATAGCATGATTTTATCAACAAAAAATAATAAAGAACAATAAAAAAAGCTCGACCATTAACCTTGTTTTAATAGATATAAGATACTAATTATAAAATAGATACATCAAATAATTTCTTCGAATTAAGTCGCAAAATTTGAAGAGGTTAAAAACTCTGTTCCTAAGAATTACTATACTGTAGAAAAGCCCTACCTTTGCGCATAGATTCGACTGTATGGAGGAAGATGATGAAGAAATGGAAAACATGGATGAGCGATTTGAGCATATCCAACAATCCATAGAGAAATACGAGAAAATGCGCGAAAAGCAGGAACGTTACTTTTTTGACGTTGATGCATTAGTGAAAATCATTGATCATTTCATTGAGCGACTTGAATTTGAAAAGGCACTCGAAGTGACGAAGTACGCTTTTACTTTACATCCACAATCAGTAAATTTTACCTTAAAGGAAGCTCACCTCCTTGCTTTGATGGGAAATGAAAATGGAGCTTTAGCCCTTTTGGAAAAAGTAGAACATGTAAATCCATTTGATATTGAAATTCATTTGTTACGTGGGAATATTTACAATGCGCTTGAGAAATATCCGAATGCGATTGCTAGTTTTCGAAAGGCGTTAGAAATGGCCGATGAACAAAAAGACGATATTTATTTGAGTCTGGCTATCACCTATCAAAATATGTCGGAGTACAGTCGTGCTGTTGATTACTATAAACTTTGTTTGCTTTCCAACCCATCTAACGAAGTTGCGATGGAAGAAATGGTGTTGAGTTTGGAATTTAGTCAACGTATTCCCGAGGGCATCGAATTCTATAAACTACTTATCGATGAACATCCCTATGGATACATGCTTTGGTACTACCTCGGCGACTTATATACCAAGCAAGGATCTTACGAAGATGCTATTACGGCATACGATTATACGCTATTGATCAAAGAGGATTTTGCTCCTGCCCTCCTAGACATGGCTCAAGCTTTAGCGCTCTTAGAGAAGTTTGCTGAAGCTATTGACAAATACAAAACTGCTTTTGAGTATTGCACTCCCGATGCATTTACGTACTATAACATTGGGGAATGTTATGAGAACTTAAACGATTTTGAAACTGCACGTACTTACTATAAAAAAGCGGTAAAGCTTTCTGCTGAGATGTCGCAAGCTTGGTTTGGAATCGGAGTCACCTTTGAAGAAGAAGATCGTTGGTATGAAGCCATTCACTACATCAAAAAAGCCATTGAACTCGATGATCAAAACGGGGAATATTGGCTGGGATTAGGGGATTGCGAATACCGCCTCAACAACTTCGAAGAAGCCGAGGAATGCTATCGTAAAGTAATCGATTATGATCCGGAAAGTGAAGAGGGTTGGATCGCCTATTCGGAGCTCTTGGCTGAATTAAATCGTCCCTTTGAAGCTTCCGAAATTATTAACACGGCCTTGTTTTATCATCATGATAATCACGAACTTAGGTACCGACAAGTGGTTTATCTATATCAAGCCGGATACCAGCAAGATGCCTATGTGCGTTTCGCGGAAACTATCGAAAAGCATCCCATTGAATTTGCAATTATCTTTGAGTTGATGCCTTCACTTGAATTCGATGTACAAATCGGAGAAATCATTAGAAACAATAGAGCCATTTGAAGAACATGAACTTTGAATTATCACATATTCCACAACGACATGTTAAACCGCGTATCGCTGGATTAACCATGGTCATGGATAAAGGATTGAGCATTCGAGAATGTGAAAACCTGATAGACAGTGGAGGAGAATTTATTGATATCATTAAACTGGGATTTGGAAGTTCACTTATCACTCCTAAACTGGAAAATAAACTTGCTTTTTTTAGAGAAGTAGGCATGCCCGTATATTTTGGGGGCACACTATTCGAAGCATTTGTAGTGAGAGGACAATTTGAAGATTACCTTCGGATGTTAGATAAGTTTAAGATGGAATACGCAGAAGTTTCTGATGGATCCATCACGATGCCACATCCTGAGAAATGCCATTATATTCAACGTTTAAGTAAACGCGTCACTGTAATCAGTGAAGTAGGCTCTAAAGAGGAAGGCATTTTAATTCGTCCGAACAAATGGATTGAAATGATGCAAGCCGAATTGGAAGCTGGTGCCTGGAAAGTAATCGCCGAAGCACGTGAGAGTGGAACGGTAGGTATCTATCGTCCAAACGGAAAAGCTCATGTTGTTTTAATCAATAAAATTGTTGCGAAGGTTGCTCCTGAGAAAATTATTTGGGAGACGCCACAAAAATCGCAGCAAGCTTACTTTATCAAATTGTTTGGCGCCAATGTTAATCTGGGAAATATTTCACCTCAGGAAATTATTGCTTTAGAAACATTAAGACTTGGTTTACGCAGTGATACCTTTTTCCAATACTTGGATAAATCGTTACACCTTCCGTCAAAAGAAGAAGCACCTATTGCCGACCCAAAAAATTCAGAATTAAAACCAATATGAAAGAAAAAACAGTAGCTGAACTGAAGCAGATGATGGATGAAGGTGTCGACTTTCAACTTATTGATGTTCGCGAAGAGCATGAATTTGATATGGCGAACCTAAATGGGGAACTTATCCCATTAGGAAATTTGATCATCGAAGCCGAAAAAATTCGCAAAGATGTTCCGGTTATTGTTCATTGCAGAAGCGGTTCAAGAAGTGCGGCAGCGATCAACGAATTAGAAAAACGTTTTGGCTATGAAAATCTTTACAATTTAAAAGGTGGAATCATGGCTTATAGCAGAGAGATTGATCCAAGTCTAACCGTTTCCTAATTCCGACATATGCACGCTCTGCTTGATTTTATACTCCATATCAACGACCATTTAGCCACTTTGGTTACCGAATATGGAGTAGCTGTTTACGGCATTCTCTTTCTGATCATCTTTGTTGAAACCGGATTAATTGTGATGCCTTTTCTTCCGGGCGACTCCTTGCTTTTTGCTGCTGGGGCCTTGTGTGCGAATGAAGCTACCGGATTAAATTTAGGAATACTCATTGGACTCTTATCCTTTGCTGCCATTTTAGGAGATAATGTAAACTATGCGGTAGGTCGGTTTTTAGGTGTTCGCGCAACCGAAGTTAAGTTTCGAGGAAAAAGAATTGTCAAGCAAAAATATTTAGATGATACGCATGCGTTTTTTGAAAAGCATGGTACCAAGGCGATCATCATGGCTCGCTTCATTCCTATTGTTAGAACTTTTACTCCTTTCGTTGCCGGTTTAGGCGAGATGAGTTATAAAACGAAATTTTTACCTTACGACATAGCAGGTGGTTTTTTATGGATCAGCAGTATGTCGATTTGTGGATATTTATTTGGACAGATGCCTTGGGTAAAAGAACATTTTGAATTGGTGGTGATCATGATCATTGTACTTTCTGTTCTTCCGATGGTCTTCAGTATTCTGAAAAGCAAATTTTCAAAAAGTTAATGCCTCGCTTTGCGCTGATTGGAAAAACGCTTGGTCATTCCTGGTCGAAACAATGGTTCACCCAAAAATTTTCGAGTCCTGAGTGGGAAGGCTATGAATACATCAATCTAGAGACCGACTCCATTGCAGAAATTCGAGATTTAGTGCAAGAAAATAAATTGGATGGGATGAACATTACCATCCCTTATAAGCGTTCGGTTCTTCCTTTTTTAGATGGATGTACAGAAGAAGTAAATAAAATAGGCGCTGTTAATACGGTTAAGGTTTTAGCAGATGGGAAATTAATGGGATACAATACAGATGTTTTCGGATTCGAAAAATCCATCTCTCCCTCCTACAATCCCATCATAACAAAGCACTCATATTAGGAACAGGAGGTGCTTCACAAGCTGTGCAATTCATCTTACAAAAATTAAATATTTCTTTTAAGATGGTATCCCGAACTCATGAGAGTGAGAATGAGAATGAGAATGAGAATATTCTCGTTTATGCTGATTTAACGCCTTTACTCATTTCCGAATTTAAACTCATCATCAATACAACTCCTTTGGGCATGTATCCCAATTTAGAGAGTTGTCCGGATCTACCTTATGAAGCTATTGGAAAGGGACATCTCCTATTCGATCTAGTTTATAATCCACTAGAAACATTGTTTCTGAAAAAGGCTCTGCTCCAAGGAGCCCAAACAAAAAACGGCGAGGAGATGCTTCATTTACAAGCAGAAAGAGCTCTAGAGATTTGGACGGAGGAGCAATAAGATCTTCATTGTGCTTATCTAAATAAAATAGTATGCTTATATTTGCCCTAAATCACCGAACCTATGCAACTCGATAACAGAAATAAATTCCTCATTCTCTTCATTTTCCTAAGTGCACTTACACGTTTCTTTCCACCAATAGCCAACTTTACTCCGCTAGCAGCGATGGCCTTGTTTGGTGGAACTTATTTAATCAATAAGAAATGGGCTTTCATCATTCCACTTACCGCCATTTTCATCAGTGATATCATCTTTGAAATATACAATGGCACCGGGTTCTACCCTGACATGATCTTTGTTTATGGAAGTATGGCGCTCATCACTTGTTTAGGATTCTACCTTCGTGGAAGAGAACAACGTCAAACCATTATGGTAGCTTCTTTAACAGGATCTATCATTTTCTTTTTACTTACCAATTTCGGAACATGGACAACAGGTTATTACGGGTATACCGCTTCAGGATTGATGAATTGTTATGTCGCAGGAATTCCCTTTTTCAAAGGAACTTTAATAGGTGATTTATTTTACAATATTGTTTTCTTTGGAGGATTTGCTTTGGCGAGTAGAATGACTCCTATTCTGGTAAAAAAAGGATAAGCGAAAACAAATTTCAAACTTAGATACTTGGTTAAAGAGCAATAAAAATTTATTTAAAAAAATAAGCCTCTCAATTTCTATTGAGAGGCTTATTTTTTATCATGAAAAACATTACTTCTATTGTTTCACCATTTTCTTAGACGCTATAACTTTACCATCGCAAACCAATGTGTAGTTATATAATCCTTTACTTAACTCTGATGAATAAACTTCTAATTCGCCTGCACCTCTTTCATTGATTATCGCAGTATTGATAATCGAACCCGTTAATGATGTAAATATGATTTTTGCATCTCTTACTTCATCTGGGATTTGGAATGTAATTCGTGTACTCTCTGTGAATGGGTTTGGGTCGTTTTGGTTTAAAATGATACCTTGTTGATTAGATAAAATTATTTTTTGTGATGGATCTTCACTGTAATTAATTTTTTGAGAAGGTGTAGAACCAAATACAAATGACTTTAGACTATCTAATTCAAGTTTTAATTCTTGAATAGTCCCAATAAGGAAAGGGATCACTTCAATATAATTCACAGATTTAAATGCGAAAGCAGCTGAGGTTATTGCACCGGTTGAATCATATTGAGCAGGAAACTTTACATCTTTTACTAAAGATGGTACTACTTGTTCTAATTCCTGTGCCACTAAACCATAGTGGGTACCGCTGGGTAACACTAGTTCTGGATGCACGGTTTGATTAAAGTTGTAGGATTTTGGTTGTAGCTGCATAACTATGGCTGTATTATTTTGCATAGGCAAAATATTTGATTTTAATGTTGCATCTGAACTTTGCCATGTACCGGTTGACCAAGCGTTACCATTGGCAAAAACAGCCCAATTAGTGGTTGTTGCGCCTGATGCCTTTGCATATACTCCAAAAGCAACATCACCACCATACCCTTCGGAATAAGCTCCATAGGCTGTGTTTGTGGAAGCTGCAGTTCCCTTTAAAAATGCTCCATAATTAGTTGTTGAACCGGATGCCGAGGCAGAAATACCGCGAGCGTCGGTTGAACCCGTAGTTCCGGTTGCTGTTCCTCTAAGTGCATAATTTAAACTTGAACCATTTAGTGCATAGGAATCTGATCCAAAAGCTGAAGTGCCACCACTTCCTGTTTGATAACTGCCATAGTTTGTTCCTGTGGCATTTGTCACATAACTTCTTAATCCATAATTATCAACATTTGCTCCAGTTAAGTTTGACCAAATTCCATGGCCAGTACCTGCGCCAGTAGTTGCATTTGTAATATATGCTGCAGCAGAACTTGTACTTAAAGTTCCAGTCATATTAAGATTGATTCCTGTCGCTTGTGTTAATCCGCCCCCTGTTCCTTGAATATCGATATCTATTCCTCTTGGATGCCCTGCTCCCGTATTGATGTTATCTAACCTTAATGTAGTTTGAGTTCCTCCAGAGACTGTTGGAGAATTTACTTCGAGTTTAGCAGTAGGAATACTAATCCCAATTCCAACATTTGCGGCATTTGCACCATTAATTGGATTAATAAACAAATTGCCTATGTTGGTTGTTTGGAAATCAGTAAAAACTTGAGGTACAAAAGATGCGTCAGTCGCTCTAGTTATTCTGAATTGAGGAACATCAGCAGCATCATAAATTTCTAACCTCCTTGTAGCATCTATACCTGCAATTCCAAGTTGACCAGCTGGCTGCTTTCCAATTCGCATAAATCCGAGATCTGTATTGTTGGTATTTGAAAACCTGGAAATTTCAACACTATCAATGTTAAAAAAATATCGTCCTCTATAATTTCTTGGTGATGCTATTTTCTGATAATCATAAGGTCTTGCATCAAACCAGAATCCATCTAATCTAGCAATTTGTTCAAATCGCAAATTAATGGTTTGAATCAAACCACTGTGATCAAAACGAATATGTGTAGTATTACTTACTCCGCACCATAAATCAAGGGCATGATTTGGGTTATAGCTTGTAGAAGATGAATAACCAGGATTCCAAATTCTGAACCCATCGGTAGGTGCTATTTGATTTTCCTGCATAGCGTTTCCATATGTCCACTCACCACGAATCACATTACTATTACCAAGTGTTGCATCCGTTCCCCAAAACTGCATAGGAGCCCGCTCTTGTTGATTTAATCGTAGCAAACCGCTGCCATCAACATCCACTAAGAACCCATCTGTTGTAGCATTTCCGATACTGGAATTTGTCATCTGAAAATTTACATCACGATCATCTGCACTTTGATGCAAATGCAATAAAGTATTAGCGGTTGCAAAATTGCCAATACCCACATTGCCGTCTGTACCTTGTATAAACATACGAAGGTTATTCCACATACCTCCGCTGCCTGCTCCTCCGTTTGTGTAGAAGTTGATGGGGAGTTGGTCTTCGTTCACGATATCTAAGTTTATGCCGGTTCCCTGTTGCCAGCCGACATAGTCGCCGCCAGTGCCAGAATTTCCCAGAACAGTTGCTTGAGACATCAATTCATTTGAATTAAAGAGTAATAGCATGATGATACATGCAATTTTGAATTTATTTGTTTTCATTTTTTTAAGAGTTAATTAGCTAAAATAATTTTAAGATTACTCACATTAAATTTAGTTTGAATTCGTAATATGTATATGCCGTTTGGATATTCAGTTAAATCAATTTGAAATTTTAAATTGAAATTACTAGAATGTTCTGCTAACAATTGCCCGTTCATATTAATTAAACTGTATCGAAAAATTGGTATAGGAGATTCAATCGTAAAAAATCCTGAAGTTGGATTGGGAAAAATAGAAATTGTAGGTGATGTACCTTCTAAATTATTCAAGCCAGTCCAAGTTTCATTATAAATTGAATCAGTACTTAAGCAAACATCATCAATATAATAGTATCCATTTGAATAAAATGGATACAGTTCAATTGTATCAGTGCTGGCATCGTCAAAAAAATTACTTATACATAAATATTGATAAGCAGAATCAGCGATAAATGATCCACTAATCTTTGTCCAGTTGAGTGTATCGGTTAAAATACTATCTGTATATAATTTTGCAGTATTTAATAAAGGTGGCGGACAACAGGAATCAAAAGCAACAGTATAAAGATTTAAACCTAGTTTATTATTCGCAATTGAGAAATTATATTTACCTGAATTAACAGCATAAAAGGAAACAAAATACTTTTGACCAATTATCAAATTATTTAAAAGTTCAATGCCTATAAATTCTCGATGATTTGGTCCGTTTGGACTGCTTGGGCTTTGATAAAAACAGCCCCCGCATAGGCATTTCCGGTATGGGCATATTGATAGCCAAACACGGAATTGGGAACACCAAAGGCAGGATTAGAGCATGCATTAAAGTAATCCGGAGAATTACAAAAATTTAACCAATTGGCACAAGCATCTAATTGATCGGTTCCAAATGGACAATACACGGTATCTTCAAAGCTTGGATTGGGCACGAGGTTGAGTTGTGCGGTGGCCTTTTGCAGATAGAAAATGCAAAGTAGGAGGAGGAGATATTTTTTCATGATGGTGGCTGATTTAAAAAGTAATTTACTTGCAAGTTTGGTCTTTGTTTTCGTGGAAGTGAAAAGAAATATATTTATATTGGTTTTTGTACGATATGCTTTTTTTTTTGAGAAATTGAATATGTAAAATATCGCTCTCGCACTACTGCTCACACCGCTCTTCCCATGCCCCAAAACTGCATAGGAGCTCTTTCCTGTTGATTTAACCGAAGCAAACCGCTTCCATTAACATCTACTAAGAATCCATCTGAATTAGCATTTCCAATGGCGGCGTTAGTCATTTGAAAATTTACTGTTGTGTTATCATGATCCTCTTGATGCAAATGCAATAAAGTATTCGCGGTTGCAAAATTGCCAATACCCACATGACCATTATCGTCATGTATAAACATTCTTAAGTTATTCCACATACCACCGCTGCCTGGGCCAGCATCTGTGAAAAAGTTGATTCGAAATCGATCTTCGTTAACAATGTTCAAATCTTTATTTTCGCCTAGTGTCCAACCGACGTAGTCGCCAACAACACCAATATTAAAAGGTGTTGATACTTGTGCTATTAGATTTTTTGTTGTAAAAAGCATCACTAGAGAGATGCAAATTACCAATTGATTGTTCGTTTTCATATTAAAATAAATTAGTAAGTTAAAATAATTTTATGGGTACTTGTATTGGACTGCGTATAAATTCGTATAAAATAAATTCCACTAGATAGGTTTTTCAAATCAATTAAAGTGGAATATGCATTATTAGTTACTTCATCCTTTATAACTTGACCATGCATATTATACAAACGGTAAGCTTTAATAGGGATAGGAGATTCTATCGAAAAAAATCCTGAAGAAGGATTTGGAAATATAGTTATTTAATTTTGTTTGTTTTCAGTTTGATTAATTCAAGTCCAGGTATCATTATAGAGTGAATAGGTGCTTACGCAAACATCATCTATATAATAGTATGCATAACTAGGGAATGGAGCTGTAGATAAGGTATCAGTATTAGCATCATTAAAAAAATTACTTATACATAGGTACTGATAGGCAGAGTGAGCAATGAACGATCCGCTTATTTTAATCCAAGTGAGCGTGTCTATAAGTATACTATCTGTGTATAATTTTGATGTGTTTAATAATGGTGGCGGACAGCAGGAATCAAATGGAAGTGTGTAAAAATTAATTCCCAATTTATCACAAGCTATAGAGACAATGTTTACTGCAGCATTGACAGCAAAAAAAGAGACATAATACTTCTGACCTATAATTAAATTGCTTGTAAGTGCTATTCCAATGGGCTCTCTATAATTTGGTCCAACTGGAGAATTAGACCGATAAAAAAAAACTGCTCCTACATATGCATTTCCAGTATGAGCATATTGAAAGCCTTGATTAGAATTAGGAACACCAAAAGCAGGGTTAGAACAAGCATTATAATAATCGGGTGAATTGCCAAAATTCAACCAATGCTCGCTAGCATTTAATTGATTTTTACCTGTAGGGCAATAAACTGTATCCTCAAAGCTCGGGTTGGGCACAAGATTTATTTGAGCAGTTGCATTTTGCAGCGATAAAATGCAAAGAGGGAGGTAGAAATATTTTTTCATGATGATTGGTGTTTAAAAATGTTATTTAATTGCGATTTGGGATAATGCTTTTCTGATTGGGAAAAGAATATTGTAATATTGGTTTTTGTACGATATGCTTTTATACTCAAAACTCGGATTAGAAACTAAATTTATCTGTGCCTCTGCTAGAGTCAAATTGAAAAAAACTAATAAAAAAGCAACCAAAGGTCTCATAAGAGAATAAATTAAAATACAATTCAAATGTAAATAATGATTTTGATTTTCAAATATATTAAAAAGCAATTTTTATAAGAAATTGATAATCATGAAGATAATAATTTTATTTCATGATTATAAGCAGGTTATTTTAGCTTAGAATCAAGTCTATATTTCTAACTTTGCTACCTGATTACAATAAGCGGAAAGGCAAAAAAATATGATTACCAAAGAACAAGTGCTAGAGGCTTTGAGCCATGTGGATGATCCGGATTTGAAAAAGATTTGGTTACCTTAAACATGATTAAAGATGTTGAAGTGGATGGAAAAAAAAGTGAGGTTTCACCGTTGAGCTTACGACACCTGCTTGTCCGATGAAAGAATTTATCGCAAACGCTTGCCGTAATGCGATTATACATATGGTGGATGAAGAAGCTGAAGTGAACATTAACATGACAGCGAGTGTTACCACTAAGCGTCCTTCTACACAAGAATTTTTACCTGGCGTTCGAAACATCATTGCCGTTGCATCTGGAAAAGGTGGTGTGGGAAAATCGACAGTAGCAGCCAATTTAGCGGTGGCTATGGCACAAACAGGAGCAAAGGTAGGATTGATAGATGCTGATATTTTTGGTCCGTCACAACCTATTATGTTCGGTGTTGAAAACGAACGCTTATTCATCAACGAAAGAAACGGAAGACAATATATGATCCCCGTTGAAAAATACGGCGTGAAATTATTATCCATTGGATTTTTAGCCGACCCCTCACAAGCCATTGTTTGGAGAGGTCCGATGGCATCAAAAGCATTACAACAGTTGTTCAACGATGCGGATTGGGGAGAATTGGATTATATGTTCATCGACTTACCTCCGGGAACCAGTGATATTCATTTGACTTTAGTAGGAACTGTTCCGGTAACAGGAGTAGTCATTGTTTCCACACCGCAGCTCGTTGCATTAGCCGATGCGAAAAAAGGAATTGCCATGTTCCAGATGGAATCCATTAAAGTTCCCATATTAGGCCTAGTAGAAAACATGGCGTACTTCACGCCAAAAGAATTACCCAATAACAAATATTACATCTTTGGAAATGGAGGTTGTAAGTTATTGGCTGAAGAATTAAATGTTCCATTTTTAGGAGAGATTCCGCTCGTACAAAGCATTTGTGAAGGTGGCGATATGGGTACTCCCATTGTAAACGATATGCAACACCCAGCTGCATTAGCATTTTTAACTTTAGCGGGTAACGTAGCGCAACAAGTTGCAATCCGAAATGCCAAGCAAGCACCTACAAAAAAACTTCAGACTCAAGCTAGCAACTAATGAACACGAATAAGAGTGAACTCATTTTACGAATTGAAGATACGCTAGCTCAACTGCGTCCTTATTTAGAAGCCGACAATGGAAATGTAAGTTTTGTTGAACTCACGGATGATTTAGTGGTAAGAGTACGTTTAGAAGGAGCTGCAGCTCGTGTTCAATGAGTGCGATGACGTTAAAAGCGGGTATTGAACAATCCCTCATCAAAGCGGTCCCCGGCATTAAAGCGGTGGAAGCCGTCGCGTAGGCAATTGGTGGATTGGTGGATTGGTGGATTGGAGAGTCGGAGAATCGGAGATTGGGAGATTTTGGAGATTTGGTGTGCCGATAGCTATTAGGATGATAAATTGGGATTCCCGATAATATGTAATTCATAAATATACATCTGCATCACAACATTTTCATAGCGAAGCCTCGCTATCAAATTCATTAATTTTCAAATTAACTCGGGAAAGTGACCATCATTTTACAACCTTTTTCACTCGTAACGGTGGCGGCACCTTTAAGTTGAATGAGTAGTTTTTGAATTAAGCGGAAGCCAAAAGTGTTTGATTTCTCCCAATTGAAATTTTTCGGTAATCCCTTACCGTTATCATTCAATTCTAAAATAAAGTATTCGCCTTGTTTTTTGAATGAAATCTGGATGTCTCCAGTTAGCTTCCCATCAAAGGCATGTCTTAAGCTATTTGACATTATCTCATTAACGATTAAGCAAAAAGGCAATGCTTTCCGGATTGGCAATAGAATGTCTGATGTATTCAAACTAACATTCAAAGAAACGCCATTATCATTACCAGCCTTTAATACAGTTTTCACGATCGCATTAAAAAACGACTCCGTTTTCAATACATCCACTCCATTTGATTTCTCTTGGAAGATGTGCAATTGTTTCAACGTTTGAATTCGGCTCGCACTTTCATCCAAGACAACTTGCGTATTTTCATTCGTCACAAATAGTTTTTGCAATTGCAACATTTGAGCTGTCAATTCCAGGCTATAAGCAATTTCATTAGGAATGTGTTTTTCCAACGAATCATTTAGCTCCGCACTTTCCTTTAATTTTCTTGCAAGCGAAATTTTTTCATTCACGTTGGAGATCACCAACATAATTCCAGTAGTCTCATGATCATTTCCAAAAGAATAAAGCGGTGAGGCATTCACAGAAATCCATCTTGTTTCACCATCACTACTCTTTACTCCCATCACTACATCCTTAACAATTTCATTTCTTTGAGTCACACGATTTATGGGATACTCCTCTTCAGAAAACTCAGTTCCATCTTCATGAATTAAAACATTCCCATTTTGTTTTAACGTATCACAGACACCTACTTTTTGTTTGCCTATTAATCCCAATAATTTTTTAGCGGCTTCATTTGAATTAATATGAATTCCATTCTTATCAGTTATTACCAACGCCTCACTCATAGTTTCAAAGGCGGCTTTATACTTCGCTTTATTTTCCGCCAAAATTGAATACTCCTGCTTTCGCTTTAATGCTAGTCCAATGAGAGAAGAGATGTTTTGAATTAATTCAACCACTCCACTTTTCCAATTTCGTGCGCCTCTACATTCCTCCATTCCAATGAATCCCCACCATTTATTACCAACAAAAATTGGAATAACAGCCATAGACAAGATATCCTGAGCTAACAGAACATCCTGTTCTCTTTTTGGAAAATTCGCTACTTCCCCCACAATCGATTCACCCTTTCCCAACACCTCCAGCCATCGACCAAATCCAATTTCTGTATAATTGCAATTGTTTAATAAGTCATTCTCCAACTTTGAAGGAAACAGACCATCATTCCACTCTAAAATATGAATTGCGCGCAATACACCGTCAGTATCAACATTAGAATTTCGAAAAATGCGAATTCGATTCACTTGAGAAGCTTCACCAATTTTAGGGAGAATTAAATTTATAGAGTCTATTATTTCACCATCAGTATACAATTCCTTAGATAGTAATGAAATGGCTTCATTCAAACTATTTTTTCTTTGCGTAAGCACTTCAGCCAGTTTACGTTTTGTGATATCAAAACATATCCCTTTCATACTCTTAGGAACACCATTGTCAGCAACATCAATTTTCACTTTCCCTTGAAGCCAAATATAATCCCCGTTTACGTGTTTGAGACGATGATCCCACTCAAAACCTGCGCCCTTTTCAAGTGCATTTTTCATGTAAGATTCAAAGGGAGCAACATCATCGGGATGAATTATTTTCAAAAATTTTGAGAATAATTCAGATGGACTAAATTTATTTTCTAATCCCAACAAATCAAACATACCTTTTGACCAAAAGACTTCATTCGTAGAGACATCAAACTCGAAGGTTCCGAATCTAGCAAAGTCAGCAGCATCTTCCAAAATCTTACTTAATTTTTTATTAACTTCCATTGTTTTTAATTCGGAAGAAAAATTCTTAGCAGTAAAAACTACTTGCGATGTATCGTTCACTTGAATTAAGCGAGAACAGAAATTTACTACTTCACCATTTCGAATAAAATCAAAATAAAATTTTTCGGATTCATTATTTTCTAATAGTTCTATTTTTGCATTCAAGTATAAATCGCAAACCTTATTTTCAAAAATTTCTGTGAATTTCTTTCCAACAATTTTCGATTTATCCATAAAAAATAATGACTCATCTTTCGCAAACACATCAATAAAAACATCGTCTTCATTCAATACGTACACCACATCATCCAAGCACTTTATCAGAGACAACATCTCTTCTTGTTTCTTCTTGAGTTCCAGCTCCACCTTCTTTTGAGGGGAAATATCGTAAATGGAACCATACGTAACCACTGTTCCGTCCTTGTTAAAATGATGCACAGACTGTAACATAAAACAATGAAATTCCGGATTCACTTCAGGACGCAATCGAAATTCTGTATTTAAAGGCAATCGGTTTTCCAGTGAGTATTTCAACTTCTCCATGAAAATGACTTGATCTTTCTCTTCCAAATTAGATAAGACACTTGAGTAAGAATCTAAAGCAGTTTGTTTTGAAATCTTCATGAATTCACCAATTCTTTCGCTTACGAATTCAAATTTTCTTCTTCCTTCATTGTCCATTTTTACAATGTACATCACGCCAGGAATTGAATATCCAAGTTCTTCCAGCTGCCTACTTTTCAAATAAACTTCATTTTCTATAGAATATTTTTCAAGAATTACGCTCGATACATTTACCGCTCTTTTAAAAAGAGACAATTCAAAATCTGACAAGTCATGAATATCTTTAAAATAGGCGCCAATGGTACCGAGCACCATTCCATCATTTCTTAAAATAGGAAATGAATGACAAGCTTGAAAGCCTTGAAGCAACGTATTATCGCGATAGTTATCCCAACATTCAAATTCTCGGATATTTGAAATGTAAACGGGCTGCATAGAATAAGCAGCTAAGCCACAAGAGCCCTTTAGAGGATCGATAGGAATACTTGGAATCGAGTTGATATATTTTTCTGAAATAGAAGGGTGGCTGAGCCACTCTAATTCCATTTCTCCTTCTCGTTTCTTTGTTACGTAGCAATACATATTCGTACAAATCTGCTTCAAACCAGTTAACATGGTATCAAAAACAACATTAATATTTTCATTTCTACTTAACTGTTCAAAAACTTTATTCTCCAAAGATTCCCACGTGCTCATCCTGCTTTTTTTCCGTCACATCCTTTATAAAAAACGAAACTGAATTCACTTCTCCATTTACTAGTATAGGATTCACAGAAATTTCAAAATTATACGCATCTTGATTTTGCAAAGTCAATTCAGCATTTTGCCTATTTCCGGAACAGGCTTCATGGATCAATGGAGCCCATTGTTCACGAATACTAATTGGTAACACTGAAAGTATATTCAATCCATCTACCACATCGATATTAAAAAATCGATTCATCATTTCCAGAAAATTTTGATTATATTCTATCAAGTCCCCATTGCATTTTAAAATAAACACTGAATCATCAGAACTCTCCAACACAGCATTTAACGATGCGGATTTATCATGAATAATTTCTTTGACCGCTTTTAGATCGGTAATGTTCTGCCCTAACCCCTTGATAACTCCCGGCCTCAAACTCCAAGTGTTAATAATGCAAAAACAGATTCTTCCGGATGCATCCATCAATTTAATTTCCATCCGATCGTAATAACTGGGATCTTCGCGATGATCATTAGCGAAGGCGATTCTCTTTTGAATACTTTCTAAGTCATTCGCATGAATAAATCGCTCTGCATACTCCAACAAATGCATGGTTTCAGGAACATTCTCATGTCCCATCGTATTCAACATATCAATATGGGGTTGATCAATATGAATACTTAGCGTATCTAAATCCAGTTCAAAACCAGAAATTAAATATTGCATACTTAAGTTAATATCACTATTTATTTTACCAGTATGTTGTTGTTCTAACTCCTTCTCCATAAGATTTCAATTTTATCCATTGAAAAATAGAAAAAAAAGGCGGTGGAATTACAATAAAAAACCTAATTTATTAACATTTTCACTTTAAATTTTGCTGCAAAAACCCGTTCTTATATACTTCCTTTTTCATCACTTTACTATCCGTATCATACTCTAACCAAGGACCTTCCTTCCTTCCATTTTTATAAACACCCGTTTCACGAAGGTTACCATTCGCATAATAAATCTTCACCTGACCATGTTCTTTATCGGCTTTATAATGCATTTCAAAAATCACCTTTCCATTTTCACTAAGTTGCTGATAAAGCCCTTCCCTTTTTCCATTTACATAATTCTTTGTTTCCGCTAATTTTCCATCTTCATAAAAACTTTCCATGTGCCAGTGGCAACACCTTTCGAATATAATTCTATTGATTTCAACGAATCATTCTCCCCATAATACAACCAAATGGAATCCTTTTTCAAATCAATATAATTCCCTTTTGCCATGATATGCCCCGATTCATAATAAGAAACACCCTTCCCATGGATTTGATCCTTTGCAAATACAACTTCTGCTTTTAACTTTCCGCTCTCATACCAGGTTTTTGAAACATCGGAAGGCTTATTATTTTTAAAAATGGTTACTGAACACAAGGTATCATTTCGATAATACTTCTTCCATACGCCTTGCTTTTGCCCTTTCATATCGACACAATTGATGGTGTCGCCTTTGTAAACCTGAAAATTTTTCCATTGACTTAATCCAAGATTGCCTTGACTAAATCCCAGAAAAGACATCATTATAAATACAGCTGCTAATGCGATTTTATACATACTACAAAAATGCAAATTCTTCTTGTTCAATTAATGTTTTGAGTTGATTAAATTTAATAAATGATTTTTGTATTTTCACAACATCAATAACGCAAATTGCCGATTTATTATTTTCGTGGAATCTGTATTAAAAAACGAGAACATGATCAGAATCACCCTATTAATTCTTATAACCTTATCACTTTCAACGCCACTCATCGGTCAAACTTTAAAAGGCGTTGTGAAGGATAGTAAGTCAAAAGAAGCGTTAATTGGCGCAACGGTTGCAGCAAAAGGACTAAATATAGGAGCATCCACTGATTTGGATGGTAAATTTTCGTTAGATGGATTAACGACAACTCCTGTGACCTTGGTCGTTTCTTTTATTGGGTTCGACACACGTGAAATCATCGTCAATAATCTCACGGAAAACATCACCATCTACCTAGCTTCAAGTCAAAAAGCATTGAAAGAAGTGAGTGTGGTGGAATCCAGGTTAACCGAGAAGCAAAGAGAGTCCGCTTTGACGGTTGAAGCGATGGATATCATCGCAATTCGTCAGTCACCTGCTGCCAGCTTTTATGATGGTTTAGGAACATTAAAAGGGGTGGACGTAACTGCTGCAAGTTTGGGGTTTAAAGTTGTAAACACCCGTGGATTCAACAGCACTTCACCCGTTCGTTCATTACAAATTATTGATGGCGTAGATAATCAGAGTCCCGGTTTAAATTTTTCGTTAGGGAATTTTCTAGGCTGTTCGGAGTTGGATTTATTAAAAGTTGATTTAATAGTAGGTGCGAGTTCCGCATTTTATGGTCCCAATGCGTTTAATGGTGTAATTAGCATGACCACGCGAAGCCCCTTTATAAAACCAGGCTTAGAATTCAGTTATAAAACAGGATCTCGAAATTTAAGAGAAACCGCCATTCGCTATGCAACTGTTTTAAAAAACAAATCAGGAGAGGAGAAAATCGGTATGAAGTTCAACATTTGTTATTTCACGGCCAGAGATTGGGAGGCGGATAATCGTTCTGCAACCCCACAATCAAGAGACGATATTTACAATCCGGGAGGCTATGATGCAGTAAATGTATATGGTGACGAGTATTATTCTGGGGGAGACTTCACTGGTGTACCTAGAATATTTCCGGGTGCGGGTGTTATTTATAGAACGGGTTATGCTGAAAAAGACATCGTTGATTATAACACTCGTAATTTAAAATTAAATAGTGCTATTCATTATAAAATAGCTAAGCAGACAGAATTAATTGCTAGTTCTAATTTTGGCTATGGCACCACCGTATATCAGGGAGATAATCGCTATAGTTTAAAGGACATACAATTTTTTCAAAACCGCATTGAATTAAGAAAAGAAAATAAATATTTTGTAAGAGCCTATTATACAAACGAAGATGCAGGAAAATCGTACGATGCCTTCTTCACTGCTTTACTCCTACAAAATTCGGTGAAAGACAATGCGGATTGGGTCGACGACTATTTATTTGAGTTGAATAAAAAATTCTTTCTTGATGCTCCCAACTATCAAGGTTACCCCCAAGCTCCTGTGCAAACGAACCCGCCGATGCCTCCAGAGCAATTCTCAGCTTTATACACTGCTTATCTTGCCTCAATCAATCCTTTTCTTTTGAATAACTACTATGATTCTTTGATTTTATACCATGGAAATGCTGAGGCATTTGCCAACGGCATTGGACAACCCACTAAAGGGAACCAGGCTTATTTGATTCCTGGTACCGCAGCATTCGACTCAGCCCTTACGAGCATTACTTCCCGCGAGACATTCGCTGGTGGCGGGTCGAGGTTTTTTGATCGATCTGCGCTAGCACATATTCATGCAGAATATAAATTTGATATTGATAGTTTTCTATTCACAACAGGAGCTAATTTTCGGCAATACTTACCTAACTCTCGAGGCACTATCTTTTCGGATACAAGTGGAAGAGAAATCAAACTTCACGAATATGGAATTTATTTCGGGGTTGATAAGAAAATAATGTACGATAAAGTCAAATTAAATCTTGCTATGCGCATGGATAAAAATCAAAATTTCGATTACCTATTCTCACCGGCGCTATCGGCAATTTACAATCCCGATGATAAAAACACATTAAGAGTTTCTTTAAGCTCGGCAATTCGAAATCCCACGCTTGCCGATCAGTACTTATATTATCAAGTTGGAAGAGCTACCTTAATAGGTAACATTGATGGTTACGATTCACTGGTTACCATTCAATCATTTATTAACGCCCTCAATTATCAAAACAATGATACTTTAGAATATTTCAATGTTGCTGCAGTTCAACCCGAGGAAGTAAAGACTTTTGAACTTGGATACAGAACTACTCTATTCAAAAAGTTGTTTATTGACATGAACGCATATTATAGCAGCTATACAAATTTTATCGGTTACAAACTTGGGGCTGATGTTAGTCTTGTACCTGGGCTTCCGCAACCCTATTTAAATAATATTTATAGAGTAGCATCCAACTCTAAAGATCGAGTAACTACTGCTGGATTCAGCTTTGGAATGAGTTATTACTTTAGTAAATACTATACATTAAATGGAAATTGGTCATGGAATGAATTAGATCGGCATGGATCTACGGACCCTCTAATTCCAGCTTTTAATACTCCGAAAAACAAATTTAATTTAGGACTAACAGGTCAAGATATTGAGAATAAAATTGGAAACAACTGGGGTTTTGGGATTAATTATAAATATGTGCAAGGATTCTTATTTGAAGGATCGCCACAATTCACGGGTGAGATAGATGATTACGGTTTGTTGGATGTACAAGTCAACAAGAAATTTCCTGAAATCAAAACTACATTCAAAGTAGGATGTACAAATATTTTAGAAAATTTACATTACGAAGTTTATGGAGGTCCGCTGATTGGAAGATTGATGTATTTTCAACTTATGTTGGAGCTGAATTGATCGGAGATCGCGAAGTTTCGCGAGGAGATTGGAGAGTCGGAGTGCTGAGAAGAGAAAAGTTCATAGTAAAATAATGAAATTCTAGTTGGTTATTAATTACGAATCGATACGAATATACGAATTACGAATTCGCTGATACACGAATACACGAAATGTGTATGAACAGTAAATTCGAAAAAAATCTAGCAGCTAGTCGCGAGGCTTCGCGACCAAAATCTAGCAGCTTACAAAGGATCCACATCCACTTGAATAATCAACTGTCGATTTTCAGGTCGTTTTTTAAATTCTTCGAGAGCAGCTTGCAAGCTCTTCTTTACTTCATTTACACTGATTGTCTTTTCCAGTTTTATCAATAACTGTCGCAAATAAAAATTACGCACACGATTCACATAAGGTACGGTGGGCCCCAACACTCTGTTTGAAAACATCTTTTTTAACTCAGCGGTCAGTTGAGCAGAAAGCTGATCTGCTTTTTTTTCATCTCTATGTTTCAAACGAATTTCAATAAGTCGACAATATGGCGGGTAAAAAAAACGGTAACGTTCCTTCAATTCGTGCATATAAAATCCTTTAAAATCATGTTTCAGCACAAAAGAAAGCACAGGGGAATCTACATGATAGGCTTGAATTAACACTTTTCCATGTTTCCTTCTTCCGGCCCTCCCACTCACCTGACTCAAGAGTTGAAAACCTCTCTCATGTGCACGAAATTCAGGATAATGCAAAATCGAATCTGCATTCAGTACACCTACCAATTGCACTCGATCGAAATCAAGACCTTTTGTTATCATTTGTGTACCTACCAAAATATCGATCTTACCTTCCTCAAATGCGGAAATAATTTGATGGTATCCTGACTTTGAACGAGTGGTATCATAATCAAGTCGAGCAATATTCGCATCGGGTAAAATCAATTGTAAATCTTCAACGATTCGCTCGGTTCCGAAAGCCTTTCATTCGAATATCTTGATCACCACACTGTAAGCATTTAGTAGGCGGTGATTGCACGAATCCGCAATAATGGCATCGTATTTCATTCTTAAATTTATGATAGGTTAATGAAACATCACAATTCGTACACAATGGTGTCCAGGAACACAAATTACACTCTAAATATGGCGCGAATCCACGTCTATTTTGAAACAATATTGCTTGTTGATTCTCTTGTAAAATCAATTTTAACTCGTCTAACAACGCATGCGAAAAATTGCCACTTACTTGCTTTCGCTTTCGAGCATCCTTCATGTCCACGATATTCACCAACGGCATTTCTAATTCAGCATGTCGACGATCAAGAGAAATCAGTTCATACTTTCCAGAAAGTGCATTAAAATAAGACTCCATACTTGGGGTAGCGGTACCTAATAGTACGTCGGCATCTTGAAATGCAGACAATACAACGGCCGCATCACGGGCATTATATCGAGGAGCGGGATCCACTTGTTTATACGACTGATCATGCTCTTCATCCACGATCGTTAACCCTAACTTTTGCATTGGCAGAAAAACAGATGAACGGGCACCAATCACCATATACGAAGACGACGCGCCGGTTAAATTATCGGCCAACAATTTATTCCAAACCTCTACCCTTTCCTGTTCATTAAATCGAGAATGATATACCAGCAATCGATCTCCAAAATGTTTTTGCAAGCGAGAGATCAACTGAGTAGTTAATGCAATTTCAGGTAACAAATACAAAACCTGCTTTCCTTCATCTAGTTTTTTTCGAATCAGATGAACATACAACTCCGTTTTTCCTGAGGAAGTAACGCCATGCAATAGAGCAACTTTACCATTTTCAAAAGCGAGTTCCGTTTGCTGTAACGATTGCTCTTGATAGGGATTTAGTTTAAGCGGTAAAATCAGCTCTCCTTTATACACTCCGATCCGATCTTCCTGCCGTCTTTCCGAAATCAACACATTCTTCTTCAAAAGAGCATTCAAGGCTGAGGTACTACTCCCCGACTTCTTAATCAGAAGTGCTTTCGAAATTGACTTTTCACGAAGTTCCTTGCTCAAGTGAAAAATGTTAAAATAATATCCAATTGCTTGGGAGCTTTCTTCTCCAAAGTATTCATCAATTCTCCCAAAACATCCTCTGGAAAATCAGAATCGTTCAATGAAATCACCTCAATAAAGCGAGGTTTAACTTTCTCTTCTACTTCTTCATGCACTAACAAAACATTCTTGTTCACCAAACTTCTCACCACCGGCAAAACATATTTTAGAGATAAAATTTTGCTCACCTCTTTCAGCGTTAATTCTTCCTTAAACTCAAGTGCTTCATACACTAAATATTCATGATCCGAAAGTGTTGAAACATCGCCTGAAAAAGAAGGGTTTCGTGTAACCTTTGATTCACTTTCCAATCGAAGTGCTGAAGGCAAAGCAGCGAGCATTACATCGCCCATTGCGCATTGGTAATATTCCGACATCCACTTCCACAATTTAAATTGTTGAGTGGTCACAACAGGAAGTTCATCCAACACTGCCAATACTTCCTTCACAGCATATTGTTGTGGGGCTTGCTGATGACATTCGTAAACCAGTGCTGAATACACCTTTTGTTTACCGAACTGAACCACGACACGCACCCCTGGCGATATTCCCGCTCTCATTTCTTCAGGAACCTCATAGGTAAACAAATCCGGCAAGGGCAAAGGAAGAATCACATTAACAAACCATCTCTTCTCTAGAATCATCATCTCACGTTTTATCCATCCAACCTTTCCGCCAAAAGACATATAGCTGCACCATAACCAACAAAAGCATAAAAAGCATCACTCCCACATAGCCGTAGGGCGAATATAGTTCAGGCATATTCAATGGAAGAAGCTCTCCAGTAACCGGATTTTCCCTTGGAAAATTCATTCCATACACACCCACAATAAAAGTCAAGGGAATGAAAATCGTTGATATCACTGCCAAGACTTTCATCACTGCATTGAGTTTATTACTGACACTTGATAGATAGATATCCATTAAAGATGCTGTAATCTCCTTATAACTTTCTACGAGATCCATCACCTGAATCGTATGATCGTACGTATCTTTAAAATACAACTTAGTTTGTTCAGAAATCAAGCTCGATGTACTTCGCAATATATCATTCACCTTATCCCGTTCGGCAAATACAGATCGGCGAAGAACGATCAATTCCCTTTTAATTTGCTGGATTCTTTGAAGTGATGCACGAGTAGGCTTGGTGAAAAGCTCATCTTCCAGCTCATCTAAACGTTCACCTAAAACCTCCAACAAAGGGAAATAAGTATCCACTATTGAATCCAACAAAGTATAAGATAAATAATCAGAAGAAGAAGAACGCAAATGCCCTTTACCAGTTCGGATTCGAGTTCGAATAGCTTCAAAATGTTCATCATAATTCTCTTGAAGAGTAAGGACAAGATTCTTCTCTACAAAAAGAGAAAGCTGATCATTTCTTAAAGAGCCGTCATTCATCTTGAGAAGTCGAGTTACGATAAACAAATGATCATCGTGTTCTTCCAATTTAGGACGTTGATAAGTATTAATGACATCCTCAATTTCCAATCGATGAATATTAAACTCATAGCATATTCTTTCCAGCAAACTTTTATCCCCAAATCCTTTCAGCTCCACCCAATGAACCATATCGGGATATTTATGAATACGTTCTTGAACTTGATCTAAGGAATCAAATGGCATTTCAAACAAAAGTTCAGAATTAAATGAGGTAACATAAAGTTGGGGAGAAAATGCATCTTCCTCCAAATTTATGGCGCCTGGTGCCGCCCCCGGTGAAGTGCGTTTATGCTTCCACACTTTTAAATTTTTCCGAAATGACCCTGTTCGATTCATTTTTAACTTAGGCATCAAAAATAAACCGAATACTTCATCAATCGAAAATAAAAAGTCAACGTGTTGCCTATCATACCCAAAGAGATCTATTCACCATGTTACCCACCAATACTTAAAAAGCATAAATTTGCATCAGAACTACTCTAAATTATAGTCGGCAAAATTTTAACGTATTCATTTACAAAAGATAAGACTTCGTAATTGCTATTGCTTATCCATTAAAACAAAGTAGTACTTAAAAATACGCCATGAAAAACCATCTAAGAAAATGAAAAAGGCAAGTTGGTTCGAATCATGGTTTGATTCTCCCTATTATCATTTACTTTATAAAAATAGAAACGACCAAGAAGCGCAAGAGTTTTTAGATTTGCTTTTAACGCGCATTCATCTGCCCAAGTCGAGTAAAATTTTAGATTTAGCTTGTGGGAAAGGCAGGCATTCAATTCACATGAATCAATGTGGATATGATGTAATTGGAATCGACTTATCGGAAGAGAACATTTTGCATTGTAAAAAGTTTGAAAATGATCATTTGCAGTTTTACCGTCATGATATGCGAAGAGTATTGCGCACTCATTATTTCGATGCTGTCTTTAATTTGTTCACTAGCTTTGGATATTTCGAACGTGAGTATGAGAATGAGTTAGTTATTCAATCGGCCGCTAAAAACCTACAAGTCGGTGGTTATTTCATTCTTGACTATTTAAATTCTAATTATGCCGAACTACATTTAGTTCCTTCGCAAATCAAAGAAATTGAAGGCATCAAATTTCAAATCAATAAAAAAATTGAGAATGGTAAAATCATCAAAGACATTTCATTTCAAGACCAAGGAAGAACGTATCAATTCAAAGAAGAAGTAAAAATACTTTACCCTGAAGATTTTTTACGATTCTTTGCAAAAGCGGGGCTTCATGTATTAGAAATTTATGGAGACTACGCACTCGAAAATTTTAGCTTAGATCATTCAAAAAGACTCATCTTTGTAACCAGAAAACTATAACATGGACTTATTCGACTTAACTCTATTGTTTACTTCTGTAATTATTAGCGGTAGTGTTTACTTTTTTATTAAAAACCCATCTAAAAACTTTCTCAAACTTTTACTTTCATTTTCAGGAGCCTTTTTATTTGCCATTAGTGTTTTACATTTAATGCCCGAAGTTTATAAAAACAGTGGTGCATCTATAGGTATTTGGATAATGATAGGCTTCTTTTTGCAAATTGTTTTAGAACTATTTTCAGAAGGAATTGAACATGGCCATATCCATGTTCATAAACACAATCATGGAGCATTTCCCCTTACCATGATGCTTAGTTTATCGTTACATAGCTTTTTAGAAGGGATGCCATTGGCTACCCTAGCTGATGGAATTTCAGTAAGTCAAATTGCGCATAATCACTCCCACGAGCACAGTCTTCTTTATGGAATTATCTTGCACCATATACCCGTAGCTTTTGCATTAGTAAGCATGTTAATTGCTTCGGGGGTTTCGAAAACAAAATCATTCCTCTATCTTTTTGTATTTGCTTCCATGGCACCTTTAGGAGCTATAGCAGGCATTTTATTCCAAGAAAACGCTATTGGGGGGTTAGAGAACTATTACAATAATATTATGGCTTTGGTGATTGGTATCTTTTTACACATAAGCACTACGATCTTGTTTGAATCTAGCAGTGATCATCGCTTTAATATTTACAAATTATTAGCGATAATTACGGGTGGATTGATTGGAATTGTCAGTTTTGGGTTTTAATTTCAAAATTCAATACCTCCAAATCTTGCTTACTATCAACACTTTACAAAATCAATACGTCTAATCGAGAAAAGTTTATAAAAATTACATTCTTTTCACTCGTCTTTACATTGCAATTTTCTAATTTAGTCGATCAGAAAAGAAACTTAAAAACCATAAAACAATATGAAAAAAATTTTACTATTAGCAGTCTGCATAGCTTCTTCTATCGGACTTTACGCACAAACATCAGGCGGGCCTGACTTATACGGAAATGTTTGGAGAGACAGTAATGATCCAAATGGACCTACTTTTAATTGGATCGACATTACAACAGATCCTAATGCCATTCAGGTAATGGGACTTCAAGACGACAATGTATCTGGACCTTTCTCATTACCAGCTCCATTTCAATATTACTGGTATCAAGTAACCAATTTCTATGTAGGATCAAATGGATACATTGCCTTTAATCCACTTAACGCTGTTGCAGCAACTCATCAAGCGGCGTTTCCTACAATTCCAGTTCCAGATACTAAAAACAATTTTTGCGCAGCCATGATGTCTGACTTGAATTTTGAAAATAATACTCCTGGATTTCCGAATGTTGCATCTTGTTGGAGATGGACTTCACCCGGCAATGATTCGGTAATTGTTTCGTTTCTCAATGTTCCATTTTGGGTAAATGCAACACCTGCATTCAGTGGTGACAATACCTTTCAAATTATTTTGGCTTATAATGACAGTACTATTACATACCAATACTTAACACAATCAGGTCCTAGTAGTACTAATCCTGGGTTTGTATCCGTAGGTATTGAAAATGGTTCAGGTAACGATGGATTAAATCCATATTTTGACACATATCCTGCAACGGCATATGCTATTAAATTTTACCCTCCCGTTTCTACTACACTTGTAATTAATGATGCTTCTACCAATTACGGTGACAATTTAGGAACAGGTGCTGTATTTGTTTCCAAGAATGTTGCGGGAGCTCATGCTTTGAAAGCAGAAATTGCAAATGTTGGAAATACCGTATTGAATCCATTCAATACTACAGGGCTTGTAAGGGCTTCTAATAATGCTTTACAGGTAACAAACACTGCGTCATCTGACACGCTTCAGCCAGGCCAAACTCAGTTATTGAACTTCGCGAATCCTTTTATACCAGTTAACGCAGGAACTTTTCGTTTTATCACTACAACAACTTTAGGTGGTGATGCTTTTGCTGGTAATGATATTAAGACACAAGAAATCCAAGTTGTAGATACAACTTTGGTTGATATTTCACTTTCCTATGACAATGGAACAGCAGCAGCAGGTGGAATTTCTTGGAGTGGTGGAAATGGTGGATGTGCCAATCATTTTATTCCACCATTCTATCCAGCTGATCTCACTAAAGCTTCCATTTTAGTTGTTGATGATCCGAATTTAGTTGGATATCATATTAAAGTATTTGCTGATGATGGTCCAAATAATTCTGCTGGAACTTTGCTTGATTCTGTCAATGTTGCTCCAGGTTTCGCTTTTGGTACATTTGTTAATACAGACATGACTACTCCGATACGTATCGATAGCGGTGGATTTTATATTGCTTGGATTATGAATGGTGATGGTGTTGCATTAGGTCAAAATCAGGTTCCACCGTTCAGTAATCGTTCTTACGAAATATTAGGAAGTACGATGGCAGGTTATCGCTCAGGTCAAACTGAAGATTTAATGATTCGTGCTAATATTTCTCGTGTTGGCGTAGGTATTGATGATATTGATGCTGATGCTGGAATTGGTCAATTCTTCCCGAATCCTGCTCGCGACAAAGCATCTATCGTTATAGATGCAGCAGTATTAGGTCAAGGAAAGATGTTGGTTCAGATGTTTGACATCAAAGGTTCAATCGTTTCAAGTGAGCAAATGAATATTCAAAATGGTCAATTAGAAGTAAATCTTTCTAAGATACAAACTGGATTGTACACAGTACGTTTCGTTGTGGACAACAAAGAATTCAGTAGAAAATTACAAGTGACTAAATAATAGTATTAGTACTTTAAAAAAGTTGCCTCAACAATGAGGCAACTTCTTTTTCGGGCAAACGCATGCTTTTTTATTTTCCAACATAAAGAACTTTCATTTCCATCGAATTTAATTTTTCGATGTTTTTCTCACTTCGATAATTTCCAGCAATGGATGAAAACAAAACCTTACATTTGAATTTATCATTTTCAAAATAAATAGTCATATCCTTCTCTAAAATGGAATGATTGGATGTTGAATATTCTGAAAATAGTTTTTCTACAAAGGGATCCATTCTAAATGAAATGGATTTCTCATCATTAATTCTACAAGAAAGCACATGTTTATTTTCTTCATAAGCGAGGTGAAGAATTTTCAAAGAATCAATCCTAAGCTCTTGTTCAAAATCACGATTTCCTGAATAGTAATTAAAGGATTTATAGAAAGAGAAGCCTTCCACGTTCAGTGGATTGACTTCGTCATTACAAGACAAATTAAAAAATTTTACTTGATCCATTCCCCATTCGTTTCCATTTATATATTTCAAATTCAATTGACTCATCACTTTACGCGGTAAATCGTAACGACTACTTTTGTCGTTCAGTGAATCCAAATTAATTGCCAATAAATTCTTCATAACATCCAACCCATGTGATACAATCAAATAATGAGTTATACTACTCATTTCAACCAATACAGAATCGGGAATAACAATTCCATTTTCTACAGCAACTATCTTCCCATTCTTCAATAATCCATACTGTTCAGCATAGGTTAAAAGCCGCCTTGATTGAGAATCTTTACTCACAGTAAATGCATTCAATGAGCCAAAGCCCGAAAGAAGTGCCACAAAAATAAGGACATTGGAATCACTTTTATATTTTCACTGTACTAAATAAAAAATAAAGTGCATTCGCAAAAAAGCCACAAAGCAAGCACGATAATGAAATATCGATTTTCAGTAATTCCATAATCTCTCACGCGAATATAAATTGCAAAGCCCAACATTATTATCAGTGGAAAAAGTGCCATGAAAAATACCTTACATATACTTTTATCCACTTAAATCGATCGTTGCTTTGTAAGGGCCACACGAGCAGAAGCGCCAATATTCCTGCTGTAGAAAAACCAACTACCAAATAGGCTACCCATCCTTTCGGCCAATTTGCGGTTATCATTATTTTAAACATATAGACATACAAAATCGACAAATAAATTGTCACAAGTGGTAGCAACACAAACTGGGTGAACAATCTCAATCCATTCGGGTATTCATTTGAATTATTTAATTCATCTAAATCAATAGGTAAATCAGAAAGAAAAAACCATGTATTAAAAACAATTGCAATTAAAATCCACAACCGAAGATAATTTTCTTCATCGATACGCACATCAAAAAGTTGATCCACCGCAAAAATGGCTAAAGACAATCCGCCAAACAATACAACCGAATACAAAAAGGCAGTAATAAATCGAATAAACAAGCTTTTATTATACTGCCAGAATCCTTGAATTTCTCGGTAGCGAACGAAGGGTGCAAATGCTACCCATAGATGCATACTTAAAACTAAAATAACATGCTTTGCGGCCTCTTTTTCACCAAATGAAACTGGAATTGACTGATAATACCAAGTACCCAACAAGAATAAAACGAGCTGACCGATCAATTGAATAGAAAAAGTATGTTTTCCTCTTTCTGCAAAAAAACAGAGACCCGTAAAAGCAGGAAGCGCGAGTGAAAGTGTAAGTACCAAATGAAGCACATTAAAGAAATAAGGATCTTTTTCTTTTGCATCAATCATCCAAATTAGACAACCGGCATCAATGACGACTATCAGCAACGGAAGTGGGAATCGAACGGCTGGTGCATAAGCTTTTTCCCTGATTGATTTTAAGGCGGAGGTATTGATCATGGGTTTTGGAATTTAGAATAAATGTAGTAATTAATTAAGAATTAAGTCCCGCAGCGCCGTCCATCGGGATAAGAATTAGAAAAGAAGTATCAACAGGTAGGAATATGAATTTTTCCCTGCCTTTTTAGGGTTCATGAATTCAGTTGTCATCGGATTTGAATTAGAATAGAACGTACTTTTGTGTTGTGGAGTCTGTTTCTGATAAAATAAGAATTGATAAATTTTTATGGGCGGTTCGTTTGTACAAAACAAGAGCGTTAGCTGCTGAAGCTTGTGAGCGTGGCAGAGTGAAAATTGGCGACTTGAATGTTAAAGCGAGTCGGTCGGTTAAGGTCGGGGAAAATATTGTCTTACACCGTGGACCCTGGCATCAACATATTCACGTTCTAAAAGTAACTCAGAAACGGATGGGCGCTCCTTTGGTCAAAGATTTTTTTGAAGACCGAACACCAGCAGCCGAAATGGAGAAAAACAGATTGCATCAAGCTGCCTTGGCCTCCTTTGCTTTAAAACCAGGTGCCGGAAGACCTACCAAAAAAGACAGAAGGCAAATGGATGACTTCATGGGTGATTGGTGATTTTCTACTCTATAAACGAAAATATAAATGCGATATAAAGTCTAATTAAATTGGGGTCCGATGTAATTCCCGATAGCTATCAGTACTTTTTTCTCCGATACTTTTTAAAAGATAGTTCTGCAGTTAATGGCATTCCAACGTTTTATTTATTCATCTTGGTAAAAAAAACACACAAAAGCTTTGAACTAAAATACAACTGGAATAAACGCCTGTTTCCGCCCTCTTCGATTTCAACAATCGTTGTGCATAAGCTCTTCATAAATCGATAAATAAAGTGTTTGATTCAAGTATTTTTGAGGGAGCCTAAACTTATCGATGAAAAAAATTCAACTCCTTCTTTTTGTCCTTTGCATACATTCAGTGGCTTGGTCGCAAAAGAAATTTGTACAGTACGGAGGTTTAGCTGGAACTAGCATTGTCAATTTATATGGGAATCCATTCATAGAAGCTTTTCTAAAGCCAAAAGCAAGAATCGTAGCCGGTCCATCGGTTTATTATCCTTTGAGCAATCACTGGGCAGTAAAATCCAATTTATTTTATGAATCAAAAGGTGCTGAGGGAATAATGCCTTTATTTGACGAAGAAGGTGAACCCTTGGGATTTTTCAATACAGAAATACATTACAACTATATAACTGTTCCTTTGCTTTTCGATTTTATGTTTGGAAGAAGATTGAAAGGGAACTTATCGGCTGGTCCCTTTGTAGGGGTGTTAATCCATCAGAGATCACTTTTTACTAGTCCGGTAACAGGAGAATCGATAGAACGAAAAGGAACCGGAGGATTTTACCCATGGGATGGTGGTGCTGTCTTTGCTATTGGAGCCAGGTACGCTTTGAACAAAAGAGTTACCCTCAGTTTTGAAAGCAGAATCAATATTGGTTTATCGAATATCGTTTCACAACCCATATTAGGTAGCACAACAATTTACACGTTGGCAACACAACATCTTATAGGATTTTACTATACACCAGGGTATTTGGCTGGAAAAGTAAGAGCGAGGGAGAATTGAGATTTTAGTCGAGAGGCTTCGCGATTAGCTATTAGAATTTAAGTGCAAAACTATGCGTTCAGGATTTAGGATTTTTTATAGAGCAATGAAGAATCGCCGTAACTCAGGAAACGAAATTGGTTTTGGGCTGCGAAATCATAAATTTTACGCCATTCATCGCCTACTAAAGCGGCTACTAATAATAACAATGTTGAACCGGGTTGATGGAAATTAGTGATGAGCGCATCGATCACACGAAAAGAATATCCAGGTGCAATAGTTAATCGGGTATATCAGAAAGGTTTTCGAGATAATGTTCGACCATAAACTGTTTTAAAAAGAAAAAAACTTTTGTGCTGACGGTAATTCATCCAGGCTATGTTCGTATGGCTCCCATTGATTCACAAAAAAAAGTCCTTCACTCCCACCCGCTTTCATCCACCTACTTCCTAACCAATACAAGCTTTCAATGGTTCGCGTTGATGTAGTTCCAACGCTAACAACGGTACGATTTCCTAATTCTTGGGATAGGCGTGAAATAAAATCAAAACTAACTTCGATGCGCTCTGCATGCATCTCATGACCTTCCATTGTATCGCTTTTTACGGGTAAAAAAGTACCTGCGCCAACATGTAAGGTAACATAGGCTAACTCTTTTTCATTATCCTTTAACTTTTGAAGCATTGACGCAGTAAAATGGAGTCCAGCCGTTGGAGCTGCTACAGAACCTTCTGCTCCTGCATAAACGGTATTGTATCGTAATTCATCGTCACTTTCGGCTGCTCGATGCAAATAAGGCGGAATGGGTAAATCGCCTACTATTTCCAGCACTTCAGCAAAAGCATAATTTTTATTGTCCCAATCGAATTCGATGAGATAATCCCTACCTACATTCGAAATTTTAGTTGCGGTAAAAATTCCGTTACCATGTTTTCCTACGAACGACTTTGCAATTTTCTCAGACTTCCATTTACGCGCCATACCCACCATGCAAGTCCAACGAATTGGAGCACGGTATAAAAACGCATCAGTTGTTGCGACACCCTCTGCTGGCTCAAGACAAAAACACTCAATCTGGACTGTATCCGAAACCCTAAAAAGTATTCGTGCATGAATCACTTTTGAGTCATTAAAAATTAAAAAAGCATTTTCGGGAAGAATTTCATTTAAGTCACGGAAAACCTCTTTCCTTATATTTCCATCTTTAAACACCAATAACGATGAGTCTTCCCTATTTTTCAACGGAAACTTAGCGATTAATTCGTCCGACAATGGATAATTAAAATCGGAGATAGAAATATCTTTTGGGTGAGACATATACTACGGCGACAAATGAGGTGGCAAAATTAACTCAAATAATCAAAGATAGAGGTAGAATTACTCTTCATCTACAAAATAAAAAAATGCTTTTATCTTTGACAACATCTTCTTCTGTATGAACACATCATTATCTAATTACAAAACGCTTGCAATCTTCTTGATATTAATCTTAAAAAACCCTTCCTTTTCATTCGGTCAATACACACTTATCACCTTACAATGTAAAGAAAATTTTGATCAATGCGATACTGTGAGCCAAGAAGAGTTCAATAAAAAAGATCAAATACAATATAGATTGAAACATGGCGAAATAAAAACTTCCATAGAGTACATCTACAATGAAAAAAACATCCTCATCAAGAAAATACATCGAAATGATTCCCATGAAATCACAAAATACAATCTTATTTACAGTGACGAAAGTGGTTTTTGGCATACCGATTCTTTAATTGACCCCATGGGAAAATTGCTTTATACTTTTAAGAGAACACCGACAGATAAACCTAATAATTTTATGATAGAGTGGTTTTACAAAAGAGATCCGAATCCGAGTTCGCGACAAATTATTCAGTACGATGATCAAGGAAAAGAATTAAGTAATTCGACTTGCTATACTGCCGACAATTGCGTTACCTATGTTTTTTTCTACCACCAAGAACATAAAATTCGCTCTGAATTATGGGTGATGGAAGGTGTTGATGCACAACCCATATTAAAAGAAACGGAAGATTTTGTTTATTCCACAGAAAACGCACATCAACCCACCAGTAGCATACGATTTTCAGAACCCGATCATACCATCATTAAAAGATTTAAATATGTGGTATTGGAAACATCCGTTCAAAAAAAAATAATATCAAAACAAAGACATCTGCAATTCTTTCAATTGAAATGATTTTCGATGATGGGGTGTGTATCCAAAAGTTTTGATGGCGTGCACATGCGAATCAGTACCATACGCTTTATTGCGATCCCACCCGTATTGTGGGAATTCAAGATGTAATTTTCGCATATAGGCATCTCGATGAGTTTTGGCTAACACGGATGCTGCTGCAATCGACAAATAAATTCCATCTCCCTTCACGATACATTGATGCGGGATGGAAGGATAGCGGGGAAAGCGAGGACCGTCAATCAATAAAATTCAGCTTCAGGACTCAACTTACCAATCGAATCATGCATGGCTTTAAAAGTAGCATTAAGGATATTGATGCGATCAATCTCCTCAGGCATGATCATCGAAACTGACCATGCCAAAGCATCTCTTTCGATCAATTTCCTTAAACTTTCCCGCAAATTTTCAGGAAGTTTCTTAGAATCGTTCAAAACTTCATACCAATCGAAGGTGGTCTGAGGCTTTAGAATGACGGCTGCAGCCACCACTGGACCAGCTAAACAGCCTCTTCCAGCTTCATCTACGCCAGCTTCCAACACTTCGAGATTGTACGATGCTTCTAACATTTTGACATTTTGCTTCCTGCGAATCTAAATTGCTATATTTTTGCGAGCTACACAAGACATGCAGAAAAAATTTGTAACCAACCTAGGGTTCTTATTATTCCTTAATCTTCTCATCAAGCCCTTTTGGCTTTTGGGAATCGATCGAGTTGTTCAGAATTCTGTGGGAGCTGAGTCATACGGTCTTTACGCTGCCCTTTTCAACTTCTCTTTTCTCTTCAATATACTGCTCGATGTTGGAATCACAAATTACAACAACCGAAACATCGCGCAACATAACCATCTCTTGCAAAAGCATTTATCTGGCATTTTAGTGCTTCGACTGGTACTATCTTTTATATACTTTCTCGTGAGTTTACTTGTAGCTATTATTTTTGGATATAGAGGATGGGAGCTTGGGATGTTATGCATTATGCTACTGAATCAAGGGTTAATTTCCTTCATTTTATACTTAAGATCGAATATAGCAGGCTTGCATTTATTCAAAACGGATAGCATGATATCGGTCTTAGATCGGTTCATCATGATTATTCTTTGTGGCGTTTTGCTCTGGGGAAACATTACTGATATTCCGTTTCAGATTGAATGGTTTGTATGGGCACAAACTATTGCATACGTTATCACAGCGATTTTCACCTTTTTAATTTTAACTTCTCGTGTCAATAAGCTGCAATTAAAATGGGATCCCAAGTTTTTTAGGGTTATCTTGAAGAAAAGTTATCCTTTTGCTATCTTGATTTTATTAATGACATTTTACCATCGAATCGATTCAGTAATGATTGAAAGAATTTTGCCCAACGGTGCAGAGCAAGCTGGAATTTATGCACAGGCTTATCGACTATTAGATGCTGCCAACATGATTGCCTTTCTCTTTTCTGGCTTATTGTTACCGATGTTTTCACACATGCTTAAAAACAAAAAACCGATCGAAGAATTAGCAGAACTCTCCTTTTCATTCATTGCTGTTCCTGCAATTATAGTCATGGCATGTGGTGTATTTTATAGTCAAGATTTGATAGGATTATTGTACTATGAACACGTGGAAGAATCATCCACCGTGTTAATGCTTATCATCAACTGTTTTTTAGCTATCAGTTCTGTTTACATTTTCGGCACTCTGCTTACTGCAAATGGAAATTTAAGGCAACTAAATATGGTTGCGTTGAGTGGAATGATTTTAAACATTACTTTAAACTTAATTCTCATACCCATCTATCAAGCGAAAGGTGCGGCTATCGCTAGTCTTTTCACTCAATTTTTAACTGCTGGGGCGCAGATTTTATTAGCACATACCATTTTTAAATTCAAATATAGATGGGCTTTAGGAATTCGTTACTTTACCTTCATCCTACTTGCTTTTTCATTGTTTTGGTTTACGAGTCAGTTTGATAGTTATTTTATTTGGAGAGCTGGATTTGCAACTGGAGCTTGCATCTTGTTAGCATTAGTTCTGCATCTCATACGACCATTAGAACTTTTAAAAATCATTAAATACTGTGATAATTAGTTACTTAAGATGAATTCATCGATTTAAACTATTTTAGCCAACCCAAAAATAACAACCTCATGAATCCAACGCCCCAAGCGTCAGAAAAATTAGATGCCATTCGATTAATGCAATTCATTTTCAAATGGAAGAAGCAACTAATATATATTGGTATAGGTTCGCTCCTTGTTTCGTTTGTTTTTACGCTTCCTGTTTTCATGAAGCCGATGTTCAAAGCACAAACAATTATTTATCCTGTAAATCTTCAAACTTATTCAAAAGAAACAGCAACAGAACAAATGGTGCAGCTTTTAAATTCTGAAGATGTACGTATGAAATTAGTAAATGCTTTTGACCTCTATAGTCATTACGACATCGACAGCACCGGAAATTACCCTCGTTTTGAAATGATGAAACGATTGGAAGAAAACATTTCTGTATCCAAAACGGAGTTTGAATCCATTGAAATCAGCATTATTGACGAGGAACCAAAAACGGCGGCTGCTATGTGTGATTCTATACTTTCATTTGTTGACAAGAAAGCCATCAGTCTGGTACGAGTTCGAGCACAAGAAGTGGTTACCATTGTTAAAAAACAAATGGACGATAAAAAGGCCGAGGTAGATTCATTGGAAAATGCGATCAAAGAAATCAGAACGAAATATGGAATCACTGAATTTGAAAATATGGTAGAAGGATTCTCTAGAGAGTATTACCATGCAGTGGCTACCGGAGGTGCAAATTCTAAATTAGAGACTACGCGAAAAAATTTAGAAGAAAAAGGCGGAGAATATGTTTTGTTAAAAGAAATACTCTGGAAAGTAAGAGGAGAATATACTACTTATAAATTGAGTTTCGAGCAAGCTTTAATGGACACCAAAAAAGAAATGAAATTTCACAATGTCATTTCTAAAGCTACTCCTCCTGAACGTAAAGATTCACCAAAACGGACTCTAATCATGTTGATGTTTACCCTGGGGGTTATGTTATTTGCTTTAGTGGTAATTATCTATCAAGAATATTACAAAAACCGTTTCGACAAAGAACTAAATTCTTAATTCGGGTGAATAATTCGATACTCCGTTCCAAGCTCAGCAAAGACCAAATCAATTGGTTTTATGCATTGGTCGTTTTGTTCGCGCTCTTTTTGGGATGGGGAATGTTGAAAGGTATGATATTTCTAGCTGGATTACCAGTCGTATTTTTTATTTTACTGCTGATGATTTTTCGTTTAGATACGATCATTTTTTTATCCGTATTGATCACTCCACTTTCACTCAATCTGGCCCAAACATCCATCGGTATTGGTGTTAGTTTACCTTCAGAGCCATTGATGTTTGCCCTCTTCATTATTTTCTGGTTGAAAGTTTTTTTAGATGGTGGAATAGACAAGAGAATACTACACCATCCAGTAACTATATTAATTCTATTGCATTTACTTTGGTATACCATCACTACTATGACGAGTAGTATGCCAATAGTTTCTTTTAAATCAACATTAGCAAGATATTGTTATATCAGTGTATTCTACTTTATGCTATTGTATTTATTCTCAAAAAAGAAAACATCAATAAATTCATTTGGTACTATACGATCCCGCTTCTCTTGGTTATTGGATATACCATTCTCAATCATGCTCAAGCAGGATTTAGCGAAGAGATTGCGCATACAGCCATGACACCTTTTTACAATGACCATACGGCATATGCTGCAGTACTTTGCTTCTTTATTCCGGTGATGATCGCTTTTGCAGTTGACAAAACGAGATCTAAAAAATTAAGGATTATATCCGGAATTGTATTAGCCATATTAATCACAGCCACTGTACTCAGCTATACTCGTGCTGCTTGGGTAGGATTAGTAGCAGCACTCTGTTGTTATTTAGTATTTATTTTAAGGGTGAAGTCGGCGCTCATCTACAGTGGTTTTATTGTATTGATAATACTCGCTCTTCTATTTCGAACACAAATTGCGATGCAATTAGAAAGCAATGAAAAAGTTTCTTCCGATGATTATGCAGCACACGTACAATCTATCGGAAACATATCCAGCGATGATTCCAATATTGAAAGATTAAATAGATGGGCTTGTGCCTTACGTATGTTTGCCGACCATCCCATCTTAGGCTTTGGTCCTGGGACGTACATGTTCAAATACGGAGCCTATCAAAAATACTCTGAACGTTCAGGTATCAGTACTAACTTTTCGGAAGGAGGAGGTTCGCATAGTGAATACTTAGGGCCCTTATCCGAGCAAGGATTCATGGCCCCCCTTCTTTTCCTAGGATTGATTGCCGCCGTTGCACAAAGTACATCCAACTACATGAAGCGCACCAGAAATTATTCAAATATACTATTGGCGAGAGGGATTTTATTAGGACTAGTCACCTATTGGGTGCATGGTGTTCTCAATTATTTTTTAGATACTGAAAAAGCATCGGTTCCTTTTTGGGGATTTATAGCTGTATTAGTTGCTTTACAAATATTCGACACTGATCAAAAAGAATCAACTACCCGGCACGATCCGGCAACTTAAAAGCGTAACATCATCGATTGATGCTGTTTCCTTTCTAAAATCGTTGAATTTATCTAAGACTCGAAAATGCAAATCTTTCATCGTAAACACATCTGCATTTCCTTGAATCATTTCCATTAAAATTTCCAAACTAAAAACATCCCCTGTTTCATTTTCTTGTTCTACTATTCCATCCGTGTAACAAAACAAAATATCATTAGGTTTTAACTCTGCCAAGCCTTCATTGACAAAGGGAAGATCTTCAAACATTCCTAACCCCGTACTTCCCTTTTCTAACAACTGAAACGTTCCATCAGAATAAATAAACGGCGGATTTTGTCCTGCATTTATATAACGTAATTGGTGTGTTTTTGTATTTAATACACCCACAAAAGCCGTAATAAATTTTTCACCTTTCGCACTTTTATTCACACTTGCATTTAGATCGATAACGAGTTCTTTCAACGTAGCAAAATGATGTGCTTTTGCATTCAAGTTCGCTTGGAAATTCGACATCAAAATTGCTGCAGAAATACCTTTACCCGAAACATCCGCCAAACAAATCATCAGTTCATCTTGATTTAACTGAATATAATCATAATAATCACCTCCCACTTGCTGATGAGGAAGATAAGTAGCTGCAAGATCCACACGTTTATCGGCAGGTAAATGAGCAGGGAATAACATTGTTTGCATTCTCGCTGCTAATTCCATTTCGCGTTGCATTTGTGCCTGAAGAATCGTATCCTTGGTCAGTCTTTTATTTTCAATTGCCACTACAATAATATTCGTGATCGTATGAATAAATGGAAGCACTTCCTTCAAATGATTGATCCCATCGTGTTGCAGATCGCCAATAAATGCATATGCCAGCGCTTGTTCATTATGATACACGGGAATAATACTTTCAAACCCTTGCACCCAATCCGGCAATTGAACATTATTAAATTGTAATTGATTGAGCTCTGAAAAACGAGTTTCCAGCATTTCATCATTACTCATCAAAAAATTTTCATGAGCGCCATAAGCTAACATCTTCTTCCATTGCGACTCATGAACGAACAATGCTAAATTTTGCACCTTCAATTGTTCTCTCATCACAATCTCATAAATTTCAAAAAGCTGCGTCGCAGGCATATTATAATTGATGGCCTTCGTAATTTGAAGTAGCCAGTGTAATTGTTGCTTTTTACCAACAATTCTACATCACTGCTTTTATCCTGCTTCAACTGTTGATCCATCTCCCTTGATTCAATATATGTTACTTTAGCTTTTCAAACAATTCTGGTAATCTGTTCATCAGTGCCAACTCCTTCATTTTCTCACGCGCCTCTTTCACAGGACTTCCAAAATACACTTTTCCGCCTTCAATCGATTTTGCAATTCCAGATTGACCTAATACAATAGCTCCTTTTCCAATTGTTAAATCCTTTTGACAACCTACCTGACCCCAAAGGATCACTTCGTCCTCCACATTCACACATCCTGCTACGCCTACATGCGACGCAAACAAACAATTCTTTCCAATCACCGTATCGTGACCGATTTGAATATGATTATCGAGTTTCGTTCCTTTTCCAATGATGGTATCGGAAGAAACACCACGATCGATGGTACAACAGGCACCAATTTCTACAGAATCATGCAACACAACACGACCACAAGAGTGCATCTTATCGTAAAAATCAGGTCGGCGTTTAAAATAAAATGCATCGGCTCCAATCACAGAATTCGCATGGATAATTACTTCATTCCCGATAACGCAATGACTGTAAATCACAACACCACTATGAATAACACAATTATCACCAATGACCACATTAGGTCCGATAGACACATTCGGTTGAATCACGGTTCCTTTTCCAATCTTTGCCGAGGGATCTACAGCAGAAGATGATGGGACAAAAGGCATAAATTTCCGTGTCAAATACACATAATCTCGAAAGGGATCATCTGAAAAAATCAAGCCCTTCCCAGCGGGGGCATCCACTTCTTTATTAATCAGCACAAATGTAGCCGCTGATTGCAGCGCCTTATCATAATATTTAGGATGATCAACAAACGTTAGATCTCCAGTTTCTACTCTGTGAATTTCATTGATTCCGGTAACGAGTGCAAGGGGATCACCGATGACTCTTCCATTCACCATTTCAGCAATAGAAGCCAGCGTAAAGGATGGATTTAATTTCATAATTTATACCTGCAAAAATACATAAACTTACTCCCGCCTCATTTCAAAACCAGAAAGCTATTAACAGTTCGGTTCTAATAACAGCAAAATTCAATGACAAGAAGTACTCTTATTCACACATTCAAAACCGTTTTAGTGTAAACTGCAATTATTAAAACTGCTTCTCTCCAGAAAGTTCATTCTCGTATCAAAAAAACAATTTCCTGATGCCGACTAAAAAGCATATCTTTGCAGAACCTTTTATAAAAACAAAAACTACTGATTATCAATAAGATAATCAAAAACTTAAAGAATTAACATGCAAGCTATTCGCAACATCGCCATTATTGCCCACGTTGACCATGGAAAAACGACCTTGGTAGACAAAATTCTGCATCAAACAGAATTATTTAGAGAAAACGAAAAAAACGGGTGATTTGATCCTCGACAACAACGACCTTGAGCGTGAAAGAGGGATTACAATTGTTGCTAAAAACGTTTCTGTTCACTACAAAGGAATCAAAATTAACATCATTGACACACCAGGTCACGCCGATTTTGGCGGAGAAGTGGAGCGTGTGATGAACATGGCAGATGGAGTAATTTTGCTAGTAGATGCTTTTGAAGGACCTATGCCTCAAACTCGCTTCGTGCTATCCAAAGCCTTGGAGATGGGCAAGAAGGCTGTTTTGGTAATTAATAAAGTAGACAAAGAGAATTGCCGCCCAGACGAAGTACATGAAAAAGTTTTTGATTTATTCTTCAACCTAGATGCTACAGAAGAGCAATTAAGCTTCCCTACTGTATATGGATCTTCAAAACAAGGTTGGATGAATCATGACTGGAAAGAACAAACAGACAACATCACTCCGCTTCTGGACACCATCATTGAATATTTCCCAGGTCCGGAAAAAATGGAAGGAACACCACAGATGTTAATCACCTCTCTTGACTTTTCTACTTATGTAGGTAGAATTGCGATCGGACGTATCAACCGCGGATCACTAAAAGAGAACCAACCGGTTACTTTGATGAAGAAAGATGGTACAGCGAAAAAAATGCGTGTGAAAGAAGTGATGGTATTTGAAGGGCTAGGAAGAAGAAAAGTTGAAGAAGTATTTAGTGGTGATTTAGTAGCTATCACTGGAATTGAAGATTTCGATATTGGAGACACCATTGCTGATTTTGAAAATCCGGAAGCTTTAAAACCAATTTCTGTGGATGAGCCAACCATGTGTATGTTGTTTACGATTAACAACTCGCCATTTTTTGGTAAAGAAGGACGCTTTGTTACTTCGAGACATATTCGCGATCGCTTATACAAAGAGTTGGAGAAAAACTTAGCCATGCGGATTGAGGAGACTGGATCACCCGATGCTTATCTTGTTTACGGTCGTGGCGTATTGCATTTATCCATTTTAATTGAGACTATGCGCCGTGAAGGTTATGAATTACAGGTGGGACAACCACAGGTAATCATCAAGGAAATTGATGGAAAGAAACACGAACCCATCGAACATTTAACAGTAGATGTTCCCGAAGAAGTTGCCGGAAAAGTGATCGAATTAGTCACTCAGAAAAAAGGGGAAATGAAAATCATGGAACCCAAAGGTGATTTACAACATTTAGAATTTGACATTCCAGCACGTGGCTTGATAGGTTTACGTAGTAATGTACTAACTGCAACAGCAGGAAGAGCGATCATGGCGCATCGTTTTTCACGCTTTGAGCCATGGAAAGGAAGTATACAAGGAAGATTAGCGGGGGTGTTATTATCGAAAGAAACCGGAACATCAACGCCCTACTCTATCGACCGCATGCAAGACCGTGGATACTTCTTTATTGACGCGGGAGAACAAATATATGGTGGACAAATCATCGGCCAGCACATTCGTCCAGATGATTTGGTGATTAATCTCTGTGAAGCAAAGAAGCTAACCAACATGCGAGCTTCGGGCAGTGACGACAATGTGAGAATTGCTCCCAAGACCAACTTCTCTTTAGAGGAAGCGATGGAATACATCGAGAAAGACGAGTACCTTGAAATTACTCCGAAATCTTTACGCATGCGAAAAATCTACTTAGATGATAACGAGCGAAAACGAAATGCGAAAAAAACAGAAAACGCTTAGTTATAACTATAAATAAATTCCTCAGAGACCGTCGTATATTCATTTATCCGACGGTTTCTTTATTTGGTCGATATCCTACACGGATTTGACTAAAAACAAATGGCATTTCAAACGGCTTCATTATATTTGATACCGACGCAACCTTTAAAATAATTTAAGAGAAAAGAAAACCATTTCAGATAAAACTTTGAATTCAATTAAAGTTAATGAAGGTGAATATTAGACTAAATAAATAATCGAAAAAGTTAACCTCCACTTTGTTTCAATAGATGATCGATAAACTCATAGAAAAATTCTACACACGCCTTCCCAACAAAAAAGCGCAGAGTGTGATTTTACATGCTTTATTTTGGACCATATGGCTTACACGATCCTTTTATGATACGTATAGTTTTTGGGGAATAAAATGGGGATTTGCCTATGTACTCATCGTATTCATAAGTCAAGCACCATTAGTTTACACACATCTATATTTATACGTACCTAAACTACTTAATCGAAAAAAATACTTCAGTTATTTTTTAATTACCAGCTTCAGCATTTACGGATATTCACTTTTAAACTATCAATTGCTAACTACAATACCGCGAGAAAACATGCCTGAGCGCATGACACGATTTGTTGGGAACATCACACCAAATTTTGATTTATTAGAAGGTGTAATTGTAGTTATTCTCACATATGCTTTAAAATACACTTTAATTGCATTCATTACTCAAAATGAGTTACTAAAGTTGCAGAAAGAAAAACTACAGTTGGAACTAAATGCGCTCAAAGCACAAATCCATCCACATTTTTTATTCAACACCTTAAATAATCTTTATTCCCTCACCTTAAAAAATTCAGAGCAAGCTTCGGTGATGGTATTAAAGTTGAGTGATATCATGCGTTACGTTTTATATCAGGCCAACGAAGAAAGAGTAGTACTCAGCAAAGAGATCGACTTCATCGGCAGCTATACTGAATTACAACGCATACGTTACCACAATCGATACGACATCCGTTTTGATGTTGAAGGTGAAGTAGAAGATCAGCTCATAGCGCCCTTGCTGTTCATCGACTTTGTTGAAAATGCATTCAAACACGGTATCGACAAAAGATTCAGCGACGGATTTGTACATATTCAATTCACCATCGAACCTACCTTTGTTGCGCTACAAGTTAAAAACAGCATTGGTACAGATGAGCAAGCGGGAATCAAACAAAAAGATGCTGGCATTGGATTAAACAACGTAAAGAAACGACTTTCTCTCCTCTACCCTCAAAAGCATCAGCTTGAAATATCTCATGATGATGAAGTATTCATCGTAAATCTTCAAATTGAACTCACATGAATAAATTAAAATGCATCGTAGTAGATGACGAACCATTAGCCCAAGAAGTGCTTGTGCGTTACTTACAAAACATTAGAGAAATCGAATTGGTGACAACGTGCAGCAATGCGTTAGAAGCCTTTGAGGTACTCAATAATGAAGCTATCGATTTGATGTTTTTAGATATCTCGATGCCGGTAATATCCGGCCTGGATTTTTTGAGATCCTTACACAAAGCTCCAGCGGTAATTATTACTACTGCACATCCTGATTTTGCATTACAAGGCTATGACCTAGATGTGGTCGATTATTTAGTAAAGCCTGTTTCTATGGAACGATTCATGAAAGCCGTTAACAAAGCCATCGAGCGGGTGCGCCTGCCCTTGCCACAAGCAAGAAACCCGATGCCCGATTATATGTTCGTGAAAAGTGATCAAAAGCTCATTCGCATCAATTTTGCCGATATCCATTACATTGAGGGAATGAAAGACTATGTGAAAATATTCACCAATGAAAAAATGATCGTCACGCTTCATACCATGAAATTCTTTGAAGCTAATTTACCTTCCGACCAATTCATCCGCATCCACAAAAGCTATATTGCCAATGCTTCTTCCATCAAAAGTATTGCTGGAAATGAACTAGAGCTACATCAAAGCAGATTACCCATCGGAAGTAGCTACAAAGACAATCTAATGAAGATGATTCACTCTTCTTAAACTCATTCATTTTCAAATAAATAAACTCTTTAAAAAAAGTAAAAAGAACATATTTACGGATCCTTGTATTATTTCAATATCTAATGGCAGAACCATATATACTCAGTATATTTGGCTACACAATCTCCCGAATACAATTATGAAAAAAACTAGTACTCTTACTGATGAGTTTAACCTTGGTTTTAAACTCATCGGCACAAACCAATTTAACTTTTAGATCTAATTTGCTATACCCTAACGATGCCTTATCAAACATCGGCGGTTACCAAGATTCACTCGGAAACGAATACGCCCTCGTAGGATATGAATCAGGATTATCAATAGTTAACGTTACCGATCCAGCGAATCCAGTAGAAGTATTTACGGTTCCGGGAACATCTTCAATTTGGAGAGAAGTAAAAACGATGGATAACTACGCATATGTCACCACTGAAGGCTGTTGCAATGGATTGCAAATTGTCAATCTTGGATATTTACCCGATTCCATTCAATACAAGCAATGGAAAGGTTCGGGTGCCATAAACAATCAGTTGGAAACCATTCATGCTTTACATGTTGATGGAGGTCATGCCTACCTTTTTGGAAGTAACCTTTTCAATGGTGCTGCTATTATTTGTGATTTAGCTGACCCTTGGAATCCTGTTTATAGAGGCTACACTCAAGGAACGGATATACATGATGGCTATGTACGGAATGATACCCTTTACAGTGCGCATATTTACGACGGATATTTTTCCGTGTTTGATGTAACAAACAAAACATCACCTGTCTTATTAGCCACTCAATCTACTCCGACACAATTCACGCACAACTTATGGTTGAACGATGCGGGAACAGCGATATTCACTACCGATGAAAATACTAATTCGTTTTTGGGCTCGTATGATATAACCGATTTAAGTAATATCAAAGAGCTAGATCGTGTTCAACTCACTCCAGGTTCAGGTTCGATCATTCACAATACACATACTTTGAATGATTTTGAAATTATATCCTGGTATAAAGATGGAATTGCCATAGTGGATGTAAGTCGTCCTGATAATATGATTATCACTGGACAATATGATACCTACCCTCAAGGAACAGGAAATGGATTTAATGGTGCTTGGGGAGTGTATCCCTATTTACCCTCTGGAAATATCGTTGTATCGGATATCAATAATGGATTATTTGTTTTGACACCTACCTATGTTCGTGGTTGTTATTTGGAAGGATTAGTGACGGATACCAACACTACTTTTCCTTTGAATAATGTAGTTGTAAAAATTTTAGGTCCCAGTATTTCTAAAACACAAAAATCACGGGACTCTATAAAACAGGTTTAGCTACGGCTGGAACTTATGATATAGAATTTTCTAAAGCAGGATATATTACCAAAACAATTTCAGGTGTAGTACTGCAGAATGGTGTATTAACGATATTAGATGTTCAATTGAATACTATTTTTCCAACAGTAACGGTCACAGGTACGGTAGTAGAATCTGGAACTAATAATCCCATTCCTAATGCAACCGTCTATTTTGAAAATACACAGAATAATAATTCAACTACTACAGATGCAAGTGGTCAATTTACCATTCCAGGTTTCTTTCAAGGAGTTTATAATTTAACGATTGGAAATTGGGGACATCGTACGTATTGCTCGAGTAATCAAAATGTGACTGGAGGAAACCCTTATAACATTTCATTGGACAAAGGTTATTATGATGACTTTGTTCTTGACTTTGGATGGACCGTAAGTGGCCCTTCCGGAAATCTTTGGGAAAGAGGAGCGCCAATAGCTACCACGAACCAAGGTCAAACTGCTAATCCGGGTGCTGATGTTAGTGCTGATTGTGGAACATGGGCATTCGTCACTGATAACGGTGGTGGTGGCGCTTGGGATAATGATGTGGATCAAGGAAGCACCATCTTGACTTCACCGATCTTCGATGTAAGTACACTTTTAAATCCACACGTCAATTATTACCGCTGGTTTTACAACGGTGGAACTACCAACGGCCAACCTGATGATTCCATGAAAGTATATTTGACAGATGGAACCAACACCGTACTTATTGAAGCTCTAGGTCCAAACGGATCTTCTTCTCAATGGAATTTTCAATCGATTCCTATTAACTCGTTCCTAACAGCCAATTCAACCATGCAGCTTATCGTTAACGTTGGCGATCCAGGTCCTATTTTTAATATCGTGGAAGGTGGATTAGACAAATTTGAAATTGTTGATGTGGTAGGTCTAAATGATCACTCAATCGATCAAATTGGATTAATGGCTTCTCCAAATCCATTCAATCATCAAGTATCACTTTCAATATATTCTTTAGAGCAGAAATCAGCATTACAAATATTTGATATGAGTGGAAGATTGATCGAAGAGCGAATCATTTCCAGTTTGGGAAATCAGAATGTGCAACTCGGTGAAAAATGGACCAATGGAGTGTATATGGCTCGATTAGTTTCAGGTGAAAACATCAGTTCAGCCATAAAATTAGTTAAAAAGTAATTAAACACTAAACCTGCTAAAAAGGGTCGGCCTCGCCGACCTTTTGCATTAATGCAAAAACTCAAGTGGAAAAATCAATCTTTTCTTCTTCCTTTATAATCAGATTGATATTTTCGACGACAAGGAGTTAATCACAGCGCATTGTTGACATTAAATCTTCCCCATTACATTTTTATTCCCAAATCGTATCATATTTGCGGGAGTAATTGCGTTACAAGACCATTGAAAAAGCTATACCTACTTCTTTATATTTTAATTTTTAGTACAAACCTTGTGTTTGCGCAATCAAAATCACTTTGCCCACCTTCAGAAAATAAAGCTGCCAATAAGTATTATGAAAAAGCACGTGAGGCACGAAATGATAAAAAGCCATTAGCATCCATTAAAGAACTTTGCGATAAAGCCATTGCTGAAGACTCAACATTTGCTGATCCTTTAAAATTACTAGGAGATGTTGCCTGGCAAAATCATAATGATAAAGTGATGTCAGCAGCTTATGAAAAACTCATCGAGGTATGTCCAGACGCCAGTGCGGACGCTCATTATCGATTAGCTGACTATTGGTACGATGTAAAAGAATACAAGAAAGCTATCACCTATTTTGAGTCGTTTCTAGACTTCAACAAAGTGAAAGAAGAAAACGCTCGTGATGCTTCTCAAAAAGTTCAACGAGCCAAGTTCATGATGAATCCAGTTCCGTTTCAACCTGTGCCCTTAAACAACGTCTCAGGGCCCGATCCTGAATACTTAGCCATCATATCACCCGACCAAGAATATTGTTTTTTCACCCGTCGTTATGAAGAACAAAAGCGAGGCTCTCTTTTTCCTGCTAGTGTAGAAAAATTTATGATCAGCGTGAAGAAAGATAGTGTATTTGACAAAGGAGACGCGATGCTTCCACCATTTAACAAAGCGGGTTCAAACAATGAAGGGGGAGCCACCATCACCATCGACAACAAGCATTTATTTTTCACCGTAAATAAAAACGGAAACTTTGATATTTATACCAGCGATGAAACGAAGGGTGTATGGTCAGAGCCGCGAAGTGTTGGCGCCACTATCAATGACCCTAATCGTTGGGAAAGTCAACCCAGTATTTCGCCAAACGGAAAAACATTATACTTTGTCAGCATTCGAGATTCGGTGAGTCAAACGAGCGATATTTATTTCAGTAAAAAATTAGAGAACGGCGAATGGGGACCCATGAAAAGCATAGGAAGTCCCATCAACACTGCAGGAAATGAGAAAACGCCATTCATTCATCCTGACAATAAAACTTTTTATTTTAGCAGTGACGCATTACCCGGTTTAGGTGGATACGACATTTACAAATGCAAAATGCAGACAGATGGCACTTGGAGTCAGCCCATGAATTTAGGATATCCCATCAACACTGAGGCCGACGAATTAGGATTCTTTGCGAGTACCGATGGGCAAAAAGGATATTTTTCGAGTAATAGTTTACAAGGAAAAGGTGGCTATGATATTTACTCCTTCGATTTACATCCAGCAGCAAAACCCGATCGTGTATTATTTATTAAAGGAGATTTAAAAGACGAAAACCAAAATTCTCCTAATAAAGCAACCATCTCTTTAAAAAATGTAAATACCCAAGAGTTTGCCGACGTATCTTATGATAGCACCAGTGGTAAATATGCTTCAGTAGTATTATTCGATCAAGATTATATTCTAACGGTAAAAAAGCAAGGATACGCTTACAATTCCGCTTACTTTTCTAAAGATGACACCATGAAGCTTGAACCCATCAAAGTAGATATCCAACTTCAAAAAACAGAGATTGGTGGAGCTTATACACTCAACAATATTTTATTTGATACTGAAAGTTCAACGTTGACAAAACAAGACAAAGCAATCATCGTGGATTTCGCAAATTATTTAAAAGAAAATCCAACCATGCGCGTCGCAGTGTACGGCCATACCGATAATGTTGGAATTTCTGCTAACAATTTAAGTTTATCAGAAGCTCGAGCAAAATCTGTTTCTGATTTTTTAATTCAAAATGGAGTGGATAAATCGCGTTTAAGTTCGAAAGGTTTTGGAGCTACGAAACCCGTTGCAGATAATGCTACGTCGCAAGGGAGAATGAAAAATAGACGTACGGAGTTTGTGATTTTGTCGAAATAAGAGGTTAGTCGCGAGGCTTCGCGATTAGACTTTAGATGTTAGATTTTAGTTGTTGTGACTCAGCCTGAAATAGGTTGACTATAATCGTATATATATGTTACAAAATTTAAGCACTAATCAGAACCGATGAAGCGCTGTTTACGTTTTCAGGATTAATTCTCAAAAACAGATATTACATCGTTGCCAAACATCGCAGTACAATAGAAACATGGAGCAAACACAGCATGTTATTCCCGAATGAGTTTCCCTCAGTTCTATTTTTCATATCCATAAGGTTATTGGGAGAAATCGAATCTGGTTCAAGTATTATTCCTAATTTTAGAAAACATAACTATTAATTAAAGTAGTTTACGGGCTACTTGAGAGGGCTAATTCAATAACATTAGCTTTCAATAGCCGAATTTTCAGATTACCTTCGTACAAAATTAACACCATCCAACTATTAAATGGGAAGTCGAATTTTTCTTTTCTGTCTGTATATACTGCCTTGTCAGGGTATTTGCTTTGTCCGCCTCCGCCCAAATCTGCCCCCTCGGCAGCACATATACCCAGCAATCTTCCCCTTGCGGAACAATCTCGCCTTCCATCTCCACTACCGGTGCGGTAAAATTCTGTATCGGCGATTCTATCGGTCTTTCTACCAATTCGGCGATACCGGTAGACTCGGTTTGGATATGCTGGGGCGACGGGACAACCACCACCTCTCTAGGAAATTTTACTCTGGCCGCCTATCATAATTATGGATTCCCGCCCGATAGCTGCTTCTGCAATGGTGCCAACTCTACTCAACTACTGATTGGTATTGCTTTTTATAAAGATTGTCCGCCTACGTATAGTTATGATATCAATTTTCGTCCGGTCACCATTCGCTTTAAGCCAAAAGCAAATTTTAATACGGATACCACCTGTGTGGGACAGGTTGCGAACATAACCATCCCACCTTGTCCGGCGGCTTGTGCCAGTGGTTCGACCTCTGATACCACCCGTATCACCTGGGATATGGGAGATGGAACCTTACCCTATAATTTATGGTCGACGGGTATCAGTATTCCTGTCCCCCAACATATCTATTCAAGTGCGGGAAATTATACGGTTACCCTTACTCTGGTAAATGACAGTTGTGGATTTTCTACACTGCAAAAAACTATAACCATTCTCGACAATACCGTTCTGCAACCTACACTCACCGCTATACCTGCCTGTGCTCCGGGTGTGCTTTTAGTAACCAATATTGACCCTTTTCCCAGGTAACAATTATACCTGGTCGCTGCTGCAGATGCCTGGCGGAATTCCTTTCCCAGGAGGCATTCAATCAAACGATACTGTGACGGCTAACATCCCGACTCCGGAACTTATCTTTTCTCCATTGATACCACCAACGGCTGCTGCTTTGACGGGCCCAATAGCCGCTGCAGCTGGGACAGTACGGTCACCTTCGGAAATGCCCCCCTCCTCACTCCCCTCTCCTCTTACACCACCGCCTGCGACTCCATCGTGATCAACTGGCTGTCGGCGTTTCAGATTGATGCGGCGGAGGATCATTTGTGGACCATCACTTCGCTCCCGGGTGGCACAGTGATCTATAGTAACAATACCGATAACCCTCCGAATTTTACTATCAATACACCAGGGACCTATGTGATTACCGCGTCTTCCCTGAATATTTGCGATACGGTCAGCATCAATGATACGCTCAGTGTTTTAGGTCCCACTTCTATTAATCCCGTATTGAGTTCGCTGACCAATTGCGCTCCTGATTCGATAGTGGTGACGAATCTTAACGCCGTAAATCTGGGATCCGTGAACTGGACCACCTCCGTGCTCTCCGGCTCGGGAACAATCACTCCGGCCTTCTCTTCCCTGAATCAACCCGTATTTCAGGTGAGTGCGGCGGGTAGTTTTATTGTCAATGCGCAGGCCATTGGTTGTTGTACCGGAGCACCTGCCGCATGTCAGTTTTCTGACACCCTTACCTTCAATCAACTGCCGGTATTGCTTCAATCCATACCCTATAACGATACCTGCGGAGGAAGTACGATCAGCTGGCTGCAATCGTTTACGATCTCCAGTTATGATTCTGTGCGATGGAATATAGATTCCATTTCGTCAGGCGTTGCGGTAAATATTTTTTCAGACAATAGTGCCAATCCGGTAAATCAGACACTAACCACTCCCGGCCAATACATCGTATCCGTTACGCTTTATTATCTCTGCACCAACGCCGCCGGACTCGTTTACCGCGATACCTTCTCTATTCTCCTACCCACCACCGTTAGTACTTCTTATGTTACTTCCGGAACGATCTGTCTGCCGGATTCTATTGTGGCTACCAATACGGTAATCACCAACGGCACCTCGTTTGGCTGGACTGCTTCTGCTTTAGGAGGAGGGGTAATCACTCCGCTTTCGAGTCTCGCTTTGAATCCTGTTTTTCTGCCTGCTGGACCGGATAACTATGTCATTACGCTGGAAGCTACCGGTTGCTGTACTGATCCTGCCAGCAATTGTATTCAGCGCGACACGTTCTTCGTGAGTCGGCGCCACAGCTCACTCAAACCCTTACTATCACCGATCGCTGTGATACACTGGAAGCTTTCAATTTTAATTTCGGTGATTATTTTACAATAATCACCGGCAGTTGGGATAGTGCCTTTCAGTGGGTGATTACTGATGTCGGCACTGGTGCTGTAGTTGGACAGTCTTCGCAGGGGGTACTCCCCGTTTTTACCATTAATAATTATGGAACGTATGATTACACAGCACAGGCCTCCAACCGTTGCGATACTATAACGTTTACCGGAACTTTTGCGAACAACCCTCCTCCTGCTTTACTACTGAACCCTGATATGGTCATTTGCAAGTATGATCCGACGGTACAATTTACGGGCAATCCTGGCGGGGGTACGTGGACGGTAGATGGCATTGTTCTCCCCCACAGGCGTTTGCAACGGATACGGTTAGCCGTACAACTTATTACGCCGTTTACACATTTGGAACAGGCAGTTGTATCATTCGCGACTCGGTAGTTGGTGGTTTCGGGGGAGAAGTCAATGCAGGGCCCGACCTCACTTACTGTGACAATGTAGTTGCGGATACCTTAATCGCGCTTTCTCCGGGATTGAATGGCAGTTGGAGCGACCAGGTATCAGCGATCCACTAGTAGGTAGCATCCTTATCAATACCATAGTAACCAGTCCGGCAACTATTATCTATACCGCCATTGATTCTATCTGCTCAGTAAACGATACCCTGCTCATCACACTGGCGATTTCTCCTACTACCGCTCCGTTATGGCCCGGGGACACGCTCTGTCGCATGGTGCCCTATACCTTCATCAATCCTGACAGTCCCGCGGATGCCACCTGGGACTTCGGTGATACAACGCCGTTAGTAATGGGAGATACCGTACAACATTTTTTTCAGAATATTGGCACTTTTTGGGTAACCGCTACCATAGCAAATGCCGCCGGTTGCACTACAAAATTTGATGACACTATAACGGTTACGGATATCCCACTTTCCCTCTTCACTATAAATGCAGATACTCTCTGTGAGGGAGATAGTATTCTTGTATTAAATAGTAATCCAGATGCTGCATACACCACCTATACCTGGAGCGCCAATGCTATTGCGCTTGGTAGTTTATACGAGCCGGGCTGGTACACCTACTTACTCGCTACCGATACTGTCACACCAATCACCATTTTACAGGAGGCTACAAACGGTTGTGGTACTACAACATTCAGCGACACCTATGTCATCTACCCGCTTCCTGTTGCCGGCTTCGATGTCGATCAAAGTTCCGGTTGCTCTCCGGATACTGTACTCTTCAGTAATATCAGCACCGGGAATCCGGAAACATATGCATGGTACATCAACGGAGTGTTCATCACCAATGATTCTATTCTCGCACCGCAGATCTTTCTGGCCGACAGTACCGATTCGATTTTGTCATCACATTAATCGTCAGTAACCGCTGCGGAACAGATACCATCACCCGCACGGTGACCGTACATCCACCGGCGGCATTTCCTTTTTTCAACATCGATTACAACTACGGTTGTGCGCCATTGACCGTAACGCTCACGAGTTCTGTTCCCTCCGGTAGTATTGTCAGCTGGAATTTTGGAGACACAAATCTGGGAGTTGGAGACACCATCACGCATACCTACACACAGCCTGGCATTTATTATCTCTGGCAGATCGTTACCAACTGCGGAACAGATTCCATCTTCAAACAAATAACGGTTTACAATACACCTGTTGTTGGATTTACAGTAGGAAACCCACGATGTAGTAACCAACCTGTTGCATTCTTCAATGCCTCACCCGGGTTGATTGAAATGTTTGGGATTTAGGAGATGGCAGTCCGAGGGATTCCTCACAAACGAACCCTACCCATCGCTACCCGACACCCGGCACCTATACGGAAACGCTGATTGGTACCGGACTAGCCACTGCACCGGGAGTGGCTTGCATAGATTCTTCAAAAGTCACATTTGAGTTCATGATATACCCACGGCGGATTTACAGGTAAGTACCAATTCGGGCTGCTTCCCCTTCACTGTGGACCTTGCCATCAACAACTCACAAAACGCCATCCGCTACGACTGGTTCTTCGAAACGGAGATACCCTGAGAGGAAATTTGTTCACCAATTATACATACCAAAATCCAGGACTATCCATTAACGTTAGTCGCCATCGACAATAACAATTGTATAGACACCACCACTTTTAACAGTATCATTATACTATCCGGGCAGCCGGTGGCAGCGTTTCTTCCTGATCCAGTAAGGAACTATTCTCGATCCGGTTATTAATTTTATTAATCAGAGCACCTTTGCCTCTTCCTACCTCTGGAATTTCGGAGATGGTACAATTACCTCTATTACTGCTCCATTTCATGAGTACACCACTCCTGGGTCTTTTGCAGTTACTCTAATCGCTGGAAATAATTATAACTGTAACGATACGGCTATACGAACTATCAAAATATACACATTATTTAAATTTTATATTCCCAATGCTTTTACTCCTGGTGGAAAAACCCGGTTTTTAAGCCTGAGATGGAATTTTAGATCCGGATAGTTATCGGTTTTCTGTCTTTGATCGATGGGGAGCTAAAGTCTTTAGTACAAACGATCCATTACAAGGCTGGAACGGTGAAGTAAATGGCAAAGCAGCTCAAGAGGGCGTTTATACTTATGAAATAAGGGTAAATCCGTTGTCTACTGATTTAAAGCCAGAGGAGGGAAAAGATGACACGAAATTAGGTGTGTTTAATCTTTTAAGGTAAGTTAGAAAATTTCTATCAATGAAAGAGAATAATTTTAAATTTAGCAGCTACAATTGATCCAAAAAAACCGGTCAATGTTTTTAGTCTTTGACATAAAAGCTAGAAACCAGCAGCTAATCCAGCCACTTCTTATAATTTCTGCTCTTCTGTTCGGAAACGGCGCTTGATTTATTCAGTGAGTATTTTACGTATGGTGTATTTGCTAAGGTTAATGCAATCGATTTTATATAGCCACTACGGTTCACCAAGAAAGTAACTTTATCACCGGGAGCTTTCATAGAGATTAGTTTACTAAGATCGTCGCCAAAGCGATATTGATCCATAGCGATGAGTTCGTCGTTTACGTTGATGCCTGATGTCCATGCCGGGGAATTTCGAACGATGGATGTCACCATCAGTTTTCCGTTTGTAGCAGAAGCATTGATTCCACTAAAAGTAGTTGTTGACTTCTTATTTAGATCATCCAATGAAAGTCCGAGTTCCGCAACTACTTTTTCCATGGGTAATGGAAGTGTAGAATTCACTGCATCCTTAAAAAACGAATCCATATTCTTCCCAGAAATCTTCTCTACCATTTTCATTACATCTTCCTGCGTAAAAGCTTTTTCATTCTTTACATAAAATTCATGATACATTTCTTTCATAAAATCATCGAGTGACTTATTTCCATTGGTAGCATTGATAATTTCCATATCCAGCAAGGCACCCACCACGGACCCCTTTGTATAATAAGAAACGCTTGCATTAGAAGAATTTTCGTAAGAGCGATAATATTTTATCCATGCATCCATACTAGACTCTGACAACGACTGAAAAGCAGCTCCCATTTGATTATTGCAATAAGACATAGAACCGGCTATGGTTCTTAAATATTCTGCTTCATCCATAAATCCACATCGGTAAACAATCATGTCATCGTAATAAGCAGTAAAACCCTCTGCTAGCCAAAGTAGATTCGTATAATTTTCTTCGCTATAGTTAAAAGGGCCCAGTGGAACAGGTCTTAGTCTTTTTACATTCCAAAGGTGAAAATATTCATGTGCCACTAAACTTAAAAAACCAATATAAGAAGAGCTATTTGAATAACCCCATTTGTTAACTTGGATTGAAGTAGAATTCTTATGTTCCAAACCTCCGCCGCCATTGATTAAATTATGAATAAAGAAAACATATCGCTTGCCAGGATGGGAACCAAACACCTTTGTACATTCATCTACAATTCGAGACATGTCTTTTTTCAAGCGGTCGACATCAAAATTGCCTTCTCCAAACATAGCCACTTCATGAGGTACACCTGCAGCAGTAAAAGTAAATACTAAATGATTTCCAATTTCAAAAGGAGCATCCACTAACTCATCATAGTTCGGAGCTTTCAATTTCCAGGGATTATTTTCACTCACTCTTTCAAGAGCCACTGAAATTACCTTCCAAGAGGGGGCAGGAGAAATCGTTACTGTCACGGGATTATTCAAATAATCTTCAACAAACATGAAAATACTAGATCCATTCAGAAAGGCATGCTCTTCATCGACAAAACTTGTTCGCACAGACAATTCAAAGGCATACACTTGATAATGTACTTTTATACTGGATACTCCAGATGATTGAATTCGCCATGTATTTTTATCTACTTTTTCCGCCGACAATACCTTTCCGTTTTTGTCGTAAGCCTCGAACACATCCACAAATCGTGGGAATTCACGAATCATATAGGAACCGGGAATCCAAACTGGCATTTTCACATCGAGAAAGTCGGCGGCACAACCATTCATCTGCATCACCACATCTGCGTAATGCGTTTGTGGTTGTGGGAAAGAAACTGCATAATTAATTTCAACCGCACGAGCTGAAAGAGAAGTGAGAAGTATGACAAGGAGAACACTAATTTTATTTCGCATAACTTAAACCATTAAACAAGCATGGCGAAAATAACGAAACTAAATCTGAACAGCAATAAAATTAAGCACGCGACTCAATTAAAACTTTGGCCGACGCTTTCCATCTCTAAAAAACACCTTCTTTAAATGACGTTCAGTAAGGACATAAATTATTGTCAAGGAAGTTAAAACAAATCCACTCAAAATATATAACATTTTATGAGCTTCTGATTTAGTTGAAAAATAAATTTCTGTAAATACAAGCAAGAGTAAAATTAAACTTGCTAATATCATCAAACACTTGCCTGCATAAATATTACTTTCATACCAAGTATCTTCATTTCGTTTAGAGGCTTTAGTCCTATAACCAAAGACACCTTCAATCGAGCTGGCACTTTTGTTCAACTTCAAACCGAGTGAAAAGATACACAAGGTCATTATTACACTTAAAATTAAATATTCATTCATAAAACCGAAAAGATTGTTTTGTATTAGTGGAACAAAATTAAGTAAATTACTTCTTACATGCAAAAAAAATTACCTGTTCCCACCCATCATATTCATCAATTCGGCTTCAGACATCACTTTATACTCGGGGACACCTTAAATTCAGCATCTTTAATTTCTTCCAACCGCACTTCCTTTGCAGACATACGTACACTCATTTCTCCAGTTCTCATGGAAAACTCAAGTGGAAATCCTTTAATCTCTGACATTTGAAAATACCAAGAACCCTTTGAATTCACTTTATCAGTATACCAAACAATCATATCCTTTTAATTTGGTGTACTTAGGATTGCCTTTTTACAATCATATCCTGCAATATTCTTTAATTCCCCCTCTATCAACTTCACGGTGGCTTTCTTGGTTATATCATTCTGTTTTTCAACATCCATCTTCGTTGATTCCATGGCTAATTTGTTTCCCATTAAATCCATCATCAACACTACTTTATCCTTTAAAATCAACACATCGCTTTGCATCCCCATTCCCATTGGTAATCTCAACTTCATCAGATCGTTTTTAAACCACATCTCTGTTTCTTCGGGCATCATAGCCATTTCCTCCTTTGTCATACCTGATTCAGTGTAAGACATAGCAAACTTTATATATCCACTTGATGATTGTGCAATTGAACTTGTTGCCCATATAAATGACAACACAACTAGCAAACTAATAGGAAGAATAATTTTAGATTTTTTCATTACACAAATATATTGATTACAGCTTAGAACTCTTTCTAAGAATTCAAATTTTTCGTAGATTTGAAGTGAAATCAATACACCATGAACAAACACATAATATCCATTGTTTCAATACTTTTACTTACGAACCTAACCAATAATTCAGCTTTTAGTCAAGACGGAATGATTCAGGTAGAAGACATTTATGGCAGTTCCAAATTCTATGCTAGAACCATTGGAGGATTCAATTCTATGAATAATGACGAATTCTATACCAGTACGGAAACTATTGAAAAGGGAAAATATATAATTCAATATAGTTTTAGCACGGGTAAAGCTGTGGACACGATTCTACGACCATCGCAACTTACGGCGCATAAAGAACCTGCCGAATTTGGAACTTATAAATTCAGTGCTGATGAAAGAAAAATTTTGTTGAGTGTCAATTCAGAATCCATTTATCGCCATTCTACTCGAGAAGAATATTACCTTTTCGAAAGAGACAATAACAAACTAAGCAAAGTGACCAATCATGGAAAAGCCATGTATGGAACATTTTCTCCTGATGGAAGCATGCTTGCCTATGTTCGTGACAACAATTTATACGTATGGGATATTACATCTAAGGTTGAAAAAGCGATTACGACAGACGGAGTGAAAAATAAAATAATAAACGGAGCAACGGATTGGGTTTACGAAGAAGAATTCTCCATGGATGTTGCCTTTGGTTGGTCGGCAGACGGGAAAAATATTTCCTATTATCAGTTTGATGAAAGCGAAGTGAAAGAATTCAACCTAACCACTTATGGTGAGTTATATCCAAAAGAAGAATTATACAAATACCCGAAAGCAGGAGAGAGAAATTCGGCTGTTTCATTGTACAATTACAACCTACAAAACAATAAAGCTACATTAATTTTCAAAACCGATTCAGATTGGGAATACCTACCAAGAGTAAAGTGGACACAAAATCCAGATGTTGTTAGTTTTCAAAGAACCAATAGACATCAAAGTCAATTGGAGTTAGTGCTATACTCAGTTTCAACTGGAAAAAGTTCGGTTGTACTTAAGGAACAAAACAAATCGTTTATTGAAATCACGGATGACTTAACCTTTTTGAAAGACGGAAAAAGATTTATCTGGACATCTACGCGCAATGGTTACAATCATATTTATCTCTATCAAATCGACGGTAAATTGATAAAGCAAATCACATCCGGTAATTTTGATGTGACACAATATTTTGGATACGATGAAAAGTCCAGCACACTCTTCTATCAAAGTGCGGAAAGAAGTCCATTGGAACGTCACATCTATTCAATTACCATCAGTGGTAAGAAAAAAGCCCTTACTCAAATTGCAGGTATACATAAAGCAGAATTTAGCTCAGGGCTAAAATATTTTGCCGACACTTATTCAAGTTTTGATTCTCCTTACACATGTACACTCAATCAAAATGATGGCAAACTGCTCAGGACGCTAGAAGACAACAGTACGGTTAAGAAAACACTCACCCAATATAAGCTGGGAAAAATTGATACGCTCAGTTTTTCCACTGAAGATGGAACCCGGTTGTATGGATGGATGATCACACCTCCGGATTTCGACAAGAATAAAAAGTATCCAGTTATCATGCATGTGTATGGTGGTCCAGGCGTTCAAACAGTAACTAATGATTGGGATGGACCCAATTATTTATGGCATCAAATGCTTGCACAAAAAGGATATTTAGTTGTTAGTTTTGACAACAGAGGCACCCCTGGAAGAGGACTGGAATTTGCAAATTGCATTTACAAAGACATGGGAAATCTTGAAGTACAAGATCAATTGAGTGCAGTCAAATTTCTTAAAGGAAAATCCTTTGTTGATGCAGACCGAATGGGAGTTTGGGGATGGAGTTTTGGAGGTTACATGACTTCTCTACTCATGACCAAAGGAAATGGAGTTTTTAAAGCTGGGATTGCAGTCGCGCCTGTTACCAACTGGAGATATTACGATAGTATTTATACCGAACGTTATTTGCAAACTCCACAAGAAAATGCGAAAGGGTATGATGACAATTCGCCCATTAATTACGCAAAAGATTTAAAAGGAAAATTACTGTTAGTACATGGTTCAACTGATGATAATGTACATATGCAAAACAGCATGGATTTTGTGACGGCTCTTGTGAAAGCGAATAAACAATTTGATTTATTCATTTACCCGAACAAAAATCATAGCATTCGTGGCGGGACAACTCGATTGCATCTTTATACAATGATGACGAATCATCTCGTGAAGAATTTGTAGGTAAGTTGGATGTTAGATGTTAGTCGCGAGGCTTCGCGATTGGATGTTAGTCGCGAGGCTTCGCGATTAGATGTTAGATGTTAGTCGCGAGGCTTCGCGATTAGATGTTAGATGTTAGATGTTATGATGTTTGCATTTACCGGTCAACGTATTTTAGGCTTTAACATAAAAGCTAGAAGCTAGAAGCTAGAAGCTAAAAGCTAGAAGCTAGAAGCTAAAAGCTAGAAGCTAGAAGCTAGAAGCTAGAAGCTAGAAGCTAGAAGCTAGAAGCTAGAAGCTAGAAGCTAGAAGCTAGAAGCTAGAAGCTAATCTATGCGAATGGGAAATATTTATTCTCGAAAAAATCTAATTACGAAACGCTTAGTCATTCCTCCTCCTCAGTAACCCATAATGGTTTTGGAAGTTTGAGTCCGAAATAAACGGACATCAATCTGATGCCGATGATAGCAATAGTGCCGATAATAAATCCAAGAAATGCTGCATTGAAGAAAAAAACGAAGAAGATACAAATCCAACAACCAATGAATGAAGCGACGGCATAGAGTCCACCTTTAAATTTAAAGATCACTGGAATTTCATTGATTACAATATCTCTAAAAACACCACCCGCAACACCGGTAATAACTCCCATCAAAGAAGAAGAAAAAAGAGGCATCCCCAAATTGAGGGCTGCAAATAACCCCGAAATACTGAATAGCCCTAATCCAATGGCTTCAATGGTATTGGTACGACGATGAAGTAATTTTGTAAGATTATGTACTGAGGGAATATAAACAAAAGCGATGGTCACAAGCAGTACCATAAAAAGATAAATTTCATTCTCCACCCAGAAAAAAGGTCGACGATTTAATAGAATATCACGCATTGTACCACCACCAAAACAAACCAGCAAAGCCACGCTATAAGCTCCAACAAGATCCATTTTTTTCTCTGAAGCCTTTATCATACCTGATACTGAGCTTACCATAACGGCAGCTGCTTCAATAAATGTGATGAGTGAAAGACTTTCCATATCTTTATCTGATACAAATCTAAAACAATGAAATCAAACCTATCCCATCACTATTTAATATTGTTCACATTGATCTTAACTACAGTGAGCCAAAGTTACGCTCAAAAATTACCTGATGAATTACTTAGTTGGAAAGGTACTTGGTTTACTATTCAAAAACAAGATACACTTTTTGAACAATGGAATATTGATGCGGATGGAAATATGAGGGGAGAATCATGGACTATCAAAGCCAACAAAGATTCTATTCACAGTGAATATATACGGCTTTATACCAAGGACCAGACTGTCATCTATGAACCACTTGTAAAAGCGCAGCATGGCAATAAACCCATTTCATTTCACATGATGTTACAAACTGCGAGTTATTGGATTTTTTATAATGAAGAAAATGATTTTCCTAAATTCATCACGTATAAGCGAATTTCAAAGGATCAATTAAAAGCCATTATTAGCAACTCCGACAATCCGGATTCAACCAATAGTATAGAGTTCAATTACAAATTATATCCAAGATAAATCAATGGGGATTTTTTAAGTTAGAATAGATTCAATTTCATTGAATACTTCGTAAAGTCAACCCAATAGTTTTTCCACAAAAATGAGGAGCGTCGTCTTTTCCAAAATCTTATAGCTTATCTTTGCTACATGTTACATCAAGCGGTGATACTCTTAGGTAGCAATGAAGGAGATTCATTGCAATACTTGAATTATGCCGAAAGTGAAATAGAAAAATCGACGGGAAGTATCACCATGACATCTTCAATTTATCGAACTGAAGCTTGGGGAAAAAAGGATCAAAGTGATTTTTTTAATAAAATAATTATTATCAACACTGATCAAAATCCCATCTCTTTATTGCAGTCGTTACTCGCTATAGAGGAAAGTGCAGGAAGGGTACGCGTAGAAAAATGGGGACCACGCATTTTAGACATTGACATACTCTATTTTGATGACATTGTATATAAAGATGATCAATTATTAATTCCACATTCAGGAATTAGTAACAGAAGATTTACGTTGATACCATTATGTGAAGTAATTCCAGATCATATACATCCTGTAACCGGAAAAAGTAATCGATGGATGCTTGATCACTGCTTAGACACGGGTCAGGTACATCTCTACAACCCCTTACAGTATGAGTAAATCTACACCCTATAACTACATTGCCATTGAAGGGAATATTGGAGCAAGAAAAACTTCATTGGCTAAAATTTTAGCTACTAAATTTAATTCCGCTTTGGTATTAGAAGAATTTGCAGAGAATACGTTTTTACCTCAGTTCTACGAAAGTCCTGAAAGATTTGCTTTTCCATTAGAGATGTCATTCTTAGCAGAGCGATTTCAGCAAATTTTAAGTGAACAAAAAAAAGCATATGAAAAAAATCAACTTCTCATAGGGGATTATATATTTGAAAAAAGTTTACTGTTTGCACGCGTAAATTTAAAAGGAGCTGAAATGCATCTTTTTAGTAAGTTTTACGAACTCATAGCAAAAGATCTTCGAAAACCCGATTTGATACTTTACCTACATAAAGAAACTGATTTATTACTTAAAAACATTAATTTGAGAGGTAGATCTTATGAAAAAAGTATTCCTGCTGATTATTTAGATCAGGTGAGCAATCAATACCTAAGTCACCTTCAATCTCTTGAAAATCAAAGAGTAGTTATTCTAAAATCAGATCACTTAGACTTTGTTAATGAACATAACGATTTGATGTATATACTTGACTTATTGAAAGACGAACACCCAGAACAGGTACTAAATATCTGTCCCTGAGAATGTTAATTTAATAAATTCTTAATTTTTTCAAATTAGGGAGATATCATTAGTTTACTTAATTTTGCAACCTAATAAATAATTGCTTACGCATGAAAATCAAAAGTTTACTCTGTATTATTCTACTATCGTTCAGTTTACCTTCTTTGTCTCAAACTGAATCAAGTAGTCAATCAAATTATGGTTTACCAAAGAAGTCTGATTACGACCGGTGGTCAGTTGGAATAACCTTAGGTGCTAATCATCTTCTTGGTGATTTATTAAAAGGCAAACAGAACAACAACCGTTTCTTAGACGAAGGTTTTGTAAGACCTGCATTTGGTTTACAAGTACATAATCAACTAACACATTCTATTGGCTTAAGATTTCGTGGAATTTTTTCAACTTTTGTTGGAAGTGACCAGGAATACTTAGATACCATTACTTATCTACCCATACAATTTCCGGGATCTGGAGCTAGCAGTACTAGGGAGTGGGCAGTGAAATATGAGAGTCCAATGTACGAAGGCGCTTTAGAAATGACTTATAATTTTGGAAATATTTCCTTCTTAAACAGAAATAAAAACTTCCATTTTGTAGCCACATTAGGAGTAGGCTTCTTCAACTTTGATGCTGAAGTAAAATCTGATTCTTCGAATTCAAAATTAGGAGTACTCCGAAAGTCGGGCAACATTACTGAACTAATGATTCCGATGAGTTTTGGATTTAAATACAAAATTAACAAGGTTGATATTGGTTTGGCATTGGATTATAGAAAGACATTTACCGACAATGTAGATGCTACGGTTAAGTCGTATTCTGAGTTTGATAATTATATTATGCTCAATTTAGGTGTAAATTACACTTTCGGCAAGAAAAACAAACCGATGGAATGGGTAAATCCAATGGAAGTGGTTTACAACGATCTTGCCGACATGAAAGAGAAAATCGACATTCTAAGTGGCGATAAAGATAAAGATGGAGTTTCTGATTTGTTCGACAAAGACAACAGCACTGCAGAAGGAACTAAAGTTTACGGAGACGGAACTGCAATTGATTCAGATGGTGACGGAGTGATTGACAGCAAAGACGCGGATCCATTCACAGCGAAAGGAGCGAAAGTAGATGCCAATGGAGCGGAGATAGATACGGATAGCGATGGTGTTGCTGACAGTCGTGACCTAGAACCAAGCACAGCAGCAGGATCATTGGTAAACTTCCAAGGTGTTACCATTGCAAAGCCGGGCGAGTTTGGAGCTGATGGACTGAGTGGTTCTAACGGAAAGAATGGTACAGGATTTTTACCTTCTGTATTCTTCGATTTAGGATCTGCAGTAATTAAACCAAACTTTAACGATCGTATTTTGGTAATTGCTCGCGTGATGCAAGCGAATCCAAAATTAAACGTGAAAATCACTGGCAATTGTGATATCCGTGGAAATGAAACGGAGAATTTGAAATTAGGTCAACGTCGTGCCGATAACGTAATGAATCATTTGATTAAACAATACGGAATAGATCCAGCACGATTGAGTACAGAATCAAAAGGTGAGAAAGAGCCAATGGCGACTTCCTTAAATCCGATGAATCGTCGAGTTGATTTCGCAGTTGAATAATGAGATTCAATTCTAAAATAAAAAAGGCTGTATCGAAAGATATAGCCTTTTTTATTTTAACGATACGTCACGGTTGAATTGGCAATTGCGAAGCCACGCGAGGTACATTGGTAATCGCGAAGCCTCGCGAGGTAAATTGCTGCGCTATGCAACCTTGAGGTCGATGCCAAGCTTCGCGATAATTGAGTTTTATGACAAAGATTCTCGATGTCGAATCATTAAATTGCTGTGCTCTGCAGTAGGAACAAAATGTAATGCTGTTAAGTATTCGCAATACTTAACTCTAACTTCCTTTCTCCTTCCAAAAATCGGGGCTACTATTCTCCTAGTTGCCCATTCTTACTTAATCCTTTGATCCTATTCTCCTATTCTCCTATTCTCCTATTCTCCCATTTTCCTACTCTCTCATTTACCTCGCGAGGCTTCGCGATTACCAATTCACCAACTTACCAATTTTTTTATTTCTACTGTAGAATATACAAACTGATGTTATCATCACCGCCTTTGATGAGTAGGTAATTTTCAGAACTGCTGCCCTTCTTTATGATGGGTTTACCTTTTCCCGTCAAAGGAAATCCTTCTGCTAAACTGCCATCTCGATTGAACCAAAACAATCGCTGATCGGTGGATGCAGCCACATAAACCTTTTCACCAAGAATGAAATATTCAATTGAAAAGAAAGGTTCAACTGAATTATATTTGAAGAGAGAAACATTATCCTCAGTTCTAAAATTTATTCCATTTGAATTTGAAATGATCCAATCAGGTTGTTGATCTCCATTGATGTCACCGTATGTGAATGCATAAACAGAATCGACTTCATTTTCGAATACACGAAAAATACTTCCATCCACTCCTACTCTATTAATTTGTCCGATTGCACTTCTATAGAAAAATAAAATTTCCGAGTTATTCGATGCGATAAAATTTTCTCCTTCATTTAAAAATATCTTTTCTTTGACTGAATTCATTCGAGTACCCGATAAATCCATCGTATAGCAAAGACCGCTTTCATCAAGCAATATCAATCGCTTTGCTTTTTCATTAATAAGAACGGGGCGTTGCACTACTCCTGGCAATTTCACCGTTCCTAAACCTGTGAGAGGCTTTCCATTTAAACTGTAACCAAATAGTCGAAGATTTCTACATGGAATAAAGTAACGTGTATCGCTAATTTCATTTCCATACATTAAGCTCAATCCTGCGCTTGCTTCTGCTGGCAATCGAAACGGATAATTTCCTACATCTTTACTTGTTGAATCGATAAGATAAATAAAGGAATGAGTATTCAATAAATATTGATTTCCTAGTTGCTGGTAGTAATCTACCGCATACACATCGCTCATGATCTTTGACTCTAACTTTTTCTTCCAAACTATATTTCCAGAATGGTCAAAAGCATAAAGTTGATTGGATACATCTTGAACAAGGATCAATCCGTTGATTCCTGCTGGCATAAAAGGTCCGGTGGCTATGGTTGTATCCAATTTGGTATTCCATGCTAATTGCGGTCCCATGGTGTTTTTATTAAAATAACCCAGACAACCACTTGTGGTAAACAAACCATTGCTATTACTAATTGAAAAAGTAAGTCCGTTCCAATTCTTCAGCACATCTCCATAACTTGCGAGCCATGTAACCCAAGCAGGAGCCGCTATGCTACTGAAAACCTTCTCGGATTGTGGAATACTACAATAAAAAAAGATATTTCCTTTACGAGGCACATGGGTTGCAAGTGCTTTGTATCGATCTTCCTTTATCAATAGATTATTCGTCTTATAATCGTTTATGTAACCGCGAATAACGGAGGCTTGATTTCCGACAACTAAATAATTCCCTATTACAGAATAATAAAATCGATTTACGGGACTAAATAGCGAACCAAATAAATCTTTCAAGATCCATTTACGATCAATAAAGCGAATTGCATATCCGTTGTATAATTCTTCTTTAATAGCATTACTTCCCATCAATGATTCGAGCGATCGATTACACTGTTCAATATTCTTTACTTGTAAAATGGAGAAATAATTATTATCACTGAGTGATCCAGCAGGTTGAGTTACGACCAATGCAATTTCTTCTCCGATCCATTTTTCAAAATACGGTACTAATTCTGAAGAAGAACTTGGCAGTTTAGATTTTTTTGATTTTCCTTGATCGTATTAAGGATAATCGTAGCGTCACTCATTCCCCAGACTACAGCTGCGGAAGTTTTGGCGGGTAACATTTGCACCAACTTTCTTTCTACTGGAGATTGTTGGTCAAAGAGGTGAACAAAAGTATTTGAATCTATCGCTAGCGTTTGACCGTTAAAAGAGATAAGACTACTGTGTGTTTCCACATTGAGTATAGACCAATCTCCCAATCGTTCAAGGGGAACCAAATTTACACCTGAAGGATCGCGAAACTGAGTCTTCAACCATTTTGTAAAACCGGGATAATACAAAGCCACCATGAGTTCCTTGGGCTGCTCTTCACAATACTTCTGAATTGAAGCTGCCGGAGAAATTAACTTGGCATTCTTCTGTTGTCGAATAGCATCTTCAATTAAAAATGAAGTAGAAGATCCTATAAAAACACCTTTTGTTATTGCCCAAGAGAACATAGCTCCATTCTTTCCGATGAATTCTCGAATTTCAATGCCATTATACACTCGCATCACTACCGAACCTTCCGTTTGAAGCAACAAAGCAATCAATGCTTCTGATACCTTCACAAAATCATGATCAACTTCTGCAAAATACATCAAACTAAAAGCTGAAGGACCTGTTACATGTCCACTAATCATAAGTTGAGTAGTTTTAAATGTAGCCTTCAACTTTTCATTATTGGTACAAATAGAATCCATGAAAATCAGCGATCGATTCCATTCGTTTAATACATCTACTGAATCACATCCAGCTAAGAAGGCACTGTTGGCAAGACGTTGCAAATCACCGGAAGAAGGGTCCACAGAGACGATCCAAGCCACATCTGCGGGGATCAATTCGTAGACAGAAGGGCTACTGTTTTTCTTAAATTGAAAGTAAAAAAACCACCTGCTAACAGCAGTAAAATAATAACGGAAATTATCGACGAGCTTACTACCCTCTTCATAATGGGTGTTTGTCAAAACTAAGACATACCGCTCAAGTAATTCGTTCAGGTGAAATGCTACTTATGGACAAAGCCGTGTTAATAGCGTAGCGGGAATAAACTTCCGCTTTTAGAGCAAATTTAGCTCCGAAAAGAAAACTAAAACATGAATGATTGTTGATTAAAATACCAGGTAAATCCTATTCTATAACGAATACGGCTAGCCATAGAGCTCTGGGATTGGTCTTCGTAAACATTCCACCAAAAAGAAGAATTAAGTCCAACATTTTTATACATTACATCAGCACCAGGGCCAACATATAAGCCCGACATGGCAGTTCCATTAAGTTTTTCTTTGTCGACTGTTATTCCACTCATGTACTCATAGTAAGATTGGGCAGCTGGAATCAACTTGAGATTATCATTTATATCCGCCTGATAAGCGATACTGGAAAACAAAGTGGTACTATTTGCGATCTGCTCACCAAATCGATTCGTACCATTCAATTTAAAAGTGGGTAAAACATTCCAACTCCATTTTCCAAGACCCAATTGATAGTTTGTAAAAAACAACAAATCGTTGCTTCCCGAACCAGGCTGTATCATTATATTTAATCTTGTGTTCTCCCGTTTTTCATTCGATTTTCCTGTTGCCCATTTCACACCCAACCCCATCAACAAACGATGTTTTGTTTTCCTGATGTTGAGATCATCAATAGCTTGCCATCCCACCATCGTTGTAATATCACCAATTCCATCAACATTTACCTGCCTACTATTTTCAAACGCAGTATTAAAATTAAACGGAACGATTAAGCTCACCTCAACACGTGAATGCACATAATACTTAGCTCGCCATTCGACCCCTCTATACACTTCGTAATCCTGATCGCTATTTAGTGCTGAAGTGCTATGTCCGTCATGGGTCAATCGCAAACCTCCATCCGGGAAAAACGAAGAACCGCGTGGATTACTTGAAGAAAAACTACTATATCGATAGAACACTCCTACATACGACTTACGATCTCCTGGATGAATACCAATAAAACTTCCGCATACATCACATGCATTTGCAAAAAACACTTCGAGTAGGAGCAACGATGTCAAGTAAAATATTTTTTTTGAAAAAAACATGTGCTATTCTTTAAATCGATTGTTTTGAATGAAACTATAGTCAGTTAAAATATTTAGAAATGAAATTACATCATTTTTCTCTTGTAAGGTAAGAGGAATACTACCTGAAGTTAAAAGAGGATCCAACGTACTACTCATTTGAATTCCGGAATCATAATGATTCAATACATCCATCAACGTTTTAAATCTACCATCGTGCATGTAAGGAAACGTCAATGCAATATTTCTTAACGAAGGCACTCTAAACAAGCCTGAATCTTGAGGTAAAGTTGTAATCTTTGCTCTTCCGGGATCATTTGCAAAACTTTGGTCAAGACCATTATTTCGGAAAGACATATCCGTTAGCAAGGGCTCTTTGTGACATGACTCACATTTAGCGCGAAATACTTGCAATCCATTTAACTCATTTGCAGTAATACTCGTTTTCCCATTTACGTACTTATCGTACTTCGAATTGGCAGAAATCATAGAACCCATGAACTGCGCCATAGCACGCATTGTAGCTTGCGTTGTGATGGTATCGGTACCAAAAGCTGCTTTATACATAGTCGGATAAAAACTACTACGTTTTAACTTCACAATCACATTCGCCATCGATTCATCCATCTCCACCGGATTAGCAATGGGTGCTAAGGGTTGAACTTCGAGATGGTTTACACCTCCATCCCACATAAAATTCGGGAACCAGGCAATGTTAAACAATCCCGGAGAATTTCGAGTACCTAGTAAATTATCTACACCATGACTTAGCCTATGATCGCTGTGAGCAAAAGCAACAAACTGTTGGTGACAACTTCCACAAGCAATCGTGCTATCTCTTGATAATAAAGGATCATAAAATAGCTTTTTTCCTAATGCAAAACCAGCATCGGTGACTTCATTATTCTGAAATTGATAAACAGGATCAGGAAAACCTGCTGGAATATAAAAATAAGGAGCAGGTGTAGATTCATGATCATCACTGCAAGCTGCAAATAAAAAAACATAAGCAGCAACCACTCCTAATAAGATTAATTTCTTTCTCATTTGCCTAATATTAACCTGTACTCTTCCCATGAAGAGTACAGGTTATTACGTAACTATTGATTAATGCGGATCATTATGTATGTGATCAAAGGTAAACATATTTGCGTAATTATCCGCGATTAAAAGTGCATTGCCACCGGGTGCCATTTGCGTATTTATTGCGGCAATACTAATTGCATTCGGCGTTGAAAACACCTTTAATATATCCGCCAATACATGTATTTCTGCTTCACGAGAACCATCAACAATGAGACTATCTCCAGCAAATACAATTTCCACTTCACGTATAGCATTTGTATTATTCCCGTCTTTAAATCCTCCAATGTGATATACAAACGAAGAATCAGGTTGGGTAGAAGCAGGAGACTTACCTTCCAATTTATAAAATATATAACCAGAAGACCAAGTCCAAAACATAGCATTTGCTTGATCTAAAGCTCCAACTTGTGCACCACTAACATTTCTAGCGGAATCTACACCTACTAAAAATTTAATCTTAGTGTATGCACCTGCGGGGACATCAGGTATTGCTAATTGAGTTGTGGTTTGATTCGACTCATCCACCAAGAAATAGCTCTCCGGCATGGTATAAACCAAAGAATCTACATTATACAATCGAATATTTGAAATATAATATTTCAACTTATTTACCGTAAAAGACTCGCCAGAACTATTCGTATAAGAAGTAGATCCAGTCTCATCTACATTAACCAATCCCGCTACATTTGAAATATCCAATGTAACGGTACCAGGACCTGATACATGAGTTGCATGATTATCTTCATCGTCATCATCTTTACATGAGACGAAACTTATAGAGAGAATAGCTAATCCAAGAAGTACTAATTTTGACTTATTCATTTTTTAATTTTTTTTATTGTTAAGGAATAATAATATGTGCATGCCGAAACCCATTCATAAATGAATAGAATATTCGGTATTAAAGAAATGTTGCAATGCTCTTAAACAATAGGTGGTCGTAAGTCTTTCAACAAACTAAATACGGTAAAAGTTTCTAAATAATTAGTAAATTGGAATTTTTCACCGTGATTATAAAAGAGTAGGTTACAAAATGAGATCGAAATCGCATTAATTTCAGACTTCAATTCAGATTTACCTTGTTTGTTTTCTCTTTCATCTTGTTTCTTAATCTCCTTCTTTAAGTGACACATTCCATGACAAATATTATCCGGAATGTCCTTTTTCTCGCATAATACACTTGCAAAATAATCTTGACGAAATTCATAATCTAAAAACAACAGCGATTTTGTGAATGATCCCATCAGGAACACCACCATCAATGTAAGGGCTAAAAAACGGCTTAGCATGAATACAAATATAAGTGACAACCCAGTATATTTTCCTGAATTACCTCTAGTTATTTATTGACCTTAGTCAGTAAATAAATTAATTAATTAAATATCAACAAGGTATGAAATTAATAAATAAAATTTTTACGTATTTTGGACATTAATTAAAAGAACAAATAATCAAAATGAAACCAGCCATTCAGAAATCATCGAAATAAACTAAGCACTCCTCTTACCGTTCTACGTTTCAAATCGGGACCTTGATACTTAATTTGCCAAGTATAAATTCCATTTTGACAAACTTCATTTTCATGGGTGCCATCCCATCCTTGTTCTGGATGATTTGAGACAAATAATTCTTGACCGTAAAGATTAAATATCGTCAATGAATATTCATAAACATCTCCAGAATAAGATCGAAAAAAATCATTGATTCCATCATCATTCGGAGAAAAAGACGAAGGAACAAACATCCCGGTAAAACATCTTTCACGAATGAATACCGAATCAGTCCCCGTACATCCAGAAAGATCAGTAACGGTAACGCTATACCAACCCGTATCGGATATCATCAATGTATTCGTAGTACTACCTGTAGACCATAAATAAGTATCGAAATCGCCAGGATTTAGAGCGATCACATCGCCTCCACAGAACAATACATCTAGAGGTAAAGCAGGATTTGGTCCGCCATCACCATTTACCAAAACTTCAAAACTTTCTACCAGCGTACACGTGGAATCAGCTGATAAGGTAACTTGATAGTTACCTACTGGTAAATTACTCAATGATACTCCAGTTTGCATCGGAGAAGTATTCCAAGTCAATAGCAAATTGGGGTAAGGCGATACCGTTAGTTGAATAGCTCCATCATCTGAACTGTTACAGGTCAGGGGAAACACTTCAGCACTTAAATCAGGAATATATATTGTTCGTTTCGCAATCAAATTTCCAATACAGGGTTCATCCAACGTGAATGTCACAGTATACGTTCCCGGAGAAGAAAAAGTATGAACATCTGTAAAGCTAGAAGATGTATTATTAGGAGATGCGGGGTCACCAAAATTCCAGGATTGTATTGTCGGGCAATCGCCACCGTTAGCTGTAAATCGAACGCGATCATTGGTCTCGCAAACGTAATCAAAGCTCAATGATGGCTCAGGCAAATTGGATATCGAAAAACTATCAATGGCAATTCCATCGTAATTATTACAAGATGTTCCAGAACAAAAAGTAAAACGGAAGAACACTTCGGATTCACCGGCTAAATTCGACAAACAATAAGAAGCGGTTACCCATTGCCCACTCCCATTCCCCCCAAGGCAAGATCCATTCGTAGGCACCGTACTTCCCGACCATCCTGTAGTTGGTGATGCAAGTCCATTCAAATTCGTGATGTTTGGAGCATTAAACCAATTAGCACTCTTACAATTCGTATTGATGCTATTAAATCCAACATTTTGCCAGGTGGATCCAGCATTTATTGAATATTGCAAATTACCTCCATCGTATTGACGTTCTGTATCCCAAAAAATCAAGAATTGCACAAATGGTCGAGGAACCGAAGTAAAATCAAAACATGGACTCTGAATCCAAGCTTTTCTCCTCCATTGTAAGTCAGATTTGATAATCCACCAGAGATCCAACACGAATTTCCACTCCCCGCCCCTGTTATTCGAATTTTTGAAGGTGTCCCCCATGCCCAATCGCTATTTGTTCCTCCGGATACCCATCCTGAAGGGCCTGCTTCAAAATCTTCAACAAATGGAAAAGTAGTCACACATTGCGAATACAATGAGCTGTTTATCAACAATATAAATCCAATGAAGTAATAGTACTTTGGGGACATTTGAAAGCAAAGTTGAGGAATATTTTCAATTTTTAAACGAAAAAATCAATTCCTAACGATTTCATAGTGAGAAAAATTGAAAAACGAAGATACGAACAATCCGCTCCTTTGATAAAATTTCAAGAAATCAACCATGTGCATATAGATTATGATAAAATGTCATAAGAAAGGCTGCCGAAAGAGTAGTTAACTTAATTATCTTTACCCCAATAAAAACCAAAAGCATGAAAAAATCATTACTAATAATTTCAGCATTAATTGCAGGGGTTTCTCTTCAATTAAATGCCCAGCGTTATGTTTCAGAAATCTTTCCTGATGCAGCAATAACATCAAATATTCAATACGCTACCAATATGCAAGTACTAACGGGTACACCTACTCTTGTTCCTTTAAGAATGGATGTATATACTCCTTCCGGCGCGGTTGATCCATTAGCACAACGTCCGCTTATTATTATCATGCATACAGGAAGTTTTTTACCTCCAGTTATTAATGGGCAGCCTACGGGGTCAAAAACAGATAGCACATTAGTTGCCATGTGTTCACAATTTGCAAAACGTGGATATGTTGCTGCGGCTATGTCTTATCGCCTAGGATGGAATCCCTCTGCAACAGGGACAACAGCGCAAGACATTCGAACTGGAACATTGTTACAAGCAGTTTACCGCGGATTACAAGATGCAAAAGCTTGCGTTCGTTATTTCAGAGCTACTGCAGATACAGGAGGAAATCCTTATGGTATTGACCCCAATAAAATTATTTTATGTGGAGTAGGAACAGGTGGCTACATTGCTTTAGCCTACTCTACGCTAGATGATCCTGCAGAAATTGCACTTCCTAAATTTATAGCTAACACAACAGATGCAACTTATGGATTTACAGCTGGACTGCCTTATGTAAATCAAGCTGTACTAGGAGATTATGAAGGCTATGGAGGAATTCCACAACTTAATAATCCAAACAATGCCCCAGGTTACCCAAGTAATGTTCAATTTGTATTTAACATGGGTGGTGCTTTAGGAGATACTTCTTGGACAGAACCAGGTGATGCACCTACAGTAGCATTTCATGTAGTTGGTGATCCATTTGCACCCTACGCAGTTGGAAATGTAATTGTGCCGACAACTGGAAATTTCGTTGTTCAAGTAGGAGGAAGTAGAGAAGCTGTTCGTAAGGCGAATGAATTCGGAAACAATAACTGTTTTGCAAGTGCAGGATTTACGGATGCATTGACTACCTATGCGAACACTGTGAATGAAGGATTTGAAGGTTTATATCCATTCTATACGAATCCAGCACAACAAGCGGGACCTTGGGAATGGTATGATTCAACTGCTACTGTAGCCTATGCTTCAAATCTTCCACCACCTTACAATGGAGCAGGTCAAACGGTATATAATAATTCCATATTAACGAATCCAGACATGTCAAAAGCAAAAGCTTTAGCGTATATAGATACCGTTATGGGATATATGAACCCAAGAATTGTATATTGCCTTAATTTGTCAACTGGATTAAATGAAAATCCAATTTCATCAGCAGGAATCAGCTTCTTACCTAATCCTGCGAATGATCGGACGACAATCAGCACTAGTAAGAAAGAGTTAATTCGTGCAATCACCGTGTTTGATGTGCTTGGAAAACAAGTTTACTTCCAAGATCAAATTGACCAAGTTGCTGTTGTTTTAGAAAGAAACAATCTTGAATCCGAGTATATATTGTTCGTGTAAATTTAGACCGTGGTGTAGCAACAAGTCGCGTAATTTTTCGTTAATTATTAAACTATTAAAAAAAGCCGTCGCGAAGCCTCGCGACGGCTTTTTACTAAGATGAAACGATCTATTTTATTTATACTTCTATTGATAGGAGTTGCTCTAACGAGTGAAGCTCAAAACTTACATTACCTTGTTCGACTTGATAATGAACATATGGGAGATATGTACGCATCAAAGACTAAGGGGAGTAAAGAATTGTATTTGATGGAGAGTAAAATCAAAGTCGAGAAAATGATAAAGATTGATTTGTTTTATAAGATTGAGGCCATCTTCGAAAAAAACATATTACACCTATCTAACGCTCTCGAGACTGCTAACGGGAAAGAGCAGACCAATAGCGAGACTAAAAAAAACGCAACAGGATATACAGTTAAAACGAAAAAAGAAACAAAAACAATTTTAAATAAAGGAATTACCAACAATCTTTGCAAATTGTATTTTGAAGAGCCTGTAGGTATCACTCAAGTTTGGTCAGATACTTTTGGACAAATGCTCTCAATAAAATCTTTAGGAGAACATCGGTATGAATTAAAATTACCCAATGGAAAAAGCAGTTTTTATTCCTACTTCAAAGGAATTTGCACTTTGGTAGAAACGGAAATCATGTTTGGAAAAATCACTTTTACACTTTCAAAATCATAAAAATCCTACAAACAAGAATGAAAAAATTACGTGCTCTTCTTATTATTTTTATATTACTTTTTGGATGGACATCATCATTAGCACAAAAAAATGTAACAACGTTTGGACTTATTGTTCGTCCTGGATTCCCAAATCAGTTTTTAGGAGCAAAAGCATTAGAATTTAGTGACAGTACTACAACCTACAAAGTGGATCAAAATTCGGGGGTTAGCTTTGGTGGAATAGTTCGACACGGCATTACGAACCGACTTTCACTCGAGACGGGGATCATCTATACAAAACGAAATTATGCGATGAGCATTACCGATACCACCTTCACCGGAAAAAGTAATTTTTCCATTGTAGGTTATGAAATTCCACTTTCCGCTTTAGTTTTTATCCAACTTGATAAAAATTTATGGATGGATGCTGGATTAGGGGGTAACTTAAATATTTTTCCTTCTGATATTACTACCTATCAAGATTACTTCATTCAGTTCAGTGCTAGGAGACAGAAAGTAAATGCTGGGGTGATGGGACATTTAGGTATTGAATATCGTACTGCTAAATCGGGATATTTCTATTTAGGATTTGTTTATTTAAGATCATTAGGTGATATCTATAGAACATTGATAGAATATTATCCAGAAAGAGATTTTAATAAACTTCCCACCACTACTGGAAGAACTTTATTAGGAGGAGACTACTTGGGAATAGATTTTAAATATTTCTTTCATGAAGATCCGGAGAAGAGGGTGAAGAGGAAGAAGAAGAATTGGGTCCAACGCCGTCGGCAAGCCTTGGGCGGCCGATGGATAGCTTCGGAATCAGAATTCAGAATTCAGAATTTTAGACAGATAGCAATCAAGGCTTGAATTATCTTGATTGGCTTTGCTATTAGTTTCGAGGTTAAATTATCGAATAACTTGCAATATTAGATATATCAATAAAAAATCTATATTTTCTTGTTTATTATTTATATTATCTTACTTTTGATATTCATACCTAAACTAACTAGTATGCTTACATTCTTCATTTCGAGATTTAAATTCTCTTCTTTAATTGCTTTTAGTGTTTTCTTAGTTTTTGCTAACTTAGAGCTAAAGGCACAAATTGCTCCTGATTTCGGCACCATCAATCATCCTATTCCTGATGATATTTTTGGATTTAATGGTGCAAATACCTTGAAAGCGGATCAAAGCTGGAATGATATTCTAAATAATCAAGCTCCTTTAACGAGGTTACAAGAATTAAATGCGCGCGTATTACGCTACCCAGGCGGAACCCTGGGTAATTATTGGGATTGGCGTAAAGGCTGGTTTTTGAGTAGTCATGATTTACGGAATGGAATTTTATTGCCTGAAAATTATAATCCATTAATCCCTGTAAACACAGGAAATTACTTGTTTGATGACAAGTTAGAGACTTTTCTCAAATGTTTATCACATTCGAATGCAAAGCCCATGTGGCAAATGAATGTATTAACATCTGATTTCAATTATCAATTGGCAACTTTATATGCTTCTAAAGTTGCAGGAGTAAATCAGAATATGTTGAATTGGGAAATAATCACTTGCAATAATAGTGTATACACATGGAGAGAATGACCGCATCTGGACAAAACCAAATGATAGTAACAATTCCAAATGGATCAGTTGAAACTTATATAAGTAATGCCGAAAAGGCCATTGACTTAAGCGATAAGGCAGAATTTCTTATTGTGGCAACCGATTTCTTTAACAACCTTACTGCAGTTAACCTGCACGATTATCCATCTACCATTAAGGCGGGCGTTGGTAATTTTACGTACAATGGTACTACTTATAAATTAAATAATATTTATAGCAATAATTTTAACTCTAACAGCATCAGCAATTGGCCCATTGGCTTCTCAAACAAAGGATTCTTAAATTCTCAATACGCTATTTCATGCAGTTGGATAGAGGTCTACAAATAGGGAAAGTTTCAAATGGGAATACTTTTAAAAATAGCGCAGTCGGAATTAATTTAATAAACTCTAGCGCCACAATAATTAGCAATACGTTTAGTGAAATGTATCAACCACATTTAAATAAAAAATAAGTGGGTGGTATCTATAGCCTGAGGGCGACTTACTCAATGATGTGAATGTAATCATTGGAGATATATCCATCCCAAATTCTGGAAACGTTTTTAATGACGTTAACAACTCTATAGTAATTAAAGATGGTGGCAGATACAAAATTTCAGTAACGATTTTTGGGGGCAAGCTTGGACAAAACTTTTTGATGTTAGAATGTGAAATTACAGGCGCCGATATTGAAATCACAAACAACGGTTTCATAATGTTCAAACCGGAATTTATGGGTACAATATTTATCGGTTCAAAGCTGGATATTGGAAACCATTTCACCGATCCTGAACCTACCGTAGGCAATCCTAACTTCGTCATACTGCCATTACATTGCAAAACCAACAGCAATTTAACAACGAAGAAATTCGAATAATAAGCAATGATGTCAATAATTTGCGAATAGGTATACATTTAAATAATACCAGCGGGGCTGTAATTTCAATGATGTTAATTTAAATTTTACAACTACCACCGCTTTAACAGGCCCCCATACCGGTATTTAACCGGGGTTGTGACGATTTAAATATCATCGAAAATGATGTAATAAACAGTAATTACAGCAGGAAGAAATGATATGCTGCGAGGAATTTCAATTGACCAGGGATTACGAAACACATTACGTTGCAACAACCTTATAAACTTAGGCTATTCCCTTAAATTAAACGGAGATTGCGATCCGTCTACATTGGAAAACAATACTTTTTCTGCTTATGATAAAGGGGTTTTTTATTTCAACGCAAAAGTAGGCAACCAAGGTAATGCAAGTAAAGCACAAGACAATGTTTGGATTCCATTTGGAACCACAAATAATAATAAAGTTGATGGATTCTCTCCTACAATTGATGTCTGGTTTCATTGGGGAAGCACCCTTGGAACCGGAAATAATTTTTCTCCTTGGCCTCACAAACCAAATTTAATAAGCCCGATCGGAAACAATCCTCACAACAATCTTGAATGTAATCTAGCAGAAAATACAGAATACGAAATGGATCGTTTTTTATCATCTTTAGCCGTAGACTCACAAAATACAGATGCCGACCAACATTATATTATGGCGGAACGATTGTTTCGGTTAATGCGCTATGATTCAGCTTTTATGGCAATGAATCCATTGTCTTATACACAGCTATCTGATTTGTATTTTACTTTTATCAATTCAACTTCGGAATATTTAAATGATGTAGAAAATTATTTAAGCCGACAAAGTAACGATTCTGCAGAGGTCTTATTAGCCGTAGTAGTAGATACAAATTTGATTCAGGAAAACGATAAGTATATATTTGAAACTATTTGCAAAGTCAATAATGAGGATTCATTGTTGGTTGAAGATTCACTTTATCTAATACAACTGGTACATTCTTATTCCTACCGTGTGGGAAGGTCAACTTTTAGCGCCAGCGCCTTAACTTCTACGGAGCGAAAGCCAACCGAAACAAGCACATTGCGAATCTTAAATTCAGAACAAAAAGCATCAGTATCTAAAACAAAAATAGAACCTAATCCTACCGAGCAATGCATCTGGATTACTGTACCCAATGATTTCTATAAGGTATATATAATTCTAAATACAAAAGGGCAGGAAGTAGACGTGATAAATGTGCCGGATAATGAAAACAAAGTTGAGGTATTGTTTCCCGAAAGGATAAGTGATCCTAATCTACTTCTCATTGGAAAAGATGAAGGCGGAAATATATTGGATGTAACTAAGGTAATTATTATTAAATAGCATCATGAAAAGCTAGTTCTTTTTGCAGCAATTCTATGTGCTTTCATTTATTGCAAAACCACTCAGGCACAAAACCGTAATAACATCTGGTGTTTCGGTGATTCGGCAGGTATAGATTTTACCGTTCCTTCTAACCCACAACCCTATCTTTCAGAAATGAGAAGTAGGGGAACTGCCGTTTCAATTTGTGATACCCTTGGACAATTATTATTTTATGCACATACTGGGGATACTAGTAATCCCGTGAATTTGCAAGGAAACATAAAAAACAAATTGCATTTAATGATGGAAAATGGTGATTCTATAATTGGAATTTCCTGGTACCAGGAAATGGTAATAATTCCTTTTCCGAATGATAATCAAAAATACTATATATTTACTAATGACGGATCAATAACGTACAACACCTATTATTCGATCATTGACCTAAGTTTCAATAATGGAATGGGGCGTGTAATTCAAAAAAACATACCTTTAATAATTAACGTTAGGATGGCAGATTGCATAACTGCCATTAAGCATGGTAATGGACGCGACTGGTGGCTATATATGAGAACAGGTGATGGGATTATAACAAATAATCCTTTTATACATATCTCATTTCTACTAATGGTATTTTACTAGATACGCTCCAAAACATTGGACCTGTTACAGGTGGAAGTTTCATTGAATTCCGTTGGAATAAACAAGGAACTAAATTGGCTTATGTAAATTACAGTGGTCTTATACAGGTATTTGATTACGATCGCTGCACCGGGCTGTTTTCTAACCCCATTACACTGGATACCATGCGGCCCAGTTCGCCTTTGCCTGGGTATTGGGCTTGTGAGTTTTCTGCAAATGGGAAGATATTTATATATAACAAGCGCACCCGATACTTCGAATTTATTGTAGTTGATTTATTGGATACGAATTATTCAATAACAAATATTTGGAGTCTTAACACCCCCCAATTTTATATTGGAGATATTAAAAGAGGACCAGATGATAAAATTTATGTAACCGGTACTTACTTTGATGGTTTTACTTTTCCTTATCCTTATGCTGATTCGGTATATAATCAATATAACATGAACCTAGGTGTTATTCATTTTCCAGATAGCGGTGCAGCTAGTTGTAATTATTTACCCTATAGTTTTTACCTTGGCGGCAAACGCACCTATTGGGGATTGCCTAATAATCCTAACTACGATATGGGCGCGGTACTAGGTAGTCCGTGTGATACGTTAACGGTTGGTATTGGAGATATGCCCACCGAAAATAAAGTTGCGTTTCAGGCATGGTATAATCCTGCATGGAATCTTATTCATGTAAATGCATCACAACTAAAAGGCCACGCAGGTGTAATTCGTTTACTAGATTTGAATGGACGAATACTGGTTGAAAAAAAGATTGATACTATTCATGGAGGTTATTACACCAGCGAAATTTACATGAATGCATTTTCATCTGGAATTTATTTTGTACATTTAATCACCGATAAAGAGCAAGTGGCGGGGAAGGTGATGAAATGAAGAATTCTATTAATACGCTTCAAATTTTATTAGCCATAAAAAAAAGCACCATAGTCAATGACCGTGGTGCTTTTCAATTTGAATGATCTATATTAGTTTAAGAGCGTTGCCTTAGCATCGTTTAAAATATCGAATGCAGCTTCTTTAGTTCCCGACTCTGCATAAGTACGTAAAACGGGCTCGGTGCCTGATGCGCGGATCATGAGCCAATCGCCGTTTTCGAAGAAGTATTTGTAACCGTCGAGGTCTTCTACGTGCGATACTTTATATTTTCCGAAGTTGGAATAGTTTCCAGACTTGCAATTGGCTAACACCTTCTGTTTGATTTCTTCTTTGATGTGTAAGTCGTTTCGCTCGAACGAAAATTTTCCAACGATCGCATATACTTCATCAATTAAATCATTCAATGTTTTTCCACTTTTGGCCATGAATTCCCATATGGTGAGACCCATCCAAATACCATCGCGCTCGGGAATATGTCCTTTAATGGCTATACCGCCCGACTCTTCTCCACCTAATAATACATCTTCATGAATCATGATGTCGGCAATGTATTTAAAGCCGATTTTAACGGTTTCAATTTCGAGACCGTAGTGTTTGCATAACTTCTCTACTTTAGGTGTTGCTGAGAACGCTACACACACTTTACCACCCAAGCCTTTGTACTTATGTAGGTAGTGAATCAACAATAAAATGATATGATGTGAGTCGACAAAATTTCCTTTGCCGTCGTAAAATCCTAAACGATCGGCGTCACCATCGGTCACTAAACCTGAATCAATTTTTCCGCTGTTCTTGATAAGATTCGAAAACTCCGTTAAGTTTTTATGAATGGGTTCCGGCGCTTGTCCCATGAAAGAGGGGTTATAGTCGCAGTGCAAAAAAGTTAAATCAGGCATCAAGCGTTTCATCACGTTTTGTCCTGAACCGTACATGGCATCAAAAGCTAAATTCAAACCCGAATTCTTAATTGCATCCAGATCGAAGTTTGCTTTTACATGATCGCAATACATCGTCTCCAAATCCACATAAATTAAAGAACCATTTGCTTCTAAAGTTGAAATATCGATTGACGTATAATTCACACTGCACTTGTCGGGAATCAAATTTTCAATTTCAGCAACTAAAGAAGGTTGCAAGGGTCCGCCGAATGATCCTTTCAATTTAAAGCCGTTATACGAAGGTGGATTATGACTTGCGGTGATAATAATACCTAAATCTTTCTTCAACTTTACGGCACCTAAGGAGATCATCGGCGTAGAAACAAACACCTTTGAAAGTTCTACCTGAACACCAAGAGTACACATTACCCTAGCAACAGTTTCACAAAAAAGTGCGCCAGCAAAACGGCAATCATGACCTAAAACAATTTTAGGGCTCTTATTATTTTTCAATAGCCACTTCGCAGTTCCTTCTGCTACACGTGCTACGTTCTCAACAGTAAAATCTTCAGCGATGATGGCTCTCCATCCGTCGGTTCCAAATTTAATTTTTGTCATCTTAATCGGTTTTATGTGATTCGAGCTGGTTTATACGATTCCTACTCGATAGGTTACGAAATTAAAAAAAAATAAGATTATTCATCTCTTAAACCCTTTAAAATAAGCTTTAAATCATCTTATCGCTTGTACTAATAGTTCTCCACGAAATAACTCACTTTATGCCAAGGACTTTGGAGAAGAGCTTTCTGATACAAATACGACTGACTACGTGTAATTTCCTGCTGATTAATTTTTCGAATGATATAATTAAAGTTTTTTTCTCGGATGTTATCGATCAAGAGCTTATCATTGATCATCACTTCCAACTTCAATAGGTCTTTATAGGGAATTTCGGTCAATGGGGAATCGTTGATGTAGATGACAAGTCCGAGCGGATCATACAACAACTCCTCACCCACTCGCTTCCACAGTTCATTCACCTCAATCTTATTGACTTTCAATTTTGCTTTTGCGTATAGTTAAACACTTTATCTCCTCCAAGATTAAAAAACACTTCCTGGTTATTTTTGAGATAATCACCTATAGCCGTCAGCAAATCATTTCCTGTTGCTACCTTTTCACTTTTCATTTCGGTAGATCTATCCAAAGTCCAAACCACCAACTTTTGAGGCACTTCATTCATCGAAAAAGCACTCACATTAAATCGTAAATTCCCAATATACTCATCACGTATGCTCTTTGAATCATTAATATTATTAATCACTTTTCCGGCAAACTGCAAAAATTGGTAATTATAATTTTTTGAATTTAAAAAGCTTGCAAGATTTGCATTAAAATTCCCATTAGCATTGGTTTCCACTCTTTCTCTGAGAAAAAATTCTTGCAAATCCGTGTATTCAACAAATCCATATTCCACATCTTCCCCCTTTGCATTTCGATTTGAAAATAAAAATCCGCTGGTGGTGCTTTTCAATTCCTTGTTCGCATTACTCCACATTTCGTAAATATAAATCACCTCTTGATTTACAAATTGCGTATTGGCACTTGCATCAATTTCCTTTAAACTTTGAGCGATGATTCTAAACTCCTTGTTCGACGAATTCCACAGCTTCACTTTTCCACTAAGTATAGCATTATAGGTAATACGACAGAGTTCATGTACAAAATTACAACCAATACTATCGGCTTGTTCAGCAGCCGTTACTCGAAGAATAACAGGAATTTGAGCTTGCACATTCGCAACACTCAACAAGCCTATCAAAATTACCAGGATCCACTTTTCATTGGTTTATAAATATAATGATCTTCTTATATCTCCCAAACTATTTTTGGTCTTTAACTTGATTCCATGTAGTGTAATTGGCTTCCTGCACTACTCTATCGGCTGGAATTTCGCGCAACGGTTCACACGGTCTCAACGTTTTATAAAGATCATCCGGAAGTTGTTGATACAAGGTAGTCCTTTCGTTTTCCATTCGATCATTTCATCGGTGATGTCTTTGATGATCTTCGCCGGATTCCTACAACAATTTTACGCTCCGGAATTTGCATTCCCTCAGGGACAAAACACAAAGCACCAATCAGGGAATTTTCACCTACAATTACGCGATCCATAATAACAGCATTCATCCCCACCAATACATTTTTTCCAATGGTAGCTCCGTGAATGATGGCTCCATGTCCGATGTGCGCGGCCTCCTTCAGGTGGACCGTCACGCCGGGAAACATGTGTATCGTGCAATTTTCTTGTACGTTGCAACCATCTTCAATGATAATCGCACCCCCAATCGCCACGCAATGCCGCTCCCGGACCGATGTACACATTCTTTCCAATAATTACATTTCCAGTAACCGTTGCATTGGGATGAATGAATGCACTCTCGTGAATCACGGGACGATAACCATTGAATTCAAATATATTTGCCATTCAATTCTTTTTTTCTTCTTTAGATGGATGCTTTAAACCAAACAAAAAATTACGTCTGAATAATTCCAACATTAAACTGCTTATCGATGGGTGCATGATTCGCCATTTCAATTCCCATAGAAATCCATTTGCGTGTTTCCAAGGGATCGATGATTGCATCTACCCACAAACGTGCAGCAGCGTAGTACGCCGACATTTGTTCATTATAACGATCGGTGATTTTTTTCAAGAGTGCATTTTCTTCTTCCTCTGAGAATTCTTTTCCTTTTGCTTTCAACGTTGCTGTTTGAATTTGCAAAATCGTTTTTGCAGATTGCGCTCCGCCCATCACAGCAATTTGCGCACTAGGCCAAGCGAAGATTAAACGTGGATCGTACGCTTTACCACACATCGCATAATTTCCAGCACCAAAAGAATTACCGATGATGATGGTAAATTTGGGAACTACCGAATTAGCAACAGCACTTACTAACTTTGCTCCGTCTTTAATAATTCCACCTTGCTCGGAGCGCGAGCCTACCATAAATCCGGTCACATCTTGGACGAAGATCAACGGAATTTTTCGTTGATTGCAATTCATAATAAATCGAGCAGCTTTATCGGCACTATCACTAAAAATCACACCGCCAATTTGCATCTCCCCTTTCTTACTCTTCACTACTTTGCGTTGATTCGCCACAATTCCCACGGCCCATCCATCTACACGAGCATAACCGCATAAAATAGTTTGACCATATTTATCTTTGTACTCATCGAACTCGCTGTTGTCAACTAGACGATGAATAATTTCGAGCATATCATATTGCTTATCGCGCGCCTCTGGAATAATGCCAAAAATTTCTTTCTCGTCTTTCTTAGGATTGGCTGCTTCCACTCTGTCAAAACCAGCATCGGGTAAGCGTCCCAACTTTGAAAAAACGCGTTTTATATAATTCAAACAACTTTGATCATCGGGAAATTTATTATCCGTTACTCCTGAAATTTCACGTTGTGTAGTGGCGCCGCCTAAAGTCTCGTTGTCTACATCTTCTCCAATTGCTGATTTCACGAGATACGATCCTGCCAAAAACACAGAACCTGTTTTATCGACAATCATTGCTTCATCACTCATGATAGGAAGGTAAGCTCCACCCGCTACGCACGAACCCATGATGGCTGCAATTTGAATAATGCCCATAGAACTCATCACGGCATTGTTTCTAAATATTCTTCCGAAATGTTCTTTATCGGGGAAAATCTCGTCCTGCATGGGCAAAAACACACCGGCACTGTCCACCAAATAAACGATTGGCAATCGGTTTTCCATAGCAATTTCCTGTGCGCGCAAATTCTTTTTAGCCGTCATCGGGAACCATGCTCCGGCTTTCACAGTTGCATCATTCGCCACTACGATACATTGTCGACCTGAAATATATCCTATAACGACTACCACCCCCGCAGAAGGACAACCACCCACTTCTTGATACATTCCATCTGCAGCTAAGGCCCCAATTTCAATTTGAGGTGCATCTTTATCTAATAAATAGGCAATTCGTTCACGTGCTAAAAGTTTCCCTTTCTCTTTCTGTTTATCAGCACTCTTCTTCCCGCCGCCGTCATAAACACCTTGCAACCTTTGTTGTAATGCACTTAAAAGTAACTTATTGAGATCCTCGTTTTTATTAAATTCAATATCCTGAGCCATAGCCTTCTGCAAACTTGCATCTATTAATTATAGTGCAAAGATAGTTGTACCCGAGTTAATAGCCAAAGCCATTGAAAAAGGGCTATTTAGATACTATTGCGAGGATCTCATCCCGCTGAAGCATAGCTTGCTGATAGCCCATCTTATAAAATCCTTCGATTTTTTATAGTCAAATACTTTAGTGTTCATCAAAGCTTGTGGTTCAATTAACAGATCACATTTTGCTTCTCGATACACGGTATTACTAAAAACACATAAATGAAAAGCGCGCTCCAACACCGACCATGTTGATGAAATTTTTGGTAATTCACCAACAGGATTTACATGCACTCCAAAAATGGGGTCTTTATAATTTTGTAAAGGTTCAATGGGTAAATTATTCAAAACACCGCCATCCACCAATAACATCTGATTGTAGTTTACGGGCTTAAAAAGTCCGGGGATAGAACAAGAACCTAAAATAATCTGCTTTATATTTCCCTCATTCATAAAATATACTTTCCCCGATAAAAGATCGGTAACAGCGATATACATGGGAAGTTTTAAATCCGCAAACGTTATGGGTAAATACTGATCCAAAAAAGCTTCTACTTTATTCATCTTAAGAAGTCCGCCGTTAAATGCACCCCTAAACATTCTAAAAATTTTATGCTCTATTAACAACTCCAATACCAGTCGAGGGTCATAACCGGCAGCTAAAAACGCACCTGCCATAGCTCCGGCACTGGTTCCGCTTATTCGAGATACTTCAACGCCCATTTCATTCAGGGCTTCTACCACACCTAAATGCGCAAAACCACGAGCGCCACCTCCTGAGAGACATAATTGAACCTTCATCATAAAACGTATGCAAACTTAAAGCATTCTAAGTCTGAAAAAATCAAAGTTGGAAGAAAATTTGAAATACTTATAATGTAAAAACTACAATAATTGAAGATCCTAATTTAGTGTAGAACTACAATTTTTTGTGTATCTACTCGACCATCGGCAACAAAATGAATAAAATAAACACCATTTACAAATTCATCCGTTTCAAAAAGAGGATCTTCCCCATGACTATTAAATTCTATGGCACGTAGGGTAGTTCCAACAGCATCAGAAATAATCAATTTATCACCGGGAGAATAACTTATTCCTTTTAGCGTAATGGAGTTATTGCTTGGGTTTGGATAAATCAAGAAAGTTTTCTTGAAGGCATTACTTTCAAGTCCTGCCGTTCCACCAGTAATATAAAATTGATGCTGATAAGTATTACCACCATACACGGCTTCAAATGTCCACCAACCTGGTATAAACCAAGGGTCGATTACATAAAACCAACGCACATACGAAGTAGCAATCTGGCCCAAGGAACTGTAAAATTCCAGTTCAGGACATTTTGATTCGAAGGATTTAAAATATTTAATTGCATTGAAGAATTCAAGGTCATATCACGGGTATAAAGCCATAACCATAATGAGTCACCCAAATTAAATGTATCTTTTTCAAACGTCAGTTCAGGGTTAGGACAACTGTAGTAATCGACAACAGTACTTTTGGTACAAATCCTATTTACGCTTGGAACAGTATAGGGTTGTTGTGTTTGCCACCATGAATCGCCAGCGTTTATAGAGTTACAACTTCCATCCCAAGGATCGATTAAATTCATGGCTGAATCTGAGACTTGAAAATGCAGATGTGGCCAGCTACTGCTTCCGGAACTTCCAGCAGTACCAAGATATTCTCCGGCAACCACCGAATCGCCCACCACTTTAGGAGTAACACTTCCCGATTTAAAATGCCAATACCATGCGATCGATCCATCCGCATGTTGTACATGAATCGCATTCGCGGTACCCGCACCCGCATTCTGACAGCTACGATCGAAATTACCATCAATCTTACTCACAATTACACCGGGTGCGGCAGCTACCACTTCCATTATTCCTTCATCCATTCGACGCCAAGCGTAGGGCCAAAGGATAATATCGGTGCCTTGATGATTACCAACAGCCCAATCATACGTTCTGTTCCCACAATTATAATCAAGTAAATTATTATTAGGGGTTAGATTGTGGTCGACTAAAAAATTAACGGTATAATATCCATAATCCGTAAATCCAGTTTTTGCACGAACAGGCCAAATAAAATTAGGATGAGGAACAGATGCAGTTTGCAAATTGAGTTTGCCAGATTTACTCAACAATGTTCTATTCTTTCTTATTTCCGCAATGGCAGCAGCTTCCTCCTGCGGGGAGATGCAATTGTCACCTGTAAGCTGCACATTAGTTAGATAAGCTGGCGATGGATAAATTGGATTCGTTGAATGCACATTTTCGTTGGCGAAATGCTGGGTGGTACACTTCAAGTTTGATTGTGACCAAACACTTTTGGAAATGACAAACACAAAAACAAACAACAATAATTTAATAGAAGATTTCATATGTATCAAATTTTATAAATTAATTTTTCTATAGGATTTACTCAGCACTATATTTACTATTCGCATAAAAATACATACTTATCCATTTATATCTTGATAATAAGATGATTTTTTCATCACTTATCAAAAATTAACCAAACAAAAATTCAAAATACTACATATGCATTATTGGTTTATTGCATTATAAAAAATACAGAAGCAAGATTTAAAATAATATTTTAAAAGACTATAGCTCCTAAATCTACTTTACATCCAATTCAATCATCGGATCCCAAAACAATTCCTTAAATCGAACCACCTGATCATTTTTCACTTCTACGCCCTCCTTCTTTAACATTTTTTCCATGGCATCCACTTCTCCAAAATGATGTTTTCCGCTGAGCAATCCATTGCGATTCACTACGCGTTGCGCTGGAACGGGAGGCTTTACTCCATGAGCGGCATTCATCGCCCAACCCACCATGCGCGCCGATTTTGCTGCACCCAAGTATTTTGCAATAGCTCCGTACGAAGTAACTCTTCCTTTGGGGATGAGGCGCGCTACGGCGTGGACATCTTCAAAAAAGTTGAAGTCGTATTTGCGGGGAGAGGGTTCTTTGACTTAGGCATTTTGCGAAATTAAAAAATAGGTGTAATATTTTACGCATACATAATATTTAAGACTAGCTCTGCGATTGATTAATGCTTTACGCATTTCATAATATTCAAGCCTCTCCCCTAGTGAGAATTCGCGACTCTCTCAAGGGAAGATTAGTATTATATAAATTTAATCGTGAAAACTCAATAATTAATGAATGAATAATATTTTTCTTTTTCATACGGTTCAAGCCTCTCCCCTCGCGAGGCTTCGCGACCCTCTCCAGAGGCCGTATGTTTGTAAAGCATAAGTTCCAGAATATTATTAGTTTTAGATACGAACTAAACAATAATAAACCGAAACCTATGCAAGCACAAAATAACAAATTGGATTTTAATGGACAAAACATTTATGTTGGATTTGATGTTCATTTGAAGAGTTGGAAAGTAACTATTATGACTGAAAAGCTGCTTCATAAAACATTCTCTCAAGATCCAAACCCAGAGATATTGTACGATTACTTGTATAAAAATTTTCCTGGTGCAACATATTATTCTGCTTATGAGGCTGGATTTTGTGGTTATTGGGTACATAATCGTTTAAAAGCATTAGGAATAAATTCTATGGTAGTAAATCCGGCAGACATACCGACCACACATAAAGAGAAAGTTCTGAAAGAAGATGCACGAGATAGCAGGAAAATTGCAAGGGGAATTACGAAACGGAAATTTAACGCCTATTTATGTTCCCGATTCAAAAGCGCTTGAGGATAGATGTTTGGTTCGGAATCGAGCAGCGTTGGTTAAAGATTTGGCTAGAAATAAAAACAGGGTAAAATCATTTCTTCATTTTCATGGTATAGAATTGCCAGAAAAATATAATAAATCAACTAAAAATTGGTCCAATCAATTTGTCAATTGGTTGGATTCAATTGAAATGGAGGAATTAAGTGGAAAGCAGTCATTAGAGTGTCTTGTTTTATCTAGCAAGAATTTAAGGGGCAGCTAAATGAGCTTAAGCATTTCCTTCATTTTCATAGAAATCCACAATAACTTTCTTTATACCACGTAAAAAATAAAAATAGCCCCTCTCCTCTGAAGAGGGTCGCGAAGCCTCGCGAGGGGAGAGGCAATAATTTAAAGGAAAGAAGGATTATTCCTTAGAGAGAATTACATTTAAAAAACTATTTTTACAACTACATGATCTGGTACTCCATCTTCGTTCGAAGTTTCGTCGACAGCAACAACGATGGTATTGGCGATTTAAAAGGAATCATCCAGCACCTCGATTACCTCGCAGAATTGGGTGTGGAAGGCATTTGGTTGTCGCCCATTCATCGGGCACCCTCCTATCATAAATATGATATGATAGATTATTACAGCATAGATCCAGAATACGGATCGATAGCCGATTTTAAATTACTAATTCAAGCCGCCCATCAACGAAAAATAAAAGTGATGCTCGACATGGTTTTTAATCATTGCAGCGAACAACATCCGTGGTTTTTACAAGCATTGAGTAGTAAGAAAAACAAATATCGGTCTTACTTCAATTGGATGGATTCCCAAGAGATGATGAAGATGAATTTATCCGATTGGCACGTGCCTGAAAAAGGTCCGAAGGATGAATGTTATTACGGACTTTTTTGGAAAGGAATGCCCGACTGGAATTTTGATCATCCTGAATTGCGAAAAGAAATGATAAACATTGCGCAGTTTTGGATTCAACTTGGCGTAGATGCGTTACGGTTAGATGCGGCGATGCATATTTTTCCTCCCGGAAGAGAAAATGATAATGTGATTTGGTGGCAAGAAATGAGAAAAGCTTTGGGTGATAAAATTTTTATGGTGGGTGAAATAACGCAAAGTCCGAGCTATATTCAACCCTATTTTAAAAAAGGATTGAGCAGCGCTTTTAATTTTGATTTAGCCGAAAAAATAATTCAAGCTATACTGCATGAACAACACAATTGTTTAGGTCTTTGGCTGGCTAAAGTTCAACATAATTTTAGTAAAACCGATTCGAACGTTTGCGATTCCATCTTCCTAAGTAATCATGATCAAGTGCGCGTGGCGAGCAGATGGAATGGTGATGTTCGAAAATCGAAATTAGCAGCAAGTATTTTATGTTCCTTGCCCGGTGAAATTTTTATTTATTACGGTGAAGAATTGGGTATGTTGGGACTGAAACCCGATGAGTTTGTGCGGGAAGCTTTTCCTTGGACATGGGAGCCATCTACCCAACATTGCAGTTGGCTAAAGTCGAAATATAATCTTCCCACTACCCTTCCATCTTACCAACAACAGAAACCCGATCCACAGTCGATTTTTAATCATTACCAAACGTTATTGGCTATCCGAAAAAACCATCTTGCCTTAACACAAGGCAAGATTGAAAACGTAATTTGCAATGATCCCTCGGTGCTCATCTTCACCCGAAAGCATGCACAACAACAAATTTTAGTGATGCATAATTTAACCGGTGTTGATGTGATTTTGAGACACGAAGACGCCTCTTTTGAATATATGACGATTCATGCTACTAGCGAAAATCCATCTCCCCAAAAAGACAGCTTTCACGTGCCTGCGTATGGAACATTGATGGTGGATGTGAAAATGTAAGCGGACATAAATTTAATTTTTTTCCTCCCGTAGATGGGAAATAATTAAAACATCCAGATCATCGATTTAAAATGACAATGATGTGCGACCCCGCTGGGGTAATCTCAGCCATATTTTTCTATGAGGTTAGATCCCTCTGGGATCTTTTCTGCTCAAACAGAGATACTGATTAACAATAAAATGAAAATTTTCGTAAATCTATCGAAGGGGGTTTCATATTGCGTAAAATGGGATTACCTTTGCACCCTTCTAAAAATACGATGAATATCAAAATTACGCTACCCGATCAATCTGTTCGTGAGTTTCCAAAAGGAAGTTCGCCGATGGATGTGGCCAAATCCATCTCTGAAGGATTGGCGAGAAATGTATTGGCGGCGAGGGTAGATGGAGAGATCCAAGACTTGAACCGACCCCTTGAACAAGATGCCCAAGTGACCTTGTTGACGTGGAACGATGCAGATGGAAAGAATACAATGTGGCATTCTTCGGCGCATTTGATGGCCGAAGCCTTGGAATTTTATTATCCAACGGTTAAGTTTTGGGTAGGTCCGCCTGTAGAAAATGGTTTTTACTACGACGTAGACTTCGGAGGAATTGCTTTTTCGGCTGATGACCTGAAAAAAATTGAAGATAAAATGGCTGAGCTCGCCAAACAAGGCAACCCCTATGTGCGGAAAGAGATGGGCAAAGCCGATGCGATTCAATATTTCACAGAGCGTAACGACCCTTATAAACTCGATTTATTAAGCAACCTCGAAGACGGTAAAATCACTTTTTATACACAAGGAAATTTTACGGATTTATGTCGAGGACCACATATTCCAAATACCAGTTATATCAAAGCTATAAAGCTAACCAACGTGGCGGGAGCTTATTGGAAAAACGATTCGAATAATCCCATGCTCACCCGTATTTACGGAATTACGTTCCCTAAAAAATCGGAGTTGGAGGCTTACCTCACCATGGTGGAAGAGGCGAAAAGCGTGATCACCGCAAAATTGGAAAGGAAATGGAAATTTTCACTTTCGATGATGATGTGGGTCCAGGCTTGCCATTGTGGTTGCCCAATGGTGGTGTGTTGATTGAAGAATTGGAACGATTGGCGAAAAAGACGGAGGCCGTAGCGGGATACAAACGCGTTCGTACTCCGCATTTGGCGAAGGAAAGTATGTACCTCACGAGCGGACATCTGCCCTATTACGCTGATAGCATGTACCCGCCCATGGAGTTTGAAGGGGAGAAATATTATTTGAAAGCGATGAATTGCCCACATCACCATAAGATTTTCAAGGAAATGAATTTGAGCTATCGTGATTTGCCGCTACGTTTGGCGGAATACGGTACTTGTTATCGTTATGAGCAAAGTGGAGAATTATTTGGGTTGATGCGTGTGCGACAACTACAGATGAACGATGCGCATATTTATTGCACTAAGGAGCAATTTGCGGATGAGTTTAATGCAGTGAATGACATGTACCTCAAATACTTCCGAATTTTTGGAATTGAGAAATACGTGATGCGTTTCTCGACTCACGAGCCTAGCAAATTGGGTCAGAAGTACGTGGACAATGCAGCTTTATGGTTGGAAACCGAGGATATGGTGAGACAAGTCCTCATTGAATCAAAATTCCATATGTAGAAGTGGCCGATGAAGGGGCTTTCTACGGACCGAAGATCGACGTACAGGTTTGGAGTGCCATTGGACGCGAGTTCACGCTGGCAACCAATCAAGTAGACTTCGCTGTACCGGGTCGGTTTGGCTTAACTTTCCGCAATGCCAAAAACGAAATGGAGACGCCCATTTGCATTCACCGTGCTCCACTGGGAACACATGAGCGCTTTATTGGGTTCTTAATTGAGCATTATGCGGGTAATTTCCCACTTTGGTTAGCTCCTGAGCAGATCGCTATTTTGCCTATTTCCGATAAATTCAACGGATACGCAAAAAAGTTTTACAAGTCCTTATAAATTCCGATCTTCGCGGGCTCGTTGACGACCGTGACGAAAAGATTGGCAAAAAGATCAGAGATGCCGAGATGAAAAAGATTCCTTACATGCTAATTATTGGCGAAAAGGAAGAGCAAGACAACTCAGTATCAGTTCGTCAACATGGAAAAGGAGATCAGGGAACTTTACGGATCCAGGATTTCGTCGACAAAATGCAAACAGAAATAAAAGAGCTCTTAAGCGCTTAAAACATAGATTAACTTAACAAATAAAAGGAGGCCACATAGCAACTTTTCCTTACAAACCCGGATTCGGTAGAGGACGGGGACCCGTTAAAAGAGAGGCGGAACACCGCATCAACGACAAAATTAAAGCCACTCATGTTCGTCTGGTAGGTGATACTGGAGAGCCACAAGTTTTGTCAATTCAAGAAGCGCTCAAGATGGCAGAAGATGCAGGTCTTGATTTGGTAGAAATTGCAGCGCAAGCGGATCCACCCGTTTGTAAAATTGTAGACTATCAAAAGTTTCTTTACGAACGCAAGAAAAAGGAAAAGGAAACCAAGGCCAAAGCTTCTAAGCAAATCTTGAAAGAGATTCGTTTCGGACCCAATACGGATGAGCATGATTTCAACTTCAAAGTGAAACATGCGATGAAGTTTTTGGAAGAAGGTGCAAAGGTGAAAGCCTATGTACATTTCAGAGGAAGGGCGATTGCCTACAAAGCACGTGGAGAAATCATCCTCCTAAAATTTGCACAAGCGCTCGAAGAGTTTGGTAAAGTGGAGATGTTACCAAAATTAGAAGGAAACAGGATGTTCTTACACCTGGCTCCTTTGCCGAATAAAAAAACCAAGTAAACCAACCAAAACTGCTGATGAGAAGGCAGCTGGAAAACCAAATGCGACGAAAGGGAAAGACGAAGCTTCTATCAAAAAGAGCCCAGACATTCCTTTCCCGGAGCAAATAGTTGACGAGGAGTTGGACAATAATAACGAAGCATAAAATAACTGTCATGCCGAAAATGAAATCAAACTCCAGTGCAAAAAAGCGTTTCAAGCTTACAGGCACAGGAAAAATTAAGCGTAAGCATGCTTACAAAAGTCACATCTTAACCAAGAAGACTACGAAAGCAAAACGCGCATTAACAGCTACTGGTACGGTCCATGAAACGGATGAGTACAGAGTAAAGAGAATGTTAGGAATGGCTTAATCGCTTCCCACTAACTTCTAAAAATTAATTCTAACCCGGTACTTAGCTTCAAGATCCTCCTAAAACAGGACGCTAACGCCAAAAAAACGAAAACAACATGCCACGTTCAGTCAATCACGTAGCGGCTAGAGCAAGAAGAAAGAAAGTTCTTAAGCTCGCCAAGGGTAATTTCGGTTCCCGCAAAAACGTATGGACAGTTGCCAAAAACACTGTCGAAAAAGGTCTCCAATATGCTTACCGTGATCGTAAGACCAAGAAACGCAACTTCCGCGGTTTATGGATCCAACGTATCAACGCAGCAGCGCGTATTCATGGAATGTCTTACTCTCAATTCATGGGTAAAATTCACGCTAGCAATGTCGATTTGAACCGCAAGGTACTTGCCGATTTAGCAATGAATAATCCTGCAGCTTTCGAAGCGATATTGAATTCTGTAAAATAAATAAAAGCCTTCTCAGATTAGAAAAAGGGACCTTATGGGTTCCTTTTTTTTGTTTAAACCCCTCCCAGAAACGAAATGTGAATCTGATGCGAAATGCGAATTATTACGAAATGCGAAATTTGATTTGCAACCGAAAAAAATCATAACAAATCTTAAAAATCATAAATAATCAGCGGCCACTAAAACATAGTAGTAGTGAGAACGCTTTTATTGTAAACCAATTTCCCTATTTTTGAAATTATGTTGAAGCTTATTCCTCGCTATTTACTTCTCCTGCTTTTTGCTTTGGGATTTGGGCTATTGGCTTATTACAATGTATTGATTGACGACGACCTCGTGATGCTTCGCGGTGTGCAGGCTCACGGCATTGTAGGTGCTACAATCGATCACTACGATACCTGGAACACACGATGGATGTCGTTCTTCTATTTACATACCTGGATGAGCTGTTGGAACGAAGACAGCTCACCATGGCTTTATCATCTTTTTACACTCCTCGCTTTATTCTTTACATCTGATCTTTTCCTTCGTGCCTTACAAGCAAAAAAAGGATTGAATTCATTTTCATCGAACAGCGATCGCATTTTAAAATCAGGATTATTTACAGCGGCTATCATCCTCTCTTGCTTTCACATTGGCGATACATGGTTTTGGGTAAACACTTCCACCATGTACGGATGGAACCTTATTGCTTTATTGGGTGCTGCAAGTATTACCATTTGTCCACTTCGAAATAAATTTGTTCAAGATTGTCTCATCACCTTCCTCGGACTCTATATAGGCGGTGCTGCCGAGCCGGCGGTGGTTTGCTTATATGTCATTTTAATTGGTGTACTTTATTACAAAAACGTCCGAACCCAAGAGTACCGAAACCACATCATCAATTTTCTCATAGGCATGAGCGTTAGTTTCGGAATTGCTTTAGCTGGCGATGGACATGGCAAACGCGAAGCTGCACTACCTGATCTTAGTATAATAGATTGGTTTATTCACAGTGGATATTTCAGCGCTAAGATTTTGTTTTATCATGCACCCATTCGAATCTTCCTTGTTCTCATCTTACTCTACCCCATTTTTTCTGAAAACACTATTAAACCGAAACTCTCATTGGGGAAAGGTAGTTTGTATGCAATCATTGCATGGATTATCCTCATCGGAATACATACTTACTTCATCACCTTTATTATGGGCGATTATGGTCCGGAAAGGGCTTGGAGTTTTATCAGTTTTGCAAGTGTGATGCTAATTTCGTGGTGGTTGTTTCATTACTCAATTAAAATTCCATCTGCAGCCATGAAAATATCGACGTGGTTTTCTGTTTTCATCATTGGATACTTTGTGTATATGCAAGCGAAAGAATTGCCAACGTATTCTAGTTATGTGAAAAAGGTAAAAGCGAAGGAGATTTTATTTGATGCGAAAGAAGTTCCGAGCTCGGGGGTGTTGCATCGGATGAGTTTTTATTGAAGGGTGAGATATTCTAGGAAAGGTTAAGGCATATAATCTTAGTACCCTTACAAACCGACTCTTCAGAAATGCTTTAAAACCATACAGTGTTTAGAGGAAGTCCATTTGGATGCTGAAAATAAAGAATGAGCAAAAAATTACTTCAAAGAAAGCTTTAGCATCAACTCTTACCATTGTTGGGTAAAGGATATGATAAAAGAACTTGAACAATAAAAAACAAGATTAGGTATGAATAAAAAATCATTTCTTATTTTTATTGATTGTTCTAAACACTATTATTCTCTTAGGACAATTTTGGCCCATAGGAGCGTCTCCATTTGCAAGAATTGTCAATGTAAATACAATTTTATTAAATCTGGTTCTCTTGGTACTATATTTATTAAAAAAAGTTTTAAAGAGCAGTACCTTTAAATTCAAATGCACGCAGTGATACATTAAAAAAGAAAAGTTTACAAATAAATATTTTCTTAAAAACACTTCCAATCCAACAAAATCAAATTTTCACTTATTACAACCGAAATAGATTACGTTTCAATTTTAAGTTTGCCCAATCTATTAAAAAAAGACCAAAATATATTGAAAAATGAATTTCACATTTTAATTCAACAATTTCATTAAAATAGCGAAGAATTATTCAATTTGTTCAAATAGGTGATGTAGTCACTTAAATCTATAGTTATAATCCTAAGCATTCCTTCAACTAATTGGGCATATTTCCCTTATTGCTTTATATTTGTTAAAGAATGTAGGTATCCATTAAAGGAAATCCTTTGACTGTTTAGTATTAAACACAAAAATTAAGCAAATCTTAAGAAACCAAAGAATAAAACTTAAGTTAAATTACTGAATCTTTGAAAAATGAAAATACTGATAGTAGAAGATGAACCTGGAATCGCTGCTTTTTGAAGCAAGGATTGGAAGAGGAGTCTTATGCTGTACATGTAGCAGAAGATGGAAAAAGGGCTTGCAAATGGCCTTATCTGGGGAGTATGATCTACTCTTGTTAGATTGGATGCTTCCGGGATTGAGTGGCATTGAAATTTGCCGACAGTTTAGAAAGGAATTTCACGAAACGCCCATCATATTCTTAACGGCTAAGGATACATTAGACGAAACCATTTTTGGATTACAGTCGGGAGCCAATGATTACATCAAAAAACCTTTTCATTTTGAAGAATTATTAGAGCGAATTAAAGTTCAATTGAGACCCAAATCGGGGGATCACTCCGTTTTTAATTTGGGTCCAATTTCGCTCAATACAGAAACGCATCAAGTATTTAAAGATAAACAAGAGATCCATTTAACGCAAAAAGAATTTGCCTTGCTTGAACATCTCATTCGCAACAAGGGAAAAGTTTGCAGAAGAACTAGAATCATAGAGAGCGTATGGGATATTCATTTCGACTACGATACAGGCGTAATTGATGTGTATATAAATGCGCTGAGAAAAAAACTTTATTATCTGAAAATGAAAATTACATTCAAACCGTACGTGGTGTAGGTTATATTGCAAAAGAATTATGAACCTAAGCTTTAAAAACCGAATTGCATTTCATTATATGTTGGCTACTGCTCTCATTATAGCTATCGCATTTACGGCGATCTACTTTGTTGTATCCAATTCAGTATTCAGAAATCTTGACAATGATTTATCCTTCGAAGCACACAAGCATACCAATGAAATAAATATTATTGGAGACAGTATTGAGTTCAAGAACAAAGAAGAATGGAAAGAGCGAGAACATAGTGAAGTTCAAGTTAACCCTGTTTTCATACAACTGATCGATATTCAAGGTCGGTTTATGGATAAATCACCTAATTTGAAAGAGCATAACTTAAGTTATAATGAGTTAAAATTTGGAGGTCATTTTGATTCTCAAATGGGCTTCAGGAAAATTAGACAAGTACAACTCCCTTTAGAGCAAAATGGAAAATAACTGGCTACATTTTAGCAGCCATGTCGTCAGAGGCCGCTATTTCCACGCTCTTACAACTCAGAAATATTTTAATTGTAGCGTATTTATTTATTTTGATTGGTCTTTACTTTGTTTCGAGATTCTTAGCAGGCAGAAGTATAAAACCAGTGAAAGAAGTAACAAACACAATCACTCGAATCACCAAATTCAATTCAAAAGAACGTGTCGAATTACCTCCTTACAAAGATGAAATCTACGAACTATCCACCAACTTTAACTCTTTGCTTGATCGAATAGAAAATACACTTGAAAGAGAAAGACAATTCACTTCCGATGCATCGCATGAATTAAGAACTCCACTGGCCACCCTTATCGGAACGCTCTCGAAGTCCTCATCCGAAAACCGAGAAACCAACATGAGTACGAAGAGAAAATAAAATTTAGTCTCTCTGAGCTCGAAAAGATGGCAAACTCACTTGAGCATTTATTGCTGCTTGCTCGACTCGATATACCCTCTGAAACCATTAATAAAAAATAAAGTATACCTACCTACTTTAATTGATGACTCACTGGATCGATTTAAAAACTAATTGAAGAAAAAGACATTCAAGTAGAACTTCAGTTTGATCAAAACCAAAAACTTTTAGTTCCACAATACTACACACATCTCATTATAGAAAATATACTCAATAATGCGATCAAATATTCAAAAACCAATACCACCATCAAAATTAAAGTAGATGAAATTGATGATCATGTAATTTGTTCCATTCATGATCAAGGCATTGGTATTAACAAAGAAGATTTAAAGAATATTTTTGATAGTTTCTTTCGTTCGGATGCGCTTAGCCATAAACACATTGCTGGGAATGGACTTGGGCTTTCAATCGTGAAAAAATGTGCTGATGCCATTAAAGCAACACTCACCGTAGAGAGTGTTTTAGAAAAAGGGACCATTGTTACCATCAAGTTTTAAGTTGAGGATTTGCACAGCTAAAATTTTCTAAGGAGTAAAGAAATCTATTCGTTTCAAAGTACTTTACCATTTATTTTCTTTTCAATGCTATAAAAAGGCTTAAAAAATCTTTACAAGCCACTTTCCTTACTCAAACTGAACCACCAGCCAATTTCTTAAGTCAATCTTAAGAAAGGCTTGAGATCAGCCTTAGGATGCCACTCTACTTTTGCTGTATAAATTTAGTCAAGTAAAGTAATGTTAGAGAAAATCATCCAATATAGCATCAACCACAAACTGATTATACTTTTATTCTCTGCAGGCATCATCGCTTTTGGACTTTACTCTCTTTCTGAGATTCCCATAGGAGCTGTCCCTGATGTTACGAATAATCAAGTACAAATTATCACCACCTCCAGAAATTTGGCAACAGAAGATGTAGAGAAGTTTCTTACCTACCCTGTCGAATTGGAAATGGCCAACTTGCCAGACGTGAAAGAGATTCGTTCGATCTCCAAGTTTGGTCTTTCGGTGGTGACTGTCGTTTTTAATGACAAAATTGGAACGTACTTACCTCGACAATTAATAGCAGAAAAAATTAAAGCTGCAGAAGAAAAGATTCCTGCAGTATTTGGAAAACCATTCATGGGACCCATCACAACGGGTTTAGGTGAAATTTATCAATATGTAATTGAAGTAGACTCCTTATTTAAAAACGACTATTCATTATCAGATGTAAGAACCATCCAAGACTGGATTGTGAAGCGTCAACTTTCAGGTATCCCAGGAGTGGTAGAAGTAAATACATGGGGTGGTTATCTCAAACAATATGAAGTTGCCATCAATCCAGAAAAACTAAGAAGTTTAAACATTTCCGTTCCGCAAACATTTTTAGCATTAGAAAAAAACAACAGTGTTGCCGGTGGGGGTTACATTGAAAAAACAAATCAAACCTATTTCATCAGAGGCGAAGGTTTAGTGGGTTCATTGAAAGACATTGAAGATATTGTTATCGAAAGCAGAAATGGTGTTCCCATCTTCATTAAAGATGTTGCCACTGTTGGATTTGGTCATGCCACACGCTTTGGTGCTATCACTGGCAATGGTGAAGGTGAAAAAGTATTAGGGCAAGTGATGATGCTAAAAGGAGGCAATTCAAAAGCAGTCATTGATGCTGTAAAAAGAAAAAGTAGCGCAGATCTCGCCATCACTTCCTCCCGGCATTAGCATCAATCCATTCCTAGAACGGAGTGAGCTGATTGACAAAACGACATCTACCATTGCAGAAAATCTCATTTTAGGATGTTTAATTGTCATCTTCGTTGTTGTACTGTTGCTCGGCAATATACGCTCTGGTCTGGTGGTAGCCTCGGTTATTCCCATGTGTATGTTATTTGCACTTTCACTCATGTACATTTTTGGTGTAGATGCGAATTTGATGAGTCTGGGCGCCATCGACTTTGGAATCATCATTGACGGAGCGGTAATCATCATCGAATTTATTGCGTACAAAATTACAGCCGAACGCACTCACTTATTAGCACTACCGAAAGCCGAAAGACAGAACTTCATTGACAACAACACTCATTTGGGGGCAAGCAAGATGATGCACTCCGCTGTTTTTGGTCAGTTAATCATTATTATCGTTTTCATTCCGATTCTCTCTTTAGTGGGTGTAGAAGGAAAAATGTTTAGACCGATGGCCTTAGTATTTTGCTTTGCATTGATCGGCGCTATGATTTTGTGCTTTACCTATGTGCCCGTAATGGCCTCTCTATTTATAAAGCCATCCGATACATCCAAAAAAAATATTTCTACTCGCTTCATCACTTTTTTAGAAAACAAATACATTCCAACCATCACCTGGGCTCTCCATAAAAAGAAACTTGTATTAAGCATGGCCATTGTGTTGTTACTAGCTGTGGGATTTCTCTTTACACGGATGGGTGGAGAATTTGTACCGACATTAGATGAAGGCGATTTTGTGATACAACCCGTTTTAAAAACAGGAACTTCCTTAAGTCAAACAGTAATCGCGACCACAAGAATTGAATCCATTCTGAAAAGATTTCCAGAGGTAGAACAAGTAGTCAGTCGAATTGGAGCAGCAGAAGTTCCCACCGATCCCATGTCGATGGAAGAAAGTGATGTAATCATCAAGCTCCGCCCAAAAGAAGAATGGACATCTGCTAAAACTAAAGATGAATTAGCCGACAAGTTCAAAGAAGCATTGACTGAAATTCCAGGAGTAGAATTTGAATTTACCCAGCCCATCGAGATGCGTTTCAATGAACTGATCACTGGAGTTCGTGCTGATTTAGCCATTAAAATTTTCGGTGAAAACTTAGATGTGCTTTATAAAAAAGCAGTAGAAGTTGAAAAAGAAATAAAAGGAGTTCAAGGAGCCGCGGATATTATTGTAGAAAAAGTAGCAGGTCTACCGCAGATGTCGATTCAATACGACCGACAAAAAATCGCAAAATACGGATTGAATGTTGAAGAATTAAACAACATTATCACCATGGGATTTGCAGGAAAAACCGCAGGAACTGTGTTTGAAGGTGAAAAACAGTTTGACCTTGTTGTTCGATTTGACACGGCCCATCATCAGGACATTCAAGACATAGAAACGGCATCCATCCAACTGCCTAATGGCAATCAAGTGCCGCTGAGCGAATTTGCAACCATCTCCTATACAAAAGGCCCTGCGAAAATTTCCAGAGACAACACCAAAAGAAGAATTGTAGTAGGCGTGAATGTTAGAAACAGGGATTTAGAATCGGTGGTAAAAGATGTTAAACAAATCATTGATCAAAAAATTAAATTACCAACAGGATACACTATAGAATATGGTGGACAATTTGAAAACTTAAGAACCGCAAAAGAACGACTAATGATTGCTGTTCCCATTGCATTGTTACTCATTTTTGTTCTTCTCTACTTTGCGTTTGACTCCATCAAAGAAGCGTTAATTATCTACAGTGCCATTCCGATGTCGGCGGTAGGTGGCGTTATCTTTCTTTACATGCGTGATCTACCCTTCAGTATTTCTGCAGGAGTTGGATTCATTGCACTCTTTGGAATTGCTGTATTAAACGGAATCGTGTTAATCGAAGAGTTCAAAGAATTAAAAGCACATGGTATCACGGACATCAATCAACGAATCCTTTTGGGCACCAAGAACAGGTTGCGCCCAGTTTTGCTCACCGCCTCAGCAGCGGCCTTAGGATTCTTACCCATGGCCATCTCCAGTTCAGCGGGAGCGGAAGTTCAGCGACCTCTCGCGACCGTGGTTGTAGGCGGACTCATTTCCGCAACCGCACTTACTCTTATAGTCCTTCCTGTGCTCTATGCCATTTTGATAGAAAAAGGCAAATAAAAAAATAAAAAACCAGCAGTAGTCATTGCAACTATCCTATTACTTGCTTTACCCATTTATGGACAGAGCCAAGATCATAAAATTACGGTAGAGCAAGCGGTTGAAATTGCATTACGAAACAACCTAGGATTAAAAGTTTCGTCGCAGCGAATTATTCAAAGCGAGCAACTCATTAACAGTGCCATTGACATCAACAAAACCGAAATCTACTACAACAAAGACCAAAACAATATAGCGCCCAATAACCTCCCACTGGATGTGTGGGGTGTTAGTCAAACTATACAATTTCCAACGGTATATGGTGCACAACGAAAAGTAATGAAACAAAAATCTCAACTGACCAAAGATCAACTTTCGATCGATAAACGAATGGTCACCAAAGAAGTTCATAAAGTTTACAATGAAATTGTGTATTGGCAACAGATGCAAAATAATTATGAATATCTCGATAGCCTTTATGCTTCATTTGAACATGCAGCAAACCGAAGATTTGAACAAGGAGAATCCAATTACATTGAAAAATTAACTGCAGAAACCAAGAAAAAAGAAATTTCAATTCAGCTCAATCAAGTACGCGAAAACATATACCGGAATTACATTTTGTTAAATCATTGGCTTCAGTCTGACAGCAGCTTTAAAGTAAGTGAAGAACATTTCGAAAAAATAACATTGCTTGCTTATGACAGCACATCACATCCTGCACTCCTCTACTTAGAAAATGCTAAAAAACTTTCGAATCATACAGCCTCCTTAGAAAAACAAAAATTACTGCCCGACATTAATGCCTCCGTATTTCAAGGTACAAATCAGGGTGTTGGAACGCAATCCTATTCTGGATTTCAAGTAGGAATTGGTATTCCACTTTGGTTTGGAAGTCAACGGTCGAAAATAAAAGCTGCAAAAACCGAAAAAATAATCATTGAGACAGAAAGTGAAAATTTAAAAATTCAACTTCTCACAAAATATAATGCATTGCGATCTGACATACGGAAATTTGAAGAAGGAATAGACTATTATCAAACGAAAGGAAATAAACTTGCTACAGAAACCATCTTCCATGCCAATAAATCCTATCAAAATGGAGAAATAAATTTTTTCCAGTACACTCAACTATTGGAAAATGCAAAAAACATTCAATCCAATTATCTCCACTCCCTGCTCCAATACAATGTTACGGTTTTGGAAGCAAACTACATCTTGAATTAAAAATGAAAAACCATACAACCATGAAAAAATATGCTGCAAGCTATATACTATTTTCCATTCTGCTCGCTTCTGCATCCTGTTCATCAAAAACAGAATCAAAAGCAGCGGAAAAAACAGAATCTCAAAAAACTTTAGAAGGTAAATTTGAGTTAAGCGAAAAACAATTCCAATCTTCCGAAATGAGTATTGGAGGATTACAAAAAAAATCTTTTAATGAAATAATAAAAGCCACGGGAATGTTTGATGTACCGCCTGAAAATAGAGCATCCGTAAGTTCCTATTTTGATGGTACTGTTAAAGAGATAAAACTCCTTCCTGGTGAAAGAGTAAAGAAAGGACAAATTCTGTTCACCCTTGAAAATCCTGATTTTGTACAGATACAACAAAACTACCTAGAGATTCAAGGACAACTCGCCTATTTAAAATCAGACTATGAAAGGCAAAAGAATCTGGTACAAGACAATGTATCATCGCAAAAAAACTTTCTGAAAGCAGAATCTGACTATACAGTGGCTAAAGTAACACTAGAATCCTTAGGGAAGAAGTTAACTCTAATGAATATACCACCCAATCTACTTACGATAAAAACATCCGAACAACCGTGAATGTCACTTCGCCAATCAATGGATTCGTCACTCAGGTTGATATTTCACAAGGAGCCTTTCTAAACTCATCACAATCGGCCATTACGATTGTAAACACCGATCATCTACACCTTGAATTAAATATTTTCGAAAAAGACATTACCAAAGTTAGCGTTGGCCAACCCATTCAATTTAGAATTCAAGAAGATCAAGGAAACGAGTACGAAGCCACTGTTCATCTGGTAAACAAAACGGTAGATCCAATCAGCCGAAAAATTCTTATACATGCACATCCATCCTCTGAAAAAGCGGCATCTAAGTTCTGTCCGGGGATGTATGTTGAAGCAGATATCAATTCACTGCTGTTTCAAAGGCTTCATTACCTGAAGACGCCATTGTAGAAGTGGAAGGTAAATTCTATGCACTGATTCTTCAAGATTCAACAAAAAATGGATACTCGTTTATAAAACGAGAAATTAAAACAGGAGAAACAAACAATGGATTTGTAGAAATCTTAAATCAGAACAGCTTTAACGAACAAACACAATTCTTAACCAAGGGAGCATTTAACTTAATAAAAGACTAATTATGAATAACGCACATTATCACTTAATCGTAAATCACCTTCCTATTGTTGGACTCATCATAGGAACACTTGTATTCGTTATTGGATTATTGATCAAGAAATCAGAGGTTAAACTTACCGGACTTGGTATCTATATTTTTGCAGCAATCGCATCAATTCTTGCATTCTACACCGGTGAAGGTGCTGAAGAAATTGTAGAAAACAATTTAGGAATCAGCGAAACACTTTTACACAACCATGAAGAGTTCGCCGAAACTTTTTTCATCTTTACGCTCATCCTAGGAGCAATGTCGATAATTGGATTCGTGGCAGAATTAATAAATTCAATGCAAATTCGATATCTTCAAATTCTAATTCTATTACTAGCGTTGACAGATGGTGTTTTTGCCTATAATGTTGGAGTCAGTGGTGGGGAAATCAGGCACTCTGAAATTAGAAGTGATGCCACTATTATTCCAATTGAGATGACCATGATGATTAATGGAGGGTGATTCAAAAATAAGCGACAAATTGTAAACCTGTGTGAAATTAAATTACACAATTGCTAAAAATTTATATCCTCTCATGCTAGCGACCTCGTCTCTACCCCAATCATAGAATATTCTTTAAAGTTTATACGACGGGGAATTTGATTTTTCTATATTTGCTAATGAAATTCATAGCAAGTAGGGCTTCAAGTTATCAATAATAAAACAAAATGCGAAAGCATGTAGCATACTTGATAAACTCTCTACTTAAAATATTAAGTTAATCACAGCAACAATGAAAACAACTCCCGAGCACGATAAACGAATAGCAAAACTGACTTTGCATCGGTTTATCCGCACTATATCACAAAAGTGGAGAGCAAAGGAAGAACAAAAGCTGAATTACATCAAGTAATAAAATGGCTAACTGGATTTGATGAAAAAAAATTCAAGAATTTATTGAAGAAAAATAACTTTTGAAACATTCTTTAAACGCGCAAAATTAAATCCCAATGCGAACCTCATTACAGGCGCAATTTGTGGGTATCGGATTGAAGAAATTGAAAACACTTTAACAAGACAAGTAAGATATTTAGATAAATTGGTGGATGAGTTGGTGAAAGGCAAAAAAATGGAAAAATTTTAAGGGCTGCATAGAACTATCAAAATATTATTCTTTTAAGAAAAGAACCATTGGAATTAGAAATGGTATAGACATTATTTAATCAATGCACAATGTCATTTTTCGATATGACAAATATTACTTTTTCGAAACTGCTACTGGCGACCTTTGAGGTCATATTAATTTGTTTATGAATCAACCTCAAATTCATCAGATTTAAGATTCACTTTAAATTAATTACAAGTACAATCCATCTAAAAAGCATTGACTTATGAAATACTTCTTCACTATAATCCTTAGCTTTTTCTTCACTCAAATCCATTCACAAAATATTCTGTGGGAAAACACCTATCAGAATAATCTTTCACTAGGCAAAATACATAGTCGTTGACAATTCAAATAATATCATCAGTGTGAGTAACGGCTTAAACCAAGCGGGTTATGCAGAATATATATTTGTACATAAATTAAATTCTGCAGGAGCAACACTTTGGAAAGATTCCATTTCAACTGGAACACCGAACAACAGACATGCAGCCACTTGGGTTGGAATTGATTCAAATGACAACATCTTTATAGTTGGATACCAATATACATTGTCATTACAAAATGAATTTCCGAATGCCTTAAAGTATTTAAATATAACTCTGCGGGGGGGTACTAGTAAACAAAACTATTACCGGAACCTTTAACGCTGGTGCAAATTATTCTTTAGGTAATAAAAACGAATCCTTCTTAGATGAACACGCCAACCTCTATATCGCTTCCGCAGGAAATACAACTACTCAAACGCAATCTGGATTAATTCTATTAAAACTCGATAACAATGGCAACACCCTTTGGGAAAGAGTACAAAATTTTTCTAGCATTCATGGACTAAGAGGGATGAATTATAGAAATGGAAATATTGCACTCATTGGGAATACAACTTTGTCTTTGTCAGAACACAAAGTAGTAGTTTGGGATTCTATTGGAAATCTCAAATGGTCAAGTGCTGCTTCATTACTTGATCAAGGATGGGCCACAGATGTTTTAATCGATTCCACCGACAACACCTACACGTTGTGTCAAAACTTTGGTGCTACACAAACAGAAATAGAACTAACCAAATACAGTCTAGTTGGATCTGTAATTTACAGACAAGCTTTTAACATCGGAATTGATGCTACCTCTGGCAGAATGGAATTCTTACCAAATCGGGACTTAGTAATTACTGGAACGAATGGTCGGCTTCTGGTGTAGGGAAACTTTTTGTAGCTACTATCAATCCATCCAATGGAAATATAATTGACAGTAGCTACCATACACTTCCCAATATTAATAATAACGTATTCGATATTAAATACGAACAAACAGGTAATGATTATGTAATCGGTAAATCAGATAATAACGGAGGTGCTCCGTCTACTTTATTCTTATATGCCTTTAATAGCAATTTCACTTTAGCTTGGAATACCACCTACCAAGCGCAAAGCACTACTCCAATTTCCATGGATTTAGATAATAATGAGAATATCTATGTGCAAATAGAAAACACAAATACCGTAGTCAAATTTGGAAATGCTATCGTTTCAAATGTTTTAACAATTACTAACAATGAAACCATTGTAGCCTATCCAAATCCATTCTCTAAACAATTTATACTACAATTAAATGCTAATCATATTCCTGCTGTAGTGACCACCTTCGATATCTTTGGGAATATGATATCTACTTCAAAATTATCCGACTTAACCAATGAAATGGATCTTTCGTCCTTAAATAGTGGAATCTACTTTTGCGTAATCACATCTGAGAAACAGACTAAAACAATAAAAATACTCAAGCAATAGTCTAATTTTTAAATAGTCTGAAATTTTCTGAGTAGAGTTCAAAAGCAAAGTGATTTTGCATGAATAGCAAATAGAATCCATCCAATCTAAATAAACCCTACATTTTTGGAAGTTAGTTTAAGCCCGTTCAAATCCCGATTCACCTTGTTCGGGAAAAATTAATTAATAGCCTCTACAGTAAAGGTATCTTTATATTCATGAAAATAATTCATAGAAATAGGATACTCACTGAATATCACGTTTCGGCTACTAACTTATTAAGAGATGCTGAAAATAATTGTGGCAAAACAACACCTTCTCAAACCAAATCTGTATTACTTATAACTTGATGATAAATTAGTCTAACGATATAATAAATAGATAAGTCACTTTCATTAAATCAATATAAAAAACGAAACAATGAAAAATTTAATTAAAACCTCAACATTAGCCCTTATAATAATGGTAGCCTTTTCATCTTGCAAAAAAGATGATAGCTCCTCTCCCAATTCTTCAACGTCTATCAGCTCTACCGTACAAAGTGGAAAATGGAGAGTTACTTTCTATGAAGATAGTGGCAACAACGAAACCAATCATTTCACAGGATACAGTTTTCAATTTAATTCAAACGGAACCGTAGTTGCAACGAATGGTGGAAGTTCGACTAGTGGAACTTGGGCAAACGGCAGTGACGACAGCCATACAAAGCTGATATTAAACTTCACAGGAAATCCTTTCGACGAATTAAGTGATGAATGGCATGTATTACAACAAAATTCTTCGATCATTAAATTGGAAGATGTAAGTGGTGGTGGCAGTGGAACCGACTATCTCACGTTCGAAAAAATATAATTTTAAGCAACAAACTAAATCAATGAAAAAAATAATTATTGTATTAAGTTTACTTGTTACAAATGTATTACAAGCTCAAATAAATATAAACGCATTATGGTTACGTCATACGTGTGGGTATACCAATGGAATTAACTTGCTTGGTGGCGATGTATGGGGAAATGCAGTATGTGCTGATACCTATGGGAACTCTTACAACTCGGGTAATTTTAGTGGATTTTGGTTTGCAATGGACACCGTTATAGACATGGGAAATAATCGGTTTTACATAAATAAATATAATAACAATGGAGACAGGTTATGGACAGCAAAAGCGATGGGCACTACCATTAATAGCATCATGACTTCATCAAGAATGAAATGCGATAGCCTCGGGAACGTTTATGTTTGTGGAACTTTTAGTGTTGATGATAGTGTTTATATGGCACCTAATTGGTATCCCGTTGGAAGTGGTTATGTTGCAAAAATATGACAGCAGTGGAAACAATTTATGGTGTGCTTATGTACCTCGTACAGGAACCACCTATATTTCATTCACCGATATGGCACTTGTAAATGGTTCTATTTACGTTTGCGGAATTATGGGTTTTGGAATACAATCGTTTGGAACTTTTAACTTCAATACATCTTATTCACAAAACGGTATCATTGCTAAATTAGACTTAAATGGAAACATTCTTCATGCGGAGCTACTTGATTCAAATTCCACAAATGAAATACATGGAATAGAAGTTTCTAAAAACTCAAATGAAATCTATTTAGTTGGTCAACACATTTCAACAAATCTAACTGTTGATGCACAAACATTGACCCATACGGTTGATGCACAAAATTCATTTATCGTTAAAATGGATGCTTCGTTTACCGCTTTATGGGCAAAAAAATGCAATACCTATTTACACTTAAATCAAACGGTAGGATCAAGTGTTTCATGTTTAAATCGTATTGAAATTGACAACTTAGACAATATCTATGTTACAGCAAATGGTAACGGAGATTCAACAGTTATTGGATCACTACGTTTTAATCACAGAATTTCACCAAACGGCAACTATGCACAGGACATTTACATTGCAAAACTAAATAATAGTGGTCAGGGAAATATGGTTGCAACATGGTGGTAGTGATGGAATGGACATCGTTACTGACCTTGCTACAGACGAATGGGGAAATTCAATAATCTCCGTTTATTCTAGTCAACAATCTGTAAGTGGACTCATTTTTAATACAGACACCATTCCACAGTGGCATGGTGGCATAGTTAAATATGACCCTTCCGGAAATTTGCTTTACACCCAAAAACTACAAGAAGCAAGATCATTACAAGCATTAGCCTTGGGCAATGACTCTGTATTCTATGGAACTGGAAATGGTTTTAATCCGGGTCTGCCATACATTAATTTATCAATTCCGCAATGTGAAGACACGGTAAATGGATACTATAATCCGCCATACAAAATGATTATGGTAAAATTTTTAGACAACAGCTCTGTGCACACAGCAGTTATAGAAACGAATGAAGATATCATACAAGACCTAATAGTTTATCCCAATCCATTTTCATCAATAACTACACTAGCCCTGCATTTATCAAAAGCTAGCCACACTTCCATCATAATTCTTGATGTTGTTGGAAGAACCGTGAAAAATGTTTCAGCAAACAATCTTCAAGCAGGAGAAAATAAAATCACAATTGATTTATCAGAACTGAACAGTGGAATTTATTTCTGCCACATAAACTCAAATGCAAGTTTAATACCATTAAACTCATAAAAAGATGAAACTTATAATTACCATTTTAGCTTCCTTAATGCTATTAAATACATCAAATTCATCAGCTCAATATACATTGGATTGGCAGCAAAACGCTAGCCAAGACCAAAAACAATCGGTTATGAGCGTTGTTGACTCTTTAGACAATATTATTGTGACGGGCTACTTGCAAAGTTATCAAGTGTTTACTCGCAAATACGATATAACAGGAACATTACTCTGGGAAGTTCAAGATTCATCAGGGATACAAAGCATCTATGAAAAACCAAATTGGATTAGTTGCGATTCTAATAATAACATTCTTGTAGTTGGCAATCTCTATTCGATTGGTACTTCTTATGACTACCCAAATGCTATTGTAGCTTTAAAATATAGTCCAACGGGAACATTACTTTGGAGAACTGTCATTCCAATAACAATTCTAATCAATAGTACAACATCTTTTGATTGCAGAAGTGCAGTAGACGTTAATGGCAATATGTATATAGGTACAGCAATTACCAATGGAGCTACATTATATAAATTAGATGCTAATGGAAATTTAATCTTTACAAACTCCAGTAATGTCAATGCGCCTAAAAATTTTAACGGCATGCGCATTAAAAATAATAAAATTGCAATAGCAACAAGTAGTGGAACATCAAATGTCTCCCCCGTATTTGTATGGGATACTGCAGGAACATTACTTTGGACAGCAAATGCAGTTGGAACACTTGCTGCTGATGTAGAATTCGATGAGAATGAAAATGTATATGTTTTAGGCAGTCTATATCACTTGGTAAATCCCATCACTTGGGATTATGATGTTAAGCTTACGAAATTCAACGCTACAGGAACTCAATTGTGGTCGCACTTTTATGATTTTGGCGGATACAATTTTGCAACTCGATTGACTTATGTAAACCATCGAATTAGTGCAATAGGCTATGGAAATGCAAGCGGAATTAAATGGGAAACATTTCAGACTGACACTAACGGAATATTGCTTTGGTCTTCACCCTATACAGTACCCATTAATCCAACTGCAAGCGATGAATATCCACATTATGTTTTAGCCAAACCAACTGGCGAGGTCATAGTAACAGGGGTTGGGAGTCCAACACCTATCCCATCTAGCCCATCATTCAATCAAATGCCCATAGTACAATACAGTAATACAGGGGTTCAAAATTGGGTGAGTACCCCAAACATTTATGCAGGAACTGGTTTAGCAACCCACATTGCTAGTGATGGTAGTCTATTCGCCATTGGATCAAGAAACATGTTTGTATTTCACTATGATAATATGACAACATCAATTAATAGTCATTTACAAAATGAAAATACTGTAAATATATTTCCAAATCCATTCACATCGACCACAACTTTAGCATTCTATTTAACGGATATCAAAAATACTTCCCTTAGCATCTTTGATGCGACAGGTCGGGAAATTAAAATATTCCCACACAAAATTTCTTAACAGGAAAAACTCTATCACTATTGATTTATCAGAACTGAACAATGGAATCTATTTCTGTCAGCTATATTCGAATGATCATTTTCAAACTGTCAAACTAATTAAAAAATAATTGCAAGATGAAAACAAACTTTACTTTAGTATTTCTTTGTCTTAGCAACTTCATTTTGCACAGGCAAACATCGATTGGTATAACTACCCAGGAGGAGTTGCACTTGCCACCAACAGCAATTATGATGTATACACCGTCAACTGGGATTCAAATCCAGCTGGAGATATCACGTTAACAAAAAGAGATTCTTCAGGAACGATCCTGTGGGATACGGCATTCAACAACACCGATAATACCAGACATGAAGTCGCCACTTGGGTTGAAACCGATCTTGCAGGAAATATTCTAGTTTCAGGAACAATTCGCTCCGGAACTTCAAATCCAGTTAATGCTGCCAGTGTAATTATGAAATTTGATTCATCTGGCGCTTTACTTTGAGAGTAGTTTATGAAAATTCATTTGATGGTTCTTCCACAAGAAAAGTATTAGTAGATGCAAACAACAACGTTTATGTATTAGGACTTGGCACCTCACCAAATGGAATAGTAACCAAAGTGAAAAAAATTTGATCCAAGTGGAAATTCCTTGTGGTCATATTTTGACACTACTGGCATTGGTTATCCATTAAATATGAAATTTACTCCTGACAGTAATTTGCTCATTATCGCAAAATCAACAGTTGGAAGTTTAAATGGATTTTCAAAAATTGATTTGAATGGAAATAACATCTGGAACAAAACTGGAATCTTAAGTAATTCCATAGGCGATGCAGCTGGAGATTCCGCAGGAAACACCTATTTAATCAATGGAGAGTATGTGATTTCCAATAGTGGCAGTGTAATACAAAAATTAGCACCCAATGGTACTCTCCTATGGAATGATACAAATAGCATTACTGCATTTAGAGTAGAAGTAGGCAACGACAATCATCCTGTAATTTGTGGTTTTCCGAATTCGGGACTACCAGGAGCTGCGTTTATAAAGTACAATAGTAGCGGTACTATTTTATGGCAGAACTTAGATGCAGATGGCCCCTTATTAGCTCTTTTACTACATGCACAAATGAAGATGGATTCAACAAATGCGTCTTACCTTGCCGCAGGTACGCTCACAGAGATGGCCCTTTGCAAAGTAAGTAGTAATGGTATTTCTGAATGGACGACAACGATTCCGGGAAGCTATGCAAATGCCTTTGACTTTGAAACGAAAAATGTGATTTATATCGTAGGTGGGACTACCGCAAAAATTGGACAATCCATTACTACTTCGCTCTCTTCACCTCTATCTGGCAAAAAAAATGAGATGATCCATGTTTATCCGAACCCCTTTACAAATACCACCACGATTGAATTCAATTTAGAGGAAATAAAGAACAATTCCCTTTCAATAATAGATGTTACCGGACGAATGGTAGAAAATATTTCCCAACAATATTTTACTGCAGGAGAAAATAAAATCAACATCGATCTCTCCAATCTACAAAATGGCATTTACTTCTGCATACTTCAAACAAATCATAATTTACAAGTCTCCAAACTAATTAAAAACTAAAATGAACAAATTTTTATACACTTTAATTTCCTGCCTACTTAGCCTTTCAGCAATAGCGCAAATTAATAATCCTAATTGGAAATATCTTAGAACGACCAACACAGGTATTGGTGGCGACTACTCTTTTGTAACTGAAGCCGATCATTGCGGAAATATTTGGACAGGCGGTTATCTTCCTTTTCATGCACAGGGAAGCTTAGTTCGATTTAACGATACTACATGGACAAACTGGAGCAATTTCGAAGGATTTATTCCCGGTTCTATAGTAACTGCAATTGCTTTTGATAGTCAAGATGGAGTTTGGGTAGGTTGCGATGAAAACCAAAACTTTGGATTACATGGTGGCGTCGCTCATTATGATGGCACTACTTGGCAAATGTGGAATTCCACCAATTCACCACTCACAAATGATTATGTGAAGGGAATTGTAGTGGATCACAACGACCATGTGTGGATCACCTTTTACAATAATCAAACGGGTGATGGTGGTGTTGCGAAATACGATGGAACAACATGGACAGTTTACACTCTTTCCAATTCGAACCTACCTGCAGAAGATGTAAAAGACATTGATGTAGATGCACAAAATAACATTTGGATTGGTTGCAACTTAGGATTGATAAAATTCGATGGTTTTAATTGGATTCTCTATACGGCTGCAAATTCTGGATTGTCGGTAAACAATGGTGTTTTAGATGTTGAAGTGGATGAAGTAACAAACAAGGTATATGTTGTCACTGTTTTTTCTGTGGATGTACTTGACAACGGAACATGGTCGCACATTAACAACACAAATTCTCCTGTTGGAAATGCAAATTTAGCAGAGGTAGACGCACATGGCGACACCATCATCATTGGTTCATTGGGTAGCTCTTCTGCTGCTTTCATTTATGATGGTACCACGTGGACAACTCATCTTGCTCCTGGTCAGGTTTATGATGTTCGAATTGGTGATCATGGAAAATATTGGATTTGTGGAATTGGTTTTCTAGAAAAATACGATGGCACTACTTGGACAACTTACGATAAATTTAATACAGGTTTACCGGCGATGCAAAATCACGATGTCTTTATTGATAGTAGAAATCGCGCCTGGGTAGGTAGCGCCCTCAATGGTGGTATCAGCATGTTCGATTGTCCACAATGGGAAAGTTATGGGCCTAATAATCGGAATCACTTTCCACAACCGATCAATTATACAGGATCAGGGATGGGAGTAACCGAAGACAGTGATGGAGATCTTTGGATGTTGTATGCTGGATCACCGGGTGGTGTAGTACAAATACCCAATGGTGATGTTCAAAATTCAGCAGCATGGGTTGTGTGGGATAATGCTACAGCCGGAATATCGTTGGGATTCGCTGCTCGCATTTGCGCTGATAAAACGGGAAATGTTTGGGTGGGTTCAAGTCTTGGTACCACTATTGCGAGATATAGTCATGCTACCAATTCCTGGACAAACAACTTTAATATTTCGCAGATTGGTGGAGTTATGGAAATCAATTCCATTCGCGTCGATGATTCAAACAATGTATGGGTATGCGGAGCTATGGGGCTTGCAAAATTTGATCAAACCAATTGGACATTTTATACATCATTTAATTCACCGTTGCAAGCAGGTTTTGTAAACGACATTGCATTCGACAGTTTAGGAAATAAATGGATTGCCACTGAACATGGATTGTATAAATTCGATAACACCACATGGACCTTATTTGATCACACCAACACACCCATGTTTGGCGATTGGGTCAATTCAATAGTGTTTGATGCCAATGGACTTCTTTATATTCATGCGGAAGATGCAATATTTCCTAATGTTCCTCAAGGTTTACTTTCTTTTGATGGAACAACATGGATAACCTACACAACTAACAACTCAGGTTTACCTGAGCAATTAGTAAGAAGATTGTCAGCCGATACACTTGGAAATATATGGATCACCACACAAGGAATGGGAATCGCCATATTCAATCCAACAGGTGTGGTGGGTTACGATTGCTTGAATAAAAGTTTACAACAGTGCTCCACTCCTACTGCTATTAACGAAAATAATGCAGCAAACGAAATGAATATGGTTGTTTATCCAAATCCATTTTCATCAATCACAAATTTATATTTTAACTTGAATCTAAACGATAAAATAAATCTCACCATTTCAGATGTACAAGGAAGGATAGTAAAAACAATCTATTCTCCTGTTCTGCAAAAAGGAAACAACCAACTGCAGTTAGATTTAAGTGGATTAAATGCAGGAATTTATTTCTGCAATTTATATGCAAAGAATCATTTTCAGACTGTTAAAATTATTAAATATTAACAACTGAAAAAGATAAAATTCAAAGGAAGGTTTTGAAATTTTAGTCACATACAAATTCTCTTTTAAACGCAACGGTCGCAACGTTCACGCAACGCTAGCAGCGGAAAAAATATTCGAAGTGAAATTATTTCTCTTCTAAAATCACTCTTGAAGCTTGAGGCTTGTAGCTTGTAGCTTGTTTCCATCCCGAAGCCAAATCACTTCGTCATCAAAAGCAACGTAGAAGCAAGTAGCCAAAAACCACCTTTTTAATCAAAAATAGCTACCTTTATAAAACTAAATGGGCGTTGCTATGTTATAGCGATAGTTTAGTTACAGGAATCAAACAATAAAACATGGATGGAATAAATTTTGACTTTGGGAAAGGCTTTATTTTTAGTAAGCATATTCCTAAAGATATATCGCCCTTTGAGCGGATTTTTGATATTTTCAAAGATCTACTCACCCATTCTTCGGGTGATATTGAGGAAGCTTTTGATTGGCTCAAGATGTTAGATAAAGAATATAACATTTTTACGGATGATTATAACTTCGACGATTTTGAAGCAGACTTAAAGAAAAAGGGCTATATCAAGGAAGAAATTGAACCTGGAGAAGAAGGCGCTGCAGGGGAAGGAAATGGCAAAAAATTGCTTACGGCAAAAATGGAATCGGCACTTCGTGAGTTTGCACTCGACCAAATTTTGGGAAATTAAAAAAGAGCGGCATAGGGAATCATCGCACATCTAAACTGGGCGTTGGCGATGAGCGTGAGGGCGAAAACAGAAGTTATCAATATGGTGATGATATGTCGTTGCTCAACATGACCGAAAGTTTAAAAAATGCGCAAATCAACCATGGAATAAATGATTTACAATTAACCGAAGATGATTTAATTGTTGAGGAATCAAAACACAAAGCGCAGATGAGTACCGTGTTGATGATTGACATCAGTCACTCGATGATTCTTTATGGAGAAGATAGAATTACTCCAGCCAAAAAAGTAGCCATGGCCTTGGTGGAATTGATACATCGAAAATACCCAAAAGACACGATTGATATTATTGTATTTGGCGATGAAGCATGGCCCATCCAAGTAAAAGATTTACCTTATTTAAGAGTAGGTCCTTACCACACCAATACCGTTGCCGGATTAGAGTTGGCAATGGATATTTTACGAAGAAAAAGAAATACCAATAAACAGATATTTATGATTACCGATGGCAAACCCAGTTGTGTTCAATTGCCGAACGGTGAGTTTTATAAAAATAGCAATGGATTGGATGAGATGATTGTCAATCTATGTTTAAACAAAGCCGCACAAGCCCGAAAATTAAAAATACCCATCACCACATTTATGATTGCACAAGATCCCTACTTAAGGCGGTTCATTGAATTGTTTACCGCACAAAATAAAGGCAAAGCATTTTTAACGGGATTGAAAGGGTTGGGAGAAATGATTTTTGAAGATTACGAAAAAAATAGAATTAAAAAGATTTAATAAAAAGATATTCGGCGATATGAAGCAAGAAATTACATTGAAAGAACTGAAAGCATCGGGTTATGTTGATCGCAACATCAACGAAGAAATGAAGGCCAATTTAACTCAAAAATTAAGAGCTAAATTACCCGTTTTTGAAGGCTTATGGGGATACGAAGACACCGTGATCCCACAACTTAAAAAAGCCATTTTAGCTGGACATCATATTAATTTGTTGGGTTTGCGTGGACAAGCAAAAACAAAAATTGCGCGCAACATGATTGAGTTGTTGGATGAATACATGCCGATTGTAAAAGGCTCTGAAATCAACGACAATCCGTTTCAGCCTATTTCAAAATATGCGAAAGATGTATTAGCGGAGCTAGGAGAAAATACACCCATCGCATGGGTGCATCGCAGTGATCGATTCTTTGAAAAGTTGGCAACGCCCGATGTAAATGTTTCTGATTTAATTGGAGATATTGATCCCATCAAAGCAGCTACGCTAAAACTACCTTACTCCGATGAAAGAGTCCTCCACTATGGGATGATTCCGCGAGCCAATCGTTGCATTTTTGTGATCAATGAATTGCCCGATTTACAAGCAAGAATACAAGTCTCCCTATTTAATATTTTGCAAGAAGGAGACATTCAAATTAGAGGCTTTCAGTTGAGGATGCCCTTAGATATTCAATTTATTTTCACGGCTAACCCAGAAGATTATACCAATAGAGGAAGTATTGTTACTCCCTTGAAAGATCGAATTGGATCACAAATTTTCACGCATTATCCAAAAACAATTGCGCTGGCTCGAAAAATTACCGAACAAGAAGCCCATCTTTCAGCAGAGGATAAAGACACCATTGTGATGAGTGAGATCGCCAGGGATTTATTAGAACAAGTTGCATTTACGGCGAGAGACAGTGAATATGTAAATGCGAAAAGTGGAGTAAGTGCTCGTTTAACCATTAGTGCCATGGAAAACTTAATGGCAGCAGCGAAGCTACGATTAATAGAAACGGGTTCAGAAAAAACTGCCATTCGCTTAGTTGATTTTAGCTCTATCATTCCAGCCATCACGGGTAAAATTGAATTGGTGTACGAAGGGGAACAAGAAGGCGCTGCTGAAGTGGCTCAACTACTCATCGATCAAGCCATCGTCAACGAATTTGAAAAGCTCTTTCCTAAAATTCCGAAGTTAGAAAAGGCGAATGTAAAAACACCATATACGGATGTCATCGCTTGGTTTAATACAAACACATTAGAACTTAATTATACCGACACCGACAAAGATTTCAATGCATCACTAAATAAAATTACTCCCTTAATAAAATTAGTAAAAGAGTATTGTCCTGATTTATCTCCGCTCGATAAATTGTTTTGCATGGAGATGGTGATATGGAGTTTATCGATTAATAAGAAATTAGATAAGATGAATAATGAAAAGTCATTTACGTTTTAAATAGGATACGAATTACGAATCGATACGAATGTACGAATTACGAATCTACGAATTCGCCAATTCGCGAAATGCTAGCGCTTTTTGAAATTCGACGGCTTTTCAAACGCAATGGGAGCAGTCGGAATTATTCAGTGAAATTAATTCCTCCAAAAATCTAGAATCCAAGGCCCCCCCCCCCCCCCCCCCCCCCCCCCCCCCCCCCCCCACACCAAACACCCCCCTGAATTCGATGTTAACGGCGCCACAAACTATAACTCCAAAGAGGCGCGGCGGTCGCGGGGTCTAAATAATACTTTTCGAAGTCAAAATTAATTCGCTCAATAAAAATCTAACAACTAACAACTAACAACCAACCTCACAGCTTCCCACCTGTTTTCACTCTCGCTAAAGCAATTTCTGCGGTTTTGTAATTGGGATTTAGCTTAAGCGCTTTTTCGTAGTCGGCTTGTGCTGCGGCTACGTTGCCTTGTGTTTCGTAAGTGAGTCCGCGATTGAAATAAGCTTCCGGCCATTCAGGACTAACATTAATGGCGTCATTGAAATGAATGATGGCCTGACTATACACTTTTAAATATTGATAGTGGATATACCCTAATGCATAATGTGCGTTAGCAGCTTTTGGATTAATCAAAATAGCATTTGTATAATCTTGTACTGCTTGATCGTAGTTTCGTTCGTTCTCCTGATAAAATAATCCCCGACCATAAAGTGCGTCTGTATTTTTGGGATTAGCTCGGATGGCTCCATCGTAGTATTGAAGTGCAGTTTTACTATTTCGGTTATGAAAAATCATGGCAAGTTGTAAATAGGCATCGTCGTAATCTGTGCGTTGCTCAATGGCAGTTTGAAAACTAGAAACGGCTTTAGTAGTGTCGCCCATATCGCGGTAGCACATTCCTTTCATGAAATAGGCTTTTGGATTGGTAATTTCCAACTTAAGTACTTCGTCGAGATTTTTGATGGCGTCCTTATATTGTTGAGCGATGAAAAATAATTCCGCGAGTTTTTCGTAAGCTAATTTATTGTTCGGATCCAAACTCATACACTTTTCCAAAGCAGCTTTGGATTTTCCAGGTTTTCCACTAGCGAGATGCACATCGGCTAACGTTAAAAAGTAACTTGCATTGGTGGTATCTAATAACATTACTTTTTCCATATCCATTAACGCATTGGCTACATCATTTCGCTGGAGATGTAAAGCAGCTCGGTCGTTGAAGAGTTGCGCGTTTTTAGGATCCTTGCTTATTTTGATGGAAATATCAGCTATTCTTTTGCCGATGGGTGTAGTATCTTGTATGGCGATTTTCGTTTCATCCGGATTTTTGCTGTTGGTGCAAGAGTTAATTGTTATTCCAAAAACAATCCATCCAAAAAAGATCAATAGGTATGGACTAGAGGAAGCAAATGGTGAGTGTATAGTTTTACTTTTCATAGATGCTACGAAATTAAAGAAAAGCAATGTATAGATGTCAATGAAAAGTAAAATATTAGGGATATAGATACCCCTAATTAAAGAGTGAAATAAATCGGCAATTTTTAAAGAAAAATTATAATTTTACTTAAAATATACAACCAATGAAAACCCGTATTTCCCTTCTTAGTCTTTGTATTTTATTATTTCTCAACTTAAACAAAACAGTTGCTCAATGTACTTGGCAACCAGTTCTTGTTGACGATTTCGAGTATACCACACCGATTATTGGAGTCATTATGGGAACTACTTATCATAATTCGCCGCAAACTTTTGCTGCACATGGTGGAGCTCGCTCCATGTATATGAATTTTGTCAATTGTACTACGGGGACAGGTGCTTGTGCTGGAACTAAAGTTTATGAACGAAGCTTTACGGTTTGTGAAAATATGCCCCATCGTTTTTCTATGTGGCTCACGACAACTTTCAATGCGCCTCAAAGTAATATGAAGATGGTTATTCGAGATGCGAATGGTGTTGTTCTTGATTCTACTACCAGTGTGTTAGCACCACTTAGCCCTTCTTGGATTCAATATACGAGTTCCAGCTTTATATCTTCTACGCCTAATATCTTGTTTGAAATGTATACCAATGTAGATGGTGGTCAGGGAAATGATCTTTCCGTTGACGATCTTAGGTTTGAAAAATGCATTTCAGTGAGTTCAACAAGAGCTTACTCCGTTTGTGCTAATATTGATACGGTTAATTTGTTTTCCACCTTAACTAATAATCCTGTTAACAATGGTACATGGACAGGTCCTAGCGTATTAACAAATGGCTATTGGGGAACGTTTACTAACGGAACCAATTCGCAAGGAACATATTTATATTCAAGTACACCCTATGGAACTGCTGTTGGCTGTCCATCGAGAATCGATACAATTGTTGCCATTAGCTCAGCGAATCCTGTTGTAAATTTACCAAGTGATACTACACTTTGCACTACGCAATTCTTGTCACTTAATGCCGGAGGAACTGGAATTACAGGCTATTTATGGAATACCAATGCAACTACTTCGAATATTATTGCCTCCACTGCTAGTTCTACCAATACGACTGTAATCTATTCTGTGATCGTGACTAATCAGTCAGGTTGTACTGGGACAGATACGATCAACATTAGTTTTATTGTTTGCACTGGGATTGATGATCTAGAACAAGAAATTAAAGTGAGTGTTTTTCCAAATCCAAGTTCTGATTTTATTCAGCTAGCATTGAGTGATGGCGTAAAAAGCGATTTGTATTTTGTGTTGATGGATGTTCTAGGGAAGGTGGTGATGAACGAAAAGATTTCGAATCAGCAGGAGCCATTTTCGGTGAATGAGTTTCCGAATGGGATGTATCAATACCAAGTGATGGAAGGGAAAGATGTGAAAGCGGTGGGGAAATTGATGATACAGCGTTAGACAAAATTTAACCGCAAGGAACGCGGGGAGGCGCTAGGGTCGCAAGGTTAAGATTAATAGTAAACGAAGGGGATTATTTTTCTCATTAGAATAATTGCTCATTCAACTATTTAAATTTCGACCCAATTTAAGACTACTTTCAAACACGGAGGACACTGAGGTATTCACAGAGGACACCGAGAAAAAAAATTAACGAATTATTTACCCAATTATCAACTTACAAATTTACAACTTACCAATTTGCCAATTTGCAATTCATTATAAAGAAAGGGCAGCCCTTTCGAACCACCCTTCTCCAATTCAAAACATCATTAAACTCTAACTAGGCTCCTGCATAATCAGAATAAATATTTCAGCAAACTATCTTTATTGTGCGTTCGCTTTTTCCGCAATGGCAGCGCGGATTTTAGCTTCTATTTCTTCGCACAATTCAGGATTATCGGTGAGCATGTTTTTGACAGCATCGCGACCTTGACCAATTTTGGTATCACCATAACTGAACCAAGATCCTGCTTTTTTCAACACGTTAAATTCAACTCCTAAGTCGACAATTTCTCCGTTCTTGGAAATTCCTTCTCCGTACATAATATCGAATTCAGCGATACGGAAAGGAGGCGCTACTTTATTCTTCACCACTTTTACTTTAGTACGATTTCCTACTACAGCATCTCCGTCTTTAATTTGTCCGATTCGACGAATATCCAAACGTACAGAAGCATAAAACTTCAATGCGTTACCACCTGTAGTAGTTTCTGGATTGCCGAACATCACGCCAATCTTTTCACGTAATTGGTTAATGAAGATACAGCAACATCCAGTACGACTAATCGTACCTGTCAACTTACGTAATGCTTGCGACATTAAACGCGCTTGCAAGCCCATCTTACTCTCACCCATCTCCCCTTCAATCTCCGCTTTTGGCGTTAAGGCGGCTACTGAGTCAATGACAATGATATCAATGGCTCCAGAACGAATTAAGTTCTCTGTAATTTCTAAAGCCTGCTCTCCATTATCGGGTTGCGAAATCAAAAGATTCTCTATATCTACTCCTAACTTCTGTGCATAGAAACGATCGAATGCATGTTCCGCATCAATAAAGGCTGCGATACCACCATTCTTTTGCACGTTCGCTATAGCACGAATAGCCAACGTTGTTTTACCCGAAGATTCAGGTCCGTAAATTTCTATGACTCTTCCCTTTGGAAAGCCGCCTATTCCCAATGCACTGTCTAAAGTAATGGAACCCGTTTGAATAGCTTCCATATTTTCTACTGCCTCATCTCCCATCCGCATGATGGTGCCTTTTCCATAGGTCTTTTCAATCTTGTCAATTGCTATTTGCAAGACTTTCATTTTCTCTTTCGCTTCCGCGGCTTCTGTTGCCATGTGTTTATTTTTTGATTGTTAGATAACTTTTTGATATGATTGTAATACGATCAATTCGATCACAACAAATAAAAACATAATTTTTGAATTAAACGAATAATAAACGAATACAAGTGTTTGCCAACGGAAAAATTCATCCACAAAAAAGCCGCCCCAGATGGAACGGCTTCACTATAAGGGTTTTGCATTCAATTACTCTTCTCCGGCAGGCTTCTTACCTTTTTGGTAACGTGTGCGGAACTTATCAACACGACCAGCAGTATCCACCAATTTCATCTTTCCAGTATAGAAAGGATGACTCATATGTGAAATCTCAAGTTTTACTAAAGGATATTCTTTACCGTCTTCCCAAGTAATGGTATCTTTTGACTCAACAGCAGATTTTGTCATAAATGCATAATCTGTTGAAATGTCTTTAAAAATAACGAAACGGTAATTTTTTGGATGAATGTCTTTCTTCATGGGTATAATCGTAATAGGGGGGCAAAGATAAGTATTTTTCTGAGTTAGGCAATAACTGAAAATATTTTCTGTTATTTTTCAATCGTGATACTTCGCGATCAATTAGATACATAGTGTATATTTGTAACCCAATGCGCATCTCAACCGACCTAAAACTACTAGTTGTCACGCTTTTAACAATTATTTCTATCAGTTCATGTGAGAAGGATGTCCTTCTTACCGACCCAAATGCAAAGTTAAATTTTTCTACAGCCACTATATTATTTAATACTGTTTTCGCAAGTATTAGAGCCGTCACGGAGAACTTCAGAGTTTACAACCCACGTGAGAAAGCCATAAAGATTTCAAGTATTCGGTTAGCTGGAGGCTCGTCTTCCCTATTTCGGATAAATGTAAACGGAACTCCAGGCACCGCATTTTCGGATATTGAAATCAGAAGTGGCGATAGTATTTGGGTGTTTGTAGAAGTAACCGTGAATCCCAACAACCAAGCCTTGCCTTACGTAGTTCAAGATTCTCTTGTTTTTGAGACAAATGGAAATATCCAGGATATCGACTTAGTGGCTTGGGGACAAAACGCTCATTTCTTTGTCGCTAAAAAGCAAAGTCCGAACCTTCCGCCTTACGTTATCATAGATACGAATCTGAATTCAACAACCACATGGGATAAAAATCTACCCTATGTAATTTATGGAGGATATGCTGTAGTTGATTCATCCACTACACTTATTATTACTGAAGGCACTCAAATACATTTTAGCAATGCCGGTGGCCTTTGGGTATACAAAGGTGGTACAATTAAAGTGCAAGGGACGAAAGATAATCCAGTTGTTTTTCAAGGACTAAGAAGAGAAACTGCACTTCAAGAAGAGCCCGGACAATGGGATCGCATTTGGCTCAATGACGCTGGAGCTCATGAAATCGACTATGCCATCATCAAAAACGGATTTATAGGATTACAATGTGAAACCTTGTTCGATCCTGCCATGCCCGTCTCACTCAAACTAACCAATACGCAGATTCGAAACATGAGTGGTCTCGGAATACTAGCGCGTAATTTTAAAATAGAGGGTTGGAACGATGTTGTATCCAACTGCGGCCTGTATAACGCGGCCTTAACCATCGGTGGTGAATATGACTTTACACACTGCACCTTCGGAAATTTTTGGAACTATGGACAGCGTACAACACCAGTTATGTACCTGAACAACTATACTGAGGATCAGGCGGGGAATGATGTTCTAGTTGATATGATCAAAGCTGAATTCAAAAACTGCATCATCTACGGCAACAACGACAACGAACTAGAATTAGATTTCAAAAACGGCGCATTGAAAAACCACTTGTTCCGTAATTGTATCATTAAAGCCGACAACAATACCCCCACAAGCGACCCTTTGCATTTTGATGTGATCTATAGAAACAACAATCCTCAATTTAAAAATACTTTTGAAAATGATTTAACGCTCGACACACTTGCATTTGCGAGGGAAAAAGGCGATATAATGCATATCAACCTATCAACAGTTCCACCGATGAATATTGATATTAATGGTCTTGCCCGACCTACTACAGGATCGCAACCAGATCTCGGGGCGTATGAGCGTGATTAATTTGAAAATTTTTCGATTTGAAAATTTGAAAATGATGTTTTCTTTTTGGATGAATTAATGAAAAAAATCCGTGATCATCCGATTAATCCGTGTCATCAGCGTTCCAAAAAAAACATTATCAGAATCGCGATTTTTACGATACTATAATCAATCATAAAAAATCTTAATTAAATCATAACAAATCTGCGCCTGCCTGCCGGAACTTTAGTGAAGGTAGGGCAAAAAAACATTGTTCTGCCCTATATCCCCATTAAAAACTTCAACGTATCCACGCCATCTGCATACTCATCCAGTCTCGGTTGCTGTGAAGTTCCAAATGGCAAATACTTTCCTCCCACTATACATTGAATATTCTCCTGCTCCGCTCTTAATGTTTCTTCCAATGATTTTTCATCTTCATAATAATCAAAATGCAATACCGAAACAGGCGTCGCTATCGACGATGCTTCTCTCAACAGTAAAAAATTATTCGTCAAAAATGATTCGCTATTCAGCAAATAAAGCGCTCTGTGATAATCGTAATTATTCATAAATTTATTATGATTCAACAACTCACTAAAACTCTCAATTGCCTGGAAAAACGAATTGAAATTATAATCCATCGGCACATACAGTTTTGAAACGTTCCTACAGCCCAAACCGAAATAAGAGAATATATCATTTCCAAGGTTGGTGAAATCAGATTCTGTTTCATCACCCTTCAAAATGCCGACTGAATTTCTATTTTTACGAATGATATGGGGATACCTCCCAAAATAATAATCAAAATAACGCGAGCTATTATTATTTCCTGTGGCTATAACGGCATCTATATCCGTAAATCGTTCTTCCACTGAAATTGTCTTTGCCATGTCAAGAGAAATCTTTCTCAATACTTCAATATAGAATGGCAATAGAAATTTATCATCAGAAGAACATTTAATCACGGGTGAATGACCACTCATCAACACCGAAAGCAAATCATGAAATCCCACAGCTGGAATATTTCCGGCCATGATAATTCCCACTCTCTTCTTTACCTTTAAGGAGTCTATTTCAGGATATTGAGTTGCCCACCGCTCCAAATTACTTTTTTCCAACCACGCTACATGCGCCTTCAATGAACGAATAATATTGTCGAAAGTAAACCATGCATTCGCGTTTTTTGCCAGTACCAGTACCCGCTGCAAAGGATTTTCGGAATGATTACCTGCCGACTCCAATTCATCCACCAAAGCACCGATGGCATTGCCCCAAACACTTAAAATTTCAATTCTTTCACTTTTTTTCATACAATTCTTACCCGATTTTTGCTCATGTGAAACTTTTCTGATTATTTTTGTGTTGAAATAAGACTGCAAAAATATTGCATTAAACTCTTAACTACTCATTATGGCTATCATAATTACTGACGAATGTATCAATTGCGGAGCTTGCGAGCCCGAATGTCCTAATAACGCAATCTACGAAGGTGGCGCTGAATGGCGCTTCTCGGATGGAACCAACGTAAAAGGAATGTTTTCAAAATTAGATGGATCTTCTGTAGATGCTGATGCTCCTCAAGAGCCTAAATCGATGGACATCTATTACATTGTAACTGACAAGTGTACAGAGTGCGTAGGCTTCCACGATGAGCCACAGTGCGCTGCTGTTTGCCCTGTTGATTGCTGCGTAGATGATCCCGATTTCCGTGAGTCTCAAGAGACTTTAACTGCGAAAAAAGATGCGATGCATTCTTAATTGATTCGATTCATAATAAAAAACCCTGCAACGAACTTGCAGGGTTTTTTTATACGTTATCCACTCAGAAACGTCGACCAACATGTTACAATGAAAATGTTAGATTTGCGTTCGATGAAAATGATAAGCCAAATTGCTTGTTTCTTTTTTTTCCTACTGATTAGTTTTCAGGGAACGTGTACGCCTGATACCTTAGCCTTCAAACCTGCCATATCAAGGCTAATTATATTGGGTGACAGTGTTTTAACGCTTCGTGAAGATGGAATTAAAGATTCACTCAACCAAGAGTTTTCAAAACTATTGGACAGCATCCTTTATGCTCCTGAAGGGACTAAATTGAGTTTTCATCAGGTGAAATCCTTGTCGGTAGCGCAGGACCCATCAAAAAAAGTGAAGGCAATTACTTGGATGCTTTCAAAAAAAAATGGAAGTGAATTTCAATATTTCGGATACCTCATTACCCAATTGGATCCCAAAAATCCAGCAATCATAACACGATTAAATCAAAACAAAGAATTAAATCGAGATGAATTGGAATACTTGAAAAGTGATTCAAGTAATTGGATGGGGTGCATTTATTATTCGATAGTAACGGATCGCTACAAGAAAAAAGATTATTTTCTCCTCCTTGGATGGGCGCCTCAATCGCAATTTACTACTCGTAAATTAGTGGAACCCATCAATATTACACCCACCAAAATAAATATTGGAGTTCCTGTTATTAAAGCAGGCGGAAAAGCTAAAACGCGTCTTGTTTTTGAATTCAACGCTCAAGTAAGTGTGAGTTTAAGATACAACAAGGATAAAAAAATGATTGTGATGGACCACTTGTCTTCCTCTGACCCAAGACCTGAATCAAAAGGGATGTACCAGTTATACGGCCCTGATTTAAGCTACGATGGGCTTAAATTCGAAAAGGACTCTGGATTTTACAGCGCGATATTGATGTTCGCAACAAATAACTAACAAATACAGATTCCTACTTCTTTTCCTTGTCAATTAGACGAATTCCTACTTTCTTTGAGGGTAGAATACTGTTCTAATTAAACCGAACATAATCAGCTATATAAAAGATGAGAAAACACAACTTAGGCGCAGGTCCAGGTGTATTGCCTGAATCTGCATTGCAAAAATCAGCTGCTGCTGCACTCGACTTTAACAATATTGGAATGTCCATTTTGGAAATATCTCATCGAAGCAAGGATTTTGAACAGGTATTAGAAAATACTTCAGCACTTGTAAAAGAGTTATTGGGTGTTCCGGATAATTATTCCATCCTCTTTTTACAAGGTGGAGCAAGTACTCAATTTGCCATGGTGCCAATGAATTTATTGCACACGAAAGCGGCTTTCATCGATACAGGTGTTTGGGCGAATAAAGCCATTAAAGAAGCCAAATTATTTGGCGATGTAAATGTATTAGCTACTTCAAAAGATAAAAACTACAGCTACATCCCTAAAGATTATTCAATTCCTACGGATTGTGACTATTTACACATCACATCGAACAATACCATCTACGGAACACAAATTTCTGAATTTCCGAATTCTCCCATTCCACTAATTTGTGATATGTCGAGTGATATTTTTAGTCGTCCGGTTGACGTTTCAAAATTTGATTTGATTTATGCGGGTGCACAAAAAAATATGGGTCCTGCTGGAGTAACGTTGGTGATTATTAAGAATGACATTCTAAAAGAAGTAAATCGAGTTGTCCCTACGATGTTGCGTTATGCAACCCATATTGAAGGGGGATCTATGTTCAATACACCGCCAGTATTTTCAATTTACGTATGCATGACTACCTTAGAGTGGTTGAAGTCGATTGGCGGGGTTGCAGCTATTGAAAAAATCAACAAACAAAAAGCAGAATTATTCTACAACGAAGTTGATTCTAATCCTCTTTTCACGGGTACATGTGCAGTAGAAGATCGTTCACGTATGAATGCTTGTTTCTTGTTAAAGAATCCAGCCTTAGACGAAGAATTCATGAAGCTAGTTAAAGCACAAGGCATTGTCGGAATCAAAGGTCACCGATCTGTGGGTGGATATCGTGCATCGATGTATAACGCCCTTCCGCTAGAAAGCGTGAAAGCCTTGACAGATTTGATGAAAAATTTTGCATTGAAGACTGCTTAACCAATTCTATAAGTCTATTTACTTTTCTCTTGCACATTCAAATTCGAAAACCTCTATGCCTAAAATTCTAGCGAACGACGGAATTGATAAATCCGGAAAACAAATACTTGAAGCTGCCGGTATTCAGGTGGAGACTAATAAGATTGCGCAGGAAGATTTAATGAAAGCCCTTAATGATTTTGATGGTATCCTAGTACGTAGTGCCACCACCGTTAGAAAGGATCTGATCGACGCTTGTCCGAATTTAAAGTTGATTGGTCGCGCCGGCGTAGGCATGGACAATATTGACGTAACTTATGCGCGTGACAAAGGACTTAAAGTAATAAATACCCCGGAAGCGTCTTCGGAAAGCGTAGCGGAGCTGGTTTTCGCACATTTCTTCACCATGGCTCGTTGCTTACATAACAGCAATCGGGAAATGCCATCTACGACGACCAAAGATCGATTTAATGAGTTGAAAAAAGTATATTCTTCAGGAATAGAACTCAAAGGAAAAACATTAGGCATCATCGGATTTGGAAACATTGGGCAGGCTGTTGCTCGAATGGGCATAGGCTTGGGCATGCATATTTTACCTTTTAAGTTAAGAGCTGAAGATGTCAAAATTGAAATTGATATTTTCAGAACGGTAACCGATGCAAAGATGGTATTGACCATGAAATGTGTTCCCTTTGAAAAATTATTAGCTGAAAGTGATTTCATCACCCTGCATGTTCCCTTTCCAAAAGGCGCACCAGCCATCATTGGCAAAAGAGAATTGGAGCAAATGAAAAACGGTGTTTATTTAGTGAACACTGCACGCGGTGGTGCCGTAAATGAAACGGATTTATTGGAAGCGCTCAACTCTGGAAAAGTAACTGCAGCTGGACTGGATGTGTTCGAAAACGAGCCGCTCATACGTGAAGAATTAAGAATTCATCCTCGTGTATCGTTAAGTCCACATATTGGAGGATCTACACCGGAAGCGCAAGAGCGTATAGGAATCGAAATTGCACAAAAGATCGTAGCGCATTTCAAAAATTAAAAGTGAATCTAAATTTATTATAAAATTATAAATAAAAACATGGCCCAGTTAAAAGCATTCAAAGGAATTCGTCCCGTTCAAGAATTAGTGAAGCGTGTGGCTTGCCGCCCGTATGATGTACTCAACGAAAAAGAAGCAAGAATCGAAACGAATGGCGACAAAATTTCCTTCTACCACGTGATTAAACCTGAAATCGATTTTCCGGATGGACATAATGTTTACGCTCCTGAAATTTACGAGAAAGGTCGAGATAATTTCGCGGCGATGCGTGCCGATGGGGTATTCATCCAAGATGAAACCGACTGTTTGTATATCTATAGCCAAACGATGAATGGCCGCACACAATACGGAATTGTGGGTTGCGCCTCAGTGGATGATTATTTAAATGACGTGATTAAAAAGCATGAACTAACACGTCCCGACAAAGAAGAAGATCGTAAGAACCATGTACGCGTTGGAAATATGAACGCTGAGCCTGTGTTTTTCGCTTATCCACATATGGATGCTCTTGATGCTATTGTTGCGGAAGTAGTAAAAGCGAAACCCACCTACGATATCGTAACTGACGATGGTATTGGTCATACTTTTTGGGTAATCAGTGATTCGAAAACAGTAAACGATATCATTACCTTGTTTGCAAAAGTTCCGAATACTTACGTAGCAGATGGTCATCATCGAACGGCTGCTGCTGCTCTGGTAGGACAAGAATTGCGCAAACTCAATCCCAATCATACAGGGAAAGAAAGTTACAACTACTTTTTAGCAGTACATTTCCCCGACAACCAACTTCACATCATGGATTACAATCGTGTGATCAAGGACCTGAATGAGCATTCGGTAAATGATGTTATTGAAAAATTGAAAGAGAATTTCGAAATCACGGAAAAAGGAAATACGGAATATCGTCCAGCGAAATTGCATGAGTTCAGCATGTACCTTGATGGAAAATGGTACGCACTACAAGCAAAAGCAGGAACTTACGACGACAACGATGTGATTGGTGTTTTGGATGTAACTATACTTTCTAAAAAGTATTAGAGCCTATTTTTAATATCGTCGACTTACGTAAAGACAAACGCATCGATTTTGTTGGCGGACTCAGAGGATTAGGTGAATTGAAAACAAGAGTAGATTCCGGTGAAATGAAAATTGCATTTGCCCTGTATCCAGTAACCATGAAACAACTGATTGATATTGCTGATACGAATCAGATTATGCCACCGAAAACAACATGGTTTGAGCCGAAGTTAAGAAGTGGGTTGGTGGTGCACGCGTTAAATTAAGAATGCAGAATTAAGAATGCAGAATTCAGAATTCAGAATTAAAAAAAACATTCTGCTTGCGCATTAAACTTATTTAATAATTGTTGATGGACTGTTTGCTTGCTAAACGCGAAAAAATTATTTCTTGTATTTGTTTTAAGAACCGATATCCATCGTAAAGAATTCTTAATTCTGAATTCTGAATTATTCAAACGAAAATGAAACTCATTAAATTATTTAATACCTATGATTCATTACAAGGATTAATTTCTTTGTCGAAAGAGGCTGCTAAAACGGATGATCCACCGCTTTCTTTCTTTAAACAAAATGCTCGGAATAATTTTTTCGATTTAGAAGCTGCCTTTAGAATATTCCGAAAAACACATTCGGAAGAAGTAGCAGCGCCGTTACTAGAAATTTACAAATCGGCCGAAGATGCTCTTGGAAAATTTGACTTTGTAAAAGAATCGGGAAGTGAAATATTGAAAACCGGGAATCTGTCGGAGGAAATAAAGAAAACGGTTTTACTTCAAGAAAAGAAAGCTCAAATTGAATTAAAGCAATTCCTGCTACGTGAAAAATGGCTTCCAGATGCCACTGAAAAGGCAACAGATCATCTCGATAGAATGAAAAATATTTTGGAAGTAGACAGCTCTGATTTTCGAAATGACTTCATCAAATTCCTAAAAAATTCAACATCAAAAATTGATGCGGAATACCGCAAAGGCGAACTTGATCCACATTTAATCGAAGAAGGAATTCATGAGATCCGACGAAAGTTAAGATGGATCTCCATCTATGCGAAAATAGCCGGAGGATTTATTCAAACCCAATCGTTTAAAAAAGTATCTCAAGAATATGATAAATACCTTACTCCAGAAGTAATATCCTCGCCGTTTACGAAATTACCGAAGTGCCCCAAGGAAGTTGAACCCATCTTCATCAAACACGAAAATTTCTTAGCCCTGAGCTGGATGATCCAGGCTTTAGGAGACCTAAAGGACAAAGGACTCATTCTCGAAAATCAGAAACATCTGCTTGGTGATCAATCTACACGCAAAGGTGATAAAAAAGAAGAAAGTAGCTCGTTGAACAACCTCCAAGAGATCAGTGAAAAGGCATTGAAAATTTGCGATCAATTTTTTATAAAAGACAATCTCTTGGGTAGGATTGCAGACGACCTGCAAGAAAATAAAAACTAAAATTGAATTTGAGTTCTAAATGAATTAAATTAACTTTGATCGAAACATTATGCCATGGCTTCCAAACCAAACCTTCTCTTATTGCACGGTGCCTTAGGTTCTGCGAAGCAACTGATTCCTTTAAAGGAATTATTAAAAGAAACATACAACATACACACCTACGATTTCCCAGGTCATGGCGGGAAAGATTTTGCGGAGCATGCATTAACGATCCCCATTCTTGCTGAGCATCTACTCGACCACTTAAAAGAATTTCAATTAATTGGTTCACACGTATTCGGATATAGCATGGGCGGGTACACCGCTCTACATCTAGAAGCTCAAAAGCCGGGAATTTTTAGTTCCATCATGACCTTGGGCACTAAATTCAATTGGACTACAGAAATAGCGGCAAAAGAATCAAACTTAATTTCTCCTGAATTTCTCGAACAAAAGGCTTCGAGTTTTGTTAGCACATTGATAGCTCGACATTTCCCGTATGATTGGAAAAGACTTTGCTCGGAGACCTCGCACCTGATGCAGCACCTGGCTAAACATCCTATGACAAATGATGAGTTAGGTCAAATAGGATGTCCAGTACAAATTTCATTAGGTGATCGCGATCATATGGTCACCCTGGAAGAAAGCGCACATACTTTCACTGCACTTTCCACTGCATCGCTATTGGTCATGCCGAATACTCCGCACCTATTTGAAAAAGTTCCACTTACTCATCTTGCAGAAGAAATAAAAAGATTTATTAAATAATATGGCCTTTCAGATCACCGAATTTCATACTATTCGAAAAGAATTAGAAAGCTACAATGCAAAATTGATTGCAGTATCCAAGAAAAAATCAATTGAAGATATTCAAGAGGCTATTGATGCCGGACAAAAAAGTTTTGGCGAAAATTATGTTCAAGAATTGTTAGACAAAGAATCACATTTCAAGAAAAAAACGAACTGGCATTTCATTGGACATCTTCAAAGTAACAAAGTTAAAATGATTGTGCCTTTTGTTCATTTAATTCAAGGAGTAGACAGTTTTAAATTACTTACTGAAATAAATAAAGAAGGAAAAAAAATCAACAAAATTATTGATTGCCTATTACAAGTACATATTGCTCAAGAAGAAACAAAATTTGGATTTTCAGAAGAAGAAGTAGAAGCGCTGATGTTATTTCCTGAATTAGCTGAACTTGAAAATATTCGAATTAGAGGTTTGATGGGAATGGCTTCTTTAAGTTCAGATGCGTCCCTACTAAAAAAAGAATTTAGTAGTTTAAAAAATTTATTTAACAATAGTAAACTAATGTCCTTTGATCCGGATGAATTTGACACCTTATCCATGGGCATGAGCAGTGATTATAAAATCGCATTGGATTGTGGAAGCACCATGGTTCGTATTGGAAGTACATTATTTGGAGAAAGAAATTAAAAGAAGAAATGTCGACATTCAGCATAGCCTTACACGGTGGCGCCGGAACAATATTACGTTCATCAGTCACAGAAGAAAAGGAAAAGGCTTATCATTCTGCACTCATGGCTGCGCTTACAGTGGGTGAAACAATTTTAAAAGATGGTGGAACCGCAATAGATGCCGTATTACAGACGATAGTGTCTTTAGAGGACTGTCCGCTCTTTAACGCAGGTAAAGGATCTGTATTCACTGCAGATGGTCTCCACGAAATGGATGCATCAGTGATGCGTGGTGAAGATTTAAATGCAGGAGCTGTAGCTGGTATTCAACTTCTTAAAAACCCCATCTTATTAGCTAAGGAAATCATGGAGAACTCCGATCATGTGATGTTATCCGGAAAAGGTGCAGAAGAATTTGCGAAACAAAGGCAACTTGCCTTCGAAACTGAAGAATATTTTTTCGATGAATATCGTTTCCAACAATTAAGAGAAGCGATCCATGAAGGGCGAGTTCAATTGGATCATTCTACATCTACTGAAAATAAAAAATTTGGGACAGTAGGAGCCGTCGCCAAAGACATCCATGGAAACTTAGCAGCCGGCACATCCACAGGAGGAATGACCAATAAAAAATTCAATCGCATAGGTGATTCACCGGTGATTGGTAGCGGAACGTATGCAAACAATGCCACCTGTGCTGTTTCATGTACTGGACATGGAGAGTATTTTTTGAGAGCGGTTGTTGCATACGATATTTCTTGTTTGATGGAATACAAAGGCTTGACATTACAAGATGCTTGTAATGTAGTAGTGATGGACAAACTTGTAAAAATGGGTGGTGAAGGAGGACTCATTGCAACGGATGCAGTCGGAAATCTTTGTTTACCTTTTAATTCTGACGGAATGTATAGAGGTTGGGTAGAAAAAGGGACTGAAAAAAAAAGTTGCTATTTATAAATAGCTAGTAATTGTCGAAGCAATTTTCAAGACTCGATTTTCTCTTTCCTTTTTACGGTTTCCATCACAACTCTTGAAATTACGCCAAGAGATACCGAAATACAAATCGGCACCATACGAATCGGTAAGGCCTAATAATGGACTAATCATATCTGTACCGATGGTAAAAACTCCAAAACGGAAACTTAATCCCACTCGAGGACGAAACAACTCATAATAAGACAATGGCAAAGCAATTTCAATTCTCCTCGATTCAAAACGTGGAGTAATTGCTATTTGATTCGCTCTACGAATTGAATTTTTACCTAAAGGCACCCGTTGAATGACACTTAGATTAACAAAATAATGTTCTGTGAAGGCTACATCAAACTGCACCGAAGCAGCGGTAGGAAGAAACATTTTCATAGAATGCTGATCCCTTGATCTTCTAAAATTACCATAAAACTGATCGCTTAAAATTGAATCTGTTTGCACCAATCCTCCAAATGATGTAGTATCGATTCCATACCAATCTGTACTAAGATGATCAAATTTATAAGTACGGGTTCCGCTTGTATACTTCAAGTACCCTATGTCGATAATAGATATTCCCAAGCGATAATCATACGGTTTATCTCCATTACTACGTTTGCAGGGATCGTAAAAATTTTCATTTCTATTCTTATACAATTGAAATCCGGTGGTAAAGGAATATCCACTTCCACGTTTTGCCAAGGGACTATCTCCCCCACCTGTTCCATTCTCAGGAAGGGCATGACCGTATTCTGCAACAATATCATGAACCACGAGCAGCGTATCTTCAGGGACAATATAATCGGCGTAATCCAAATTTAAATACAAAGCATTTAATCCGTATAGATAATTCCCAGTAATTCCTCCAGTCACAAAATACTCTTGATCATCATACAATACACCTGCAAAAGAAATTCCGAGTTCATGCCAATTCAATATTGCGGCCTTCGTATCCTTCGCTTTAAAATTAATATTCTGTTGTGGATCGTAATCGAATCCTTCTTTCAAATACTTTGCTAAATGATAGGGTACATTAACGGCACTAATTTCTGCTCGTGTAGAAAGATGAAAGCCAGCCGACCACTTTTTCTCAGACCAAATAAAAGCAGGATACTTTAAAAACGCGGAACCGTATGCAAATTTTTGGGGCTTCTTTGTGTAACGATCAGTAAGTTTTCCATCGTCGATGGTTTCACCTTTGAAACCTTTCGAGATCAACTTACTTTGACTCTTCAAATACATGTAATTATTGAGGATGGAAACATCCATCGACAAAAAGTGAATTTCCCAACGATAAGGAACTCCAGCTATAGATGCAGGATTCAAATCGAGGCCATATTGTCCGGCGTAATTACTGTGTGAAGGTCCCCACATTTCTTGAGCATCGACTTTAAAAATCGAGGTGCAAGTAAAGAGAAGAAATAAGGTCCAACGATTCATGTTTGTGAACATCCTCTATTCAACGCAAAAAAGCACTTATTAGTTTCTAATTTCCGAGGAAAAAATCAACTTACCAAACTGACTATTCGAACATTTTTCCTGGATTAAGCACGCCTTTTGGATCAAAAAGGGATTTAATTCCTTTTTGGAGGGCTAAAGTACTGGCATCAAAAGGAATATCCATATATGACTTTTGGACAAAACCAATACAGTGTTCACCTGAAATAGTTCCTTTAAGTTTTACACAGAGCTCAAAAATTTCTCGAATTCCCAAGGGAACCTGCTCCGCCCAAGCTTCATCTGACATGGTATCTTTGATGATATTCACATGCAGATTACCATCGCCTGCATGTCCGTAGCAAACCGATTTAAAACCATACTTCGCTCCTATCTCTTTCACACCTTTTAATAAAACCGGAAGCTCTGCACGTGGAACTACTGTATCTTCTTCCTTGTAGATAGAATGGGATTTTACTGCTTCACCCACTGCTCTGCGCATACGCCACAAATCGTTCTTTTGTTGGGCTGTATCAGCAAACAATACTTCGTCGCATTCAAATTCGTACATGATCTCCGTAATTTTTTCACAATCTTTAAATAGAGTATCCAAATCGTGACCATCTACTTCAATCAACAAATGTGCTTTATGTTCATCCTTCACGGCTAACTTCACATCCACAAACTTCAATACGAAGTCGATAGCATCGCGCTCCATGAATTCCATTGCCGAAGGAGTAAACCCAGCTCTAAAAACTGCTGACACCGCCTCACAGGCTTTTTCAGGAGAGAAAAATGGGACGAGCATTAATAAATTCTGCGTTGGCAATGGAATCAATCGAAAAACAATTTTAGAAATGATGCCTAACGTGCCCTCACTTCCAACAATCAATTGCGTTAAATTATAGCCTGTCGAATTCTTCAACACATTGGCTCCTGTCCAGATAATTTCTCCGGTAGGAAGCACTACTTCGCAATTCAATACATAATCTTTCGTTGTGCCGTACTTCACGGCCTTGGGTCCACCGGCATTCTCAGCGAGGTTTCCTCCCAAAAAACAACTTCCTCTACTCGCTGGATCGGGAGGGTAAAACAATCCTTTTTCCTCTACGGCATCTCGAAAAACTTGATTAATCACTCCAGGTTCAACGGTAGCTTGCAAATTACGCTCATCAATCTCAATAATTTTATTCAATCGCTCTGTAGAGAGTACAATCCCACCATATATCGGCAAAGCGCCCCCACTCAAACCTGTTCCGGCTCCTCGCGGTGTGACTGGAATCCCGTCGCGATTGGCGAGTTTCATGATTTTAGAAATCTCATCAGCTGTAGAAGGCCTAACTACTACGGCAGGAACAAAAAAATAATCCTCCGTTTCATCACTTCCATAAACTTCCTTTTCTTCTTCCTTGAACAACACATGGCTTGCTCCACTAAATTAGAATCAACTCATCGAGTTGCGTTTTGCTGAGCGTGGATTGATATGTAAACATGGTGCAAAATTAAGTTGAATAGTGAAAACATGACCTAAATTCAAAAATAGATTTTAACAGTTAGAAAAGGAACAACACCCATACCAACAAACAGTTACTTCTATTGATAATAAATCTTCTTAAAAACTTCGACTTATTTTACTCTTATACCCTATACTTAGATTATTACTTGGTTTATTTCAAAACTTTCCATTAAATTTATACCCACCAACTATTTCCACATGAAAGTTCTACTGATCTTCTTACTTTTTTCTTTTAACTTGGCAAATGCTCAAGCACAACTTGACACCTTGCTCATTCCAAGTTTTCCCAATCTTCAGACTTTTGATCTAAACCGAAAAACTGACATGCTTGTTTTGTCGAGTAATGAAATTTGGATTGGATTACAGCGTGAAGGAATATTACGATTTCAATCCGGCACATGGTCTCGAATTTTTACAGGAGATACTATAACTGATATTCCTGATGACTATATTTATAAAATGCACTTAGATCCGCAGGGAAATATTTGGGTGGGACATCGTCTTGGACTTTCCAAATTTGATGGAAATAGCTGGACTCAAATTCCATTTGATAGTTTGGCGGGGTTTCTTCCTCAATACATATTCGAATTAGAATCCAATAGTAATTCGATTTTACTTGGAGGAAATAAAGGTCTTTTTATTCTTGACCTATCGAGTCAAACTTGGAGTTCGTATCGGAAATCGAATTCAACATTGTTATGTGATTCCATCAGAGCCATAGAAATTTCTTCAACAGGAGAGTTTTGGTTAGGAACCGATAGTGGTTTATGTGTATTATCCAATGGAAGTTTTACCAATTATAGTTCAATGGACATGGGTATACCCAGATCTACAATTCAAGAAATTAAATTTAACTCAACGGATACACTGTTACTTGCCAAAGGAAGAGGAATATACCAATTCCAAAATGGCCAGCTTTCATCCATTGATTCACTATTGCATGGAGTTCAAGTATCAAACTTTTGTTCATCGCCCATGTATCAATTGTCGCTAGAGAATATTTATCAAGCCAATCCACATAATTTTATTTATTGGCCTGAGGAATATTTATTTGGAGATTCAAACCTATATTATCTCTATTCAAGAGAAAATTATTTAAATTATCAATTTCCAACATCACAAATTATTTTTCAAATAAATCAAAATTTAAAAACACTAGTTTCTACGCTTTGGGAGCCATTAAATACTACAAAGAATTGTATATTACCTCGAATCTACAATGACACTATTTATTTAGCATCCTTAGATTACAACATCAATTCTTCCATTATTAAACACCCATTACATCCATCTGCATTTAAAAAATTTGATCTACTAGATACACTTTTCATTGGCACCAATAATTCAACTCAAGTAATACGTGAGTCACATGTTGCAGCTTGGGACAATGCATTTTTACACGCGAATAAAATTCGAGCTCAACTTTTAAATCAAGGAGATTTACATTGGAACCCAGTCTCACAAAGGCCCGGCTATGAAATCAATCCGGGAACACATAAAGTTTCAACTTTTTGCTCTGCTATTTGGTTGGGTGGATACGACCAAAATGGACAATTATATACAGCAGCACAAACGTATCGACAGTCTGGAGCAAATGATTTTTGGCCTGGTCCTCTTAACGCTAATGGAATTGCTGATTCTACTTCCAACAGTAATTTTGATTCTATTTGGATGGTTCGAAGGAGTGATGTGGATGAATTTCGCTATCAATATGCTTTAGGAAATGTAGGCAATGGAACTTTTCAAGTATCGAATTTCATTTTGACTTGGCCTGCAAAAATAAACGACCCATTGATCACTCAAACGTTGGCTCCTTTTGTTGATTTTAATAATGATGGTCTTTACAATCCTTATGATGGAGATTATCCGGATGTAAAAGGAGACCAAATGGCTTGGTGGATTTTTAATGATGAACTCGGGATTAAATGGGAAACTAACTCCTTACCCATGGGGTTAGAAATAAATGCTTCTGCCTATGCGATGAATTGCAACAATTCAAATCCCATTCTTGATTACACAACTTTTTATCATTATGAAATTCACAATCGATCATTGAATAATTACGATAGTTGTTTTATTGGGATGTGGTCGGATTTTGATTTAGGGGATGCAGCTGATGATCTTGTAGGTTGTCATGTAACCACAAATTCATTTTTGTATACAACGGCGACTCAATTGATGATGGAGGTAATGGCTTTGGGCCATGTCCTCCCATTCAAAACATTGTTTTATTACAAGGACCTACGGCGTATTCTAATGATGGTATAGATAATAATCATGATGGAATGATTGATGAGGCGAATGAAAATAATGGGATGAACTCATTTCATTATTATATCGGCACTAACAATTTACCAATAAGTAACCCGTCTACATCAGATGACTTTTATGAATATTTAACGGCAAGATGGCAGAACGGTCAACCCGTAACTTATGGAGGTGATGGTTATTCTCCAAATGCTCCAGGCGCAACAAATATTCCATGTCATTATATGTTTCCTGGAAATAGTGATTCCAATTTTAGTACGCCATGGACTATGGATATTGTTAGTTCTCCTACAGACGTTCGCGGTGTAGGATCATCTGGCCCTTATCATTTACCTGCTGGATCCATGGTTACTTTTGACGTGGCTTTTGTAACCGGCCCAAATGACTCCGTTCAAAATCGATTGGCATTGGAAGAAGTTAATAATCTTTTTCGTTCTGGAAAATTAGATTCGTGGAGAGGCGTCCTTCCTCCTATTTCTGGACCTCAGATCATCAATACGTCAACCCTTAGTGCCATTTACACTATTCCTCTTCCAAGCGATACATCGTTTCATTATTTGTGGACGGTGAGCAATGGAATTATTTTGAATGGACAAGGCAGCAATACCATTGAAGTATTTTGGGGTACGATGGGTGTAGGAGAAGTTAATGTTGAAGTTCTTGAAAATGGAAATCCATGTAAAGGCTCCAATAAAATTTTAATTGAAATCAATAATCCGATGAGTGCAGATACGTTGAATGAGTGTACCATTCGTATTTACCCTAACCCCGTTCGCTCAGTTTTGAATTTAGAAACTGCAGGAGAAATCATTGATAATATTCAAGTTTATTCTGTTCTTGGTAAATTAGTCATGCAAGAGCCCTGGACAGGAAAAATAAACACTCAATTTCTGAGCGCTGGCGTCTACATTATTGAGCTACATAGTACTTGTAGTAGAAAATTACTGAGGAAGGTTTTCATTAAACAATGAAATCTTTGTTCGCTCAGTTAAAAAAATATCCTATTTTTGAAAATCTAAATAATCTCTATGCAAGAAGAACATATTAAATGGTTTTCACCCGTTTTAGGTCAGGAAACTGACATGCTTGTTTTTGGAACAGGTGGTAAACCCATCATCATTTTCCCTACTTCAATGGGTACTTATCATCAAAACAAGGACTTTCATTTGATTGATAGTGTTGCTTGGTTCGTAAATAATGGATTGGTAAAAATATATTGTCCTGACAGTGTTGATGAGCATTCCTTTTATCAAGAAATGATTCACCCAGGAGAACGAATTCGTCGACATACCGTTTATGATAAATTTATTTTGGAAGAAGTGGTGAGTCGTGCTTGCCATGAAACGGGACATTCTCAAGTTACTGTTGCTGGATGCAGTTTTGGCGGTTATCAAGCCATCAACTTTGCTTTTCGACATCCTCAAGTTGTCTCGAATGTCTACAGTATGGGTGGTGCTTTCGATATCACAAACCATATGGATGGGTACTATGATGAAAATGTGTACTACAATAATCCAGTCGACTTTTTAGGAGGCTTAAACGATGAAAATTTGTGGAAAATGGGCATTGTAATCGGTGTGGGCGAAGAAGATTTTTGTCTCCCTCAAAACAAACGATTAGCAGAAATTATGTCGAACAAAGGCATGCCCTATTGGCTCGATATCCGCCCCGGAATGCCACACGATTGGCCGGCATGGCGCGAAATGCTTCCTACTTACTTGGGAAGGATGCAGTATTAAACTTTGGTTTTGATTCGTGTAGAATATTAAGCAGGCATTTTACCTTTTCATTAGGGAGTGAATTGTTCAAAAATCATGTATTTCACAAGATGATTATTTGTAACTTTGACATTCAATTTAAAGCAAAATCACAATGAAACGTATTGGTATCATGCATGGCAAGGAGCGTAGCTTCCCAAATGCTCTTGTCGAAAGAATTAATTCGAAAAACATCCCTGGAATTCACGCAGAAATTCTGCAAATCGACAAATGCATTCAAGGTGAAACGTCTGACTATCACGTCATTCTAGATCGAATTTCGCAAGATGTTCCTTTTTACAGAGCTTTTTTTAAAGAACGCAGCTTTAAATGGAACTGCAGTACTCAACAACCCATTTTGGTGGAGTGCCGATGAGAAATTCTTTAATAATTGTCTCGCAACACGTTTGGGAATTCCGGTTCCAAAAATCTGTTTATTACCTTCCAACGAGTGGCCTACAGACACAAGCGAAGACTCATTCCGTAACTTAAAAATGCCTTTAGATTGGCAGGGCATGTTTGAATATACTGGATTTCCGGTGTACATGAAGCCACACTCTGGCGGTGGATGGAAAAACGTTTATCAATTAGATACTGCAGATGGATTCTTTCAGTCACACCAAACTACTGGACAATTGGTGATGTTGCTTCAAGAAGAAATTAAATTTGATTCCTACTATAGAATTTATTGCATTGGTCAAGATAATATTCGTATCATGGAATATGAGCCGCGCAATCCGCACCACTTGCGCTATGTGCATAATAAATTCAATGCAGATCAAAAAATGTTAGATACCTTACGTGACTATACTTTCCGTTTGAACGAAGCCTTAGGATATGATTTCAATACGGTAGAGTTTGCTGTACGTGATGGTATTCCATATGCGATTGATTTTTGCAATCCAGCACCTGATGCAGATATCAACAGCGTTGGACAAGAAAATTTTGATTGGGTAATTGAAGCAGCGGCTATGATGTGCATCAATCGCGCAAAATCACATAAGGAAAACGCAGATAACCTAACTTGGGGAACTTACATGAAAGCAGCAACTAAAGGAAAAGCTGTCGGAAATGCAGTACCGTCGTTTCAACGTGCTGGTGAAATAGAAGCGAAATAAATACGCATACTATCGAAGCACTTGTAAAACAAGTTGCAGGATTTAAAATAATATCCATTACCTATTAATACCCATCTGAATAAATATGAGCATGTTTACACTAGGGATTGAAGAAGAATTTCAAATCATTGATCCAGCGACACGTGAGTTGCGCAGTCATATGCATCAAATTGTTGAAGGAGGAAAAACGACACTTAAGGAGCAGGTAAAAGCCGAAATGCACCAAAGCGTAGTTGAAGTGGGGACGAATATTTGCAAAGACATTGACGAAGCAAGAAGAGAAGTTACTTATCTCCGAAAAATGATCGGTGAAATTGCAGCCAAGCAAGGATTAGTTTTTGCCGCAGCCGGAACACATCCTTTTTCGCGCTGGCAAGATCAACAAATCACTGATCACCCCCGCTACCATGAGATCGTCGACAAATTACAAGATACTGCTAGAGGGAATTTGATATTCGGGCTGCATGTACATGTTGGAATTCCGAATCGTGAGATTGGATTACAATTGATGAACCAAGCGCGTTATTTCTTACCCCATATTTTTGCGCTATCTGCCAACTCACCTTTTTGGTTAGGAAGAAATACGGGATTCAAATCGTATCGAACCAAAGTATTTGATAAATTTCCTCGTACAGGAATCCCTGATTATTTTGAAAGCGTTGCGGAGTACGATAGTTACATCAATCTGCTTATCAAAACGAATTGTATTGACAATGGAAAGAAAATTTGGTGGGATTTACGTCTACACCCTTTCTTTGAGACCATCGAATTTCGTATTTGCGACGTTCCTATGCGTATCGATGAAACGATTGCATTAGCGGCACTCATTCAAGCTGTAGTGGCTAAGATTTATAAGTTGATGAAGAAGAATTTAACGTTTAGAAATTATAAACGTGCTTTGATAAACGAAAACAAATGGCGTGCAGCCCGTTATGGTATTGATGGTAGTTTGATAGATTTTGGAAAGCAAGAAGAAATTCCTACGAAGGATCTTATTTATGAATTGTTGGAGTTTGTTGATGATGTGGTAGACGAACTCGGATCAAGACACGAACTCAAGTACATTGAAAAATGCTCGAAAATGGCACTGGAGCAGATAGACAATTAAAAATCTATGAATCAACAGGCGACTTAAAAGATGTAGTTGATTATTTAGTAAGTGAAACAAATCAAGGATTATAAAAGTATAAATGGAATTGACTTTTCTAACGAATAAAATACACTTAGAAAAACGGAGAACTGTTTGATGCTATCAATACAGTGGTGAGATGGAAAACGAAACGATAAATGTAGCAATCCTCGACCTTTACAACAACGAGCCGAATGAAGGAATGAGAGGAATTCAGTCAATTCTGGATCGGCATGTAGTCCCTTATCCTTTTAAACTTCGATGGAAAATATTTGATGTTCGATTTAAAGACGAAGTACCCGACGATAGTTTTGATATTTACATCAGTACCGGTGGTCCTGGGAGTCCACTGGAAGAGGTTGGCGCGAAATGGGAAAAGGATTATTTCGAATTAATAGACAAAATCTGGAAACACAATAAATCATCGGCGAAAAATAAAAAATTCGTATTTTATATTTGCCATTCCTTTCAATTGATGTGTCGACACTTGGATGTTGCTGATGTGATAAAAAGACATTCTACGGCCTTTGGAATTTTTCCTATTCATAAAACGGATGCCGGAAAAAACGAAATCTGCTTTCAAGAACTACCTGATCCATTTCACGCGGTTGACAGCAGAGATTGGCAAGTAGTGCAACCAGATATAGAGCGACTCAATAAAATAGGTGCTGAGATATTAGCGATCGAAAAAGATCGTCCCCATGTAGACTTTGAACGTGCTGTGATGGGAATTCGATTTAGTCCGGAAATGATCGGCACGCAATTTCATCCTGAAGCGGATCCGGTGGGGATGTTGCATTATTTATTGCGTTCCGATAAAAAGGAAATTGTGATTAAACATCATGGCCAAGATAAATACGATGAAATGTTATTGCATTTAAATGATCCTGATAAAATCAACTTGACTCAAGGCTGCATTATTCCTACTTTTTTAAATGATTCCATCGATAAAATCATTGAGAATAGTTTGGTAGAGAAAAATTAATTTTAATTTTATTTTTATTATTGCAAGCTAAGTATTATTATTCTTGTTACATAGATACAAAGTTTTCTCTCATTCCCAATAGAAATTGAGATGCGGAGGTTTCTATAGTTAATTATAAATTTAATCAAAAATATAATTTCCTTTTCTTTGCGTCTTTGCCTTTGCGAGCCATTTTATGAACTTTAATTTTGCAATACTAATTATCAAATCAAAAAAATAAGTATTGAATGCTAATTCTACAATCAATATTGACTCCAAGTTTTCAAGCATCCAAATTTTCTCGTTTAGGAGGAACCGCTATGCTTTAGGATGCCTTTTCTCGTCGCTAATTTTCTCGAGACGCTAAGGCTGCGCTATGCCAAATTTTCTCGCTAAGTCGCGAAGCCGCAAAGGCTGCGCTTTGCTAAATTTTCTCGCAAAGTCGCAAAGCCGCAAAGGCTGCGCTATGCCAAATTTTCTCGCTAAGGCGCAAAGCCGCAAAGATTCTTGTGTGTAAAATTTCTCGCTAAGGCGCAAAGCCGCAAAGGCTACGCTATGATTGATTTTCTCGATAAGGCTGCGCTAAAGGGATGCAAAGATTCTTTGTTCACTTCATTTATGAACAGTTCTCACGAAAGTTTTCTTTTTAGATTAAATTTGCACCATGGCGGGGAAGAAATTTTATACAGTATGGGAAGGACGTCGTCCAGGCGTTTATGCCTCGTGGGACGAGTGCAAGAAAAATATTGAGGGTGGCCCAACGCTAAATACAAATCGTATCCAAACAAGCAGGAAGCTGAATTAGCGTATACACAAAATCCAGCAAAACATATTTACAAAAAAGCGAGTTCCTCCTTCTCCACTACTTCGAGCACTTCAAAAACGAATGTAGGAAGTCCGAACAAGGATAGTATTTGTGTGGATGCCGCTTGCAGTGGAAATCCGGGATTATTAGAATACCGTGGCGTCGATTTTCAATCGAGAGATGAAATTTTTCACCGCGGCCCTTACGAGCAAGGTACTAACAACGTGGGAGAATTTTTAGCCATCGTACATGGTTTAGCAGTTTTAAAACAACAAGAGCTACACACCAAAATTGTGTACACCGATTCCAAAACGGCCATGGCGTGGATCAAGAAAAAAAGTGCGGCACCAAATTGGAAATGAATAACAAGAATGGAGAGTTGTTCGATTTAATTTACAGAGCTGAAAAATGGCTAGAAAACAACCCCTACAAAAATCCAATTTTAAAATGGGAAACTGAAGTGTGGGGGGAGATTCCGGCGGACTTTGGGAGAAAGTAATATTGGTTGGAAGGATACGAATTTCCTTTGACGCGAAATACGAATGAACACGAAATGCGAAATTTATTTGATGAGAGGTTTTAAAATTCTAGCTAATAAATTGTTTGCATTTTAAACGCAACGGGCACGGCGGTTTCGCAACGAGCGCAGCGGAAAAAGATTCGAAGTGAAATTATTTCGATCCTAAAAACACCCTTGAAGCTTGCGGCTAGAAGCTTACCCTGCTGTCGAAGTACTGCAAGGCTAGAAGCTTTGCCGATCTGAAGCTAAATTTTTATGTAACGATAATTATTATTTTAACTACTTTTATATCATGAAACACCACCTCATCCTTTTGTTTTTTTTCCTCGTTGGTTTTGGGGAGATGGAGGCTCAGTACACCAATAATTTTTGGGTATTTGGAGACAGTGTTGGTATTAACTGGACAAATTCATCTAATCCGAGTTTTTTTACAACACAATTAAAGGGGAGGGGAACTTCAGTTTCATTATCAGATAGTACAGGAGTATTGATTTATTCTGGCACTGGGCAAAAACCAAATATAATTTATCGTACAAAAACCTTCAATAAATTTCATTTAGAAATAACCAATAGTGATAGCATTAATGGAGAGGGTTGGTATCACGAAATGTTACTAATACCGCATCCAGGAAATGATTCATTGGTGTATCTTATTTCTATTGGTGTTACAACCTGGCATGGTCTTTTTTACACCTTGATTAATTACAAAGCCAATAATGATTCAGGAATTGTTATTCAAAAAAATGTTCAACTTCAAAATGTTCCTGCTTTTGATGGACTCACAGCAGTAAGGCATGGTAATGGGCGCGATTGGTGGGTGTTATTTAAAAAATGGGATGGCTCTGGGCAAACAGCAAATAATAATACTTACAAGTATTTGATTAATGTGAATGGAATAAGTCTTTATTCAAATCAAAGTATTGGTTCACTTTTTTCGTCAGGCGGTGGTCAATGTGTTTTCAATAATACCAATGATAAATTGGTACATATTAACTGGAGAGGATTGATATCATTTTTTAACTTTGACAGGTGTTCAGGTCAATTATCCCAGCCCATTATCATTGATTCAGAAAGGCCAGGTTCACCTTATCCTTATTTTATTTCGTGCGCTTTTTCTCCAGATGACACTAAATTATATGTCATAAGCGTTTCTCCCAATAATTTACCAGGAGAAAATGATACATTGTTTCAATATGATCTAACAGCATCGAATATATCTGCCAGCAGGCAAACAATTTTTGTATATCCAACCTATGAAACAGGATTAGGAAATATGAAACTGGCACCTGACAATAAAATTTATATAACTGCCACAGATGAAATAGCAGGTATTCCATATCCGGATTCTTTATTCACGACTATCAACAACAATCTTAGCGTTATTAATTATCCAGATTCATTAGGAGCTGCTTGTGACTTCCAACCTTTCAGTTTTAATTTAGGTGCCGGTCGTACCTATTTTGGCCTGCCCAACAATCCCGATTATGAACTCGGAGCGTGGGTGGGGAGTCCGTGCGATACATTGAGACTAGGCCTCTCCCCCAACCCCTCTCCAGAGGAGAGGGGAGCTTGGATGCAGGCGTGGTTTAATCACGAGTGGAATATGATTCATGTGAATGCGTCGAAGCTAAAAGGGAAGAGTGGGGTGTTAAGGTTGTTTGATGTGGGGGAGAGAGGGTGTACGAGAGGAAAGTGGAGGTGATAGTGGGTGGGTATTTTACGGGGAGATTGCGATGAATGGAATTGCGAGTGGGGTGTATATAGTTTCTTTAACTACAGAGAAGGATAAAGTGCAGGGGAAGGTTTTGAAATTTTAGACACATACAAATTCTCAATTAAACGCAACGTTAGCAGCGCTAAGGCAGCGGTCGCAGCGAAGAAAGAATTTTCAGAGTTAGAATTAATTTGCACCTAAAACTCACTTGAAGCTAGAAGTTTACCCTGTAGTCGGAATGAAATGGAGTACTACAGGGCTTGAAGCTTACCACCAGAACTTATTCACAACTAACAAACAGATTGTTAAATAGTTACGGAATAATTGTATAACAAGACGTATTATCATTTTCGTGCAAGAGGCATTTTCTGTATTTTTGCATTTTAGAATTCATCCTCTTCTTCCCTACATGAAATATACTCCCAAAAGTCCCGCATTATTACTCCTTGAAGATGGTACCGTTTTTCATGGTAAAGCTGCCGGAGCCATCGGAATTGCTACCGGCGAAATCTGTTTTAATACGGGCATGACTGGCTATCAAGAAATCTTCACCGATCCCTCGTACACCCGACAGTTAATGGTCATGACCAGTGTTCATATTGGGAACTATGGAATTAAATTGAGTGAATCGGAGTCGACGGAAATTAAAATTTCAGGACTCATCTGCCGAAACCTTAGTCCCATTCCAAGTCGCAAAGATTCGGACATGAGCATCCAAGATTTTCTAGTGCAAAATAAGATGGTGACACTAACGGATGTGGATACCCGCGCTATCGTGCGTCATATTCGGAGTAAAGGAAGTATGAATGCCATTATCAGCACATCTACCCAAGACATTGAAACACTGAAAAAGAATTAGCTAAGGTTCCCTCCATGGAAGGTCTGGAACTTTCTAGTGAAGTAAGTAGTAATGCCGCATGGGATTTTAATACAGAAGGAAAAATGAAAGTCGCTCTTCTTGATGGAGGCTTCAAACATAATATTGCACGTTGCCTTGTTGAGCGTGGATGTCAGGTGCGCATCTTCCCTTACAACTCCACATTTGCCGAGATGAATCAATGGCAACCCGATGGCTACATGCTTTCTAATGGTCCTGGAGATCCAGCTACCATGCACGATGCAGTGAAAACGGTAAAAGATATTCTGAACAGCGGAACTCCTCTCTTTGGGATTTGCTTAGGACATCAACTTTTGGCCGAAGCATGCGGCATGAGAACCTACAAGATGCACCATGGTCACCGAGGAATTAATCACCCTGTAAAGAATGTGATTTACGGCACCAGCGAAATTACAAGTCAAAATCACGGTTTTGCTGTTATGCAAGAAGATATTGAAAATTCGAAAGATGTTGAGATCACTCATTTTAACCTCAACGACAAAACCATTGAAGGTATTCGGTTAAAGGATAAAGCTGCTTTCTCTGTACAATATCATCCTGAAGCCGCACCGGGTCCACACGATTCCGCATATCTTTTGATGAATTCGTGAGTATGATTAAGGAACATACTTCTTCGGTTAAAACCTACTAAGTACTCAGTACTTCTTCGGTTAAAACCTACTAAGTATTCAGTACTGCTTCGGTCAAAACCGTTTAGGTACAAATTACTGCTGCATTTTCAACTTAATAAGTAATCAGTATTGCTTTCGTCATACCCTTCGCAGTACGAAGTTCTAAGCAAAAAATAGCGAGCCATTAATAATAGATTGCTTCTTAAGTTTGATGGGGGGTAATCGATCTTCATAAGTTCATGAGTTGGCATTTTTTTAAATCGCTTTCTTGACTATTTTTGAAGGTATGATTCCACGGATTCTACTCCTCCTCTTCCCGCTCCTTTCTCACACTTTAATTGCTGATGCTGGTACTAACACCGCTTATTTTCAACAAGAAGTAAATTACAAAATCAACGTGAGTTTGAATGATAAAAAACATACACTGCGTGCAAGCATTGAAATAGAATATATCAATCGATCGTCAGATACATTATCGGAAATATGGTTTCATCTATGGCCAAACGCATACAAAGACCGCAACTCTGCTTTATGTAAACAAATGCTTGAAAACGGAGATGCCTCCTTATATTTTGCAAAAGAATCGGAACGAGGATTTATTGACTCCTTACATTTTACAGCAAACGAAGAGTCTATTTTTTGAGCTACGATTCACTCAACAAGGATGTCGCGCTTTTGCAATTGAATAAACCATTATTGCCCGGAAATCGAGTAATCATTAAAACTCCTTTTTTTGTTAAACTTCCTTCCGCGGAGTTTTCTCGATTAGGGCATATTGGTCAAGCCTATGCCATCACACAATGGTATCCAAAACCAGCAGTGTACGATCAACATGGATGGCATCCGATGCCTTACTTAAATCAAGGAGAATTCTATTCAGAATTCGGGACGTTTGATGTGACGATAACTCTTCCACAAAATTATGTTGTCGGTGCTACCGGTGAATGTCAAACTCCTTCGGAATTAACTTGGATGAATGAATTATCTAAAGAGCCAAACAACTTCACAGATAGCTTACACTTCCCGTCAAGTTCAAAAGAATATAAAACGATACAATATAAACAGAACAACATTCACGATTTTGCATGGTTTGCCGACAAACGTTTTCATGTCCGAAAAGGAAGTTTAACATTGCCAAAATCCGGGAATGAAGTCACCACCTGGGCGTTATTCACCAATTCAGAACCTAATCTTTGGAGAAATGCGGTTCGAAATATCAACGACGCTATTTATCATTATTCCGAAGTAGTTGGAGAATATCCCTACTCACAATGCACTGCCATTGATGGTACTATTTCAGCAGGAACAGGAATGGAATATCCGATGATCACCATCATTGGAAAATCATACACTCCTTTTCTTTTTGATATGGTAGTCGCGCATGAAGTAGGACATAATTGGTTCTACGGAATTCTTGGTTCTAACGAAAGAGATCATCCTTGGATGGACGAAGGAATGAATTCCTTTGTTGAAGCTTTATACAGCATGAGGAAATATCCACCGAGTGAATTTGGTAATTTAAATGAATTCGAAGCTTTAGGTACTGTTGCTGCCATCGTTGGGGCCAACCAGTTCAACTATAAACAGATGAGTCATTTCGAATATCAACTTTTAACGAGTAGTTTTACCAATCAAGCCATTGAAAAAAAAGCGGTCGACTATTCGTTTTTAAATTATGGAATAATAACCTATAAAAAAACAGCAATTGCTTTTAACTATTTACAAAACTACCTTGGAGATTCTATTTTCTCTACTGCACTTCAAAACTACTATCAGGAATTCAAATTCAAGCACCCCTACCCTATTGATGTAAAGAATTCATTTGAAAAAACAAGTGGTAAAGATTTATCCTGGTTTTTTACAGATATTTTTTCATCCACTACCTCTCAAGATTTAAAATTTAAAGATGTAAAAAAAGTGCAGGATGGATTTGAATTTAAAGTGATCGATAAAAAAAGAAATCTTGCTCCTTATTCAATAAGCGGATTTAAAAATCATGAAATTGTTTCAACTTCATGGTTCGAAAAAGAACAACTCAATCAACCGTTGAAATTTATATGCCTCGATTGCGATGAAATAATCATTGATGCTCAACAGTCAACATTGGACGTAAATCGAAAAAACAATTCCAGTAAGCGAAACTACAAGTTGAAATTTAGCATGCTTCCTAAAATTCATGCTTTTGACCGACCCTCCCTTTTCGCAACACCCGTAGTAGCATGGAATCATTACAATGAATTTATGTTAGGAGCAAGTATATACAACATGATGCTCCCATTTAAAAGGATTGAATATACACTAACACCACTTTATGCTTTTGGCGACAAAACCATCAACGGAATCGGGTCTATTCAGTTTACTTTTCCGGTTTCATCTTCCTTCATTCATAAAATCACACTTAAAAATAATTTTAGAAAATTCAGTTACTCCAACGAGACCTATCGGAATCGTGAAGGGAGTTTATCCAATGAAAAACTAGGATATATTCGCTATAGTCCAGAGCTAATTTTCACATTAAAGAAATCGAATGTTCGTAGTAGTATTCAACAGCTCGTTAAAATTCAGAGCATACATCTTTGGGAAGAAAATGTAATTTATCGAATCACTAATGGAAAGGCTGCGGGTTCCATTCAACAGGAATACAAAGATTTTTACCGCCTAAAATACCATTTCTTGAATAAAAGAACGGTAGATCCCTTTTCGATTAAGTTACAGATGGAAGCCAATGCAGATATCCTAAAAGCAGATGTCGAATTCAACTATCATTTCAATTACAAAATGAAAAACAAAGGCGCTGATGTTCGAATTTTCAGTGGCACGATGATTAAAGACAATCTTGATGGATTGTACGGTTATTTTTTATCTGACCGAAACGGTGTACGCGGATCGAACGATTACGCATATGATGAATTATACTTTGGAAGGAGCGAAACTCAATTCTTTTTGTCGCAACAAATGGCATTACGACAAGGCGCCTTTAAAATATACACTCCTTTTGGAGCTTATAGAGAATGGATCTTAGCAGCCAACTTTAGTATTGACTTCCCCATTCCACTTCCTTTAAAACTATACGGAGATATAGGAACCACCAGTGAATTTAAAGAAGACATTAAAAACGTATATGATATCAATGCCACCTTCAGCTATAATGCAGGGGTCTGTTTGAGCTTATTTCGTAATGTTGTTGAAGTATACTTCCCCTTAGTTCGCTCTGCTGAAATCAATAAATTCCTAGAGGCTAACAACTCAAAATACGTAGAACAGATTCGTTTTGTCTTCAACTTGAATCAAATGAACCCACTTAATTTCAGAAATCAGTTCTTCCAATAGACAATTCCTATCTTTGCAAACATTCGAATCCATCCATGCAGCTCCCTGAAGGCAAAAAAATTTATTTCGTCAGTGACTTTCATCTCGGCGTACCCGACAAGGCGAGCAGTTTGGAGCGCGAGAAAAAAATTGTACGTTGGTTAGATCAAATAAAGAAGGATGCTGCTATTTTATATCTAATGGGCGATGTATTTGATTACTGGTTCGAATACAAGCATGCAGTTCCGAAAGGATATGTTCGTCTCTTAGGAAAGCTCGCAGAACTCAGTGATAGTGGTGTAGAGTTGCATTATTTCACAGGCAATCACGACATGTGGGTTTTGATTATTTTCCAGAAGAAATAGGTTTACAACTACACCGTGAACCCATCCAAAAGAATACAATCATAAAAAATTCTTCTTAGGACATGGCGATGGATTAGGACCAGGAGATCATGGATATAAATTCATAAAGAAAGTGTTTGCGAATCGATTTTCACAATGGTTATTTGCTCGAATTCATCCCAACGCAGGCATTAGCATGATGCGTTATTTTTCCAAGAAAAGCAGAATCGCCACTGGAAATGATGATGCAAAATTTTTAGGAGACGATAAAGAATGGTTGGTGATTCACTCCAAAGAAATATTGCAAAAAGAACATTTTGATTACTTCATCTTTGGTCATCGTCATTTACCGTTGGATATAAAACTCAATGAAAAAAGTCGTTACATTAATTTAGGAGAATGGATCAATCATTGTATGTTTGCGGAATTTGATGGAAGTAATGTCCATCGGAAAAAATTTGAAGAATAAATATTTTTCGAATTTTTAGAACGCTAAATTTTCTCGCAAAAGCCTGCCTGCCGCCAGGTAGGGCGCAATCCCGATAGCTATCGGGACGCAAAGTTTCTCTAAGAAGGCGCTAAGTTTTTCGCAGATGCTTGCGCTTCGCCAATTTTTCTCGCAAAGACGCTAAGGCGCAAAACTTCTCTTTGAGGCGCAAAATATTCTTGCAAAGGTGTAAAGAATCGCAAACGCTTTTAATCTTGCTCGAAAGAACCCCAGTTACGTTTGATGATAGCTTCTTCGTGCTCTTCAACGGTAGGAATGTACTCAATGGCTCCATGTGCTTTAGCAGCATCATAGGCTTTCGAATTGATCACTAAAGCTTCGTCGAATTGACGATCTTTATATAAAAACCAACTGTATTTATCTAAAGTGACATAATCGTTCCAAGCGGTTTCGCTGAAATGAATATTGAACACATAGTAGCGGGTATGTAATTCCATCCAAGAGGTAGAAGCAGATAAAAACAAAGCCGCTAACAAGACGAATATTCTTCCAGGAGATAATGCGCCAGGTTCACGTAAGGTCATCAACAAAGAAAGAACCGAAACGAATAATGCGAGCATCATTAAAATTAAAGTCCCGCCCATAAATTTCACTTCAGCCAAAAAGAAAATCAACCAACTTACCGTAGATAATCCTAACCAACTTCCAGTTCTTTTCTTTCCAGAAGTGGATGTCACTAAAGAAACCACATAAAAAATCAACATGGCTAATAATCCAACACCCATTACAATGGTATGACCTGGCATATGAAATAACTTCATAGCTAAGCCTGAAAGGAATACCAGAAAGAAGAGTAACTCGATCATTTCTTATTAATTAAACGGTGTTTTGATTTATTCGTTGCAATTAATTCGGTTAAAAATAATAAAACAATTTATAAGAATTATAATATTTTGGTTAGTATCGCCTTTTATTAGGTCTTTTGCTTCTTCTTCTTTGCGGCGGGAAACAATACATTATTAAGAATCAGCCTATAACCGGGTGAATTGGGATGTAAGCTAAGGTCGGTAGGTGGATCACCTACCATATGCTGATAATCCTCTGGATCATGGCCACCATAAAATGTCCAGGTGCCTTTTCCTATTTCCCCATGGATATAACGCCCTTCCCCTGCTGCTTTATTCTCACCCATGATGAGCACTTCTGGCTTAATCAACTCCTTTTTGAATGAGGTGGTTTGACCCATAAAGCCTTTCACTACTTGCTCATGGTTCTGACAAAGCATAGAGGGCACCGGGTCCCATTTTGCCGAAAACTCGAAGAGCACAAAGACATCTTCATTACGTGGAATTTTTCGTTGAGTAGTCATATCAATATCTGAAAACTCATATTCGAGTGGATTAAGACTCAATTTAAAATTCTTGAATGCAAAGGTCTTATCGTAGTCTAACTTACTATTATAATTTGGTGTAGTTCCGTCGCCGTCGTACATTTTCTCACAAATGTCGATGCCTGCAGCAGCCAAAGCAATATCGTAACTATCGGTTCCCGAACACATCGAAAAAAGAAATCCACCACCTGCAGTAAATTCTTTGATTCTATCAGCAACAGCTCCTTTCATTTGAGAAACTTTTGAGAATCCCAGTTTATTAGCCATCGCTTCGTCGGTCCTAACTTGCTCTTGATACCAAGCTGCGGTATGATACATCGCATAAAACTTCCCGTACTGTCCAGTAAAATCTTCGTGATGCATGTGCAACCAATCATAGAGAGGAAGTTTCCCAGTAATTACTTCTTCATCGTAAATGATTTCATAAGGAATCTCGGCATAGGTTAAAACTAAGGTTACGGCATCGTCCCAGGGCAACTTATCCTTAGGTGAATATACCGCCATCTTAGGTGCTTTCTCCAATTTTACCAAATCCATATTTACTTCCGGACGTGCAATTTCGTCAATAATATTTGCGGCTTGCCCATCAGCAATTACACTGAAACTTACTCCACGAATATTACATTCTTTTTCAATAGCTGGAAGATGTTTGAACATAAAACTTCCACCTCGATAGTTAAGCAACCAATCCACTTCCAAATTATTGGTGAGAATCCAATAAGCAACCCCATAAGCCTTCAAATGATTCTTTTGGGCATTATCCATTGGCACCAAAATATAAGCTGCTTTTCCGGCTCCGTTAAAGGATAAAAACAAGAAGAGAAATAATACGAATTTTTTAAACATGACTTGCAATGATAGTTGAACGTATTTGAATCCAAAATGTTGCTCTATCTACCCTAAAAAAAGAGACTTTTTTACTCCCAAATTCATTCGGTTTATTATAAATCCAACACTACTTTTTAACTTATCCAGATTCAATGACCTCTAAAAAGGATTGTCATCCATGTCATTCATCCTTGAGTTACGGGTAATTCGACTAGAATCAACATTGGGATTAGGGGTCAATTGCATAGGATGATCACTCTCTCCACTTTGATCCATGAAATCGTAGGTTTCATAATCGGTGAACTTCGTTAATCGTCCAATGAATCTCAGCGGCACTGTTTTCAATGCACCGTTACGATTTTTCGCGATAATGATTTCTGCTAATCCGTTGGTTGGACTTCCATCTTCAGTTTCGTTCAAGTCATAATATTCAGGACGATAAATGAACATTACCATATCAGCATCCTGCTCAATTGCTCCTGATTCACGAAGGTCGCTCAACTGAGGTTTCTTTGTTTGACTTTTTTCAACGTTACGACTTAACTGAGACAGGGCAATAACAGGTACGCTCAATTCCTTTGCGAGACCTTTTAAAGATCGGGAGATATGAGAAATTTCCTGTTCACGATTTCCGTTTTTATTGTCTGTTCCACCTTGCATCAATTGAAGATAATCAATGATGATCATTTCAATTTTTCGCTCTGAAACCAATCGACGACATTTAGCTCGTAATTCGAAAACATTAAGAGCAGGTGTATCATCAATATAAATTTGTGCTTCCGTTAAGGCAGCTACTTTTTTATTGAGTTGAGTCCATTCATGCGGATCTAAATTCCCTTTTCTCAACTTTTCGGTATCTAATTCAGTTTCGCTTGACACGAGTCGATTTACTAACTGTATACTTGACATCTCGAGGCTAAAAAACGCAATCGGCTTTTTAAACATTACCGCTGCATTTCTTGCTAAGCTTAATACAAAAGCCGTTTTACCCATACCTGGACGAGCTGCAACGATGATGAGATCACTCTTTTGCCAACCTTGAGTAACACGATCTAATTCTGTAAAGCCGCTTGGAACACCGGTTACGCCCGACTCTAAATTGGAAGCTATTTCAATGCCTTTTACTGCTTTAGAAACTAATCCTGCCATCGACTCATATTTACGGCGGATATTTGAATCTGTAATTTCAAAAAGGTTTTGTTCGGCTTTATCCAACAAAGCCAAAACATCAGAAGTATCTTCAAAAGCATTTCGAATCGTATCACTAGAAATACGAATCAATTCACGTTGAATAAACTTCTGCAAGACAATTCTTGCATGAAATTCAATATTTGCAGCAGAAGCGATACGGTTTGTTAACTGAGTGATGTAAAAAGGGCCGCCTGCTAAATCAATGGTTCCGTTTTTTCTCAACTGCTGAGTCACCGTCAAAATATCGACGGGCTGTGTACTGTGAAAAAGATCTTGAATAGCTTTAAAAATTGCATGATGCGCTTCTTTATAAAATGCTTCGGGCTTTAAAATATCAATTACTTCAGCAACTGCATTTTTATCCAACATCATCGCACCCAACACAGCTTCTTCCATATCCACTGCTTGTGGCGGCAATTTGCCAGGCATAGCTTCCGTCAACACAATATTTGATCCGGCAGTTTTTCTACGCGTAGTTTTCTCAGTACTCATTCTTCAAATTTAATAGCAATGCGCTTGGTAAGGGGTTAGATTTTATTAACATCAATTCAAACTACTTTGTTTCAGTAGTAAAAGTTATACTGTACAATTCAATAATTCGATTCGCTACATATAAAACGTACATAGACAAGAAAGCCGGTGACGAAACACCGGCTTAACATCTTTTTTCCGGTTTCTTTACTCGTTATAAACACCCATCGAACAAAACTTATCGATTCGCTTTTGGATGCGTTCTTCAGGACTCATAGCTTTCAACATAGCTAATTGCTTAAGAATTTCTGATTTAACAGTATCAAACATCTCCAACGGGTTTGAATGTGCGCCACCGATGGGTTCAGGGATAATTCCATCTACTAATTGCGACTTATTCATATCAATAGAAGTTAATTTCAAAGCTTCAGCAGCTCTTTCTTTGTTGTCCCAATTCCTCCATAAAATGCTTGAACAAGATTCAGGAGAAATTACAGAATACCAAGTATTCTCTAACATAAATACACGATCACCGATTCCAATTCCTAATGCACCACCACTTGCTCCTTCTCCAACTATGATACAGATTACAGGAACTTTTAAAATTGTCATTTCATATAAATTTCTAGCGATTGCTTCGCCTTGTCCACGCTCCTCTGCTTCGAGTCCAGGATAAGCACCAGGAGTATCAATTAAAGTGATGATGGGCTTGTTAAATTTCTCTGCGAGTTTGAACAAGCGCAATGCTTTACGATATCCTTCGGGATTAGGCATACCAAAATTACGATACTGTCGCATCTTTGTATTGGCTCCTTTTTGCTGTCCAACAAACATTACAGTTTGTCCATCGATATCGCCAAATCCGCCAATCATCGCCTTATCATCTTTCACTTGACGATCGCCGAACAATTCCATGAACTGACCTCCCGTAATGGCATTGATATAATCTAAAGTATAAGGTCGATCGGGATGACGTGATAACTGAACACGCTGCCAAGGAGTAAGGTTGCTAAAAATCTCTTGCTTCGTCTTCGCAATTTTTGATTCTATTTCTTTAATTACATCATCAACGTTAACTTTTCCCTTCTCCGATATCTGCTTTGCCTTTTCCAGTTGTTCATTCAACTCTTCCAATGGCTTTTCAAAGTCCAATAATGTTCCGCTCATGAGTTTTAGATTGGGATCAAAGATACCCGAAAATCAAAAAACTCGGAAGGGTATATTAACTTTGTTCCTTCATGGTCGCATTTCCACCCGTAAAAATCAATTTAGGACTGAATATCATTGCTAAACGTGCTGATAACTTTCATGATATTGAATCTGTTTTCTATCCAGTTGGATGGACGGATGTTATTGAGGTTATAACCACTGAAAATCAAGAATTTAATCTTAAAATGACAGGGCAACCCATCCCTGGAGATCCTACTAAAAACCTGATTTTCAAAGGGTATCAAATATTAAAAAATGATTACGAAATCCCAGGATTAAGCTTTCATTTACATAAAATTCTACCCATGGGCGCTGGTTTGGGAGGTGGATCATCGGATGGAGCCTATGCGCTCAAGCTGATTAATGAGGTAGCACAATTGGGAATTTCGACTGAAAAACTGCATGAATATGCTTTTAAACTGGGAAGTGATTGCCCCTTCTTTTTTACAAGATCAACCAATGTTTGTTTCGGGCAGAGGAGAAATATTGGAACCCATAAATATTAATTTGTCAGGATGGTCTATTCTCATCGTGATGCCTTCCGTTTCTATTTCAACCGCAGAAGCGTACAGTTGGATTACCCCTGAAAAGCCAAAAAATCAATTCGTGAAATTATTTCTTTAGCTCCTGAACATTGGAAAACGGAACTGAAAAATGATTTTGAAAAGCATGCGATAGAGCGGCACCCAATCATTGGTGAAATAAAAGATAAAATGTACGAATTAGGAGCGACCTACTCAAGCATGAGTGGCTCTGGAGCTTCGGTATATGGACTTTTCAAGCAAAAGCCACCGATTTTTCAATTTAAAGGAATGCAAATTTGGGAGGGACAACTGTAAAGTTCAATCCACTAAATTAGAACTATCTTTGAGGAATTATTTTATTGAAATCTTTTTCAAAAAAACCGAGGAATTTAAAATTGGCAAGTTGGCAAATTGGCAAATTCACATATAAAATAAAATTTTCTTTCATGAGAATTTAAAATTCATATCCCATCAACGATAAAAATAACGATCAAAGCTAAAATGAACTTCTCTATAAAATCTACTCTACATCCGTCAAACCCGCATCGTGAGCGTTATGATTTTCCTTCATTGATTAAATCATCTCCAAAATTAGCGGAGTTTGTGAGCGTAAATAAATTTGGAGATGAGTCCATCGATTTTTTTAATCCCCGAGCTGTTATTGCGTTGAATAAGGCATTACTAAAAAAGTTTTATCATATTGATTTTTGGGAAATACCTGAGGGGTATTTATGTCCGCCCATTCCTGGTCGAGCAGAATATATCCATCAAGTTGCTTCTCTTCTCTATGGAAATGATGCAGTGAAGAAAGATTCTAATACCAATGAAAAGGTAAGATGTTTGGATATCGGTGTTGGTGCAAATTGCATTTATCCAATTATTGGAGTAAATGCATACGACTGGACATTTGTTGGTTCCGATGTGGATCAAGATGCATTGGATTCAGCACAAAAAATTATTGACAACAACAAAGTACTTCAAGGTAAAATCGAATTACGTTATCAAGCGAAAAGAAAATTTATTTTACATGGTATCATTCAAAAGGATGAAAAATTTGACTTGACAATATGTAATCCTCCGTTTCATGCTTCTGCTGCTGAAGCCAAGAAGGAAGCCATCAAGAAGCTTTCAAATTTAAGGAAGCGACTAGTTAAACATCCTTTGTTAAATTTTGGTGGACAAAGTTCAGAAATATGGTGCGATGGTGGTGAAGAAAAATTTATATTGAAGATGATTGATGAAAGTATGTCTTTTTCATCTTCTTGCAGATGGTTTACAAGCATGGTTTCAAAAGCAGAACATCTCAAAAAATCTATGCTGCATTGGATAAAATACCAAATGTAAAACATCAAACCATTCAAATCGAAATGGGAAATAAAGTTTCCCGAATTGTAGCTTGGACTTATCAACATTAAATTCAAAGGAACTATCCATCTTAAAAAGCCAAGTTTACATCTAAACAAATTAATGAAAAACATACTCAAATCGCGATACTCACTCTATTTTTCATTATTCCTTCTTTACATTTGTATTTGCTTTGCTGTTCGACTTACCCTCTTCTTATTTTCTCTTTCTGTACTGGACTTTACCTTATTGGCGACCCTCAAGATTTTTTCCATTGGGATCTACTTTGATATAGCGACTGCATTTTTTCTATTTGCTTTTTATTCACTTTACATTTTACTCATGCCTTCCAGATGGGTAGGAAATAAACTCGATAAAATACTCACTTACTTTATCACATCCCTCTCTCTTTTTATTGTCATTTTTTCAATCATTGCAGAATTTCCGTTTTGGGATGAATTCAATACGCGATTTAATTTTATTGCAGTAGATTATTTAATATACACGTATGAAGTGATCGAAAACATTAATCAATCCTACTCCATTCCACTCATCCTAGTCGTTTTATTTAGCATCCTAGCAGCTATTATTTATCTTTTCAAAAAAAAACATATTTACGAGCAAACATTTTCGAATAAACCTCGTTTTGGAAAACGATTCATCGTTTTTGCATGCTCACTTTGTGCACTTTTGTTTTTTAGTTATTTTGCCACCAATAAACAAGCTGAATGGAGTTCTAATTTATACCAAAATGAATTAAGCAAGAATGGGGTATTTTCATTCTTTGCCGCTTATCGTTCCAACGAATTAGATTACGATACCTTTTATGAAAAATTGGATGATAAAAAAGCATTTGCTATTCTAAAAAAAGAAATACTTCAAGAAAATCAAACGTATAACACTGAAAATGTTTTTGACCTGTCCCGACATGTGCAAGGAAGCGAAGAAACAAGACCCAACATTATTTTGATATGCATTGAGAGTTTTAGTGCCGAATTTTTAAGCACATTTGGAAACAAACAAAACATTACACCTAATTTTGATACGTTGGCACTTCATAGTATTTTCCTCTCCAACCTTATGCAACGGGAACAAGAACCGTTAGAGGTATGGAAGCACTAACATTATGCATCCCTCCTACTCCAGGAAATAGTATCGTGAGAAGACCAAACAATGATCATCTATTTTCGATTGCATCCATCTTAAGAAAAAAAGATTATGCGCTTAGCTTTATTTATGGTGGAGATGGATATTTTGACAATATGAATACTTATTTTGGAAGTCAAGGATTTAACATTATCGATAGAGACCGAGGAAATCCATTGTCGGAGCATATTCAAACCACTCGAATTCCCATTTTAGATAGTGATGTAACTTTTGAAAATGCCTGGGGTATTTGTGATGAAGATATCTATCGTCAATCATTAATTGATGCCGACAAAAACTCCGCAAAGAACAAATCTTTTTTCCAATTTATCATGACCACCTCCAACCACAAACCCTATTCTTTTCCCAAAAACAAAATCGATTTACCTCAAGGAAATCGAGAAGGCGCTGTAAAATACACTGATTTTGCAATTGGTGAATTTTTAAAAGCAGCCGAGAAAAAAGCTTGGTTTAAAAATACGGTATTCGTTATTGTAGCTGATCATTGTGCAAGCAGCGCCGGAAAATGGGAAGTAAACATTCAAAAACATCATATACCCGCTTTGATTTATAACTTACCTCAAGAGGATTCCGTGATTTCAACTTTGGCTTCACAAATTGATTTGATGCCGACGCTGTTTGGTTATTTAGGATGGTCCTATGATACCCAATTATATGGAAAAGACATCAACCATATTAAACCTGGGAAGAACGAACTTTATTGGGCAATTATAGAACAGTTGGTATGTTAAGAGATCAAACTTTCACAGAAATTAATGATCGTAAAAAATCGTATCAATACTCATGGGACGCGAAAAATAGTCAAATGGTTAGATTCGATGCTATAAAAATGAAGAATTAAAAAACATTTGCATCTCCTATTATCAAACTACCAGTTATAATTTCAAGAATGGTTTGATGAAAGAAAAGAAAAAGTAATTTTAGAAATCATTTTATTGAAAAAACAATTAATCATTTAATAAATGGGTAAACATTAAAATTAAATCGTTTACCCATTTATATTATTATCGACTTAATCCTTGTGATCGTGATCATCAATGGAGCTTGCACCCATCTTCACATTCAAACTATCCATCTCCATTTTTGCTTCTTTACTTAAAATAAATTCACCTTTATAATCCATGGAAGGCATTCCCGCATTCACCCAAGCCGTGTACCAAAAGCAACCCACTATAAAAACAGCTTTGTTAAATCTTCGTTCTACCATTCCATTTAAAGCTTGATGATAAGCTTTGCTGTAGGCGACAGAATAAGATTTAATCATTTGTCCACCACGCTCTTCGTAACTGTACTTTTGATCGGCTGGAAAAGATTTACTCAGGACTTTTTCGATGCTTAGAACAGAATCATGTGCTGCATAACTCTCTCTTAATACTTGCCAAATTGTTTCTGATGGATTCTTTAAATAGACAGCAGTTCCAGTGATTCGATCGTAATGATCACCATACAACTCAGGCAATCTTGATTCCCAAAAACCATGGATTCCATGTTGCCCAGTTAATTGTCCATTGTAATTTCGAGTACAATGCAGTGGCACATGCGCATCACCAATATAATGACCAATATCGGCAGAGTTGCGCAAGATTCTTTCTCGATCCTGTGCCTTAAATGCAGCGGTAAGTCGATACAACATCGTTTGGATATGCCATGGAACGATGCCATGCGCTTTCAGTGTATCCTCACCAATTTTTGCAACCGCTTCATCCCATCGTGTAGGTAAACTATCGAAAGGGTGATCACCATAACGGTCGAGGTCGATAAAATGCCGAGGTGCTTCATTGGGATCTGCGTAACGCCTTTTGTCGGGATCGACAGCGTGTTCAGTAATGAAACGGACATGCTCTTTGTAGAACCCGAACATCTCGGGAGGCAAAGTAAAAATGGCAGCATGATTAATTTGTTGATGGCCCCAGAAGCCCCAGGCGAAGAGGGTGACCACCGTACCTGGTACGATGATCAACGACAGCATCCAGCTGCCCAATAGTTTTTTATTCATGGTACTAAAAATTAATTACGCCTAATAAAAATCAGGCAACAAACTTCACTAATACACCATCAACCATCACCGGAACTACAGGTGCTAAGTTAGGCGTTAAACAATATTCTACGTCTTTATCAATTTGTAATCTCTCTAAACGCTTGCGATGCGAACTTCTCTCAAGAAATCCATTCAAATCGGGCTTAGCAATGCTGTACAAATGTATTGCACCAATTACTGCATCACACATTCTGTTCAAAGTAAAATGTGGTTCTAATTGCTCGGCAACAGCCCCTGCCAAAATCGTATCTTCTAGATTAAAAGAATTCTTCCATCCTGAACACAAAAGCAACACATTTTTATCTTGAGCAATTAACCACTCGCATAAACTATCAAGATTTAAAAAAGAACCAATTACTATTTGATATGCATCCTTTGCTGCGGCGATCGCTTGCGTGCCATTCGTAGTTGTCAATGCAATATCACGTCCTTTAACGATCGGATCTAAATAACTAAAAGGCGAGTTTCCGAGATCATAACCTGCTAACATCTCTCCATCTCGTTCTGCGCCCACTAAAAATCCTTTTGACTTATAAGAATAACTTTCTTCGATCGATGCAACAGGTACAATACTTCTGACTCCATTTGCGAATGCAACACATATAGAAGAGGTGGCACGTAATACATCAATCACCACCACGATAGCATCCGATATATCGTGAAGATGAATCAGAGCAGGCGAGAAACAAACCTCTAGTGCTCTGGATGAAGTAGCCTTATTAGTACTCAATGGAGTTCTATTGTTTTTTTAAAAAAGGAGTTTTTACTATTACTGCTTTAACGGCTTTATCTCTAATTTTAATGTAGATTTCATTTCCTTCGTTTGCATGTTCCTTTGCGATGTAACCCATACCAATCGCTTTTTGCAAGCTTGGTGATTGCGTTCCTGAAGTAACTATTCCAATGATATTATTGCTAGCATCAGCAATTTCCATAATCGTGGCGAGGAATTCCCTTTTCCACTAATTCAAATCCGCAAAGTTTTCGGGATACACCCGCTTCTTTCTGTGCTTTTAAAGCTGTTGAATTAGTGAACTCTTTGGTGAATTTGGTAATCCAACCTAAGCCTGCTTCCAATGGCGAAGTTGTATCGCTGATATCATTTCCATATAGACAGAAACCCATTTCCAACCTCAATGTATCACGACAACCTAATCCACAAGGTTTAATATCAAATTCTTTTCCAGCTTCCATCAACGCATTCCAGATGGTCTCCGCAAATTGGTTTTCAAAATACAATTCGAAACCGCCAGCACCAGTATAACCTGTGTTTGAAATCAAGATGTTTTTACATCCTGCCACTTCTCCTTTCGTAAAATTATAATAAGGTATAGCAGATAAATCAACTGTTGTTAGTTTTTTGAATCGTTGCCAATGCATTCGGGCCTTGTACTGCTAACAAAGATGTTTTATCAGAGATGTCATGCATCTCTACATTGCCTGTATTGAACTTTTGGATCCAGTTCCAATCTTTTTCTATGTTTGAAGCATTCACTACTAACATATAATGCCCATCTTCCAAAGCATAAACGATGAGATCATCTACAATGCCACCTATTTCATTTGGGAAGCAAGAATATTGTGCTTTCCCAGGACCTAATTTTGAGGCATCGTTACTGGTAACGCGTTGAATTAAATCCAAAGCTCCCTCTCCTTTCAAAATAAACTCGCCCATATGTGAAACATCAAAAATGCCCACTGAGTTTCTCACACAATCATGTTCTACGTTGATTCCTGCATATTGAACAGGCATCATATATCCTGCAAACGGAACCATTTTGGCTCCCAATCGAGTATGTAATTCTGTAAGTGCCGTTTGCTTGAGTAGATCGTTCGTCGTCATTCCTTCTTTTGATTTATTAAGGTTGCAAATTTAATCAATTTTTTGCTCAGTCAGCGATTTAAAATAGTTTAAGTAGATGGGCTGAAGAGCTTTTACTGAATACTTCTCTTCCACGGTTTTACGTCCGTTAAACCCACATTTTTGACGCAGCCCTTGATCTTCTATCAATCGACTTATTTTATCCACCCACTCGACTGTTTCAGTAGCCAACATTCCATTTTCTCCGTCCTGAATGATCTCCGTGTTCACACCTACTGGTGACATAACCGTAGCTATACTCATAGCCATGTATTGAAGTCCTTTTAGTCCACATTTTCCTTTTGCCCACTCGTCATCCGGCAATGGCATAATGCCGATATCAATTTTACTTAACTCTTCTAATTGGTTTCCTTAGTCCAAGCAATTCCTTGAATATTGAGATCGGCATTAAAATAATTTTTATCACCTATTACTTTAAAACAAATTCGATTTCCATATTTCTGTTTCAGCGCTTTCAAGACCGGAATTGCCATTTCAAAATGACGAATCGTGGTGATGGATCCGCTCCAGCCAATACAGAGCACATCTTTCACTTGAAATGGCACCGCTTTGTACTCTTCTGTATCGATGGTGGTTGGAATAATTACTACTTTATCATTATGATGTTTTGCATAATCCAATAAATATTGATTTCCTGCAAAAATTAAATCCGCCATGCTGATGAGTCGAGCAGTTTTCCCAGGATTCTTCATCCAACCAAAATTTTTGTTTGCTTCTGAAACATCAAAGTGCCAAATAGCATCATCAAAATCATAAATCATGGGTGCTTTTGTCTTATGCAAAAGTTCTTCAAACAAAGTAGTCCCAGTAAGAAACCCTTCGCGGCACACAAAAATCAAATCGTATTTATTTCGATGAATAACATCATTGAATCTTTTTACAGCGGCTTTGAAAACAATCAATGCTTTTGAAAAATATTTTCCAGGTTGATATAATATTTTATCATCGCCTTCAGAAATTAAGTAAGAAATATGACAATTAAATCCATTCGTTTTCAAAAAATCCAGGTACTGCTCGACCCTGAATCTTTGATTAGGAGCGCGATCTTTTCGATGTGCTGTAATGATTAAAAGTTGCTTCACCACTCAACGAATTAATCTTCCTGCCAAATGGGAGGTAATTTTTCTTTTATTTCAATACCTTTAAACTTATCACTTTCCCTACTCCCTGCGGTCTTTGCCCAATCTGCCATGAGCTGGAGACCTTGCTTTAAAGTATACCCGGATTGAATATTAAAAATTTTCTGAACTTTAGAATGATCGGCATAAGCATGCATCACTTCGTTGCGTGCATCAAGATGTCGCACTTGTCCACTCATTCCCATCACATCACAAACCGTATTGGCCAATTCATTCACAGTAAATTCTTGATCGGCACCAATATTAAAAACTTGATTATATGCAGCAGGCACTTCTACGCAATTCGCAATATAAGGCGCAACATCTCCGATATAACTAAATGCTCGGGTTTGTTTTCCATCTCCAAAAATAGTAAGTGGCTTTTTCTGCATCAATTGATTCATAAAAATACCTACCACATTTCGATATTTATCGCCTAAATTTTGATATTCTCCATATACATTATGTGGACGGAAAATCACATAATTCAAACCGAACATTTCATGCGTGCATTTCAAATCCATCTCAACAGCAAGTTTCGAAATTCCATAAGGGTCTTCAGGAGTTGGAAGCATCTCTTCACGCATCGGCAATTGTCCGCGACCATATACGGCGATGGAAGAAGTAAAACAAAACACTTTACTTTGTGTTTTACCGATTCATTGATCAAATTCACACTTCCAATTAAATTGTTGGTGTAATTAAATCGTTTTATAAAATGACTTAGCCCTTCCGCTGCATAAGCTGCTAAATGATAGACATAATCAAACTTATGTTCATTGAATAACTTTTCAAGAAGCGCATGATCGGTAATTGAACCTTTCACGAAGAGGGCTTGCGGATTCACATTTTCCTCAAATCCACCACTTAAATCATCCAACACAACCACTTTGTGCCCTTTGTCAATCAACTCATTGCAAACATGAGCACCAATAAAACCGGCACCTCCGGTAAGTAGAGAAACATTCATATTATTCGTATTGGGGCAAAAATAGTTAAATACATCGAATAGAACCCTATATGTAGATTCCAAGCCCTTCAATTGCAAATAATTGCGTAAATTAGCACCCTAAAAAGAAATTAAAACCTCCATGAAAGGAGTATTAGAGAAAAACGCCCCAAGCCTTTTAGTGCTTTTTACGGATGTAATGATCTGTTTAGTCTCCTTATCTGTAGCTTATCAAATTCGCTTTAATTTTAACGTACCTATCTCAGAAATAAACACTTATCCGATTATCTTCTCTTTTGTAGTAGGGGTTCGATTAATTACATTTCTGATCAATAAGACCGATAAAGGAATTATACGCTATACCAGTACAAGAGATACTTTGCGAATCCTCTTGACTATGCTTGCGGGTTCGTCCATCATCTCCATTGCCAATCCACTTAGTTTTCAAATCACGGATAAGTATTTAGTTCCTTTTTCCATTATCATCATTGAATTCTTGCTTTCAGTATTCATCATGGTAACGGGACGCTTGGTGGTAAAGGTAATTTACATGGAATTAAAAAATCCGACACGAGAAAAAACTGGCGTTTTAATTTATGGTGCTGGAGAAGCCGGATTAACCACAAAGAGAACTTTGGATCGAGACAAAGGAACGAAATATAAAGTAGTTGCATTTATTGATGATGATTACAAAAAAAGCGGTAAGAAATTAGAGGGCATTTCCATTTACCCCTCCTCCTCGATCGAAAAGATTATCAAGAAAAAAAACATCAAACATTTAATCATAGCCATTCAAAATATTTCACCAGAAAAAAAACAGTTCATTGTTGAAACTGGACTATCGCATAAGATTTATGTGTTGAATGTGCCACCGGTTAAAAGTTGGATAAACGGAGAGTTGAGTTTTAAACAAATTCGAAAAGTGATCATAGAAGATCTCTTAGGACGCGACCAAATTTCCTTACATCTTGATAAGATAAAAGAAGAAATTCAAAATAAAACCATACTTGTTACAGGTGCAGCAGGATCTATCGGCAGTGAAATGGTTCGGCAAATTCTTCCCTTCGAACCAAAGCTATTAATCTTGTTGGATATTGCAGAATCACCACTTTACGACTTAGAATTAGAAATAAAAGACAATCCATCCACTAATTTCCAAAACATCGAACCCATCATCGGAGACATCAGAAACAAAGATAGGATGCGGAATGTTTTTCAAACCTTTCGTCCCGACATTGTTTTTCATGCAGCTGCTTACAAACATGTTCCTATGATGGAATTAAATCCGAGCGAATCTATTTTAAACAATGTTTTAGGAACTAAAATAATTGCTGACTTATCTAAGGAATTTGAATCCAGTAAATTTGTTATGATAAGTACAGACAAGGCCGTAAATCCTACCAACATTATGGGAGCCACGAAACGCATTGCGGAAATGTATATACAATCGATGAACGGTCTAGGCAAAACAAAATTCATCACCACTCGTTTTGGAAATGTTTTAGGGTCTAACGGTAGCGTCATTCCGCGGTTCAAGAAACAAATTGAAACAGGGCAACCACTTACCATCACCCATCCCGACATCACTCGATATTTTATGACCATAGCAGAGGCATGTCAGTTGGTGTTAGAGGCAGGCACGATGGGAAGAGGGGGAGAAATATTTATTTTTGATATGGGATCTCCGGTGAAAATTGCTGACTTAGCAAAAAAAATGATACAGCTCAGTGGATTAGAGTTAGGCAAAGACATTCAAATCAATTTTACAGGTCTAAGACCAGGAGAAAAACTTTTCGAAGAGCTATTGGCGAATGAAGAAAACACATTACCAACACATCATAAAAAAATTATGATCGCAAAGGTAAAATCGCATGAATTCGCGTTTGTATCTCAAGAAATCGACGAGCTCATCGCTTTATTTAATGGGCAAAACAACGAGGCCATTGTTGTTAAAATGAAAAAAATAGTACCTGAATTCCTCAGTAAAAACTCCGAATACGAACGATTAGACAAAGAACTAATCAACTAAAATTCTTACCCATGAATCGTTTCCTTTTTTCCAAAATCCTGAATAATTTTCCCTTCCATCTCTAACCACTCTTCCCATCTCGCCTCCGCATTTTCTTCGCCCCCATATTGTCGGGCAAATCCTAAAAAAACAGAATAATGATTTGCTTCGCTGATCATCAATTCCCGATAAAAAACTTTTAAGTCATCGTCATTAATATTTTCAGAGAGCACTTTAAATCTTTCGCAACTTCTGGCTTCAATCATCGCCGAAAAAAACAATCGATCCAACAACTGTTGTTCTCTACTTCCTCCTTTTCGCATAAATTCGTAAAGGCGATTTACGTACTCATCTTTACGTTCTCGTCCTAAAACATAACCTCGTTCGAGCAGTTTATCGTGCACCATTTTAAAATGTTGAATTTCCTCCTCTGCAATGGCCAACACGGCACTTACTAAATCACTCTTTTCAGGATTTTTGACAACGATTGTAATCGCATTCGTAGCGGCCTTTTGCTCACAGTATGCATGATCGGTTAAAATCTCCTCAATATTTCCTTCCACAATATTTACCCAACGTGGATCTGTTGCCAACTTCAATCGAAACATAATTAATAAGAATTAATAATTTAACAAATCTTCAAAGGCTGCTTTAACTTTATCTGCATTCGGCAGCATGGTAAATTCTAACGTAGAATTCAATGGAATGGCAGGCAAATTTTCTGCTCCGATCACACGAACGGACGCATCCAAAGATTGAAAACAAGTCTCTTGAATTCGTCCTGCTAATGCTTGTGCAAACGAATTAAAAACAGGTTCTTCAGTCACTACTATGCATTTTCCATGCTTTCGTACCGAACTAAAAATTGTTTCTGTATCGATGGGATTCAAGGTGCGCAAGTCAATAATTTCAATTTGATCGGGAAAATCTTTCGATGCATTTCTTGACCAATACACTCCCATACCATAGGTAATTACGGTGAGTGTAGATTTCTCTTTACTCGATTCTACGGCTTGCACAACACGAGCTTTCCCTAGTGGTAAAATATAATCTTCTGAAGGTTCCACAGTTCGAGCTTCTTCGGTTCCTTTGATTTTAGACCAATACAATCCTTTATGTTCCAACATCACCACCGGATTTGGATCGTAATATGCAGCTTTCAACAATCCTTTTAAATCTGCTCCTGTGGAAGGATAGCAAATTTTAATTCCACGAATATTCGTTAACACACTTTCCACGCTTGATGAATGATAGGGACCTCCACTACCGTATGCACCTATGGGAACACGAATGATACAACTCACCGGCCACTTTCCGTTTGTTAAAAAACAAGAGCGACTTACCTCTGTGAACAATTGATTGAGTCCGGGCCAGATATAATCTGCGAATTGTACTTCCACGATTGGCTTACATCCCGACACACTCATACCTACTGTACTTCCCACAATAAATGCTTCCTGAATGGGTGTGTTAAACACTCTATGATCACCAAATTTTTGTGCAAGGGTAGCCGCTTCCCGGAATACGCCACCTAATCTTCCGCCCACATCTTGACCATATAACAAGCATTCAGGATGTTTCGTCATCAATTCCTGAATAGCAAAAAGTGCACAATCTACCATTACCTTTGGTTCTGCTCCCGCAGGACTCCTCTCCCCTTTTTCAACTAAAACAGGAGTTGGTGCAAAATCATGTGTAAATAAATCTTCGGGTCGAGGATTCTCTGCCTTCATGGCTTCTTCAAAATCTCCGCGAACAGTAGTATACGCCACTGCTTCCATCTCCTCCAGATCAGACACTGCTATCCCCATTTGCAATAACTCCATTCGTAATCGGGGCAACGGATCACGTTTTGCAGCTTCTTCTAAATCATCACGATACCATTCTTTCCGAACACCAGAAGTATGATGATTCAACAAGGGAACTTCTGCGTGAACAAGAAATGGACGTGGATTCGTACGCATGGATGTAATGATTCCATTCAAGGTTTCATAGCATTGAAAAAAATCAGTTCCGTCAATAGAAACCGCCTCTAAGCCTTTGAATCCTTGCGCATATTCATAGGCATTCATTGCACGCGTTTCTGCAGCCGTAGCCGAAATGTCCCATCCGTTATCTTGAACAATATAGATGATTGGAAATTGTTTTAACGCTGCCATCTGAAAAGCTTCTGACACTTCTCCTTCGGTAACACATGCATCACCTAAGGAACAAATCACAATTGGTAGATCATCATTCGATTCCAACAAACCTTGCTTTAACAAATATTGAATTCCCATGGCAACGCCTGTCGAGGGAATAGCTTGCATTCCAGTAGCCGAACTTTGATGTGGTATTTTAGGAAACCCGGGGCGATTTAAACTGGGGTGGCAATAATAAGTCCTTCCTCCGGAAAATGGATCATCGCGTTTTGCCAAAAGTTGCAACATTAATTCATAAGGTCGAAGACCAATTCCCAACAACAAACTGTCGTCACGATAATAAGCACTAAGGTAATCTTGCTCTTTCAATAATAATCCTGCAGCGAGTTGAATTGCCTCATGACCTCTTGATGTTGCATGCACATATTTGGAAGTGATTTGTACCTTTTCTTCGTACAGGACAGTCATTTCCTTCGCGGTACACATCAAACGATACGTTTTTAATAATAATTCAGCACTTAATCCCGCTTTCATAGTAATTGTTTCAGAGAGTGACATGGTGCAAAAATAGCAAATGAATAGGCTTCATTCATCAGAAAAAACAAATAAAGGATATGCTTATTCATTGAATCGAGGTAATTTGCATAAGTCCCCATTAATCACTCATCTACAATTTCTATTGATAAAAAATCCATAAAGTGAGAATTTTAGTCCGCTCGTGCCACTTTTCTTAAATCCATTTTTATCACAATGCTTGCTTAACTCTCTTATTAGCTTTTGAATAGAAAACTAAAGAGATTTTGACAAATACGACTTCATGAATTTCATTGGAATCAGCGCAAAATGATTACCCGTAACAAAAGCTAACATAACGCTATTAACATGCTCACGTGCAAAAATCGAATCAATCTACCGAAAAGCAAAGGATAAGTGATCCATTTTTGTTGAACACTTCTCCTACATCTATGATAGAAATAAACAAAGAAAAGTATTCAGCAAAATACTTTCCGTCAGACATTCGCAATTACACACAAGATGGTCAAGTACTTTATTTTTATGCCACGGATACGGTATTGGAAGTAAAAATATTTTCTGATAAAATAGTTAGATTTAGGTATGCTCCTGATGGAACCTTTCAGCGCGATTTTTCATACGCTCTTGTTGAAAATGTACCCATGACAAAAGCGAATCTGTCTGTATATGAAGATCGACACAAATTCGATTTAATGACAGAAAATCTAGTTATCCAAATTTACAAAAAGAATCTGAAAATAAATATTCTTGACAGAAAGTACAATGTGATTTGTGAAGATGAACTAGGATTTCACTGGCAGCATTACATAAAGAAAGGCGGAAAAATAAATTACTGCTCTAAAAAAATTCAAGACGGTGAAGTGTTTTTCGGAATGGGCGATAAACCCATGGAATTAAATTTGAAAGGAAAGCGTATCGAAAATTATGGCGCCGACACCTATGGATTCAAAAAAGATCAAGATCCGATTTACAAGAATATTCCCTTTTACATGGGCTTACACAATGACATTGGTTATGGAATCTTCTTTGACAATACCTTCCGAACCATTTTTGATTTTGGCAAAGAGCAATTTGATGTTTGTAGTTTTTGGGCAAGAGGTGGCGAAATGAATTATTACTTTATCTACGGGCCACAGCTCACGGATGTAGTTGAACAATACTCTGGATTAACGGGCACTCCTGAAATGCCTCCACTTTGGGCACTAGGTTATCATCAATGCAAATGGAGTTATTATCCAGAAAAACAAGTCAGAGAAATCGCGCAAGAATTCAGAGATCGTGGCATTCCTTGTGATGCGATCTATCTTGATATTGATTACATGGAAGGTTTTCGATGTTTCACTTGGAGCAAGGAAGGTTTTCCTAAACCCACTAAATTATTAGGAGATTTAGCGGAAAAAGGTTTTAAAACCGTAATCATTATTGATCCGGGAATTAAAATAGATCCCGAGTATTGGGTGTATCAAGAGGGAATAAAAAATGGTTTTTTCTGTAAGCGCGCAGATGGAGAATTGATGGTGGGTGATGTATGGCCAGGTGCATGCAATTTCCCCGATTACACCAATCCAGAAGTCCGTAGATGGTGGAGTGGTTTGTTCGAAGAGTTAATTCGACAAGGAGTAAGGGGAGTTTGGAATGACATGAATGAGCCTGCAGTTTTTGAAATCGGAACTTTTCCTGAAGATGTGCGTCATAATTATGATGGCGATCCTTGTAGCCATCGAAAAGCACACAACATTTATGGGATGCAAATGACTCGGGCCACGCAAGAGGGAATCAAAAAGTTTTTATACCCCAATCGTCCTTTTGTTATTACGCGATCTTGTTATTCAGGAGCACAACGATATAGTTCCGTCTGGACAGGTGACAATATAGCAACATGGGAGCATCTGTGGATCGCAAATATGCAAATACAACGATTAGCTATGTCGGGAATTTCTTTTGCTGGATCTGATGTTGGTGGATTCATTGGCAATCCGGACGGAGAATTATACGCACGATGGATTCAGATGGCCGTTTTTCATCCATTTTGTCGAACACATTCGGCTGGAAATGATCCTGGCGCTGAACCTCAAGAACCATGGTCTTACGGGCAAAAAATTGAGTTTATTGTAAAGAAGTATATTCTTCTACGCTACCAATTATTACCCTATATCTATACTACTTTTTGGCAAAACGCGCAATATGGAACTCCAATGATTCGACCATTGGTAATGACAGACCAATCTGACACAGAATCTTTATATCGGACGGATCAATACATGTTCGGGGATAAAATCATGGTAACTCCTGTACATTTACCTGGAGCTGAATCACGATTAGTTTATTTACCGAAAGGCAGATGGTATAATTTCTGGAACGACGATCTGGAAAATGGAGGAAAGGAAATTGAGGTAGATGCTCCACTTGACAAGATGCCTTTGTTCGTGAAAGAAGGATCTGTAATCCCGAATTATCCGAAAATGCAATATGTTGGTGAAATTCCAATAACTGAATTGACCTTACATATCTATTTTACAAAAACTGTTCAAACGAGTCACCTATATGAAGATGCTGGAGATTATTACGGCTATAGAAACGGTCAATTCAACATTAAAAAATTTGTGGTTACTTCTAAGCGTGGACACTTTAAAATATTTCAAACCATAAGTGGGAACTTCGAAGCTACCTACAATCATTACAAAATTGTATTGCATGGAGTTCCCGAAAACATTAATGAATTTGAAGTAGATGGTAAAACACATCGCATTACTAAGAGACACACACAACTTTCGGTGGTAAAATTCAGAACCAGTGCTCACTTCAAGGAAATTTCGTTAAAATTATAATGATTATTGTTGAAGCAATTTTGTTTAGCTACATTATCAAGTATTTAAATCAATGTCCGTTGGGCAAAAACAAAATATAATTTTTTGGAAAAAATTTTCAAACATAAAAAAAAAAAAAAATGCCTCTGAGAATGAGGCATTTTTTATTTATTCAGGAGGCGATTATTATTCGACTACGATTCTCACTTGAGATTTACCACTGCTGCTTTGAATGGTCATGATATACATTCCCGATAAATAAGGACTCATATCCCATTTCAATTGATTTATTCCTTCTTGTGCTGCAAAACTTTCCTCTTTAACTATTCTTCCCATAAGATCTACTAATACCATTCTATAGTTTTCATCTTTAGGCGCAGTAAATGAAATATTTATTAAATCACTAGTTGGGTTAGGATATGCTTCCATACCCAATGAATTAAAGTCAGTCACTTCACCAAAACGAGGACAGTTCGTAACGGTTACAATAATCTTGAAATAATATCCAAGTGCACATGCATTTTCCGCCCTCACTTTAACCTTCTCAGTACCTGCGGAATTAAACTTAATATTTGCCACTTCCGTTCCTTGGCCACTTTGAATAATTGCACCACTCGTTGAAGTTAATTTCCAAAAATAAGATGTTGCACCATAAATTGGATCGGTTGAATAAGTTGCTGAACTTCCTACACAAACGCTTTGTGGTCCATCAATAAATGTAGGTTGTGCTGGGCGTGTTTTAACATTTAAACTTCTTTCCGTCCCAGTACCACAGCCATTTTTTGCAGCTACATAAATCGTTGACGCATTTTGAACTGTGGGCCACGTAATGGTAACTATAGTGTCAGGAATAATAACTGGAGAAGGTAATCCATTAATCAAAACTCCTGGCTGCAAACATTTCCAACGATAACTTGTAGCCCCAGAAACAGGTTTAATATAATACACTTGAGAGGTTCCACAAACCCCAAACTTAACACCATTAATTGTTCCTGGAGTATTGGGTGGTGTAGTTCTCTTTGCAATCATCATGGATTTATATGGACCATACCCTATGCAATTTCCACCTCTCACTTTTATCGAATCTCCAGCATAAGTAGAGTTGAACGATAAAATAACAGAAAGCTTGGTCGTAACAATTGGTGAAGATGATCCATTTACCGTTGCACCCGATGGCGGTGTCCACTCATAAAAATCTGCGGTTCCAATTCCAGCAATGGAATATGGGAATGTTTCATTCTTACAAGCAGAAGTTTCTCCAATGATTGCCGGAATAGAACCAGGAAGAATTGTTCTCAGCTTTACATTTTTACAATCTACATAAGAATCACATCCTGAAGAAATGGTAACACATACATCACCTGCTTGTCCATTACTCGGCCAATTTGCAGTAATACTATTTGTACCTTGTCCACTCGCAATTACCACATTGGTAGGAACCGTCCACAAATAGGTCAGTCCTACTTGTGACGGAACTGAGTAAGGTACTCCATTTACTGGACGGCAAACACCTCCGGTCCCAGAAATTAGTTGAGGAATCACAGAATTTGAAAAAGCAATAAACATTGTGTCTTTATGAGCTATACAAGGACCAGCTCCATCAGGATCATTTGTTGTAAGTATTAATCTTACTAATCCACCAGTAATATCTTGTGCAGATGGATTATAGCTTGCATTTAAATTATTCATATTAGGTGAAAAAGTTCCCGTTCCATTGCTTACCCAAAATGCGGATGTTGCACTTCCAGAAATAGAACCGCTCAATTGAACAGCTCCTGATGAACATGTAGAAACATCAGCACCAGCATTTGCAATGGGAGGGACAGAGCATCCAGAACAATTAATTACATTCACTAAAGCGGTATCAGATACCACACATCCTGCAGGACCCGTGTAGGTATATGTTAATATTTTTGTTCCTAAACCAGCGGACGCAGGATTAAATACATTTCCACTCACCCCAGAACCGGAATAAACCCTACCCGATGGCGTAGCCGTATTCAACGTAAAGGGGGCAGCTGTAGAACAAATGTTTCCAAGTGAATTAAAGACAACTGTTGGCAATTGATTTACCGTAAAAACTTGAGAAGCACTTCCTACACATCCAGGAGCAAAAGTCACAGTATAAGTAATCGTTTGAGTTCCTACTGAAGGGTCAAACTTTCCGGCAGAAACTCCTACTCCACTATATGCACCTCCAGCAGGTGAGCCACCAGTTAAAGTAACATCAGGAGCTGTTACACATACTGGATTAAATGGATTTAATGTAACAGTTTGTTGATTTACCACTGTAATCGTTACTGAATTGGTAGCCGTTCCACTGCACGCTGCATCACTCATACTCACCATTGAATAAGATGTGGTAGCTGTTGGATTCAACATCAATTGATATGGATTTTGAGAAGTGGTAATCGGAGTATTCACATTTGTTGAATTGTTTTTATAAGTAAACGTGAAAGGAGCAACACCTGTGAATGTAACTGGAACCGTAGCCGTATTGCCATTGCAAATGGCCTGGTTAGCACTAAAAGTTGCTGTTGGATTAGCACATTGATCTGCTAAACAAATACTAAATGTTCCACTTGTTAATGTATCAGACCATACTCGAATAATATAGTCTGCCTGTGGATTTAATCCACTAAAAACATAGGTGCCATTTGCTGGAGAATAACAACTGATTTCAAATCCACCACACTCAAAAAGCAACTGTGCCTTTAAAGTAGTAGCCGTCCCTGGAGAGATGGTCATTACAATATTATCATAGTTTCCGGTATTGAAAACAAACCATACGTCATTCTTATTGCCTGCATCACATGTAGCTCCATCACCACTTGGTGTGGCGAATGAATTAGAAAATGTTTGTGCTAAACCGGGACATGATAATGGTGGATTTACCGTTAGGCGAACTGCAGAAATACATTCATCATTTACAGGAGGCAAGGGACAAGCAGTGGTTCTATAAACACAAAGATTTGCAGTTCCCGTTGCAGCTATGCTATAAGTCCAAATACGGATATAATAAGTTTGACCACCTACGTATTCATTTTGACATAAAGTAATTTCTGGCATAGCTCCGTTCACATCATCAGCACATTTCAACATCATTCCAGCACCAGGACAACCATTCCAAACTTCCATCACCCAATCATTCACTGTTCCAGCTGTAGTGGTGATCACAACCTTACTTCCGTTGTTTGGCGCAACGAATTTCAACCATGTATCATCATTTGCTCCATTCCCATTGATATCTGAACAGATCGCATTGGGTCCATTTGAAGACACACCCGAAGTTACTGTTGTAAAATTACAAGCGCCTTGGCTTGTTGCAACGGAAATTAACGGAGCAGTACTACAATCTTCACCGATTGTACCGGTTTTAAAAACGATAGGGCCAACTAAAGCACTATTACCATTAATTCCACACGTCTGACGTACATAATAATGATACGTAGTGTTGGTAGTAAGGCCGTTAATCTGAACTCCGGAACTAACACCATTGAGTACAGTGCCTGTACCAGGTTGAAAACCTGAAGCTCCATATTCTACATTAAAAGTTCCTCCTCCTCCGGGCACAGACCAAGTTAGTTGAGAAGACGTTTGAGTACTATTAGCATAAGAAGCATTTTGAGGAGTCGCACAAAGCGCAGGAGCAAAATTGTACGTTAAACCCAATGGAGGCAGTAACGATCCGGAAAAAGTACAAGTCGAGGCATTTGAAGTTCCAGCTGTAGAATTAATCCAAGTATTTGTTCCACTAATAACTTCACGGTTATTTAAATTGGTTGGGAATCCATTATTCGCACCTCTTAAGCCAACTTGAGCCGTACTGGTTCCAAAATTTCCAGAGCAAGAATAAACAAACTCGATTGCATTTGTAGTTTCTTTTAATCGTACTTGGAAATTTAGTACAGGCCCGAAAGTGGCTCCGCTCGTGTTAAAAAGTTTTAAAATTTTTCCATTGAATCACAAACGTTCTATTGGGGGAAGATCCCAATGATTGATAACGAATTTCTCCAGTTTGTGAGGGAACACCTGAAAAAAAGTAAGCATTTAAATTTCTTCCCATTGGAGACGCTGCACCCATATATGCCGCAGTAGCAGAAAGAGGTGCATAGCCAGTAGTAGTACCACTGGCTGATGGAGAAGTAGAACCAAATGTGATAAAACCATTCGTACTTAACTTGCAACCAGTATAATTATTATTATCATAATTAAAGCTAAATGGAATGCTACCATCTGCAATTGTATAAATAACATCATCAAGAGAGGCAGCTCCAGATGTGCCAGTGGCAGTAGCCACCACCGTTCCACCCGTAATTTCAACATAAGTACCAGTGGATTGGGTAAAATTGTATACGCTTACCTGTGCGTGTACAATATTTCTTGTTGCAAGCAATATCATTATAAAAATGAACTGCTTGATTCTAATAAAATGTAAATTCATTTTGTTTTGTTTTATGTGTGTGTTTGTGTGAATCAATCTTAAAACTAATATTCGTACTATTTTCAAAGATACCAAAGCACCCCCAAATTCAATGAAAGAAAGGCAAAAACCCTTTATTTCAAAGCAAACGAGGTGAAAGAGTTGGTGAAATGCTTCTATTCTGGATGTTCTGGTTTATCGTATTCTGAATTTATAGGAGAAGAAGAAGCACCTGAATTTGTATTATTCATTACTCTCATAAGTGGACTACTTGCAATTGTAAAATCATATAAGTTAGTCCCTGATAATAGCAACTTTGGAACTTTACTCCACGTTTCAACAATATTTCGACCCTTTATTACTAAATAATAAGAATTATTTGCTTGCGCACCTGGAATTGATACTGAAAAAGTACCATCTAAATTAGCCAAAGCCAATCTGGTTAATACTAATCCAAAGGGAGCACTGGTATTATGCAATTCTAATTTAAATGTATCCGATTTATTGGGCAACAGCGCAGGATCAACCACTGCATTCATTATACCGCCCCCAATATGATAACCTTCAACTAAGGCTCTTACATTTAGAGTCAATCCGGGAGGGTTTCCAACTCCAAAAGTGGTAGGACTTTGCGCATTACATCCATTTGAACTAAATACAGTAATAAAACCTGTTGTAGCTCCCACAGGAACAACCGCTGTAATGGTTGTAGAATTTACGACATTATAAGTAATAGCAAAAGTGTTATTGAACCTTACATTCGTAATATTAGTAAAACCAGTACCTGTAATTGTAATGGTAGTTCCCACCTGAGAGACAGAAGGATTTAAAGAAGTAATTATAGGACTACTAATAACAGTAATAGGCTTGGTATCCGAACGTTGACAGCCATTACCAATACCATAAGTATAGGTTATATTATGCGTTCCAACACCGGCAGTATTCGTATTAAACTGACTTCCTGAAACACCAATTCCTGAATAAACTCCACCAACGGGTGATCCACCTGACAAAGTGTATATGGTATTTAAACAAACCGAATTCGGGAAACTAGCCAAAGTAACCGTAGGAGGTTGAACTACATTTACACTTGATACCCCACCAACAGTTCCTGAACAGATAGCACTTGTAACCGAAACTAAGTTATAAAATGTAGTAACAATTGGAGACACGGCTATAAAGTAAGGTGTGGTAGACGTTACAAAATTGAAGTTACTCACACCATCAGAATATACTACATTCCATGGAGGAACACCTGTTAAATCAACTCGTAGTTGCGCAACACCAGTTGTACATATGGTAGATGATCCAGAGATTGTTGCGGTTGGGTCGTCACACGCATCGGAAGCACATACACTAAATGTTCCGCTTTGCCCTACTGCTGACCAAACACGAATTACATAATTTGCAGATGGGTTTAAACCTGTTATAGAGTGCGTTCCTTCAGCTGGACTCCAGCATTCAATTTCGAATCCTCCGCTACCACATTCAAATAATAGTTGAGCACGAAGGTCCGTTGCACTGAGCTTATTAAAAGTAATATTAAAGTTTCCAGTAGAACCTGTGTTAAAAGTTAAGAACACATCATTTAAACCGGAAGTACCATCACAAGAAGGTGCGGCTCCAAAAGAACCGCCAACACCTGTAGGAGTTGCGAAAAGCGTTGTAAAGGTCATTTCACTGCCTGGGCATAATAACACTGCATTAATTGGAAAAGAAGCAGCACTTTCACATTCGTCGTATGCAGGAGCGATTGGACATGGCGAATCTTCAAAAACGCATAATGACATATCTCCATTAGCTGTAAGACTATAGGTCCATGCTCTAATATAATAAGTTTGACCGGGAGTATATTCGTTTTGACAAAGCGTAATTTCTGGCATTCCACCATTAACATCGTCACTACATTTTATAGAAATACCACCTGAAGAATTACAATTATTCCAAACTTCCATCACCCAATCATTAACGGTGCCAGCAGTTGTTCGCACTACAATTTTTTTACCATTTCCGGGAGCAACAAATTTGTACCATTTATCATCATCAGGAAAATTTCCGCCTAAAGCATCAGAACAAATCGCATTAGGTCCATTTTGAGATGATCCACTAGCTACGATTGTAGAGGTACAGGAGCCTAAATCAGCTGCCACTCCAACAGTGATAGCTAAACTACAATCCTCAGCTGGCAATCCTGTAGTAAATGATTTAGGATTTGAATTTGCTGATATTCCGTTTCCACTTGGAGTACAATTACGTTTTACATAATATTGATAGGTTTGGCCCGCGATCAATCTTGCAACATTCAAAAAAGTATCATTGGTATTCACAATAGTTCCCGTTCCCAAAGTGAAACCTTGCAATCCATATTCTACCGTATAATTTGATCCCGGAAATGACCCTGCACCAGAACCTGAATTCCATCTTAATTTAACAGAAGTACTTAATAAATCTAAGATGGATAAATTGGAAGGTACAGGACATGATGGAATAAATGAAAATACGGTACCAGAAGCAGGGAGTGATGCTGTAGTGAAAGCAACTGATGAAACATTGGTAGTTCCGGGAATAGTGTTTGTCCAAGGCTGACCAGAAGCTAATGAGCGATTCACATAAATTGTATTATTAGGTCCACGTAATCCAACTTGGGTTGTACTGTTCGTCCAAGTAGCACCTGAGAATTCCCCATATACATATTCACAAATTCCATTTCCTTCAGAGAGACGAGCTTGAATTGTCATGTTAGGAATCAGATTGGTTCCACTCGGGCGAAAATTGCGCCACTGCACAACAAATTTTCTATTGGGTGCAGTACCCAACACTTGGTATCGAATTTGAGCAATCGTGTCAGGATCTCCAGGTACAAAATTTTTAAAAGTTCCTACTAAATCACGACCAAAAGGAACAATAGCGCCATAATATCCATTTGATCCACCACCTATCGCAGTTGATCCAATAGGATTCACGTTAGTAGTAGATGGTGATCCACCTAAAGTGATAAATCCATTACTCGAAATACTCAGAGAATTGTAAGTGGAACCATTAAAGTAAAAAGAAAAAGGAATTGTTCCGGCTGTTAGTGTATACACTCTGCTATCCAGTGCAGAATCGTTCGCTTGCGGAATTCCGCTTGCTGTTGCGACGATAGTACCACCTGTGATCGGAGTAAACACTTCAGTGGATTGTTGGAATGAATAATTCATTTGGGCATTTGTGATACTCGTCATTGCAAGAATCAACACCACAATGCATGAATAGAATCGGCTTTGTAATTTTATAGACATAATTATTTTGTTTTCGCTTTTAATTCCTCTAGAGGAATTGGAGGTATAAGATACATTATTTTAATTGATTACAAAAAAAAACTTGGTCAAGCTCTGGAGTTTCAGGGCAAGATTTTAGCGAATCAAATCAATATAACTCAAAGTAACGGTTTACAATTTATATTTGCAACCTCTGTGAATTATTTAATCTATTGACTATAAGCAACTTATTAATTTTAACGATTATTAACCCCAAAATATCATTTTTAATACCTTTGCGCTCCCTTAACGCCCCTGTTAAAAATAGGCTTTAAGGAAAATGGCGTGGTAGCTCAGTCGGTTAGAGCGCAGCACTCATAATGCTGAGGTCGGGAGTTCGAATCTCCCCACGCTACAAAAATTATGGAGTGATAATATTTGGTGTTGTATCAATATCCTTTTCGGAACTAGCTTTTTCTTCGACTTCGATCTAAACACATCACGAAATTTCTTAGATAATTCGGAAAAATTATTAAACTCGATACTATAAAAAACACCGACACCTTGTGTATAGGGTGAATTCAAGTTATTAATTAACGAGTTATTGTTTGATCGGTTGAAGGCTTTTAGTCGAACACTCCCTTGTTTATTTGCTTTTACTTCAACAGCAAAGTCTCCCACAAGATTTGAAGTATTTTGATTGGTGTTATTTGTTGTGGTATTAGCAACACCCACATTTCCATCAATGGTAACACGGTCATTAAATAAACTGGTCGACATCGCAATTTCCAATTCTTCGCTAGTCAATGCATCCCCGGGTCGATAATTCACGCCCACATTGACTTGTTTACTGATTTGAGAGGCCCAATTGCTTAATTGATTACTTAACATTTCATATGCATTCACCCCCACTACCGACGATGTATTTACAATGGCACGATTCGACACTTCACTGGGTGTAGTAAACCGTCGCATTACAAGTAAAGACACAGCTTGACGATATTTTTCTTCTTCCGTATTGATCAATCGTCTTACTTGATTTTCAATAGTGGGATCAACATTTTGCACTTTAATATTAAAAGTAATATTTGGATTAAATAATTTCTCCGTCAGCCTTAAATTTAAATCGACAGGCACCAACTTTCTAAAGCTACTGTCTTGAAATAAATCATACAAACCTGCTCGCAACTTATAACTTGCTTCAATATCCACGATGGCATCGTAGGGATCGCCTTGCCAAGTGATGGTTCCCCCTTCTAAAATATAAAGGGTTTATTAATGATATTTTGCATTGTGAAAAGATACTTCCCTTCGGAAATCCGGTAATTCCCCTGCATTTTTAAATCTTCAGATGGGCTGATGGACATGGTGATGGTTCCTTCTCCCCGACCAACGATAACATCGCCGATCTTTGAATCAAAAATTAAAAACATTTCTGCATCCTGAGTAATATCAAAATCCATATTCATTTCGATGCCGGTAAAATCGGGTCTTATCACCGTTACGACTGTATCTATTCCTCTATTAATAAAGTTAATAAAACCACTTTTACTCAATTCATCAGGGTTATTTAACGGAATATTAATTTTTGTTCCTTTCTCGGACCTTAAACCAATATCCATAATCAGGTAATCCAAATAGCCGGTAATACTAACACTACCACTTGCATAAGCCTCTCCGAAATACAATTCATTATCCTGAGGCCCTGTATTTAATACTTGCGCTCGATTCGCTTTGATATCAATATCAAAATAAAATTTATTAAGATGATTATGCCTGATACTTCCGTTTACAGTCGAGATATTTCCTTTACTATCAAAGAGCGAAATATTCTTGAATTGAAAACGATCTTTTAATATGTCCACTTCCGTTGAAAAAGTATATTTAGTGTTTAAATAGTCCACTTTAAAACCCATCTTTTGAAGGTATAATTTTCCTGTTAATTCGGGTTTCTTTGCAGTACCATTCAAATAAATTTCACCGCTTGCAACTCCGCCAATCTCTGAAGCCAATCCATCGAGGTAGTGGCTGAATGAATGAACATACGTTTTATTCAACTTCGCCTTAAAATCAAGTTCGTCGTCATTTTCTTTAAAAATATAAGCTCCATTTATTAAAATATTTTTATCACCTCCATGCGTCACAACCGCATCCACTTTAATTTTGTTTTCACGACTGTCCCAAACAGAGTTCACTTCTGCATCACCAAGGGTATCAGCAAACCACATCAAATTTTTAATTTTTAAATTCGCATTCATTGCGGGTTTACCAAGCACACTTACAACTTGTGCTGTCCCATTGGTAACACCTCCAATTTGCACATCATATGCACTCAAAATATCATTAAATTGACTTGCTTGAAAATCACTAAATACTGCTGACAACTTAGCTGTGGTATCTCTTCCAGCTATTCCATTAATAGAAATTTTCTGTTGGCCATTAGTAAAATTAAAATTACTAAATAAAAAACTCGTACTGTCAACCAACATGTAATTAGAATCATTCAAATCCCATTGTTGCCCATGAAGTAACAATTGTTCGGGTACAAATTTCAAAACCGTGTAGCCCGTTTTCAAAAATCCGGCATTAATAAAACAAGACGCCTTGGCTAATGTAGAATCTTTTCCATTAAACTGCACCCGAACGCTTGCCGTATCTTTATTCGTGATACCACTTACGTTTACCTGCTTAAGCCGAATGCTATCATTGAACTGAATTTCGCCAAATGAACTCACAAAACTAAAGTTAGCAGCATCTGTTTTCCCATCCACATCAAAATTTTCAAAAGTAACAGGAAATATTTCAAAAGATTTTGATTTCACTTTTAGAGAAAGGAAATTTGACGAAGTATTTAAGACACCCTCTATCACTGAACCAGGAGCGATGGAAAGCTCAGGAACAAAAAGTGTAGTTAATTCTTTTGTTTCCTTCAATGTAGCTTTAAAGTTGATGTTTTGGGCTACAGGTCGAACACTATTCTCCTCCAACAGTGCTGGTAAATATGTTGCGGTAAAATGATGTATCGTTTGTGGCAAAATCGAAAAACTATACTCTCCGGAAATTTTACCATCCACGAAATCAGAGGTAATGGACAACTCTCTCCAATCACCCAACTTAGATTCAATATTCACCAAATCCGCATTTATTACTTTATCACCTTCGGTATACACTAAATCACGTGCTTCAATAAAACCTTGTGCATTGTCAATATTACTTCCCACTAAACTAATACTTAGATCAGCACTCAAGCTTGCTGCATTTTTTCTTTCAAGAAGATTTAATGCAGTTAGATCAATCTTTCGAATTGAAGAATTAAAATTAAATACAGGTAACTCTTTTGTAAAGTCAATATCGCCTTCAAAATTTAAATTAAGGTGTGGATCATCTACCAAAAGCTCTCCAGTAAATAATTTATTCTCAAAGTGTCCATTCAAATCAATATTCGAATAATTGTAATTGTAAAGTTCTAAACTTGCCACTTCTCCTTCAATGTTTGCATTTATATTTTTTAAATCAAACCCCTTTCCTTCTAATTTCGCTTTGAGGGTTGTTTTTCCAAGTACATTTGAAAGATTCCAAAATCGTCCTATATCAAAGTCATTCAATTTCAAATTCCCTCTATAAGTTGTTTGTCTATCACTAGAACCTAACTTCAAATTAAGGTCTGAACTAATGAAGCCTAAGTCAGTATTAATGTTTCCATAGGCCACAAAATCATTATAAAATCCATTGAAACTCCCTTTGAACTTAATTTTTCCCAGGCTGGTCATTTGTTCTGGAAGTTGAATTAATTTTAAACTATCAAATGGCCAAAGTGGAATTGTCTCAATATCTTTCTTACTAAAACTCAATTCATCCACATTCAATTCTATATACGTCTCAAAAAAATCAGGAAGGCCTGTCATATTCACTTTGCCTTTGAAAAAAGTATCATTTCCATAATTCAAGACTACATTCTTTCCTTTAAATCGATCAACAGTACCTGAGAAATTCCCTTTAAAATTAACTGAACGATTGATATTCGACAATTCCTTAGCAAAAAAGGAAAGGTCATAGAAGTCAACTTTAGATGTATTAAAATCGCCCTTCCATCGGACATTCTTAATAAAATTCTCGAAGTCATCCAAATCATCAAAATCAAAAAACAACATCTCCATTCAATTCACTTTTGTCTGTTTTTGCATTTTAACGACCTAAAAGACATTTGACCGGGCTGAATCCTTGCATGTGTAGAAAAATCGTTGACCTTAAATCCACTTTTTTCAATAAATGAAATCTGACTCACATCAAAATTTAACGTATCTGCTTCGGGAATTGCATTCTCCAAAACGAGATTTAACTTTTTCAAACTGATATCTTCCCAATCTATCCCATGGTCGATATCGACATACTTCAAATCCTGATACGTCAAGTGACAATTTTCCAGAATAATTTTCTCTGCCTTTATTTTCCAAGGCTCCTTTTTAGTCGTGTCAAGATCTGAGGATGAAAAATAATCGATGATAAAATCCAAGTTGTACTCGCGAGGTTCTTTATAATGCTTTACGCCTATTCTTGCATTTTTCAAACTCAATTCAGAGAGTATAAAATGATGATCATCAAAATCCAATCTTCCAATTTTGACTTCAAAATCAGGAATAAAAACCAAGGTGTCTAATTGCTGATCTTGAATAAACACATCTTTCAAAATTACTTTTCGAAAAAGTTGAATATCCACTTTCGCTACTTCAACACGAACATTTAACTGCCGGCTTAAATAAGAAGCTGCTTTTTGCACCAACCATGTTTGAACATTAGGCACCTTCAAAACGAGACGCAGCCCCAATGAAAACAAAAGGACAATACTCAACAAGATAATCGTTATGTTTCTAAAGCGACGGATAATTGCTTGATTTTAGGGTGTATTTATTTGAATGTACCAAACTAGAACATATTGGTAATGATAGTTTACCTTTGTGAATGTATTATGAACAATGACGCTGTGTATATACTTGGGATTGAATCTTCCTGTGACGAGACGGCGGCTTCTGTTACAAGAGATGGGATTATACTTTCCAACGTGGTAAATACGCAAATCGTACATGCTCAATATGGTGGCGTCGTTCCTGAGCTCGCTTCCAGAGCACATCAGCAACAAATTATTCCGGTAATTGAGGCTGCAATTCAGGAAGCAAAATACCAAAAACAGCACTGAATGCTATTGCTTTCACTCGAGGACCCGGCTTAATTGGTTCCCTTCTTGTAGGCACTTCGTTTGCCAAGGCAATGGCTCTTTCTCTTCATATTCCCCTCATCGAAGTAAACCATATGCAAGCACATGTGATTGCCAATTTTGCGCATAAGGAAGGTGAAAAATTGAAAAAACCTAACTTTCCATTTCTTTGTTTGACCGTTTCGGGCGGACATACTCAGTTAGTACAGGTAGATGGTTTTTTAGAAATGAAAATACTGGGTCAAACCATGGATGATGCCGCTGGAGAAGCATTTGACAAAGTAGCCAAGATGTTAGGCCTGGAGTATCCAGGAGGTCCAATGCTCGACAAAATGGCGAAGAATGGAAATCCATTAGCCTACAAATTTCCACATCCACACGCTCCAGAATTAAACTTCAGCTTTAGTGGTTTGAAAACAGCAGTTCTTTATTTTTTACAAAAGGAAAAACATAAAAATCCTCATTTTCCAAATGATAAAATGGCAGATGTATGTGCTAGTGTTCAACATACTATCGTGAGTATTTTAATTGAAAAATTACAAGCTGCCGTTCAACAAACCGGCATCAAAGAAATTGCATTAGCAGGCGGTGTATCGGCCAATTCATTACTCCGAAAAACAATGAAAGAAATCGGTGAAAAATACGGTTGGACGGTGCATATCCCATCTTTTGAATACTGCACGGACAATGCAGGAATGATTGCGGTGTATGGATATTACAAATACCTTAACCAGGACTTCTGTGGTCAAGAAGTAACTCCTTTGGCAAGATTTCCTTTTTAAGTCCGATTCAACTCGTGCTTAAAAAACACAATTCGAAGAATTTATTATTAAAATCAATATTACATTTGTATTCTAAAACACCATCATCATGAGCCAACAACCCACCACAGGAAACAATACCAATAAACTTCTAATTGTTCTCCTTATCGCCTCTCTCGGATTAAACGCTTGGATGTATTCAAGTAAATCAGATATGGCAGAAAGTCATCGCGTCGAAAAAGAAGGACTTATCACTGCGAATCTCGACATTGAGAAAGAATTAAATGATACTTATACGGAGTTAAATCAGTACAAAGGAATCAATTCTCGTCTCGACAGTTTATTGTTAGAAGCTAATTCTAAGGTAGACGAACAAAAGGCGAAAATCGCAAAATTGATGAAAGATGAGAAGAACTCTTCAAAACTGAACAAGCAATTGCAAGCTGAAATGCAGGAATTGAAAAAAATGCGTGATGAATACTTGGAGCGTATTGATGCCTTGTTAGTTGAAAACGAGACCTTGAAAAAAGAAAAAAATGAATTGACGGGCACCGTTGAAATGCTTACTAAAAATTTAGAAAACACGGTTTCTACCGCTTCCATTTTAAAATCTGAATACCTGATCGTTACGAGTTACAAAAAAAGAAATAACGACAAGTTTACCACCACAGCGATGGCGAAACGAACCAATAAAATCGAATCTTGTTTTACCGTTTTAGAAAATAAAATTGCTAAAACAGGAGAGAAAACCGTGTACATGCGCATCATCGAACCCGGAGGTAAAATTGTTGGGAACAGAACTGAAGGCAGCAATAGTTTCAAGAAAGCGGATACAAACGAAGATTTATTATTCACTACCTCGAAAACGATTGAATATAAAAACGAAAAAGAATCCATTTGCATCGACTGGACCGAAGAAGATCGAGTTTTCACATCGGGAACATACATGATCGAAATCTATATTGATGGATATTTATCGGCGGTAAATTCACTTACTCTAAGGTAATCGTTTTTACGATTTATCCATCAGAATAACAATAAACTCAAAAAAAAATAAAGGGCTGCAATCGTAGCCCTTTACTTTTTCTCCAATAACGCAACGAATAATGTGTCGGCACCTTCCAATGTACCTTGATATAATTTAGATTCTACGCATTTCATTCCAAGCAAATTTTCGAGCGCAACTACCCTATCTTCATTTTCTGCTTTAAAAACAGAACATGTAATATAGACTAGTTTTCCTCCTGGACTCAACAACGAGCACAACTTCTTTGTAATTTTATCTTGCAGAGAAATATAATGACTCAATTTTTCCTCATCGAAAATACTCATTTGCTCAGGAGTTCTTGCCCATGTTCCTGAACCACTACATGGAACGTCAGCAATGATTCCATCAAATTGAACCCCTGCTTCAGGTTTCCATGTTGGGTCTGTTAAATCCGCAATAAAAAAGGAATAATTCAAAATTCCGTTTCGATTAAATCTTTCTTTCAAATTAACAAGAATGGCTTCCCGGTTATCGCTCACAGTTAATTTCACTCCGGGTACAGAATCCATCAACATTAAACTTTTTCCACCTGAAGCAGCACAGGCGTCGTACCAATGCTCACTGGATTTAGCAGGAATTAATGCCATCGTACGTTGTGAAGATAAATCTTGAACTTCAGCTAAACCCTTGTCCAAAAAATTTAGTTTATCGAGCGAAACGCCTTGATCCAATTGAATGGCATTGGGCATTTCATCGTGCGTTTGAAAAACGATTCCTTCTTTAATCAGGATATTTTTTACTTGCTCCATTTTCCCTCGCCTTACCCTCAACCACACTTTAGGTTGGCTCCAGAGTCCTTGTAAATAATCAGCCAGATTCAACGATGCGGTAAAATCAACACGAATTGGAAATCTATTTTCAAGATCAACTTTTCCAATATTGGAATTTATCCATGCCAATTTTTGCTCGAGGGGAAGTGTGAAGTCAACTTCAGTAAACACATCTCCTCCGGAAATAATAATATCCTTTGCTCTTGCATCTCCCTCTTCTTGCATTAAATAAAACGAGCAAAGCAAACGATTCATAGTATTAAACTCACTGAACAATTCCCGGCACGAAACCATGCGAAACAAATATTCTTGATATATTTCCGATCGCGAGATCCAAATTTTTTATGTTGACGAAAGTGATTCTTTAAATAGATGCTCAAAGGCAGGTCGCCTTCATACGCCTCAATGAGTTGCATCGAAGAATAAACGTAAGAATGAATTTTCCCATGTTATTTACAAAAAAGACCGATAGATACTATCGGTCTTTTCGTTGGTTTTTAATTAATGAATTATAATTCTAAAGAAGTTTGTGAACGATCTTGCTTTGTTGCCGGTTCAAACAATTCGGGTTGTTTCTTCCGCAACAATTTTTCCTGATCTGCTGTTGCTGGAAGCACTTTCAATATCGGGAATTTCGTAATTACATTACCTTGTGCGCCTCGGGCTTTAATCAACTGACTTCCGAAATGCACTACCGATTCCAAGTTTCTTAATTTTGGTTTAGGACGTAATTTCACAATTACTGTTGGACCCTCTTCTGGACCACTTAACTCTAAAATAATACTTTACTACCTGCTGTTCCCTTCGTTAAATCATAAGGCTTATCACGAGTTACTCCGCCTACTTTAAATCGTTTCATCATCACAGCCCCCTTCGGACCATCGCTATAAACAAGATTATAAACTATATTTTCCTCTTCATCTTTTCTAAATACATTCACGTGCAAAATATCTTTGCCTACAAATGATTTATCCGAAATTTTAGAAACCATAAGTTTTCCTTCAGCCGTAATCGTGATGATATCATCAATGTCCGAACAATCACAAACGAAATCATCCTTCTTCAGTCCTTTACCAATAAATCCTTCTGCTCTATTCACATACAGCTTGGCATTATTGATTACCACCTTTGAAGCGACAATGGTCTCAAATTCTGAAATTTGAGTTCTTCTTTCTTTTCCTTTTCCGTATTTCTTCAATAAATTCTTGAAATAATTAACGGTGTAGGTTTTAATATTATCAAGGTCGTGACGAACGGCCAACATTTCTTCGTCTACTCCTTTGATATGTTCATCTGCTTTAAACGAATCGAACTTAGAAATTCTCTTGATTTTAATTTCGGTGAGTCGGGCCACATCTTCGTCCGTAATTTCACGGAAGAATTTTTTCTTGTATGGCTTTAAGCCTTTGTGAATCGAATCAATTACTTCTTCCCAGGTCTCACATTCTTCGATGTTGCGATAAATTCTCTTCTCTATGAAGATCTTCTCTAACGAACTAAAATGCCAATCTTCCTCTAATTCTCCTAATCGAATTTGCAATTCAAGACGTAAAAGTTCCTGCGTATTCAATGCACTTAACTTCAACATCTCATTCACCGAAAGAAACGCTGGCTTTCCATCAACGATCACACAAGAGTTCGTCGAAATACTTACTTCACAAGCCGTGAATGCATACAATGCTTCAATCGTTTTATCAATATCTTCGGAAGAGTCAGGATGCAGGTGAATAACTATCTCGACACTTGCTGATGTATTATCTTCGACTTTCTTTACTTTAATTTTTCCTTTATCGTTCGCTGCAAGAATAGGGTCAATCACCGAAGAAGTAGTAGTTCCAAAAGGAATTTCACGAATCACCAGCGACTTTTTACTCGACTTTTCAATGACAGCACGAACACGAATTCTTCCTCCTCTTAATCCTTCATTATACTTTGAAAAATCGGCAACACCGCCAGAAGCAAAATCAGGAAGTAAATCCACTTTTTTTCCTTTGATGGCATCAATGGAAGCCTCGATCAACGCACAAAAATTATGAGGTAAAATTTTACATGCTAATCCAACCGCAATTCCTTCTACTCCATGCGCCAACACCAATGGAAATTTAACGGGCAAGGTAATGGGCTCTTTATTTCTTCCATCATAAGAGCTTTGCCAGATACTCGTCTTTGGATTAAAAACTACTTCCAACGCAAACTTACTTAAGCGCGCTTCAATATAACGGAAAGCAGCTGCGCTATCACCCGTGTGAATATTACCCCAGTTTCCTTGTGTGTCGATCAGCAAATTTTTCTGACCCATTTGCACCATCGCATCACCTATACTCACGTCGCCATGCGGATGATACTTCATCGTATGTCCGATGACGTTAGCCACCTTGTTATAACGACCATCTTCCAATTCCCACATCGAGTGCAATACACGACGCTGAACGGGCTTTAAACCATCGTCTAAATACGGCACCGCACGTTCTAAAATTACATAGGACGCGTATTCTAAAAACCATCTCTCATACATGGTCGACACCTTTCCGTGGTGTTTATCGGGACCATTTCCGTTTCCATTTACGGGGATTATATTCTCTGACATTAAATTTCTTTCTCTAATTATTTATTAATCGATCTCAAAAAATTAAACAGCAATTGCTGAAGGTTGAATTTCCACAAGGGATTCAGTTTCATCTTGTGGTTCCAATTCCAATTCAACTTTCAAATTATTGATGATGAAATCTTGACGCTCTTGTGTATTTTTTCCCATGTAATAATCCAATAAACCATGTAAGGCAGTTTCACCTGCTAATGTTACAGGATCCAAACGCATTTTTCTTCCAATGAAAGCTTTAAACTCATCGGGCGAGATTTCACCGAGTCCCTTAAATCGGGTAATCTCAGGCTTCGCGCCTAATTTTTGAATAGCAATTTGCCTTTCTAAATCCGAGTAACAATAAATCGTTTCCTTTTATTTCTCACACGGAACAAAGGCGTTTGCAAAATATATACGTGACCATTCTTTACCAAATCGGGGAAGAATTGCAAAAAGAACGTCAACAGCAACAATCGAATATGCATTCCATCCACGTCGGCATCGGTAGCGATTACGATTCTGTTATAACGCAAATTCTCGATGGAATCTTCAATGTCCAATGCATTTTGCACGAGATTAAATTCTTCGTTTTCATAAACGATTTTCTTGGTCAAGCCAAAACAATTTAGTGGCTTCCCTTTCAAACTAAAGACGGCTTGTGTATTTACATCACGCGCGATGGTGATAGATCCGGATGCAGAATCACCCTCAGTAATAAACAAGGTTGAATCCAGACGTTGTGGATTTTTTAAATCCGGAAGATGCACACGACAATCGCGTAATTTCTTATTATGCAGATTTGCTTTCTTCGCACGTTCGTTCGCCAACTTCTTAATTCCGGCAATCTCTTTACGTTCTCTTTCACTCTGCAAGATTTTTTTCTTCCACGCTTCAGCAGTTTCTGGGTTCTTATGTAAAAAATTATCGAGATGCTTCGAAACAAATTCATTGATCCAGTTACGCAAAGAAGGACCGTTTGGATAGGTATTTTGAGAACCTAATTTTGTTTTGGTTTGCGATTCAAATACGGGCTCCTGGATACGAATACTAATTGCTGCTGTGATAGAAGTTCGCACATCACTCGGATCAAAATCTTTTCCATAAAAGTCGCGTGCGGTTTTAACAATGGCTTCACGGAAAGCGGCAAGATGTGTTCCACCTTGTGTTGTGTGTTGACCATTTACGAAACTGTAATAATCTTCTCCGTAAGATGTGGTATGAGTAAACGCTACTTCAATATCATCGCTTTTAATGTGTATCACATTATACAGTGCTTCATCACTGATATTCGCTTTCAACAAATCCAGCAATCCATTCTCGCTCATGTACTCTACTCCATTCACGATCATCTTCAAGCCTACGTTCAAGTAGGTATAGTTTCTGATCATCGGCTCTATGAAATCCAAGCGGAATTCATAATCCAAAAAGATTTCTCCGTCAGGTTGGAAAATTATTTCTGTACCATCTGACAAATCCGTCGATAAATTATTTTTCTCTTTCGCTAAAACACCTCTACTAAATTCGGCCCAGGTAGTTTTTCCATTACGCACACTTTGCACTCGGAAATAATCGGAAAGAGCATTTACTGCTTTTGTTCCGACACCATTTAATCCAACCGATTTTTGAAACGCCTGACTATCGTATTTACCTCCGGTATTAATTTTACTCACACATTCTACTACCTTTCCTAGAGGAATTCCGCGACCATAATCGCGCACTCTTACCTTTCCATCGCGCACTTCGATCTCGATCGTCTTTCCATATCCCATCACGTGTTCATCGATACAATTATCAATAACTTCCTTGATCAGGACATAAATTCCATCGTCCTTGTTCGATCCATCTCCGAGCTTTCCGATATACATACCGGGACGCAGCCGAATATGTTCCTTCCAATCGAGTGATTGAATACTATCCTCTGTGTAGTTGTGATCTAATGTTGCTTGCTTCTTCGCCATTTCTTAGTTCTCTATTGTCTTTTACAAATACGGGTGCAAAATTCGGAAAATTCAACCGTCGATTTCAAAGTTATTTCAAGGGGGTTGATAAAATCCATCAATTGGGCCTCCTTTATCAACATTTGACTCGTGAAAAAGTAAATGACTTCACTTGAAGGGACTAAAGATCAAGTATTAATCATTTTTGGGGTTGATGGTATTTCGCGTCTTTCCTGCAAAATAGTTAATAAAATCCTGATTCCAAAATTTGGAATGGTAAGATGTTAAAATTGATATGTATATATTCAATTGAAATTTAATTATTTATGAAAAAGAACTTTGTTGGTCTTTAACAAGCAAAAGCCTCAATATTAATTCCTCAGAACTTTAAATCCACGATCGCTCAACAAAATTTGGAGACAAGTACGACTTTATTTTCAATCAATTCAGGATTCAAAGATTCCTTTCTATAAATTTGATTGACCTGTTCAATGAAAAATAATTTTAAAATAGACTTTAAAAAATCCAATATGAAAAAACATCTACATGTAATATATTTAATATTATTTAGTTTTAGTACGTTTAATGCTCAAGGTACAGGAATCAATTTAGATGCTCAACAAACACTTTCTAAATCGGACAAACATTTTTTCATTGAGAACAAAGGACAATGGCCCAGTGAAGTACTTTTCTTGGCACAGCTTGGCGGACTAAACACTTGGATCACTCGAAACGGAATGTTGTATGAGTTTTATAAAACGGAGGAAATTACTTCTTCGACAGGCTCAGTGGATAATAATAAAGAAGAAACTGATTTACTTGACCATTCTATAGAACTCATTCCTGACAAATTCGAACAAAAGGATTATAAAAGATGGGGACAAAGAGTAGCATATTCTCTTATTGGTAATAATACAGAGGTAAAAACACAAGGAAAACAAAAGCAAAGTGGCTATTACAATTATTTAATTGGAAATGATCCGAGCAAGCATGCAAGTTATGTAGGGCTCTACAAAGAAGCAGTAGTAAAGCAAGTTTATGATGGAATTGACATGCGTTATTACTTCGACAAAGGTTCATTACGGTACGATTATATAGTTCACCCTGGTGCAGAACCCAAATAAAATAAAATTTAATTTAGAAGGAAGTGAGAAAAATTATTTGAACGAACATGGAGAATTAGTATTTACAACTTGTTTTGGCGAAGTTAAAAATGTTGAATTGTATTGCTACCAAGAACACAGTAAAGATCATGTAACTGCAAAGTTTATTGAAAGCGATAATAGTTTTTCATTTGCTTTGGGTTCATACAATAAGAACGAAACTTTGATTATTGATCCACTAATTTATTCAACTTACTTGGGTGGAATTATTGGAGATGAATTAAAGTCAAGCGTGTTAGACAGTTTAAATAATGTTTACTTAACTGGATCAACTAAATCTGTAGATTTTGATACCACGTTGGGTGCATTTCAAACTATTGCATTGGGGACGACGATGTATTTGTTTCAAAATTGAATTCTACGGGTTCAAACTTAATTTTTCCACTTACATAGGGGGAAGTACAAAGGATATAAGTAATTCAATCGCTATCGATAATTTAGGAAACTCCTATATTACGGGTAATACCAACTCAAGTAATTATACTACTACTCCAGGAACTTTTCAAACTACAAATGCCGGAGTCTATGATGCCTTTATTACAAAACTAAATGCTACAGGAAACGCATTAATTTTTCCAGCTATTTGGGGGTAGTGGTTCTGAATATGGCTATTCAATTGCAATAGATACATTAGGGAACTCATTTATTACAGGATTTACTACATCCACTGATTTATACATAACACCTGGAGCTGTTCAACTCACTAAACGGAGGCTTATCAGATGTCTTTATAAGCCAAATAAATTCAACGGGTACTTCTATTGTAAACTCTACTTATTTAGGAGGAAGTGACAATGATATTGCCTATTCAATCGCAATTGAAAATAATGGAATGGTTTACATTACAGGTGAAACTAAATCATCTGATTTTGATATTACTCCCGGTGTATTTCAAGCTTTACTTGGTGGAAGTGGATATCGGGATGCATTTGTTTCGAAAATATTATTAGGTTCTTCCCTTATTTTTCTACCTATTTGGGCGGACTTTTTTCTGAAACTGGATTCTCTCTAGCAGTAGACACTTTACACAATATTTATGTAACTGGTAATACGAACTCACCAGATTTCCCATTAACAGCGAATGCTCTTCAATTTGTTCAAGATGGTTTTGCTGATGTTTTTGTCACTAAAATAAATCCGAGTGGAACAGGATTAATCTATTCTACTTTATTAGGCGGAGGAGGGTCTGAAAGTGGCAACTCAATTAAGTTGGATGATTCTTTAGCTGCCTATATTGTCGGTACAACGAGTTCAAATGATTTTGACATTACTCCAGGCGCTTATCAAACTACTTTTGGAGGAGGTTTTCAAGATGCATTTATCTTTAAATTAAGTTCGTCAGGCTCTGTATTAAGTTACTCTTCATATCTTGGTGGATCAAATACTGATTTTGGTAATACAATTCTCGTTGAATCCTCAGATATTGTTCACTTTTCAGGATCGACGAATTCTATCGATTTCCCCACTACTTTAGGTTCTTATCAACCTAATAATACGAATACTAACTTCGATATTTTTAATAGTAAGATGTGCTTGTCTGGTTTAAAATTATCTTCTTCATCTAATACCACCAATCAACTCATTTGCATTAACGCGCCAATGATAACTGTCAACTACTCCGTTGTCGGAACTGCCTCTATTACCAATGTAGTTTTTACTGGTCTTCCAGCCGGTGTTTTTGGCACTTGGACACCTAATAATTTAATAATAAGTGGAATTCCAACAGTGAGCGGAACTTTCAATTATTCAATTAATACTACATTAGATTGTGGAGAAGCAAAGGTAAAGACTGGAATAATTACGGTAAATCCCATCATTGGTGTATTCACAGCCTCTCTGTCTCCTACTCTATGCGTGAACACCCAAATTCCAACTATTAAACATAAAACAGATGGCGTTCCATGGATCAGTAATGTACTTGGTCTTCCAGCTGGAGTTTTTGCCAATTTGTCTGGTGACGCACTTTATATTGATGGCACTGCCACTTCTATCGGACTCTACAATTACACTATTACATTAGCAGGTTGTGGACCTAATGTCTTTGCAACAGGAACCATTATCGTAAATACTTGTACTGCTATTGAGGATTATTCAGCAAACTACTTCTTCTCCATCTCCCCCAACCCATCAGAAGGTATTTACCAAATCACTTTTGAAAAAGGAATTTCCAGTGTTGGACTCCTTGAAGTGTACGATATGCAAGGAAGATTAATAATGAAAGAATCAATAGCAACTGAAAATACTCAACAATTAAATCTTAAAAACCAACCTAACGGTATGTATGTACTAAAAGTGAAAACGGGTAATTTGGAGGAAGTGATAAAGTTGGTGAAGTTGTAAGATTATTGAATTAGGAACTCATTGGAAATGCACCATGAAATTTGAATAAATGAAACGACTTGATAGTCAATACCAATTTTAAGTAGCAACAACCAAAACATAAAATTTTAATAAATGAATTTTAAATTAATTAAACCATCCACAAAACCAAAATGCCTTTTCGCACGTTAATACATTAAATGAAAACATTTCTCCTCCCACTTACGGTAATTGCTATTAGTTTTACGCAATGTGCTGGTCAATCTGAAAAAGCGGTTACGGCACCCCAAACACAACAAGCTACAATTATGAATCCAACACCCGGACACCATCCTTATTATTCCCGAACTGATACCACTAAGCTTGTTTTAGCGGATGAAGTTTGGAAAAAAATATTACCAGAAGATGTGTATGAAATTGCACGCCATGCCAACACAGAGCGAGCTTTTACGGGCAAGTACTGGGACTATGAAGGCATCGGAAATTACTATTGCGCTGCCTGTGGTAATCATCTCTTTAAATCGGATTCAAAATTCGCTTCGGGATGTGGTTGGCCTAGCTTTTATGAAAGTGTGCGTCCTACTTCAGTTATTTACAAAACAGACAAAACTTATGGTATGATTCGCACCGAAGTTTTATGTGGAAGATGTGATTCCCACCTCGGACATATTTTTGACGATGGTCCACCTCCTACTGGAAAAAGATTTTGCATGAATTCTATCAGCCTGGATTTCGAGCCTTAAACTATGATGAAAAATAAAAGGGTATCTAAAAAAACCTCGCATACGAGGTAAAACGAAGCATCCGTGGTTTTTATACCTATTATATATAGTATGTAGTTCAATTAATAGTTGTATAAAGGACTATTTTTCGAGCAATAAATATTAGTGAAAAACAATTTCGTTCGGAACGGTGCGGAGGTTGTCCACGCAACAGTGCGAACCGATTTTTGCTGTACCGATGAAGAAAAGGAATAGCACAAAAGATTGTTCAGTGGTTGCAAAAGAAAGTAGAAAGCAGAAACTGCAAAAATGGGTTGGTGTTGCGTGGCGTGCTTTCTTTGGTTACTTTCTTTTCACGTAAAAGAAAGTAACAAGTTAATTAGGACTAAAATTTTACTTAAAAAAATCGAGTATTTTTAATACAGATGAGGATGAGCTTTTTCATATGTGTAATATATAATTCAGTGAGAATGAAAATATATTATTAGCAGAAAAATAATTTTGACTATTTGATCAATTTAATATTTATAAATGGCATTAGAGATATACTAAAGCTTTACCAACATCTTATCAATTCGCTTCAAAGGTCCTGGACAAATTTGATTGTGACAAGCTTGGCAAGATTCTACTACATTATTGTGTAAACTGATTCGATCCTCTGGTTTTGCTTCGTATAATTTTTGCATGTTCGCTAAATAAATATCCGACATTCCCTGAAAAAAAGTTTCGTCAAGATCTTTCATGGTGCGCTCTGCTTTTTTCATTGGAGTAAATTCTCCTTTGTACGGAGCTAATTCCTTTCCTTCACGTAGTGCGATGGCGTTGGCTTCACTTAGCTTTGCCATATCGCGCATTAACAAGGCCAATTCACTATCGCCGTTCGGGTTTAAAGAGGTGGGAGCACAAGCTTCTTCTTTTTCCTTTTCTGATTTACAGGCGTTGAGGCCAACTACTAAGGCAACTATTCCAATACAAAGAATAAATTTTTTCATGATTCAAATTTAGGGAAATAATTATTAATGGGTGAGTTTTTCAATTCTAATATAAAAAGGAATCCAAAACGGTTGTTGAATTCCGCATTATCTTATTAATTACCCTACACAAATTAATTTTTTAGCCCGTCTTGGCAAAAACTGAAAATATTTTCAGCTTTTGCCAAGACGGGCTAGGATAGCGGGGTGTATCATGGTTGCGACGCATTGAAATGCGTCGCAACTGACATGGATATAAAATTTTAACAGAATTAATTAATAATTGGCAACTTGGGAATAGAATCCAACACGGTGGAATCGGGAGCTACAAATATATTCATTGCAGGACCCGTCAATTGGATATTCACTTTAAGACTATCTGCTTCGATCTGTGCAATCTTTTCTCTTATTACGAGGCGATTACTCACCAACTTCATAAAATTGGCAACATAGGGCTTTAAATTTCCTTGTGGATCGAAGCGATAGCGATACAACTTAGGACTTGGAATTAGACTCGCTAAGAAAATACTTTCCGGCAATGATAATTCATCGGGAGACTTATCAAAATAAAAACGAGAGGCTTCTCCTATTCCGTAGACAATTGGGCCCCCCTCCATAATATTTAGATAAACTTCCAACACTCTTTCCTTAGAAATCAGTCGTTGTTGTTCTATTAACCACACAATCATTACTTCCTCCAATTTCCGACTCACCGACTTGTTGCGACTCAAGAAAACATTTTTCACCAACTGCATACTGATGGTTGAACCCCTCGTGCAAATCTTTTCTCTCGAATATTGGTTGCAATGGATTCTTTAAATGATTCCATCACAAATCCACCATGATTCATAAAACTAGGATCTTCTGCGGTAAGGACTGAATTAATTAAGTAAGGTGAAATATAATTTATGGGCGTGAAATAAGGATTCTCAGGCCCTACAGAGAAACTACGTAAAGCACGGTCTCCATCCATCGCTAGAAATGAAAATGGAGAAACTATTTTACTAAAATTTTCAGTACCGTAACTTATAATTTGAAATTCATCTTTTTTCAATGAAGAATTAAAAACAATTTGAGATGGTTCATCGAGGGGAATCACACAATTCAAATCATACTTCAACTCCCCTTTCGCTTTAAATCCATCAAACGTATAAAACATGCCTCCAGGCATGGCGTCAAAAACTTGTTGTGCATCCTTGGTTTCAAAAGAAGATTGAATAGCAAACTTTCGAATGGGTTTCCGAGCATAGGATGTTGAAATGGAAATAGGAAGTTCGTTCAATGTGAATAGTGTTCCGGGAGCAAGTCCAATGCTATCCTTATCCACAAAAGCCTTCATTGCAAATTCCATTTTAGGAAAGTGAACATCCTTTGGAGAGATTCTCCAATGACTTACTAAGAGCGAATGCATACTAAAATTTCCAGTTACATCGAGTCGGCCATTTACTTCTGTTGCTTTCAATTTCACATTCGCCGAATCAAAACACAATTTAAATCCATCTACCAAATCCACAAATGGCAAGGCAAAACTTTCACCACGTGTGCGCTTCACATGGAAGTCGTAGGCGCTATTAGCAGCATCGGAAGTTCCATTTACAATCCACAAATTCACACCTTCCTTCGACGCCGTAATCACACTCGACTGAAAGATGGATCCATCAAAAAACAATTCAGGAATATTAACATACTCATTCATGTTTCCTCGCTGATAGCTTACTTTAAACTGACGAAACGTGATTTTCTCATTAAACACATCATTGATTTTTTCCAATACACTCATGAATCGATCCCTATAATCGGCTGTGTTTTCCTGTTGAATCGAATCAGTATCAGGAGTTTTTTCTCGTTGCTTAAAAAAGAAAAATTATCGGAAGATTCTCGCTTCACTAAACTTAGGTGTGAAGTATCAATCACGAGCTCTCTAAAGCCAACTTTAAGTCGGAGTAACTTCGCTAAATTAATTCTAGCATATACACTTTTTACCTTTAATAGTGTATCACCATTTGCAGGCACTAATGAAACATCGGTAAAATAAACATCCCTAATACTTGCAAATCCAGCATCTCGAATCTTGAGCTCCACATCAAACTTATCTTTAAACTTCTCCTTTGCTTTATTTACAACAAAATCCAAAATGGGTTGACGCAACAAAAGCACAGATGCCACCAGTAATAAAACTGCAATAATCAAAATATAAATCCATGACTTTGACTTCATCACTATAGAATCGCTTTTCGAGGGAGGTAGATCACGAAAATACTAAAGGTATTGCATATTAGCCATGTTAACAGACAAATATTCGAATAATTATACACTAAAAAAGGCTCCCAATATCTGAGAGCCTTTTCAAAATTTTATTTTCAATTTTAGTTAGTAGCGATTTTCACCAAGTCTACCATTCCGTATCCTTGCTCACTCAAAGCACCTACTCCTGATTCCCATATGAACTTTTGTACATCTGGATGCGCATGTAAAGTGAAAGGTAATAAGTAACCCATCATGGTACTTCCATCTACAGCACGATAATAACGAGCGAATTTCTTACCAATTTCATTCAACTTCTGAACATATTCATGATCAGGTTAAGCATCGAACTCAGCGAAATTATTAAGATCACTTTCAGAGAATCCAGCACGCTCCATACGATCTAATGTTTGCTCGTAAAGAATATCAGAGAACTCTTGTGAAGTTGGATCAATCGTGATTTGACTTTTCTCTGGATCTTTAGCTGGATCCACTAAAATCATAGGACTGATGCATAAGTAACGCATCTTCGTATTGAATTCAGGATCTGTGATCATCTCGTGACTTCTCGGCATCAAGTTCATTTTTCCAACTGCCAAATAAGGCATTTCGAAAATTTTTGAAACTAATTGCTCTAATTGTTGTCCGTCTCTGGCAGATAAAACTAACGTTACTTTAGAACTCAAGAAACGCATAAATCCGTTTTGGATTTTAGAAGTACCTTTCAAACTCGAAAAATTGAAAAGATTACGATCACCTCCAAATGATTCAATTTGTTGATAAAGGCTCTCTGCAATTAAAGTTTGATGATGCAAAGGAATTGTGTTTGCCGACATTTGGTCACGCAAGAATGAAATTTTTACACGCATTTTTTTAAAGTTTTAAGTTTTATTTGTTTGACCCAAAAACCATCTCTATGCCAACCTATAAGAATCTATTCAAATAATTGTCAATCAATCAATAAAATTCAATTAGGGATAAATTAGGGATATGAATTACAGGTCAAATTTTCCAATTTCGGGACAATAATTTCCAACAATGGGACCTAATTTCCAAAAAATACAAGGGTATTATTTCGGCTTTCCGCTTGCTTTGTACAGAATTTCTTTCTCTTCTTTACTTAAGCTTTCAAATCCAGATTTATTGATTTTATCTAATACACGATCAATCGCTTCTTGCTTAGAAATGGCCGCTTCAACATAAGCATCGTCAGTAAGTTTTTTTACCAGTTCGAACCACCGTCATTTTTGTTTTACTCCGATTACCTTTTTTAAATAAATTACTTAACCAACTCGTAATATCATTTCCTTTTTTCATTTGCTTAATCATGAGGTATCCAAACAAAGCACCACCGAGATGGGCAATTTGTCCACCTGCATTTCCAAGCGGAATGGAAATAAAATAAATTAATATAGAAACGAGCGCAACATATTTCAACTTCACAGGTCCAATAAGGAGTAAGTGTACGATATAATCCGGGAGCAAGGTGGCAATACCCACCATCACTGCAATGACGCCGGCGGAAGCACCCATTAAATGACTATGATTTACTTCAAGTGAAAAAGCAGGAGAAAGATTGAAAACGATAAGATAAGAAAATCCACCTGCAATTGCTCCGAGTACATATGTCGTCCACAACTTATCATTGCCAAGATATTCCGCAAAGAGAGAACCGGTCCAATAGAGGATTAACAAATTAAAAAGTATATGCATAAAATCCACATGCAAAAACATATACGTCACCAATGACCAAGGTTGAAGCAAGAGTTGACCAATGTTTGACGGCATACTCAACTTTTCAACCAAAAAATCAAAAATTACAAAATCTGCACCGAGAATAAACAAGAGAGTACGTAAGATCATCAGCACTAAAAAAACAGCTACATTAATGCCTAAGAGTCGATACAAGCTTGTTGCTGCACCAAACCTAGCCTTGATATTTTCCAAATTCCCTTTCATCTTCTATTTAAAAATCACCATAATTTTTAAATCGGTTTTTATTCCAGTTTTTAATCATAATATATCCAAACAGCATCCCTCCTAAATGTGCAAAATGCGCTACATTATCACCCGGATTATTTTGAATTCCGCTGTACAGTTCAAACATTCCATAAAAGAAAACAAACCACTTTGCCTTGATCGGAAAAGCGAAATACAAATATAAAACGGTATTAGGAAACAGCATTCCAAAGGCCAACAACACACCGAAAACGGCACCGGAAGCTCCCACAGTTGGAATATCTTCTTTACGAGTGACTAATTCCTGTGCAAAAGATCTAGCTTCCGCCATCAGCTTCGGATCATTCGGCATATTACTCCAGGCACCTAAAAGTTCATTCAACGCACCGATATCATCATGACGTAAATACCCATGATATTTCTCAACAAGCATTTTAAAATCCATCGGGGAAGCCTGATTCATAAAAAGATCAACGCTTTGCTGCATATTATGAATATCGTACCAACTAAATCCGGTATGAATCAAAGCGGCTCCAATACCTGTCACTAAATAATAAATCAAAAATCGCTTTCCTCCCCAGACGTTTTCTAGTACATTACCAAACATCCAAAGTGCGAACATATTCGAAAATATATGCATCATATTTCCATGCATGAACAAATGCGTAACAATTTGATGGGGTGCGAAATATTGACTGGTAAAAAAGTGCAGTCCTAAATATCTTGTCAACTCCAATCCCAATTTTTCCTCGAAAACCATGGTCGCCAGAAACATGATCCCATTAATAATTAACAAATTCTTCACTACGGGAGGAAGAATTTGCCATTTCATAGGTCGAAATTGTTGGTCAGACATACAATAATTTAAATTTATTAAACTTTACTTTGGATGAGTGCTGCAATCTCTTCAGAACGTAGTATTCTTAACAATGATTGTCCATTCATACTATAAAAAGGTTGATCGCAATGCAATAAATCAATCGCTAACTGACGAAGTTCTCGCGATGAATACGATGTTTGTTCACGAGCAATTACACTCTTCGCCATTGAACGTGCCAGGTTTTCATGTAAAGAAAGTTGTAACCTTTCTTTGTTCATTCGATAATTTTCAAGCAATAATTGCAAAATTCTTTCTTCAGATCCAGGTTCAAGACCGGACGGAACGCCTTGAAGTACGATTGTGTTTTGTCCAAATTCGGAAATATCAAAACCAATTTTCCTCAACTCCTCCATCAATTCACGAATCAATAAAAAATCATTGGGAGTAAGTACAATCTGAGGCGGGAACAATTGCTGTTGTGCATTCAACTGTTGACGAGAAAACGCATTGAAATATCGTTCGTAAACGATTCTTTCTCGAGCAGCTGAAATATCAAATAATACAAGCCCTCTACTAAAGGCAGCAATTGCAGCTCTTGTTGAGACTTGCACGAAGCGAAAATCATCCAAACTTTCAAAAACATTTAACAATTCCACGATCGGACTATCTTCTATCTTCTCGTGCATCAACATTTGTTGGCTTGCCACTTCACGATGATTCTCCAACCATGTTTTTACATCGCTTGAAGATGGGTTTGTCGAACGAAAAGAATGCAAAGGTTGTGAAGAACCAGTCGATAAAGATACTGCTGCTTTTTCACGTTCAAGGCGAAAGGGATTATAATTGGGATCTACCTTAATTTGAGGTGCAACTGGAATATCGTTCAACTTCGACAAAGGCAAATCGAAAGCGGGTTCTTTATCAAAATCAAGAGAAGGGGCTACGCTAAACCTTCCCAATGCTCTTTTCACAGCAGCTTTCAAAATGGCATAAACATCTTTGTCTTGCTGAAATTTAATCTCTGTTTTAGTAGGATGAATATTAACATCAATCAAAGATGGATCGATATTTAGATTTAACCAATACGAGGGATAAGCATCTCGGGGAATTAAAGAATCAAAGGCAGAAGAAACGGCATGATGCAAATAACTATCCTTGATGAACCGACTATTCACAAAAAAATACTGTTCGCCTCTATTCTTGCGAGAAAATTCAGGTTTTCCAATATACCCCTTTACATTTACAATACTAGTTTCTTCCTCTACAGGTACCAGACGTTCTTTATAATTATTCCCAAAAAGTGCAGTGATTCGTTGACGATAATTTCCTTCTCTTAAATCAAAAATTTGTGATTCATTGTGATGCAAAGAAAAATGCACGTTTGGATTTGACAAAGCAATTCGAATAAACTCTTCCTGAATATGCCGAGTTTCAACTTGATTCGACTTTAAAAAATTTCGACGCGCCGGCACATTATAAAATAAATTCTTTACAGAAATGGAAGTTCCTTCCTGATAAGCGAGCGCATCTTGCGAAACAAAATTTCCACCTTCAATTAACACTTTCGTACCCACTTCTTGTTCACGACGACGAGACTTCAATTCCACTTGTGCAACGGAAGCGATAGAAGCCAAAGCTTCTCCTCTGAATCCCATTGTAAACAAAGTATAGAGATCGTTGATGTTCCGCAATTTTGAAGTTGCATGGCGTTCGAAACACATACGTGCATCTGCTTCGCTCATCCCATTTCCATTATCAATCACTTGAATCAATGTTTTACCCGCATCCAACAAAACCAATTGCACACGAGAAGCGCCTGCATCCACTGCATTCTCCAATAATTCCTTTACTGCAGAAGAAGGGCGCTGGATCACTTCACCCGCTGCAATCTGGTTGGCAACGGTATCGGATAATAAACGAATAATATCAGCCATAAACTCCCACAAAGGTAATACTCCCGTAGGGGCTAAACACCTTAAACTTAAAAATTAATTGGGTCAGAACATGCGTTTTATGATTTTTGAACTTTCGCCCGAGCGAAAACGCCGTTTAAACGCAGCGAACGCGGCGTTTCCGCTGCGAACGCTGCGCCTGCCTACCGAAGCTTTAGCACTGGTAGGTTTAAATTTTTGTACTAGGTTGGATAAGCCACCCGAATATGATAAATACTCGTTAGCATTTTCTTAAATATTTTTTTAATATTCGTAATATCTCTAAAAGTGATATCACAATTTTCGAACTGTCCGGAATCAATTTGTTTATTGATGATTTTTTCTACGATCTCATCAATTGAATCTTGATCATGCACAGTTAAACTATGTGCTGCCGCTTCCACCGAATCGGCCATCATCAATACAGCAGTTTCTTTTGAGAAAGGTCGAGGTCCGGGATAACGAAAATCATCTTCATTTGGAATTTGATCTGGAAAACTCTTTACGTAATTGATATAAAAATACTGCACCAACATATTTCCGTGATGAGTTCGAATAAAATCGATGATCACATCCGGCAAATTAAATTTACGTGCTTTCTCAATTCCTTTAATCACGTGACTGATGATAATTGAAGCACTCTCATCAAACGAAAGTTCATCGTGCGGATTCATTTGTGTACTTTGATTCTCTATGAAATACATGGGCATATCCATCTTCCCAATATCATGATACAAAGCTCCTACACGAACGAGCAATGAGTTTCCACCAATTTTATAAATGGCAGATTCTGCTAGATTAGCTACTTGTAAAGAATGTTGAAATGTTCCCGGCGCCTTGGTACTCAAATCACGAAGCAATTCACTGTTAAAATCTGTTAATTCCATCAAGGTGAAATCAGAAGTAACCCGGAACGTCTTTTCGATAAAGAAAATTAAAGGATAACTTAAAAGCGTCAATAAGCAATTGCCCATAAGCCAAGCAATATGCATTGGATTTATTTCAAGAATTGTTCCCTCATTCAATAGTGACAATCCGATATATGAGACAAAATAACTAGCGAAAATTAAAGTTACAGCAATAAACAACTGAGAACGTTTTCTCATATTCACAATACTAAAGATGGAAACCATTCCAGCGATGATTTGCATAAATACAAAATCAAATCCGCCTGGTGCAATCGTTCCCAACATCAGCATTGACAGTACATGCACAAACAAAGCAGTACGCGTATCGAAAAAAGCTCTTGTAACCAGGGGTAATATACAAAGTGGAACTAATAACATACTAATTTTATTACTAGCCAGCAGTAATGTATAAACAGCGCAAGTAGCCACAATTAATAAGAACAACAAAGTAATTTTTCGACTATCCATCAAAATATCGCGTCGCAACATCCATAAGAAAACAAGTAAGATAGTGACTGCTGTCATAACCAGTAAAAGATACCCTAAATAGAGCCAAGGCAAAGAAGAATCAAGTGCTTCTTCTCCTCGAAACGCCTTTCGTAGAGAGTCTAATTTTTCGAGTACATCGGCATCCACCACTTGACCACGCCGAACAATTAGATTTCCTTCCGTTACTTCCCCTCTAACCAAACTCATCGATTTCAAATAATCCTTAATAAACTGCCTGGTTAATTCCTCTTCGAAAAACAGATTGGGTTGAATTGCATTTTCCAATGCTGCCATCAATTTCTCTTTACTCTCAATACCTTTTCTTTCCAACTCATTTTGACAAAGTTCAAGCGCTTCTTGCATGGAATAATGTAAACTTCTTTCACTTGGCTTCCAAGCTCCCTTTCTGATAATACGGAGATGCTCTTCATTTTTGGGGAGTATATGTTTCGCGCTTGAAAAAACACCTCGTTGATAAATGGTTTGAAGCAGATGAATCCCTATTGCCTTTTCATCCAATGAAGCTGCACCCACTTTGCCATAGAAATCATTTATTGCATTAAATTCTATATTGGTATCAACAGAATAAAAAACAGGAGCATTACGAACTATTTCTTCCTTTTCAATATCAATTTCGCTGGAAGATTTATAAACGGGATAAGAAAATGGAGCTCGAAGCTCTTCATAGGTCCAGGTTTGCCCTAAACGATAATCATACTTAAATCGAACTTGTTGTGGAAGAAAAGAAGTAATTACGAGTATCGATACGGTAACCAATACAATTCGATAGTATAAGTCGTGCTTATTACTGACAGCAATAAATAGTTTCCGTAAATTCATTCTTTGCAAAAGTAATTATTATCCTGATTCGTGAAAAAGGCAGTTACCAAATTTCTAATCCGCAAACTTTTTTTCGCAGAAGAAATCATCAAAAAGAAAAAAAAGAAACAAACCTATAAGCCGGGTTCTGTCCCCACTTTCGTGGTTCTTGTCATTTATCTGCGATGATACTCACGCATCACCTGAATCAGCCTACCCATTGAGGTGCACTTTGCAAGCAAAGTAACATAGACGAGCCGCCTAATTCCTCAACCTATTTGGCTTTTCAGCCCACAAGGTTTTCCCGCTACGACTATCGCTAGCCATGCTGTGAGCTCTTACCTCACATTTTCACCTTTACCAACCATAGCCTTGGCGACGGTTGGCTGTATAATTTTCTGTGGCACTTTCTGTTCCTCAAAAGTTTCCCATCGAGGACCTTCCAGTTAGGAAGTGTGGCGCCCTATGCTGCCCGGACTTTCCTCCCCACGATCGAAATCATGAGGCGACAAGACAGTTTGTTTCCCTGCAAAGATAATTCTATTATTTAGTTATGTCTAACCAATTTTTAATCAAAACTTTTCCAAATGGCGTTAAGATTGACTCTGGATGAAACTGCATGCCATAAACCGGAAATATTTTATGTTTTAAAATCATAATATTTTGATCGTCATCCTCTGCCAAAACTTCAAGATCCGTGCTTAAGCCATTTTCATCAGGCACCCAGCTATGATACCTTCCTGCGGTGAATCGATCAGGTATCGAATTGAAAAGTGGATGCTCATGTCTTGTGACAATTACTTCTTGGGAATACCGTGTAATACGTGTTTGAGTTGCTTCAAAGCTCCTCCAAAGGCAACTGCAATGGCTTGATGTCCTAAACAAACGCCTAAGATAGGTTTTAGCGGAGCATACGTCTTAATCAGAGGCACTAAAATTCCGGCAGTATGAGGGAGTCCTGGTCCCGGAGACAAAACAATTCGATCATACTGTTCCACTTCTTCCAATGAAATCTCATCGTTTCTAAAAACAGCAACCTCTTCCCCAATGAGTTCGGTAAAATACTGCTGTAGATTATAAGTGAATGAATCGTAATTATCAAGGAGCAGTATCATAAAGAGGGAATCTCATTTTATCGCAACAAAAATAACTGAAAATTATCGCGATTAACAGCTAACACAAAAGACTTTTTAGAATCCCACCAATTCACCACCTTTGCATCAAATTACGCTATGAAAAAAATCATTGAAACCTCAAATGCACCCGCTCCAATAGGACCCTATTCACAAGCCGTTCAAGTTGGAAATTTACTTTACGTTTCGGGCCAAATAGCTCTAGTGCCTACAACGGGTGAACTTTGCTTTCTAGTATTGCAGATGAAACACATCAAGTCATGAAAAACATTGGTGCAATTTTAACAGCTGCAAATACCGAATACAGCAAGATAGTTAAGACAAGTATATTCTTAAAAGACATGAACGACTTTGCAAAAGTAAATGCTGTTTATGGTAGCTATTTCAATGCTGAATTTCCGGCTCGCGAAACTGTTCAAGTCTCTGCATTACCCAAAAATGTAAATGTAGAGATCACAGTGATCGCTATCGTTTAACACAACTAAATTTTACTTACCAATCTAAATTAGTCCAAGCTGTGAATAACTCACGTGCAAATGGGTCTGCGTCTTCAATTTTCACAACCTGTAAAGTAGCGAACCAAGTTTGGGAGGACCTTTCTAAGGTTACTTGCTTTTCTTTTTTAAGACTAAATATAGTCATTTTTGCACTTCCATCCTTCAAAACACACAACTCACTCAAGTTCCCTTCCACTTTCCAACCATTGCAGGAACTAATTTCATCATCCTTTGCAATTCCAGCAATTTCTGCGGGAGATCCTGGCAAAACCGTTGCTACTTTTGTTATTCCTCCTTCCACAATAACTCGTAATCCGTAAAGCTGTTCATGTGCCTTTTTAGATGGGCTTGTTGACAACCAGCAACCCACAACATGCAGTAATTCCTGTAACAATACTTCATCGAATTTACGCGCATGAATTGCTTGATTGAATATTTCCTCAACTCCTTTATTGCTCAATGAAATTGCTAATCTCAAGATATCTGATTCACGATATCCATTTTCATTCGATGAAAAATCATGGAAGAGATGCACATACAAATCATCCAATGAATTCTTTCCTTTACTAGCACGACGGATGTATAAGTCGAGCATTAATGCAACTAGTGAACCTTCATCATAAATTGAAGTTTTACGAGCAGGAACGCCAGGGACATACCCATCTAGCCAAGTATCAAAACTACTCTCGGCAACAGAACTTTTAAAACGTCCATAATTATCCTTATGTTTTTGAATTCGCTGATTCAACTCTGAAAAATATTCTTGTGTGCTAAAAAAACACTTCTTGCCAAAAACAAATCTCCATAATAGGTAGTAAATCCTTCGTACACCCATCCTAGCCGACTATAATTCTCCTGGGTGTAATCGTATTTCACAAAATCGTGTGGGCGTAAAGTCTTTACATTCCAAGCATGAAATAATTCATGAGAAGCCACACCCATCAAATCGGAATACATATCGTTGTTCATCAGTTGATAGCCTGGACCCAAGGCCAACACTGTACTTGCTTGATGCTCTACCCCATGATAAAAACGATATGGCAATAGTAAAATCAGGAAATGATACTCTGCAACGGGAAATGATTTCATCATATCCAACTGCACCTTCGTAAATGCTTCAAAATCTTTAATGATTCGAGTCCAGTCGGGCTGACATTCACCGTAAATCCAAACGTGAAACTGGTAGTCATTCACTGAATAGCTACGATGTTGCAATGATTTAGCAGCGAAGAAAGGAGCATCCAATAATTCATCCAGATTTTCAGCGCGCAAAACATTATTTTCCACTTCTTTCAAGGAACATGCGATTTGATAATCGGAAGGAATTTGTAAATGCAAAAAATAAGGTTCAGTAGCTTCAATGGGATCATACAGAATACAATGAACAGGATTCAAATACAGGAAATCATTGTCGAGCCAGCATGCACCTGCATCGGGTTGTGCTGCGTAATACTCATATTGCAAAATAATTTTTCCAAGTGGTGCTTCATCAATTCGCCAGCGGTCTTTATTGATTTTATGAATAGGTAGATCGGTGCCACTTTCTGTAGTAGCTAATAGTCCTCTTAAATTCTTAGCAAAATTTCCCAGCTCATATCTTCCCGGACGCCATGAAGGTAACTGAAATTCGATAGGTCCATGCTCTTTTACTTCCTTATGTGCTTCAATAAGTACAAATCGAGATTGAGGAATTGGCGTTTTAATGATATATTTCATAGTAGTAGTTACTGCAAATCTAAAACATTCCACCCATCGAGTTTGCAACCTCTATTTACGGATTCCTACTTGACTCATCCTGAGAAGAAAAAGGAAAATTTAGGGACCCCGTCTTGATTTAAGCTTTTAAATATTGACAATCAGCACTTTTTAGTCAATGTTATTAAATGATACAATCTAAATTATACTAAAGCGTAATTTCCCCTTCGGGCTGACACAAAACTTAGTTTTGTCAGGATTAACCTATTCTGCTTAGCGTTTTACACGAGAAAATGCCAATTCCACCTTAGAATTTTTTATTGCATAAAATGAGGTTAACTTTGCCCTCTCAAAAGAATATCTTCATATGCAATACGATTTGATAGTAGTAGGAAGTGGTCCTGGCGGTTATGTTGCTGCCATTAGAGCTTCACAGCTTGGATTAAAAACAGCTATAGTTGAAAAAGAATCTCTAGGTGGTATTTGCCTTAATTGGGGATGTATTCCAACCAAAGCATTATTAAAAAGTGCACAAGTTTTTGAATACTTAAAGCATGCAAGTGATTATGGAATCACCGTAAATGAATACAATGCTGATTTTAATAAAGTGATTGGAAGAAGTCGTGACGTTGCCGATGGAATGAGCAAAGGAATTCAATTTTTATTGAAAAAAAATAAAATTGATGTCCTCAATGGTTATGGTAAAATTAAACAAGGTAAAAAAGTTGAAGTAACCGGAGCAGATGGAACCACTACCGTTTACGAAGCACAACATATTATTTTGGCTACGGGTGCACGAAGCAGGATTTTACCCGGATTAGAGCAAGATGGAAAAAAGTAATAGGATATCGTGAGGCAATGTCGTTACCATCGCAACCTAAGTCTATGGTAATTGTGGGTTCAGGAGCTATTGGATGTGAGTTCGCTTATTTTTACAATAGCATGGGCACAAAAGTGACCATCGTTGAATTTATGTCTAATATTGTTCCTGTAGAAGACGAAGATGTATCGAAGCAATTAGCGCGCTCTTTTAAGAAATCAGGAATAAGCATCATGACCGAATCCAGTGTTGAAAGCGTAGACACATCTGGAGCCGGATGCAAAGTGAAAGTAAAAACAAAAAAAGGAGAAGAAATTATTGAATGCGATATTGTTTTATCTGCCGTAGGTATCACTCCAAACATTGAAAATATTGGATTGGAAGAGGTAGGTGTTATCACGGACAAAGGAAAAGTTTTAGTAAACGATTATTACCAAACAAATATTCCAGGTGTTTATGCGATTGGAGATATTGTAAAAGGTCCGGCTCTAGCACACGTTGCTTCGTCTGAAGGAATCTTATGCGTTGAAAAAATTGCAGGTCTACTTGTACATCCTATCAATTACGGAAACATACCAGGATGCACTTATTGCTCTCCAGAAATTGCTTCTGTTGGAATGACAGAAAAAGCAGCAAAAGAGGCCGGTATTGAAATCAAAGTTGGGAAGTTCCCATTTTCTGCAAGTGGAAAAGCAAAAGCCGCTGGTGCTAGTGATGGATTTGTAAAAGTTATTTTTGATGCTAAATATGGTGAGTGGTTAGGTGCACATATGATTGGAATGAACGTAACGGAAATGATTGCAGAAGTAGTTGTAGCCCGTAATTTAGAAACGACAGGACACGAAATCATCAAATCCATTCATCCGCATCCGACGATGAGCGAAGCTATTATGGAAGCTGCTGCCGATGCCTATGGCGAAGTGATACACATGTAAATAAATAATGATATTAAAAATAGAAGGGAGTTAATCGCTCCCTTTTTTTGTGTTTGTAAGTATCGAATTTAGGTGCTAACATTACAAATAAAATGGTCTCTTGATTAATAGTTGCAACATTAACCACAGAGTTACGGAGTTACGGAGGAACACGGAGAAATGCTAGCTCTAAATGCCACTCATCAATAAGCTAAAGTATACATTGCAAAACTTAATTCTCCATTTCCCACGGATATCCCACAGTGATTCTCTGTGCACCTCCGCTCCTCCGTGGTAAAAAAATCAACTCAAAAAAAGGAGAAATTTTCATTTTGAAAATACATTAACATCAAAAATACTACTCACTTTAAAACTCAATTCGATACCCGAGAATAGGAATCAGTGGTGTTTGATAATATGTTTTCACTTTTCCACTTTTCACATCAAAATAATCACCAAAAACATTCATTTGATTCGTTACATTTTGTACATCCAAAGAAAGTATATGAGTTGCTTTAGGTCGATTACGTTTCATGCTAATCCTAATATCCGTTCTAAAATAAGCAGGGTTTTGCCCTGTGAAAGCTTGCTTCTCAAAATAATAAGTACTTTCTTCTGCCATCGATTTCTCTACATCGATGGGTGTAGTTCGAAGCCCGCCAGCATAAATCACTTTAATATTCAAACCAATAATTCGATTTTTAAACTTACTTCCTGTCGTAATTTCCTTTCCTCCAGTAAAAGTAAAAGTGTAATTACCATTGTACAATGTATTTCTCCATTTTCCAACATTATCTCTGTACTTAGATTCGTAAATGGACGAAGAAAATAAAAAATAAAGATCATGATGAATAAATTGTTCAATACTTAATTCTAAACCATAATTATTTCCCAACCCATCATTGGTCAATGCTTCAGGATAATATCCATCTCTTAAGTTAAGTACACTAAAAGAATTGGATGTATCGGTACTGATAGGTACATCGAATAAATACTGGTAATACAATTCAACCTTAAAATGCAACCAAGGTTTCAAAAATTGATTATATCCAAAAACGAAATGATGCGACTTAGTTAATTCCAACTTCTCATTCGGACGGTAAATATTTCCCGAACTATCCATTGCCTCTGCGAAATAAATACCAAGTGGTTGAATCTGACTATGCAAACCATACCCAATCGAAAGTGTATTTTGCTCCGAAAGATCATAGCTAAATGAAACTCTAGGCTCAATAGAAAATGAATTATTTAGAGCTAATCCGATGTAATGAATTCCAACTTGCGATGTCAACTTTTTAGTAACTCGATTCATCCAGGTTGAATAAGCTTGGATAGAATTTGTTGAATTAACAATATCTAAAGAAGTCACCATACTATCCACTTCCGCATCAAAACTATTCTCATAAATAGAATATTTCAGGGCTGACAAAACTATTCCAGACTTAATAACGTTTCGAGCATTCACTTTATAATTCAAATTTGTTGAAATTAAATACCGGTCGTTTACTGTTTTTGAGTCTTCTCTGTTTTCAAATTCGTAGAAATCACTCAAACGTTTTTCCTTATACTTGTTTTCGAATTTGGAGGTAACTACTGCTGTACGCAAGAACAACTTCTTGCTTAATCTCAGACTATGAGTAATACCAACAGCGCCGGTGTTGGAAACAAAATCACTAGTAAATCTTTCATATTCTTCTTCCCATTTAGAAGAATCTTTTGTCGCTTCATAATCCTGACTACTTAATCCACCAAATCCAAATATGGTAAATTGACCGAACTTATTAGTTGGAAGAAATAAATTAAATGATAAATCTTGAAAATCAGTAATTGCATCCCCTAAATCAAGAAATTTCGTAATCATCGTCAATGTGCTGTATCGATAATTAATTAAATAAGACCCATTATAATTTTTACTAAATGGTCCTTCTGTAGCAACATCCAATCCCAATAAATTAGCTTGAAACGTAAATTCATTTTTTTCATTATTCCCTTTTCTCAACTTCAAATCAAAGACTCCGCTGAGTGCATTTCCATATTCTGCATTAAAAGCACCAGTTAAAAAATCGGAATTAGATAATAACTGCGCACTAAGAATCGAAACACCACCGCCTGCAGTTCCAGGAAATGCGAAGTGGTTAGGACTTGGAATCTCAACTCCTTCCATGCGCCATTGAAGTCCGTTGGGCGAGTTTCCGCGAATAGAAACATTATTATTACCATCGTCGGTACTCAATACACCCGCAAAGGAACTTACCATCCGAGCTGGATCATTGACGGCGGCTGCAAATTTTTGAGTTTCTTCCACCGAAAAAGTGCGCGTACTCACCAACGACATTTCGTTTATCGCCTTTTGTTTTTCCAATTCAGCGGTGATCGTCACTTCCTTTACTTGAACCAATTTCTCTCGAAGGGCGAGCATTAACACTAATTCCTTTCCTGAATTTAACAACACATTCGGTCGCACTAAATCTTCATACCCCATCATCACTACTTTGATCGTATGATATCCAACGGGCACTTTATCCAAACGAAAAGTTCCATTCATATCTGCATTTACGCCCATGACTGGATCCAAATCTGCTACCACTACTGTGGCTCCCGGCAAGGTGGATTGTGTGATTTCATCTACCACGACACCACGAATAATTTGGGTTGGTACTTGTGCATTGGAATGGAATGCAAAATGCGTTAAAACGCAAAAAATTAAAAGTACTTTTTTTCATTTAATCTTATACTTAATTCAAATCGCTTTTAGTAATGCAAAGAAAAGCGATTCACAGTAAACTATGTTAATGTTGCTCCGAATCGTAAAAAAAAGCAACTTAAATAAACAATTAACAAACCGAAACAAATCCTAATTCCAACTAAAGCAAACATCTTAAAGAGCAAAGCAAGAAAATTGCAATTCCCCTACTTCAATTCCAACAATGCTACACTCTCCACATGTGCAGTATGCGGAAACATATCGACAGCTTGCACTTTTACCAAGTTATACTTTTCGGAAAGCATCAACAAATCACGAGCTTGTGTTCCGGGATTACAACTCACATACACAATGCGCGGGCAATTACTTTTCAGCAATGCAGTAACTACATCTTCATGCATTCCAGATCGAGGGGGATCCGTAATGATTACATCGGGATTTCCTTCCTGGCTGAACAATTCCTCGCTCAACAAATCTTTCATATCACCTGCAAAAAAAACTGTATTATCAATTTTATTTAAAGCTGCATTTAGATTAGCATTTTCAATAGACTCCTTCACATATTCGACTCCTACAACCTTCTTTGCCAATGAAGCAACGAATAAAGCAATCGTTCCCGTTCCTGTATAAAGATCGTAAACTATATCCGTCTTTTTAATGGCAGCAAATTCACGGGCTAATTTATACAACTCCAATGTTTGCGTAGGATTCGTCTGAAAAAGATTTTGGCCCAATTCGAAATTGTAACCCTTCCATTTCCTCGGTGATATAAGGTAATCCCGACCATACTTGTACCTCCAAATCGTGAAATGTATCATTTCCTTTTGGATTGATTACATAAAGCAACGAAGTAATTTGAGGAAAATTTTGCTCGATATGTTTTAACAATCCCTCTAACTTCTCTTGATCATTCTGATATACCATCACAATCACCATTAATCCACCAGCGAGTGAATTTCGAATGATGAGTCCGCGCATCATCCCATTCTTATGACGTATGTTCATGAATGGCATTTCATGCGTTAGACAATACTCACGCACTGCCAATCGAATTGCGTTGGAAGGTTCGGGCTGCAAATAACAGTTTTCTATATCCAACACTTTATCAAATTTACCAGCAATATGAAATCCCAATCCTGGGCCGGCAATATCATTCGATGCAGAAAACTCTTCGTAGTTCAGCCATTTTCGATCGGCAAATGAAAAATCCAATTTATTGCGATAATGCTTCGTGATAGATGAGCCGAGAATAGGAATCAAATTGACATTCTCAAATTTCCCAATTCGTTCTAACGCATCTTTCACTTGTTTTTCCTTAAAGGAAAGCTGACTCGAATAATCCAGGTACTGCCATTTACATCCCCCACATGTACCAAAATGTTCACAAAAAGGCTCTTTTCTTAAGGAAGAAGGTTTCTTTACTTGTGACACTTCGGCCTCGATGTATGACTTTCGCTTTTTCTTAATAAACACGTCCACAATATCACCAGGGACAGCTTTATCAATAAAAACCACCATGCCCTCGTGCTTAGCCATCGCTTTGCCCTCGTCAGCCATTTCAATCACTTCTAAGTCAGTAAGAATCTTTCCTTTCAAAATATGCAACGTTTACCGCTAAAAAACCGTCCTTTTACAAAAGAGATACAATTCATTAGCTAATTAGTTTGCAAATTTAGATAACTTTGAAGAGTCTCAGGCCGATGAAACGAAAGCTACTTGTATTTATTTTTCTTTTTGCAGCAAATTGGGTAAGCGCATTCCATATTGCAGGAGGCGATCTAACGTCAAAGTGGTTGTTTGGAAACACCTTTGAAATAAAGCTGACTTTATATAGAGATTGCTCTAATCCCAATGCCGCTTACTTTGATCCGACAATTATCATTGCTGCTTACACACTCAATGGCAGTATTCTACAAGATTCTTTTCATGTTGATTTAACCAATGTTGTCCCACTCGAGTATTCTGGAATCGGATGTGTCCAGCCACCCCAAATTTGCATGCAAACGGGAACCTACATTCGAAACATTCAACTTCCTGTTGGGTCGGGAGGATATTATTTAGTGTGGGAACGATGTTGCAGAAATAGCACCATCATCAATCTTCAAACTCCCAATCAAACAGGAATGGCATTCTATCATGAGATGGCAGATCCGGTACTTATGAATTCGAGTCCGACATTTAATAGCCCACCCCTCCCATATACTTGTGTTGGACAGCTTTTTCGTTTTAGTTTTCAAGCGAATGATTTGGAAGGAGATTCTCTTGTTTATGAAAATGAGCACTCCACTTGCGGGAGGAAATACAAGTAATCAGAGTCCAAACCCATTCAGCTATTTGAACTCCCCAGGCGGACAAAATTTAATACCCCAACCAGGTCCTTATATTAATTCCACTTGGGACTTTGGCTTTAGCACCATGAACGTTTGTGGCAGTGCGGTACCCTTGGTGATGGACTCCGAAACGGGAATTGTAGAAGGAGTACCTGATGTGCCTGGATTCTTTGCTATGGCCGTAAATATCTATGAATACAGAAATGGACCACTCATCGGGCTTGTCAGGAGAGAAATCGAATTCACCGTTTTACTTTGTGAAGGAAACGCACAACCCAATCTTTCTGCATCCGTTAAAAATGCCCATTACGAAATTTACGCAACCGATACCCTCTGCTTCGATGCTGTTGCTAAAGATGCGGATGGAGATTCTTTATATTTAGTTTACAAAGGCGATGTATTTAGTCAATCTCCAGCTCCTGGTTTGCTCGGACCTTACGCGGTAACAAGCGATACTAGTGGCATCGACTCGTTACGTGTAAGTTTTTGTTGGTACACGCAGTGCCACCAAACTCGTGATTCTGTTTACAAAGTTCAATATGAAATAACCGACAATGGCTGCCCTTTACCGCTGACTTCACTCGGAAAAGTGACCATCTTAGTAAAACCTGTCCCAGTCATTGAAAAACCAAACTTGCTTTGCTTAGAGTTACAAAACACATTGGTAAAGGTCAATAAAAATCCACAACCGGAAATTATACCACGGTATTTTTCAAACTTCCAATTATTCCGAAGTACACAAGGTAGCAACTTCCAATTGATACAATCTGTTGAAGACCCTGCACAATTTACTTTTATTGATTCCTCTGCCTCTAATCCTGCGGGCATTGATTATTGTTACTACATCGTCGCCACCAACAGTTGCGGCGTAGAAAGTTTTCACTCGGACACACTTTGTAGCATCACACAAATTAATGAAACCGTTAATTACATCGAAAGTGTGAGTGTGACTAGAGAAAATCAAGTTACGTTGAAATGGGAAGATTTTCCTGACGGGGAATATGGAACTTATGTGATTGAAAAACGAATCAACCAACCAAATTCTAATTATCAGGAAGTAGCACGACTTCAAAATTATTCAAACTATTATTGGGTTGATGCGGATGTATTTACGGCTAACTATTCATATTGCTACCGAATGAAAAATTTTGATTTTTGCGAGAACGAAAGTGCATACAGCAACGAAGCTTGCACCATCTTACTCGAGGGAGAAAGCGCGCAGTTCACCAATCGACTTCAATGGAACGAATATATTCAGTGGAAAGGAAATGTTGTGAAATATGAATTAAGCAGAACAGAATCCGAAAGCAATATCAACGCTTCATTCATCCCTTATATTGAGCTCCTTCCTACTTCTCGATTTTTTGAGGATAAAAACATTCCGTTGAAAGGCGGGGGGCATTATTACAAAATTCAGGCTACAGAAGGACTAGGAGGAAACAATGGAACCAGTTTAGCCAACGAAGTAGAATTAGTTCAACCCCCACTACTCTACCTTCCCAGCGCTTTTTCACCCAATGGAGATGCCTACAATAATACTTGGGGACCTGCATTTTCCTTTGTGAAATCATTTGAACTTATTGTATTTAATCGCTGGGGTCAAAAAGTATTTTCAACCACAAGTTTAACCAATACATGGGATGGAAAACACAACGGCGAAGAATGTCAGCAAGGCGTATATTTATTTAAAATAAAATTCTATGGTTTTAACGCTGACGACTCTTTTGAAAAAATGGGTACGGTAACACTTTTGAGATAGATTTTAACCAACTTATTGATTGGTTCACGATACTTGATTCCTTACCTTTGCCGTCATACAAAAAAATATGCGATTCGAACCTTCTACCCTTACTACAGAGCAAGCCATTGAACTGGAAAACAAATACGGTGCTCATAATTATCATCCTTTACCTGTGGTTATCAGTAGAGGAGAAGGTGTGTTTTTATGGGATGTTGAAGGAAAAAAATATTACGATTTTTTAGCTGCATACTCCGCCGTAAATCAAGGGCATTGCCATCCTCGAATCATTCAAGCGTTAATTGATCAAGCGACAAAGCTTACGTTAACTTCTCGTGCGTTTCACAATGATGTGTTAGGTGAATACGAAGAATTCATGACGAGACTATTTGGATTTGATAAACTCTTGCCCATGAATACTGGAGTAGAAGGTGGAGAAACTGCTATTAAATTAGCACGTCGTTGGGGCTATGATGTGAAGGGAGTTAAAAAACATGATGCGAAAATAATTTTTGCAGAAGGAAATTTTTGGGGAAGAACATTATCAGCTATCTCTGCGAGTACCGATCCAACGAGTTATACTGGATTTGGTCCATACATGCCCGGTTTCGAAATTGTTCCTTACCATGATATTCCCGCATTAGAAAAGCATTTGAGGATTCGAATGTTGTTGCTTTTATGGTAGAACCGATACAGGGTGAAGCCGGAGTTGTTGTTCCGGATGATGGTTATTTGAAAAAAGTAAGTGCATTGTGTAAAGAAAAAAATGTTTTATTCATCGCAGATGAAGTACAAACAGGAATAGCGCGTACCGGAAAAATGTTAGCTTGTGATCACGAAGGAGTAAAACCCGATATTTTAATTTTAGGAAAAGCCTTATCCGGAGGCGTATTACCGGTGTCTGCAGTACTGGCAAACGATGAAATTATGCTCACCATTAAGCCTGGTGAACATGGATCTACCTATGGTGGAAATCCACTAGCATGTAAAGTAGCCATGACTGCTATGCAAGTAGTTTTAGATGAAAAATTAGCTGATAACGCTGAAGTTCTCGGCGAAATATTCCGCAGCGAAATGAGAAAAATAAAATCAGACCGCATTCAACTTATTCGCGGAAAGGGATTGTTTAACGCTGTGATTATTCAAGAAAAAGATGGTGTAAGCGCTTCAGAAGTTTGCCTTAAGTTAAAAGAGAATGGACTCTTAGCCAAACCTACGCATGGCGATATTATTCGATTTGCACCACCGCTTGTCATCAATGAAGAACAACTATTAGAATGTAGTTCTATTATTAAAAGAACAATAGAAGGTTTATAGGAAATTGATCTTTTACTCTTTACTAGAGTGCAGTGAATCAGTGATTAAAATTTGATTGAATATCATTTAGATAATTTATCCGGGTTACCTGTTCCTTCAAATAATCGAGTTTAAAATAATTTCATACTTAATAATTTTTTTTGGCAAGGATATTATTGAAAAAAATCCATTGAATTTTCAAACACGCCGTCGTAGAAGAAGGTAATACCTGCTTCTACGACGGCGTAATATTTAAAGAGAGAATAAACTAGTTGAGACAAGGCATGCCTTGTCTCAACTAGGCATGCCTTGTCTCAACTAGGACATTAGCAAATAAATTGTGACCATCAAGATGGTTTATTTATTTATTGAGCCCTACTCAAGAAATTTCTTCTGGGTTAGGTTTTTTTAATACCGCTGCCATAATAAGAGAAATCAAAGTTCCAATGAGCATTGAGCCAAGTAATGTCCATGTAAACATCCAGAATGGTGTTTGAAACTTGGCACTTTGATTCAGCGCTATTTCAATTTGTTCTTCAGGCATTCCCATCTCCAACATTTTAGTCATTTGTTTTTCTTGGATGTAAGTCATGAATTCTGGGTCAATAACAGTAACGTACAATACGGTATAGGCTGCAGTAATAATTCCACCAATTACGAATATTATCAAAGCTTGTTTAAATACATCCGAGAACTTCATCCAACCATTTCCAATAGTTGCCTTATATTCCTTCGTTGCTAAAACAATACAAACAATTGGAATGATCATACTTAAGATATTAAACACCCAACTCATATCTGACCGGGTAAGGTCGGTAACGAACATGAATAGTCCCCAAACAATGTTAATACCGCTGTATATTAATGCGTACTTAAGTGCAATTTTCATGGTTTATGTTGCTTAATTTTACATCAAAGAAAAGTCTTTCTGAACAAAGAACAAATTTATGTTTGTTAAAGCTATCGAGGAAATCAATCGTTTTACACGACCAATCCACACCATAATGCGAACATATGGTTCTAGTAAGGTGTTTGCTGGGGCGTCTACTCTCTTCTTTGTCAATGAAGAAGGCATTGCGGTTACTTGCCGACATGTCGCTGAACATATTCTTCAATCCGAGAAAATCAATCAACAATATTTACTTTTTACTCAAGCCAGATTTCGATTGATTAAAGACGAAAACCACGAAGCTAACTTAAAAGAACTTGAGCTGACAAATAAATATACTCCTGAAACGATTATTCAAGCAAAGCATTTTTTCGCCGATTGTTTTGATAAAATATCTGGTTATGAATGCTTTATTCACCCAAGTGTAGATTTGGCGATTATTAAATTCAAAGGATTTACGCAGCGTTTTTATCAAAATTATGCTCGATTTATCTCCGATGATCAATTAGCAAAGCCAGGTCGAATGCTATGTCGCTCGGGATTTCCATTTCCGGAATTCAGCAACTATACCTACAATTATCAAAAAGACGATATTGAATGGACCCGAGAAGGAAATCCAAGAACACCATCGTTCCCAATAGAAGGGATAATTACCCGTTTAATAGCCCAACATGGGCAAATATCAGGTATCGAGTTAAGCTCACCGGGATTGAGGGGTCAAAGCGGTGGTCCTTTATTTGATCCAACAGGAATTGTTTTTGGTATGCAAAGTTCTACTCGTCATTTACATTTAGGATTCGATTTGGAAAATCATGAAATACCAAATGGGCCCAAGTCAAAAAGAGTTACCAATACACCCTTTTTGCATGTAGGACAATGTGTTCATGCCAGCATTATTAAAAAATTCTTACGAGAGCACAGCATCAAGTTTTACGAAGCTTAAATTAATTTATTTCTATTTTTTTAATTACAAACAAGCGCCGCCGCCTCTTCTCCTACTTGTGTTCCGATCGCAACACCCATTCCACCCATCCTAACGGCGCAGTATATCCGCTCTTCTACTTTTTGAATAATACTGGATTTTACAGGACCTAATCCCATGATTCCACTCCAACGTTGATCAATTTCGAAAGTATGTTTTGGCAAAATAATTGTCGACAATAAATTTTCAAGATGATCTTGTACTTTTGATGTGGTTCCAAACTCATAAGTGTTTTCACTCTTAAAATCAAGATTTCTTCCTCCGCCCAACAATAATCGATCGCCTACATTTCTAAAATAATAATATCCCTTCTCGATGTGAAAAGTTCCTTTCACCTTTAGTTCGGAAATTGGTTTTGTAATTAAAACTTGCGCTCGACCCGGTTCCACCAAAATATCGGGCAGTAATTGCTTTGCAAATGCATTGGTAGTTATTAAAAGCTGTTGTGTAGGAATCTTAAATCCATTGCCAGTATCAACAAGCAAGGCAGATTCATTCTGCTGCCAGGCTTTGATATCAATTCCATTCAATACATCCACATTTTTTTCACGTACGAGGGAAAGCAAACTCTTCATCATCTTTCCGGTGTCTACTTGACCTTCGCCCTTATTCTTGATGAGATGGTTTACACCCGAAAAACCAAAATTCTCAATTTCATGAGTGGCCACTTCATAATTATTTTTCTTTCCGCAGATGGATTCCAACTGCTGATTAAACCCATCTAACCTATTCAAACATTCTTTCCAGACTAACTTATCTGCAGCAGAAAATAATTCATACCCACCTAATTCTTCATACCCCAAATTTTTATCTCCAATTACGTTTCTTAATCTTTGAAGACCTGTCCATCTACGCTGAACCAAATCAAACACATCATTTTCAGCATTATTTTTTAAGTCATCCAACAATTCTGTCATACTGCCAAAACAAGCAAATCCCGCATTTCTTGTACTGGCACCATAGGGCAGAATTGCACCTCTATCTACGACCAAAATTTTCCAATTCGGTTTCAAGTGCCGAGCGGCTCTAGCGGCATTGAGGCCAACAATTCCAGAACCAACAATCAGTAAATCAACACCTTCAAAATAAGTTTGGCGTTCCCAGAAACTCAAACTGCTCACATTTTCCATTATTTCATAGTTTTCATTTCCATAAAATTTATGCAATTATAAACAACAGATTAGCATATCAGCACAAAATAATACTCATTCAGCGATTAATTTAATTAAATAACTCTAAAGACGTATTAATTCAGCACAATCTATTGCACTATTTCATCTGTAACATCGGGATAAGCATTAACTTTGCCCCCTTATTCAGAAAATCGATTATGGGATTAAAATGTGGAATAGTAGGGCTTCCGAATGTAGGGAAGTCTACTTTGTTTAATTGTCTATCCAACGCAAAAGCACAGGCCGCAAATTTTCCGTTCTGCACAATAGAACCCAACATTGGGGTGATTACTGTGCCCGACGAGAGATTAAAAGTTTTAGAAGGAATTGTAAATCCACAGAAGGTGGTTCCTACGATCGTAGAGATTGTAGATATCGCTGGGCTCGTAAAGGGAGCGAGTAAAGGTGAAGGATTGGGCAATCAATTTTTAGGAAATATTCGTGAAACGGATGCCATTCTGCATGTGCTTCGATGCTTTGATGATCCTAATGTTGTGCACGTTGATGGAAATGTGAACCCTGTTCGAGACAAAGAAACCATCGATTTCGAATTGCAATTAAAAGACTTGGAGACCATCGAAAAAAGAAAGCAAAAAATCGAAAAAGTTGCTAAGATTGGTCTCGATAAAGATGCAAAAAAAACCTTTGAAATTTATCAGGCACTTATTGCACATTTAGAAAAAGGTGAGTCGGCTCGTTCGGCCCCACTCACTGAAAAAGATTGGGAACTAGTAGCTGATTTATGGCTGCTTACTGCCAAGCCTGTTATGTATGTTTGTAATGTAGATGAAGGGTCTGTAGTGAATGGAAATAAATATGTAGACATGGTGCGGGAGAAAGTAAAAAATGAAAATGCAGAAATCATAATCATCGCAGCGGCCATTGAATCTGATATTGCTGAACTTGAGAGTTATGAAGATCGTGTTGCATTCCTTTCGGATTTAGGATTGACGGAATCAGGAGTAAGTAAATTGATAAAATCTGCGTACCAATTACTCAATTTACAAACTTATTTTACAGCAGGAGTTAAAGAGGTACGCGCTTGGACCATCCACAAAGGCATGACGGCACCACAAGCAGCAGGAGTAATTCATACTGACTTCGAAAAAGGATTTATTCGTGCTGAAGTAATGCAATACATCGACTTTGTAACGCTGGGCTCTGAACAAGCCTGCAAAGAAGTAGGCAAATTAAGTATAGAAGGTAAAGAATATGTAGTGCAAGATGGAGACATTATGCACTTCAGATTTAACGTTTAAGAAACACAAATAAAAAAAAATAGATCATTCATTATGGGACGCGCATTTGAAAAACGCAAACACAAAATGTTTGCAAACAATGCAAAAGCTTCTAAAGCTTTTACCAGAATAGGAAAAGAAATTGCGATCGCTGTTAAGTTAGGCGGACCTGAGCCTGATAATAACCCGCGTTTGCGTATGGTCATTCAAAACTCAAAGGCATTAAACATGCCCAAGGATCGTGTTGAAGCCGCCATTCAACGCGCAGCCCACAAAGACGAGAAAGTACTTGACGAAGTGGGAGTCGAAGGCTATGGACCACATGGTATCGCTGTCGTTGTAGAAGCTGCAACTGACAACAATACGCGAACAGTAGCTAATATTCGAATGCATTTCAATCGTTGCAATGGAGCGATGGGCAAAACAGGTTCATTAGATTTTTTGTTTGATCGAAAAGGAATCTTTTGCATTGAAAAAGGAAATGCAAAAATCGAAGATCTAGAATTTGAACTGATCGATTTTGGAGCAGAAGAAGTAGAAGAAGGTGAAGATGGAATTTACATCACTACATCATTTACCGACTATGGAAAAATGCAAAAAGCGTTAGAGGAAAGAACATCACAATCATTAGTGCTGAATTAGATCGAATTCCAACGACACTTACTGAACTGAATGAAGACCAACGCAAAGAATTACAAAACCTTCTTGACCGTTTGGAAGAGGATGATGATGTGCAGAATGTTTTTCACAATATGAAGGAAGACTAATTTTAATTCAGAATTCAGAATTCAGAATTCAGAATTGCTTGCGCTTTGATTAATTGTGTACCTGTTGGCAAGTTCCTAATCGCTATCGCTTATAATAGCTCTTGCATCTGATATAGGTCAAAACTAATCTTGCATGCAAATGCAATTAATAATTCATACCTAAAAACTATTAAAGATCAATTCAACATTTATAATTCTGCATTCTTAATTCTGCATTCTTAATTTTTAAATGAATAATTTACAACTGGCGACATCATCACCGGAAATTTACTCCATGTCTCAATGGAATGGCGATGTTTTACAACAATAAAATAGGAGTTTCCGCTATAGGGAGGTGGAATAATAATAGAAACTTGACCATTCAAGTTTAGAGGTACTGTAGTAGAATATGCGATGCTATAAGGTGATGTGGTATTTCTAAATTGAACGATAACCGTATCGCTTACTGAAGGTGATGCAACACCAACCATATTTCCACCTCCATTATAAAATCCTTCTATTGCAACATATAAATTTAAATTTGAGCTTCCTGTATTTACAGTAAACGAACTACTTGAATTCATCGAATTACAAGGCCCTACCAATGTAATTACACCTGATGTTGCTCCAGCAGGAACAGTAGCTATAATCTCCGTACTGTTTGTCAAACTAAAGGAAGCATTAACACCATTAAACAACACACTTGAAACGGTATTCATATTGGTTCCATTTATAGTTACTAAACTTCCAACGCTTCCATTTAATGGGCTAAATGTCGTGAATGAAATTGGTTGAATTACATCAACAGCAATAACATTCGAAACCGATGTACAGCCACCACTCACTCCAGGAAAATAAATTGACCAATTCACTACTCTACCTGTATCGACACCAGCTCGATCGTACACTTTTTAAACTCCATGTGCCATTCGGATTTAAACTACCTCCACCCAACGAAGCAAAGCTTGTATGCGTAGTTGTTAAGGCACAAGAGTTCACAGTAAAAACAGTATTCCAAGGTTTGTATAAGTCTGAATAAGGAGCACCCGATGTAGGGAGAATTGTAGCGCCCGAATCAGCAAAAACCGTGTTTGTAAAATTATCGCCACCATTATTTGAATTCCCCGTTTGATCGCTAAGTCCTAATCTTTCTCCTGTTGGGCTTTCAAGAAAAATATCCAAATCACCAACATAAGTATGCGTTAAATTCATTTGAACATAAATGCTTGATGTTGGAATCGACGAAGTGTATCCACTCACTACAATAGGACTTGCTACACCTGTACAGCTATTATCAGGTATTACTGCTGGAACTGAAGTAGAAAATTGTTGGCTTCCTACTGCGGCGAAATTCGACACCACATCATAATTACCAGTTTGTGTAGCAACATATACAGAAGCTGTTTCGCCAGACAAATCAATTCCATTCAATCTCCACTGATAATCTACCCCAACAGAAGGAGCGAATGACATTGAAACCGAATTTGGTGAACAAACTGTAAGAGGTCCACCCGCTGATATAATAGCGGCGCTCGGAGCAGAGCTCACCGCAATAGCTAGAGATGAAGAACCACCATTTCCGCAAGAATTAACACCATACACTGAAATCGTTCCAGAAGCTGCTCCAGGAGCAACATTAACTGTGACACTATTTGTGGGAGTTCCAATTATAGAAAACCCAACTGGAAAACTCCAAGAATAACTTGTGGCAAATAATATGGAAGGAACTGTATAAGTGAGATTTTGATCACCTTGGCATACACTGGTATTGCCAGAAATAACACCTGCTGCTGATGGAAGTTGAGAAACAGAAACAGGATAAGCACTCGAAATAGTACCTGTAGTACAAACATTAGAAGGAGTCACAGTAATTGAACCAGAAGATGCATTTGCGGCTATATTTACAGTTATACTATTGGTTCCTGTACCAGAAATTATGGTAAATCCAAGAGGCAAAGACCAAGCATAATTCGACGCATTTGAAACTGCGGTTGTTGAATAAACCACTCCGGATTGTCCTTGACATACACTAGCCAGCCCTGAAATTGTTCCAGTTGAGCCTAAGGTTCCAATCATAATTAAATTAGTTCCATTATCTGATCCTACCACGGAAGGGAGCGAAGACACAACTCGAATTCGATAAGCAGTACCTGCTATGCTTCCTCCTGGAATCGTGCAAGAAATACTTCCACTTGAAGAGATACTGCTTAATGTTCCAATATTAGTTGGACTTGCAAACGATCCTGTGGACGAAGACAATTGCGCTGTATAAACATTACCTGAGTTTGCATTTCCATTGCCCGCAAATCCAACGGTGAGAGCTTGTCCAGGGCATAAATTTAAAGGACTAATAGGATCGGTAGAAATTGTTGTTAAAACACCACCGCCTGCAATAATATTAAAATTTACATTTGAAATATCAAAAAGATATTTCCGGCACCTTCCACTTTCACATGGGCAGTAGAAGTAACATTTCCAGGAACAGTAATATTTTCACTTCCGTCATTTGGGGTATTTGATAGAAGAGTTATCGGATAAGTATATCCTCCATCTGTAGACAATAAAATATTCACATTAGCACAGGAGATGGGAGCCAGGTTTGTTGATGATACATTCCAGGTCACATTTGCCGTTGCACCCGTAGCCCAAGTAACTGCAGTATTAGGCGCAGTAACTGTGAACGCAGCACCTGTATTGATGACATTTACTAAAACATTTGCATCAATTCTATTCACACCTCCACCATTTACTCTATTATCACGAGCGGTTACTTTAAACTTTAATACGCGTGCATAGCTCGGTAGAATTTCTCCAATCGTTGTAGCATTATTTACGATATCCGAAATTTTTGGAAAAATACGAGTTCCAGTACTTGTGGGAGGAAAAGGACGGAAAATGGGAGCATCGCCTACGGGTGCATTCCAATTCCCAGCTGCACCCAAATCATATTCTTCCCATGAATACGTCAATGCATCACCGTTAACATCCGAACCTGTTGCATTTAACGAAAACGGAGTTAAATAAGGAATATAATAATTTAAACCATCTGGAGTAACTGTTGGAGGCGTATTCCCTGTAGCGGTTGTCGTTGGACAAGTATTTCCACTTCCAGTTGTGATATAATTAGTAATTTGATCGAAACTATGTGTATGAAAATACGCAATACTATTAGGGGCTAAATTGTTGGTAGCACCACAAATTCCGGCATAAGCCATAATGGTGATTCCGCTTCCAGGTTCATAGGCTGCGGAAGCACTTCTATTTCCTCCACCACAAGAACTTGTAGTCGCATTAAAGGTATGACTACCTCCAAACTGATGACCCATTTCATGAGCCACATAATCCACATCAAAAGCATCACCAACTGGACTTCCAGACCCTGTAACACCACCTGCCTTATTCGATGTACATGGAACACCTAAATAAGCAACTCCACCTCCACCGGTACTAAAAACATGACCAATATCATAATTTGCACTTCCAATGACGGTATTACAATTCGTAATATTTTGTCCGAGCATGGTAGAACCATTTGTATTAGTATATGGATCTGTGCTTGCATTGGTATAGATCAACAAATTATTATTTGCGACCATTGTCATTCGAACTGCTACTTCTGATTCATAAATTCCATTAACACGGTTCATGGTGGCAACCATTCCGGCCATTGCACCTGCAATAGTACCTCCATAAAAAGCCGCATATTCACCTGTACAAGCAAGTGCTAAACGATAATTTCTTAATTGCGTACCATGTGTTTTATTTGCTTGACCGTTTGCAATTTGCTGATAGGTTCTACTTTTATTAATAGGCAAACTATCCAACTCACAACTAAACGAACGATATTCTTTAAAATCATTTCTAAAATAAACGATATAATCATTAGTATTACCAGGCTCCATCGGATCAATAAATACATTTCCTTTAGGAGACAAAATCATGGCATGAAATCCTAATGGGCTTATACTTACTTTTAAAATAGCATCTCTTTCTTCGATACCTTGTCCAGAATACGTTTTTATAGATGGAAATTGGGTTGCTAATGCAGGATCCATCACCATCGATTCTACCATCTTAAAAGAAAGAACACGACCATCAGGCATGGGTATCTTAAAAGTTACATTAGAATTTTGAGCAACGGAAGTAAACTCCATTGGAGCTACACTTAATTGCTGTTGAATTAGGCTTGCATTACATTGCAATGCGACAAACTTTTCAGGAAGCGCGTACCTGCTTTTTAAAGTGATTAAATTAGGCTTAGGGATAGTTTGCCAATACACTCTATTTTCTTGAGCATTGACAAATAAAATCGCATTGAAAAAAAATATCAAAAAACTAAGAATTGACAGGACATAATTTACTGATAATAGCTTTGCTTTCATAAGCTGATTTAGATAATAATTTAATGATGGGAGTGTAAAATTGACACTTGAAAGATTGGAAAGCAAGTGACTTAACCATGCAAGATATTACATTAAACATATACAAGTCAAGAAAAAACTTCACTTTTTTAGTAAAGCACAGAAAACCTTACACATTTTCACCTATTCTTTTTAACTATTCACCAAACAGTTGATAAAATAAACGGAATCAAATGTAAATTCGAATCTGTGAAAACCAAGCAATTGTAAAAAAACAGGAATGCTTCCTTGCAAAATGAAATTAACATAATCAAAAAAATGCTTGCAATTGTCATAAGAAGTCATATATTTGTTTTTGCTGTGTATCCGGAAATTCCAGCAAAATCGAGAACTAGTTATAACAAAAAGACATTTACATGTTACTGAAGAAAATCCTTTATGTAAAATGCAATTATATGCATTCATAAATCTTTTTACCTATTGAGCTGAATTAAAAAATCTAACAATAAATATAAACAAAATGAAAAACAACAGTTACTCAAAAATGACTATTCATCTTCTGAAACGAAGATTTATGGTATTGACAACATTGTGTTGTTTACTTCTCCTAATGGGGTTGTAGACAACCGAAGTAAATGCTCAAGCAGCTTACTCCACAGATTTTAACTTAAATGCAACGGGATGGACAGGAAATATTACCCGAACGACTGCTACTTCGGCCTGTGGTTCCGCATCCATGAGAAGAAATCTTTATAGTGGAGCAACGACAGGTAATATGGTATCTCCATCTGTAGGAACTAGTATCGGTGGTTTAGTGACTGTAAGTTACAAGTACAAAGTGGCTAATTGGTCTGCTAACACAGTAGGAACACCAAATCCTTGGGGTTCTTTCAATGTTCAATACGGAGCCACTGCTACTGGTCCTTGGACGACAGTTCAAACCATTGATCAAACGAACCATATTGTATCGGGTACATGTACCACAGCTACTGTTTCATTTTCACCTCCTGCTGGCGCCTTATTTATTAAATGGGATGCCTTTTGGAGTAGTGGTGACTACTATTTAAATTTTGATGATGTTTCTGTTTCAGAAATTTCTAACACGCCTTGTGCTGGTCAGCCTGCACCAGGAAATACACTTTCAAATACTGCAAATGCATGTAATGGAGCTTCCGTTAGCTTAAGTTTAGAAAATGCTACTTCTGGTTCTGATGTAACTTACGTTTGGGAACATTCTGATGACGATATAAACTGGACACCTTTCGGTACGAATTCTTCTACTGCTGCATTCACCATGGGTGCTACACCTAAGTATTTCCATTGTATCGTTTCATGTTTATACGATCCAAATCCAGGTACTTCAAACTCAGTATATGTTGGTGTAAATTCATTCCTAAATTGCTATTGTGCTTCAAATGCAACTAACGCTGCTGACACCAAAATTGATTCTGTTGAATTAGGTACTTTATATGTTGGAACTGCAGCAACTGCATGTGAAACATATACTAATAATACAGCCGTTCCTGCACCTGTAATTTATTTCAATACACCGCAAAGTATGCGCGTACGCAACGTTCTTGTTCTGGTAGCCATTTTGGTGCTTATGTAGCAGTATTTATTGATATTGACCAAAGTGGAACGTATGAAGATCCTGCTGAAAGAGTAGCTTCATATAATACAACAACAGCATTAAACTCTGTTCCATTATTTAATTTTACTATTCCAGCTGGAGGTCCATCTGGTTTAACTGGAATGCGTGTCATTATTAAAGAATCTTCAGCTATTACTGCTTGCGGAACTTATACTTATGGTGAAACTGAAGATTACCTTGTAGACTTACAACCTGAGCCAGTATGTATAGATCCTCCTACTGCAGGTTCTGCTCAGTCAGACATTACACAATTTTGTAATACTTCTACTGTGAACTTAAATTTGTCTTTAAGTGGAGTAAGTGGTGGAACTGGTCAAACTTACCAGTGGCAATATTCTTTTGATGGATTTGACTATTTCGATATTCCTGGAGCTAC